>CAVQOD010000012.1:0-119806 GCA_963714345.1 uncultured Alphaproteobacteria bacterium | reverse complement strand
GTGTATGTGTCACGTCTCAACGCGTACTGCTCGACATATCTGGCTCTATGACGGAGCAACTCATGTCGTCCGGCAGCTCACCTTTTCAGCGAAGGACGAGTCCTCTCCACGCTGGTCGCCAGATGGCAAACGGCTCGCCTTTCTTTCGAATCGCGAAGATCAGCAGCAAATTTATGTGATGCGTATGGACGGCGGGGAAGGCCGCGGCTCTCACAAAAGGCAAGCGCGGCGTTTGCAGTTTTGAGTGGTCTCCCGACGTGGCGCCACTTCATCGGCGGCTCCGACGCCCGGATCATCATGGGCGAGGACGAGGCCGCCCTGGTGCGGCTGTGGCGGGAGAAGCGGGGCGAGGTCGAGCCCGAGGACCTGTCGGGCAACCTCATCGTCCAGCTGGGCCTGGCCACCGAGGACCTCAATCGGCGCTGGTACGAGGCCAATACCGGGCAGGTCATCACCGACATCCAGAGGCGGGTGTTCCACCCGGCGCTGAAGTGGATGGCGGCCACGCTGGATGGCCGGGTCGCGGGCACCGATGCGGTGTTCGAAGCCAAGTTCATGCTGCCGTGGTCGTTCTCGGAGGAGGCGGCGGCAGCGAAATACATGCCCCAGCTGCAGCACAATATGTGGGTGGTGGCAGCCAGGACCGCGGTGCTCTCGGTCATCACCGGGGGCGGCAAGTGGGTCGAGATCCTGGCCCATGCCGACCCGCTCTATCAGCACCTGATCGTCACCGCGGAGCGGAAGTTCTGGCGCTGTGTCGAGAACGGCGAGGAACCGAAGCTGTTCGGGGTCGAACCGCCCAAGCCGCGGATCGAGGCGGTTCGCATCGTCGATATGAGCTCATCCAATGCCTGGGCGGAGTTCGCCGGCATCTATGCCCAGACCCGCCAAGCCCATCTCGACCATGAGAACGCCAAGGCCGAGCTGAAGGGCCTGATGCCGGAGGATGCCAAGGAGGCGATCGGCCATGGCCTTCGGGCCAAGCGCTCAAAGTCCGGCGCCATAAGCTTCGATCTCCTGGAGACGCGGGAGGCAAGCCATGCACCGCTCCAGTGAATCGATCGCCGCCTTGGCCGGCGCACTGGCCAAGGCGCAATGCGAGCTCACCAATCCGGAGAAGTCGCTGATCGGCGACCATCAAAGCGGAGGAGGGCGGTGACACGGCCGAGCGGCTGTTCCGCTATGCCTCGCTGGCGAGCGGGCTCGACATCGTGCGCAAGACCTTGGGCCAGCATGAGATCGCCACCGTGCAGACCACCGCCATCGACCAGGCCGCGGGCATCATCAATCTGACCACGGTCCTGGCCCATGCCTCGGGGGAATGGATCGCCTCGGACTGGCCGGTCTGCGCCATTGCCGAGACAGCAGAGCCGCATCGGATGGGAGCGGCGCTGACCTATGCCCGGCGCTATGCGCTGT
Organism: uncultured Alphaproteobacteria bacterium; assembly: GCA_963714345.1. Classification (GTDB taxonomy): domain Bacteria; phylum Pseudomonadota; class Alphaproteobacteria; order Rhizobiales; family Xanthobacteraceae; genus BOG-931. The sequence continues at coordinate 118,387 of CAVQOD010000012.1, read as the reverse complement.
TCACGCTGGTCGGCATTGCCGGCGAGGATGACCTCGATGCGCCGGATCTCGCTGACCCCGGCAGCACAGACCCCAGGAACTGGGACGCGCGGCAACGGACACAGCGTTGCCAGCGGCAATGGCTCAGGTGCGGCAGCGCCCTTCACCCCTGCGCCGCGCCGCCACGGCTCGGACCCCAAGCCGGCAGTCCTTGTCGCCGGACCAATCCGCGCTCAAACGCGACTTGATCTTATCCGACCTGCAAACGGTGGACTCCCGGGATGCGGCAGCGCTTTGGGCGCAGCGCGTCATGGCGGCGAAGAACAGCTTGACCGCAGCCGACGCCGCCCGTGTGGAGGCGGCGTTCCATAGCAAAGTGTCGAGGCTCCCAAAGGACGACAACGAGGATGCGGCCGCTCCCAATGCAGCGCAGTCGGGAATGAACTGGGGATACTGCCGGGCCAGACGGTCCGGCCAGGCACGCTGTCGCAGCGCACGCAACTGATCCGGTCAACGGTGTCGACAAAAGCGCGCTCGCATTCCCCGAGCCGCGGCGCGTCCGCGATAAGGACCATCTGCGATTTGTCGCCAGCCAGCCGTGCCTGATCTGCGGCCGCAAGCCCTCCGATCCCCATCACTTGCGCGTTGCGCAGGCGAGGGCGCTTGGCCGCAAGCCGAGCGACGAGTTCACCGTCCCGCTGTGCCGCGGCCACCACCGCGAGCTTCACCGTCACGGTGATGAGGCAGCATGGTGGGAGAGATCAGGGGTCGATCCGCTGCCGCCGGCACGCGTGCTGTGGCTGAAGACGCATCCGCTTGGGTCGGTTGCTGAAGCACCGAACGCTGATCAATCAACGGCCGTCCCTACGGCGACGCGAATCGCCATCCGGTCGGCGCAGCGGCCCAACGCCACCCGAAATGACAAAACGAAGCCAATTATCGCGGTCGATCCATCATCCGCCTTCAGCAAGCGCACGCGGGACATTTAGTTCGAGATTTTTAGTATGCAGGTAGGTTATCGCGCCCAAGGGGCACCGGCTCGTTCTGCATTGTTGCCGCTCCTCGCATTGCGCTAAGTGTATTATATATGATACAGACGATAAAGGTTTGGAAATGGCCGGAGATCGACTGGCGGAAATACCGGTTGTTTTCTACCGCACTGCCGCCGGCGCCGAGCCGGTCAGGGAATGGTTGCGGAGCTTGTCGAGCGAAGATCGCAGGACGATCGGAACCGATCTCGCGACCCTGCAGGTCGGATGGCCGATTGGAATGCCGCTGTGCCGTTCGCTTGGAGCAGGGCTATGGGAGCTGCGCAGCAAGCTCGCAGGCAACAGGATCGCGCGGCTGATCTTGTTCATTGCGGAAGGGCGAATTGGAGTACTGAACGGGTTCATCAAGAAGACCCAGAAAACGCCACCTGCCGAGATCGCCCTGGCGCAAAAGCGGATGAAGGAGATGATGACATGAGCAAGCCAAAGAAAAATCCGCATTGGGGATCGACACTCGACGAATTTCTCGACGAGGAGGGCATCCGCGAAGCGGCTAAGACGGAGGCTGTCACGCGCGTAGTGGCTTGGCAGCTCAGCGAGGAAATGAAGCGCCAAGGCATGAGCAAGGCTCGATTGGCAAAGCTCATGAACACAAGTCGGGCTCAGGTCGATCGGATCCTCAAGGCAAAGGGCAATGTAACGATCGAGACCCTGCAGCGTGCCGCCCAACTCGTCGGCCGGCAGCTGCGACTTGAATTGGTGTAGAGGCTGTTCGCCATGACCTCGTTCGCGCAATGGCAGGCCAACCGCCGCAATGCCGGCAAAAGCACCGGACCGATTACCCCGGAAGGCAAGGAGCACTCCCGCCGCAATGCGGTACGCCACGGCCTTACGGCTGAGACGGTGATCGGCGCCCTGGAAGATGCCGAGGACTACAAGGCCTTCGAAGCCGCCATCATCGCCGACTATGACGCTCAATCCGCAATCGAACGCGAACTGGTCCTGCGGCTTGCCAGCCTTCTCTGGCGGCTCCGCCGTGCAACCACCATAGAAACCGGCCTGTTCGACATCCAGGCCAGTCACTTCCCCGACTTCCGCCAAGCGGCGCCGATTGACCCCACCTCTCGCGCAATCGTGTATGAAATGTTCGGCAACGCCGAGCGCACCGGCCAAGCCGAAGCTAAACTGTTGCCCGGCTCGGAACCGACCTCGCCGGCGAATGCGACCAATCTCGGCATTGAACTCGCGCATTGCTTTTTGCGGCTTGCAGACCTGCCCAACTACGCGCTCGACCGCTTGAACCGTTATGAGGTCATGTTGTGGCGCCAAGCGGAACAGAATCCTCCTCTCGCTGGACGGTTTAGAGCGGCGCAAGCCGCAGGAGAGAAGACGCCGCGCTCTTGCTGGTCCTAATCAGGGAGACCACAGCTTCGAACGCTAACTGGAAACTGCGCGAACTTGGCTTCGTTTTGTAAAGGCCGCGATCACCGTTCTCGCCCAGAGAAGATTGCCAAACTATCTCTCAAGCTAAGCCAATTTCACGCGTTCTAAATTTGAAATGGCCTTCAATTGAAGCGAGCAAAAATATTAATGCCACAAAAGACCAAAATTAATAGTCTCATAAAGAGAGCCGAGCTCGAGCTAAAATATAATGGTGTCAAAAATAATTTTGATTGCTGGGTCTATAACTGCAGAGTACTATTTCACATCGATTCGTCCTGCGAGAGGTGCTCTGCCCATGTCCAACAAAAATAAAAACTTGCCGCCCGCGTTGCGGCATGGCGCTTACTCCGGACTCACGATTTTGCCCGGTGAGGACCCTGCTGAATTTGAGGCCCTGCGTGACGAGCTCATTCGCGAACACAAGCCGGTCGGCCGGTCGGAGGAGCAGCTGTTAAAGCAGATCGCGCATTATAGCTGGCGGCTGCAAAATTTAAGCACCTACCGTCGCGCAGAACAGGTGCGGAAGCTGTATTGGGGAATCCCACTGGAACCGCCGCAGCCGAAAAAGCTGTTCGCCGAGCACGGAATGATGCCATCACTTGGCTTGGGATACAAATTGAAAGATGCGAGAGACAACTTGGGTGACGCTTGTGAACTTGCCGAAATCGGTGAGGTTGCAACGATCGATTACTTGCTGAAGGAACTAAATATCGCCGACAAACTCCAGGGCATGATCAATCATTTGTTTCGACAATTATATTTGCTAAAGGGCCTCAAGACATTGCTGCCTCCTGATAGCAATGATGGCCCGGATTCCGCGAGCAAAGCAGCCTAGTAAAATAGCCACCAGCACACCTTCTGCGTTTTCCCGGGCCGTATTTTGGTTTTGGGAGCGCAGCAGAGCCTACTGTTGTTTTTAGCTATTCGCGGTATAGTAGTACAACAATAAATAGCGTGCGAAAGTAGAATGTCTGCGAATTGGAAAAGCGCGTGCAAGCGAACACAGCACCATGATATCGCGATCGCAGCTGCGACTTGAATTGGTGTAGAGGCTGTTCGCCATGACCTCGTTCGCGCAATGGCAGGCCAACCGCCGCAATGCCGGCAAAAGCACCGGACCGATCACCCCGGAAGGCAAGGAACGCTCCCGCCGCAATGCGGTACGCCATGGCCTTACCGCGGAGACGGTCATCGGCGCCCTGGAAGATGCCGAGGACTACAAGGCCTTCGAAGCCGCCATCATCGCCGACTACGATGCTCAGTCCGCGGTCGAACGCGAGCTCGTGCTTCGGCTGGCCAGCGCGCTGTGGCGGCTCCGCCGCGCCACGGCCATGGAAACGGGCCTGTTCGAGATTCAGGCCGAGCATCTGAGCGGGTACAGGGAATCGCGCAAGCTACAGCCAGCCTCACGAGACGTGGTCTATGCACTGTTCAGACCGGCTGATCCGGCGGTCATGGCGACCGATGCAGCATCGACGACGGCCACGGCTGCAACAGACCTTGCCTTGGTTCGATCCGCAGACCGCAGAACCTGCCGCCGACCCGAGCCTTCACCTTGCACAATGCTTTCTGCGCCTGGCCAATTTGCCCAATTACGCGCTCGACCGGCTCAGCCGCTACGAATACGCGCTGTGGCGGCAAGTGGCGCAGATCCTCTTCGCGCTCGATAATCTCAACCGCCGAAAGCCCCAGGAACGAAAACGCTCCCGTTTTGATTATCGACAGAAAGAGTCCTCCCCATACGCGTCCGACGATGATTGAGCATTTGGGCTATCGAATTCGACACCGCGCGGTAAGCAAATTGGGTTTGTTTCGTCAGGCGAGCGTTGGCTTAGTCGTCGCGGTCGAGCTCTGTGCCAACGTGCCGCCGCCGTCCCTGCAGACACTGGCGCGCTTCGTGTTTTGCCAGCGGAACCGATACGGGACTTGCGAGAGTGTCTGACATATTATATAATAATGTCATACAAAGGAGCGCCGCGATGACATCCGCAAAAAGAGCCAAGAAAGCACGCCTGAGGACACATCGGTCCTTGTCTGCTCGGACCAAATCGATTGATCCGATAACGTCGGCGCGGGTGGCGTTCGCGCTCTCGACATTGGCGGCGAGCGGCAAATTAAAGGGTTCACGCACCGAGCGGCTCAGCGCCCGCGTCGATCCGGGACTAATCAAGGCGGCTCGCACCAAGACCGGTTTCGAGAGTGACTCGGAGCTGGTCAACGCCGCGCTCGCGGTGCTTGCCGCACCCGATGATTTTGGGCCTTGGTTTGCGGCCCAGGCCGGACGCCTGCCCAAGGATTTTGAACTTGAAATCTGATGTTCAGTCGATCCTCTCCCGCCATGATCCCGGTCGCTGGTCTCGACCCCTGGCGCATCGGCCAAAGGCAGATCTTCCGTTCGATCCATTTCAGGTTCCCGCCGGGGTATCTCTCCTGTTCGATGCCACGGTCTATATCGATCACCTTAAAGGCCAATTGCCGACGTCGATCGTCACTTTGATGGCGTCGCGAACCATCCTGCATGGCGCACCGGCGCTCGGTGAGCTCGCGGTCACCATCGGCGCGCTCAATCCGGCAGACCGCCGCACTCACGCCACGCTGATCCCAATCATCGAGATGCTTGCGCGGATAAATCCCTCGCGCATTATTGCGCCAAGTTATGAGGTGTGGTTAGAGGCGGCGGTGATGGCTGGCATTCTGGCGCGCACGCAAGCCATTCCAATGCAAGATCGTCGCAAATTTCTCAACGACGCCCTACTATTTCTGCAAGCAGCTGAAACCGGTTCCGTCTTGGTCAGCAGAAATTCTCGTGATCTCGATTTATTATTGCAATTAAAGCCGCAGGCGGGCGTGCTTCTATACGATAAAAGCTAAAGAACGGACGACCTTGAGAAACGAATTCGCTGTCGCCGCACGTCTTGCTTAGTCCTGTTGCGGCTCGATCCGAACGCCGGCGAGTTCCCAAACCCTTTGTCAGGCGCAATAACGAAACGAACCCAATTGCGGTGGGCGGCAAAGCAAGGACCGTTACTGTTTGACCGCATACCGGTATACGGTATAATGGGCCATGATCCGTTCATTTGGCGACCGACCTACTGAGGCGCTATTCCACGATCAGCGAGTTCGCCAGTTTGAAGGTATTGCGCGCATCGCAAAACGTAAGCTCGAAGCTTTGCATGCCGCGAGCCGGTTGGGAGATTTGACAATACCGCCTTCGAACCGGCTTGAGAAGCTCAAGGGTGATCTGAAGGACTTTCACTCCATCCGGATCAACGATCAATGGCGGGTGATCTTCAAGTGGATCAACGGTGAGCCTCATGAAGTTCGGATCGTCGATTACCATTAAAGGAGCAGACCATGGCGAGAAATGAATTTGCGCCGGTCACACCGGGTGAAATGCTGAAGGAAGAATTCCTCAGTGCCTACGGGCTGTCGCAGAGCCAGCTCGCCCGGGCGATCGGCATCTCACCGAACCGCATCGCTGAGATCGTCAATAATCGACGGCGCATCACCGCTGATACGGCTCTTCGGCTGAGCTTGTACTTCGCCAACAGTCCGGAGTTTTGGATGAATCTCCAGTCCCATTACGACCTGAAAATGGCGCAGCGGAATTCAAACCCGAAGACGCCAAGCGCATAAAAGCTGTCAGAGCCGCGTGAGGAATTTAAGCTGTGACCTCGCTTAGCCAGATCAGAGCCAATCGCCGCAATGCCGGCAAAAGTACCGGACCGATCACGCCAGAAGGCAAGGAACACTCCCGCCGCAACGCCGTGCGCCATGGCCTCACCGCCGAGACTGTGATCGGCGCCTTGGAAGATGCCGAGGACTACAAGGCCTTCGAAGCCGCTATCATCGCCGACTACGATGCGCAGTCCGCGGTCGAACGCGAGCTCGTCCTTCGGCTGGCCAGCGCCCTGTGGCGGCTCCGCCGCGCCACGGCCATGGAAACCGGCCTGTTCGAGATTCAGGCCGAGCATCTGAGCGGGTACAGGGAATCGCGCAAGCTACAGCCAGTCTCACGAGACGTGGTCTATGCACTGTTCAGACCGGGTAATCCGGCCAGTCGCGACCGTGATACAGCATCGACGACGGGTATGGCTGGAACAGACCTGCCTTGGTTCGATCCGCAGACTGCAGAACCTGCCGCCGACCCCGGCCTTCACCTTGCCCAATGCTTTCTGGACCTTGGCCAATTTGCCCAATTACGCGCTCGACCGGCTCAGCCGCTACGAATACACGCTGTGGCGGCAAGTGGCCGCAAATCCTCTTCGCGCTCGACAATCTGAACCGGCGGAAGCCTCAGGAAAGAAGAGGTTCCCGTTTTGACTATCGGCGGGAAGAGTCCGCCCCATGTGCGTCCGATGATGATTGAGCATTGCAGTGCTACCAAAATCGCCGCCGCGCGGTACCCCGAGATCGGGTTCGTTTTGTCAGGGCGGCGACGTGGGCTGCAGCTCTTAAGCCGCGACGACGTTGCAGCGTGCCTGGCCTATGCCCGCGATGTGCTGATACCGGAAAAAGTATATCCGAGCGCCGCGTGAGATGCGCTTTCTCGCCAAACCTCCCCAACTATGCGCTCGACCGCTTGAGCCGCTATGAGGTCATGTTGTGGCGTCAAGCGGAACAGAATCCGCCGCTCGATTCCGGTTCGAGGCCGGCCACAGACCTTTGGCAAGAGCGCCAGCCAACGTTGCGAGCAGGACGAAACAGCTAAAGCCGACCAACTCGGAGTTTTGCAGCGTCGCGCACACGCGTACGACCTATGGCCACCGCGCTAGGCCGCTTTGCCCTGCTTGTAGGGCTTGATCTTGGCCACCTGCGCTGCAATGCGGCGCTTGGCTTCCAGCGTGTCATAGGCGTTCTGGAGTTGCAGGAAATAACCTTCGGAGAGGCCGAAAAACTTGCAGAGGCGCAAATCGGTATCGCCCGTAATATCGCGGGTTCCATTGACGATCGCGTGGATGCGATTGCCCGGCACGCCGATAGTATGAGCGAGTTGATTCTGGCTCATGCCGATCGCGCTCAAGAATTCCTCCTTCAGAATTTCCCCTGGATGAGGATTACGCAGCGGCACCATGATGACTTCCTTCGTTCTGCTAAGACCGTTAGTGATAGTCTATGATTTCAACATCCCAAGCATCGTGATCGACCCATCGAAAGCAGATGCGCCATTGCTCGTTTATCCGAATGCTCATTTGACCGGTCCGGCTTCCCTTAAGGATTTCCAGTCGATTTCCCGGTGGATTTCGCAGGTCATCCAAGATTGTTGCGGCATCCAACTGGCGCAGCTTACGCAGAGCCCGATCTTGAATATCGCCAGGAAACTTCCGGCTCGATTGTCCCTGCCAAATACGCTGCGTATCCTTGCACCTAAATGACCGGATCATATTTGTTATTATACCTCGATACGCGATACGTATCAAGGTCAACTTCGGTCGATGGTGGTGCCATACCGCGGCGATTGGCAATAGCACGATGCCGGTTACGGCAATTCGCCTGCCGAGCCGGGCGGATCGGGTTCACTGCAGAGACCGTGATCGGCGCCCTGGAAGATGCCGAGGACTACAAGGCCTTCGAAGCCGCCATCATCGCCGACTACGATGCCCAGTCCGCCGTCGAACGCGAGCTCGTGCTTCGGCTGGCCAGCGCCCTGTGGCGGCTCCGCCGCGCCACGGCCATGGAGACCGGCCTGTTCGCAGATCGAGGCCGAGCATCTGAGCGGGCACAGGCAGACGCGCAAGCTACAGTCCGCCTCTCGAGAAGTGGTCTATGCACTTTTCAGACCGGCTGATCCGGCCGTCATGGCGACGATACGGCATCGACACCAACTACGAATGCCAAAGTTTTACCCTAGTTCGAGCCGGCAGACTGCAGAACCTGCCGCCGACCCCAGCCTTCACCTTGCCTGTTCATACTAGTTGTGTTAATGTGATAATATGAAAAATATCACAGTTTCTGTGGACGAGCATATTTACCGCCGCGCCCGGATCAAGGCTGCCGAACGTGACACCTCCGTCTCCGCCTTGGTCAAAGACTTTCTTGTCGCGTTGTCGTCGGAGGAGCCTGACGTCCGCCGCCTCGAACGCGAGGAACACGAGCTGCGCACCCGTATTCGCACCTTCACTGCCGGCAATCGACTGTCGCGTGACGATGCGCACGGCCGTAACTTATGACGAGCCTGCGCTTTCTCGACACGAATATCTTACTCTACTCCCTCAGTCGTGATCCGACCGAGACCACGAAGCGTGATCGTGCGCTCGCGTTGATCGACACGGGCAATAACGCGCTCTCGGTACAAGTGCTCCAGGAGTTCTACGTCCAGGCGACCCGCCCGAGCCGACCCGATCCGTTGCCGCACGATATCGCGGTAGGTCTCATTCGCGCCTGGCTGCGCTTCAAGGTGCAAGAGATCTCCGTGTCGATTATGACTGGCGCATTGCAAATCAAGGCGGCACATAGGTTATCCTATTGGGATGCCGCCATTGTCGCCGCCGCCCGTGCGCTTGGCTGCCAGGAATTATATTCCGAAGACATGAGTTATGGTCGGGAGATCGAGGGAGTAACGATCATCAATCCCTTTCGATGACGGTTGACACCAGTCATCGACACCTAGCGCTGGATCCATTGAATTCCTTTGATCGCGACATTTAGCTAGCGTGATTTCGGCGACACTCCCGCGACATTTGGAAATTGAGGTTTGTCGCCAGCCGATATGCTGAGGAGGATCAAGACATGAAAAATCGCCAAAGTACCTACCCGCTTCGCCTCCCCCGCTCGGTAAAGGCGGAAGTCGAACGTCGTGCCAAGGCGGATGGCATCAGCGTCAACCAGTTCGTGGCAACTGCGGTGTCCGAAAAGCTGGCGGCCATGAACACGGCAGCCTTTTTCGCTGAGCGTCGAGAGCGCGCGGACTTCACCGCGTTTGATCGCCTGATGCGTCGCAAGGGCGGCGAAGCGCCACGGCCTGAGAATAAGGTCGGCTGAGGCAAGCGCGCATGCAGGCCCGCGCGCGTCGACTTTCTGTCGGCAGCCCTGGCGACACCAAATCCGTCGGGGGTAGCGTATCCGAGATGCGGATCGACTATGGTCCGGGCTACCGACGATGATTGAGCATTGCAGCTACCAAAATCGACGCTGCGCGGTACCCCAGGATTGGGTTCGTTTTGTCAGGGCGGCGGCGTTGGCTGCAACTCTAAGGCAGCCCGATTGAAATATTCCTTCACGAGCTGGCAATCGAATAAACGACGGTGAAGCGGAGGCATTGAGGAGGAATGATGACCTGATTCCGCACGCATTGTGCTCGATTCAGCCGTCTTGGCTGGCAAGCCAGTCATCCGTGGGAGCCGCCTCTCGGTTGACTTCGTTATCGGCCTCATGGCCGATGGCTGGACCGAACAGATATCTTGCGCAATTATCCGGGGGGCTCCCACGACGACGTTGCAGCGTGCCTTGCCTATGTCCGCGATGTGCTGAGATCGGAAACGATTATGATCATTTGACCACGGTCAGAGGAACTCAGATTTCCAAAACAAGAATTTGACTCCAAACTCGTCTTCTTCTAAATAAACCCGTCGCCCGAATCGCGCTCTTTGCTTACAGCGTTCTGCTCGGCAAAAAGCTTGTACCTGAGCTTGTACGTTTGGCGATGCGGCTCAGGCTGCGAGGTTAATCCTCGCTTTTCCGTTATGTGATTTACTTGTTGGGTTAGGCGCCGTTCGGTGCCGATGCCAAGAGTATGTTTTTACAGCGGTGTGCAAGTCGAACCCAAATTAACGGATCTGGTCATGAGTAACCAACAGTGGAAACGTCCCAATGCACTGAAACACGGAGTTTTCGCGGCGGCTGCGATCATCCCCGGGGAAGATCGGTGGGAGTTTGAGGAACTCCACACTTCGCTCATCCAGGAATGGCAGCCCGACGGTCCAACCGAAGAGGATGCCGTCCTCGACATTGCAAAATCGGTGTGGCGCAAGCGTCGGGTGCAGAGGTTACTTGAAATTCAAGTGCAAGAAAATTCTCTTAATCCAAATCATCGGGCCTACGATGAAGACGTTGCTCTAAAACTCTTCGCTGGTGCCGTTGCGCACGAACCGGAAACGGCTTTTAGGGACCGGACACGCTGTCTTAGCCCCGAAAGAATAAGCCAATTGGTAGAAAAGTGTCCGCGTACAAAATTCAAAACTACTGCAGAATGGGCCGCGGCCGTTGTCGACGAAATCAACTCACAGCTGTTAGAGACTATTGCTCCAGCTGAAGTGCAGGAAATACTGAAGGTCAGCGGCTCCTTGTCATCCGCCTATCTATTGGACGATGATCTTTTGGAACGAGAGCTTATGCTAGACGGACACCTGAGTGCGATTATCGACCGAGCAGTAAAACGTTTGGTCCAAATTAAAGCCATGAAGCAGATGCTTGCAGCAACCCAACTAGATCGATCGAGCGTGCCACCTAAGAAAGTCGATCGCCTCGCACAACGAAACTGAGGCGTTATGCGGGTTGATAACGCCGCGTAAAACCGCGTTGGTTTCCCGCTGACCGCTCGCGGTTGATTCCACGGTGGAGTTGCTCTCTTGTGGTTGAGCTTGATGAATAAACAATTATAGATTGTATAGTTGGCGGAATGAAAACAATTTAAGTAGTTAACTCAATAAGTTATCTGTATGGACACGGATCGAGCCAGCGGGGGCCATCCGTCAAGTGTAACGTCACTGCGGCAGAAAGCACACCTTCCGTTGGATGACTTCGCGCTGTGGTATCAAGCGGAACAGAACCAAACCAAACCAAACCAAACCAAACCAAACCAAACCAAACCATCATGAAGATGCGGCCTACTTGGAGGCATTGGACCCAACAACAGTTAGGCTGCTTTCGGCTTGTTTACGGTCTCGATGCGATCGAGAACCTTAGGGAGGTCGCGCTTGGCGACCTGAACATCGTAATCGGTCTGCAGATTGAGCCAAAGCTGTGCCGTGGTGCCGAGCGCCTTGCCGAGCCGAAGCGCCGTATCGGCGGTGATGCCGGTCTGTTCGCTCGCGATCCGCTAGATTCGGGTTCGAGGCAGGCCACAGACCTTGGCAAGAGCGCCAGCCGACATTGCGAGCGGGACGAGGAACTCCTCACGCAAAACCTCGCCGGGATGCATGGGCTTAAGCTGCTTGGTCATTATGACTTCCCTTCCTAGTGCTAGTCTACGATCTCGACCTCCGCCGGGCCGATCAGGCGTCGATTTTGGTTTTCAGCTTGAAATACGAAAGACGGATCATTGGCACGGCGCGGATGAGGATGATGAGCGCCACGGCAAGCCACATGAAGAGAGGATTGTGGGTGCTGGCGCCGTACCACATCAATCCGCAGACCACGAGGCCAAGACGAGCAATCATCAGGGATATGGTGGTCCACGATGTATAGCTTGCCTTCTTCGAGCTCACTTCGGCCATTGAGATGCGTACGCTCGATTCCGGCGCGTCGGCATAAAGCAGGTGGATTGCTAGCCGATGCCGAATCCACATCCCCAAGAGTGCCAGAAGGAGGACGGCAATGCGCGCGATGGAAAGGTAAGGCCACAGCTCGGCGAAATCGGCGGGATCGAGGCTGGCGAGCGCCAGCGACGGCATGATTGCCACGAGCAGCACGCAGTAGAAGATTTCCGTTCGCGTGGTCAAGTTGGCCATAATCAAATCGCGGGCTGCCGCGGACACCCGATAGGCTTTTCCCAGCTTGCCGAATGGGTGAAAGATGAAACCGTCGCCATGCGGTTTGAGCCAAAGTGCCGCACGATTGGAGCTGTCGCGAAAGCGCTGCCGGTAGATGAACGGGATGAGAAGCGCCCCGACCAGCACGAGCGAAGGTAAGATCGCCGTCATTTTCTCGTAACCGCTCGCTTTCTGGCCTTCGCCATGGATATAGGCACCAGCCGCCGTGGTTGACAAATACTGCCGACACCCCCAACTCATGCATGATTGGTTCATAAATATCGCGTGTAGTTGGCAGGTATCGCCACGACGAGTGAACCCCACCAGATCCAGAAATCGTGGGCGCTCTCTCAGGAACAGTTTTTCCATTGCGAAATAGTGCGGATCGGACACGGGCAATGGCGGCGTAAATTCCGCGCGCTCCGCTTCCATTTAAGGTCAATTCTACCCGTCCAATGCCAAGGAGTGAGCCATGCACAATGGCCAAAATACAATGATGAACCCGTACCGCCCTAAATCGGCGAGGCCATTTGCTGATCGCTCGAAGCAGGGGACATCGAACGTCGGCCGTCCCAAATCGCGGGGTCATCAAAGCGCGCTAAGAAGCTATGAGCGCTAACGCGCGTTAGCCCAAGCTCAGGCTCAGGCCGGCGATAGAGTCGGGGCGGAGAATTACTACCAGCACGCCGAGCATTATTTCAGATCGATGCGCTCGGAGTCAGAACGGACATCGTAGACTTGGCTGTGATGGACGCACAAGCGTTGGGGTATTGCAAGATGACTGAAAGCGGCGGGCTGAGCTGGGAGGCTCGAGAAGTTTTTTCAAAAGATGAAATCGTTCAACCGACTGCCCGGTGCTGGTATTCCGATAAATCAATTGAATATGAAGGTTGGCAGCGCGAAGACTGTTAAGAAGGGCGTTCCCGAATTAAAATCCGCTGGACTTATCACCGACACCGCAGCGGGTGAGCCGACGCTTACCGATAAAGGCTACAAAATCTCAGTCTGACCCAGACCTTGGGGGGAGATCCAGACATTACAAATCGCAACCCTAACGTACACAAGATAACCCAAGGCAGCCCGCGAACGCGAGATAACGCGCGCGATTGTTGATGGTTCAGCCACCAGATCCGACCTTAAAGTCTTTAAGCACGGCTGCCAGAGCGTGCGGCTCAACCTTCACATTGCCGGCAAATGGATAATCAATCGCGATAACGATGAGCAGCGCAGAAAAAATCAAGATTGATAGCGCGCCGGTCATGATTGACTTTGCCGGGCTCGGAGGTTTTCGCTGCCGAAGAAGAAGGTGAAACCAATCGCCACGAAGGCGCCGCCAAACAGTCCCAGCCAAATAATTGCGGGAACATTCCCGGAGGCCATGACACTCTTCTTAGCTCGGCGCGCTTGAGTGATTTGATCGAGCTGGTACAGGATCTCCGACAGGAGAGCTGTGTCGCGGTTGTCACTGGAGTTAAAGCCAAGAACGGCGGTGTACAGACTATTCAGCGCCCGAGTGACAGCGGGACTGGTCGTGCCCTGTTCCATGGCGGGCCAGTCGTCGGCAATCGCTGCGTTAAGATAGGCGACCAGCGCTCCCGCGAATTGCGTTGCCCGGCGCCGCCGGAATGCCCTCCGATAAACGATAGATCATTGTCGCCGCGCCCGCTTCCTGCGCGACATCCTTTTCCGCGTCGTTGAATTTCTCCCACACAACGATCACGGCAAAGGCCAGCATCACCGCATAGAGCACACCGACGACGGCGAACTTAAAGCCGGCGACCTCGTTATTGTTGCTGAGTTTCTCCAAACTCACCTGACGACGAATGATGATCGGGCCTGCCATGGCGATAAGCGTGGTCATGCCGACCAAAAAAATGCTGCAGAGCCAGAGGTGGTTGGTCAAAAACAGCATGAAATTGATCTGGGCAACAGCCGACTGGAAACCTTATGCGAAAAGCCCGGATTGTGAAAGTCATCATGCCGCTGCAACTGGAGCGGCAGAGATTGACCCATCTCGGGCATGTGGGCAAAGGGGGCGGCTAAGCGTCTTCCCTCCTCCATCCGTCTCGATCCCGCACATGCCGTTCGCTTGTTCCATCGGCAAAATCAATGACGAATGAATGCGCCTGAAGTCGGTCTGCGGTGTGATGAGCTGTTATCAGGGCTTCGTCACACGTCGCAAACTCGCCGCTGGCGATATAGAGATTCGCAGGTTGAATGCTCGGCGCTGACGGCTCGGCAAAATACCCGATGATGACTGCCATCTCGCCGAGATAGGCCCTACTCGGACGAGCACAACTGGCAGGGAACCGGCCGGCATACCGTGAATCCGGCCAAGTTCAGCCTGGGAACGAAAACGCTTCATCCGAGTTGGGGTGTTCGTCGCAAAGACGTGTGGGTGCGGGGGATGACTCCCAGCAGTGTGGCTGCGTGTTACCGGCTGTGCGCCGCTGATTGCGTGGAGCCCGCGCAGTACACTGCGGATTCCGGAAGCACAAGGTTGCCCTTCTCGATATGGCCCAGGCTTGGTGCGGCTGGCCAGCAGATTGAGCGAAAAACGTCCACTATCGAAACCGGAGAGCAGTCGCCATGAATGGTCTTCAGCATCAGCCCTTGAATTCTCGACGCGCTGGACGCCTTGGACTTCGTAGTGTGCGGTGATCTTCGGGGCCTCGCGGAACTGACAGGCCAGAATAATCCGAATGCGAGGCTAAGCGAGCCGAACGGAAAAACTCGGCGGCAGCAAAAACAATTCCGCAGTATGTTCCTTTTGCAATGGCTGCGGCCCTTGTTTTGCGATCCCGCGTAGCCGGTTGGTCATCAATGACCAGACATGGCCGGATCTCAGCCATTGGCGGATGTCATATTGAAATTGTTGGCCTTGAGATTGGGCCTCTTGCCAAGCGGCTTGGCTATGGCTCCGTCGAAGGCGTGTATATATCAAGTGCCCAAATGCCACCGACTACAATAATAGGAAGGAAAAAGCCGCGCATGTGCCTGAGCCGATACGTCAGAATGCTTTCAACATTGAGCGATCCTCGCGACCCAAAGAGCGCATCGCGAGGCCGTCCTTAAAGGAAGCGTGCAAGATCATTCGATTAAAAATCTAGTTAGTTGTTTAAAGCGATTGCAGAAAATCATAGGCATTCTTCCTTCGTAACGCCGCTGAGCAAAGCGTTATCACCACACGCCACGCTGCTGACAATTGGAGAGCAATATGTTGCGTACGCCAAACATTGCGTTGTTCGTTGTTTCCGGCTGTTGGGCGATGATGGGCGTGTTGCTTGCGTCGCCAATTGGGCTGCAGATACCTGGCCTCTCCGGAGGTTCGGCATGGTATATTTTCGACGCATGGTTCCTCCTGGCGACGGGCAGTGTGCTACCGCAAGGGTCGGCGGCAGAAGAAATGAAAATAGATAAAGCGATGCCGCGCTGACGAGGGCGTTAAATACCGGCATCTTTGGACAAGTTATGGTACCCTTCGTCGGCCGCTGGAGCTCCGAATTTGCTTCGGAATTGATGATCCTTAGCACGCGCGTGAAGGAGCTCCTTGTTGTCAACGAATTCTTAGCCGGTTGATCGTGAATTTCATTGATCAACTTAAGCGCATTGCAAGTTCTCTGCCCTGCACCCGGCTCCGAAGACACCGAGTTAGGTGCTTTAATGGAGCCGGCCCGTTTGAGATTAAGGCTGAGCGCGCCGGCATTGAGCCAGCCCGAAAACGAAGAAGCCACGCCCCAGGGACTGTGGCTTCTCGCTGCGGTAATAACGAGTGCCGGTGTGCTCATTACCGGCCGTACCGTGGTACACTAGGTATGGTTACCGATTTGCTAACGAGGGTGTTCCACAGCTAGCCGCGTTAACTGTCGGAGGCACTTCCCAATTGCGATCGCAAGCCGCCGACGTAAACTTAGCCGCAGACGTAAACTCTGGGGCTAACCTGTCGTGGCACGTGGCATGAAGGAACGTCGGAAGTCCCCACGCATACCGGTATTTGCAGCTGGAACCATTGGGTTCCGTGGGCGATATCGCCTGCGCTGCTTGGTGCAAAATCTCTGCAAGGCCGGCGCCAAACTCTCGCTGGAGCAAGCTGCGGATCTTCCGGATGTATTCACGCTGAATTTCTGCCATCGCGGCGTTCGCGTCACTTATCAAGCACGGGCAAAATGGCGGGCACCTGCAGAGATCGGCGTCGAATTTACGGCGCCCGCGATTGCGGAATTTGAGCCCCTGCACAGCCTCGCGGTCGCGTAAGCCAGTTAGATACATGAAGGGGTTCCCTGTTTTGCAATGAACAGCGTGCGGTCGCCCGGGCGCTGTAGCGTTAATTCAACAAAACACTAGATGTATCCGGAGCTCCATTTTGACCAAAATAATGACCGAACTCGAGAATATAAAAGTTGTGGGGGCAGCAGCCAGGCAGGAGCTGCATTGGCTGCACCAGCGTCTGATGTCGGCAACCGAAAGGTTGCGGGGGCACACACACGAAATCCCCGATGATCGAACGCTCGCGCCTCACGAAACCAAGCCGCGTGACGTGTAACGTTAACTTGGTGCAGTCCTGGAATTACCGCGCCGTCTCTGCTCCAATATATCAGGGGGCAGCCCAACCACCTTCCTAGTTTACAACCACACTGCCTCGCATGAGCTCTGAGCAGCCCACTTGGGGCCTCGATTATTTTTGGGGATGGACAAAAACCGATTTTGCAGCTCAAGAAAAAGCTCGGCAACGTGGGCCGGGCAGAATGATCGTGGGACGGAAACAAGGAACGATAGCGAAAAGTGTTCCATGACCTCAGCCGCGCCCGCGCCGCTTGAGTTGAGGCCGGCGCGACGCCACACGAATTCAGAAACTTCCGACCGCATGGAAATTAATAAGCCGGCCGCGGCAATCGCGACCCCAATCAAAACCGCGTAACTGAGTGGCTTCATGTCTGGGCGCAACCCTGTTCGGTTATTTGGTCTTGATTACCGCGATGGGTCGTTATCGCTGGCAAGCCCCGGCCGCAACGCCGCACCGGGGCTTCTTTCGCTTATAATGCTCCTCGCCCTCGCCCGGCAATTTCATTTTCATCGTCGGTAGGACATGCCGCTCGGAACTCCACCTCACCATACCGGTCAGGCTGTCGGCTGCGAGCAACGCCGTGCTCCTTGCTCGAAGCACACCGACTGTGAGCGTTAGGCCTCAGAAAGCGAGCTTTAATGAGTGCCGGGACGAAGATGTCTCACCTCTTTTCTCGAAATGCACTTGAGCTCTGATGTTTCCACTGATTTATTCAATCGAACTCATCCTCTGGCACGGTGGGAACGGCGATGCAGAACAGCAGTACCATCATGCGTCTTTCCGGGCGAAACGCCTGCAACGCGACAGCGCATGCAAGACGTTTGCGATGCGTTTGAGAAATTAGAAAAAGAATTACGACAACACATCGAGCAACTTCGAGGCGCGCAAATGGAAAAGGCGGCGGCTGTGGGCTTGCCGCTTTCTCACATGACTGCGGATTAACGGTTGCCGCGCGCCTTACGAAGCTAAGCCAATGACGGAGGCCGCCCCCGCACAACCTCGGCCAGGCAGATCGCGGTCAACCGCGACGCCGCCAACAGCGCCGGTCTGGTCACGCCGCACGGCAAGTGACGCTCGCGCTCTCCTGCGGTCCCTCATCGGCTGGCCGCGGAGACCGTGAGAGTTTGGCGTTCCTTTTCTCGATCCATACGATGGCAGTGGTATCTCTCCGCGCGGGCATACGGCATGGCGACGATGCGTTATGATTAGTGGGCGTGAGATCGCGTGGTGGGGTTGCGTCATGATTGAAGCTAGGATCACGTTTTACGTGTTCTATTTGGCGACTGCCGCGGTTGCGGGCATGCTGGTCTATAAGGTGGTTGAGTTGTTTATGACTTGATCCACGGCTCGATAACCGCCGCCATTGCGACATGCCCTGTTCATCCCTAGGCTTACGCCGTCAACGATGTTCGTGGGTGGTGGTGATGAGGAATGCAGACGAGTGCCGCAAAAGGGCAGAGGGTTGTTTGCGTGCAGCAGAGGCCAATTTACCGGGGCGCGAGCAATGGCTTTGGCTAGCCAATACGTGGACCGTGATCGCAGAACAGCGGGTTCTGCTCGACCAGCAGGTTCTGCCCGAGCGGACGCACGGCGCTTTTAAACCGCGGCAGAATGATACGGTCGAGATTGCGGAAATCCTGCGTGCGCGCCTCGATTTGGACTAAGGCTGATACCGGTCCCTACCCTATCCGATTGATCACGGTGGAGCGCGGTGAGCCCCGTCGCGGGAGAAGGGCAGGCGCCCTGGTTCCCTGTTGGATGGAACCCTCGCGGCAGGGCTCAGCTTTATCGTAGCACCGCTTCGGCCCGATTGGCGCGACGAATCCTCGCAGCCTGACGGCATTCCGCGACCCGGCGATAGCATACTTTGCCGCTTTGCCTGGAGGGTAACCAGTCAGGTTCCCTTAACCATATTCGCTTTGGTGATTGCCTTACGTGCAAGCTCTGGTAAACTGCTGTCCGTAGTTGCGTAGTGGGGAGTAGGGGTCATGGGAACTCAGCCCCGGTTGGGACTGTTTTTCTTGTTCGGGTTCCCGCTCGTCGCGACCCCGTGCTTGGCCGCCACCTTTCAGCCGGCTCACGGCGAAGTCTTGATCAATCACGGTCAAGGCTATCAGCTCGTCACCGGACCGATCGAGCTTAACCCTGGCGACGCCGTGATGGTCAATCCGAACGGCACCGCCACGATCGTTTATGACGGCGGATGTAGCGTTCCTGTTCAACCGGGAGCCATTGCAACGATTGCTCCGCAGCCACCCTGCGGCAGCCCGCTCTCTCCGGAAGCGGCACAGGCGGTCGATCAGGCCCCCCCGCCACATTCCGACTCCACTGCTTTCGCACTAGGCGCCACGGGAGTAGGATTGGGCGCAGTGGGTCTGGGCGCGGCTATCTACGCGATCACGCAAAGCAAGGGGACGACCTTCAACGGCGGCTTATCATGCGGGACAAGCATTGCGAATGCCTGCATCGTGTATGTTAGCCCGTAAGACAGATCACCTCTCAATCGCGCCGGTCGCTCTGTGTCCCTATTTGCCTTCGGGACCGCTCTGCCGGCTCTATGCTTAGTGACCGTCCGCAAGGTGTCCTGAAATTCCTCGTTGGAGGCGTCTGCGCCGAGCTCACGCGCGGCGGGCTATAGCGTTGCAAATCATGAACACTCGTGCACTTTGCGCGTTTCGCCCGGGTCGCCTAACTGCCAAGGGGAGCTAACTCCCTGTTTCAAAAGGGGACGCGCGGCGTTGGCAGGGTGGGAAAGCGATCCCGCTCGATCGGCAAAATATTTTACTTTGTGACTCGCAGCGGTAGATCGGTTATTGGAGGCCGATCGAGAGTGCTGGCGAACCGCCAATGAGGTCGACATCGAGTTCAGCGTGGGCCCCCGGCGTGGGGCCCAGGGAGAACGGGGCCTGCTACCCCCAGGGGGGGCCCTTGACGTTGTCGGCCGGTTGGGGAGGTTCGCGGCCGTTGCCGGCGTAGAGGCAGCCCCCGTTTCTGGCGCTTCATCACCGTCAAGGCGCAGGCGCGCCGCGGCGTCCGGCTGATTTTACCCTGGCGCCGAACTTTAACCGGTGGCGCGGGCGATTGGGCTGTCCATGGCTGAAATTGTCACCCCGGTTCAGACGAAGCGGCTGCGGCGCCAGCGCACGCCGGGGACTATCGACTTTACCGCGCGGCGCTCGAATGGGGCCTCGTCGATCCGATCGTCATCGCCAGCGAACGCCATTTTAAATCGCAGCCGCGCTGGCGCGGACAAATCGAGCCCAGCCGCATCACCTGTCCAATGTGATGAGGTTCTGCCAGCAGATCCCGGCCGTGTTGCTCGCCGACGAAGCCGGTTTGGACAATTCTGTCAGCGCCGGGCTGATGGCAAGCGAACTCATCGCAGCGGGCGTGTTGCGAAGCTCTTATTGTTTGTCCTAAGATTTTAGCGCGCGAATGGCGCCATCTTCTGGAGACAAAATTTCGCATCCCGGCGCAAATCGTCGTCGGCCGCGATCTCATGTTTACCGAACCCGCAGATATAGGCGCGGTGATCACCACCTATCATTCGGCGTGGAAATACCTCGATCAAATTCCCAATGATCGCTTTGAGCTGCTGGTGCTCGACGAAGTCGATAAGCTGCGTCATCTGCTGCGTAGTCTGCACGGCGCTGATCAACCGGCGCACATCCCCGGCGTGTTTCGCGACGCCCTGGAAAGCCGCCGGTTTCGCTACGTCTTGATGATGACGGCGAGGCCGATCCACAATGGTCTTTGGGATCTTTACTATCTGATAGATTTTTTGACTGCCGCACGAGGCCACGTCAATCCGTTCGGCAGCGAAAATGCATTCGCAGTAAAGTTTATCGCCGACAAGCGCGACGAGGCCCGTGCGCTCAAGCCGAAGCGCAGGAAGAATTCCATGCCATCATGTCGCGGTATATATCGCGCATCCGCCGCGAGGATATAAAACTAAATTTTCCCGATCGCATCGTGCATTGGCTTCCGGTCGAGCCAAATGCGAAAGAGCGTGAACTCATCGAGCTTTTGGCCAAGCCGCTGCAGAGCATGCAGCCGCAAGCGCAGATGGCCTTGCTGTTCGCACTTACCAGTAGTCCAAATGCAGTGCTGGCGCAGATCGATGCCATGGCCGAAGTCGGTGCCGTTCCCGACGCGATCGTCGCGGCGGTACACGGCATTATCGCCCGCATGCCTTTGACCGCCAAGCTCGAGGGTTTAACGACAATTATCAATCGATTGCGACTGGCCACACCGGAGCAGTGGCGGCTGGTAGTCTTCACCGGTAGCGGCAAAACTCAATCGCGAATCCAAATTTACCTGGAGGGGCGAGGCATCCCGGTGGGCATCATCGACGACCCGTTGGATCCGCGAAGCCAGGAAACCCTCGCGCGTTTTCGCAAGACCCAGCCTGAGCTTCGGGTCATTGTCTGCACCGATTTCAACGACGCAATTCTTGATCTGCCGCCGACAACGAGCGTCGTCAACTATGATCTTCCCTGGGATCCGCTGATCGCGCAACGGCGAATTGGTCAATTGCGGCGGCTGGCGAAGTCGCGCGAAGCTCAACATCTTCAACATCTCGTTTGCCGGCACGTTCGAGGAACACATCGTCAGTCGTCTTATGTCGCGGCTGCAGTCGGCATCGCGCTGCATGGACGATATCTCGCCGCTATTGCACACGGCAGGTCTTGGCAGCGACGACGATGACGACACCGGTTTTGATGGTTGGCTGTTACAGTTGGCATTAGCGTCTCTTGTCGGCAAGGATGTTGAGCCGGTGGCGCGACAAATCGAACAAAATATCGCCGCCGCCAAAGCCGAGTTGGCGAGCGAGGAGAAACACATAACGGACCTCCTCGGCGATCTGACCGATGCCGAGAATCTCCGGGGCGCCTGCCGGATTTGCCGCTGACGATTCGCTCGATGGACGCCGCCGAGTTTGCCTTGGGCGCTCTTGAGAATATGGGGAAGCATCCGACGTTGCGGGATGGATTGATCTATCTGAACGACAGCGATGGCGCCCGCGAGGTGGTAAAATTGGACGATGAGGCGTCCATTGCGACGGAAAGGGCTGTTCCCTATACGCCGGGGACTTGCGCTTTTGCCGAATTGGTCAGCCTGACGGCAGCGACCGGCGTTCATCTGGTCGAAGACTTGGATAAGGAGACCGAACCGCGCGCCAACGAGATCGCCCGCCGTTGGGTTGCTGTTTTTGGCGCCATCTTCACCAGAATGGAGCTGCTCGAGGTGTGTCGCAGCTTTGAGGGCCGGGCTCTGGTTCAGGTTGGTGCCGCCGTCGCCGGTGACAGTTATGAGCGGCTGGTCGATATTCCTTGTTCGGCCAAAAATCACGGGGTTTGGAGTGGGCGCAACGGGCTGGCGCCGCTTCGCGATGATATTCTCGACGGCGCCGCGGTTGGCATCGATTCCGAAGTGCTGTTCCAGGCGGCCATAAAAGATCCCGCCATCGCCGAGTTTTGCCGCTTCTACAAGGGACGTCGCCGAGCGGAGGTGGCGGCGGTCGGCGCTGACGCGCAGAGAAAGGAGAAACTCGCCGAGGTTTTCACGCCGCAATTCGCGGTTACTCTGGTCGGTCTCCGCGGTGCCGTCCACCGGCAGCTGAAAGTGCGCGTGCAGTACAAATGGGATCCGGGCGGAAAATATTCGAGCACGTCTATCGTTGCGCCGCATTTTGGAGTTGTGCTGTAAGCGCCGCGCTTGGAACGATGTGCCCAGACCGGACAATTGGTCCCGGAAGACTGCCTCGCGACGTGTGAGATCACCGGCGCGCTCGCGTTGCGCCATCAACTCGTGCAATCCCACGTCAGTGGTCGCCGGGCTCTGCGCGAAACACCGCGCTCTGCAGTCTAAGCAAACAGAGAATTCTGCTCGACGAAGCGAAGCTTTCGGACGCCAGCGACCAGATCGTCGCGCAATCGCTGCTGAAAAGCTCGGACATCAGCGGCAAACTGGCCGAGCCGGAATATTTTACGCAATTGAGTCTACTGAGGTCGAGGCCCTGGTTTCGGAGCTTGGCGTGAGCCAGATTTCGGGAAAGCGGTATCGCCTTGACGAAGAAGTGCGTTCGGTGGTGTCGGGGATACTCGGCACCGCACCGAGTTCAAGCTGTGCGAGGTGACACAGCAGCCGTTTGCACCCGGCGAAGGCGAGAATTGCGAGATCACGGGATACTTGGTTGCGCCGAGCGTGCTCATGCGCTGCGCCGTGAGCGGCAAGCTCGGCATTCCCTCCGAGCTCGAACAATGCGCCGCAAGCGGCAATTGGGCGCAGAAAAATTTCTCGTGACCAGCAGTGTATCCGGCGCGCGCCTGTTGGAGCGCTTTGCCTTACGTTCAGCCAAGGGAAAGTTTTGCGCGCCTTGGAAGGCCGCCGGTGCATGTGCAGCGGCCGCAAATATCATCCCGACGATCTTCGGACCTGCGCCCTGACCGGTGTCGCGGTGCACTTTAACTTTGTGACAGCGGACGCAGGCGTGCGGTTACGGCCGCTGTCGGAACTGCTCTACGGGATGCGCCGGACGGCAGACGCCTCCGATCTGTGGGAGTTGATCGCCGCTAAGGCGTCAGCCGCGCTGGGCGGCGGCCAGTGCCGTCTCGAAGCGGCGCAAACCTCGCCGGATGGTCGCCATCTGGCGGTTTGCTCGGAGGTGCGCAGTCGGCGCGGCAGGTCAGTGCAGCAAGCCGGTCTCATATACTCCTTCAGCGATGATCAGATCATCGGTCGGATTGCCATCGGCACGCGTTCGCCGACCGGTTGGATAAACACGACCAGCTGAGAGTTGGGTAGTCGGTTTGAATGAGGCAGTTCCGTACTATGACTATTCTCGATCCTAAAATCCCACGTTCACTCCCCGGCAGCTGATCCGATGGTAAGTGGTATGTCGAAGCGAGTGGCCCCGACAGCATCCCACGAGCGATCGGCGAGTTTTTCGCTGAATGGGAAGCCAAAATTTGCATTCAGAACGCGCGACGGCGGATCGCCGATCAGGGCCCCCAAACACCCTTGGCACTTCAGCCCGACGGTAAATTCGTCGTCGATGGAGCTACGGTCTAGATCGCGGCAGACCGCATGTTCGGTCTCATGACGCCTTCGCGGATCGCCTCGGCGTTAATCGGTAGAAATCTAATGAATGCACGCAATTTAACCGCAACCATAATGGCAAAGCGTGCCACTGCCTTAGGCAATCGGCAACGAAACAACACCATGGTCATCGCCCGTCGGAGGCTGGCGGAGGCGTATAATGGTGCCGAATTGGATCCTCGTCCTCGCTACGATCGATTTGATCGGCGGCCTGGTTTTTTGGCGGTGTATTGCCACGGCGGTTCCCGAGGGGGCGTGGTTGCTCGGTTCGGCTCTAAAATGGGATTGGCGAGTAACTCGCTATATGCCGTAACCTCCCGCAGTTTGGCGCCCTGTCGTGTGGTGCTGGCGGCATGGTTCCACGCGCCAGTAGGTTGTGGATCGTCAGCATTTTTGGCGTGGTAGCCGCCGATTTCGTGCTTAAATATTAGGCTGACCGGAGGCTCCAGCGATGAGCGAGGTTGGATACGCTCCGGATACGTGGCTGACCAAGGGCCTGTGACGCGGCGACTTGTATTCGCTATCCGATGTTGCTTCGGGACTTCGTCCCGACGGACTGACGCACGATCAGGCGCGCCGCCTGGCGGCCCGTGGTTTGGTCTTCGCGGCTACGGTAACGGTAATTTTCGCGCCATGCTCAAGGGCCGGATCGCGGTGCAGATCAGGCAAATAATTCGCGGCTGATCGGTCGCGTAGACCTAAGTCTGCTTTTGGCGTAACTGCGGAAATCAATGGCCGCGCTCGGCCCATGAGGCTGACTAATAGCATTTCGAAACTCGGCGCAATGCCGGATTGCCGGTCTATTGCTGCCGCGACTGCGATGGAGGTGGAAGGCAGGGACTGAAAAAATAACAGTGTTCCCACGAACTGGCGCTAAAGCCGCATCATTTGGCGACCGTTTTGTCGGTGGCCACAAAGACCGGACGTAAGTTTAGCGCCCGGATAACGCTCTTAGTCGGCAGCTGTAGGTTACATATGATCTTGCTCACCGTACTGCGATGAACGCCGGTCTTCTTAGACCACGAAACAACACCGCCTTCCCGTTTCACTTCGGAGCGCAGCAACGTAACTATGTCCTCGGTTTGCAAAACGCGCATCTAACTAGCTCCGTGCTTTTTATCGCAGCTGCATCATTTCCAACACGCCTCGATACTTCCCAGCATTGTTCAACCCATTTCCCATCCTGATCCTACTCGATCGCTTCGGAGCCGCACCCTCCGTCTCTGGCGGCCCTTACTGGAGTTGATTGGAGCGGTTAAATCCGATAATTTTTAGTTGCAAATAGGAGTGGGGTGAAAAGATGTCTCGATGGCTTAGCCTTTTACTGATCTTTTTCGTCGTTACGCCGGGCGAAGACAGCGATAGCGCAATCGCAATTTCCCCCCGACAGTCGCCTCAAATCCATCACCGAAACTAAAACCATCCGCATCGCCTACCGCACCGATGCAACGCCATTTTCGTTCGCCAACGACAATCACGAAGCGGTCGGGTTTTCGATCGACCTCTGCCGACTGGTCACGAAATCGATTGCGCAGCAATTCGGCCTCCAAGACCTCCGATCCAATGGGTGCCGGTGGATGTCCACACCCGTCTGACCGCAGTGTCCGGCGGACAAGCCGATCTGGAATGCGGCTCCACCACCGTTACGCTGGGACGTATGAAAGAGATCGACTTCTCGAACGTTATATTCGTCGAATCCACCGGCATGCTGGTGACGCGCGCCTCGAACATTTCGGGCTTCGCCGGCATGGCGGGAAAGAAGGTCGCCGTCGTCTCCGGTACCACCAATGGTGCCGCGGTGATGGCGCAAAGCCGCCGCGACAATATCGATGTGACGCTGGTCAATGTGAACACGCGCGACGAGGGCATGGCCGCGCTTGCAGTCCGGCAAGATCGATGGCTATGCCGCCGATAAGCTGCTCTTGGTCGGGACTCAGATCAAAGACCCGCAGACAGTGGTCATGCTGCCGGACGATCTGTCGATCGAGGCCTACGCCATCGTCTTGCCGCGCGGCGACTGGGCGCTGCGGTTGGCCGTCAATAGCGGACTGGCGCAGATCTTCCGCAGCGGAATGATCGCGACGGTATTTAAGAAGTGGTTCGCCCAGCTCGGTCTGGAGCCCGGCGTCTTAGCCCGCGCGGCCTACGCGCTGGGCGGCCTATCGGAGTAATCCGACTAGCTACAGTGTAGGAAACTGCTGCGCGAATGAGGCGAGCAGCTTGCGCAAGCTTGCGCCGAAGGCTGCATCCATCTCGTCCGCGATGTTCGGTAGCCGCTGGCGCAGCGCGACCGATAATATTGCCATTGTACGCTCGGCAATCTCCTCGAACACAGCGCCAAGATCGAATTTCGCAAACCATTGATTGTCGATCCGGCCGCCGCGAATGGTTACTGCCGCGCCGATCTCGTCGATCAGCGATTCCTTGAGCTCGGGCTTAAAGCTCATCGCGAGAAGCCTCATCGCCGCTCGGTTGATCGTTTCGGTGTAGGTGTATTCAACAGGTTTCGACATAAAACCAGGCGCGCCGGCATGAATCCTTATCCAGGGAGTAGGGAGCGGCTGTGGTTAACGGGGGGTTAACACCATAAACAAGCGACGATTATCGGCGATTGCTCAATCTGATCGCAACCAGTTTGCGATAACGTTTAGAAAATAGCTCATTGGCTTTGCAAATGAGCAGTTCGGCAGGACGCGGTTGCAATACCTTTTAATTGGTGCGCGATCGGTTCGGCTGACTTTGGAATGGAAAAGTTTGGACCCCGAGGTGCCCAACGCAGCCCCGGCAATTCCAGTCTCCGCTCTCGAAACGTCGCGCGATGCCGCGGTGCAGGGTGGCGAATTAAGGATACCCCTCTGCTTTGTCATCGACAGCGACGTCAGCGTTCGGCGTTTCCTGTCGCTGATCTTGTATGGTGCCGGCCTTAGCGCCAAGGAATTCGACGCCGGCGAAACGCTGGTCGCAGCATTAACCGCCCGTGCGCCCGACATAATCTTCCTCGACGTCGCTTTGGAATTTGGCGAAGCCATCAAGTCCCTCCTCGAGCTCGCCAGCGATAATTATCGGGGCCACGTGCAGCTCATCAGCAGCCGCGGTTCCGCCGTTCTTGCGCATGTGAAAAATATCGGTGAACAGCAACGCCTGCAGATGTTGCCGGTGCTCAAGAAACCGATCGAGCCGCATACCATCCTCAATGTCTTGCAGAGCTTAAGCTCGGTCACGCGCCGCCGACTGCCGGCCGGATCGATCTTGACCAAGCGCTCAATAACGGTTGGATCGAATTCTGGTGCCAGCCGATGATCGATCTGCGCAAAAAGCAGCTAGTCGGGGTCGAATCCTTTGCCCGAGCGCGCCATCCGCAGCACGGCATCATGCTGCCGGGCGCGTTCATGCCGGGCGCCACGGAGACGACGCTCGTCAAGCTGGCCGAGCACACCCTGATATCGGCGTTGAAGGCCGGAGTGAATTTCGCCAAGCTCGGCGTCAATCTGCAGTTGGTCGTCAACATATCGACGAGCGCGCTCGGCAAAGTGCGGTTTCCCGAGATTATACAGACCTATCGTCCGCAATTCGACAAATGGCCCGGTCTCGTCATCGATGTGGCGGAAGATCAGCTCGTCAACGATTTGGCGCGGGTGAGCGAGATCGCCAAAGAGCTCAAGCAATTTGGCGCCAGTGTCGCGGTCGACAACTGTGGCGCCCACCATACTTCGCTGTTCAAACTCAAGGAGCCGCCGTTCAGCGCTATCAAGCTCGACCGTGTCTGGGTCACCGATTGTGCCGTCAGCAAGGTCAATGCGCCACTTTGTAAGACCGTCATCGATCTCGCGCACGGCTTCGGCTGTGTCGCCGTCGCGATTGGCATTGAAAAAGCCTCCGATGCGGTGGCGTTGCTGCGATTGGGCTGCGACTACGGCCAGGGTTTTTTGCTCGGTCAGCCAATGCCGGAGGAGCTGTTCGCTTCGCTGTTACGGCAGCGCGCCGTCGGGCAGCTTCGAGGACCTTCGAGCCCGAACGCTTGACCGAGCTAGCGGACGCTTGAGCGCGCTTTTCTCGCTGCCGCCCGCGTACTAGCGCAGCGCCGAAACGAATTTCATCACGATCCAGAGCCCGGCAAAGCCCGCCGCGACATAGGCCATCTGGTGCGGGTTCTGACAGGCGAATGGAGCGGCCAAACAAACGTCGTTGGCCCAGTTCTGGCCATAGCCGGCGGCGGCGATGTCTTGCGCGGTATAAGACACAAAGCTCGCGGCGGCGAGAAAAACGGCAATCAGCAGCAGGGAATTTCCCATTTCGCTTCTCCCCTTCCGAGTGCGCCATGGCTGCTCATGCGAACAGTCGTCTTGTTACTCCCTCGCGAAAGTCACTCCGATCGTATTGGCATTGCGCCACACTATGCGGCAGGCAAAGCGCGGCTGCCCGTGTCGGGTCAACCTGAGACCGAAGCTGTCCGGAATTTCATCGCTGGCATCAAACGAGAGCTTGGCACCGCTCGCCGAAATATCGACCAATGTGCAGGCCAATAACGGGCCGCCCTCGCCGGTGTCGAGCCAGGCGCGATGCCCCTTGTCCTCGCGGCTCTCCCGCCGCATTGTGAAAGTCATAAACATACCCAGCGCTTGATCTCAGCAGGCGCGTCGCTGCCCCGCTGACATCGCTTGAGTAGGTAAAAGTACCAATCTTACGAAACTGCCCCTCAAGCAGGTCGATTTTGATCTGAATTTGATTCCGTTTTCAGCTGGCGCTCCCGGCGTGGTGGAAACTGACGCGGCTCCAATTCATTGTTCGAACGGGCGCACGCCCGCGCCCTATGGCGACAAACACCTCACACGACCGCTTCGACCTTGAAGAAGCCGGGTGGGTTTGCTGATCCTAATGGAGTGGTGGCTTGTTGGTCGGACCATGGGCGATCAGCCCGGACGTGAAGCGGCCACATGCCGAAGAATTTTGTGAAGATCGCTAAATCCGTAGAAATTGGTCAACCATGCTTGCGATCAACGCCATATCGCGCGATTGTCACCAATTGATCTGAGCAACCTTGCAACCCATGAGTGATAAACAAAAATGAAGTCAACCTCTCCGAAAGCGCCGAACCCGACTGACAAACACGTTGGCATGCGCATCCGCATGCGCCGGATGATGCTCGGTATGTCGCAAACGAATTTGGCCGACGCCGTTGGCTTGACCTTCCAACAAATCCAAAAATACGAAAAGGGCACCAACCGGGTCGGCGCCAGCCGTTTGCAGCAATTTGCCAAGATATTGAGCGTGCCAATATCGTTCTTCTTCGAAGGTGCACCGACAGCGCAACTCACGGGAATCAAGACGACAAAGGGTGATAACGGAGTGACTCCCGCTTATATCAGCAACTTTCTCGCAAGCCGCGACGGTCAGCGCCTTGTTAAGGCCTTTAGTCAAATTTCTGATCGCGCACTGCGGCTCAATTTGGTCGATCTGGCTGAGGAGATCGTGGAAAATAACGGACGTCGTGGCCGTCGATCGGCCACGGCCAAATAGCCCAATTAAAGGAGGCTTCTTCTGCTAGGGGTTGTCCGCCAGCTCGTCGCAGATGTAATGACCGTTTTTCCAAACCATGTTCGGGCACCCTAGACCCGCTATTGTCAGCAAATGCTGCTGCGATCCGATATAAAAAAGGCTCCGTTACCCGCGTTTCTATTACCGTCAGGCATGTCGCTGGTGCCGGCTATTTTGCGGCAGCAAGTTCTTGGTCAAATTTGGCGAGATTCTTTTCGGTCTCGTCGTCTTTTGCCGCAGCTTCGGCTTTGGCGGCTACGCCGAGGATGGTTGGCCGGTCGCCGGGCAGGATGTCCTTGATCCAAACATCGCCGGTGTCGCGGATGGCGGCGCTCATCATCCGCGCATTGGCCGCCTTTAAGCCTTGCGCGATCGTGATCAGTGCGCCAAGGACTGATTCCTCGCTGCCGACGCGCGCTTTGTTGTAGCCCGCCACGCGGACCGGCGTGCGCTGCTCGGGTGCGAGCTGCTCCATGAATAACGACAAGGCCTGCATGTCGCGCGCTTGGAGGCGAACCATGAAGCTCATCGCCGCCGCCTGCTGGTCTTCGTAATCCGTCATGTTGCGCTTGATGGCGGCCGCGTTGGCGGCCGGATCGGCGGGTGGCGCGATGCCGTAATAAAGGATCGCCTTGGCAATGCCGTTCGCCGTGGCGGTCCAATCCATCAGCCAGGGCACATCGCTTGCCTTGGGCGGCGGCAGCGCCGCCAACTGACCGGGATCGAACAGCCGGTTGAACTGGTCGGACAGCGGAGGCGTGGTGAAATCCGGCCGGCCGCCGGACTTGGCGACATAATCGAGATAAAGCTGTAACTGATTGGCGACGTCCTTGATGACAGGAAGAAGGGCTGGCCCGTCGTAGTGCGCAGTTTGCGCGACCGCGGACGAAACCAGTGCAACGAGTAGCAGCAAGAACTCTCAACAGCGGCACGGCCGGCCTCCTCGAAATCGGCGGCAACCTCTAAATCCCGCGGCGCGCCTTAGCCGGTATAGAGGGCGCGATTTGCAGCTCGAAGTGAGCGTCGGCGAGGCGCCGCCGGCGCGCAAGTAGCAGGATTGTCATCGCGTCAAAAAATTTCGAGTTATGGGGTCACCGCCATTTAAATCGATGGATTTAATGCGGATCATGACGATTGAGGTCTATACAACTACCCCTGTGTTGGGTAAATGAGCGCTAACGGGTCACGGCCATGTCTGCGATAGACCGTAAAATCGGAATTGAGTGTTAGTACAAAGTGCTGCTGGTAGATCTCCGCCATACGCACGATGCACGCATCGGCGAGTGACATTGGTTTGTCTCGATATTTCTGATGCAGCTTACTCAGGGCGGGAACGTGCTCTTCAATGTGGAACGCGATCTTGAGCGCCCCATTGTCGAGAAGTCCGAACAATGCATCCTGGGCCCCGGAGAAGCGGGCGAGCAGATACATCGCCTCAGCCAGCACCGGTTCACAGACAAACAGCGGTGGAACCAACTCCTGGAGTTGCTCGACGACCCAGCGGTGATGCTGTTCCGCCCGATCAATAAAAGCAACCAGGGGGCCCGTATCAACGATGGCGGGATGCATCGCGGCCAAAGCCTTTGAGGTGCTTGGGATTGGAGGCAAGGTCGACGAGGCCGGAATCCACTACTCCACGGGCACCGTTCATCAGGCTAGCGAGGCCGTGACGCTTAGGCCTGGCAGGCGGCGTCTTCAGGACGAGGCGTAAGCCTTCCTCGACTAGGTCCTTGAGCTTACGGCCTCGGAGCGCGGCCTCGGACTTGGCCCGACGGTAGAGGTCGTCCGAAACTTCAACGGTGGTCTTCATTGCACTCCCACAGCGTAAAACCGTAAAACCATATTTATGGGAAACCCGTGGGAAGAGCAAGCTTTGATTGAGGGGCTGTCCAGCCGTATGTCAACAGCCAGCATGGCTCGTCAACTCGGTCCAGCCGCCAGCCCGGCTCGATGACGCGGCTGCCGTAATCAATGCGTCTTGCGTCTGGCCAATCTGCCGATTTGCCCGCTCGACCGGCCAGCCGCCATGAGCACCCCAAATAGAAAAAGTAACTCTGGGAGAGCATGCGATAGCATCTATTGTATCGACCATTCGCCACGTCGTTCCTTGTCATCGCGTTCTACTCCAACGGTGCAGTGTTATGCGAAGGGAGAAAGATCTCGAACGTCGTTCCATGATCCACTTTCGATTGGCAAATGATATGACCATTGAGACCCCTGACAGTGTGCCGCACTTTCGCTAAGCCGAATCCACAGCCCCAGCCTTTGGTGGTCGCAAATGGTTCGAACAGCCGGCACATAATTTCCTCCGGTATGCCGATTCCCTCATCAGTCACCTCAACAACTACGTAATCTGCGGCAAAGGCCGCGCTCTTTAACTGTGCTTGACTTTGAGCCTTCGTGACGTTGCGTGCTCGAATGTAGAGCGTGCCGCCCCCAGGCATGGCTTCATTGGCATTTGCCACAAGCGGAATGCAGCATGTCACAAATCTTTTTCGCATCCCCTTGAACAAGCCACAGGCCATCATCGAGCAATGTTTGGAGGCGATTATTTTTACTCAACAGACGCTCGATCAGAGGCGTCAGTTGCAAAATCGTATTCCTGATGTCGAGCGCCGGGAGTATCTCATCTTGAGTACCGGTAATTATTAGAAACTGCCTTGCAAGCTGCGAAACATTTCCAGCCATCATCTTGATCATTGTGAGCTTGTCCCGAACGTCTACAGAGACACGCTCATCGCCGATCACAGTTTGCATGACACTCTGAAGAAAAGCCATCTCGTCGCGGACGTTGCGCGCCGTTCGAGGAGCAAGACGAATTATTTCTGGGACGTTAGCTTCCTGCATTGTTTCGACTCCGCCGAATCATTGCGCGCCATTTCGAACTGGAGCGTCGCAAAGATCAATGGATTATCGGCCTCCTAGCAGCATTACATGCTTTCTGGTGCCTACTGGTGCCTATTGGCACCTCGGCTGACCTCGAGCTTGGTTTGAGATCGCGCTTAGCGGACGTGGGAGCGCACGCCGGTTGATGTCCAGATATGACCGAACTCGCCCGTGCTCAGCGGACATTGAGTGCTTTCAATGCCGCCCGCGTCAGAACGCCGGAGTGCCGACCGAGTTGGCCGAACGCTTCTAGACCACGGAGGCAACCAGTAACTCCGGAGGCTGCCCGGCTTACTCCGCGGTTAGAAACTTTGCGATCGGGTTTACATGAGTTGCGTGGGTAAATCTCGCGACTTGCCTGGTAGCCCCGATAACGATGATAGTCCTACGATATTTAGTATTTAGTCTTCGATCCCCTTTTTCATAGTTTTTTCTTGCTATTCTTGATTAGAGGAGCATTTCCCCTATTTAACATCCAGTGATCAACATTTTCGCATATCAAAGAGTTTTTTTATGACAAAAAAAGAGACAATGTCTATTGAAGTCCCTGCGTCCCCTATGGCCGAGATGCCCGGCAGGCTCGAATTCGCGCTGAACTTCTGGGTGTGCGAACGGGGTCGTCATCGCGCTGGCGCATGGCTAGTACCAGGCTTGATCGTGCCGTTAACAGCATTGCGCTCGTAAAGATTGAGGGACCCGGTGCCCGGGCGCTGGCCGCCAGCTGCAAACGCGGCGACAGGCTACGCTGTGCTCATGGGTACCGCCGCTTCGAGGCGCGCGTGGTCGGAAAGGGTCCCCCAAGGTCGCCAGCCTGTGGTTCGCTGCGGGCGACATTCTTGGGCCGATTTTCAGCCTGTCGCTCGCCATCGATCCTCTCGCCGCACCGATGCCACAGCTAGACGAGCCACGTGAGCCTTGATGAAGTTGGGAAGCTTGATGAGCGTGAACGGTCCTGACAGGCAAGGCCAGGGCCAACTGTGCGGCGCAACGCAATGAAGGAAGATTCATCCTATTAATTCTGTAAGCCATTAAGAAGCAATCTATTGAGCAAGCATCAGTGGTGTTTCCGCAAAGAGACTTTTTATTCCAGCAAATAGTGCATTGCAAAAAAGCAGTGCAATGAAACAGCTGAATTCATGCAGCGAATTCCAACAGAGCAGCCACGGCTGCAGAGGTAAATTATGTCGAAAACCGATACTTTAATGACTTCTGATTCACCACCGATTTCGCCGCTGTCGGGGTTCCGGCCCCCGAGGCCATCACAATCGCAGAAATCTAAAACGTCCAAGTCTTCGCCGGCTCCGTTGCTCATTACTGAATCGCGGCAAGAATATAAACGGATGCGCCGCGCCTTAAAGAAAGAGATTTGTCCGCGGGGGCCAATCGAGCGGATGTACCTCACCGACATCAGTCACCAGCAATGGGAAATCCGGCGGCTGCGGCGGGCCAAGGAGGCGCTGCTCAATACAGCTTTCCGTGAAGTGCTGGAGCACTTCCTTCCCGAACTCATGTGCCGCCCCGACCGTGAGTCATGGGAATTTATGGACAAAGCGAGGGTAATGTCCTTTGACTGGTTTTCGGAGCGAGACGTGCGAGAGCGCGTCGCTAAACGGCTTGCTGACTACGGTCTTGACGCGACCGCGATTGAGGCCAAGGTTCTGGAACACTGCTCTTCACCGCTTGCAGACTTCGACCGCCTTCTCGCCTCTGCGGAATCGCGCTGGCAGAGGGCAGTTCGTGCCTTGGCCGACTATCGCAGCTCGCTTCGTTGCCACATCTCGCGCGACAGTCGCGCCGACGCGAAAAACCAAATCGCGAGCGACAGGTGCGGGGAGGAAAAAAGTGACCAACGTGAGATCCTCGTGGTCACAGGTGACATGGGCGTGCTTTCGCTCGAGCTGTGGCGCGGTACCGAGCAATAAGAGCGCCACTTACCATGGCTAGCGTCACCAAAATCGCCGCCAATCGACGCAATGCGGCAAAGAGCACCGGACCGCGCAGCGCAGCGGCGAAACGTCGAACGCGGCGCAACGCCGAGCGGCACGGTCTGGCTGCTCGCATAGTCTTCAACGCGGACCATCTCCTCCGCCTTGACGCCATGGCAGCAGAGCTTGTAGGCGGCGCGAGCGATTTCACCAGCATGGAACTCGCCCGCGCAATCGCCCGGGCGGAGCTTGATCTCGAGCAGATACGCCGGCTGAAGGCCGGGCTGATCGACGCTGCCGCGGCAACAATGACCATGGCCAAAACGCCAGGCGAGGCGCCCGCAGACTGCTGACTGCGGCGATTGCGCAGGTCTTGCCTGACCTCACCAAGATCGACCGCTACGAGCGTCAGGCTGCGGCGCGCCGGGACCGGGCGCTTCGCGGTTTAACGAAGCCGTCCTCGGTGACGAGTCATGGTTTGGTATCAGACAAAACGAAGCCAAAATAGTTGCATGTTTTTCAACACGATGGCTATGCCGCCGGGTCTTTTTTCTGCTCATTCGCACGCGCAATCAGCGAAGGCGGCTCGCGCCGCCGCCTTATGTGATTCCAACATGCAATATCTGCATGTCGCAAACATTTTTGATCTTAGCGCACTGTGCCGCGGCGGCGGATTTCCTCGATGACGATGCTGTTGTCCTGCTCGCCGTCGCCGTGGCGCACGCAGGCCTGCCAGCACGTCGGCATGAATTTCGAGAAGCGGCAGCTGCTGGCCGGCCTTGCGCGCCTGATCGAGCATGAGCTGCGTGTCCTTGAGCGTCTGGCGCACGCGGCCTTCCGGCGCGAAATTGCCCGCGACCATTTTCGGCCCCTTGGTGTCCATGACCTGCGAAGCCGCGGCCGATACGCGCGCCACGTCGAGCAACGCCGCCGGATCGAGCCCGAGGCGGGCGGCAAACACCAGGCCTTCGGCGAGCGCGAGGCGGTTGAGGCCGAGGATGAGATTGATGGCGAGCTTGGCGCGGCCGCCGTCGCCGATCTTGCCGATATGGAAACGTCTCGGGAACAGCGCGTCGAGCACCGGCGCGGCCGCCGCCGCGATCCGGGCATCGCCGCCGATCAGCCCGACGCCGTCGCCCTGGCGGACCTGCTCGCTGGTGCCGGACACCGGCACTTCGAGGAAGCGCAGCGTCCGCCACCCGCGCGCCGAGTGCCGCGATGCGATCGGGATCGCAGGTCGAGGTGCAGATCACGATCTTGCCGGCCGCCGCCGGCAGCAGCGCGCGCTCGACCACGTCCTCGACCTGATCGGTATTGAACACCGCGAGCACGATCGGCTCGCAGTCGCGCGCGATGTCGGCGAGCGATCCGGCGCGGGCGCCGATGGCCGCAAGCCGCGCATTTTTCTCGGCGTCGATGTCGAAGCCGATCACCGGCAGCCCCGCCGCGACGAGGCGGCGGGCATAGACTTCGCCCATCAGGCCCAAGCCGACGAGGCCGACCGGTGTACCGCGCGCCATACCGCCCGGGCGCTGCTCATGGCTAGCCCAGCAGCTCGACGTTGAGATCGCGCGCCAGCGCATCGAGGCTGTCGCGCAGCGCTTTCGGCATCGGCACGCCGTGCGCGCGGCGGTCCAAAAGCTTGGCGTGGCTCTGTTCGCCGGGCAGCCAGATGCGCTCGACGCCCGGCAGCCGCGGCGAATTGCGGATATCGCGGATCAGGCGGTCGACGGCGCGCTTGAATTCTGCCGCCGGCAAGAACGCCTCGATCGACGATCGCCGCGATCGCCTGGCCGGTATTGGTCGGCTTGCCGGCTTCCTTGACGAAATCGACCACATCGCGCCCGACCGCGGCGCGGTTGAGCGCGCCGGCCAGGAGGCCGATGATCAGGCTCAAGCCCGAGCCCTTGTAGTCGCCGATCGGGAGCAGATGGCCTTCGTCGGCGCGCTTCGGGTCGGTCAGCGGCTTGCCCTCGCGATCGATCATCCAGCCGACCGGCATCGGTTCGCCGCGCTGCGCTTTGAGCCGTACCTTGCCGTAGGCGGCGACCGTCGGGGACATGTCGAGCACGATCGGCGGCTCTTGCTCCGCCGGAACGGCCACCGCCATGGGATTGGTGCCGAGGAGGCTTTCGCTGCCGCCCCACGGCGGCAGGTGGTTGCTGCTGCCGACGGCGAAATAGAGCCCGATCATGTCGTGCTTGAGCGGCATCGTCACGTAAAGCGCCGCCGGCCCGGCATGATTGCTCATGCGCGCGCCGACCCAGCCGATGCCGGTCGCTTTGGCCTTTTCGATCGCAAGTTCGGCGGCGCGGCGCATCACCAGATGCCCCATGCCATTGTCGCCGTCGATCAAGGCCGCCGACGGCCGGTCGCTGACGACGCGGATATCGGGCTTGGGATTGATGCCGCCGGCGCGGATGCGGCGCACGTAAAGCGGCAGCCGGATCACGCCATGGGTGTCGCTGCCGCGCAGATCGGCCTCGACCATGAGATTCGCCAGCGTTTGCGCGTCGTGCGCCGGCAAGCCGGCCGCGATGAAGACGCGGAAGACGAAGCCGGCGAGGCGTTCGGCCGGAATGCGAGGAACGTCATGGGACATAAGGGTCATGCTCCGCAGGGCGGGTTGAGGGCTAGTCTCAGGTCGCCTCAAATCATAGAATTAAATCAACTCGGGAGGTAAGCCGACATGAGCACAATGACCGCGGAAAAAGTCGAAACGCTGGACGCCTGTTTCGGGACCTACCCGCATACCCAGCCGCTGAAGAACGGCGAGATCAAATCCGATCGCGTGGTGCTGCGCCTGACCGAAGTCAGTCCGGTCTACAAGGCGTTCTTCATGATGGCGCGCGAGCAGAAATTCGACGTCAGCGAAATGGCGCTCGTCACCTATTTGCAGGCCAAGGCCTATGGCAAGCCGATCATGCTAATGCCGGCGACGATGTATGGCCGCTTTCAGCATGGCACCATGCTGTACAATTCCGAGCGCGGCACCCTGACGCCGGAAATGCTGCCTGGCCGCCGGGTCGGCGTTCGCTCCTTCGCGCAAACCACGGGGTGTGGCTGCGCGGCATCCTGTGGAAGGATTACGGTCTCGATCTCGCCAAGGTGAAATGGGTGACGTTCGAGGATGCGCATTTGGCCGAATTCCGCGATCCGCCCGGCGTCGAGCGCGCCGCCGAGGGCAAGGACATGACCAAAATGGTGCTCGACGGCGAACTTGATGCCGCGATCTTCGGCAGCAACGTGCCGCCCGACCCGCGGCTCAAGAGCGTCATCCCCGATCCCGACGCTGCGGCCCGAAGGAATGGCACAGGAAGCACGCGCACCGTGCCGATCAACCATATGGTCGTGGTCAAGAGCACGCTGTCGAAGTCCGATCCCGGCGCGGTGCGCGAGATCTATCGCATGCTGGCGGCGAGCAAGAAGGCCGCCGGCCTGCCGAAGCCCGGCGCCATCGACACCATTCCGTTCGGCTTTGACGCGGTCAAGCCGGCGCTCGAGCTGATGTCGAGCTATGCGCTGGAAATGAAGATCATCCCGCGACGCTATTCGGTCGAGGAATTGTTCGACGATACCACGCGCGCGCTGTAGGGCTTGGCCGCCGAACGGCGGCAGCTATCCGCCCGTGTTCTGCGGATGCGGGTGTTGCTGGCTCCATTGCAGAAATTCGCGGAACAACGCGTCGCGTTGCTGCGGCGTGCTCAGGTCCGGCGTGCCGCCGGCGCGTTGCGCGAGGAACTGGTCGAAATCGGCCTGCTGCGCCGAGACCTGCGGCGACGCGTTGCGATGGCTGTCGAGCCAGTCCTGCGCCTCCGGGAATCGCTTCCAGCCGGGCAAATCCGCCGCCAGATTCACCTCGCGC
The DNA here is from genome assembly GCA_963714345.1 of uncultured Alphaproteobacteria bacterium. Taxonomy (GTDB): domain Bacteria; phylum Pseudomonadota; class Alphaproteobacteria; order Rhizobiales; family Xanthobacteraceae; genus BOG-931. Next base: position 80,411 of record CAVQOD010000012.1, on the reverse strand, counting down.
CAGGTCGGATGGCGCGGCGGCTTCTGAAACTCGGAAAAATGCGAGAAGAAGTGATCGACGAAATTGGCGATGCGCTGATAGCGATCCGTGCCTTTCGGCCAATTATACGCGATCATCACCGCGCCATAGGCGATGGTATCGACGCTCTGGCCGTCGGCGATGATTCCCGGATAGTCCTTGCTGGTCAGCGTCGCCGGCAAATAATCCTGCTGCAATTTTCGATCGTAGGGAACCGGCAGCAACCGAATGCCGTCGCTGGAACGCAATTTGGCGATTGCCGGCGCTGGCTTTGCGCCGAATTGAATCGTCGCGGCGATTTCGCCGGTCTTCATTTTTTCGTAGGCGTCGGCCTGCCCCATATTGACCTCGACGGGCTTGATGCCGAGCCGATCGAACACGTCGCCGGCGGACACTTCCGTGGCGCTGCCCATATCGCTGAAATTGACCTTTTTGCCGTTCAATTGATCGAGCGACGTGATGCCGGAATCGGCACGCACCATCACGTGCATTTCGTCGTCGGACAGCTTGGTGATGTAGTCGATCTTGTCGGCGACATCGCCGAGTTCGCCCGAGCGGCGAAATTTTCCGAGCACGCTAGTCACCGTAATGCCGAGATCGATGCCCTTGAGGTAGCGAACGTCGCGGACGTTCTGCGCGCCGCCCTTGCCGATGACCGGCAAGACGCGGAAATTATTGCCGTCGTCGAGAACCGCCGACAGATCGTAGGCCAGCGTCAGCCAAGCGGCGTTGATGTTGCCCGACACGATGGCAATGGTGTTGGCGTTTATTTGCGCGCCAAGCGAGCCCAGATCGGGCTTGTCCGGAATCGGCGCATTGCCGTCGAACTGCGCGACGCTTTTGCGCCAGGCTCGGGACTAACGGCAACGAGCGCGGCCAATGCCCCGATTAAAACGACCCAGACCCAGTTGTTTGGATGCAAGACGCGTTGATCCGAATGACCGCCGCAGAAACGCCAGCATGTTCACCCCCGCGCGGCAGGCTTACTCTACGCAACCGACACACACACAAACGTAGCAGCAACACCTCGACCGCATGCCATTGACCGATCGCTCACGCTCAATGCCGGCGTTGCCTTCGCCGCATCGCGCAACGAACAACACAAGTCATCGCAATGGATTCCGGCAACCGCATGATCGAACTGTGATCATTTGCGACTCGCCCGGGCCGCGAAGCCGTCACATTTTCATGCGGCCATGCGCGGTGGTGGAGCCACCGCAAACGGGTGGACGTAAAGAGTAGGGGTGCGTCATGAATTTTGCCAAGCCATTTGGATCCGCCGAAATCGATAAATCGGGCGAGGCGGAAGTCGAAGGAAATATTCGCGAACTGACACGCGGCAGCACGGTTCTTCGTCAACGCGAAAGCAGTGATGGCGAAATGACTGCGACCAATCTCAGTACCCTGCTGCGCCGGGTCTCGGGAAGCTCGACGCGTCAAATCGACAATCTGATCGGCGAATTGCGGACGTTGCGCGAGAAGCTGCAATCCGACGGCGATCGCGTTCAGCGCGATATCGTCGAATATGCCGCGCTTAGCCAATCGGTGATGCAACTGACGAAAATCGTCGCCGAAAGCGTGAAGAATCTGCCCGACGAGCCCGCCAGCGGCGCATAGGCCCGCCGGTCAGCGCACGGAACCGATTCCCAAAGTGGCGGCGTTTCGCTAAAGATTGTGGGTCTGTCGTCGAATTTGATTCTCGCAGACCGGTCGTCCGGTCCGGCGTGAAGTCGCGTCATGTTCGCTGGCGTGCAGTCGGAGGCGCGCAAATGCGCCGAAATGCCGCTGTAACCATTCGTTAACCATTCTTACCGCAGCATTGCCGGGACAAGTGATCGGGAGATCACGCATGAACATCATCACGATGGCGTCGCGAAAGGGCGGGGCGGGCAAGAGCACCCTGACGGCTCACCTCGCCGCTTTTTCCCGACAGGCCGGCCACCGTTGCACCGTTATCGATGCCGATCCGCAGGGTTCGCTCACGCTCTGGCATTCGCTTCGCGCCGACGGCGATCCGCCATTGCGCAACGCCGCTCGCGGCATCGACCGTGCGCTCGCTACGGCAATGGTCGAGGGTTACGAGTGGGCCTTTATCGACACCGCCGCCAGCATGTGGGTGGTGGCGCTGGAGGCGATCCGCGCGGCGACCTTCGTGCTCATTCCGGCCCGCCCGGGCTTCTTCGATCTCAACGCCGTGCGCGAAACGGTCGCCACCGCGCGCGAACGCGACAAGCCCTACGCGGTCGTACTCAATGCCGCGCCGGTGAAGCGCGAAGACAAGGAAGCTCCGGCGGTGACGCAATCGAGGATGCCTATTTCGACGAACTCGGCATCCCGGTCTGGTCGGGCCAGATCAGCCAACGCACCGGTTACGTGCTTGACGCTCGCCGCCGGCTCAAGCGTATGCGAGGTGGCGCCCGAGTCCATGGCCAGTTCCGAGATCGCGCGGCTGTGGTCGGCGGTCGAGCGCTCCGTCGCGGCGATCAACGAAGCCCGCCCCGGCGCGGGCCTCACGCGCGGCCAAGCGGCTTAATGCGGCTTAATCCGGTCAATTCGCCGCCGCAGCCAGCAGTTGCGGCCTCGGCCCGCGCCATCAGCGCCTGCCGCAAGCGCGGCGTTGAGTTTTTTGGTCTCCGCCTCGGCGAGCTTCCGCAAAGCCGGCGACATGTCGTGCACGCGATCCGGATGGTTCTGCTTGATCGAGCCGCTTATACGCCTCTTTGGCCTGTTCGATAGTGGCCGCGGATGAAAGACCGAGGACGGCGAACCACGCTTTGCTCCATGTCGGTCTCCGTCGTCGCCGCCGACCGCGCGAAGTCTTCCTCGGCGTCGTCGATATTAATTCGATCGACGGGCTGGCCGGGATCGCTGCGCGCCAGCTCCCTGAACCAGCAAAACTCGCATCCATATTCGCGGCGCAGCCCGATCCAACGCGCCAGATAGAACAACGGCAGTGCCGCGGCCGCAAATCCGGCAGCGACGGCATTGGCGTAGAAAATGCGCTCGTCGATCGGATACCACGCCAGGACGATATTCGCGCCGGTCGTCAATTCGTCGGCCCAAGCCGGCTGCTCGGGCCCGTGGAATACGACGACCAGCAGCACGACGCCTACGACATACGCGGCCAGCGCCGCGGCCCAGGGCGGATTTCGAGCTGATCAGGTGAACCCAGGATGTCAGCCGCTTGAGCGGACGGCGTTTGAGGCGGATGATGGTTTCCCGCAAAAGCTGCGCATGGGCTTGGAGATTTTCGATTTCATCGTCGTTGCGATCGCTCCATCTTTCGCGACGAAAGAATACTCGCCAGAAGCCGGACGAGCCTTCGTTCTGTTTTTCGAGCGACTTGAGCCGGCGGCACACCTTCTCGTATAGCTGCACCGCTCGATCCAATTCGAGCGTTTCGGATTTGCGCAGCGAGAATTGCGGCCGAATCTGGCGCGCCGCCAATGCTTGCCGGGCGTAGCCAATCAACAATCCCGGCAACACCGGCCATAATAGGAGCAATGCGGCGTTGACCAGCGCCAGTGAAAACTCTTCGCTGCTTCCCGGCTCAACCATGGCACGCGACGCCGACTAAACTACGCAAACGCTAACGGTCGCGGGCGTTCATCTCGCCCTTCGCGAAGGTGAGGCTAATTTCGCATCCTGTCAGAACACGGGCGGCATGCCGTCAAAAATGTGCCGGCGCTTGCGAACATGGAGGAGCGCCGTTTCGCGCGGCCATATTTAAGATCTAAACTCGACCGTATCGTCTCGACCATGGCCAGCGAGTAGCGAGTACTGACGCCATGCGAGAGCGATTTATTGCCTATGTGGTCTGTCCGAAGTGCGGACAGAAAGGGGCGGCGGTTTGGGAAGAGAATGAGGATCCGGTTTATCAACGCGGCGACTGGGGCACGACTTTGACGCGCGTTTCGGACGGCTTCCGCGCGGCTCCCGGCGGAAAAATTTTCTGCGCCGTTTGCGATGTCGAGGCGGTGGTGGGCCCGAACCGAACGGGCTAGTTTCCCGAAAGCCCCCGAGGCGTGCCGTCTAACCGCTAGTGTGGCGGTTCAGAAGTCCGCACCAATCTCTCGGCTGGGCGCGTCGTGCGGACTTCTGAACCAAAGCCACACTAGATCAATACGTTGCTAGTGTCCTTTCGATTCCGAAGTTCGCAACCGAGCGTGCCGCATAATCATGCGAACTTCGGAATCGGGACACTAGTGGCGCATTGCGCGCAGCGACGGATATCACGTAGTCTGGCCGCCTGTGGGGAAACACATTCCATGCCGTGGGGATAAGATATGCAGTTGCCGCGCCGACGATTTTTGCACTTGGCGGCGGCTGGCGCCGCCGCGCCGCTATGTCCACAGCTCGCTTTTGCGCTCGATTACCCCACCCGGCCGCTGCACCTGGTCGTCGGTTTCGCACCCGGTCTGGCGCCCGATATCGTCGCGCGCGTCCTGCAACAACCGTTGTCGGAGCGGCTCGGGCAGAATGTCATCATCGACAACCGCCCGGGCGCCGGCAGCAATATAGCCGCCGATACTGTCGTCCACGCGCCGGCCGACGGCTATACGCTGCTCTACATGACGTTCGGCAACGCCATCAACGCATGTTTCTTTCAGCACCTCGATTTTGATATTACCAGCGATATTGCGCCCGTGGCCGGCACGGTGCGCTCGCCAGCGTGCTCGTCGTCAGTCTCGTCGGTCCCGGCGCAGACGCTCCCGGAGTTCATCGCCTATGCCAAAGCCAATCCCGGCAAGATCAACTTCGCCTCGGGCGGCGTCGGGACGGCGCCGCATCTGGCGGGTGAATTGTTCAAGCAGATGGCCGGCGTCAATCTGGTCCATGTTCCTTACACCAGCAGTTACATGCCGGATCTGCTCGCCGGACGTGTGCAAGTCACGTTCGCTCCGATCGCAACGTCGATCGCCAATATCAAAGCCGGCAAGCTTCGCGCTCTCGCGGTGACCGGCGCGACGCGGTCGGATGTGCTGCCCGATATCCCAACGGTGGGCTGAATTTGTCCGCGGTTATGAGGCAAGCGTTTGGCACGGCGTCGGCGCGCCGAAGCGGCACGGCCGGGGACATCATCAGCAAGCTTAACCGCGACATCGATGCGGTCCTGGCCGATTCCAGCGTGAAAGCGCGGCTGGGCGAGCCTAGGCGCCGAGCCAATGCCGATGACGCCCGGCGAATTCGGAAAATTCGTCGCCGACGAAGTCAAGAAATGGGCGAACGTGGTCAAGCTCGCCGGCCTCAAGCCGGAGTGACTGGCTCGACGGGCGGTACCGTTGGTGATGCGGTTGCGGGCGCGCCCGCACGCGACTATTCGGCCCAAGTGGTAAACGGCACAGTGCTTGGCGTGGCGGCTAGCGCCGACAAAAACCCCTTGCGCGTAAACCTTTGTGGCAACCGCCCCAACAATACCTCACATTTCGACACAATCCGTCACGCTCCCGCCGCGGCGTTTTGTTGAGATTTTCCCGGCCGATGGGGTCGGGGAGCCGCGCGTCATGCGTTGCTGGGGGATTGCCGTCATCTTCGCGGGGCTTTTCGCGATTGCCGCACCGGCGCATGCCGCGGCCGCAGGCGCCGTCGATGCCAAGGGCGCGGTTTCGCCAATCGCGGTATCCGGCAATCGGCACATCGACGCCGGCATGATCCGCTCTTATTTTCATCCGGCGCCTGACGGAAGGCTCGACGCGACGGCGCTCGATGCCGCGCTCAAGCGGCTTTATGCCACCGGCCTGTTCAAGGATGTGAAGATCTCGCGCAGCGGCGCCGGCATCGTGGTGAACGTCGTTGAAAATCCGACCATCGGCATCGTCAGCTTCGAGGGCAATAAGAAGATCAAGGACGCCGACCTGAAGAAGGCCATTCAATCCAGGGCGAACGGTCCGCTGTCGCGCGCATTCGTGCAGAGCGACGTCGTAAGCATCCTCTCGCTTTATCGTCAGCGCGGCTATTACGACGTCCATGTCGTTCCGGAAACAATCGCCGCCAAAAGATCCGGCGGCGATGCCGGCCGAAATTCCACGGCGTTCGCCCGCGTCAATCTGGTCTTCGAGATCAAGGAAGGCGACAAGCTCGCGGTGCGGCAAATCCGGTTCGTCGGCAACACCGCATTTTCGACGACCAAGCTCAAAGCCGTGGTCAAGACCGGCACGACCAATGTTTTGAGCTTTCTGCTCGACAACGACATCTACGATGCCGACCGCATCGAGTCCGATCGCGATCTCGTCCGCCGTTTCTACCTCGACCACGGCTATGCCGACGCGAAGGTGACGTCCGCGGCGGACTACGACGCGGCCCAGAACGGCGTCGTCCTGACATTCAAGCTTGACGAAGGCCCGCAATACCGGTTCGGCAAGGTCAAGGTCGAATCGATCGTGAACTGCCGTCGATGCGGCGGCCGCTGCGCCAGGCCATGCACACGCAGGCCGGCGATGTCTACGACGCCGATGCCGTCGCCAAGAGCGTCGAGGATATGACGATGGCGCTCGCCAAGGCCGGCGAGCCGTTCGCGACCGTCGTTGCCGGCAGCGAGCGGCAGCCCGGCCATGTGATCGATATCGTTTACACCATCGAGCAGGGCAAACGGCTCTATGTCGAGCGCATCGACATCCACGGCAATACCAAAACCCACGACGAGGTGATCCGCCGCGAATTCGATTTCGGCGAGGGCGACCCCTATAACCGCGCGCTGGTCGACCGCGGCGAGCGCCACCTCAAGGCGCTCGGCTATTTCAAATCGGTGAAGATCGTCACCGAGCCGGGATCGGCGCCCGACCGCGTCGTGCTCGATGTCGAGCTCGAGGAGCGGCAGACCGGCAATTTCTTCATTTCCGGCGGCTATTCCACGACCGACGGCATGCTGGCCGAGGTCTCGATCAGCGATACGAATTTCTTCGGTACCGGCGATACCGCCAAGGCGTCGGTGACCTACGGCCAATATGCCAGGGGCTTCGATCTGGCCTTCTCCGATCCCTGGTTTCTCGGCCAGCGGGTCGGCGTCGGCGCCGACGTGTTCGCCCGGCAGACCTTCGCCAACAGCAATCAGGCCTTCAACACGCTCATGTACGGGGCGAAATTTTCCGTCGCCACGCCGCTGAACGAAAACCTCGGCATGAGCTGGAACTACTCGATCTACAATCAGGGCCTCACGCTCGATCCGTCGCTTGGCACCGCGTCGCTGCCAATCCAGCAAGCGGCGCAGGCCGGCTCGTATTGGGTGTCCTCGATCGGCAACGGCCTGACCTACTCGACGCTCGACAATCCCAAGGATCCGACGACCGGCATCCGCGCGCAAACCAACAACGAATTCGCCGGCCTCGGCGGCGCGGCGAATTTCGCCAAGACCACCGAAGACGTCCGCCTCTATCACCCGATCGTCGGCGATGTGGTCGGCATGGTGCGGGCGCAAAGCGGCTACGTGACGCCGTGGGGCGGCCAGCAATTGCCGCTGCTCGACGGTTTCTTCGGCGGCCCGCAGCTGGTGCGCGGCTTCGCGCCCTATGGTTTCGGACCGCGCGACATCACGCCGGGCACCACCATGGATAATCTCGGCGGCAATGCCTATTGGACCACGACGGCCGAGTTGCAGTCGCCGATGCCGTTCGTGACGCCGGACGCGCAGCTGAAAGTGGCGCTGTTCTCCGATACCGGCAGCCTGTGGGCGACCAATGCATCGAGCGTTTCCAGCATGGCGACCTCGCTGTCGCCGTCGCAGCAGATCGCCAATTCGCGCGCGATGCGCTCCTCGGTCGGCGCCAGCCTGATCTGGGATTCGACGTTCGGGCGCTATGCGGGTCGATTACGCCTATCCGATCGCCAAGCAGCCTTACGACGTCACCCAGCGCCTGCAATTCACCGCCGGCGGATTTTGAACTCGCCGCTGCTCAGTTGAACTTCAGGCCGGCGGCCTTCGCCAGCTTGATATTCTGGACGATTTCCTTGGCGATCATAGTGTCGATTTCCCGCGGGCCGAGCGGCATGGGCTCGACGCCCTGAGCTTTGAGCTTTGCTTGGACGTCGGGCAGCGCCAGCACCTTTTGCACCTCGTCGTGCAGCCGGTCGACAATCGGGCGTGGCGTTTTTGCCGGCGCCAGCATGCCGTTCCAGAACACGTAATTGGAATTGGCAAAGCCGAGCTCGATCGTGGTCGGCACGTCGGGCAAAGCTGGCGAGCGCTTGGTCATGCTCACGGCGAGCGGCAGAAGCTGGCCGTTCTTGATGAAGGCAATTGCCGAAGGAATGCCGATGAAACAGAAGTCGACGCGGCCGGTCATGACTTCGGTGAGCGCCGCCGGTCCGCCGCTGAACGGAACGTGCGTTGCCTTGATGCCGGCCGACAGCAGGAAGCGCTCGGCCGCCCAGTGCGTGGCGCTGCCGACGCCGGCCGAGGCAAACGTCATATGGCCGTCTTTGTCCTGCGCGACCAGGTCTTTGGCGGACTTGATGCCCTTCGACGGCGCTACCAGCAGCACATTGGGCACCACGCCGAAAATGGCGACGCCGGCAAAATCCTTGGACGGATCGTAGGAGAGGTTCGGATAGGCGGCGGGCGCGGCGGAATGCGCCGAGGCATTGATCAAAAGCGTGTAGCCATCGGGGTCGGCCTTGGCGACGACGGCGGAGCCGATGGAGCCGCCGGCGCCGCCGCGATTCTCCACCACGATGGTCTGGCCTAGCTGTTTCGATAACGGATCGAGGACGATCCGGCCAATAATGTCGATCGTGCTGCCGGGTGCGAACGGCACCACAGCGCGGATGATCCGGTCCTTCGGCCAATCGTCGGCGAAGGCCCGGCGCGAGACAGCGGGCCCGGCAAACGCGCCGGAAGCAAGAGTTCAGGAAACGGCGGCGAGTCGTTATGGCCATTGCGGCTCCTTCCACGGGGTTGCGCGATTTTCTAATTGTTCCACAGCATCGCAAATTGCGTCGCCACGACCTCGTCGTAAGCGACATCGCCGGCGAGGAGGCCCTGCCGCCGCGCGAATTCCGTCATGCCGGCGACGAACTCGGCGCGACAGCGTGGCGTCGTAATAGGGCAGGTCGCGGCGAATGAGATCCGTGATCAGCGCGGCCTCGGACGGCGGAAATAGCTTGTTGCCGACCTCGGCGGCGCGCGTCACGTCGGCTTTGAGCGCGCTTTGCGTTTTGACGATGGCGCGCACGGCGGCCGCGGCCGTGTCGGGCGCGCGCGCGATCAATGCATCGGTCGCGGCAATTGTCGCCGCGGTATAGTTGAAGCACGGCTTCGGGCCGTCGCCGCGGCGCACGTCGAGCACCACGGTGCCGACGCCGCGGCGCACGGCGACTTCGGCGCCCATGCCGTTCGCCCAGAAGCCGTCGATCTTGCGCGCCTCCAAGGCTTTCGCCGCGGTGACGCCGAAATTGACGCCGGCATCGAGCGCGCCCGGCACCGGCGCGATCTTGACCCGGTCGCGTTCAAGATCGATGCCGGCCTCGACCAAAAGGCCGCGCAATCCCTTGTCGACCCACGGCGCGGCGCCGATGCTGCGGCCCTTGACGACGGAAACATCGCCGCGCCGCGCGCGCAAATCGGCGTGCATCACCAGAAACCAGTACATGCCCTGGGCCTGGGCGCAGATCAGTTTGACGCCGCGAAAGCCCGGAAACGCCGCCAGCGCCGAATGCGCCGAGCCGCCGACGAAATCGACCGCGCCGTCGCGCAGCGCCGCGTAGGCCTTGTCGACCGGAAAGATGAGTTCGAGTTCGACATCGAGGCCTTCGGCCTTGAAAAACCCGAGCTCGACCGCGGCCTCGGCCGGAAAATACGAGTTCGAGATCATGTCCGGCACGGCGAGCTTCATCGGCAAGCGCCGTTACTTCTTGCCGTCCAACAGCCAGCCGAATTTCTCCCTGGCCTTGCGCGCGACTTCCGGGCTCGGCGTGTTGGTCGGCGGAAATTTGTCGCGCCAGTGGAACGGCCGGCAGGCGTCGATCACGGCAACCGAATGCGTCATGTCGCCTGCGGCGCGCTTCCACGGCGGCAGCGCCGGATCGGCCGGCGAATCCCAGGACCCGTTGATGAACTGGATCGACTGCGCCGGATCGGTGCGTGTGAGCATCGCCCACAGCAGATGGTCGAGGTTGGTGACGTCGACGTCGTCGTCGACCACCACGATATATTTCGACGCATAGGCCGAGGCGCCGCATTGCGCGGCGATGTGGCCGGCCTGCACGGCATGGCCGGGATAACGCTGCGTGATCGACACGGCATGGAACAGGCGCGCGCCGCCGATCTCGTGGCACCACACCTGTTGCAACGCCCGGCACGCCGGCATTGGTCATGTTCTGCTTGATCGTCGCCGAGCGCAGCACGGCGCGATAGCGCGCCATCTCGTCGGGCCCGCCGCCCATCGGCGGCACGCCGAGCAGGATCGGATCGTTGCGGTGATAGATCGCCTTGACGTCGAGCACGGTCGTCGGCTTGGCGCCGCCGGCATAATGGCCGGTCCATTCGCCGAACGGGCCTTCGATCTCGCGGCGGTCCGGCGTGACGAAACCTTCCAGCACGATCTCGGCGGCGGCCGGGAACGGCAGGCCGGTGACTTTGCCGCGCACCATCTTCATCGGCCGGCCGCGCATGCCGCCGACGATGTCGATCTCGAACGTGCCGTAGGGCGCTTCGACGCCCGCCATAGAAGAAGCTCAACGGATCGCCGCCGAGCACCATCGCCACCGGCATCGGCTCGCCGCGCTTGAAATATTTGGCGCGATGGATGTCGCCGTGATGTCCCGCCGCGATCAGGAGGCCGACCGAATTCTTGTCGTGCACCTTGGCGCGATAAGCGCCGGCATTGAGCCAGTTCTCCTCCGGATCGCGGGTGATGCTGTAGGTGCCGGTGCCGATGTAGCGGCCGCCGTCCTTCTCATGCCAGATCGGCGACGGGAATTTGGTGACGTCGACGTCGTCGCCGGTCAGCACGTTCTCCAGCACCGGACCGTCCTCGACGATCTCGTGCGGAATGATCTTCGGCTCCTTCAGATAGGCCTCGCGATAGGCGATCGCTCAGCTCCCATTTGGTGAGATGATCGGGAAAGCCGAGCGTCATGTTGCGGCGGGTGCCGGCGAACATGTTCATGCAGCACGACGAAAGCCCTTGGGCAGCCGGGAATATCGTCGAACACCACGCACGGGCCGTTCTCGGCGCGCAACACCGCCTCGGCGGCGAGCCCGATATCCTCCTGCCAGCTCGCTCCTGAACATTGCGGACTTCGCCGAGCGCTTCGGCGGCCGACAGCCATTCGCGCAAATCGTCGTAGGCGATCGCGGCTTTGACGTTGCTGTGTTGGCTCATCGGGCTCCTCCTGGCAGTGGCGGTCAGGATGACTGGCGCGCCATCGCTTGACAACAAGTGACTTGCGCATTTGCTGATCATGCCTCGCTTGGATAGCCGGCGAAGCGAAGAAATCCGACCGCCGTTCGCGCGGCCAGGGAGCGTTACGCCATGAATCGCCCGCAACAAGGATTTCCGCCTATTCTCGACCATCGCGGCGCGCCGCAGGTGCGCCGTTTCGATGAGCAGCGCTGGCTTATCGACAATATCATCCGCGCCAACGGCATCGATTGGGATCAGCCGCGCTCGCTCTATATCCATTTGCCGTGCGGCATCGAGGCCAACGCCGATTTTGCCGGCATCCGCGAGCGGGTGAAGAAAATGGCCGATATCGGCCCCGCCTTCGCCGCAGTGGCGCGCCGCCGCGAGGCCAAGGCCAACGCGGCGGCGCTCGCCGACCGCAAGGTCACCGCGCGCGACAACTTCTTCATGGCCGCGGTGCATTGGGGCGCGGCGCAATGGCCCTATGACGAGAACGACGAGACCAACATCGCCTACAACAACAAAAAGCGCGAGTGCTACGCCAAATATGCGGCGCTTGCCGATCATCATGTCGAGGCGGTTTGGGTGCCGTTTGCGGACAAGGCGATCCCGGCCTGGCTGCATCTGCCGCCCGGCTATTCGAGCGGCAAGCTTCCGGTGGTGATCGCGATCCCGGGCATGGACAGCTACAAGGAAATTCAGGTCGCGCTGTACGGCGACAAATACCTCAATCGCGGCATGGCGGTGCTGGCGATCGACGGCCCGGGACAATATGAAGCGCCGATGATCGGGCTTTACTTCACCATGGAGAATTGGATGGCGACCGGACCGGCATTGGTCGATTGGATCGCGGCGCGGCCGGAGCTCGATGCGACGCGCATCGGCGTTGCCGGAACGAGCTTCGGCTCGCTGTTCGGCACCGTGCTCACGGCGAACGAGCCGCGCATCAAAGCCTGCGCGGTGATGTCGGTGTGCCATGAGCCGGGCTGCCACACTATCTTCCAGGAAGCCTCGCCGACCTTCAAGAAGCGATTCATGTACATGTCGGGCATCACCGATGAAGACGAGTTCGACGATTTCCGCAAGAAAATCACCTGGCAGGGCCACGCCGACAAAATCCGCGTGCCCTATCTTTGCGTCGCGGGCGAAGCGGAGGAGCTTAGTCCGCTGCAACATTCGGAAGCGCTGATGGCGGCGCTCAAGGGGCCGAAGCAGATGGTGGTGTATCAGGAATCGCGCCACTCGGTTGGCAATGTGCCGGCCGCCAATCTCGGCCCGTTTCCGCCGATTCTGCTCGCCGACTGGCTGGCCGATCGGCTTGCCGGGAAATCCTTTGTCAGCGAGCGCTGGTACGTCACCGGCGCGGGCGAGATCAACAAGACGGCGTATTGATTGCAGATCGCTTGCTGTGGGCGGTAATCTATATCTTTCGGCGCATCACGGTGCCGGGAGGAAATGAGCCCGGCGCCGAAGCAACCTCATAGCGCTGCATTGCGTCAGATTTCTCGCGGTGTCCAGACCGACCGTCGAGGTCATCGAGCAATGTTGCCGCCAGTTGCGCTACGAAATTGCCAGATACGCGAAAGGGCTGCTTATGCTGCGAGGCTTCGTCTCGCGTAAGAACGCGAGCAACTATTTCGACTTCTGAGTTATCGCCGATCATATCTATGGCGATGGATAATTTCATCATACAATCCGGCGCGGCATTATCACCAGTGCCCTAGCACGGACGGCGGTCGTCAACATCCAGAAATCTACCTAATGGAAACTACGTAACGCGCCGCGCAGTCGCCAAACGCTTTTCCGCTCTGCTTCGGACTGTCACGCGACTGCCTACGGGCTTATACGGAGGCGAAAATTAGGTGAAAGACAACGGTTGCAACTTATCGTGCCCGGCTGTGAGTTCGGCGTAAAGTGGCAACGAACGAGCGGCACCGGGTAAGGCCCTTCTGTGCAAGTTGACGATTATCGAGCCCGGTGCCGCTCACCCTTCCCGCAAGCACAGAAAACTCACTCGCAATCGCAATCGCAAAATACGGCGTACGGTCATGTTACGTGAAATCGCCTTGCCGTGGGATTTGCTGAACGCGCGCGGCATCACGCCCGCTGTACCGAATTCGCCGTGCACCAGCTGCCAGTATCGCGCGCAGAATTTCTGCGGCAAACTGTTCGGTAGAACCGGCCAGTCGATGGCGATCGCCGGCAAACACCGGCAAATCGCGGCGCGGCAGAATATTTATCGCGCCGGCGAGATCACTGAAGGTGTGCTGGTGATCTGCGACGGCTGGGCGGTTCGCTTCGTTCAATTGCCCAACGGCAAGCGGCAAATCCTCTCGGTGCTGATGCCGGGCGACTTGGTCAGTCCGACCTCCATGCTCGAAGGTCAGCTGGGTTTTTCGATCCAGGCGGTGACCCACGTTCGCTACTGCTACCTTTCCTTCGCCGAAGTCCGCACCCGGATTCGCAACAATCCCTCATTGTTTGACGTTTGGCTGCGCTTGACGGCTGCCGAGCAGCGCGATGCCGACAAACGTCTCGTCGACCTCGGCCAGCGCACCGCGCAGGAAAGGATCGCCGGGCTGATCGTGCATGTGATGATGCGCTGCGAACAGCGTGGCGAATTGCTCGGTGACGAATTTCCGTTCCCGTTAAGCCAGCAACGGATCGCCGATTTCACCGGCCTCACGCCGGTGCACACCTGCCGTGTGCTCAACTCGCTGCGCAAGAACGCCGTCTGCGACGTTGGGCACAGTCTCGTCAAAATCATGGACCGCGGCGAGTTGCAGCGGCTCGGGTCGCTCAAATAGTCGCTCACGCGCAATTGCGCCGGCGTGATATTTGCCACGGCAATTCGGCGACGACAAAGGCCGCAGCCGCGAGCGCGACCACGACGACGGCGCGCGACGGCCAGGGACCGAGCGCGGCGACGAACGGCGGAATTTCTCCGGCGGCAGGTCTCCCAGATAACCGTAATCCGCGTTGAGCCACAGGTCCAAAGGCACCACGACCGCCAGATAGGCGGCGCCGGCGGCGCAGGCGCGGCCGCAATCCTGCCACTGCGGCCGAAAGCCGAGCACGGCGAGATCGAAGACGGCGTAGCCGAGGATGATCGTGTGCTGCGCCCAGAACCACCAGAACAGCGGGTTGGCGGGGCCGGCTTGCAACGCCGGCTGGATCAAGGCCTGGGTGGTGAGCGCAAAGGCCCAGAAATAAAGCGTGGCGCGGAGCCAGCGGTTGAGCGTGAGCAGCGCGAGCGGCGCGATCACGCCGTTGATGTCGCAGATCTGCAGCGGCAGCCCGGTCGCGACGTCGATGCCGTGGCTGTTCCACCAGATGTTATAGGACAGCCAATAGGCGATGCCGAACAGGCCGAGCATGCGCCGCAAGCTCGGCTGCCGCGCCGGACCCAGGCTGCGTCCGGCCGCGACCAGGCCGGCGATGATGACAAGGCAGCCGCCGACCGTGAACGAGATGCAGCCAGCCATAAGGCGCGAATCTGCTCCCAGCCGTCGGCGGGCACGTTTTGCGCAACTGTGACGATGTCGGCAGCCACCCGACGATTTTAAGGGCGGCCGCCGACATTAATGTGTCACGCCGCGATCGCCTCCAGCCGGCGCCTGGTGACCGCGGGACCGAAGCCGCCGATGACGACGAACACCACCGCCATGGCGCCGGCGATGAAGCTGAACACGCCGACGGTGCCGTAATTGCCGAGGAAGAAGGCGATGATGAAGCCGGAGAAGATGGCGGAGAACCGGCTCCACGAATAGACGAAGCCCACCGCCTGGGCGCGGATGCGGGTCGGATAGAGTTCGGCCTGATAGGCGTGGAACGAGAACGACATCCAGTTGTTGCACAGCGTGATGAGCAGGCCGAACACAATCACGCCGGCCGCGCCGGTCTGCTGCGCGAACAACAGCCCGAACACCGCGATGCCGACCGCGGCCCAGGCGATCTGCCATTTGCGCTCGAAATGGTCGGCAAACCACGACGCCGACCAGCGGCCCGATCGGCGCCGCGACCGCGATGATGAAGGTATAGGTGAGCGACTTCGTCACGCCGATGCCTTGCGCGATCAGCAGCGTCGGCACCCAGCTGGAAAAGCCGTAATAGCCGATGGTCTGGAACAGATTGTAGATCACCAGCATGAGGGTGCGGCCGCGATAGGCCTCGTCCCACATCTCCATCCAGGCGCCGGTCTTGCGCTCGGCTTCGCCGGCGACGGTTTCCGGCGGCGGCAGCTCTGCCGCCGTCGGCGCGGATCTTGCTTTCCAGATCCGCGACGATGCGCCTCGGCTTCCGCGGTGCGGCCGTGCTGCTCGAGCCAGCGCGGCGATTCCGGCAGGCGGCGGCGGATCCACCAGATCACCGACGGCGCCGATCGAGCCGATGATGACCACCCAGCGCCAGCCGTCGAGGCCGAAAATGGTCTGCGGCACCAATTGCCAGGCGAGGAAGGCGACGATCGGCACGGCGGTGAACATGACGAACTGGTTATAGGCGAAGGCCGGCCCGCGCTGGCTCCTTCGGCACCAGCTCCGACACATAGGTGTCGACATTGACCAGTTCGACGCCGAGCCCGATGCTGGCGATGAGCCGCCACAGATCGATGCTTCTCCGGCGTGTTCTGAAACGCCATGATGAAGGCGCCGACCGAGTACCACAACAGCGCGAAGGTGAAGATCGAGCGGCGGCCGAAGCGGTCGGACAGCCAGGAAAAGGCGATCGTGCCGATGAACAGGCCGAGGAACAGCGCGGCGACGAAGCTGGCAAAGCCCTGCAGATCGAACAGGCCCTGCGTGGTCGGCTTGAAAAGGCCGGCCTTGAACAGGCCGATGGCGATATAGGCGGTGAAGAACAGATCGTAGAACTCGAACCAGCCGCCGAGCGATATCAGCGTGACCAGCCGGCGCGTGTGGCGCGACGGCGGCAGCCGGTCGAGCCGCGCCGCAACCGTGATTGTCCCATCCATCGCCATGGTTTTCTCCCCCTATTTAGGCCGCTGTTGAGCCGCGGCATTCGCCTTTGCCCGCCGATAGTATACGACCTTGGCGTTAAGTCAGCCCTTGGATGGTCACAACCGGGTTCGTATCCATGGATGTTTTCGCAGCCGTCGATTCCCGCATCTCCTGCCGCTGGTTTCTCGACAAGCCGGTCGATGCCGCCGATCGTGCGCGATCTGATCGCGCGCGCGGCGCGCGCGGCGTCCGGCGGCAATTTGCAGCCCTGGCAGGTCTATGCGCTCACCGGCGCGCCGCTTGCCGACCTCAAGCGGCAGGTGGGCGCCTTCATCGCCGGCCGCGACGCCCGCCACGTCGCCGCCGAATATCCGATCTACCCGGAAACGATGTGGGAGCCCTATAAGGGGCGCCGCGATTATCACGGCGTGCAGCTTTACGGCGCGCTCGGCATCGACCGCGACGACGCCGCGGCGCGGCTCGAGCAATACAACCGCAATCTCGAATTCTTCAACGCGCCGGTCGCGTTGTTCATCGGCATCGACCGCCGGCTCGGCCCCGGCCAATGGGCCGATCTCGGCGGCTATATCCATGCGCTGATGTATCTGGCCCGCGGCTACGGGCTCGACACCTGCCCGCAGGAAATCCTGGGCGCGCCTGCACGACGTGGTGCGCCCGTTCGTCGGCATGCCGCCGGAACAGATGCTGTTCTGCGCGGTCGCCATCGGCTACGGCGACCATGCCCATGCGGCCAACAGCTTCCGCGCGCCGCGCGCCGAGCTCGACGAGTTCTGCAAGTTCTTCGGCTTTGAGTGAGCGCAGTTTTCCGCTCCATTCGATTGTCACACAGCGACGCCAAGAAAAGTTCTCGCGGTGCGTCCTCGCTCCCTCTCCCCGCGTGCGGGGAGAGGGTTGGGGTGAGGGGGCCTCTCCGCTGGGCGCAATCTCGCGGCGGCGTCTGGGGCGCTGTCGCCTGGTCCGCGACGCTCAGAATCGCGGAGAGGCCCCCTCACCCTCGCTCGCTTCTGCTCGCTCGACCGGAGCTTCTCTCCCCGCGCGCGGGGAGAGGTGACAAGCAATCTCGTTCTCGCGGCGCGACTTCGCGTCCGAGCTTTGCTGCAAGCTTTAACGAACGATCTCCCCGAAGGGAAGCGGGATGCAGCGCCGGGAGGCGCCAAAGTCGTGGGCCGCGCCACGCGGGCGAATGTTGCCACTCGCTCGCGCTTCGGGCGCGGCGCGCGCCACAGGACGATCCGCTTGCGCGAACCGCCTGCTTCGGGCGCGCTGCGCCTCCCGGCGCTCCACCGCGGTTTCTCGCTTAAGGCGGGCCGGCCCGCCTCGGCTTTAAAACCGCACTCGCTCCCATCACCCGCTACCGCCGGGCCATGGCCTTTACCGAGCGAGATTTGATTCGCCCCGAATGTAACCGTATTGGGGACGATTGTCAAGGGAAGTCTCCGAAATAGATACAAGACATCTCGTAGGATGGGTGGAGCGAAGCGATACCCATCCTAGGGCGGCGAGGTTGATGATGGGTTGCAAGGGTTCAACCCATCCTTGTTATAGCGCGATCGATTATTGTGGGCATGTTCCGAAAGGAATGCTCTGCGGCGGACGGCCATCCGCGGCAGAGCGGCTGACGATCGGATCGTACCCATCCTGAGCCACTTGTGGCTCTCGCGTAGCGTGATCGCGCAGCCCCTTCATCGGACCCGGATGGTTGCCGGAACATAGGTTCGTTCAACAAGGCGGGGTCGACGAAGATGACGCAGATTAGCACAACGGCGGGAATCGATACATCGAAAGCTAAGCTCGATGTCGCGTCCACGGTGGTGTAGAGCACTGGCAGGTCGAGAACAAGCGCTAGGTTGGCGGCGGCTTGCTGCCGACCTCTTTAAAGCCGGCGTCACGCGGGTCGGCATCGAGGCCAGCGGCGGCTACGAGAGCGGCGTGGTCGGCTATTTGCGCGACAAAGACTTCACTGTTCTCGTCCTGCAGCCGTCCAGGTCAAAGCCTATGCACGTGTGCATCTGCGCCGGGCCAAGAACGACAAGCTCGACGCCCTCTCATCGCCGCCTGCACGGCGACGATCGATCAGCCGCGTATCGAGCCGGATCGTCGCTTGGCGAAGCTGCGCAACACCTGACCTTCGTTGAGCAGATCGAGGAGGACATCGCTCGCTTCAAGGTCCGGCTCGAACATGTCGGCGAAGCGCGGTTGCGCCGCTTCGTCGTGGCCGACCTCGCCCGCCTAACCAGAGGCGCCGCTCGGCTGAGCTATCGCGCATCGCCACGGCGTTACGCGCCTATGACGATCTCGCCCGTCGTCTCGATCTGGTGCTGAGCATTCCCGGCCTGGGCGAGCGCACCGCCATAGCCCTCATCATCCGCATGCCGGAGCTCGGCCGCATCAGCCGCGAGGAAGCCGCCGCACTTGCTGGCCTCGCGCCTTACGACGACGAAGCGGAAAGCACAAAGGGCAGCGACATATCGCCGGCGGCCGGGGCCGGTTGCGCCGTTCGCTGTTCGCCGCAGCTCTGCCCGCCGCATTCCATTGGAACAAAGCTCTCATCGATCTCTACAGACGACTGATGGCACGCGGCAAAGCCCACAACGCCGCGCTGATCGCCTGCGCCAGAAAGCTCCTGATCTACGCCGACACCGTCGTCCAGCGCGGTACGCCCTGGACCGAAAGACCGCTCAGCGCTTAATGGTTGCTACGAGCTACGACCCAAAGACGTCATGCCCGCAACGCGTGCGGGCATGACGCGCAACCGCAATAGGCTCGCCTCCATGTCCGTTCGCGCTTATGCTCTGCGTTGAAAGAACCTTCAAAGCCACATCACGAATCCACATCGGGGACATCGCCATGAAACTTCACCGTCGTCACGCGCTTCGCCTGGCCGCCGGCGCCGCCGCTCTCCCCTTCGCGCCGCGTATCGCCTCGGCGCTCGATTATCCCAATCGTCCGGTGCGCGTCATCGTCGGCTATACGCCGGGCAGCGCGCCCGATGTCGAGGGCCGGTTGATGGGGCAATGGCTTTCGGACCGGCTCGGCCAGCAATTCGTGGTCGAGAACAAGCCCGGCGCCGGCACCAATCTGTCGACGGAAGCCGTCGCCCGCGCCGCGCCTGACGGCTACACGCTGCTCGTGATCGCGACCCCGAACGAGATCAGCGGACTATTGCACGACAATCTTACTTTCAACATCCAGCGCGACATCGCGCCGGTCGCCTATTTCGGCGCCACGCCCTTTGTCATGGTGGTGACGCCGTCGTTCCCGGCGCAAACGGTTCCCGAATTCATCGCTTACGCCAAGGCCAATCCGGGCAAGATCAACATGGCCTCGAACGGCACCGGCAATCTCACCCATATCGCCGGCGAGTATTTCAAGATGATGGCCGGCGTCGATCTCTATCACGTGCCGTATCGCGGCGAGATGGAGGCGCAGGCCGATCTGCAATCGGGCCGCGCTCAAGTCATGTTCGATCCCATCATTTCCTCGCTCGGCTTCATCAAAGCAGGCAAGCTGCGCGTGCTCGCCGTGACGACGCCGGCGCGCGTCGCGTCGCTGCCCGATACGCCGACCGTGAGCGAAGCCGTGCCGGGTTACGAAGTCACCGGAGGCTTGGGCCTCGGCGCCACCAACGGCACGCCGGCCGAGATCGTCGACAAGCTCAATGTCGCGATCAATGCCGGGTTGGCGGACGCGACCTTGCGCGCGCGCTTTGTCGACCTCGGCAGCATCGTGATGCCGATGAGCGCGGCGGATTATCGCAAGCTGATCGCCGGTGAAATCGACAAATGGGGCAAGGTGATCAAGTTCGCCGGCATCAAGCTGACGTGATGGGGTGGGCAACTAGCCCGGATGGAGCGAAGCGTATCCGGGGTGAGGGCTTCCGCTCGCCGAAGTGCGAGCGGTCTACGGCGTTGCCGCCCCAATCTCTCGGCAAAATACCTTGCCGGACGTAATGATGGAATGACGAATAGGCGATTCGTCCATTCGCGAAACGAGTTCGTGTCTAACCGGATTGAAATGAATGTAATCGCTATGGCGCACCAAATCCGAGCTCGTCACGGATGGTGTGCTCCCAGTAACGACGTTGCCACAGGGCATATTCGCCGCGTCGATTTCGCGGTCCGGCGTCGCCGCGTTTGGCGACGAGGCGCGTGAACAAGCTTTTGCAGCGCTTCCAACGTCCTGGAAAGTCGGCATCGTCGGGCGGCAATGTCATGACGATGTGGAGGTGATCGGGAAGCACCACAACAGCCTCGACCGAAAACGGGCGCTCATGACGCGTCACGCGAAATGCGTATCGCAGTAGCCTGATGTTCTCGACGAGGGCTTGGGATCGACGGTCGGCAAGCGCGGCGGTAAAAAAGAATGTGCCACCGGGCAGGAAATTTCGTCGATAGAGGACCATAGGGATGCATTGTACCTCATATTCCGCTCCCGGATTACGCTTCGGTCATCCGGGCTACGTTGCTGAGCGTTGCTCTCCGGGATTGCTGCTTCGCGGCTCGCATCCGGGCTACGTTGCTACGTTGCTCCCGGATTGCGCTTCGCTCCATCCGGGCTACGTTGCTACGTTGCTCCCGGATTGCGCTTCGCTCCATCCGGGCTACGTTGCTACGTTGCTCCCGGATTGCGCTTCGCTCCATCCGGGCTACTGGGATTTTACCCATCGGCGCCAATGTGATATGAGATGAGCCGGAAAACGAAGAGCAATCCGCAATGAATCTCAACGCGCTGGGCTATGTCGGCATCCGCACAAAAAGCCTCGAAGACTGGGCGGCTTACGGCACCCGTTTCCTCGGCATGCAGCTGGTCGACAAAAGCCGCGGCACGCTCGCTTTGCGCATGGACGATAGGAAGCAGCGCGTCATCGTGCATAGCGATGAGGACGAGGGGCCGTCGTTTTACGGCTGGGAAGTCGCCGATGCTTCAGCGCTCGATGCGCTGGCCGCGCATCTGGAGAAATCCGGGGTGAAAATCGCGCGCGGCTCACGGGCGCTCGCCGACGAGCGCCGGGTCAAGGATTTGATCGTGTTCGCCGACCCGATCGGCAACCGGCTCGAAGTCTTCCACGGCGCCGAAGTCACCACCGAGCCGTTCAAGCCGGGCCGTTCGATCTCCGGCTTTCGCACCGGCGTGCTCGGCATGGGCCATGCCGTGCTCACCGCCGAGCGGCTCGAGGACGTGGTGCCGTTCTACACCGAGATCCTCAACTTCAAGCCGACCGATTATCTGCTC
The DNA here is from genome assembly GCA_963714345.1 of uncultured Alphaproteobacteria bacterium. GTDB lineage: Bacteria > Pseudomonadota > Alphaproteobacteria > Rhizobiales > Xanthobacteraceae > BOG-931. Next base: position 58,843 of record CAVQOD010000012.1, on the reverse strand, counting down.
AAGCCGTTCAAGGCCTATTTCTTCCACCTCAATGCGCGCCACCATTCGCTGGCCTTCATCGACACCGGCAAGAACGGCATCCATCACATGATGTTCGAGGTCTGCTATCTCGACGACGTCGGGCAGGCCTACGATCTCGCGCTGCGCCAGCCGGAGATGATCGGCACCACGCTCGGCCGCCACGCCAACGATCAGGTCACCTCGTTCTATTCCTATTCGCCGTCGAAATTTCTGGTCGAATACGGCTGGGGCGGCCGCTCGATCGATACCGCGAACTGGACGCCGCATGAGCGCACCGAAGGCCCGAGCCTGTGGGGCCACGACCGCATGTGGCTCACCCCGGAAAAGCGCGAAGAGGCGCGGAGCATCCGCGTCGCGGTTGCCGAAGCGGACGGCCGCGCGCCGCTCAATGTCATGGACGGCAATTATCTGCGCGCCGCAGACGTCTGCCCGTGGTGGAACGCCAACGTGCCGGCGCGCAAAACCGGGTAGCAGGATCAATCGTCAAAACACCTACCAGCCATCCGGCTTGCAGCGCACCGGCGACGATGGATTGCGCGGATCGCATTGGATATAAGCGCCGCCCGGCGCGTTGACCAAAGTGACCCTGGCGTCGAATGGCTGACCGCCGCCCGCGCCGTAGGGCGCACGGCTGTTCGAGGCCCAGGCCGCCGCACTCGCGGCCACGACGAGGGCGGCCGCAATCGCAAATCTGCTCATAATACCTCTCCATCGTCTCGTTGCGCCGGCTGCAATGGCGCGCCAGCCATCGTCTCGCTGTCCCGGGTCGCGTTTCTTGACCGACCTGACGTATGCCGCGAAAAGCCGATGTGCTACGCTTCGACCAATCGCATTTTCGCGATTGCGCGGTGATCAGCGCCCGGTAAAGAGGAGATTGCTGCCATGAACGGAGAACCCAACGATCCGGATCGGGATCAGGCCGACGCCGCGATTCTCAATGTCGATATCGACGACGTGGCGATCGAAATCGCAGCGTCGGGGATCGGAACGATCCCGACCGCGTCGGTCAATATGGTGCCGCCGAACTGCTGCGTGAACCAGCCGGCGCGCAAAGCGGAGTAGGGCGGGTAAATCCTCCTATGCCCGATCGTCGCCGTTAGCGGCAGCCGCTGCCAATTCGGACAGGGCTCGCTCACGATCGGCAATCTGCTGCTCGGTCAAATCGGCAAAGCTGCGGTATCTGCGGCGCGCCTCAGCATCGGGATAGAAAAAGTTAGCGCTATAGATGCCGCGAAGTTGCGGTGATGCGAGGTCGATCCAGCGCAGGTCTAAGGAACCGACCAGCCAGGCGATGCCGGGAACGAAAACCAGCAATGCGCCGACGAAAAAAACCGCATAGAGCGTATCGAACAGGAATAGTCTGATCGCCCCGGCCACGGCGCCAATCGCCAAGAGCAGCATCGCTGCGATGCAAAAGGCCTTCAAGATCCGCGCCAATCGGCCATATTGAGCATACCGGGAACGCAGCAGCGCAAGCTCTCGTTTGATCTGCTCGATTTCCGCGTCGCGGGCCATGGGCTGCGTCCGCCATTTGAGGCCGTCATCGAACATTGGACAACGGCGCAGCAACAAGGTTCAAACGGACGACGCGCAAGAAGGCGCTGTTATACCGCGCGCGGACATTGCCTGCGCGGTTGGCCTGTTAATTCGACGCGCGGCGCATGGCGCTCCAGGTGCCGTAGCACTGATTGCCGGACGTGCTCCAGCGGCCGTAGCCGCTGCCGCCGTGCAACCGGCCATAGCCGGTGGCGCTGCCGAGACCTTTGTTCACGGTCACCGCGATGGCGCCGCTCGACACCACCGCGCCGGAAATCTGATAGCTGAAATTATTGTCGGCCTGGAGAATCTGCCCGCCGACGATGCGCGCCGGATAGCGGTAGGCGGCGTCGCAGGGACCGAATTTGGTGCGGATCGATACGCTCCACAGCCCGTCATAGGCGCGCGATCGGACATGCATCTTCGCCCCGGCATCCGACGGCGTCGCCGCGATGGCCACGAGCGCACACGCAACTGCTATTGCCGAAACAAACCCTCCGAGCTTTGTCATTTGGTCGCTCCCGGTTGTGCACTGTCGTTGGTCTACGGTTTGGCGGTGTCGTTCGGGTCGGCTGTCGGCGGCCCAGGATAAGGCGGCGGCGCGGCGGCGAAAGCGGCAGGACCTTTGCCTTGCGCGTAGCCGACGTCGAACAACGCTTTCATATAATTCGGATCGAACGGACCGCGGCTCGGCGCGTGGAAATCCGCCGGGATGGCGGCGACATTAAAGCCGACGCCGGCGTTTTTCGCCGCGATGAAGGCGCGGTCGAGCATCATTCGCAGGTCAACCTTGACCGCCATGCCGACGGTTTGCGCCAGAATCGCCGGCGTCGACCGATCGATCACGGAAAATTCCGGCTGCAGCGTGCTATTGACCACGATGTAAAGCTGGCTTGCCGGTATCCGGTAGCCGCTGTTGCTCGCCAGCAAAGCGGGCGGGGCGACGAAAAACTGTCCGCCGACGCCGCCGTCGACATGCATCTCGGCAAAATGCTTGCCGTTACTCTCGACGTCGATCAGCACCGGCGGAAAGGCGCCGGGAATGCTGCCGGAGGCAAGCAGCACGCTGCGGAACAGGTTGACCGCGGCGGCGCCGCCGGTCTGGTCGGCGGCACGCGCGGCGATGGCGCCCATGTTCCAGACCACGGAGCGCTCGGCATCGAGATCGGTCGTGACCACGAACAGCCGCCGCCCGGCCCGGTAACCGGCGGCGATATCGGCGAGCAATTGCGGCGTGATCTGCTTGGCGATCAGATCCTTCAGCGGCCAGGAATTGAGGAAGCTCTCGCCGGTCGAGCCGACTTCGAAAACGTCGGCCGAGGTGATCTTGGTATAGGCGTCCTTCAAGGCGGCGTCGTATTTGGCGCCGGCAAAGGCGAACGGCGCCATCAGCGCGCCGGTGCTGACCCCGGTGACGACCGAATAATCCGGCCGGTTGCCGGCGGCGCTCAAGCCGTTGAGGAGGCCGGCGCCGAACGCGCCGTCGGTGCCGCCGGTCGAGAGGATGAGCCATGGTCCCGGCTGCGGCGGCAGCGCCTTTTCGAAGTCGGCTTCGGAGTCGGCCAAGAACCGGGCGTCCGGCATGCCGGGAATGGCGGCTGCGGCTTCGTCGGCGGCGGTGAACGGCGTGCGTGGCGGAAATTTTGGCTGCTGCGCGGCGGGACCCGGAGCTTGGCCGGTTGCTTGGCTGGGCGGGGTGCCGGGCGCTTTTGTGGCGTGGGCGCCGGCGTGGTGCCGGACGCTTTGCGCTTGCGCCGCCGTGGCAGCACCAGATATGGCGGCGAATGGACTTTGCGGCGGAATCGCGAAGGCCGCGGCCAGCACGGCCACGGCGGCGCATGTCGCGATTGTCCAGCGCGCGATCGGGTTCATTATAGACTGAGTGTTCCGACGCCGGCGAAAGGTTCGCGTGGGGTTGGCTTTTTCTGCGAGAACGATCGGCATCGCAATTTCACCTAAAGTCTATCAATTCCCAAATGTCTTCAATTCCCCGAGACGCTTCGATTCCTAAAACCTTCAATTGCCACGAAACTGTTACGATGCTGCGACGTATCGGCTCAGTGCTTTTGCGGCTCAAGCATGCCGGTCGGCGACAAATTTTGCCCCTTCGATCAGGATCGCCGCCGCTTGGCCGAACGGCGCCAGCGCCGTTTCGGCTTCGGCAACGAGCTCGCGCAACCGCGTTTTGGCGCCGGCGACGCCGAGCACGCTGACGAACGTGGCCTTGCCGGCGGCGGCGTCCTTGCCGGTCTGTTTGCCGACCAGCGCCGGATCGCCTTCGAGGTCGAGAAGGTCGTCGGCGATCTGGAAGGCTTCGCCGACCGCCGCGCCGTAGCGTTCGAGCGCCGCGCGCTGCGGCTTGCCCGCCGCGGCGAGAATGCCGCCGGCCTGGCAGCCGAAGCGCAATAGCGCGCCGGTCTTCATCGCCTGCAGCATGCGCACGTCGCCCGAGCCGTGCTTTTGCGCGCCAAAGCGCCCCTCGGCGGCGAGATCGAGCATCTGGCCGCCCGCCATGCCGCCGACGCCGGCCGCGCGCGACAGCGCCTTGACCAGCTCGATGCGCACGCCCGCATCGCCATGCGTTTCCGGGCGCGATAAAATATCGAAGGCGAAAGTGAGGAGCCCGTCGCCGGCGAGGATGGCGGTCGCCTCGTCGTATTTCTTGTGCGCGGTCGGCTGCCCGCGGCGCAGCGCGTCATTGTCCATGGCCGGCAGATCGTCGTGCACCAGCGAATAGCAATGCACGCATTCCAGCGCCGCACCCGCCATCAGGGCGTTGCCCCGCGGCACCTTGAACAGGCTCGCCGATTCGACGACGAGAAACGGCCGGAAACGCTTCCCGCCGCCGAGGCTCGAATAGCGCATGGCCTCGATCAGGCGCGCTGGACGGCTTAATTCACCGTCCGCCGGCGTTGTCGCCAGAAGCCGGTCGAGGAGCGCCTCGGTATCGGCTGCAACCGCATCGAGGCGCGCGAGAAAAGGGCTGTTTTTGGCATCCATCGGTCGTTTACCTAGCCAGACTCGCCCCTGACTTGCCGCTGGAACGGTGGGGGGAGCGGGTCCTATATCAGGCCCTACATTTAGGGGATAACGAGGCGGCAAACAGAGCGCCAACCTTACGTCTGCCCCCGATGGAGAATGTGTGGCTAACGACCTCATAGCGTCAATGGTGCTGGCGATCTGGCTCTATCTCATCGCGGCGCGCGGCGGCTTCTGGCGCGCGGCCGAGCGCGATGACGGGCACCCGTCGTGGGCCGGTCCGAAGGGTGAGCCATGGCCTGCCGTCACCGCCGTCATCCCGGCGCGCGACGAGGCCCTATCCGTCGGCCAGACGGTCACTTCGCTGTTGCGCCAGAATTATCCGGGCGAACTCACGCGTGATCGTGGTGGACGATCAAAGCCGCGACGGCACCGCCGAAGTCGCGCACGGCGCCGCGGTCTTGATCGGCGCAAGCGACCGCCTGACCGTAGTGCCGGGCCGGCCGCTGCCGGCGGGCTGGACCGGCAAGCTGTGGGCGCAGCAGCAGGGCGTCGAATGTGCCGTCAGCTGCGGCGGCGCCGCCGGCCTATCTGCTGTTGACCGATGCGGACATCGTCTATGCCGAGGACGCGGTCGCGACCCTGGTGGCGCGGGCGGAAGCGGGCGGTTTCGCGCTCACCTCGCTGATGGTGAAGCTGCGCTGCAACAGCTTTGCCGAACGCATGCTCGTGCCGGCCTTCATATTCTTCTTTCAGATGCTTTATCCGTTCGCCTGGGCCAACGATCCGCGGCGCTCCACCGCGGCCGCGGCCGGCGGCTGCATGCTGGTGCGCGCCGACGCGCTGGCGCGGGCCGGCGGCATCGCGGCGATCCGCGCCGCCTTGATCGACGATTGCGCGCTCGCCAAAGCGCTCAAACGCCAAGGCCCGATCTCGATTGCCTTGACCGAGCGCGCGCACTCGATCCGCGCCTATCCGGCGATCGCGGACATCCGCCGCATGGTGTCGCGCACCGCCTATGCGCAGCTCAATTATTCGCCGCTCTTGCTGCTCGGCACTGTTCTCGGACTGGCGCTGACCTATCTGGCGCCGGTTGCGCTGGCGCTGTTCGCCGGCGGCGTGGCGCAATTCATCGGCATCTTCGTCTGGCTGCTGATGGCGTTTGCGTTCCGGCCGACGCTGCGCTTTTACGGCCGCTCGATGCTGTGGGCGCCGCTGCTGCCGGCGATCGCGGCGATGTATATGGCTTTCACCGTCGATTCCGCCTATCAGCATGCGCGCGGCCGCGGCGGCATGTGGAAAGGCCGCGCGCAAGCCGATCTGTCGGAAGCCCGATGAACGAGGTAAGCGCATTACGGTCGGGCAAGGGACACCGGGATGAGAATTTCCCGGTGGCGTCGTTTCTCATTTCCCCGCGGCACCGCGGCGCGATCCTGGCGTTCTACAATTTCGTGCGCACCGCCGACGACATCGCCGATCATGCGAGCCTGCCGGCGCACGACAAGCTGCGCTTGCTCGACCGGCTCGAAGCGGGATTGACCGGCGCCAATGCCGACGACGCGGTTGCGGTGCGGCTGCGCGCCGTGCTCGCCGAGCGCGCGCTGTCGCCGAAGCATGCCCAGGATCTGATCGCCGCGTTCAAGCTCGACGTCACCAAGCTGCGTTATCGCGACTGGGACGATCTCATCTCTTATTGTTCGCTCTCGGCGATGCCGGTCGGCCGCTTCGTCTGCGACGTCCATGGCGAAAGCCGCAGCGTTTGGCCGCTCAACGACGCGCTGTGCGCCGCGCTGCAAATCATCAATCATCTGCAGGACTGCAAGGACGATTATCGCACTCTCGATCGCGTCTATATCCCGCAGGACGCGCTCGCGGCGAGCGGCGCGAGCGTCGACGAGCTTGGCGCCGCGCGCGCGTCGCCGGCCTTGCTCGATTGCCTGCACCGGCTTGCGGCGCGCACCGAACGGCTGCTCGGCGACAGCGACGGTTTCGCCGCAGCCATCGCCGATACGCGGCTCGGCCTCGAAGTCGCGGTCATCAACACATTGGCGCACCGGTTGACCCGTATGCTCAAGGTCGCGCGATCCGCTGCGCGAGCGCGTGCATCTGGCGCTCCCCGCCGTCGCCGGCTGGCACGCTGCGCGGCATGTTGCGCGGCGCCTCGCGCCGCTTCGGCCGGCGCTTCCTCGCCGCTGCGCACAAGCCGCGGGGTGCCTGAGGTGACCGAGCCCAGCCAGGCGGCGAAGCGCGCCTCGCGCAGTTCGTTCTATACCGGCATGCGCATCCTGCCGCGCGCCCAGCGCGAGGCGATGTTCGAAATCTACGCGTTCTGCCGCGCCGTCGACGACATCGCCGACGATCCGGGACCGCGCGAAGGCCGCCGCGCCGCGCTCGAAGCAGTGGCGCGGCGATATCGAGGCGCTCTATGCCGGCTCGGCCGCGCCGCATTTGTTGGGACTGGCGGATGCCAGTCCGCAATTTCGATCTGGCGCACGGCGATTTCCTCGCGGTGATCGCCGGCATGGAGATGGACGTCGTCGCCGATATCCGCGCGCCCGATAGCGCTGTGCTCGATCTGTACTGCGACCGCGTCGCCTGCGCGGTCGGCCGGCTATCGGTGCGCGTGTTCGGCCTGGAGCGCGATGCCGGTCTCGCGCTCGCCCATCATCTCGGCCGCGCGCTGCAGCTCACCAATATCCTGCGCGACCTCGACGAGGACGCGGCGATCGGGCGGCTTTATCTGCCGCGCGAGGCGCTGCGCGACGCCGGCATCATCAGCACCGATCCGGCGACGGTGCTGGCCAATCCGATGCTCGGCGAGGCCGCCACCGCCGTCGTCGCGCTGGCCAAGGCGAATTTGCGAGCAGGCCCGCAAGATCATGGCGCAAAGCCCGCGCCGGGCGGTGCGGGCGCCGCGCATCATGGCCGAGGCCTATCGCCTCATTCTCGAGCAATTGATCGCGCGCGGCTTTGCGCCGCCGCGCGCGCCGGTGCATTTGCCGCGCGCCAAGTTTTTTTTGCTCGTATTGCGCAATCTGTTCTGATGCCGTTTTTGCGATGAGCCGCACCATCCACATTATCGGCGCCGGTCTGGCCGGCTTGTCGGCGGCGTTGAAGCTTTCCGGCCGCGGCGAAGCCGTGGCCGTGCACGAGGCGACCGCCTTCGCCGGCGGCCGCTGCCGCTCCTATCACGACGCTTCGGTCGGCATGACCATCGATAACGGCAATCATCTGTTGCTCTCCGGCAATCGCGCCGCGCTCGATTATTTGCGCGAGGTCGGCGCCGCGGATCGCTTGATCGGGCCTGCGGCGGCGGAGTTTCAATTTATCGATCTGGCGAGCCGACAACGCTGGACGCTGCGCTTTAACGACGGCCGCGTGCCGTGGTGGATATTCGATCCGGCGCGGCGTGTGCCCGGCACGCGCGCGCGCGATTATCTGGCGCTGGCGCGCTTGCTGTGGCCGCCGGCGCGGCAAGACGGTCGGCGAGGTCATCGCGTGCGACGGTGCGCTCTATCGGCGGCTGGTCGAGCCGCTGTTGCTCGCCGCGCTCAATATCGATCCGCCGCACGGTTCGGCGAAGCTCGCATGCCGCGGTGATCCGCGAAACGCTCGCGGCCGGCGGCCGCGCCTGCCGGCCGCTCCTGGCCCGCGACGGCTTGAGCGCGACGCTGATCGAGCCGGCGCTTGCCGTTCTGCAACGGCGCGGCGCGCGCGTGCTTCTCGAGCATCAGCTTCGCGCGCTCCGCTTCGGCGCGCAGCGCGTCGAGGCGCTCGATTTCGGCAGCGACACGATCGCGCTGGCCGAGGACGACGCGGTTATTCTTGCGGTGCCGCCTTATGCCGCCGCGGCGCTGATCCGCGGGCTAAAAGCGCCGACCGAGTTCCGCGCCATCGTCAATGCGCATTTCCGGGTCGCACCGCCGCCGGATCAGCCGCCGATCCTCGGCGTGCTCAACGGCACGGTGGAATGGATTTTCGCCTTTCCCGGCCGGTTGTCGGTCACCATCAGTGCAGGAGATCGTTTGATCGATACCCCGAGGGAGGAGCTCGCCAAGACGATCTGGGCGGAGGTGGCGAGCGTGACCGGGTTGCCGGCTGGAACTGCCCCCTTGGCAGATCGTGCGCGAGCGGCGCGCCACTTTTGCCGCAACGCCGGAGCAAGATTTAAAGCGGCCGAGCGCGCAAACCGCGTGGCGCAATCTCGCGCTCGCGGGCGATTGGACCGATACTGGTTTGCCAGCCACCATCGAAGGCGCAATACGCTCCGGCAACCGCGCCGCCGAACTCATTGCCAGCCGCCAAGTTAATCTTCAATGAGCGACATGATCCAAATGAGCGAGATGGATCTCGAACGCCCCATCGAAGCGGCGACGGCCGCGCTCTTGGCAACGCAACGCGCCGACGGGCATTTTCTGTTCGAGCTGGAAGCCGACGCCACCATCCCGGCCGAATATGTGCTGCTGCGCCACTACCTTGGCGAGCCGGTCGACGCCGCGCTGGAAGCCAAAATCGCCGTCTATCTGCGCCGCATCCAAGGCGCGCATGGCGGCTGGCCGCTGTTCCACGACGGCGACTTCGACATGAGCGCGACGGTGAAAGCCTATTTCGCGCTCAAGACGATCGGCGACGCGCCGCAGGCGCCGCATATGCGCCGCGCCCGCGAGGCGATCCGTATGCGCGGCGGCGCCGAGCGCGCCAATGTGTTCACCCGCTGCCTTTTGGCGCTCTACGGCATCGTGCCGTGGCGCGCGGTGCCGGTGATGCCGGTCGAGATCATGCTGCTGCCGAAATGGTTTCCGTTCCATCTCGACAAGATCTCGTATTGGAGCCGCACCGTCATCGTGCCGCTTCTGGTGCTGATGGCAAAGAAGCCGCGGGCGGTGAACGCCAAAGGCGTCACCATCACCGAGCTGTTTCTCGAACCGCCGGGTTCGCTCGGGCCGACGCCGAAAGCGCCGCAGCAGAAGGCGTCGTGGTTCTGGTTCTTCCGCGCCGTCGACAATGTGCTGCGCGCGGCGGAGCCGCTGTTCCCCAAACGCACGCGGGCGCGCGCGATCGATCGCGCGGTGGCCTGGGTCGGCGAGCGGCTCAACGGCGAGGACGGGCTCGGCGCGATTTTTCCGGCGATGGCCAACAGCGTGATGATGTACGCCGCGCTTGGGTTTCCGGAACATCATCCGCAGCGCGCCATCGCGCGCCGATCGATCGAGAAGCTTCTGGTCGTGCATGACGACGAGGCCTATTGCCAGCCCTGCGTGTCGCCGATCTGGGATACCGGGCTTGCCTGCCACGCGCTGCTGGAGGCCGGCGGCGAACGCGCGGCCGCGGCGGTCAAGCGCGGCCTCGACTGGCTTAAGCCGATGCAGGTGCTCGACGTGCGCGGCGACTGGATCGCGCGGCGGCCCGGACTTGCGCCCCGGCGGCTGGGCATTCCAATACGCCAATCCGCATTATCCCGACGTCGACGACACCGCGGTGGTGGCGATGGCGATGGATCGCATGCAAGGACCGCCTGCAGCGGGATCACGCAAGCGAACTATCACGCCGCGATCGATCGTGCGCGTGAGTGGATCGTCGGCATGCAGAGCGGCAACGGCGCCTGGGGCGCGTTCGACGCCGACAACGACTATTATTATCTCAACAATATTCCGTTCGCCGATCACGGCGCGCTGCTCGACCCGCCGACCGAGGACGTTACCGCGCGCTGCCTGTCGATGCTGGCGCAATTGGGCGACAGCGCAGAGCCCGGCGGTGACGCGCGCGGTCGATTATCTGCGCCGCACGCAACTTGCCGACGGCTCGTGGTACGGCCGCTGGGGCATGAATTACATCTACGGCACCTGGTCGGTCTTAAGCGCGCTCAACGCCGCCGGGCTGTCGCGCGACGCGCCGGAGCTGCGCAAGGCGGTCGATTGGCTCGCCGCGATCCAGAACGACGACGGCGGCTGGGGCGAGGACGGCGCAAGCTACAGGCTCGACTATAAAGGCTACGAAAAAGCGCCATCGACCGCCTCGCAGACCGCCTGGGCGCTGCTCGGCCTGATGGCCGCCGGCGACGTCGATCATTCCGCAGTGGCGCGCGGCGTCAAATATCTCGCCGACCATCAAGGTGCCGACGGTTTCTGGAACGAAGAGCGCTACACCGCGACGGGTTTCCCGCGCGTGTTCTATCTGCGCTACCACGGCTATGCGAAATTCTTCCCGCTGTGGGCGCTGGCCCGCTACCGCAATCTCAAAAGCGGCAATGCGCACGCGGTGGCGTGGGGGATGTGACCGTCACTCAGGCGCCGGTGCTCCGCCGCTAAATGCGGTGGAGGCGACGCCAGCGTCCCGGGCTGTGACCCTCGCTCTTGGAAAAAACGCGGCTGAAGTGGCTTTGGTCAACAAAACCACAGAGCTGGGCTATATCGGCTAGCTCACGCCACGGATCCTGTAAAAGCTCTTTGGCGCGCACGACGCGTTGGTTGGTTAGCCAGCGGAATGGCGGGACACCCGTCGTCTGCTTGAAAGCCCGGGCGAAGTAGCTGCTCGATAATCCGCACTGGTTCGCAACCTCGGCCATCGAAGGATCACCTGCCAGATTGGCGTTGATGAAGTCGCAGGCGCGTCGCAGCTGCCACGGCGCGAGGCAGCCACGGATGTTTCGCCCGCCGGCTGACACTCTGCCGTAAGCGCGCACGACGTGAGCAAAGAAAGCAAGCGCGATACAGTCGGAAAACAGGGCGGTGCCATCACCGGGCTGCTCCATCGCGCCGGCGAGCGCTTGCGCCAGACCGAACATGACCAGATCGCGGCCACCAAAATTCGGCGCACATAGTCCCTCCACTCGGCGAATTTCGGCCTCGTTGGCCATCTCATCAAGCGCAACCTGCGTGATGTAAAAGCGAAGCGAATTCGAAAGAGGTATCCAACCTGACGACTGGATTGTCGCTGAGGTCAACCAACTGTGCATCGCCGAGGCGAAAGTCGGGCACTTCTCTGCGATGTCCCGCTGTCCACAGGCTCGAGAAAAACGGCAACGACAGCGGAACATGGAGTGCAAAAGCATCTTCCGGTGGCGCGGCCAGCGAACGGCCGCGCATCGGGCGACCGCTCCGCATGCGCGAAAAACCGATACGTCCGTTTGATGATTTTCGTGCCAAGAGTGTCGGCGGACGATCTATCCGGAAGCGTTTAGCGAGGTCGTCCTCGATCGCATTCACACTCATCAGCGGTCTCCCGAGCGTCCTTGATCTGACCAATAAATATCTCGCCGTTTCCACGCGAGCAACCGCCTGTCCCGGACACAAAAAATACAACAGATTATGCCCGAAACAAAGGGGCAAGTCGTCAGCGGCGTGGTCTGTCGCGGCGATTTCGGGTGAATCTTACAAGACGGGACATCCTCGTACAATTTTGCGGGCCCTTTGAACGAATATGGTGTGCGCCAGGAGGACGCCGAAAAGGGTTCAGGCGTTCGCGATTGAAAATAAAAATGGTCCGTGTGGACCTTTATTGCAGGGGAGATTGGTCATGGCGCAGCAAATTAAGAACGTGGTCCTGGTGCACGGAGCTTTCGCCGACGGCTCCGGCTGGGAGCCGGTCGCTCGAGATCCTCATGAATGACGGATACAAGGTGTCGGTGGTACAACACCCGGAGACATCGTACGCCGACGACCAGAAGTACACTAAGGCGGCCATCGATGCGATGGGCGGGCCAGTGGTTCTGGTAGGTCACAGTTATGGCGGATCCGTCATTACCGAGGCAGGCAATCATCCAAACGTGAAGGCGCTTGTCTATATCGCCGCATTCGCTTTGGACGCCGGGGAAAGCTGCGCCACGATTGAGTCAGCCGTGCCGCAAGCCTCGAAGGCTTTCAAGCCGGACAGCAACGGCAACTGGTGGATAGAACAGGAGCATTTTGCGGCCGACTTCGCGGCGGATCTTCCGAAGGATCAGGCGCAGTTCATGGCTATTTCGCAGGTGCCGATCTCCACCGACGCATTCACCCACAAAGTCACGAACCCCGCCTGGAAGACGAAACCCACTTGGTACATGGTGGCTACCGAAGACCGATCGATCAATCCGGAGCAGGAGCGCATGATGGCGAAGCGCGCTCACGCCACGACGGTCGAAGTGAAAGCCAGCCATGTGGCCTACATGTCCCATCCGAAAGAAGCGGCCAAGCTTATCGAGCAAGCAGCTGCCTCCGTGTCGGCCAATCCGTGAAGCGACGCTTTCCCTGCTAGCTAGAAACGCCTCTTGGGGGGCGTGAAAGCTTCCCGAGGTTGTCACGCTGCTCGTTAGGAGAGCGATGTGGAAGATCAAATCGTCATCAAGTCTGAAGATGGGACGTTCCGCGCCTACATCGCACGGCCGGCCAAGTTACCCGCACCGGCGGTAGTTGTTCTCCAGGAGCTGTTCGGCGTAAACGCCGACATCCGGGCGACATGCGATGAACTGGCGACCCAGGGCTTCATCGCGGTCGCGCCGGACTTGTTCTGGCGGCAAGAACCTGGCGTCGATCTCGATGTCAGATCTGACGCAGACTGGCAGCGCGGTCTGCGGCTTTACGGAGCTTACAACCGCGATGCCGGCGCGAAAGATATTAAGGAAACAATCCGCACGGCTGCTGAGCTTCCGGAGTTGACGGGCAAGGGTGCCGTGCAGGGCTACTGCCTCGGCGCGTTGATGGCTTTTATCGTAGCCGCCCGCTATGAGGTCGATGCTGCGGTTGCTTACCATGGCGGCGACACCGAAAAATATCTCGGCGAGGTTGGGGGGTTGCGCGCTCCCTTGCTGATGCACCTCGGCGAAGAGGACGAATTCATCTCCAAGCCGGCACAAGCTGAGATCAAAGCCGCGCTCGCAAAAAAGGCAAACGCAACGGTCTACAGCTATCCGGGTCAGCGTCACGCCTTCTCCCGGCATAATGGGGCGCACTACAACGCTGCGGCCGCAGCGCTAGCGAACGGGCGAACAAGCGAATTTCTAAATCAGCGACTGCGGTGACCTTCGGTCGCCCCACTGGGGCTCGGCCCTTAGGGCGGCCCCGGAAAATGACGAGACTACGCGGCGCTCGCCGAAGTCTGCGCCGCTGACTTGTTGGCTTCCTTGGCCGCTTCCTTCGCCGCCTTCTCGCGCGCTTCGTTGGCGCGCAATCGTAAAGGCTACTTGCAAAAGTGGCTACCGGTAGCTACAATGCTGCATGACCACGGTGTCCATAAAGGAAGCCAAAGACCGCCTGACCGCGCTCGCTCGACGCGTTGAAGGAGGCGAAACAGTAGTGGTCACCCGTAACGGCAAGCCTGTGTTCGATCTGGTTCCGCATCGCACGGCGGCGCTGCGTCTGCAGGCCGGCGAGGAGTTTCTCAAAAGTCGCGGCGTCGAAGAAGTCTTTCCCTATGTGGCAGACGATTTCGACGCGCCGCTCCCCGAGGACTTTTTACTCCAGCCGCTGCCGTGACCGATGCGGCTTTTGCTTGATACCCAGATTTTGATTGCACTGGCCCGCGGTGACCTCGCCCGGCTCGACGCCCGCGCGGCTTCGGCAGTGACTTCGCACGAAAATGTCCTGTTCGCGAGCGCGGCGAGCCTATGGGAAATAGCAATCAAGACCCGCCTCGGAAAAATCGATCCTGGTCTCGCCCTCGACGATCTACCGGACTATTTGGCCGAGATCGGCTTGAATCTCCTCGCGATCGACCATCGCCACGCGGTCAAGTCGATCGATCCCGAACCGGCGACCCGCGACCCGTTCGATCGGATGCTTCTGGCGCAGTGCGCGGTGGAACAGCTGCACCTCGTTACGCGCGATCGCATGCTGGTCAATCACCCATTGGCGTGGCGGTGATTTGATGCCCGCGTTTCGTGAGCGATCGGTCTGCCATTTTAGAACACGCGCAGTGCGGATTCTTCGATCTTTTGCCGCAGAGCGGGATGCAGGCTGGCGCGCGTCATGATGTCGGTCCGCCGCCCCAAAATCTCCTGGGCGCGTTCCTTCACATCCATCAATTCGTATAAGCCGAGTTTCCCTCGGGCATGATCGAAAAACAGATCGATATCCGAATCATCCCCGGCAGCGTCGCGGGCGACCGAACCGAACAGGAAAAGATGCTCGACGCCGAGCTTCTTAAGTTCGGCCTGATGTTGCTTCAGGACGCTTAAGACACCCGCACGGTTCATCGCGCCCCCCAAGTTAATTACGCCGCGCTGGCCGAAGTCTGCGCCGCCGACTTGTTGGCTTCTTTGGCCGCTTCCTTCGCCGCCTTCTCGCGCGCCTCGTTGGCGCGCATCTGCCGACAGCGTCTGCTGCACTTGGCCGTCGAAGACGTATTGCGCGGGGCGCTGGTGCTCGAGGGAAATTTCCGGCGCCAGCGGGCCTTCGGTCCTGATGCCCTTCCAGGCGATCATCGCCGCTTGCAGCGGGTGATCCATCATCGCCTGCGCTGCGGTCGGCTCGTAGCCGCAATGCGCCATGCAGTTGGCGCATTTTTCGTAGGCGCCGGTGCCGTAAAGATCCCAATCCGTGGTGTCCATCAGCTCGGCGAAAGTCCTGGCGTAGCCTTCACCGAGCAGGTAGCAGGGCTTCTGCCAACCGAAGATGTTGCGCGTCGGCATGCCCCACGGCGTGCAGTGGAATTCCTGATTGCCGGCGAGGAAATCCAGGAACATGCCGGAATGGGTGAGATTCCAGTTCTTGTCCTTGCCGAGCGCAAAAACCTTGCGGAACAGCTCCTTGGTCTTGCGCCGGTTGAGGAAGTGCTCCTGGTCGGGCGCGCGCTCATAGGCATAGCCGGGCGAGATCGAGACGCCGACGCCGAGCTCGGTGGTGAGGTCGAGGAACTTGGCGATGTCTTCGGCCGGATGGCCGTCGAACACCGTGCAGTTGACGTTGACGGCAAAGCCCTTGGCCTTGGCGGCCTTGATCGCCGACACGGCCTTGTCGAAGCCGCCGTCCATGCACACCGATTTGTCGTGGTGTTCCTTGATGCCGTCGAGATGCACCGAGAAGAACAGATAGGGCGACGGCTCGAACAGATGCAGCTTCTTTTCCAGAAGCAGCGCATTGGTGCACAGCGAGACGAATTTCTTGCGCGCAACGATGCCTTTGACGATCTCGCCGATCTCTTTGTGGATCAGCGGCTCGCCGCCGGGAATGGCGACCATAGGCGCGCCGCACTCGTCGACGGCGTCGAGGCATTCCTGCACCGAGAGGCGCTTGTTGAGGATGGCGTCCGGATAATCGATCTTGCCGCAGCCGGTGCAGGCGAGGTTGCAGCGGAACAGCGGCTCGAGCATCAGCACCAGCGGATAGCGCTTACGCCCGGCCAGACGCTGGCGCAGCACATAGGCGCCGACTTTCACTTTCTGTCGCAGAGTTACACCCAAAGCTACGATCCTCTTTATCTTTATGTCTGTGGTGTCGCCGGCGAAAACCGTTCAATCCAGACTTTAGCGCAATCTAGACCTTCGCGGTCGCGCGGCCCGCGGTGGCGCCGTCGGTCAGTTCCGGCGGCAGGCGGAACTCGATGGTCTCGTGCCGGCCATGGAGCTGGCTGACGTCGACCGGACCGAGCCGCCGCAGCGCGCTGATGACGTCCTCCACCAGGACCTCCGGCGCCGAAGCGCCGGCGGTGATGCCGACGGTCTTGGCATCGTTAAACCACACCGGGTCGAGCTCGCTGCCGTCGGCGATCAGGTAGCTCGGCGTGCCGGCCTCTTCGCCGATCTCGCGCAGCCGGTTGGAGTTGGAACTGTTCTTGGCGCCGACCACCAGGATAACGTCCACCAGCTCGGAGAGTTCACGCACCGCGGTCTGCCGGTTCTGCGTCGCATAGCAGATGTCGCGCGTCTCCGGGCCGACGATGTCGGTGAAGCGCCTATGCAGCGCGGCGATGATGCCGCGGGTGTCGTCGACCGACAGCGTGGTCTGCGTGACATAGGCGACCGGAGTGTCGACCGGAATGTCGAGCGCGGCGACGTCGTTTTCGGTCTGCACCAGCGTCACCGGCTCGGCGATCTGGCCCATCGTGCCTTCGACTTCCGGATGGCCGGCATGACCGATGAGGATAAGCCGGCGGCCCTGGCCGACATAGCGCTTGCCTTGGTTGTGGACCTTGGTGACCAGCGGGCAGGTCGCGTTCAATACCGGCAGGTTGCGCGAAGCGGCCTCTTCCTCGACGCTCTTGGCGACGCCATGGGCGCTGAAAATGGTGACCGCATTGGCGGGAACTTCGGAAAGGTCTTCGACAAAGCGCGCGCCTTTGGCCTTGAGGCTCTCGACCACGTGCTTGTTGTGCACGATTTCGTGACGCACATAGACCGGCGGGCCGAATTTCTGCAGCGCCCGTTCGACAATCTCGATGGCGCGCACCACTCCGGCGCAGAAACCGCGGGGTTGAGCCAGTATCACTTTCATCAAGACCTCCCGGTCGATCGGCCGGTTTACGCCACGGTTAATGGGAAATCTGCGGCCATGCGTCGCAATAATGCGGCTGCCGCGGTTAGTCGTCCCAGTTCTCTAGCTCTTGTCTCAGTTAATTGGCCGCGAAAGCGCTGCAATCAAGCCCGGGTCCGTTGCTTTAGGTTGGGTTCGCCGCACCGGCCGAGGACTGCCCCCATAAACCGCCCTCATTGAGCGGAAATGCGGTCCGTTGTCCAGCCGGCCGCTCGGAAGAACGTCCAACGCCGGATTTGAACCCGGTCCGGCCGCCCGTCGTCCAAAAGCCAACGCGCCGACGGGCAACCGGTTCGAGGCGCCGCGCGTTGGCGGCCGAATCGGCAAAAATCGGGTCCGGATGGCGGCCAGGCAACGGAGGCAAAGCACAGCGATTAGAATAGGAAAATATCCAGGATTTCACTTTTCCGGCCATTCGGGGCATCTAAGGCCTTCCGCCGCCGCGATTCATCCGTCACCATTTCGCCTTTGTCTTGACGCCTCAAACCCCTTCATCGATCCGCCGACCCCATTGACCATCCCATCCCGCTGACCAGCTCATGAAGACGATCACTGCCCTCGTTGTCCGCGCCATCGACGTTTGCACGCAATATGCCTGGCCGGTGATCGCCGCGGCGATTCTGCTCACGGTCGTGTCGTCCTGGTATGCCGCCACGCATTTTGCGATGACGACGGACGTCAACCAGCTCATTTCGCCCAACATTCCGTGGCGGCAGCGCGAGGCCGCCTTGGAAAAGGCCTTCCCGCAATTCGAGACCATCGTCGCCGTGATCGACGCGCCGACGCCGGAGCTGGTCGACGAAGCGACCGATGCGCTGGTGGCGCGGCTGTCGCAGCAGAAGGATTTGTTTCACTCCATCGTACAGCTGAAGGGCGGCAGCTTCTTTGCGCAGAACGGTTTGCTGTTCGAGACAGACCGCCGATCTCGCGCCGCAATTGCAGGCGCTCACGCAGGCGCAACGCCTGATCCAGGTGCTGGCCGGCGACCCGTCGCTGCGCGGCATCATTCAGGCTTTGCAATTCGGCCTGCTCGGCGTGCAGGGCGGCCAGCTCACGCTCGACAACATGACCTGGCCGCTGACGCTCGCTGCCAACGCGCTCGACAAGGTCAATGCCGGGCAGCCGGCGAGTTTCTCATGGCACGAGCTGGTGCAGGGCCGCGCGTCGACGCCGGATGAGCTGCTGCGCTTTCTGCAAATCCGGGCCGCGCTCGACTATTCCGAGCTCGAACCCGGCAAGCGCGCCACGGACGCGATTCGGCAGGCTGCGACAGATCTCGATTTCTCCTCCAAATATCAGGCGCGCCTGCGCCTGACCGGGCCGGTACCGATGGCGGACGAGGAATTCGCCACCATCAAGGAGAACGCCGCGCTCAACGCCACCGTGACCATCGCTGTCGTGCTCGTCATCTTGTGGCTGGCGCTGCGCTGGGTGCGCATCATCTTCGCGGTGTTCGTCTGTCTTGCGGTTGGGCTTTCCATCACCGCCGCGGTCGGCCTGCTGATGGTCGGCACGCTCAATCTGATATCGGTCTATTTCGCCGTGCTGTTCGTCGGCCTTGGGGTCGACTTCGGCCTGCAATTTTCCGTCCGCTATCGGGCGGAACGGCACGAGACCGACAATCTGCGCGAGGCGCTGTTGCAAGCCGGCCGGCGCGCCGGCGCGCCGCTGACGCTCGCGGCCTTTGCGACAGCCGCCGGCTTTCTGTCGTTCCTGCCGACGGTGTACAAGGGCGTTTCCGAATTAGGCCTCATCGCCGGCGTCGGCATGCTGATCGCGTTCTCCACCAGCATCACGCTGCTGCCGGCTTTGCTGAGCGTGCTCAAGCCGCCGAGCGAACCGGCGCAGCTCGGCTACAAGGCGCTGGCGCCGGTCGATCGTTTTTCTGGCGCGGCATCGCATGCCGATCCTGATCATCACGCTCGCCGTCGTCGCCGCCGGGTTGCCGCTGTTGTATTGGCTGCGCTTCGATTTCAATCCGATCAACCTGCGCAGCCCCAAGACCGAGGCGGTCGCGACCTATCTGTCGCTCAAGAACGATCCAGAGGCCGGCGCCAACGACATTCAGGTGCTGGAGCCGTCGCTGACGGTCGCCGATCAGGTTGCGGCAAAGCTGCGAGGCCTGCCGCAGGTGGCGCGTGTCACGACTTTGTCGAGCTTCATTCCGAGCGACCAGCAGGCGAAATTGCCGCTGATCCAGGATGCGGCAAAGACACTCGATCCGGTGCTCAACCCAACGGCCTCGTCTCCGCCGCCGACCGACGCGCAGAACGTCAGCATGATGGGCTCCACTATCGACTTCCTCAACCGGCTGGCCGGCACCGGCACCGGCGCAGGCGCGGTGGCGGCGCGGCGCCTCGCTACTGCAATGGCGGCGCTCGCCAAGGCCGATCCGTCAGTTCGGCAGCGCGCCGAGACGACGTTCGTGCAGCCGTTGCGCACGGCGCTCGACGATCTGCGCAATCTATTTAAGGCCCACGAGGTCACGCTCGCCAATCTGCCGCCCGACCTCAAAAGCCAGTGGGTGACGTCGGACGGGCAGGCGCGCGTCGAGGTGGCGCCGACGGGCGATTCGAACGACAACACGGTGTTGCGGAATTTCGCGCGCGCGGTGCAGACCATTGCGCCGACCGCGACCGAAGGACCGATTTCGATTCTCGAAGCGCGCCGCGCGGTGGTCGGCGCCTTCCTCGAGGCCGGCGCCTGCGCGCTGATATCGATCGCCATTTTGCTGTGGATCACATTGCGCCGCTTCAGCGACGTGCTGCTGACGCTGGTGCCGCTACTCTTGGCGGGCGTCGTCACGCTGGAAATTTGCGTGCTGGTCGATCTGCCGCTGAACTTCGCCAACATCATTGCCTTGCCGCTGTTGCTCGGCGTCGGCGTCGCGTTCAAGATCTACTACATCATGGCGTGGCGCGAAGGGCAGACCAACCTGTTGCAATCGGTGCTCACGCGGGCGGTGTCGTTTTCCGCCTGCACCACGGCGACGGCCTTTGGCAGCCTGTGGTTTTCCAGCCATCCCGGAACGTCCAGCATGGGAAAATTGCTGGCGATTTCGCTGTTGACGACGATGGCGGCGGCGGCGGTGTTCCAGCCGGTGCTGATGGGCAAGCCGCGCGAGCAACAGCCCGAAGCCTGAATAAGATTACTGTCGCGCGGCGTTTTGCGGCGGCGCCATGTTTTGCGGCGGCGCCATGAGCTGCGAGCGATGCGCCGGCGGGTGTTTCGGCGCCACCAGATTGGGATTGACCGCTGGGTTGGGATTGATCGACGGATCGAGCATGCTGTAGGCGGAGTCGGGCAGCCGCGCCCAATATTGATTCTCGCCCAAAAGCTCGATGCCGAGATAGCCGCGCACCACGAGCGTTTGGCCGTCGGGCGTCACCTTCATGGTGGCGTGATAGATCTTGCCGTCGCGCGGATCGAGGATCGTTCCGCCGCCGTATTTGTCGGCGTCTTCCTGCCTCATGCCGCGGATGATTTCGAGCCCGAGCCAGCGCTGATCGTGACGGTCGTCCTTGCACGCATCGCACACCACGTTGGGGTCTTCGCCCGGCTTGAGGAACATTTTCGCGATAATGCCGTCATAGACGCCAGCGTGTTCGGTAATCAGGAACCAGCCGGTGGGCTGCTTGGTATCGCCGTCGACGGCTTGCCATAGTCCCGCCGGATTGGGCACGGCAGCGGGTGCGCCGGCCGGCGCCGCCGGCTGCGCGCCTGCGGTGCGGCTTACCGCGATCAGCGGCAATAGCAGCGCTGCGGCCACTGCAAGTCTTGTTCGCTATGACAAGTCTTGCTCCCATCGTCGGTTCTCCTGGCGCATCCTGGCGCATCCTGGCGTCTTGCGGCGCAACACGCCGGCTCCGCAGTGGTCGCGGAGGCTCAGTTATGCTCATCGCCGCCGCCACGCAATGGCGGCTTGTCGCCCGGCGGATCGGGCCGCTACAATTCCCGATCGCCGCCCGCTTGCGGCCGACTTACAAGGCGAGGCATGTGAGCGAGGTTGGCGTGAAGATCAAGGCGATCGAGCCCATCGCGGTCAGTCTGCCGATGAAGAAGCCGGTGCAGATGGCCGGCGAGACCGTTACGCGGGCGGATAATGTTCTCGTCCGCATCGAATCCGAAGACGGCGTCGTCGGTTGGGGCGAGGCGGCGTCGGCGCCGACCATGACCGGCGAAACCGTCGCCGGCATGATGGCCGCGGTGGCGCTGTTAACCCCCGGCCTGCTCGATCGTTCCGCCGACGATTTCGCCGGCGCCGCGGCGGCGATGGCGGCGCGGCTCTACGGCAACACCGGCGCCAAGGCGGCCATCGAGATCGCGCTGCACGATCTGGTCGGCCGCGCCACCGGCCGGCCGGTCCATGCGCTGCTCGGCGGCCGACAGCGCAGCCGCATGCCGGTTCTCGCCGTGATCGGGTCGGACGATATCGTGGCGGATTTGCGCGACGCGAAAGAGCGCTGGGCCGCCGGCTATCGCGCTTTCAAGATCAAAGTGGGCTTAGGTTCGCCGCAGGCCGACGCCGAACGCACGCGAAGTGTTTGCATGGCGCTAAAAAGCGCGGGCGAGCCTTGTCTCGTCTCCGCCGACGCCAATCAGGGTTTTGGCGTCGACGACGCGCTGGTCTACGTGCGCGCGCTTGGCGACTGCGGCCTGGATTTTTTCGAGCAGCCGGTCGAGGCGCACGATCTTGAGGGCATGGCGCGTGTCGCCGCGGCGAGCCGCGTGCCGATCGGCGCCGACGAGGGGCTTCATTCGCGCGACGATATCGTGCGCCATCATGAGCGCCACGCCGCACGCGGCGGCAGCCTCAAGGCGATCAAGCTCGGCGGCCTGCGCGCGGTGCTCGAAGCGAGCCGGCTGTGCGAGCGGCTCGGCATGAAGGTCAACATTTCCTGCAAGACCGGCGAATCGAGCATCGCCTCGGCGGCGGCCGCGCATGTCGCCGCCGCAGCGCCGGCGATCGACTGGGGATTGACCGTGACCAATACCGGCCTCGCCGAAGACGTCGCGGTCGAGCCGCTCGCCGTCGTGCGCGGTCATGTCGAGGTGCCGGAGCGCCCCGGGCTTGGCATCGAGGTCGACGAGCGGCGGGTGCGGCGCGGCGCGCAGAATTTTAAACGCGTGGCGTAAAGCGTGGTCGGGGAGACGCGCGTGCAAGCAAAGCAACTCGGCATTGCGGTGGTCGGCTCGGGCCGCATCGGCACGCTGCGGGCGCGGCTCGCCGCCAAGCATCCGGCGGTGCGCTTTCTCGCCGTTTCCGACCAGGACCCGGCCCAGGCGCAAAAACTCGCCGAGCTTGCCGGCGCCGACTTTTATTCGGCCGACAACGACGCGGTGATCGCGCATCCGCAGGTCGACGCGGTGTTCGTGTCGACGCCCGAAGGCGAGCATGCCGCGCCGGTGTGCAAGGCGCTCGAACTCGGCAAGCCGGTGCTGGTCGAGAAGCCGCTCGCTTTGTCGCTCAACGACGCCGAGGCCATTCTCAACGCGCTGCAAGCGACGTCGGGCATGCTGCGCGTCGGCTACAGCCGCCGCTTCAAGGAATGCTTTCTGCGCGCCAAGGAGCAGATGCGGCTCGGCCGGCTCGGCAAAGTGAGCGGCGGACTGGCGCGGGTCTATAATTCCCGCGCCCAGACCTTCGCCATTCTCAAGCGCGACCCGCATGCGACGCCGGTGCTCGACGTGCTCACTTATTACGTCGACCTGATGTGCTGGCTCCTCGAGGGCAACCGGCCGGTCGAAGTGGTGGCGCGCGGCCAATCCGGCATTTTTCGCGACGCCGGCTACAGCGCTCACGACGTGACGTGGGCGATCGTCACCTTCGCCGACGGCGCGGTGGTCAATTTCGGCATCAGCTATGCGCTGCCGGCGAATTACCCGACGCAAGGGCAATCGGATCGCGTCGAGCTTCTCGGCACCGAGGGCACCATGATCGTCGACGACGACCATATGGAGCACCTGATCTTTTCCGAGCGCGGCATTCCGCATCCTTACGTGCCCGGCCACTCAGTCGAGATGGCGTTCCTCGGCAGCAATTCGGCGGGCGATTGGGCGATGGGCGATTTCTGGGGCCCGCTCGGCAACGAAACCCGCGCCTGGCTCGATTTTCTCGCCACCGGCCGGCCCAGCATCCACTGCACGCCGGAACAGGCGATGCTGAACCTGAAAACCACCTACGCCATCGAGCGCGCTGCGGCGACCGGGCAGACGGTGCGGCTCGATTAGTCTTTTTCGTGCAGTAAAACTCGTGTCCGGCTTTGGCAATTCCCGAAGGCTTTATAAAAAGCCGGGATATAATCCCCTCTGAAGAGCTTTGGGGGCACGATCATGAAACTTCGCCGCCGCAACTTATTCCGCTTGGCCGCGGGCGGGGCTGCGATTGCGGCTATGCCGCGGATTGCCGCGGCGGCAGCCTATCCGAGCCGTCCGGTGCGCCTGATCGTCGGCGGTACGCCGGGCAGCGCGCCCGACGTGATCGCGCGCCTTGTCGCGCAATGGCTGTCGCAGCGGCTCGGCCAAACCATGTTCGTCGAGAACAGAAACGGCGCCAGCGACAATCTCGCAACCCAAGCCGTGGTGGAGGCGGCGCCGGACGGCTACACCTTGCTGTTGGCGTCCGCCAGCAATGCGATCAACGCCACGTTGTTCGCCGATCTCAAATTTAATTTCATCCGCGACATCGCGCCGGTCGCCGGCGTCGTTACGTTTCCCATGGTCATCACGGTGAACGCGTCCTTTCCGGCGAAAAGCCTTGCCGAGCTACTGGCCGACGCCAAGGCGCATTCCGGACAAATCAACATCGGCACACCGCCGCTCGGCTCGCCGCAGCATGTCGCCGGCGAGTTGCTCAAAATGATGACCGGCGCCGACATTGTCTTTGTTGCTTACCGCGGCGGACCGGCGGCGGTCAGCGACGCGCTCAGCGGACAAATTCAGGGCGCCATCGGCACCGTGCTGCTGACGCTGCCGCAAATCAAGTCCGGGGGTTTGCGCGCCTTGGCGGTAACCAGCACGACACGTTCCGCGCTGTTGCCCGAAATCCCGACGGTCGATCAGGTCGTGCCGGGCTTCGAGGCCGGGCAATGGGTCGGTATCGGCGCGCCGAAGAACACCCCCGCGGACATTGTCGAGCGGCTCAACCGGGAGATCAACGCCGGCTTGGCCGACACCGCGCTCAAGGCGCGCATTGCCGAGCTTGGCGGCATGCCGTTGCCGGGCTCGTCCGGCGATTTCGGCAAATTTGTCGCCGCGGAAACCAAGAAGTGGGGTGACGTCATCAAATTCGCCAACATCAAGCCGGAGTGATCCGGAAAATCCGGTTCGGCAATCCATAATCGTCGTTTTCCGACGATCTGTCGCATTTGAATGGCAGACCGTGTATGTTGCGCCGGTGTCGCGCACATTCGCCATATCGCGTGCAATTCTTTTATCGCTGCTGCCGGCCATTGCGTTCGCGGCGCCCGCTCACAAGCGGCACATCTATCACTGGCATGGCTACGGCTTCCTGCCCGGCTATCACCAACCGCCCAACAACAACGTTCCGGTTTATGGGTCGAAAGGGTCCATCGGCGGCAATCCAGACTACGCGCCAAGCTACTGGTACTATGGCGGGCGATACTATTTCGGCGCGCCCGGGTTTTTCCATGGACGCTACAACGGCGGCAGTTTCGGCCCGTGCTGGACTTGGACACCCATCGGGGCAATGTGGAATTGCGGCTAGTCCCGGTTATCGAGGGATGAACGTCACCGTCGCAGAACCATACGGTCCGGAATTTGGAGTGCGCCATGATCAAGGCCAAGCGCTTCGGGCACGTCACCTTGGAAACATCCGACCTCGAGCGCCAGATTGCCTATTTTACCGAAGTCGCCGGCCTGGTCCTGGCGGAGCGCGACAACGGGCGCGCTTATCTGGCGACCAAACTCGGCGATCTCGTGGTTCAGCTCGAAAGCGGCGAGCAGGCGTGCTGCCGCCGATTGGCGTTCCAGGTGGCGCCCGAGAGCGACTTCAACGACCTCCGCAGCGGCATCGAGGCGGAAGGTCTGCGCTGTCAGTCACGCAACGATCCGGCCCCGGGCATTGCGCAAATGCTGTCATTCGAGGATCCCAAAGGCACGGTCTGCGAAGTTTTCGCTGCACAAAAGCCAATCTGCAAACCGCGAGCCGTCGCCGGCATCGGACCGATCAAGCTTGGCCATCTGGCCTTTGTCGTTCCGGAGCCGAGGCAATATGCCGACTTCTATGGCCGGGTTCTCGGCTTCCGCGTCTCGGACTGGATCGAGGATTGGTTCGTCTTCATGCGCTGCGGTCCGGACCACCACACCATCAACTTCGTGCGCGGCAAGCGCACGCAGATGCACCATGTTGCATTTGAATTGAAGGACTGGCCGCAGGTGCAGGCGGCGTGCGATTTTCTCGGCAGCAGAAAATTGCCGATCATCTGGGGCCCGGGCCGCCACGGTCCCGGGCACAATATTTACACCTATCACCGCAATCCCGACGACCAGATCGTCGAAATGTTCACCGAGCTCGACAAGATGCTGGATGAAAATCTCGGCTATTTCGAGCCGCGGCCGTGGCATCGCGATCATCCGCAGGTGCCCAAGGTCTGGGGACCGTTGCCCACCGATATCTGGGGTCCGCCGCCCACGGCGGACTATGTGCGGCAGCGCCAGTGACAGCCGAGCGATGATTGGCTGCGATCGCGCGGTTGCCGGGACGGTGCGAATCGCGCCGAGGACGGTGTCTTAATTCCGGCTCAAATGGGCCTGACGCTAGACGGGTCGGTGGCGTTTGGGGGGTGTTACGATGATGGCCCGTTGTCGGATCGCGGCTTGCCATCTTTCGCCTGAACGCGCCGGCTCACCCAAAGCTTTCCCGTTGTTGCGAAAAAGGCGCCGCTGGATGCGTGATTAGCGCCACTGAGTATCATGTTGCGTATTACGGTCTCACGTATCCGGGTTTTTTTCGCCGTGCTGGGTTGCGCGATCTTAAGCGCATCGCTGTTCGATTGGGCGCAAAGCCTGCGCGCCGCCGAATCGGGATACGCCTGGGTGAAGGCCGCGGCGCCGATCGCGTCCGCCGCCGAGACCGCGGAAATCTGGCAGATTTCGGCAAGCTGCGTGCGCCCGTTTTTCGTCAATGCGGTGCTGCAATCGAAACTGCGGCTCGCCAGTCATTACGCTCTGGCTCCGGATGCCGTTCGCGCCTGGGGCACTCGTCCGCTCGGCGAAGGCCCCCAGCCGGCTACGGATCAAAGCGGCGGCCTGTACCGCCTCGCCAGCGCCGAGCGAGCGAACCGCGCGCAACATTCCGCGCAAAGCGAACGCGGTGCGATGCTGCATGTGCGGTATGCCGAATGGTATGCCAACCTCTTCAAGCTCAAAGTTGCGGAACACGCGTGGGAACGACGATTGGCGAGCGTTGCCGATCAAAGCGTAACGGTCAGCGCAGCCACGCGCAGGAATTTCGGCGCTTATGGCGACCGCGGCATCGAGCGGGTCGGCGGACAAGGCGATTTCGATCATTACCTGCTGGTTCTGTTGGGCCTCGGCGGATTTTCCGACGATCAAGAGCAGGCGCTGCGAGTGGATTGCATGCAGTTCATGCCGGTCAAAAGGATCTTTAGAAACGCCAACTATCTCGGCGAGTTTTGGCGCTGGCCGGTCGATCATGCCGCGGCGTTCTCCTTCGGCTTGGAGCTTATGCTGATCGGCATTTTCTTCGCTCCTATCGATTTGTGGATCGGCACCGGCGACATGCAGGCGGTACGACGGCATATCGGCGACGCGGTAAACCGCTTCGGTACCAAGGTCCGCAGCCTCGCCAACAAGATTCGCTCTCAAGCTTTTGCGCGTCATTGGCGCGATCCTCGTTGCAACCCGCGCCATCTTCACCGCTCGCAGTTATCCCGGCCCGGCGGTCGGCGAAATCCGTTTCGTGTCCAAACTTGCCGCTATGCGGCTGCCGCGCCGCGCCCCCGATGCCCCCGCGCTCATCGGCTACAAAAAAATCATCGAGGACGGCATGGAATGGTCCAGGCGGGTAATGATGTCGAGGACAATGCCCGAGATGCGCTGAACGCCGGCGCTTTGTTGCCGAAAAATCGCGATTGCGATATGTCGCAGCGCGATCACGGATATTTTTCCGACCAAAGGGGGGAGCATGCCGAGCGAGTTCGCCAATAAAGTTGCGGTCATCACCGGCGCCAGCCGCGGTATCGGCCGCGAGATCGCCGTCGAATTCGCCCGCGCCGGCGCGCAAACCGTCCTCGTGTCGTCCTCGGCTGCGAACCTTGCGGCCGCGACCAAGACCGTCGCCGCGGCCGGCGGCCCGGCGCCGCTCGCAATCGCGGCGGACCTGCGCCAGCTCGACGGCTGCCGGCAGGTGTTCGACGCGGTGACAGCGAAATTCAATCGCTGCGATATCCTGGTGTGTTCGGCGGGCGCCACCCGCGCCGGCAATTTCGTCGATCTGCCGGACGACGCCTGGCTCGACGGCTATGCGCTGAAATTGTTCGGTTGCGTGCGCATGTGCCGGCTGTTCTGGCCGCTGCTCAAGGGCGCGCAAGGCTTCGTCGTCAATATCGGTGGCGGTGCGGCGCGCTCGCCCGGCGCCGATTTCTCGATCGGCGCTTCGGTGAACGCCGCCATGGGCAATTTCTCCAAGGCGCTGTCGCAGCTCGGCAAGCGCGACGGCGTCAACGTCAATGTCATCCACCCCGGCGCCACCGAGACCGAGCGCTTCTATCAGCTGATCGAGCAGCGCGCGAAGGCGTCGGGAAAATCGGTCGAGCAGTTGAAAGCGGAGGCCACCGCAAAAGACGGCTTGCGCCGGCTCGGCAAGGCCGAAGACGTCGCCGCGCTGACTTTGTTTCTGTGCTCGGAAAAGGCGCGCCATATCCAGGGTACCGCCATCGCGGTCGATGGCGGCGCAACCGTGGGCTATTACTGAAGCGACAAGCGCCGCGGTGGTTAAGCCCCGCTCACAAACACGCATTACGGGAAGCCCGGGGAACCCGAGCTTCCCGCGAACCGGTTTCCGAGCCGGAGCAATTTCATCGGTGGACAAGGCCGCGAGCGGAGTTGCCGCGAGCGGCGCTTATTCCACCTGGCCATGCGCCGCCATGCAGTCCCGGTAGACCGTCAACTGCGTGGATTGCCAAGCGCTGAAACTCCATTTACTGGCCGCGACGCTGCAATCGTGCAGGGCCGCCTCGCGGGTCGTGTCGGCACTTGGGCTCGCGATTGCCGCGCTTTGGTTTTGTTCCAGACCGCTCGGAGCGTACAGATATAACCGCCGCGCATGCATGGGCTGATGCCGGATGCTTCTGGCCGCCGTCGGCGCGGTGTCCCCAGCACCTTGTTTTGTCGGGGTCTGCGCCAGCGCCACGGACGTCGCACTCAATAGCAACGCCAAGGCCATGCCGAGCTTCTTCGAAGCCATGGTTTAGTCTCCATGTTTGTTTGCCCTGTCTTCGAGAAACCAACGTCAACGCGTTGTGTTCGTTCACAACATTTTGCGCAAGCGCGGGAGCGATGCGTGAAACCCATCCGCTGTCACGGGACGGTAACGGAGAATTTTGCTCCGGTGAGTTGCCGCACCGGAAGGGTCGCCGGTCTCCCCGCAATGTCGATCGAATTGCCGCTGCCTTTGCTATTGCCTCGGCGTCATGCCATGCGCGTCAAGGGGGCTTGGGAACGCGCGTGCGGCGCAGTAAGTTGCCCGACCGTTCGATAGCCGCATCGTGGACCCGACTGAGGACCGATGGACGATAAAACGAGGCCGGAGCAAACCGGCTACCGCTTCATCGGCAAGCCGATGCCGCGCAAGGAGGATGCGCGGCTGATTACCGGCCACGGCCGCTTCACCGACGATTTCGCTATCGACGGAGAGGCCTATGCGGCGATGGTGCGTTCGCCTTATCCGCATGCGCGCATCGTCGCGATCGACGCAGAGCGCGCCAAGGCGATGCCGGGCGTGCTCGGCGTCTTTACCGGCGCCGATTGCGCGGCGGACAATCTCAAGCCGATTCCGCACGATCCCTTGCCGAAGACCAAATACGACATGAAGCTCCACGCGCCCGGCGGCGGGGCGGTGTTCGTCGGCCCGCATCTGCTGTTGCCGCCGGACAAGGCGCGCCATGTCGGCGAAGCGGTCGCCATGGTGGTGGCCGAGACCAAGGCGCAGGCGCTGGACGCCGCCGAAGCGGTGGAGGTGCGTTACGAGGAGTTGCCCTTCGTGCTGCATTCCGAAGATGCGATGCGGCCCGGCGCGCCGGCGATCTGGGATCGAAGTCCCGGGCAATGTGCCGATCGATACGCGGTTCGGCGATGCCGACGCGACCGATCGGGCCTTTGCCGGCGCGGCGCATGTCGTGAAGCGGAAATTCCACGTCGGCCGCGTCACCGGCGTGCCGATGGAGCCGCGCGCGGCGCTTGGCACATTATGATGCCGCGACCGGCCGCTACACGCTCTATGCCGGCTCCGGCGGCGCGGTGCGGCAGAAGCACGAGCTTGCCACGGTGCTCGGCGTCGCGCCGGAGCGGCTGCGCGTCCTCGCGCACGACATCGGCGGCAATTTCGGCACCCGCAACCGCGTCTTCGTCGAGTTCGGCCTGGTGCTGTGGGCGTCGCAAAAGCTCGGCCGTCCGGTCAAATATACCGCGACGCGCTCGGAAGCGTTTCTTGAGCGATTATCAGGGCCGCGATCTCGTCACCGAAGTCGAACTGGCGCTCGACGCCCGCGGCCGCTTTCTCGCCATGCGCGCCACCAATATCAGCAATGTCGGCGCGCGCTGCGTGTCGCTGTCGCCGTTGAGCAAGGGCGCGGGGCTTATTCCGGGCTCCTACGCCATTCCGGCGGCGAGCCTGCGCGCGGTCGCGGTCTACACCAACACCATGCCGACCAACGCCTATCGCAGCTCCGGCCGGCCGGAAGTGACTTACGCGATCGAGCGGCTGATCGATGCCGCCGCCGAGCAACTCGGCATCGACCGCGTCGCGCTGCGGCGCAAGAACCTGGTGCGGCCCGAGGCGATGCCGTACCGCAATGCGGTCGGCATGCTCTACGATTCCGGCCGCTACGAAGAAAACATGGACTGGGCGATGGAGATTGCCGACTGGAAAGGATTTCCGGCGCGCCGCCGCGAGGCGAAAAAACGCGGCAAGCTGCTCGGCCTCGGGCTTGCCAATTACGTCGAATCCTCGATCGGCGCGCCGCGCGAACAGGCGCGCATCAAGGTGCAGCCGCAAGATTCTCGGATCCGGCCCGCGTCGACGTCGTCATCGGCACGCAGCCGGCCGGGCAGGGCCATGAGACGAGCTTCGCCCAGGTTGTCTCCGATCTTCTGCACGTGCCGGCCGAAAGCGTGCGCATCATTCTCGGCGACACCGACGTGGTGCGCGTCGGCGGCGGCACGCATTCCGGCCGCTCCATGCGGCACGCCGCGACCGTGTTCGCCAAGGCCGCGGTGGAGCTGATCGACAAAGGCAAAGCAGATCGCCGCGATCGTGATGGGCGTGGCGGCCGACAGCGTCTCGTTCGACGACGGCCGCTTCGCCTCGCGCGACACCAACCGCACGTTCGATTTTCTCGAACTGGCGCGCGAGGCGGCGCAGCACAGCTTGCCCGAGGCGCTCAAGGACGGCATCGCGGTCGTCACCGACAACGAGATGCACGAGCCGGTGTTTCCCAACGGCACCGCGATCTGCGAAGTCGAGATCGATCCCGACACCGGCGCCATGACGATCACGCGCTATGCCTCGATCGACGATGTCGGCCGCGCCATCAATCCGCTGATCGTGCACGGCCAGACCCACGGCGCCATCGCCCAAGGCGTCGGCCAGGCGATGTCGGAGCAGGTTTATCTCGATCCCGATTCCGGCCAGCCGCTGACCGGCTCGCTGATGGATTACGCCATGCCGCATGCCGACACGCTGCCGTCATTCGACACCGGCATCGCCGAGGTGCTGTCGCCAACCAATCCGCTCGGCATCAAGGCCGGCGGCGAAGGCGGCACCACGGCGGCGCCCGCCGCCGTGGTCTGCGCCGTGCTCGACGCGTTGCGCGAATTCGGCGTGCGCGACATCGCCATGCCGGCGACGCCCTACGCGATCTGGTCGGCGATCGAGGCAAGCCAAAAAGACCGGCCAGTAACGCCGGCGTGGCTCAAAGCAAGACACATCCTTGACGAAGCACCCGCGGCGAATGACTGTACCGCCCAACAACTAGCGCCAGGCCGAGGGAGAAACGAACCAATGGCGAACAAGATCATCATCAGCTGCGCGATCACCGGCTCGATCCATACGCCGACCATGTCGGACGCGCTGCCGATCACGCCCGATCAGATCGCCACCCAGGCGATCGATGCCGCCAAGGCCGGCGCCGCGATCCTGCATCTGCATGCGCGCGATCCCAAGGACGGCCGGCCGTCGCCGGACGCGTCCGTGTTCATGCAGTTTCTGCCGCGCATCAAGCAGGCGACCGATGCGGTGGTCAACATCACCACCGGCGGCGCCGTGACCATGACGGTCGAACAGCGCATCTCGGCCGCCAACACGCTGTCGCCGGAAATGTGCTCGATGAACATGGGCTCGATGAATTTCGCGCTGTTTCCGATGGCCAAGCGCTACAAGAACTGGAAATACGATTGGGAGGAAAGCTATCTGCTCAACTCGGACGGCTATATCTTTCCCAACACGTTCCGCGACATCGAGAAGGTCTACAAGACGCTCGGCGAAGGCCACGGCGTGAAATTCGAGCACGAGTGCTACGACACCGGGCACTTGTATAATCTGGCGCATCTGGTCGACCGCGGCATGTTCAAGCCGCCGATCTTCCTGCAGCTGATCTTCGGCATTCTCGGCGGCATCGGCGCCGATCTCGACAATCTGTTCTTCATGAAGCGCACCGCCGACCGGCTGTTCGGCAAGGACTATCTGTGGTCGGTGCTGGCCGGCGGCCGCCATCAGATGAATTTCTGCACCGCCGCCGCGATGATCGGCGGCAATGTCCGCGTCGGGCTGGAGGACTCGCTCTATATCGGGCCGGGCAAGCTCGCCAAGAGCAACGCCGAGCAGGTGGCCAAGATCCGCCGCATCGTCGAGGATCTCGGCTTCGAGATCGCCACGCCGACCGAGGCGCGGGCAGATGCTCGGGCTCAAAGGCGGCGACCGCGTGAAGTTTTAGAACGTCATTCCGGGGCGCCCATACCCCGCGCGCGGGGGATGGTCGAGCCCGGAATCCATATTCGCTGACTTGTGATTATGGATTCCGGACTGGCCGCTGCGCGGCCATCCGGAATGACTGCCGAGGGCAACTGGCATGAACACCATCGATCTGAAAGGCCGCACCGCGATCGTCACCGGCGCGGCGCGCGGCATCGGCCTTGCGACGGCGCAGCGGCTTTTGACCTCGGGCGCATCCGTTGCGCTGTGGGACATCGACGCGGACGCGCTGGATCGAGCCGTTGCCGGGCTCAAGCAACATGGCCACGCGTACGCTGCCGTCGTTGACGTGACCGACGAGGCCTCGGTCGGCGACGGCGTCGACGCGCTTGATCCGCGACGCCGGCAAAATCGACATTCTCGTCAACAATGCCGGCATCACCGGCGGCAATGCGCCGTTGTGGCAGCTTGCGCCGGCGGTGTGGCGGCGCGTGATCGAGGTCAATCTGATCGGCCCCTATCTGGTCTGCCGCGCGGTGGTGCCGCACATGATCGCGGCCGGTTACGGGCGGATCGTCAACATCGCCTCGATCGCCGGCAAGGACGGCAATCCGAACGCCTCGCACTATTCGGCGTCGAAAGCGGGCCTGATTGGCCTGACCAAATCGCTCGGCAAGGAACTGGCGACGACCGGCGTGCTGGCCAACTGCATCGCGCCGGCCGCGGCGAAGACCGAGCTGTTCGGCCAGATGAGTCAGGAGCATATCGACTATATGCTGGCGAAAATCCCGATGAACCGTTTCGTCACCGTCGATGAGATCGCGGCGATGGTCGCCTGGCTTGCCTCGGAGGAGTGTTCGTTCTCGACCGGCGCGGTGTTCGATATTTCCGGCGGCCGGGCGGTGTATTAGAGCGCGAAAGCCCTCCGGTGCCGGCGCAGCCCTTGACCCGGCGGGCGCGGCGAAGCTAAACCCTCGCTCCTGACGACACCGGAATGCGCGGTTAGCTCAGCGGAAGAGCACTTCCTTGACATGGAAGGGGTCAGAGGTTCGATCCCTCTACCGCGCACCAGTCTTCGCTCGCGAAGCGAGTGAAGACTGACCCGCCGAAGCTTTAAGCGAAGGCGGGCAGCTGCCGCGAGCTACGACCGGCGGGCCAGCTTTCGCTCGCGAAGCAAGCGAACGAAGGCCTGCCCGCATTCCGGTATGCGACGACGGGCAGGATTATGCTGTCACGCTTTTTGAAGCTTACGCCTTGGTTGCGTCGGAAACGCACTTCTTGGTGAAGCTCGTCGCGGCCGCGCCCTTCAGCTTTGCTGCTTTGGCGGCGTCCTTGCAGCACTTGGTCGCCGAGCTGGTCAGCGCCGCGCCCTTGAGCTTCTTGGCGGCCACTTGGCGTTTGGCAGGTGGCGCCTGCGGCGTCGGCCGGCGCGGCCGCGGCTGCGGGCTTCGCTGCCGGTGCGGGCGCCATTGGGGCCATCGGAGCGGAGCCATCGGTGCCGGGGCGGCCGGAGCCGGGCGGCGGCGGCGGGTGCGGCCGGCGCCGGCGCGGCGGGTGGCGGATTTTGCGCCATCGCGGCGCTCACCACGCAGAACGAGGCGACAATAATTGCGATCGTCTTCATCAAAATCTCCATCGGCGGTTGGCTACCCGGACAAGCTAGCAAACCTCCCGCATCACGCCGGCTTTTGCAACACTCCGTTCGGGCTCGCTTTGTCGACGATCTCCGGCAGATATTTGCGCCAACGCCTCAAGCGTCTGGTCGACCGGCAGGCCGAGATGGCGGGCGAAATCCTGCACCTGCGCATTGCCGAGCACGGCTTTGAGCTGATCCTCGGTGATCGGCAGGTTTTGGCCGTTGCCGAGCCAGGATTGCACCTGCGGGCCGAGGCCGCCCTTCTCCAGCGCCGCCACCAGGCCGGGCAGGTCGTGATACTGCGTCTGCGCCAGTACGGTATTGATCATCGCCGGCAAAGCTTCGCTTTCCAACGCGCCCTTGAGACTGTCGAATAGACCCATGATCGTCCTCCATTGCCGAAAAGACCGGACGCTACGCCGGCGCCGTGTCACATAAGACGACCGAAGCCTAGTTGAAGGCAGCGCGGTATAGGCCGGCCGCGGGCCAGTAATGCGCGATCGCGCGGTTATGCCGGCTTGCGCGCGAGATAGGCCGAAGCGCGGCGATCGCCGCCAGCAGCAAGCGAGATCAGGGCGTTGTAGCCGGCGAGCGAAATGCCGAGAAAGCGCCACGCCGCCTCGTCGCAGCGCACGACATGGATCGATTGCAACTGGCTGAGCAGCGAGCCGCCGGCGCGCAGATCGGTCAGCGGCCCGGTGCAGTCGGTCGGCCCGGCCCACCAATGCCATTCGACGCCGGCGTGATAGGTGCCGAGCACGACATTGCACGCACCGCGATCGATGATCGCGACAAAGCCGACCGTGAGGAGCTTTGGCGGCGCGCGCACCAGCGCCGCGATCGCCATCAACAGCGAGAGCGGGATGACGATGTGATAGGGGATGCGCTCTTCGAGGCAGAGCGGGCAGGGCGGCAGCCCGACCACCAGCTGGAAATACCAGGCGCCGGCGAGCGTCGCCGCGCTGATGACGAAGATCGCCAGCGCCGCGGCGGCGGCCGGCTCGGCGCGAACCCGATCGATCCAGCTTTGCTTCGCCATCTTTCGCTCGGCCCTGTGTCCGCACTGCGCCGCTCGGCAGCAATTTGCCGATCCTGAAGGCGGAAGCAAGGCCGGCGCGGATACCGCTCATTCCCGGCAGCGGCAATCCAGTGCTGGCAAGACCGGGTCCCGCACGCGCGGACTAAGTTCACGTCAGCCGCGATGGACGGCCGTGCGGCGAAGATATAGAGAGCGCCGGATGCCCGTGTGGCGGAACTGGTAGACGCGCACGACTCAAAATCGTGTTCCGCAAGGAGTGTGGGTTCGATTCCCTCCACGGGCACCAATAGGTTGAATCACTGCATCGCATAGCGTCGCATAGAGTACAAGAAGTATCGATTTTTACGGACATAACTTGATCGAAAGCTGCGCATACTAAAACGTGTACCTCTCTTGCATCTCCGTGCAGTTTGGGGTATTTTTGGGGGTATCCTGAAGGCTCGTTCGAAAGCGATACCCCCACGTGCTGAGCGACCGAGCGATACGCACATCAAAGCCGCGAGAGAAGCCGTACAAGCTCTACGACGGCAGCGGATTGCACGTGCTCGTGCAGCCAAGCGGCAGCAAGCTGTGGCGGCTCAAATATCGCTTTGCCGGAAAAGAAAAACTGATTTCGTTCGGCTCGTATCCGGACGTGTCGCTCGCGAGCGCGCGCGAGAAACGCGATGACGCGAGGAAGCAGCTGGCTTCCGGCCGCGACCCGTCGGCGCAGAGGAAGCTCGACAGGATCGTCGAGGAGAAGGCGGCCCAGAATACTTTCGGCGCCGTCGCGGCCGAACACCTCGATAACATGGCGGCGAACGGTCTTGCGGAAACGACGCTGGTCAAGAACCGCTGGATGCTGCAGGTCCTTGCGGCGCCGCTCGCTCATCGGCCCATTGCCGAGATCATGCCGATTGAAGTTCTCGACGTTCTCAAGCGCATCGAAAAGAGCGGCCGGCGCGAAACGGCGCGGAAGCTCCGCAGCATGATCGGAAGCGTGTTCCGATATGCCGTCGTGACCCTGCGGGCGACGAACGATCCTACCGCTCCCCTGCGCGGCGCGCTGCTGACGCCGAAGGTTCAGCACCGTCCGGCCATCATCGACGAACGTGAGCTTGGCGTCCTGATGCGGGCGGTCGACGAATACGACGGCTGGCCGACGCTTCGCGCCGCACTGCAGCTCATAGCGCTTACCATGACCCGTCCCGGCGACGTGCGGTTCATGCGGCGATCGGAGATCAATTTCGAGAGAGCGGTGTGGCGCATTCCAGCGGAGCGCATGAAGATGCGCCGGCCCCACGACGTGCCGCTCTCGCGGCAAGCCCTGGAAATACTCCGCGAGATTTGGAGCCTGTCGGACTATGGCGATCTCGTCCTGCCCTCGATCCGGTCGATCAAGAAGCCGCTGTCGGAGAACGCCATGAACTGCGCTCTCCGACGGATGGGCTACGCAAAAGACGAGATGACCTCTCACGGCTTCCGCGCCACGGCGAGCACCATTCTAAACGAGCGCGGCTTCAATCCCGATGTGATCGAGGCGGCGCTTGCGCACCAGGACAAGAACGTGATCCGCCGCGCGTATAACCGGGCGACCTACTGGCCAGAGCGGGTGAAGCTGTTGCAGTCCTGGGCGGATTTGTTGGACCAGTTCAAGAGCGTTGCGGTTACCGATCGCCGGGCGGCGTGAATACGCGCGCAATTAACCACTTCCGAGATGCCATGCGCAGCTATGTTCACGTTGAATCGTCGCGTATTTGCATTGTATGTTTTCCCTTGCCTGCTAGTTGGCCCTGCACGCATTCGCGAGTAGGTCCCCTTGCAGCGTCGACGCTGCTCTTCACGGAGCACGTCGATGCAACAAGTGAAAAAACTGGTCTCGAAGAAAGAGTTGAAATCCGTCTATGGCATACCCTACTGCTTCGCACACATCGCGCGGCTCGAAGCCGCCGGCTCATTCCCCACGCGGGTACGGCTTGGAGCTTGCAGAGTCGCCTGGTTCGCGGATGAAGTAGAAGCCTGGATCGCTGAGCGACCACG
This sequence comes from uncultured Alphaproteobacteria bacterium, assembly GCA_963714345.1. Taxonomy (GTDB): domain Bacteria; phylum Pseudomonadota; class Alphaproteobacteria; order Rhizobiales; family Xanthobacteraceae; genus BOG-931. Next base: position 21,998 of record CAVQOD010000012.1, on the reverse strand, counting down.
CGCAGCGTAATCGACACACCTCTATCGAAGGGCACAGGGCTCCGGGTCCAACCGGAGCCCTGAGTGTTTTTGGCTTCCTCCAATGCGAGGCAGGTCAGGTACTTCCCATGCCCCAGCAACTTTAGGTATCTTCCTGCCCTTACAACGGGAGGATCGCATGGGTATTGAAAAGCTGCCGAGCGGCAGAGAAGGCAAAGGCGAGCTTGAAACGTGTCCGCGCTGCAATGGCACCGGCAAAGCGTACGGAAATGACAAATGCGGACGCTGCAACGGAATTGGAAAAATTCCGAGCGCGCGCTAGACTGAGACCATCCGGTTAGATCGGCTCGTCCCGCGTGGCCTTCTGGTTCTTGAAGAAGGCCAGCGCAAGCGCTACCGCATCGAACAGCCCCATTCGCCGATCCTCCCCGTTCCAGATCTTCCTGATCGGCGGGGCGTACGATGCGAACATCGGGATATGCTTTGCGATCGCTTCCACGATCGCGCGCCTGGTCGGCGATCCAAGATACGCGAATGCCTCCCGTATTTGTTTGCGCGAGACAACGGCAGTGAACAGCCCTCGATCTCTCGCCTCTTCCTCGATAGCCGCCAGCAGTGTCGCGATCGGTCGCTTTCGATGCGCGTCTCGATACCCCTCGTATGAGCAACGCGTCGGGCTGATATTGATCAAGCAGCAGGGACAATCGCCGGAGACACCTTCGAGCTTTTACCTTGGCCGGCAGGTCGCTCATTCCCCAATCGACGGGTGAGAGCGGGCCATCAAACACGACATAGGCGAAGCCGCGGGCATGTGGGTAGAAGGCGACAACGAGATCATATTGTCGGCCTGTCATATCCCCTGTTGCTCTGAAGCCCCGTCAATTCTTCTCAGCGCTTCCTGCAGCAGCTCAAGTTTCGCCAACGTTCTCTGTGTCAGCTCACTTTGTGCGAGTCGATCGCGCAGCTCGTACATATGCTGCACGACGCTTTGCTCAACGTTCGCAAAGAGTGCGGGGAACACCTCTCTCGGCTCCACCCCGAAGATCGTCTGACAGGCGATTGCGACGGCGAGCGTGATCGCTCGCTCCTCGCTCTCAAAGCGCGAGATGATCGATTCGGCGTCGTATCCGAATAGAAAAGCAAGCTCCTCTTGGGTGAGGTGCCATCGCCGACGGTACACACGTAAATAGTTGCGTAGTGCGCGCATAGATCGTGCCGCCGAAACTGCTGACGGTCACGCGGATAATCCTGCTTCCGTGCGGACGCGGAAGCTATGCACAACAATATGCCAGCTAGGCAAATATTTTGCATATCAAATCATGAAGCTACGATGAAGAATTCATGATGCTGAGACCTAGCGCGTGCGGCTTCGCGAGTCGGCGGCGGCTTGACCGTGCGCTTCGGTAAGAGCGGGAGGCTGGAACGTCTTACGTAGAAAACTCGTAACCGTTTCTCGAAATCGCACGACGGTTGGAAGTGTAGAAAACTTCCAAACGTGCGCTTCGAAACGCTCACGAGCTTGCCGACGCTCCTGCTCTCGCGACCGTTCCGCCGACGCTTCCGGTTTCGCGGCCTCATTGCAAGCGGCGATTTCTGAGCCTGGGCTCTGTCCTCGCATGCGCTCTCAAAGTTATGCCAGCCCGGCATATTGTGGAGTCTTGGCACGGGTCTTTCTGGCCGCGTACGCATCGTCGGCATGGACACCTTAGCTCATAAATATCAGCTGGGAGTTTTTTCTCGGGCGTCATGGGCTCGCTTATCGCGATCGCGTATTACACCAATGGCCGATTCACGGGCATTGAGACCGATGTCGGATGGCTGAAGGAGACGATCTCCGAGCTATGTAATCAGAGCCGAAAACATACCGACCAAGCTGTTTAAGAACGGCTCTCCAGTTTCCCTGACCGCTGCCGGCTACCATGTCCTTCAGCGCAGCGGGTTGAAGTCGTACATCGATGCAAAAAAGCAAACCCTTCTCGCTGCGCTCAACCCATCGCGCTTCGTCCGATCCGTATGATGTGCAACGTCATGCGTTCCGTCTATTCGCCGAACTTTCCTTCGAAGAGGCGGTCGGCCAACATCTCAATAATCCTTCGCGTACAACAACGGGATCAGTACGGACCTTTTGCGCAGAGTCGGCGCGATCTACCTGCGCGATATCGCCACCGGCCCGAAGTGACGATATGTCGAATTCGCGACGAAAGTCATCGGAGGGTATTATCAATCTCAGTTGCCATTCCTGGCATGCTCTCTGACAAGTATGTCGATTGAGCCGGACCCGAAGGTCCAGCTGCTTACGATTGCCGAAACCGCCGAGTTACTGAAGATCGCCGTTCCGACCGTTCGCCGCCTTCAGCAGCAGCGACAATTCCCTTCATCAAAGTCGGAGGAAGCGTTCGCTTCGCGGCGAACGATATCAGCGCATACCTGGAAAAACGAAAGGTCCGCCCGATCGACCAATAACATTGTATGGCAGTACGAAAATTTAAGAAGTCATGGTGGGTAGACTTTCAGTTCAATCACACGCGATACAGAAGACGAAGCCCGGACAACTCGCGCGCGGGAGCCCTCGCGTATGAAATGACGCTACGCCAGCGATTAGCGCACGGTAACCGCTAGATGCCCGGCACCAGCCAGCGACTCAGACATTCGCGGCGTTCGCAGAGCAATGGTTCAAGGACTACGTAATACCGAACAATAAGTACTCAGAACAGCTGGCGAAAAAATACGTTCTGTCCTCATCCCTCGTTCCGTTCTTCGGCAACATGCCAATAGGAAAGATCAGCGCGCACGATATCGAGCAGTACAAGGCACAGCAGGTAAACGGGGGTTTAGCAATAAGACAATTAGGAATCGTCTGACGGTGCTGAACAAATGTGTCTCTACAGCATATGAGTGGCTACGACTTGAAGGGGCGCCGCCGAAGATCGAGTGGCCGAGATGCGTGCCCCCCCGATCGATTACCTCTCGCCAGAAGAATGCGAAGCTTCTGCTGTCCCACGCGAACGGCATCATCTACGAAATGATCCTGACGGCGCTTCGCACCGGCATGCGGCAGGGGGAGATCAGGGGGCTCCAATGGTCCTCTATTGATTGGCTGAACCAGAACGTTGCAGTCAGGCATTCGCGGGACGATCATCGGAAAGTGCTGGTCCCGCCCAAAAACAACCGAGAACGGCATATTCCGCTCGACGTCGATGTGTATGCACTGCTGTGCCGGCGCAAGAAAGGGACCGGGTACGTGTTCGTCGACAAGTTCGGCCGACCGTTCGATAAGAAGCGGCTGAGCTATAGGATAGGAATACTCTGCAAGTCGGCTGGGCTGCGAAAAATCGGCTGGCACACCCTACGGCACACGTTCGCTTCTCATCTCGCCATGCGAGGCGTACCGATCCGGCGATCAAGGAACTCATGGGACATTCGAGCATCACGACAACCATGATGTACGCGCATGTGGCGCCATCCGCGCTGAGGGCGGCCATTGACATGCTAAACCCGAAAACGATGGTCGATGCAGGTCTTCGGCAACCGGCGGCAACTACTGGCAGGAGACGCAGCGGCAGCAAGCGGCTCAAGAAACACCGTGCCGCTAAAACATTGCTTGTTTCTCAGCACCAAATCGGCTTCGGCCGTTGCCGAGGCGCATCGTTCCGACCATTGCGGGGACGGGGGATTCGAACCCAAACATAAAGTTCGTGTGAACTCGCCAAACGAGTTTGCGAAACAACGATTATTGGCTTCAATGAAGGACATATGTAGACAATTGCGAACTAATCAGTCTGACGATCAAGACGATAAGAAAAATCAAGCTTGTGTTGGTTTTACGGCAACCCGCTGTCAACCGATTTTACAACTGACGACATCGGCATTAGCACCAAAGACTAGCCAGGACAGAACTCGACAGGAGCTCCGCAGAAAAGCAGCCCCGCTTACATGCTAAGCGGGGCTGTTGCCATTCGGCACCTTGCGGGTCATTAGGGATCGGCCGTCTCATTCGTCCCAGAGCCCGGCCAGCTGCCCCTCGCCGCTGCCCGTGGATACGGTTCGCACCGAAGGCTAGTCGACCCGAAAAAGCATGGGTTCAGTATAGCGACCTTCGGCCGTCCGCTGACTAGCCGGACGGCTGTCCTCCTTCAGCTCGAACAGGGTCAGCTGCGGCTGTCTCGCCGCTTTTCGTTGTTCGCGGCGAAGCTTCAGGATTTCTTTCCAGAGCATAGCGCTTGCCTTCGATGACGATGAAGGCAGGCGCCATCTCACGCCTCTACCGCGCGCGGGGCTCACGTTTGCGATCTCCCGCTTCAGCTGGCGTGCGATGACAAGGGTGACCGACGAAACGCTGCTGTACGGCCCTTTCATCTCCTCCTTTCGCCGTAGCGCGCGCTGCGACCGAAGTACCAGCCGTCTTTCTTGTGCTCGACGGTGTACTCGGCGAGCATGTAGACGCGCCGTCCGTTCGGCGGCATGGCTCAATACTCTTCGGCGAGCATGATCGTGAGCACGCGCGTCGTTTTCTCCGGATCGCTCGGGTCTTCCGACCCATACTCGGCAGTCGAGATCGTAGTAGTCGATCTTCCAGAAGAACGTGTCGCCGGCGACTTCGAAACTGCCGAAATCGTGCTCGCCATGCGGGTCGTTGTCCTTGGTGAAGTCCTTGAACGTCTTCACCATGAGCAGCGCTTTCGCCTTCACGTCGATCGGCAGCTCGCTCACGCCGCTCGTCAGCACCACGTGGCCGCCGATGAAGGTCGAGCGGAAGTTGTCGTTGAGCACGCGTATCCTGTTGCACTCTGCGCGTCACGTCGGTCATGGCCGCCTCCTCATATGAGGCCGGCAAGAACGAGCGCCGACGTTACGGTGTTGCCGCCGCAGGCTTCGCAGTAGCCTTCGGTCTGATCGGGCTCCATCTCGGCCGTGTGGTCGCAGCCTTCCGTCATGCAGATGGCCGGACACACGCTGTCGCACCAAACGGCTTCGACGAGATCGTGGGCGTTTTTGAAGCCCTCGACCTCGCACAGCTTCATAAGCTTCTGGGCTTTGGTGGTAAGAACAAGGTTGCATGACACTCCTCCTCGCTGGCCGGCAACCGACATCTCGGTTGCCGGATGGCGAGGCGGAGGTCTCAAGGCCTTAGCTAATAAAGTGCCGCCGTCGCTTGCCACTCCGCCCCGCTATCGGCGCCCACCCTGAAGGGGCGCCGAAGCACGAGGCCGAGAGCTTCGATATTGTCTGTCTGCCATTTTGCTCGCGGTACAACAGCGGCCAAGACACGCGTCTGTGCCACATAGGCAAGAAAGTGGACGCGCTCGATCGAAGCGAGTGTCAGCCGTCCTGGCAAACAATCGCGTCGTGCGGAGCGTCGCGTGTGTCAGTATCGTGGCCGGATGCTCCCAATCGAACGATGTCACGTATCTCGGCAAAACGGATTTTCGCAATGGCCAGCGGCCGTTCGGCATAAAACGGGAGGATCGATTTTCGCACGTCTACATCATCGGCAAGACCGGCACCGGCAAATCGACGCTGATGGAGAGGATGGCGCTTCAGGACTTGGAGCGCGGCAACGGGTTCGCGCTGATCGATCCGCACGGCGATCTTGGTCGAGCGTATCGCCGATCGCATTCCAGCTAAACGACTACTGGATGTTGTCTACCTTGATGCTGCCGATCCGACGCAGCCGTATGGATACAATCCCCTTCGTCATGTCCGGCCGGATCGCATCGCGCTGGCCGCGTCCGGCATGATGGAAGTGTTCGCAAAGATGTGGCCCGAGGCGTGGGGCGTGCGCATGGAGCATATCCTGCGCAATGTCCTCATGGCCCTTTTGGAGCAGCCTTCGGCGACGCTGCACGATGTTCTGCGCATTATCACCGACACCAAATTCCGGAAGTCGATCGCCGCGTCGCTGAAGAACGAGACCGTCCGCACCTTCCTGCAAAAGGAATTCGATCGCTTCACGTTCGGCTACCGCGCCGACGGCATCGCGCCGATACAGAATAAGGTGGGGGCGTTTCTGGCCGATCCCCTTCTGAACCGCATTCTGACCGCTCCGCAGCAAGACTTGCACATTCGACGGATCATGGATGAGGGGCAGGTGCTATTGGTGAATCTTGGCGAAGGGCCGCATCGGCGAGGACAGCTCTTCGCTTCTGGGCGGGCTCCTGGTCACCACCATCGGGCTTGCCGGCTACAGCCGGGCCGATATCGATCCTGCGCGGCGCCGGGACTTCTTCGTCTATGTGGACGAGTTCCAGAGCTTCACCACGCTCGCGATGGCGAACATGCTCTCGGAGATGCGCAAGTACCGCCTCGGGTTCACGGTGGCCCACCAGTACCTGCACCAGCTTGAGCCGGACGTCCGGCACGCCGTCCTGGGCAATGCCGGCACGATCATCTCCTTCCGCGTCGGCGCCGAGGATGCGCCGTACCTCGTCCGGGAGTTCACCGACGTGTTTGACGAAACCGACCTTGTGCAGCTGCCCAACCATCACATCTACCTGAAGCTCATGATCGACGGCACCCGTCGATGCCGTTCAGCGCGGTGACCACGCGGCCGTGATCCCAATAGCCCGGACCAGTCCGGGATAGACCTCGGACCGAAGCGCAGATGATTTTCGATCTGCTTGTGGAGCATTGTAAGGCACACGCGGTAGAAAGCGGGCGAAAGCACCCGACAATAGACTTGGCTGCCTATCTACGCACGCACACACGAAATCGACCTCAATCAAATCATGCGCGATCAGACTTCCCTCCAGGTTAATCCCCGCGAAAGCGGCAGTCGAAGAGTTCCGGACTAGTGCCGCGGTGCTTGGTTTCTCATCCGATACCGGGGCAAGCGAAAAGCACGAAAGGATGTTGTCGCAACGCCAGATTATCGCGTCGCCGTACTTGTCTACGGCGCTGATGATGGCGTATGGCGCAAGTTTGAATTAATTGGCGAGTTGACCAGATGGGAAGGCCGCGTAAGTATGCACCCGAACGACAACCTGCTTTTTTATACTGCACATGAAGTCCAGCGTTCCGGCGTACAAGAGTGGGTCCGCCTACTAATGCATGGAACCTTCGGGGGCGCTGACTTTGCCGATCACCATGGCATCGTACTTGGAATCGGTCGTGGCAATCACGACACTCCAGATTTTCCAATTTACGCTTCTAGAGCTTTGCTCATTCGAATTGAAAATGAACGCGAAAAACAACTCGTAGCTCCGCTGGAGAAAGCCGACGTCGCAGCGCTAAGAAAATATTGTGGATATATTTCCCCCGCCGATTTGGAAGTGCCTGACGCGTCTCTTTTAGATTACGACCGCGCCCTCATTGCCGAGCGGCAAAAGGCAATTCGCTGCTTCGAAGAACGTGGCGGGGCAACCGCGGAAGCACAAGGAAACTTTGGTGACCGCATCTTCGTTCGCTTTTGAAACGACCCAATTCAAAATTCTATCCGATCAGGCTGCTCTTAAAGAACGGCTCGATGAATGGCGTCGCCAAGGGCTCCAAATCGGCTTTACGAACGGTTGCTTCGATCTCGTGCATGCCGGTCATATAAAACTTTTCGAAGAAGCACGTGCTGCATGTGATCGGTTGGTGGTCGGTCTGAATAGTGATTTCCTCAGTAGGAGGCCTCAAGGCAGGGCGGCCATTTATGAATGAACAGGGTCGGGCACGGGTTCTTGCCGCGCTCGCGGCAGTCGATCTCGTAGTCATCTTTGCGGAAGCTACACCTTTCGAATTGATCAAAATTGTGCGTCCGTCCGTTCTGATCAAAGGCGGAGACTATCGGCATCAGCAGGTGATAGGACGTGACCTCGTCGAAGCTGACGGTGGAAGAATGATTTTTATTGATCTTGAACCTGACTGTAGCACCACATCCCTGGCCGATCGGATACGCAAATCAAACGTCTAACAAGCGTTTGGATCGAATTGGTCTAAGTCCCAAGCAAACACATTTGCCGCGCAATAATCTCGTCGGAAGTGGCGACGCCCCCCTTCAACAGAGCCAGTAGCAGCAAGGCCAAGACGCTCACCCAGAGAACCGATGGCCCTTCCAGTCGCATGCGCCCCTCTTTCTCGTCTCTGGAAAAAGGTCAATTTGCTGTGCCGCCCCTTGCTTGGTGATCGTGTACGAACGTCGGCATGGGATGCTATACACAGGAATGTTACGTGAACGAAAACTCGTACCTAGAAAGTACCTAGAAATAAAATTTCCCAATTGGTCCCGTAGCTCAGCCGGATAGAGCAGCGGTTTCCTAATTCGAATTGTGCTCTTTGCGTGGAGTATCATAGCGTTGCATTTTTTCAATCAATCCAACAACTTGTGACCTTCGATCGTCTCATAGCGCTCCCTTGATATCCGCCTCTACACAAGTGATTGCGGAGCAAAAACGGAGCAAAAAATTCACGCTGCTATTAATCCAATCGGAGCACCGGATCGGGCGACTGACGAGGGACGGCGGCAAAAGATTACGCGCATAAAGCGGCAGAAGGGCTCTGGGTCCGCGCGCCCCGAATAATGCCCTTGGCACGCTGTTGATTGGTCGTTTCGCTCAGCACGATGGCTGACGTGCCTACGAACGGTCCACGAGCATCTTGTATTGTCTGACTGAGTTACGCACGGGTTGGGCCCTCACCTGTGCAGCGTATTCGGCGGGGACATTACCTCTGTTTGTTGTCTTTGTTGTTGCGAATGCAGCACCGGCGCCGTGCTCTGTGAGAGCGTGTTTGTTGCCAATAGCATGGTGATTGCCAACAGCACCGGCGAGGATGCAACTCCGACAACGCATAAGCACGCCGCCAGCAAAGACGTGCCGATACTGATGGCGTCGCGAGCGGAAACACCCCTCACCAGTCCGACCAGCGTGCAAACAACGGCGATCGGAACAAATACCACACTGAGGCTACATAATATGCCTAGAACGGCAAGGAGACAGCCCCAAAAACCAGCGGTCAGGCCACGATGACCCCGGTTCTCGGCTATGACATGCGGCGCCGCGCCCTGTGTCATTGCACAGCCTCTTTTCCCGTAAGGTTATAGCCCTGTGCGTCCTTCTGCCGAGTTTTGCAATACTGCCCCACATCTGCGCGTGCCGTGCTGAGTGCTCGGCGCTGTGCTCGGTCGACTTAGGGATTAGACGACATCGGTTCCGCAGCGGCCGTGCCGGCTTCCGATCCGGCGGGTGCAACTTCACTCAGGAGGTCGCCGAGCCGCTTTAATTGCGCGCGTTGGTCGGCGGACGCTTTTTCGAGTGAATCTCGGAACACGCGATTCAATTTGTCCATCTTTTCGGCCGATTGTTGCTGGCTGTAAAGACGCACGAGCATCGCCACGAGTGCCCCTTGCGTCGGATTAGGCGCGCCAAGCGTGCCGTCAAGCGAGGCTTCCGCGACCGGGATCAGCGCGCCGAAGGCGCCGCCGCTTGCCGCGACCAGGAAATTCTTGACCGCCGCCACCCGATCCGGAGTGCCCCCATCTCCATCCCATTGCGCCATCGCCAATATATTCGGCGCCGGCCATTGCAAATTGTCGGCCAATTGTTGAATGGCCGTAAGGGCTCCGGCGGGATCGCTCGCTCGCCGCGCGTCATAATATTCCAGCACAGTCATTCCCATGCCGGTCGGATCGAGGCCCAGCTTATGAAGAAGCTCGCGCTGGGCTTTTTGACCGGCGCGCGCCGCCGTGACGATTTCGACGACCGGCTGGAAACCGCCGTGGTAAGCGGCGAGAAAATAGTGACCGGCGAGCTTCAAATCCTGCCTCACATTGAGCCCGCGTGCATAGATGACCGCCAGCTCGTAATTCGCCACCGGAACGTCTGCGTGGCTTGCAAGCTCGAACCAATGGCGCGCTTGCGCATAGTCTTGCCGTAAGGTCTTCGTGCCGCCGAAATATTGCTGCCCAAGCGCCGCGGCCGCAAACGACACATTGGCGGCGGCCGCCTGCTGCAGCATGGCTTGGCCGGCTTGCTCCTCGCCATGATTGAAAAGATTGAGCCCGGCGATGCCGGTAGCGATATTGGCGACGATGGGATCGATCTGCGCGAGCGTCCCCAACTTGCCGAGCGCGTCCGCAAAGTCCCTCCGGAATGCATCGCCGTCGATCGGGCCGCTCGATGCTGGCGGCGGCGAATTGAGCCCGCCTGGCGCCCTACCGTTTGGAGATTGCAGATCGGCAGGCGGCGCCAGGTCGGCGGATTGCTCCGGCGCGACAGTTGGCGGCGCTGCGTCGGGAGATTGCGTCGGCTCGCCTGTCTGAGCCGGCGGCGCCGGCGAGGCGCTCGACTGCGGCTGGGTGAGCGAAGCCGTTGAAGCGGATTTTGCCGGCGCTCCCGGCGGCGGCGGTTGCGACGGGGCCAATTCCGAACGCAGCGCAACGATTGCGGCAGCCGCCATCAAGACCAATCCGAGTCCGGCAACCACCCAAAGCATCGCCGCGCGGTTTTGCGGCCCGGCAGGCACCGTGCCGACTCCCGGCGCTTCGGCGAATTCGCTTGCCGATGGCCCGACATCCACCTCCGCCCCGCAAACCGGACATCGGGACGAAACCTGTGCGTCGAAGACGTGGCCATCAATACAGCGAACGAGATGTTGCATTACCGAGGTACTCGCTGCCGCGTCATGGCGCCATTCCGACTGGCACGGCGCCGTGAAACAGGCTATCCGCCTGTTGTTTTTCCTGGGGCGTCATTTGGCCTTCTGCGGCGGCAAGCTCCTGCTTCGCCTGTCCCACACCGGAGCCGAGCTTAGCGTTTATGATCGCCAGCCGATAAAACACGTCCGCTTCCACAAGGTTCTTCGGATATGCGGTCGAACCCTTCGCAGCGCGCATCGCCATACCCCATTCGCACCAGGGATCGCTGCGCGCCGCACCGAAAGCAAAATACTGGAGCTGCTGGCGCTGCACGTCTTGCGCATCTGTGGACATTGGTTGACCGCCAGCGTTCGACGGTGGCGCGGCCATCTTTTTGGCATCGACACCGTGAAGTTGGGCGATGTCGCCGCTGCCTCTGGTCTCGGTCCAGTGCTGCGCTTCGGCTTGGGAATACATCCAGCCATAGAGGCAAACGGCGCTCGTGCTGTAAGCCTTCATCAGGTCGTCGAACCTGGCGAGGGCATCTTTCGTTCTTCGCGGGCTCACTAGGTTCTGATAAGCTTGCAATGCGGTCATGCCCACCTCACCGCTCAGATGCAAACGTGCGATATCCTGATCTGCCCCCGCTGTCAGGCCGCGTGCCGCGAACAGATAATTTTCTTTGGCCGCATTCAGGTCGCGGGGCCCGCCAATTCCATTCTCCAGCACCCTGGCATAGAACAGTGCCGACGTTGGATCGCCGAGTTCGAGTAGCCTTCGCTAAGAGAGCTCGAGCCTGCGTGAGATCCTTCGGTTGTCCGCCGAGGCCATCCATAAAGAGGCCCGCCTTTATGAACATGCCGATCGGATTGTCCTCTTTGATCAAATTATCTGAGAGCGACGACGCATTCGCATAATCCTTTTGACCGAATGCCACCAGCATGCGCACGACGTCGAGAGCCGTGCGCAATGTCTGGCTTATGTTCGCGTCAGCCGCGGTGGTTGCTTCGTCCGGCGTTGAAGTCGCGGGTGTTGGGGTGGACGTTGGCGCGGACGCCGGCGCAGACGGGGCAACCGCATTGCTACTCGCCGGCGCGCCGTTGTCCGGAGCCGCCGGTGCCGTGGCCGCCGCCGCTGCGGCGGCCGCGGATGTCGGGCTCCCACCCGTTGCCGCAGGCGGCCGCGTTTCGTGCAACACGAAATAAAGCGAGCCGATTCCAATGCCCAGGCAAAGCACCGCGACGGCCGCAAACAGCGGCGTGCGAGCCTGGAAAACCGCCCCCGGCGCGAGCGCTTCGCCGGATATTGCGGCACTGGGCGCAACTTCAACCCTCGCACCGCAGGTCGGGCAGACCGCAGCCGTCGCCGCGTCGAACACATGCCCTTCGATGCAGCGGACAAAATGAGCCATGCGCGTCGCTTTCCGGGACCGAAATACTACGTTGCCGCCCCACCGTCTATCGGGCGGGAAATTGTTCCCGGCGCCGCCGCGAGATTGCCACGCTAGTTCTTCGCGGCGTCCTGGACGGTCCCGTTCTGAAGCATTGTCTCAGCTTTGGCCTTGTCGGTGTCGGACATCTGTTTTTCCAGCTCTGCGATCTCGCTTTTGACAGTCGGTAACCTTTCCTGCGAAACACCACCCTCGGTGAGGTGGAGCAGCACATCTGCCTGGACCAGACTTCTTGGCAGGTTCGGCAATCCGCTGGACACCATTCGCGACAAGCCCCAGGTGCACGTCGGATAGTTGGTCTTCGATCCGGCGTGGAGCAGTTCCAGCGCCTGCTGAAAATCGCGCGGCGTCGAGTGACCGCCGCCGTAGAGCCAGCCGGCCAGGCACATCGCCGGGGCGCTGTGGGCCGCAATCATCTCGTTGATGCGCTTCCAGGATTCGTCGATATCCTTGCTGGCGATCAGATTATCATTGGCCTGGAAGATCGTGAGGCCGCGCTGATCGCTCATATTCAAGCGCGCCAGCGCGGCATCGGCATCCGCATTGCCGCTGCGCGCCGCGAAGAGGTAAAACGCCTTAGCGCCGTCGATATCCTGCGGTCCGCCGGCGCCCTGCTCGAGCATGCGCGCCGCCTCGAGCGCGCCGAACGAGTCGCCGAGCCGGGCGGAAGTGACGAACTGCTTGCGCGCCGCAGCGAGGTCTTGAGTTCCGATCGTGCCGCTCTTGAGCATGACGCCGAGAGCGTAGGCGCCGAGCGGGTTGTTCTCTGCAGCAAGCTCGCGTGCAAGGTCGGCAGTCTGCCCGTAATTACCCTGGCGATAGAGTGCGTTCACCTGAGCCACCTTGAGCGCCGACGCGATCGCGTCGCCGATGTCGATTTGCGGGACGGGCGCAGCGGCCGGCGGCGCGGTGTTGCTGTTCGCCTCACTATTCACGGCCGCCGCCGCGGGAGCGGGGGCGGCCGCACTGTTCGCCGGCGCGGCTGCCAAAATGTCGTCGACCACACCGCTCAGCAAATTATCTGCCTGCGCTTTTTCGGCAGGCGTCATCTGGCCTTCCACTGCGGCAAGCTCTTGCTTCGCCTGGTCAAGGCTTGAACCAAGCTGACTGTTCATCACGGCAAGCCGATAGAACACATTCGCCGTCACCAAGTCCTTGGGATGTCCAGGAATGCCTTTTGCGGCGAGCATTGCCATGCCCCATTCGCACCAGGGATCGGCGCGATCCGCGCCATAGGAGAAGGACCTATATTGCACCGCCTCGGCAGATTCGCCCTGTGGGGAACCCTTGAAATTATCGGCAACGACCCAACCATTGGCGAGGTATTTAGGAATAAGCCACGCCGATAAGCAGGTCGCCGGCGTGCTGCCCCCCTGAGAAAGCCCCGTTAAAACGGACGCGGCCTTGAGCGTTTCCTTCGCCGTCGGAGCTGACGTCATCACCGTTCGGTAGGCTTGCATGACGGTCATGAAACGGGCGTTGTCGGGGTGCAAGCGGACCAATTCCGCATCCGCCCCAGGGACATTGCCCTGCGCGGCCTCAAGATAGAGAAATCTTGTGTCACTAGAATTTTGCGGGCCGCCGATTCCTTGCTCGCTCAAACGGGCGAGTGACAGCGCCGAACTCGGATCGCCGAGGTTGATGGCTCTCGTCAACAGGGCGCGCGCCTGGACCGGATCTTTCCGGCCGGCAAGACCGTCCAGGAGAATCTCGGCCTTGACGCGCATTCCAACGGGGTTGTTGTTGGTGGCCAGGGCCTCGGCCTGCGATAACGCATCGGCATAATGCTTCTGGTCGAATGCCGTCAGCATGCGCGTGACAAAGAGCGCCATCTGCAATGGATCGCCGAGCTGCTGTGTGGTCAACGACGCTGCCGCAGGCGCCGAGACTGAGTTATTGGTGGTCGCCGGCCGGGTCTCGCGCAGCGCGAAAAAAAGTGCGGCGATACCCACGCAAAGGACACCCGCCGCCACGGCGCCCAGCACTGGCGCGCGTAACATTGCGCTTGCCGCAACTCCGGTCCCGTCGGCGATCGGAGTTCCGGGCGATGTTGGATCAACGGACTCCGTAAATTCAACAACCGCACCGCAGACCGGGCAAACTCTTGCCATTCCGGCGTCAAAGACATGCCCGTCGATGCAGCGGACGAAGTGCGGCATTATTTGGTCGCTCCGCCGAAATGCGCGATGGCCTTCTGCCAGCTACCGATATCGTCCGAAGTCGGAGCGACGCCCTGTTGACCGGCCGGCAAAGCAAACAGCAGGACAGGTCGGGTATCGGTGACGGCTGTCGTCTGGTTCCCAAAAGTCCTGAAATTCGTCACATCACCATTGGGGGTGGCGATTGAGAGGTCTAGCTTCAACTGGCAGCCGGGTGGCGGCGCCGAACGCGCCCGCATACCGAAAAGTGTGCGTGTTCCGCTGAATGGAAGCACCAGGAAATATTGGAAGTGGAATGCGGACCCCGCGCCGGCAGCAGGCAGAATTGCTTTAACGTCGTGGCTACGATCGATATAGCCACCTTCGTCCTTTGGGCTGGCGAACCCCGGCGGGGCCTTGAATTGATCGGTTTCAAGTAAATCGTTATCAGGCTCGAATTGAACGGCTCCGCAGGTCGGTAGCGCCATCACGTCCGCCAACGCCCACGAAGTCGGAACCGACTGTGAGTGATCCAGCGTATCCTGCATGGCAACGGCTTGCTGCCTCGCCTGATCGGCCTCGGCGAGTGCCTGATTGCGCTGCTGCAAAGCCGCTTGCAGTTGCTTTCTTAGATCGTCGACTTCCGCCACGGCTTGGTCGAGACGCTGCTGCAGCTCGGCATTCTCGTCCTGCGCCGCTTTCAATTCCTGCTGGGCCTGCTGCAGCTCCTGGTTCAAAGCGTCGAGCTGCTGACGGGCCTCGGCGAGGTCGGCTCGCGCTTGCGCCAGCAGGCGCTTTAATTCCTCGACGTCGTCGGTCTGCATCGCCTGATCGGCCTGCTTTATATTCTGCTCGGCGCGATCAAGAGCTTGCTTGGCCGATTGCTCGGTCTGCTGCTGGAGCTGCTGTTGCGCCTGGTCGCGCTCCTTGCGCGCCTCGTCCGCATCCTGCTGCGCCTGCTGGACTTGTTGCGCGTTATTGTTCTGCTGCGTCACCTCCTGGCCCTTCTTCACATAGGGGCTCAACAGCACGACGAGCAGCACGAATGCGCCCATCGCCCCAGTGATCACATCGAGGAAGGCGATGTTGAAGATATTAATTTCGCGGTCGCGCCGAGCCATCTGCGTTCAGCCTGGTGCGCAGCTCACCCGACATAGAGCCGGTTGATCAGGTTCTTGAGACAGTATTCGCCGGCACTACCCACCGCCGCATCTTCGCGCGTTTGCACCACGTGCTGGATCAGCACCAGGATGGCGCTTTCGATCAATGCGACGAGCGTGGTGTTAAACGCGATCGCCAGCGCCGTCGTCACGGCACTGATGTCCAGGTGATCCGGATTGACGAGGCGGAGCGCGTTGCCGAGATGTGACACCGTGCCGATGAAGCCCATGGTCGGGATCACCCAGGCTAGATAGCGCACCATCGCATAGCGCTGTTCGACCTTGCTTTCGAGCAGCCCCAGCGATGTCTGGAGCACGCTCACCGCCTGGTCGATGGACCGGGTCGACTGCAATTGCAGCACGGCCATGTTGATGAGCGAGGCCAAAAAACCATTGTCGCCGTCGAAACGATTGGCGACCCTGCGGCGGATACTGCCGAGGTCGTCGATGCGGAGCACGTCGGCTTCGTCCTCGGGAAGGAAATGGGCGTGAAGTTGCGCAGTTTCCCAGGCCCCGACGCGCGCACGCACGAACAGCTCGCCGAGGCCGACGAAAAACAACAAATGGATCATGTTCTGGATGGTGAACGGGTAGGGAAACGGCGAATCGTGGCTGTGTTCGAGCAGCAGCGCCGCACCGAAGCTGTCTTCCGGAAAGATCAGCGTCAGCACCAGGATGAAGATGCAGCCGGCGAGCAGGGCCAAGATCGCGGCCTTGCCCCGTGAGATCACTCCGGTGACCGAACCGCCGGATAAGAACGCCCGCAACGACACGTCGGGGCGGCCAGGGCCGCGTAGCGTTCGGGGGGGTGAACCTACGCCGCCAGGCTGACCCGGCCCACTTCCGCTCGACATCGCCGATCAATCCCCACTTTGAGTGTCCATATGCCCCGGCGCGATCAAGCGCAGAATAGCCCGACTGTGGACATAAAATCTAGACTGCCTTGTAGCTGCATGGTCGCAGTCGACGCACGGAGCGACCTAGAACCTCATTTCCAATACGGCGACGACGTTGTAGCCTTGTTTCGGAATGTCTTCCGACGCCACGAGATAAGTTGCCGAGGCTCGGCCGGATGCCGTCGTCCACTCACTTCACAGGGAATTGGCAAAGCGTAAATTCACGGTAGCGCAGAGTTGTCTTAGGATTTGGGGTTGAATAAGTGACGCACGCGGGTTTTTCGAATTGGGGCTCCTACCTGCTTGGTGCAGTGGCGTTTGCGCTAATCCTCGCGCTGGGCCGGCTCGGCAGCCGCCACGTCGATAGTGTCGTGCAGCGGTGCATACCGGCGCGATTTGCATTTGCGCGTCTGGTGCTATTTGCCGTTCTAATGGCCATTTTATTTGGGGTCATGCTCATCATATTTTTCACCGTCTTCGGCGTTATTGCGGCTTATTTTTCACCCTGCTCTTTTCATTGTTAGCCTTGTTGACGGCGGAGATTGATAAATCATCGGCCTCATAGCCACTCCATGCTCGCCTGGCAGATTTCCATTGAGTGCTGCTACGCGCAATTGTGGGCGATCATCCTTGTGACGACCTAATCACCGAGGCTCTTTGCTTTGTCGAAATCGGCGTTGGCACGCGCGGTATCGCCCTTGGCCTGCCAGGCAACGGCGCGGTTGTTGTAAGCAAGCGCATAATTCGGATCGAGGCGGATGGCGTCGTTGTAGTCGGCGATGGCACGGTCATCGTCGCCTTTCTCATGCCAGACGACGCCCCGGTTCATATAGGCCGCGGCGTCATTTGGATCGATACGGATCGCTTCGTTGTAATCGGCGATGGCGTGGTCGCGGTCGCCTTTATCGTCCAGGGCATTGCCGCGATCGACGTAGTAAACTGCGTTTTTAGGATCGAGACGGATGGCCGTACTATAATCGACAATGGCGAGATCGTACTTGTTCTGTCGGTACAGGAGGATGCCGCCGCGGTTCGCGTAGGCCCTCGCGTCGTTTGGATCGAGACTAATCGCCGTATCAAAGTCGGCGATGGCATGGTCTTGATCGCCTTTCCGCGAAAAACAGAGGCCGCGGTTCAAGTGGGAGTTCGCAATCTTGGGATTGAGGCTGATGGCTTCATCGGCATCGGCGATGCAGCGGTCGTCATTGCCTTTTTGATACCAGGCATTGCTGCGGTTGACATAGGCGTCAGGGTCTTTAGGATTTAGGCGGATGGCTTCATTATAATCGGCGATGGCACGATTTTGATCGCCCTTGTCGTCCCAGGCAAGACCGCGATTGTAATAAGGTGTCGGATCGCCGGGATCGGTTCCGATTGCGGCAGTGTAATCGGCGATGGCGCGATCATAATCGTGTTTGACATCGAGCCATGCGTTGCCGCGCGCGGTGTAAGCGCGATCTCGATCGTACGGCGTGGTCGTATTGTCCTCGACGATCTTCGTGCAGGCGGCGAAGGATTGTTCGTCGTCCTTCTGGCAATTCTGCATATCGGGCGGATCGGCAAAAGCTGCGCCGATGGAACTGGCCATCGCGATGAAAAGAGTTCGCAAAGATTACGGATGCGATGCATGGTCCGTGCGCCCGTCCAAATCGAGCGCCCGGCAGCTGCGATTTTTCCTTGTTCGGCATCGCGGACTGATCTCCTAGTCTCCGAGACTCTTCGCCTTGCTGAGATCGGCGTTGGCGCCGCTCAAATCGCCTTTGGCGCGCCGGGCCACGCTCCGATTGTAATAGGCCTTGCCAGACTTGGGATCGAGCCGGATCGCCTGGTCGTAATCGGCAATGGCGTGATCATGGTCGCCTTTGTCGTCCCATACGTTGCCGCGGTTGACGTAGGCCGTCGGGTCGTTGGGATCGAGACGGATGGAGTCACCCAAATCCGACAACGCGCCGTCGAAATCCTTCTTGCTGTATCGGATCAAGCCGCGTTCGTTATAAGCGCCGGCATTTTTCGGATCGAGGCGAATCGCCGCGTCGAAATCGGCGACGGCACGATCGTCGTCGCCCTTGTGATGCCACGCCTCGCCGCGGTTGAAATAGACATCGGCGTCGTTGGGTGCGATGCGAATGGCTTCGTTGTAATCGGCAATGGCGCGATCACGATCGCCTTTGTCGTCAAGCGCGTTGCCGCGATTCATGTAGGCATGCGCGTTCTTCGGGTCGAGACGCACGGCGTCGGTGAAATCGGCGATCGCGCCGTCGAGGTCGCCTTTCCGGTAGCGGCTCATGGCGCGCTGATAATGTCCGTTGGCGTTGTTTGGATCGAGACGGAGGCCCTGGTCGTAGTCGGCGATGGCGCGGTCATCGTCGCCTTTCTCATGCCAAGCGAGGCCGCGGTTCAAAAAAGCAATAGCGTTGTTGGAATCAAGAGCGATGGCGGCGCCGAGGTCGGCGATGGCACGGTCGTAATCGCCCTTGTTCCGCCATGCGATGCCGCGATAGGTGAGCGCCTCCGGATCTTTGTCTCTGAGTTGAAGTGCCTGATTGAAATCGGCGATGGCGTGGTCCCAATCGGCCTTGATGACCCAAATCAGACCGCGATTGGCGAAGTAGGAGGATGATTTTGGGTCGAGGCTGATTGCGGTGCTGTAATCCGCTAGGGCCTGATCGATATCGCCCTTGGCTCGCCAAACACTCGCGCGGCCGTTGTAGGCGTTTGCATATTTCGGATCGAGCGCGATGGCACTGTTATAATCGGCCATGGCGCGGTCGAGATCATGCTTGTCCCCCCAGGCCGCGCCCCGGTTTTGGTAAGCAACCGCGTACTTGGGATTAAGGCTGATGGCCTGGTTGAAATCGTCTATGGCGCGGTCGAGGTCATTCTTACGGTGCCAAAGAGAACCGCGATCATTGTACGTTATGAAGGACTTGGGGTCGAGGCTGATTGCTTGGTTATAGTCGGCCATCGCGCGATCCATGTCGCCCTTGTCGCGGTACGTGTCGCCTCGGCTAGCATAGGCGTCTGCGTTTTTTGGATCGAGACGGATGGCGTCGTTAAAATCAGCCAAAGCGCGATCGAAATCGTGTGTGAGTAGTAGTGTAAGTCCGCGATTATAATAGGTGCTGGAAACGTTGGGATCGAGCGCAAGCGCCGCGGTATAGTCGGCGATGGCGTGATCGTGGTCATGCTGAAGATCGTCCAACGCATTACCGCGATTGACGTACGCTCTCTCCCGGTCATGCACCGATGCTGTTTTGTCCTCGATGATGCGCGTGCAAGCGGCGATAGACTGGTCGGTTTCCAATTGGCAAGTCTGTTTGTCGGTTGGATCGGCATAGGCTGCCTTCATCGCGACAACCATTGCGAGAATTATGACCGCGGCGCCTGAGATAGGCATCGATTGATGATGCCGAATCCGCGCGATCGCCGTATCGGTCGATCGCAATCGGAGGCGCGCTTCGCCGGGAGCATTCATGTAGCCCTCTCTCGTTACCCGTCAGTCGCCGCGAACCGATCGAGAGGGATCCGGCCCAAATGCATTAGATCCGACCGTTCCCGCAAATCCGCCCATGCCCCAAATTGCGGTTGCCCAGGCGGCGACACAGCTTCCAATCCATTCAGCAGAGTCTCCAAAAAGTGCCGCGACAAGAATAATCCCGGCAAGGATGAACAGGAAAAGACCACCCGCCCACTTGGCTGAAAGATCGTGGTCATGACATCGCTTCACTCCTATAGCCAGCGACGAAATTCCAGCCGGGAGGAAAGCCAGAGCGCCGACCAGCGTCCAATAAGCCGTTGGAGAGATGTTTTCATTTGTTGTCACCTCGCTGATTACGGTCCAGACCACGACGGCATAGACGCATTGGATCGCGACGCAAATCCAATATCTCTTTCGATCGAGGCGGCCATTAAAAGAGAAAAGAATCTCAAGCCCGCTGCGAATTTTTCCGCGATGCGTGTCTACGATTGCGGACGAAGGGCGCGTGGCCGGTGCGGCGCCGGTGGGCGCCGGCGTATGGGTTGAAGCGGGCGGAGCAGCGTTCGCGGCCGGCTGAACTCCTGATAAAGACGGATTAGTGGCTGCTGGAGCACCAGTGCTCGTCGGCGATTGAAACAGCGTGGAATGCGAGACTGGGGTTGGAGAGTTTGCCGTATGCGCCGGCGACCGGCGCGCTTGCGTCCTCGGCGGCGTCGCGCGCCCCCAGGAAACTTCCGGCCCAAATCGGTTCGGTCCGACGGTGCCGCGCTCGCAGCCGAGAGCGAAAATGGCCCAGCATATAAAAGGCCACGCTATGAATAGAGCAATTCCAGTAGCAGTATCCGATAGATTACCGGAGATAAGGCCGCGGGCCGCTGCCAACGGCATGACGAAATAGAGCGCGATCGCCGTCGCGGGGATGCCGTAATAGAGAAGGATCCACCAGCCCGAAATGTTCCGGTCGTGCAACCGGCCTATCGCGACCGTCACCGCGGAAAATGCGAACGGAGCACCCACCACACCGAAGATCGTGTAGCCGATGGCCGGAGGCCAACCGGCCAACTTGATGACGCCAGCTAGGATGGCGAAAACGAGAAATCCAGCACACACGTAGAAACTGCCAAGCATAATCCAGAATTGCTGTCGCCCCACGCGAGAGCGAAGGGGAAATATTTGGTGCCGCATCACCGACAGGCTGAGAATCAGCCCGATGACAAAAGTTGCGGGCCATGCGACAACAGTGCCGATGAGGAAAAGGATGCCGATGAACTCCGGCGCGGCGCTTCCTTTTGTTGTTTTTATTGTGGGTGCAGCGGCAGGCGTGGGAGAAACTTTGGCGAGGGGGTCTTTATTGGCTGGATCGGTCGCGGGCGAACTCATCGACACCCCTCGGAACTGTGCGGGCAGCCACCATCCCATCGAACCGGGATCGCAGACTGCGTTTTGATCCGCAGACGCGGTATGTAATAATTTTACATGGACTGGACGATCGCACAAGGATTTATCGATCGTGAATTCAACCAACAAAGAAGTGTACCTTTGAGCGTCGCAACGCTGACAATCTCTTGGCCCGCCCCAAGGTCCGCAACGCAGCAACGGTGTTCGGCGGAGATCCAATGACCCAAGGTTCAATGATCGGCAGGTTATCGCCACGGCGAGCGAGCGGGCGCCACGCCTGTGCCGCCGCGCTGTCTATCCTGTTGGCGGGCGGCATCCTGGTCGCTCAGGTTTGGCCGGTGGCGGCCGACACTGGGGACAAGATAGGCTGGTCGGCAACGACCGATCCGCGCAAACGCGTATTCCTGATCTATGTGCCTTCCGCCGGCGCGCCACGGACCCTCAACTTCGCCTGCCTGCGCGACGTGGATGATTTGACGGTTTATTCGGAAGGCGTTGCCGGCAATCTGCCCTCAGGCCCCGCTACCCTGACTATGAGCAACGGCAATGCGCGCTACGATGTTGCAGGCAATATCGCACCAGACCTGATAAGCAAACTGCCGACATTCACTGGCGAAATAGCCGACGACAAAAGGGCCTTGAGCGGCATCTCAGCCAAACTTGTTCCGATCCTTCAGGGATCCGGGCCGATCCTCTACAAAATTAGCGCGGGTACGGCGCCCGACGGCATATTGAAAAGCCCGAGTCCGATCCCCGTCGGCGGCTTGGCAGCGCCCTTGGCAAAATTCAAGTCCATTTGCTTCGGTCCGTGACGATTCATGGTGTCTGCTCTACCCCCAATATGCGGCCATCGATCGGCAACGTTTGTATGTCCGCCTCGGGCCAAGAGGCTCCTCTTACGGGTCACCAGAAGAACAGACGCCTTCGTGGTGCACTACGCGCTA
>CAVQOD010000011.1:0-392852 GCA_963714345.1 uncultured Alphaproteobacteria bacterium | reverse complement strand
CGCCGCTTGCGCCTGCTTCAACGCATCGAGCCACGGCTGCGCCTGCTTCGTGCCTTCCGCCACCGTGGCGGCGTCGAGCTTGGCCATGAAATCGTCGAGCGTGATGTCGGTCTCGCCGCCGGCGCGCGAGACGAGGTGCCATTTCACGGCTTTGACCGGATCGCGCGGGGCGCCGAGCCCGCTTGCCATGATGCGCGCGTAGCGGTCTTGCGCGATCGGGCTGCCGAGCTTTGCGGCCTTGAGGAAGATTTGGGCCGCGGTGTCCTCGTCGCGTGGCACGCCGTCGCCGTTATAGAGCGCGATGGCGTATTCGACCTGGCGTCGGTGTCGCCGGCAAGCGAGGCCGCCGCCCACAGCTTCACCGCTTCGGCCATGTCGGCTGCCACGCCGCGGCCGTCCTTGTAGAAGGTGCCGAGCGCATATTGCGCCTGCGGGCTGCCGGCGTCGGCGGCGGTGCGCAGAAGCTCGGCGGCGCGCTTGAAATCCTGCGGGAACAACTGGCCCTCGATGTAGAGGAGCGCGAGATCGTAAGCGGCCTGCGGGATGGCCGAGATTGGCAGCGGCGGCGAGCCATTTGGCGCTTTGCGCGCGGTCGCGCGGGCCGGCGCGGCCTTGCAGCGCGAACATGCCGAGCGCGAACATGGCGTTCCGGTCGCCGCGCGCGGCGGCGAGCTTGTACCAGTCGGCGGCTTTGGCGTCGTCGCTGCGGCACGCCGAGCCCGTTGGCGTAGAGCTCGCCGAGAAGCGTCATCGATGGCGGATTGCCGGCCGTGGCGCCGTCGGTGGCGTATTGCAGCGCGGTGAGGAAATAGCCGCGCTGGAAGGCGCCGAAGGCGAGGTCGGGTTTTTGCCCGCCGTTGTCGGGCGGGGGGAGGACGGTTTGCGGCAGATATTGCACCGGCGGGGCGGTTGTTGGGTTGCGCCGCCGCGGGGTGAGCGAACGCAAGCGCGAAGGCGAGGGCGATGCTTCCCGCCACGCGATAGCGGGGAGGGGGGACCGCACGAAGTGCGGTGGGAGGGGCGCAGGCCGCGACGATTTCTCTGGCAACGACAACAATGCGGCGAATCAGACGCCCCCTCCACCACGCTACGCGTGGTCCCCCTCCCCCGCTTGCGCGGGGGCGGCATCGCGCGGCCGGCCGAGGATTTGTGCGGCCGCGGCGATTGTCGCGGCGGTGTCTTGCGGCTCGGTCCATATCCACTCACCCAGCGCGATGAAGTCGGCGCCGGTTTGCGCCAGCGCGCCGACTTCGTCGCGGCTTGCCGCATAGCCGACGCAAGCCACTTCGAACAGCTCCGCCCACCAGGTCAGGCGCTCCAGCACCTCGTCGAAGGGCAGGCCCCCTCCTGACCCTCCCCCGCTTGCGGGGGAGAGGGAGGGTCGGGGATCGCCGAACATCACGTAATCGGCGCCAGTCTCGGCGGCGAGCATGGCATCATGACGGCTCACAAGCCCGCCGGCGCCGGCGATGCGGTCGGGCTTGAGGAACGAAAGCGCCGCGGTAAAGGCGTCGGTGCCGAACAGATGCGCGCCGTCGGCGCCGGCGCGCGCCACGATGCCGGGGCGGCCGTCGAGCGAGCAGTGCGACATCGCGCCGCTGCACGCTCTCGGCCAGCAGTTTTGGCGCGGTTGATCAGCGTGCGCTCGTCGGCCTCGGCGAGGCGGAGCAGCACGGCGGCGACATCGCCGGCCGTGAGCGCGGCATTGCAGCTGCGGCGCGAACGCCGCCGCGTCGGCGACCGGCGGGGTGACGAGATAGAGGCGGGGGGACATACTTATCCGCCCCCGCGAAGCGGGGGAGGGGGACCGCCCGGAGGGCGGTGGAGGGGGCCTCTGACTCAAAGCTGCTCTGCCGCCAATCGAACGATGGCATCGGCCGCTTCGTCAACGCCCTGCATCAACTCGGCCGCGGGAATACGAATCACAGTCACACCATGTTTCTTCAGCCAAGCATCGCGGCGTTCGTCGCGTTGCGGGCGATCGCTCATATCATGGCTTATGCCGTCAATCTCGATCGCTAGATTTGCTTTCGCGCAATAGAAGTCGAGCACGTAGGGCCCCATGGGATGTTGGCGACGGAATACCGGCTTGCCCGGCAGGCGCTGGCGCAGGCGGCTCCATAACCGGGCTTCGGGTACAGACAGCGCGCGCCGTAGAGCACGGGCCTTGCTGACAATTTTTTTCGGCGCTCTCATTGGCGACGAGTCAGAGGCCCCCTCCACCGCGCTTCGCGCGGTCCCCCTCCCCCATTTTCATGGGGGAGGAAGATTTAGTCACGCCGCTTTCCGTTCCAGGTCCGCCTTCCATTGGCCCGCGGTGGCGAGCCCATTCATCATGGCGCGGTGGGCGAAGGCGCGCTGGGCGGCGGCGGTGTTTTCGGATTTGCCCGACCAGGTGGTCTGCGGCGCGTGCTGCAGCGCGCGGCCGTAGGAGAAGGTGACGCGCCACGGCAGCGGGCCCATCTTGTTCATGGCGTCGAGGTGGGCGGTCGCCTCCTCATCGGACTGGCCGCCGGAGAGAAAGGCGATGCCGGGCACGGCGGCGGGCACGCATTCTTTGAGCACGCGCAGCGTCTTGTCGGCGACTTCTTCGACGGAGGCGCGCTTGCCCGATTTTTTGCCGGGCACCGCCATGTTCGGCTTGAGCACCATGCCTTCGAGCGCGACGCGGTTGATAGAACAGCGCCTGGAAGGTCTCCTTGAGCACCCAGGTGGTGACCTCGACGCAGCGGTCGATGTCGTGATCGCCGTCCATCAACACTTCCGGCTCGACGATCGGCACGATGCCTTCGTCCTGGCAGAGCGCCGCATAGCGGGCGAGCGCATGGGCATTGGCGGCAACGCACGTATAGCTCGGCATGTCGTGCAGGCGCCCGATGTCGATCACCGCGCGCCATTTGGCGAATTTGGCGCCGAGCGCGCGGTATTCGATCAGCCGCTCGCGCAAGCCGTCGAGCCCTTCGGTGACGACTTCGCCGGGGCAGAACGGCAGCGCCTTGGCTCCCTTGTCGACCTTGATGCCGGGCAGCGTGCCGGCTTTCTCGATCAGCTTGACGAGCGGCGTGCCGTCCTTGGCGTTCTGGCGGATGGTCTCGTCATAGAGGATCACGCCGGAAATATATTTCGCCATGGCGTCGGTCGAGCGGAACAGCATCTCGCGATAGTCGCGCCGGCTGTCGGGCGTCGAATTCCACGCCGAGCGCATCGAAGCGCTTCTTGATGGTGCCGGTCGATTCATCGGCGGCCAGAAGGCCCCGGCCCGGGGCGACCATGGCTGTTGCGACTTTGTGCAATTCGGACAGATTCATCGCGCACTCCAAATCTTTCGGTCAGTCGCGTAGCGCTCCAACTCAACCCACTTTCGCGGCCGCGGTTTCGGATACCAACAACACTTTCACGCCCGGCAGCG
Source organism: uncultured Alphaproteobacteria bacterium (assembly GCA_963714345.1). Taxonomy (GTDB): domain Bacteria; phylum Pseudomonadota; class Alphaproteobacteria; order Rhizobiales; family Xanthobacteraceae; genus BOG-931. The sequence goes on along the minus strand of CAVQOD010000011.1, from coordinate 389,443 downwards.
TCTTGCCTTCCAGCAATTCCAAAAACGCGCCGCCGCCGGTCGATACATGGGTCAGGCGGTCGCGCACCGAAGCAAGGTTGAGTGCCGCCACCGTGTCGCCGCCGCCGGCAAAACTGACAAGCTTGCCGGCCGCCGTGAGTTCCGCCGCGGCTTCGGCCACTGCGATAGTACCACGATCGAACGGTGCGTGCTCGAAGGCGCCGAACGGCCCGTTCCAGACCAGCGTCTTGGTGCGCGCCAAGACCGCGACGACCTGTTCCACGGTGCGCGGGCCGATGTCGAGGATCATGTCGGCTGTGCCGACCGCATCGATCGCGACGACGCGCGTCGGCACATGGTCGGCGAGCTTGCCCGCCACCACGGCGTCGACTCGGCAGCACGATCTCGCGCCGCATCGCCTTCCCCTTGGCGATGATGTCGCGCGCGGTCGCCACGAGATCGGCTTCATAGAGCGATTTGCCGACCGCCTTGCCTTGCGCCACCAAAAACGTGTTGGCCATGGCGCCGCCGATGATCAGCGTCTCGACCTTGGCGAGCAGATGGCCGAGGAGCTCGAGCTTGGTCGAGACCTTGGCGCCGCCGACGATCGCGGTGACCGGATGCTGCGGGCGCTCGAAGGCGCGCTCCAGCGCGTCGAGCTCGGCGCGCATGGCGCGGCCCGGATAAGCGGGCAGGCCGGAGACGGTGACGATCGCGGTGTTGGAGGCATGCTGGCGATGCGCCGCCGAAAACGCATCGTCGACGAAGAGGTCGCCGAGCGCGGCGAGGCGGCGGGCGAACTCGCTGTCGTTGTTTTCTTCCTCGGGATGAAAGCGGGTGTTTTCCAGGCAAAGAATATCGCCGTTCTGCATCGCGGCGATCGCGCGCTCCGCCGCCGGCCCGATGCAGTCCTCGGCAAACGCCACCGGCTTTTTGACGATCCGCGCCACCGCGGCGGCGACGGGCTTGAGCGAATCCTTGGGATCGCGGCCTTTCGGCCGGTTCAGATGCGACAAAAGAATGACCTTGCCGCCCTTGCCGGCGAGCTCGGTAATGGTCGGGGCGATCTCTTCGATGCGGGTTGAGTCGGCGACCTTGCCGTCGGCCATCGGCACGTTGAGGTCGACGCGCACCAGCACGCGTTTTCCTTTGACGTCGGCGTCGTCGAGTGAGCGGAAGGACTGCATAGGGGACGCTGTGCGAGGACTTAAGCCGGGTCAGACGAGCTTGCCCATCGCCACCGCGGTGTCGATCATGCGATTGGAGAAGCCCCACTCATTGTCATACCACGCCATCACCCGCACCAGCGTGCCGTCCATCACCTTGGTCTGGTCCATGTGGAACACGGCCGAATGCGGGTCGTGGTTGAAGTCGCTCGAGACGTTGGGCGCCTCGGTATAGCCGAGGATGCCCTTGAGCTGCTGCTTCGGCGGCGCGCTTGACCGCGCCGTTGATCTCGTCCTTCGAGGTTGCGCGCTTGGCGACGAACTTGAAATCGACCACGGAGACGTTCGGCGTCGGCACGCGGATCGGCGGTGCCATCGAGCCGTCCGGCGAGTTCCGGCAGCACCAGGCCCACCGCTTTGGCGGCGCCGGTCGAGGTCGGGATGATGTTGAGCGCCGCTGCGCGCGCCCGGTAGAGGTCCTTGTGCACCTGGTCGAGCGACGGCTGGTCGTTGGTGTAGGAATGCACGGTGGTCATGAAACCCTTGTCGATGCCGACGGCGTCGTTGAGCACCTTGGCGACCGGCGCCAGGCAATTGGTCGTGCACGAGGCATTCGACACGACGGTGTGTGCCTTGGTCAGCTTGTCGTGGTTGACGCCATAGACCACGGTGAGGTCGACGCCGTCGGCCGGCGCCGAGATCAGAACGCGCTTGGCGCCGGCTTGCAGATGCGCCGAGGCCTTGTCCTTGGAGGTGAATAGGCCGGTGCATTCCAGCGCCACGTCGATGCCGAGCTCCCGCCACGGCAGGGCCGCCGGGTCCTTCACCGCGGTGACTTTGATGGCGCCGTTGCCGCAGGAGATGGTGTCGCCTTTGACCGTCACCTCGCCGGGAAAGCGGCCGTGCACTGAATCGAAGCGCAACAAATGCGCGTTGGTCTCGACCGGCGCCAGGTCGTTCACCGCGATGACTTCGATGTCGTGACGGTCGGCCTCGACCACGGCGCGCAAAATATTGCGACCGATGCGGCCGAATCCATTGATGGCGACGCGAACCGACATTCTTGTCTCCCGGTCTCCCCTGGCTGCCGGCCAGATCGGACGGCAACTCTTATTATGTAGCTACTTTCTATGACTTTCCTAACCGAGCCAATGCCGCTTCGGCCACCTTTTCTGCGGTAATGCCGAAATGACGGTAAAGATCCTTGGCCGGCGCGCTGGCGCCAAACCCGGTCATGCCGACGAAAGTTCCGTCCGAGCCGATAATGGCGTCCCAGCCCTGGCGGATGCCGGCCTCGACGGCGACGTTAACTTCGGCGTCGCCGATGATGGCCGCGCGCCGGCCTTCCGGCAGCGCCAGCAACAGCTCGAAGCACGGCACCGACACCACCCGCGCCGAGATTTTGCGCTCGGCGAGAAGCTTCTTGGCGGCCGACCGCAATGGCGACCTCCGAGCCGGTGGCGAACAGCGACACCACCGCATCGTCGTCGTCCGCTGCGCGCATTTCGTAGGCGCCGGCGGCGCAGCGGTTGCCCTCGTCAAAGCCGTCGCGCAATTGCGGCAGGTTCTGCCGCGTCAGCGCCAGCACGCTCGGGCCGCCGTTGCTTTGCAGCGCGAGCTGCCAGCATTCGACGGTCTCGACCACGTCGGCCGGGCGAAACACTTTCAGGTTCGGGATGGCGCGCAACGCCGCCAGTTGCTCGACCGGCTGATGCGTCGGACCGTCCTCGCCGAGCCCGATCGAGTCATGCGTCATCACCAGAATGACGCGCTGGCCCATCAGCGCGGCCAAGCGGATCGCCGGCCGGCAGTAATCCGAGAACACCAGGAACGTGCCGGAATAAGGAATGATGCCGCCGTGCAGCGCCATGCCGTTCATCGCCGCCACCATGCCGTGCTCGCGTACGCCGTAATGGATGTAGGTGCCGGAATAGTCGGGCGCTTGCAGCGCTTTCATGGCTTTGGTCAGCGTATTGTTCGAGCCGGTCAGGTCGGCCGAGCCGCCGATCATTTCCGGCAGCGCCACGGTGAGCGCATCGAGCGCGAGCTCGGATGCGGCGCGGGTGGCGATCTCCTTCGGCGCAGCGGCAAGCTTTTGCTTCATATCCTTGATGGTGGCCGCGAGCTTGGGCGGCAGTTCGCCGCGATTGCGGCGCTCGAATTCGGCGCGCTTTGCCGGCTCGGACGCGGCGAGTCGCTTTTCCCAGGCAAGCCGCGCCGGGCGGCCGCGCTCGCCGGCGGCGCGCCAATCCGCCAAGATATCCGCCGGAATCTCGAACGGCGGCGAGCTCCAGCCGAGAGTTCTGGCGTGCCGCGGCGACCTCTTCGGCGCCGAGCGGCGAGCCGTGAGCCTTCTCGGTGCCGCCTTTGTGCGGCGCGCCGAAGCCTATGGTGGTGCGGCAGGCGATCAGCGACGGCCGGTCGGATTTTTGCGCCGCCGCAATGGCGGCGGCGATGGCTGCGGGATCGTGGCCGTCGATCCGCGTCGCCGCCCAGCCGGCGGAATTCGAAGCGCTCGATCTGATCGACGGAATCCGACAGTGAAGTCGGCCCGTCGATCGAGATGTGATTGTCGTCGTAGAGCACGATGAGCTTGTTAAGCCGCAGATGGCCGGCGAGCGCGATCGCTTCCTGGCTGATGCCTTCCATCAGGTCGCCGTCGGAGGCGAGCACATAAGTGGTGTGATCGACGATCTCGCCGCCGAACACCGCGGCGAGGTGGCGCTCGGCGATCGCCATGCCGACCGCATTGGCGAGGCCCTGGCCGAGCGGCCCGGTGGTGGTTTCGACGCCGGGCGTGTGCGCGTGCTCGGGATGGCCGGGCGTGAGCGAGCCGAGCTGACGGAAGCGCTTGATCTCCTCGATCGTCATCTGCGGATAGCCGAGGAGATAAAACAGCGCATAGAGCAGCATCGAGCCATGGCCGGCGGAGAGTACGAAGCGGTCGCGGTCGGGCCAGGCCGGATCGGCGGGATCGAACTTGAGAAATTGGCAAAACAGCACGGTCGCGACATCGGCGGCGCCCATCGGCAGGCCGGGATGCCCGGACTTGGCCTGCTCGACGGCGTCCATCGCCAGCGCGCGGATGGCGTTCGCCATGCGATCGTGCTCGGCGCGGGTCCGCGGTGCAGCGCTCGGATTCGTGGCCGCGGGAATGCGGGGAGATGGGGCGAGAGTGGCGCTCGCCGCGGGGAGACGGTCCGGCTTGGTCATCGGAATCGCCAATCGCGGCGTTCAGCTCGTGCCGCGGTCATGGGAGCAGTCATGGGAAGCGGTCGTGGGAACAGGCTGGGCACAGATAACATGGGGGGCGCACCAGTCAATTCCGCGGCGGCCGGCGGCGAGCGTCATGCACAGGTCACAACACGCGCCGTTGACGGTTTCCCGCGATACGACGTAAGCTTCCCGCGATAAATAGTTGCCGGCACACAATTTTCGCATAGGGCGCGACGCCATGGCCGCAACCGATGGCCAGCTCAGCGAGACCGAAGCGATCGCGGCCGCGGCCGCGCGGCTGTCGCTCGCGCTCGAGGCGCTCGACGCCGCGGCGGAGCGGCGGCGCGAGACCGATCGCGCCGCGCAAGCGCTCTCCGACCGGGTCCACGCGCTCGATACCGACCGCGCGCGGCTGGCGAGCGAACTCGACGAGGCAACCGCGCGCGCAAAAGATCTCGAAACCGCCAATCGCGAGGTCGGCACGCGCATCGACCAGGCGATTGCAACCATCCGCGACGTGCTGAGTTCGGAACAGTGAGAGCGCAACAATGGCGCAAGTGAGCGTCACCATCAACGGCCGGCAGTTCCGCATGACCTGCGAAGACGGTCAGGAGGAACACCTGGAGAAACTGGCGAGCGAGCTCGACAGCCGCATCGGCGGCTTGCGCGCCAAATTCGGCGAGATCGGCGATACGCGCTTGACGGTGATGGCGGCGATCACGGTTGCCGACGAACTCGCCGAGGCCGGCGCTCGCGTCAAGCGCTTGGAAGAGGAACTCGCCGCCCTCCAAGACGCGCGCGTCGCCACCTCCGACCGCAATAAAGCCGCACAGGCCTCGATCGCCGCGGCGCTGTCCGCTGCGGCGGAGCGCATCGAGGGCATCACCAAGAAGCTCAATCAAACCGCAGCGACGAGCGGCGTGGCGCTCGGGTAGTTTTCCCTCTCTCCGCTTGCGGAGACACGCCTCCCTCTCCCTGTTTACGGGGTGAGGGTTGGGGTGAGGAGGCCTCTCCGCTGGGCTCAGAATCGCGGTAACGCCCCCTCATCCCAACCTTCTCCCCGCGCGGCGGGGAGAAGGAGCGACGAGCGACGCGGCGGAGATCGTCAGCGGGTCTGAGATAAGTAGCGCCGCCCGTCATCACGCACTACATTGTCTAGGCGGGGCTGCCCGGTGCGTCAGGAGCCAATTCTCGGGGCCTTATCGATCTCTTAGGGAGCTGTCCCTGGCCGAGCTCGTGGGTTCGGTCACACGGTGCCCACCTACATGTGTAGGGAACCCGGGATCGCTGCTCCAACGGCCAGCGCGGCTCCGCACTTATTCGTCATGGCCGGACTTGTTCCGGCCATCCACGTCTTTAAGCTTGGCGGAATCAAAAAGACATGGATGCCCGGCACCATAGACGAGCGAAGCGACGCCGTTCTTCGAACGACTATGGCCGGGCATGACGGTGGCATGTCCGAGCCCTCTGTAATTGTAGATGAGAAGCGGCGCTCCGCCGCGAGGCGCTCGCCCGCCGCGATGCCTTGCCGGCTGATGTGCGCAAAGCCGCCGCCGAGGCAATTGCAGCGCGCGCGTTCCCGCTGCCAATTTCGCGCGGCACCATCGTGTCCGGCTTTATGCCGCTCAAGAGCGAGATCAATCCGCTGCCGCTCATGCAGAAGCTGGCGGACGCCGGCGCGCAATTGGCGCTGCCGAAGATTGCCGGGCGCGGCAAGCCGCTTGTCATGCGCGCTTGGCAATGGGGCGCGCCGCTCGAGGCCGGGCAATGGGGCATTCGCGAGCCGAAGGCCGATGCGCCGGACGTCGATCCTGACATATTGCTCGTGCCGCTTTTGGCCTTCGACCGTACCGGGCATCGCATCGGCTATGGCGCCGGCTATTACGACATGACGATTGCCGGACTGCGCTCGCGCAAAACCGTCACCGCCGTCGGCATCGCCTTCGCGATGCAGGAAGTTCCCGCCGTACCGGCGACCGATCGCGATGCCCGGCTCGATTTCATTTTGACCGAGAATGAGGTGATCGCGATCAAAGTTCCGCCGGCGATCTAGTTGCCACGTGCGGTGCGATCCGGTATATGACTACTGTAGTCATTTGAGGACACTATGCGCAAGATTCAATTGAAGGACGCCAAAGCGAGCTTGTCGGCGGTGGTGGATCGGGCCACGCGCGGCAAACCGTCGGTCATTACCCGGCACGGCAAGCCGGAGGCTGTGGTGCTTGGCTTTGCCGATTGGCAGCGGCTGTCGCGCGTGCCGTCGTTCGGGCGACTTCTGATGTCGGCGCCGCTTGAGCCCGGCGACGTGCCGGAGCGCGACCGCGCGCCGTTGCGCGATGCCGGGCTGTGACGCGATATTTGGTCGATACCAACGTCATCTCGGTCACCGCGCCCACCACGCAAGTGAGGCACGCCGAGCTGATGGCGTGGATGGACGTCGCATTCGCCCGACGCTTTTTCTGCTCGGCGGTCACCATTGCCGAGATCGCCGACGGGATCGCCAAAGCCAAGCGCCAGGGGGCTAAGCGGAAGGCCTCAGACTTGGCAGCCTGGCTGCAGACGGTGCTGCATCTTGTACGGCGACCGTGTGCTGCCCTTCGACAGCGCTACAGCCGAGATCGCCGGCGCCTTGTCCGATTTGGCGCGCAGCCGTGGTCATGCTCCCGGGTTTTGCCGACATCGCCATTGCCGCGACGGCGCAGCGGCACGATCTGATCATCCTATCGCGCAATGAGCGCCACTTCGCGCCGATGCAGGTCACCGTCGTCGATCCGTTGCAACAGCTTCCGCCTAAATAAACTGGTTTCCTCTTTTCCGGATCATGCTCTAATTGTGCTGCGAAATGGGATTCGACTCTTGGCTATCAGGTTGTGAGCATGCGCATTCTTTTCGTCGGCGACATTGTCGGGCGCAGCGGGCGAACCGTCGTCGTCGAGCGCTTGCCGAAACTGATGCGCGATTGGAAGCTCGATCTGGTCATCGCCAATGGCGAGAACTCAGCCGGCGGCTTCGGCATCACCGAGGCGATCTATCGCGAATTGATCGAGGCCGGCGTCGATGCGGTCACGCTCGGCAATCACGCCTGGGATCAGAAGGAGGCGCTGGTCTTCATCGAGCGCGCGCCGCGGCTGATCCGCCCGCTCAATTATCCCGCCGGCACGCCGGGCCGCGGCGCCGCCATGATCGAGACCAAGACCGGCGGGCGCGTCCTCGTCATCAACGCCATGGGCCGCATCTATATGGACCCGCTCGACGATCCGTTCGCCGCGATCGATCGCGAGCTCACCGCTTGCCCGCTGCCGAGCGGCGCGGACGCGATCGTCGTCGATTTCCACGGCGAGGCGACCAGCGAAAAGCAGGCGATGGGATTTTTCTGCGACGGCCGGGCGAGCCTCGTCGTCGGCACCCACACCCATGTGCCGACCGCCGATCTGCGCGTGCTGCCCGGCGGCACCGCGTTCATGAGCGACGTCGGCATGACCGGCGATTTCGATTCGGTGATCGGCATGGCCAAGGACGAGCCGCTGCAGCGCTTCCTGCGCCGGATTCCGGCGGCCCGCTTCGAGCCGGCGACCGGCCCGGCGACGCTGTGCGCGGTCGCCGTCGAGACCGATCCGGCAACCGGCCTTGCCGTGCGCGCCGGCGCGGTGCGGCTCGGCGGCGTCCTGGAACAGGCGGTGCCGGCGTTCTCTGGCTGCGCGGCCTTTATTTCCGTCTTGCAGCCGCCCTATAAGCTCGCCGCCATCAATTGATCCGCTGATCGGGGCGCGAGCGGCGCGACCTCAGCGTTGAGAGCGGACTTATGGCCGGACATTCACAGTTCAAGAACATCATGCACCGCAAGGGGCGGCAGGATGCGGCGAAATCGAAATTATTCGGCAAGCTCGCCCGCGAAATCACCGTCTCCGCCAAGCTCGGCGTGCCCGATCCGGCGATGAATCCGCGGCTGCGCGCGGCGATGATGGCGGCGCGGGCCGAGAACATGCCGAAGGACAATATCGAGCGCGCGATCAAGAAGGCGTTGGGCGGCGATGCCGAGACCTATGAGCAGATCCGCTACGAGGGCTACGGGCCGGGCGGCGTCGCGGTGATCGTCGAAGTCTTGACCGACAACCGCAATCGCGCCGCCGGCGAAGTCCGCGCCAGTTTCACCAAGTCAGGCGGCAATCTGGCCGAGACCGGCGCGGTGTCGTTTATGTTCGATCATGTCGGCGTCATCGAATACGACGCCAAGCTGGCGAGCGCCGAAGCGGTGTTCGAGGCGGCGCTCGACGCCGGCGCCGACGACGTCGTCTCCACCGCCGATGGCCATGAGATTTACGCGGCGCAGGATCATTTCGGCTCGGTCGCCAAGGCGCTCGAGGCCAAATTCGGCGAGCCGCGCAAGGCGGCGCTCACCTGGCGGCCGCAGAACACCGTGACGGTCGACGACGAGCAAGGCGAAAAGGTGCTCAAGTTAATCGAGAACTTGAACGATCACGACGATGTGCAGAACGTCTATGCCAATTTTGAGATTTCCGACGCGCTGGTCAGCCGGATGAGCGCGTGAACTGTTGCAAAGCATGACGAATCGGTCGGCGCATTTGAACGTTCTGATTTCCGGCGGGTTCGCCGCTGCTTACGAGACGCTGTTGCCGGAATTTAAGCGAACAAGCGCCATCGAAGTCACGACCGGATCCGGTGCGTCGCAGGGAGCGGGCCCGCAGACCATTGCCGCGCAACTTGTCCGCGGCGCGCCCGCCGATGTGGTGATCCTCTCCAGGGAGGGGCTCAACGACCTGATTGCGGCGGAGAAAATTGCCGCCGGGACCGACGTCGATCTTGCGCAAGTCCCTCTTGGCGTTGGCGTGCGCGCGGGAACGCCGAAGCCCGATGTCGACACGATCGAGGCCTTCAAACAGGTTCTGCTTGCGGCCAAAACCGTCGCGGTTCCGCAAAGCACGAGCGGCATCTGGTTGATGACCGAGCTTTTTCCGCGGCTCGGCATCGCCGACAAGATCAGCGTGCGGCCGGCGCCGCGCGGTGCGGATGCGACCCGTATGGTTGCCGCGGGCGAAGCCGACCTTGCGGTCCAGCCGGTCAGCGAAATTCTGGTCGCACCCGGTGTCGATTTCGCCGGCAGCCTCGCGCCGGAGATCCAGTTTGTGCAGGTGTTTTCCGCAGCCATTGTGGCCGGCGCGCACGCCCTTGAAAATTCCAGACGGCTGATCGCGTTTCTAGCTTCCGCGCGGGCGGCGGAGGCGATCAAAAATAGCGGCATGGAGCCGCTTGCGGCGGCCAGATAGCGGTGCGGCGAACATTTGCTCGTAAAATCGCGCCGAGCCGCGTCGGTCCGATGCAGCGTCTTTCCAACGTCGCTGGAAAGTCTCCCCAACGTCGCTGGAAAAGTGTAGCGTGACGCGGTCGTGTTGTGCGGTGACGCGGTTTATCTACTCTTGCTTGTAACGAAACAAAAAAGAGGAGGATCCAATGCGAAAACTCACGATGTGTTTGATTGCGGCGGCGGCACTGGGCGCGGGCGCCATGAGCGCGCAAGCGCAAACTCTGGCGCCCGGTGCGGCGGGCTTTCACGCGCTTGCGCAGAACGCCACGCCGATCGTCACCAAGGCGGCATGCCAGGGCTGGGGTCCGTATTGCCGGCCGGGCTTTGTCAGGGTCTGCGGTCCCTATCGCTGCTGGTGCCGGCCGTGCCGCTGACGATGTGATCGCAACCAGGCTAAAATCGCTGGAGGCCGCCGCGGGGCGGCCTCTTTGCTTTCGGCGCTGAATTATTCGCGGATGTGACGGCGGTTATTTGCGGTGTTCCGCCTAGATTTTCAATTCGACGATTTCACCGGGGCGTATGCGGTCGATCGCGGCGGCGATCTGCGCTTGGTGCGCGCGAAGTTCCGGCTAACTCGTTGTCGGCAGCACCAAGATCGCCAATCGTCGCCCGGCGAGATTTCGCTGATGGCGGATGCTTTGGTCGGTCGTAACGATTGCATCAAATTGAGTTTCGGCGGCCGATAGCAGGCTGCCATTGTCGATCTCGCTCCATCCCATTTCAGCGGCAGTTGAGACGGAATGGCCGATCAATGCTCGACGAAGCGCCGGGGTACCGTGGTCAAACAGGATCTTCACGTGCGCGATTGAAGGGCTCAGGCGACAAGGCTTTGTTCGGCGTGACGGAGCACAATTTCGACCTGCTCGCGCGTCACCCCGGGGAACCACTCCAGAAATTCGTCGATTCGAGCGCCGCCTTCGATATTCTCGAACAAGGCCCGCACCGGGACACGGCTGTGTTTGAATAGCCACTCGCCGCCGCCTTTACCGGGGATGCGTTCGACAGCGGGACAAGTGCTCCAATCAAGCATAGCTTCGATTCTACGAGCGGGACTGGGCTCGCGCAAGCTGGACGCTTTCCGACAGGCTGCGGCAGGTCTATCACCGAAGCCAAGATGAACCGCCCGATTCGCATCCTCGGCATCGATCCCGGGCTCCGCCGCACCGGCTGGGGCATGGTCGAGATCGCCGGCAATGCGTTGCGCTTTGTCGGCTGCGGCTCGGTAACCACCAACGATCGCGATGCGCTCGCCGCGCGGCTTCTGGTCATTCATGACGGCTTGATGCGCATTCTCGACGAATTCCGGCCCGATGAGGCGGCGGTCGAAGCGACCTTCGTCAGCAAGGATGCGCGCGCGACGCTCAAGCTCGGCCAAGCCCGCGGCATCGCCATGGTGGTGCCGGCGCGAGCCGGCGTGCCGGTCGCCGAATATGCGCCGAACCTGGTCAAGAAAAGCATCGTCGGCGCCGGCCACGGCGACAAGGCGCAGGTGCGCATGATGATCGGCGTGCTCTTGCCCAAGGCCGACCCGGCGTCGGACGACGCCGCCGATGCGCTCGCCATCGCGGTGACGCACGCGCATCACCGCCGCAGCGCGGCGCTGCATCGCGGCGCTGAAGGTGGCGGCGCCAAAGGTTGCGGCGCGATGATCGGCAAGCTCAAAGGCATCATCGATTCCTACGGCGAGGATTCCGTCATCCTCGACGTCAATGGCGTCGGCTATCTGGTGCATTGCTCGGCGCGCACCTTGCAGGAACTGCCGCGCGCCGGCGAGCCGGCGACGCTGTCGATCGAAACCCACGTGCGCGAGGATCAGATCAAGCTGTTCGGCTTTACGACCGACGTCGAGCGCGAATGGTTCCGGCTCCTCCAAACCGTGCAGGGCGTCGGCACCAAGGTGGCGCTTGCCGTGCTCGGCACGCTCAAGCCCGCCGATCTCGCTTCCGCCATCGCCATGCGCGACAAGGCCATGGTGGCGCGCACGCCCGGCGTCGGCCCGAAAGTCGCCGAGCGCATCGTCACCGAACTGAAAGACAAGGCGCCGGCCTATACCGATATCGATCCGGCGCTGGTGCGGCTGTCCGGCGCGCTCGACGAGAAGCGCGCGCCGCGGCCGGTCACCGACGCGGTCTCGGCGCTGGTCAATCTCGGCTACGCGCAAGCCGCAGGCCGCCGCCGCCATCGCCGCCGCGGCGCGCTCGCGCCGGCGAGGACGCGGAGGCGACGACGCTGATCCGGCTCGGTTTGAAGGAATTGGCGAAGTGAAACGGCTCGGCGAAACTCGGCAAGGCAGAGAAAGACTTGATCGCGGCGGCGACCACGGCGATCAAACGGCGCTACCGCGACGACTGGCAGGAGGTCGGCGCGGCGTTGCGCACCCGTTCGGGAAAAATTTTTACCGGCGTCAATCTCGACGCCTATCTCGGCCGCATGGCGGTGTGCGCCGAGGCCGTCGCGCTCGGCCGCGCCGTGGTCGATGCCGGCGACGACGGCATCGATCTCATCGTCGCGGTGCGCCATCCGCCGCCGGCCGAGAAGGATCAGACCATCGCGGTGGTGTCGCCGTGCGGCGCCTGCCGCGAATTGATTTTCGATTACGACCGCAAGGCGCGCGTGATCGTGCCGAACGGCAAGGCGGCGGCGGTGGTGCCGATCGCCGAATTGTTGCCGAACAAATACACGCCGGGGGCCGGAACGGTGACGAGCACGCCGCGCAAACTGGTCACGCCCGAGCGCCGCGACGAAGACGCGGCGGAAGCGAGCCTGCGGCCGCAGCGACTTGAGCGAATTCATCGGCCAGGAGCAGGCGCGCAAGCAATCTCGGCGTGTTCATCGCCGCGGCGCAAGGCGCGGCGCGAGCCGCTCGATCACGTGCTGTTCGTCGGCCCGCCGGGCTTAGGCAAGACCACGCTGGCGCAGATCGTGGCGCGCGAGCTTGGCGTCAATTTCCGCGCCACCTCGGGTCCGGTGATCGCCAAGGCCGGCGATCTTGCGGCGCTGCTCACCAATCTCGAAGAGCGCGACGTGCTGTTCATCGACGAGATTCACCGTCTCAATCCGGCGGTCGAGGAAATCCTCTATCCGGCGATGGAGGATTTTCAGCTCGATCTCATCATCGGCGAAGGCCCGGCGGCGCGTTCGGTGAAGATCGACCTCGCCAAGTTCACCCTGGTCGGCGCCACCACGCGCGCCGGGCTGCTCACCAATCCGCTGCGCGACCGCTTCGGCATTCCGGTGCGGCTTAATTTCTACACCGAGGCCGAACTGGAGCTGATCGTCAATCGCGGCGCGCGCGTGCTCGGCATCGCCATCACCGCGGACGGCGCCAACGAGATCGCGCGCCGCGCCCGCGGCACCCCGCGCATCGCCGGGCGGCTCCTGCGCCGCGTGCGCGACTTCGCCTCCGTCGACGGCGCCGCCGCGATCGATCGCGCGGTCGCCGACAAGGCGCTGGCCGCGCTCGAAGTCGATGCTGCGGGACTCGACGCCATGGACCGGCGCTATCTTACCACCATCGCGGTGAATTACGGCGGCGGCCCGGTCGGCGTCGAGACGATGGCCGCGGCGTTGTCGGAGCCGCGCGACGCCATCGAGGACATCATCGAGCCTTATCTGATCCAGTGCGGGCTCCTGCAGCGCACGCCGCGCGGGCGGCTGATCACCGGCCACGCCTTCCGCCATCTCGGCCTGCCCGAACCGGCGCGCGATCCGGCGCAGTTCGGGCTGTTCGGGTCGGTCGAGGAAAACTGACCGATGACCCGAACCTACGAAGGCGGCTGCCATTGCGGCCGGGTGCGCTTTCGCGTCACCGCGGATCTGTCGCGCGTCACCGAATGCAATTGCTCGATCTGCGCCAAGAAGGGCTTTTTGCATCTCATCGTGCCGCCGGAGAACTTCGAACTGTTCAGCGGCAAGGATGCGCTGACCACCTACCGTTTCAACACCGGCACCGCACAGCATACCTTCTGCGCCACCTGCGGCATCCATCCGTTCTACGTGCCGCGCTCCGATCCCGACAAGATCGACGTCAATGTGCGCTGCCTCGACGGCGTCGATCTTGCCGCCATCAAAACCCATGTGTTCGACGGCCAGAACTGGGAGCATGCGATGACGGGCCGGGTGCCGTGGAGATAATGCAGTGACGCGCGTCTCCCTCGATGGCGAAATTCGCGACGGCCGGCACGTGCTCACGGTGCGCGTCTATTACGAGGACACCGACTTCACCGGCATCGTCTATCACGCCAATTATCTGCGCTACATGGAGCGCGGGCGGACCAATTATCTGCGCCTGATCGGCGCCGATCACCGCGCGCTGTTCGAGGCGACCGAAAAGGAAGCGCCGGGCTTTGCCTTCGTGGTGCGCTCGATGAGCATCGATTTCCTCAAGCCCGCGCGCATGGACGACGTGCTCGACATCGTCACCGAGCCGGAAGAGGTCAAGGGCGCCTCGACCACGGTGCGCCAGCGCGTCATGCGCGGCGACGAGCTTCTGGTCGAGGCCCATGTGCGCGTCGCTTTCATCTCCGGCGGCCGGGCGCGGCCGATCCCAAAACCGCTGCGCATCGCCATGAAGGCGGATCAGGACGAACTTAACGGGCAACGCTAGGGCATAGCCGCCATGGCGGGATTCTGTCGCTTGCCTTGTCTCGGTCGAAAATGACCCACTTCAGACATGAGCGGCAGTTATTCGTCTGAGCGCCAGATCGATTGACTGCCTAAAGAACGTCGGCGCGGACAAAGATAACCCCACGACCGATCATTCCGAGAGCGCGCGCCGCTCGGGTGCAAAGATCAATGACGCGCCCGTGTCCAAAAGGGCCGCGATCATTTATCGTAACGACTACGCTCCGTCCCGTTTTCGGATCGGTTACGCGAACTCGAGTACCGAATGGCAGGGTTCGATGCGCGGCGGTAAAACCACCGCTCCGACCCGAGTAATAAGCGGCCATGCCCGAAAAGCTCTGACCAGCCGTTGCGTGGACTGGCAGCCCAGTTCCGAACAGGACGGCTGAGACAACAATTGCGAGGTAACGCATGGAGTCCCCGACGATCCTCCCGCTAGGAAACTCCGTGTGCCCAAATCGGTTCCCAACTTCAGGCAGGAACCGGTATAAACGCCAGTACGCGCCCTTGCGATCGCGCGAACAGATTCATTCGCCGAGCGAGATGGCGCTTGCCGGATTTGAGTGCGCTCGCGCGGACGATGGCGTTGCTGTTTCCTGCAGGGGCAGACACCATCGTCGACGAGCCGGCCTGTTGCCTGCCCAACTCGCGCAGTCTTTGGCTGGGACTTAGCGACTGAGCATCGGTTGAGGACGGCTGCGCCGTTTCGAAAACATACCGGTCGATATCTCGACAAGCATTTTCGAGCGCCGTTCCGTCCGCTGTGCTCTCGGTCATGATGTGCATCCCCACTCGCAACGCAGTTGAAGTTTAGTAGAAACGCCTTGTTGTTAAAATAGCTTATTGGAGCGCCATGTCCGGTTCGGGAACCGGCGACACGGACCGGCCGCATTCGGCCGGATCACAGCTAGATCCACTCCTCCTGCTCCTCGATCCGCGTCGGGAACATATTCACGTATTGCACCAGCCGCGGCTTCGTTCCGCGGTTGGGGCTGGCGCCGTGCGGCAGCGACTGATGCCAGATGACGAGATCGCCGGCACGGCCGCCGATCGGCTGCGGATCCAAGGCATAGAGATTCTGCGCCCGCGGATCGGCGCCGGGCGGCAGCGCTTTGAGCCAGTCTTCGCCCCAGCGCTGGAAACCGGGCACCAGCGTAAAGGCGCCCTGCTCGGGCGGCGTGTCGGTGAAATAGAGGATGCCGCCGGTGCCGAACGGGACCGGCGTTTTCACGCTGACGTCCCAATGCAAATGCGGTCCCGGAAACTTAAAGCCATCGCGCTCCGGCGCGTTGAAGCCGACGCGGTCGGTGGTCGCCCATAGGTCGGCGGTGCCCCACAGCTGGGCGAAGGCTTTATGAATGCGCGGCGCGCGGCGAATGGCCTCGAAAGCCGGGTGCTGGAAATATTGCACCATGATGCCGTGGTCGCTCCGGCGATACCAGGTCTCGGGATCGTCCGGGCTGGCGCCGAGGTGCCGCCACAGCGCGTCTGCGGCCGCCTCGCATAGCGAGGCGGCAACGGCGTCGTGGAGCACGACGTAACCGTGCTCGTCCCAGAACGCGAGATCGGCGGCCGTCAACGCCGGGGCGCTTGCCTCTATCGCGGCGAGCGCCCTTTTGCTGGCCGGCGGCATATCGGCGCCGATGACGGCGGCGTTAATGCGCGCGACCCGTTCCGGATCGACGCCGCCGGTCGTGGCGACAATCCAGCGCTCGAACGCCTCGAAGTCCGGCGCCGTACTGCCGAGATAGGCGGCGGTCTGCTCCAAACCGACGCCGACGGCATGGATCACCAGTCTGTCGAGGTGACGCTCATGCATGCTGGTCGGCGGACAATGGCCCGCTCGGGCCGCCATCGCCCGCGACCACATGCGTTTGAGCTGATAAACGCCAAGCGCGCCGGTCTCGCTCGCCGCCGCCGGTTCCAATGTAAGGCAAGGTTCGGCCAAGGCGGAAGCCATGCGCAACCTATACGTGCGGTTTTTCATGACTTAAAGGCTTTGCCGTGGGGCGGTCAACGGGCCATCCGCCCGGGGCTATAGAGGTCCGCTGCGCGCCCTCGCACGGCCCGGTCGCCTGGGCCTTAACGTCGCATTAAGCACAGTCGGGCTTCGTAAGCGGGAACGACCGGTGTTGCGCCCTAGTTTGGACAAGTTTCGCGATTGATTTCCGCTCGCCGGTGACGGGTCCGGCTCGGGTCTTCGCGAAATTTCGGGTCTTGGTCGGCGCGCGCGAAGCGGCCGGCTGTTAACCCTTTGCTCCCGACGCCAGTGCGCCGCGCCGGTCATGGACCAGTACTCGGCCCAATATCCGATGGCCCTGTACCCGGTTCAGGTACGGCCGCAACTGTCGGACCGCCGAAAGGGACGCTCCATGAATCCAACCGACATTGCCTCGTCGGTCGCACCGCTGACTTCCGCCAATCTCTCGCTGTTTCACCTGTTCTGGCACGCCCACTGGATCGTCGAGTCGGTGATGGTCGGGCTGTTGCTGTGCTCGGTCTGGGTCTGGGCCATCGCCATCGACAAAACGCTGTTATTCTCGCGGCTTCGCCGCGCCGGCGACCATTTCGAGGAGGCGTTCTGGTCCGGCCAGTCGCTGGAGGAACTTTATAAATCGCTGGCCGGCCAGCCGGGGCATTCGACCGGCGTGCTGTTCGTCGCCGCCATGCGCGAATGGAAGCGCAGTCTCGAAGGCCACGCCCGCTCCTTCGCCGGGCTGCAAATGCGCATCGAGAAGGTCATGAACGTCGCCATCGCGCGCGAAGTCGAGACCATGGAGCGGCGCCTTTTGGTGCTGGCGACGGTCGGCTCGGCGGGGCCCTTCATCGGCCTGTTCGGCACGGTGGCCGGCATTATGACAAGCTTCCAGTCGATCGCGGCGTCGCAAAACACCTCGCTGGCGGTGGTCGCGCCCGGCATCGCGGAATCGCTGTTCGCGACCGCAATCGGCCTCGTTGCCGCCATCCCGGCGACGATTTTCTATAATAAGTTCACCACCGAGGTGAACCGGCAGGCGCAGCGGCTCGAAGGTTTCGCCGACGAGTTTACG
Organism: uncultured Alphaproteobacteria bacterium; assembly: GCA_963714345.1. Taxonomy (GTDB): domain Bacteria; phylum Pseudomonadota; class Alphaproteobacteria; order Rhizobiales; family Xanthobacteraceae; genus BOG-931. The sequence goes on along the minus strand of CAVQOD010000011.1, from coordinate 372,086 downwards.
GCGATCCTGTCGCGGCAGATCGACGAGCGGGGCTGAGGGCTTTCGGTCATGGCGGCAGGCATCCTGAGCGCGGGCTCGGCTGGCGGCGGCAGGCGCCGCCGGCGCCGCCCGGTCATGAGCGAGATCAACGTGACGCCGTTCGTCGACGTCATGCTGGTGCTGTTGATCGTGTTCATGGTGTCGGCGCCGCTGCTGACGGTCGGCGTGCCGATCGATCTGCCGCAGAGCCAAGCCAAGGCGTTGCAGCAGGACAACGAGCCGCTGACCATTTCGGTGGACGTCGACGGCAAAGTATTCCTGCAAGACAAGCAGATCAAGCTCGACGATCTGGTGCCGAAGCTCAAGGCGATCATCGACGCCCGCCACGGCGACACCAACGAGCAGATCTATGTGCGCGGCGACAAGAAGGTCGACTACGGAACCATGATGCGGGTGATGGGCCGAATTTCGGGCGCCGGCTATCATAAGGTCGCGCTTGTCACCGATGTCGAGCAGGGCAGCCAATGAAGACTGGCATGACCATATCGTGCGTCGGTCATGCGCGTCGCGATCTGGCTGTGCCTTGGTGGCGATTTCGGCGCAGCCGATGGAGGCGCCGCCGGTCGACTCGCTGCCGGTGCAATTCATCTCCGAGAAGGACTTCACGCAGCTCACGCAAGGCGTCAAGAACGCGCCGAAGCTGAAGATCGACATGCCGAAGCCGCTCGCCGACAAAGTCGACGCGCCGAAGCCGGTCGATCAGCTCGCGCCCAAGGTCGCCGACAAGCCGGAAATCACGACCGACACCTCGAGCAAATCGAGCCCGCAGCCGAAGCCCGACACCGAAGCCCGATCCGAAGCAGGCGCGAAAAGCCGACAAGCCGCCAAGCCGCCGGACTACAAGCCCGATCAGATCGCCGACCTTCTGAAGAAAGACGCCGCCAAGAATCCGCCGAAGCCGGACGATAAGTCGGCGCCGCAAAAGCCGCAGACACGCCCAAATTCGACGCCAATCAGGTCGCGCCTTGCTCGACAAGCGCGATCCGCAGCGCCAGATGGCGTCGAACGCAACGATCAACAACATGGCCAATCTCGGCGCGGCGCAGGCGCACCGACCGCGCAATTGTCGCAAAGCGAGATCGATGCGTTGCGCGCGCGCATTTCGAGTTGCTGGAGTCCGCCGCCGGGCGTCGACGCCAATTCCAAGGTCTATGTCGTGCTGCGCGTCCTGTTCAAGCCGGACGGTACGCTGGCGCAAGAGCCGGTCCTGGTCGAAGCCACCGCATCGGCGCTGGGTCCGGCGCTGGCCGAGAGCGCCAAGCGCGCACTGCTGCTGTGCCAGCCGTTCACCATGCTCAAGCCCGAGCATTACGACCAATGGAAAGACCTCGAGCTCAAATTCGATCCTCACGAGCTGCTCGGCGGCTGACCAGACGGAATTTAGACATCATGACGTTTCGACATAGATCCAATCTCATTATGACGCGCCGGCGCGCGCTCGCGCTCGGCGCATTGCCGGTGGTCTGGCCGGCGGCTTGACGCTCGCGCCGCGCTACGCCGCCGCGGTGGTCCGGCTCGACATCACCCAAGGCAATTTTCAGCCGATGCCGATCGCGATCCCGCAAATTCATCGGCGGCGGCGAAGGCGACGACGACACCGCGACCGGCGTCACGCAGATCATCACCGCGAACCTGCAACGCAGCGGCCTGTTCGCTCCGATCGATCCCGCCGCCTTTATCGAGCAGATCGCCAGCGTCGACACCGTGCCGCATTTTCCCGATTGGCGCACCATCAATGCGCAGGCGCTGGTCACCGGCCGCGATCACGCGGCAGAGCGACGGCCGGCTGAAAGCCGAATTCCGGCTGTGGGACGTGCTCGCCGGCCAGCAGCTCGCCGGCCAGCAATATTTCACCACGCCGGACAACTGGCGCCGCATCGCCCACATCATCTCGGACGCGATCTACGAGCGGCTCACCGGCGAGAAGGGCTATTTCGACAGCCGCGTCGTGTTCGTCGACGAGACCGGCCCGGGCAGCGCCGCATCAAGCGGCTCGCCATCATGGATCAGGACGGCGCCAATGTGCGCTATCTGACGCGCGGCGACGAGCTCGTGCTGACGCCGCGGTTTTCGCCGTCGACGCAGGAGATCACCTACATGGCCTACGGCCAGGGCGATCCGCGCGTCTATCTCTTCAATATCGACACCGGGCAGCGCGAAATCGTCGGCAATTTTCCCGGCATGAGCTTTTCGCCGCGGTTCTCGCCGGACGGCCAGAGCGTCATCATGAGTTTGCAGGAAGGCGCGAACTCGAACCTCTTACGTCATGGATTTGCGCTCGAAGGCGACGACCCGGCTGACCAACACCCAGGCCATCGACACCGCGCCGTCCTATTCGCCCGACGGCTCGCATATCTGCTTCGAATCCGATCGCGGCGGCCAGCCGCAGATCTACGTCATGGCGGCGTCCGGCGGGGCGGCGCAGCGCATCAGCTTCGGCGACGGCGAATACAATACGCCGGTGTGGTCGCCGCGCGGCGACTACATCGCCTTCACCAAGATCGCCAGCAGCACGTTCGCGATCGGCGTGATGAAGCCGGACGGCAGCGGCGAACGCATCCTCACCGAAGGCTTCCACAACGAAGGCCCGACTTTCGCGCCCAACGGGCGGGTCATCATGTTCTTCCGCGATCCGGGCGGCACTTCGGGGCCGTCGCTGTTCACGATCGATATTTCCGGGCGCAACGAGCAGCGGGTTCCGACGCCGAACTTCGCCTCCGATCCGGCCTGGTCGCCGCTGTTGTCCTGACCGCAACAACCGCGGCGGTTCCATAGAGTCGCCGCATTGACGCCCCATTAACCATTGCAAAAGCTTTCCGGGGAATCCGCAGGGTCGAAGCTATCTTTGCAAGGCCGCATCAAGGTTGACGGAACGTTCGCTTAACGAAGGCGCTGCTAGACCCGCTGACGACTATCCAGACGACTATCCATGTCCGGTCACAATGTAAGTATGGAGGCACCGGAATGAACATGGCGAACATGATCCGCGGCGCCAAGTTCGCCGCCGTCATCATGGCAACGCTCGCGATCGCGGGCTGCGCCAAGAAGGACGATCAGAACTGCGATGGGTGCGGCGGCAACGCCCGGCAGCCAGCAGGACTTCGTCGTCAATGTCGGCGACCGCGTGTTCTTCGACACCGACTCCTCGGAGCTTTCCGATCAGGCGCGCGCGACGCTCGACAAGCAGGCGCAGTGGCTCAACAACTACAACCGCTACTCCTTCACCATCGAAGGCCACGCCGACGAGCGCGGCACGCGCGAATACAATATCGCGCTCGGCGCCCGCCGCGCCGAGACGGTGCGCGAATATCTGATCTCGCGCGGCGTTTCGGCGGCCGCGCATGCGCACCATCTCCTACGGCAAGGAGCGGCCGGTCGCGGTGTGCAACGATATTTCCTGCTGGTCGCAGAACCGCCGCGCCGTGACCGTGCTCGATCAGAGCTCATAAATCCGCGGCCGCGAATAGCTTGCAAGCGATCGGCGCCGTCATGGCGCCGATTGCATTTTGACTGCAATCTTATCGCCTCGGATGTTCGGGCCTTGCCAAGGCGGCGGCCGAAGTCGGATCGTAGCGACCCCGCCGCGCGGTATCGATTGCGTCACTCGGCATTTATAAGCGTATTTGAAGAGGTTTCGGCCATGACCCTCCGCCTTGTTTGCCCGCGTCACGCTGCTGCTTGCGTTGCCGCCGGCGCCGCCGCCTGCGGCCAAAATAACCAATATGCCGCGCCGCCGCCGCCGAAGGTCACCGTCGCCGCGCCGGTCGAGCAGGACGTCACGCGCTATTTCGAAGCGACCGGCAACACGGCGGCCGTCAATTCGGTCGATCTGGTCGCGCGCGTGCAGGGCTTCGTGCAGGCGATCAGCTACAAGGACGGCGACTTCGTCAAGAAGGGCACGTCGCTGTTCACCATCGAGCCGGAGCCATACAAGCTCAAGGTGACCGCGGCGAAGGCTGCCGTGGTCAGCGCCCAGGCGACGCTGACCCAGGCGCAAGCCGAGTATGACCGCCAGGCCGATCTGATCGCCAAGCAAGTGTCGACCCAGGCCAATTACGACAAGGCGCTGGCGCAGCGCGATTCCGCGCAAGCCGACCTGCAATCGGCGCAAGCCAATGAACAGCAGGCCGAGATCAATCTCGGCTATACCGACGTGACCGCGCCGTTCGACGGCGTGGTCACCGCGCGGCAGGTTTCGATCGGCCAATTGGTCGGCGCCAGCTCGCCGACCGTGCTCGCCACCATCGTGCAGCTCGATCCGATCTGGGTGAATTTCACCGCCAGCGAGCGCGACGTGCTGCAGGTGCGCGCCATTCTCGCCGGCCGCGGCGAAACCACCGCCGCGCTCATCGGGCATGCCGGTCGAAGTCGGACTGCAGAACGAAAGCGGTTATCCGCACCAGGGCAAGCTCGACTACGTCGCGCCGAATGTCGATCCGTCGACCGGGACGCTCGCCGCGCGCGCCACCCTGGAGAACGCCGCTCGCACGCTGCTGCCGGGCTATTTCGTGCGCGTGCGCATTCCTCGCAAGCCGCAGCCGGCGCTTGCTGGTGCCCGACGTCGCGCTCGGCAGCGATCAGGGCGGCCGCTACGTGCTCGTCGTCAACAAGGACAATGTCGTCGAGCAGCGCAAGGTCGAGCCCGGCCAGCTGGTCGGCGAGCTGCGCGTCATCGAGAAAGGCCTCACCAAGGACGACCGTGTGGTCGTCGGCGGCATCATGCGCGCGATTCCCGGCGAGAAGGTCGATGCCGAGCCGCGCACGGCGGCGGCAAACTAGCGCGTGATGATCCGACGATGATCTCGAAATTTTTCATCGAGCGTCCGGTTCTGGCGAACGTTCTCGCCATCCTGATGATTTTGATCGGCGCCGTCGCGCTCTATGGCCTGCCGGTCGCGCAATATCCCGACGTCGTGCCGCCGACCGTGCAGGTGACGACGCGCTATCCCGGCGCCAGCGCGCGCACGCTGATGGACACCGTGGCGCTGCCGATCGAGCAGCAGGTCAACGGCGTCGAGAACATGATCTACATGCAATCGACCAGCGCCAGCGACGGCAGCTACACGCTCACGGTCACCTTCAAGATCGGCACCGATCTCGATGCGGCGCAAATCCTGGTGCAGAACCGCGTGGCGAGCGCGCTGTCGCAGTTGCCGCAAGCCGTGCAGGCGCAGGGCGTCACGGTGCAGAAGCGCTCGACCGCGATCCTGCTGTTCGTCACCTTGACGTCGCCGGACGGCCGCTACGACAGCCTCTATCTCGCCAATTACGCCACCATCAATCTCAAGGACGAACTGTCGCGACTGCCCGGGGTCGGCAACGTCAACGTGTTCGGCGCCGGCCAATATTCGATGCGCATCTGGCTCGATCCGGAGAAGCTCAAAGCGCGCAGCCTGAACGCGCAGGACGTCGTGACGGCGTTGCAGCAGCAGAGCCAGGAAGTGACCGCCGGTCAGGTCGGCATGCCGCCGACGCCGCCCGGCGTCAACTTCCAATACACCATCGAATTGCAGGGCCGGCTCACCGATGTCGACCAATTTGAGAACGTCATCGTCAAGACCGGCAACAACGGCGAGGTCACGCGGGTGCGCGACGTCGGCCGCGTCGAGCTCGGCGCGCAGACCTACGGCCAGTATTTCACCCTCGACGGCAAGCAAGCGGCCGGTATCGGCATCTATCAATCGCCCGGCGCCAACGCGCTCGATGTCGAGCACGCCGTCAAAGCCAAAATGGCGGAGCTGGCGAAGGCTTTCCCGCAAGGCCTCGTCTACACCATACCGTTCGACACCACGGTGTTCGTCAATGCCTCGATCCACGAGGTCTACAAGACGCTGATCGAGGCGGCGGTGCTGGTGCTGATCGTCATCCTGGTCTTCCTGCAGGATTGGCGCGCCATGCTGGTGCCGGCGACCACCGTGCCGGTCACGATCATCGGCGCCTTCGCCATGATGTGGGCGCTCGGCTTTACCGTGAATTTCTCCACGCTGTTTGCGATCGTGCTGTCGATCGGCATCGTGGTCGACGACGCCATCGTCGTGGTCGAGGGCGCCGCGCACAATATCGAGCAGGGCATGAGCGGCCATGACGCGGCGATCAAGGCCATGGATGAACTGCTCGGCCCGATCATCGGCATCACGCTGGTTCTGATGTCGGTATTTCTGCCGGCGGCGTTCCTGCCGGGCCTGACCGGGCGCATGTATGCGCAGTTCGCGCTGGTGATCGCGGCAACGGCGCTGCTCTCCGCCGTCAATGCGGTGACGCTCAAGCCGACGCAGGCGGCGATGTGGCTGCGCCCACCGGTACCGCCGGAACGGCGCAATGCGTTCTATCGCGGCTTCAATGCGGCTCTATGGCCGCCTGGAGCGGAATTATGCCGGCCTGATCCATCACATGGTCGACCATGCCGGGCCGATGACGTTCGTCGCATTTGCCATCATGGCCGTCGCCGTCTGGGGGCTGTCGCGCGTGCCGACCGGTTTTCTGCCGATCGAGGATCAGGGCTACCTTCTTGTCAGCGTGCAGCTGCCCGACGGCGCCTCGCTCGCCCGCACCCGCGACGCGCTGCAACAGGTCTCCGCGATCGCGGGAAAGGACGACAGCGTCGCTCAGGTGATCGCCATCGCCGGCATCTCGGTGCTCGACAACAGCGCTACGCTGGCCAATGCCGGCGTCGCCTATGTGGTGCTCAAGGATTGGAGCGAGCGCGCCGATCTGCGCACGATCTTCACCCGCCTGACCCAGGCGCTAAATGCCGTCGATGCGCGGGTGATCGTGCTGCCGCCGCCGCCGATCCAGGGCATCGGCAATGCCGGCGGCTTCACGCTGCAGATCGAGCTGCGCGACGGCTCGACCGACTTCGCCAAGCTGCAAAGCATCACCAATACCGTGGTCGCCAATGCGCAATCGCAGAGCGCGCTGCAGCGCGTATCGACGTCGTTCCGCGCCACGGCGCCGCAAATTCTCGTCGACGTCGACCGCGTCAAGGCGCAGACCCTGCACGTTCCGGTCGATCAGGTGTTCTCGACGCTCGCGACCTATTTCGGCTCGACCTATGTTGCGCAGTTCAACAAATTCGGCCGCGTGTTCCAGGTCTATGCGCAGGCCGATGCGAAATTCCGGCTGCGGCCGCGCGACATCGAAAATCTCTCGGTGCGCAATGAGCAGGGCGACATGATCCCGCTCGGCACGCTGGTCAAGATCGAGCCGATCGTCGGGGCGCCGTTGATCAGCCTGTATAATCTTTATCCGTCATCGAGCGTGATCGGGCTGCCGGCGGCCGGCTTTAGCTCCGGCGAAGCGATCGGTCTGATGGAACAGAATGCGGCGGCGACCCTGCCGCCCGGCGCCGGCACCGACTGGACCGCGATGTCGTATCAGGAGAAGATCGTCGGCAATCAGATGTATTTCGTGTTCGCGATGGCGATGCTGCTGGTTTATCTGGTGCTCGCCGGACAATACGAGAGCTGGTACGCGCCGCTCGCGGTCATTCTGTCGGTGCCGCTGGCGCTGACCGGGCCGGTGCTGGTGCTGCAAATCCTGCGCATCGACAACAATCTCTACACCCAGATCGGCATCATTCTGCTGATCGCGCTATCGGCGAAGAACGCCATTCTGATCGTCGAAGTGGCGCGCGAACACCGCGTGCGCGACGGCAAGCCGATCCTCGAAGCGGCGGTCGACGCCGCGCGCGCCCGCTTCCGCCCGATCCTGATGACGTCGTTCGCCTTCATCCTCGGGGTCGCGCCTCTGGTCATCGCCAGCGGCGCCGGCGCCAGCGCCCGCAAGTCGATCGGCATCACCGTGTTCTCAGGCATGATCGCCTCGACCTGCCTTGCCGTGCTGTTCGTGCCGTCGCTGTTCGTGGTGATCCAGCGGTTCGAAGAATGGCGCGCCTCGCGCAAGGCGCCGCGGATTGCGCCCGCGGAATAGACCGCGGCGGACGGTCACGATGCCGCCGCGAGCGGGCCACAGTCACAATTTGGACGCAGGACGCGCTATGGTAGGGCAGGGCGAAATTACCGACTGTGCTTCACGCCATGAGCCGCTCTACGCAGTGTATTTGCGCTCGCGTTGTTATGCATGACGGCGACGCCGGGCCGCGCATGCGCAAGACACGCCGAGCGATTTGGTGACCCGCCTCGATCGCCTCGAGGAGACGGTGCGCGATCTCACCGGTCAGGTGCAGCAGTTGCAGTACCGCAATCAGCAGCTCGATCAGCAGCTGCAGCGCCTGCAGGGCGGTGCAGCGCCGGCGGCGGCGCCGCCGCCTCCGGGCGCGCCGCCGCCGCGATCCTCGGTTTCCACGTCGTTACCGCCGCCGACGGCAACGGTATTCGACGCCGCCCGTCATTCGCCGCCGCAATATCCGCAGCCCGCGCCGGCGGCGCAAGATGCGCCGCCGCCGCGCATACGGAGCGCCGCCCGCGCCCGTCGTCGCCGGCCCGCCGCCGCCGTCGGGCGGTCATGATGCGTTTAACCCGGCGCTCGATCCGAACGCGCCGGGTGTGCCGCATCCGCTCGGCACCAGCACCACCGCGACCGAGCCGCCGCCGCCCAATATGGGTGGCGGACAACCCGGCGCGCCGCTCAATCTGTCCGGCGCGCAAGGCCCTTCTGAGCCGCAAGCGGCCCTCGCGCCGGGCGGCGCCCTGCCGCCGCCGCCGCCGTCGAATCCGAATGCGACCGGCGCCATGCAGCAACGGCGTCGCTGCCGCCGAACGCCACGCCAAAGGACGAATACGATCTCGCTTATGGTTACGTGCTGCAGAAGAATTACGAGCTTGCGGCGCAGACCTTCCGCGATTTCCTGCACCAATATCCGAGCGACCGGCTGACGCCGGACGCGCAGTATTGGCTCGGCGAAAGCCTGTTTGCGGACCAGAAATATCACGACGCCGCCGAAGCCTTCCTCGCGGTCTCGACCAAATACGGCACCAGCGCCAAAGCGCCGGACGCGCTGTTGCGGCTCGGCAAATCGCTTGCGGCCTTGGGCGAAAAGGAAGCGGCCTGCGCCTCGCTCGGCGAGGTCTTGCGCAAATATCCGCACGCTTCGATCAGCGTAAAGCAAAACGTTGACCGGGAGCAGAAACGTGCCCATTGCTGAACAACCCATTCGCGACGTCGAAGCGAATGCGCTGTTCTCCGGCCTTGAAAATCTGCGCGGACTGATCGTCGCGGTGTCCGGCGGTCCGGACTCGGTCGCACTTCTGGTGCTGGCGGCGCGCTGGGCGAAAGCGCGCCGACGCGCGCCGAAACTCCTCGCCGTCACCGTCGATCACGGTCTGCGCGCGGCGGCGGCCGGCGAAGCGGCCGCGGTCGCACGCCTTGCGCGCCGCCTCGGCGTTGCCCATCGCACGCTGCGCTGGCGCGGCAGCAAGCCGGCATCGGGTCTTCAGGAAGCCGCGCGCGAAGCGCGCTATCGGCTTTTGGCGCAAGCCGCCGGCGCGCGCCGGTTACGCCCATATCCTGACCGCGCATACGCTCGACGATCAGGCCGAAACGGTGCTGTTCCGTCTCGCCCGCGGCAGCGGACTGGGCGGCCTTGCCGGCATGGCTTATGCCGCGCCGTTGCCGGCGGCCGCGGCAGGCACTTTTTTTCTCGTCCGCCCGCTGCTGCACGTTGCCAAGGCGCGGCTGGTCGCGACGCTCGAAGCCGCCGGCGTCGCCCTATAGCGAGGACCCGAGCAACCGCGATCCGCGCTTTACCCGCGCGCGGCTGCGCGCGTTCATGCCGGCGCTGGCGCAAGAGGGACTCGATGCCCGCGGGCTGGCGCGCTTGGCCGGCGCGCATGCGGCGCGCCGAAATGGCGATCGAATTCGCCGTCGCCGCCGCGCGCGAGGCGCTCGCGCCGGGGCCGTGGCCGCAACGCGGTCCGATCGCATTCGCAACCGCCCAATTCGCCGGCCTGCCCGCCGAAGTGGCGTTGCGGCTCCTCGGCCGCGCCATCGCCCATGCCGGGGACGAGGGCCCGGTCGAGCTCGCCAAGCTCGAGAGCCTTTATGACGCGCTGCGCCAGGCCGATTCCCGGCTGCGCCGGACCCTGGCCGGCGCCCTGATTACGCCTCGGTGGCGACCGGCTGACGGTCGAACGCGCGCCGGCGCGCCGCAAACCGGCTTTTCGCGCGCACCGCAACGCGCGCTTTACGAAATAGCCTTATTATTGCTGGCTTGCGGAGTGGGTTCCCTTGGCAGGGGGCGGGCTGGCCCCTACATTGCCGGGTACTGGAGACGTGAAGCCGCCACGATTTGCCGGCACGCATAAGGCCTCCGGACTCTGCTCGGTCGGGGGCAAGGACTTAAGATGAACGCCAATCTGCGCAATTTCGCCCTGTGGGTCATCATTGTCCTGCTGCTGCTTGCATTGTTCACGCTGTTTCAGAATCCGGGCCAGCACACCACCGCGCAGGACATTTCCTTCTCGCAGTTGCTCAACGAGGTCGACCAGGGCCGCGTCCGTGACGTCCTGATCCAAGGCCCGGAAATCCACGGCGACTTCACCGACGGCCGCGCTTTCCAGACCTATGCGCCGAGCGACCCGACGCTGGTGCAGCGCCTCTATAACAAGGGCGTCTCGATCACGGCGCGGCCGTTGAGCGACAACGTGCCGTGGTTCGTGTCGCTGTTGATCTCCTGGCTGCCGTTCGTCGCGCTGATCGGCGTGTGGATTTTCCTGTCGCGCCAGATGCAGGGCGCCGGCGGCAAGGCGCTCGGCTTCGGCAAGAGCCGCGCCAAGCTTTTGACCGAGGCGCATGGCCGCGTCACCTTCGAGGACGTGGCCGGCGTCGACGAAGCCAAGCTCGATCTGCAAGAGATCGTCGAATTTTTGCGCGATCCGGCCAAGTTCCAGCGGCTCGGCGGCCGCATCCCGCGCGGCGTGCTGTTGGTCGGTCCGCCCGGCACCGGCAAGACGCTGTTGGCGCGCGCCATCGCCGGCGAGGCCAACGTGCCGTTCTTCACCATTTCCGGCTCCGACTTCGTCGAAATGTTCGTCGGCGTCGGCGCCAGCCGCGTGCGCGACATGTTCGAGCAGGCCAAGAAGAACGCGCCCTGCATCATCTTCATCGACGAGATCGACGCCGTCGGCCGCCATCGTGGCGCCGGGCTTGGCGGCGGCAACGACGAGCGCGAGCAGACGCTCAATCAATTGCTCGTCGAGATGGACGGCTTCGAGGCCAATGAAGGCATCATCTTGATCGCCGCCACCAACCGGCCCGACGTGCTCGATCCGGCGCTGCTGCGCCCGGGCCGCTTCGACCGCCAGGTGGTGGTGCCCAATCCCGACGTGGTCGGCCGCGAACAGATTTTGAAAGTGCACGTGCGCAAGGTGCCGCTGGCGCCCGACGTGAACTTAAAGACCATCGCGCGCGGCACGCCGGGCTTCTCCGGCGCCGACCTGATGAATCTCGTCAACGAGGCGGCCTTGATGGCGGCGCGGCGCAACAAGCGCATGGTCACCCAGGTCGAGTTCGAGGACGCCAAGGACAAAGTGATGATGGGCGCCGAGCGCAAGTCGCTCGTCATGACGGAGGAGGAGAAGCTCCTGACCGCCTATCACGAAGGCGGCCACGCCATTGTCGCGCTCAACGTCAAGGCGACCGATCCGGTGCACAAGGCGACCATCATTCCGCGCGGCCGCGCGCTCGGCATGGTCATGCAATTGCCCGAGCGCGACAAGCTGTCGATGTCGCTCGAGCAGATGACCTCGCGGCTCGCCATCATGATGGGCGGCCGCGTCGCCGAGGAACTGGTGTTCGGCCGCGAGCGCGTTACCTCGGGCGCCGCGTCCGATATCGAGCAGGCCACCAAGCTTGCCCGCATGATGGTGACGCGCTGGGGCCTGTCCGAGGCGCTCGGCACCGTCGCCTATGGCGAGAACCAGGAAGAAGTGTTTCTCGGCTATTCGGTGGCGCGCCAGCAGACCATTTCCGAGGCCACCGTGCAGAAGATCGACGCCGAGATCAGGCGCCTGGTCGAAGCCGGCTATCAGGAAGCCAATCAAATCCTGACCGACAAGCGCGCCGACCTTGAGACGCTCGCCAGGGGCTTGCTCGAATTCGAAACGCTGACCGGCGACGAGATCAAGGATCTGCTGCTCGGCAAGCGGCCGACGCGCGAATCGGTGATCGAGCCGACCACGCCGCGCGGTTCGGCGGTGCCGACCGCCGGCGCCGGCCGCAATCGGCCGCGCCCCGAGCCCGGCCCGCTGGAGCCGCAGCCGCAGGGGTGAACTCGCTGAGGGTTTGACGCGACAAATGGATTGTCCGAGCGGTGACAATGAGCCGAAGCGCAGAAGATATCCTCGATCGGGTCAAGACGTGGCCGCCCGAGGACCTTGAGGAACTCGCCGAAGTCGCGCGCGAAATCGAGGCTAGGCGAAGCGGCGTCTACAACGTCACCCCGGAAGAGGAAAAGGCAATTCGCGAAGGCCTCGCCGAGCTTGAGCGTGGCGACTGGACCAGCGAGGAGTCGATGAGGGCCTTTTGGGTGCGCTGCGGCGTTCTATGATCATTCGCTACAGCCGGCGCGCAACTCGAGACCTGGAAGGAATTCATGAATATTTACTCGGACGCAGCCGGCAGGGCGCGCTTAATGCGTTCAGGGCTATCTACGGATCGATTGAATTCATCCGACGACATCCGCAGGCTACAGAATCGACGTCCATTCCGGGCATACATGCGATGATCGTGCGGCGGTATCGGTTCAAGATCTTTTATCGCGTGGTGGACGCTGAGAACGTGCTCGAAATTGTCCATGTACGGCATACTTCGCGCCGCCCATGGTCAGGCGAGAACGATTAAATTCGTTGGGACGCGTTGCAGGGGGAGGCACTCATGCGGATCGCTGCAATTATCAGTGCCATTCTCGTGCTCGGGGCGGCTCCGGTGCTGGCCCAGGTCGCCGGCCCCGTCGCGCAGCCGCAGCCGCCAAAACACGCCGCTGCAGCGAAGCCCGCACAAGCCGCCAACGCCGTCTCGACCCCGGAAATGCGTTCGGCCGCCGAGCTGGCGCTGTCGTCGGACCCAGTGTTCGATGACGGCACCTATCTGCGCATCAAGGAAACGCTGCTCAGCTATTCGGATATCCAGGTGCGCGGCGGCTGGCCGACGCTGCCGGCCGACGCCAAGCTTGCGCCGGGAGCGAGCGGCCCCGATGTCGCGCTGCTGCGCCGCCACCTGGTAATCGGCGGCGATATGCCGGCGAGCCAGGAAGCCGGCGACGTCTATGACGCCGCCGTGGTCGAGGGCGTCAAACGCTTCCAATTGCGTCACGGGCTTGACGCGACGGGCAGCGTCGGCGCGCAGACCGTCAAAGCGCTCAACGTGCCGGTCGGCGACCGCATCAAGCAGCTCGAAGCCTCGCTGGAGCGCCTCATCGGCATGGATTTCATCTTTGCCGAGCGCTACGTCGTGGTGAATATCCCGGCGGCGTTCGTCGAGGCGGTCGCCAACGGCAAGGTCGAGCGGCGCTATCGCGTCATCGTCGGCAAGATCGACAAGCCGTCGCCGACACTGTCGGTTTATATCACCGCGATCGATCTCAATCCGACCTGGACGGTGCCGCTGTCGATCACCAAGACCGAGATCGCCAACCACATGCGCCGCGACCCGAGCTATCTCAGCCGCATGCATATGCGGCTCCTCGGCGCTCACGACGAAGACATCGATCCGTCGAGCGTCGATTGGTCGATGGCGCGCTCGCCGAACTTCACCGTCAGACAGGACGCCGGCAACTGGAACGCGCTCGGCAATCTGAAAATCGATATGCCGAATCCGTATTCGGTTTATATGCACGACACCGACACCCGGAAGCTTTTCAGCGCCGACTACCGCTTCGATTCGCACGGCTGCACCCGGGTCGACAATGTGCGCGATCTCGCCGCCTGGATTCTGCAGGACGGACCGCCGGGCTGGGATCGCGCCGCCATCGATGCCGGGATTGCCGCGGGCCAGACCAAAGTGATCAATCTGCCGCACAAGATCCCGGTGGCCTGGGTCTATCTCACCGGCTGGGTGACGCGCGACGGCACCGTCGAATTCCGCGACGATGTCTATAAGCACGACGAGGAGCTCGACCGCAACGGGCTTGCCGAAGCCGCCGCCGGCGGGTTCGTGGCGCCGGTGCCGACCACAAACCTGAAACAGGTTTCCATCGACAATCAGTGAGTCTGCGTTTCCCGGATCCGGTGCAACACGAAGTGGTGCGCCGCTGTTCCGGGATCGTCTTAAGCTCGGCGTGTGTTACGATCCCGGGTTCGCTGCAATGCCGGGAGACGTGCGCACATGCGCCAGATGGTCTTGGTCGGCTTCCTGCAGGCGCAGAACTGCAGCAACCTTGCGAGCTCCTGGCGCCATCCCGCTTCGCGCACCGACAGCTGGTCGCCGGATTTTTACCGGCATATCGGCCGCGTGCTGGAGGAAGGCAAGTTTCACTTGGGCTTCTTCGACGACCGGCTGTCGATGCCGGACATGTATGGGCGCGATCACGGCCACACCGTCGCCCATGGCATCCGCTGCGTGAAGCTTGACGCCGTCACCGTGCTCACGGTGATGGGCATGGCGACCGAACGGCTCGGTCTCGGCGCGACCTATTCGACAAGCTATTACGAGCCGTTCCATGTGGCGCGGCTGTTCGCCACGCTCGATCTGATGACGGACGGCCGCGCGGCGTGGAACATCGTCACTTCGCTCAATGACGGTGAGGCGCAGAACATGGGCCGCGATGAGGTGATCGGTCACGACCTGCGCTACGACCGCGCCGACGAGTTCATGGAGATCGTGCTCGGCCATTGGGATGCCTGGGAGGACGACGCCATCGTCCAGGACAAGGCGTCGGGCCTGTTTGCCAAGCCGGAGAAAGTGCATCGCCTCGATTACCAGGGCCGCTACTTCCGCTCGCGCGGGCCGTTCACGGTGCCGCGCTCGGCGCAGGGCCATCCCGTCCTCATCCAGGCCGGCTCGAGCGGCCGCGGCAAGGCGTTTGGCGCGCGCTGGGGCGAGGTGATTTTCGTCTTGTATCCGAGCATCGCGACCGGCCAACGCGACTATGCGGAGTTCAAGGCGGAGGTGGCGCGCTTTCGGCCGCGACCCCGAGCGCGGTCAAGATCACCCACCTCGTCAACACCGTGGCGGCGGCGACCAAAGCCGAGGCCGAGGACAAATGGGCGGAGATCGAGAAGCTGCCGCTCGAGATCGACGCGCTGTCGCTGTTGTCGGAGGCGCTCAACTTCGACTTTGCGCGAAAGGGCATGGATGAGCCGTTCACGGCAGCCGAGCTCGAGGCGATGTCGGGCCTGCAAGGCATCCGCGACCGCGTGGTGAGCGCGGAAGAAAAATCCCACGGTGCGCGACTTCATCGCAATCAGCGGCCGCGGCCGCGTGCACAATCCGATTGTCGGCGGCCCCAAGGAAGTGGCCGACCAGCTCGAGCAATGGTTCACGGCGCCGGCCTGCGACGGCTTCGTCCTCTCCGCCACGCATGTGCCAGGCGCCTATGAGGATTTCGTGCGCTTCGTCGTCCCCGAGCTGCAGCGCCGCGGGCTGTTCCGCAAGGACTTCGCCGGCGTCACGTTGCGGGAAAATCTGGGGCTGCCGGTGCCGGCGATCGGCGCGTGGCGCGGTGCGGCGGGCTAGACGGCACAGACGGCTTTACTTCGCCGTCTTCGGCGCCAACAGCGATTGCATGCCAACCTTGTCGGCCTTGTCGTAATCCGCCGTCGCCTGCGCCAAGTCGCCCTTGTCCTGGTACAATGCGCCGCGCTTTCGATAGGCGTCGGCATATTGCGGATCGAGCTCGATCGCCTTGTCGTAGTCGGCAAGCGCACCATCGAAGTCGCCCTTCTCCTTATAGGCGGCGGCGCGAAGAGTGTAAGCCTCGGCATCGGTCGGGATGATTTCGATAGCTTTGCTATAGTCGGCGATCGCCAAGTCGAATTTGCCGTAGCCCTGATAGATGCTGGCGCGGTTCGAATAGGCGCCGGCGTTGGTCGGATCGATCTCGGTCGCTCTTGGTGAAATCGGCTATCGCGCGGTCGAACTCGGCTTTGGCCTTATAAGCAATGCCGCGACCATCGTAGGACAGCGCATTGTCGGATTGATCCCGATCGATGCGTTGTAGGCGGCGAGCGCATGGTCGAACTCGCCCTGCTCCCTGATAGATGTCGCCAAGCGGAGTCGTAAGCCAGCCAGTCTTTCGGGTTGATGGCAATGGCCTTGCCGTAATCGGCGAGCGCGCGATCGAGATCGCTCTTGTTGCGATAGACATGCCGCGAGCGGTGTAGAGATGGGAATCGCCAGGATTGAGGCCGATCGCCGTGGTGTAATCGGCAAGGGCCAGATTGAATCGCCCTTGAAGGAATATTGCAGGGCGCGCGCGTCATAGGCGGCGATATTCTTGGGATCGATCCCGATCGCGGCCGATGTAGTCGGCGATCGCGCGACCGGGGTCCTTTTCAGCAGCGTAGACATTACCGCGGTTGATGTAAGCAGTGCATAATCCGGCTTGAGCCGGATCGCCTCGTCATAGTCGGCGATGGCGAGGTCGAAATTCCGGTGGCGGGCATAGAGAAAGCCGCGATTGTTGAAGGCAAGCGCATAGCGCGGCGAGAGCCGGATCGCCTGGTTGAAGTCGGCGAGCGCGCCGTCGAAGTCGTT
Source organism: uncultured Alphaproteobacteria bacterium (assembly GCA_963714345.1). Lineage (GTDB taxonomy): Bacteria > Pseudomonadota > Alphaproteobacteria > Rhizobiales > Xanthobacteraceae > BOG-931. Next base: position 355,397 of record CAVQOD010000011.1, on the reverse strand, counting down.
CTTGGCCGCCTCGGCGATGCCGCGGCTGTTGTAAGGCGCGGCGCTATTGGGAGTGAGGCTGATCGCTTGATCGAAGTCCGCGATCGCACGGTCCAGATCGCCCGTGCCCATATAGGCGTTGCCGCGGGCATGTGAGGGCCTGCGCGAGGCCGGCCACGGTATAACGTCCCGACCCGATCGCCTGGCTGCATCCGACGATCTGCTCGGCCCATGGAACATCCGGTGCGCCGGTGCATTTTGGATCGTGCAACGACTTGCGCCGGGCCGGCGCCGTCATTGCCGCCAGCGCCAAGGCTGCAGCCGCAAGAGTTGCCGCGCTCCATCGCTGGGATAGGGCCGGGACCATGAGAAATTCTCGCCATAATCGCTGACGATCGAACTTCACTGTGTCGTCCGGTATGAGCGCCGGGTTCAACCGAGCGTAGCCTATTGCAACAGCGGCGTCGGATTGGCGGCCGGCGGCTCGATGCCGAAGGTGCCGGCGGTCATGCAGGTCATCGAAAAACTGCCGATCGAGGCGACCAGCCCGACCAGGCTTTCCAGCCCCATGGCCTTTTCCGCGGCGGCATAGGTTGCGTCGCTCACGCCTTTGTTCGCCAGCAATTCCTGCGCCACGGTAAAGCAGGTCTTCTCGCGCGCATCGGACAGGTTCGGCGTCTTGTGCGCGTTGATCGCGTCGATCACGGCCTGATCGATGCCGACCGAAAGCGAGCGGCGCACTTGCGCGAACCACGGGTAGCGCGCGTTCCAATGCCGGGCGACGACGAGGTTGACGATCTGCTGCTCGCGTTGCGACAGCGGCCCGCCGGACAGCGATTCGCGCAAGCCCTGCGCCGCCTCGAACAATTTCGGCAGCCGGATATAGGCATAATACGGCCCGCCGACGATGCCGGCTCCGGCTTTGGCGGCGTCGTAAACCCGCGCCTGTTCGGCATTCATGTCGGCGCGCTCGATGATGGGGATGCGTGGCATGCGTTTCCTCGTTTGGTTTTCGTCGTGGGGGTAAGGCTAGCATCGGCTGGCGGCTTGTGCGACCCACCCACGAATTCGTAGGAACGACCGATGCCGCTGCAAAATCGCGTAACCCCTTACGGCGACCTTGTTGCGACGCCAGCGCGCGGACTGTTTCTGGGCAATCGCGGCGGCCGCTTTCACACCGATGCCAAGACGCTCTCCGCGCGGCGCTGGGCGTCGCGGCAATGGATCTGCTGCGTGCTCGACTTCAAGGGCCGCCAGCGCGACGTCTGGGGCCGCTTCTACACCGAGCTGTTCTTCCTCGACGAACCGACCGCGCTCGCGGCCGGCCATCGGCCCTGTTTCGAATGCCGCCGCAAAGATGCTCAGGACTTCGCCGAGATACTGGCGAGAGGCACGCAATCTTCGCGCGCGGCCGACGGCCGGCGAAATGGATGAAGTGCTGCACCGCGAGCGCCTCGACGGGCGTGCGCAAGCGCTCGCACCGCCGCAACATCGACGCAATTGCCGGACGGCGCCTTCGTCGCGTTGGAGGAGAGACGCCTTCGTCGATCCGCGGCGATACGCTGCTGCATTGGACGCCGAACGGCTACGACACTCGCCGGATGCGGCCGCGGCGCATCGCGGTCGATGTACTGACGCCGCCGGCGACCCTTGCAGTTTTAGCGGCGGGCTATCGGCCGCATTGGCATCCGAGCGCCAATGGCTGAAGTTCATGGCTGCCGCGGTCGCTAGCCGCGCACCGAATAGCCGCCGTCGACCGGCAGCACCGCGCCGGTGACGAAATCGGCGGCCGAACTGCATAAGAACACCGCGGCTCCGGCCAAGTCATCCGGTTCCCCCCATCGGCCCGCCGGCGTGCGTGCCATCACGCTGTCATGCAGGCCTTCGATCTGCTCGCGGGCGCTGCGAGTCAGGTCGGTATTGATCCAGCCGGGCAGAATGGCATTGACCTGGATGTTGTCGGCCGCCCAGGCGGCGGCCAGCGACCGCGTCAGCGCGACCAAGCCGCCTTTGCTCGCGGCATAAGGAGCGACGAGCGGCGCGCCGAAGATCGAATACATCGAGCCGATATTGAGGATTTTGCCTCGCCCGGCCGCCTTCATATGCGGATAGGTCGCTTGCGCGCAAAACATCGCGCCGGAGAGATTGACGTCCAAAACTTCGCGCCAGTCGTCCTCGGAAATTTGCTCCGGACGCTTGCGCCTGGTGATGCCGGCATTGTTGACGAGAATGTCGCAACGACCGAAATCGCCGATGACGGCGTCGAGCATCGCCTGGCAAGAGGCTTTGGACGACACGTGCAGCGGGTAGAACCGGCAGCGAAAACCGGACGCGCTTAATTCCGCGACGGCCTTTTGTCCCTTGGTCTTATCGCGGGCGGCAATGGCAATTGCGGCTCCGGCTTGGGCCAGGCCGCGCGCCATGCCCAAACCCAGTCCGCCGTTGCCGCCAGTAACGATGGCGACGCGACCGCTCAGATCGAACGGACTCGACGTTCAATTCCTCCCCCTTCGCATGCGACCGCAGCAAGGCCGCGTCGGCCTAACTCACCCGCGGAACGCCGCCTTGATCTCCTCGACCGTCACGCCGGGCTTGCGCGCGGCGGCGATGATGCGGGCCTCCTGCTTCATCAGGCCGTCGAGCGCGGTCTTCATGCGCGTCGACCTGGTCGGCCGGCACGACGACCGCGCCGTGGCGGTCGGCGTGGATGAGGTCGCCGCTTTTCACATCCATGCCGTGAATGCGAACGGGAATGCCGAACTCCTCGACATGCACATAAGCGTGCGAGGGCCCGATCGAGCCGGCGAGCATCTGGAAGCCTTCGGCCACTTGCGCGATGTCGCGGATCGAGCCGTTGGTCACGGTGCCGAGGCAGCCGAGCGCCTTGTGCACGTTGGTCTGCACCTCGCCCCAGAACGCGCCGTAGCCGGCGGGCTCGTCCTGGTCCTCGATCACGACCACGCTCGGCCGCGGCTCGGCCGCGACGTAATCGAGATAGTCCATGCGTTTGGCCATATAGCTCGGCCCGCTCACCGCATCGCTGGCGCGGATGGTCGACCGTCTTGGCGAAGCCGACCATCGGCGGCAGATCGGGAAACGGGCAGTGCAGATGGGTCGACGGTGTAGCCGGCGCCGCGGCGCTCCGGAGCGACGATCTCAATGAGATTGCAGACGGTCGGCGTATCGATCGAACGCAAGAATGCGAATTGGCTTTCCGACAACACTGGTTTTCCTCCGTTCCGTGGAGCATGATTGCGGTTTACAGATCTAATCCCACGCCGCGAGCACGATGATCGCCATGATGACCTGCATGGCGACGATCACCGCGACGCAGCCACTCCAGCCGGCCGTCGTCCAGGCGATGCCGGTCAGAAACGCGCCGGCGCTGCCGCCGATATAGAAGGTCGAGGCATAGAGACCGACCGCCGACGAGCGGCCCTCCTTGGCGGTCAGCGTGACATATCCGGTCGAAACTGTCTGGCACAGCATGCCGCAGACCGCGCACAGCGTCAGCCCGGCGACGATGATCCAAACCGGCGGCGCCAACAGCAGCAGCGCGCCGACGATCCACACCGCGATGGTGCCGAGCACGAAGCGGCGGCGGCCGAACAGCGCGATGGCGCGCCCGGTCCATGGCAACAGCGGACTGGAGACCAGATAAGTGAAGAACAGCGCGCCCAAGAGCGTCGGCGAGAAGAAGTAAGGCGGCCCGGCGAGATGGAAGCTGACATAAGTGAAGGCGGCGATGAAATTGAACAGCACGCCGAAGCCGATGGCATAGGTCGCGACCAGGCGCCGGTCGCGGAAATGGCGAAACATTTGCGACAGCGACGACAACAGGCCGCCGGAGCGCACGAACTGCCGCTCGCGCGGCAGCATCAGCGTGACGATGACGGCGGCAACCAGCGTGATCAGCGCGACGACCTGGATGGCGGAGCGCCAGCCGATCACGTCGGTCAGGATGCCGGGGATGAAGCGGCCGGAAAATCCGCCGATGCTGGCGCCGGTGACGTAAAGACCGGCGACGCGCGGCGACGTCGCGCGGCGGCCACTCGTCGCCGATATAAGCCACCGTGACGGTGAAGATCGGCGGCACCAGCAGGCCTTGGACGAAACGCCAAACGACGAGCTGCGGCACGGTCGCCGCAAACGTCATGATCACGGTCGGCACCGTGATGGCGAACATGGCGGCGATGATCAGCCGCTTGCGCCCCAAAACGTCGGCAAGCGCCCCGGTAAACGGCGCCGACAGCGCGATCGCCAAGGTGCTGGCGGTCATCAGCGAAGAGATTTCGCCCGGGCCGACGTGAAATTCGCCCGCCAGCTCAGGCAGCAGCGCTTGCGGCGAATACAGATTGACGAAGGCAGAGAAGCCGGCCGTCGCCACCGCCAGCGCGCGAAAATCGAAAGCCATGAGCCATTATGAGCGACGCACCGACGCGAAAGCACGCCGTCGCCGCGATGCCGGTCAGAGCTGGCGGATGGAGTCGAAATTCCAGGCCTGCGCGCTCGAATCGTTCTCGCCGACCCGCAGCGTTGTGGCATTGACGAAACGATAGGGCGGCACCGGCAGATTGTACGGCGCCGGCACGCCGGAGAAGACGCGTCCGGCCGGATCGTATTTCGAGCCGTGGCAGGGACAGAAATAGCCGCCCGGCCAATTCGATACCGGCGTCGTGGCGCTTGGCGTCGGATAGAACAGCGGAATGCAGCCGAGATGGGTGCAGATGCCGACCAGAATGCCGTATTCCGGCTTGAGCGAGCGGTGCCAATTGGTGGCATAGGGCGGCTGCTGGGTCTGTTCCGAATTCGGATCGGACAGGAGCGACACCATCTGCTGGCTCTGCATCGAATTCGAGCGTCTGCTTCGAGCGATGGAAAACGAAGATCGGCCGCTGCCGCCAGCGGATCATGACCTGCGAATTTTCCTCGACCTTGCTGAAGTCGAGATCGACCGGCCCGCCGGCCGCCAGCGTCGAGGCGTCGGGGTTCATCTGGTCGACCAGCGGCACCAAACTGGCCGCGGCGCCGACCGCGCCGACCGTGGCGGTGGCGATGAACAGGAAATCGCGCCGGGTCGATTCAGGCCCGTGGCCGCCGGTTGACGCGGTTGTCGCGGTGCTCGCCATGGTCGGTCCTTTTGGGTGATTTGCCGTGTCGTTCTGCAGCTTATGTCGCCATCGACGGGGTCTAGTCAATCAGGGGGAGCGCGCGTCTTTCCCTTTTGCCCCGCAAGTTTCGGTCATGCGCAATTTGCGCTATTGAACCCGCTAATGACATGCATGTGCCGTACCAATTCGGCCCGCAATAGGGCAGGGCGGACAAGTTATTGAGGGAGACGCCGATGCGCGCCAAGGACAATTTGCGCAGCGCCGCCGAGGTTCTGGTCGATCAATTGCGCATCCACGGCGTGCAGCATGTCTTTTGCGTGCCCGGCGAGAGCTATCTCGCGGTGCTCGACGCGTTTCATGACAGCGATATCGCCGTCACGGTCTGCCGGCAGGAGGCCGGCGCCGCGATGATGGCCGAGGCGATCGGCAAGGTGACCGGCCGGCCCGGCGTCTGCTTCGTCACCCGCGGCCCCGGCGCCACCAATGCGCTCGCACGGCATCCATATCGCGCAACAGGATTCGAGCCCGCTCGTCATGTTCGTCGGCCAGGTCGCGCGCGACATGCGCGAGCGCGAGGCCTTCCAGGAGCTCGATTATCGCGCCGTGTTCGGCTCGATGACCAAATGGACGACCGAGATCGACGATCCGGCGCGGGTGCCGGAAATCGTCTCGCGCGCCTTCTACACCGCGGCCAACGGCCGGCCGGGGCCGGTCGTCGTCGCCATCCCCGAGGACATGCTGGTCGAGCGCATTGCCGTTGCCGACGCGCCGCCGTTTGCGCCGGTCGAGACCTCGCCGGGGCCGGCCGAGATGGCGAAGTTCGCCGAGATGCTTGGCGCCGCGCGGGCGCCGATCATGCTGCTCGGCGGCAGCCGCTGGTCGCAGGCGGCTTCCGACGCGTGTCGGCCGCTTCGCGCAGAAATATCCGCTGCCGGTCGCGACGACGTTCCGCCGCGGCTCGCTGTTCGATCAGACGCATCCCTGTTACGCCGGCGACCTCGGCATCGGGCCCAATCCGAAACTGCTCGAGCGCATCAAATCCGCCGATCTTGTCATCATGGTCGGCGGCCGGCTCGGCGAATTGCCGTCGCAAAGCTACACGCTGTTCGACATTCCGCGGCCCGCAAGTGCCGTTCGTCCATGTGCATCCGGGCGCCGAGGAGCTCGGCCGCGTCTACAGCCCGCATCTGGCGATCAATGCCACGCCGACGGCCTTTGCCGCGGCGCTGGAAGACTTGAAATTCGCCGCGTGCGCCGTGCCGGCGACGCCAAGGCCGCGCATGCCGATTATCTGCAATGGACGGACAAGGCCGACCGAGCAGCCGGGCGCGGTCAATTTCGGCGCGGTGATGGTGTGGCTGCGCGAAAATCTGCCCGCCGACGCCATCCTGTGCAACGGCGCCGGCAATTATGCGGCCTGGATTCACCGCTTCTTCCGCTTCCGCCGCTTCGCCCACGCATGTCGCGCCGGCCTCGGGCTCGATGGGCTATGGCGTGCCGGCCGCGGTGGCGATGAAGCGGCTTTATCCGGAACGCCCGGTCGTCTGCCTCGCCGGCGACGGCGATTTTCTGATGAACGGCCAGGAATTCGCCACCGCCGTGCAATACGACCTGCCGTTCGTCATCATCATCGTCGACAACGGCATGTACGGCACCATCCGCATGCATCAGGAGCGCGAATATCCCGGCCGCATCTCGGCGACCGAATTGCGCAATCCGGATTTTGCCGCTTATGCGCGCGCCTTCGGCGGCTTCGGCGTGTCGGTCGAGCGCACCGAGGATTTTCCCGCGGCGTTCAAGCAGGCGCAGGCGTCCGGCAAGCCCGCGATCGTGCGCTTGGCGATCGATCCCGAGGCGATCACGCCGACGATGACGCTCGCCAAAATCCGCGCCAAGTCGCTGGCGGAGAAAGAGCAGATGACGCCGAATCGGCCGTCAAAATGTGACGCCGGGAACGAAAACCGGATGCCGCGGATTGAGATGGCGACAATCGGAGTTTGACTGACATGAAAACATTTATCGGAACTGCGGCGCTGGCACGGCGCTGGCGATCGCGATGACGGCCGTTCCCGCCGATGCCAAAGGCTGCATCAAGGGCGCGGTTGTCGGCGGCGCTGCCGGCCATGTCGCCGGTCATCACGGCTTACTGGGCGCAGCGGCCGGCTGCGTCATCGGCCACCACGAAGCGAACAAGAAAGACAAGAACGCGCAGCAGCCGCAGCAATAATCGTCTGACTCACTGCGCCTTGATGCCGGCGGCCTTGATGATCGGCCACCACTTCTCGATCTCGGCCTTCTGAAAGGCGTGCAGCGCCTCCGGCGTCTCCTGCTCGGGCGGATAGATCATCTGCGCCAGATCGGTGAGCCGCTTGCGGCGGTCGGGATCGGCAAGCGAGCCATCACCGCCGCGCTGAGCTTTCTTGATGATCGCCGGCGGCGTGCCCTTGGGCGCCCACATCGCGTGCCAGAACGAGAAGTAGAATCCCGGCAATCCGGCTTCGTCGGTGGTCGGGATATCGGGCGCCACGGCGATGCGCTCCTTGGCGGTGACCGCATAGGCCTTGAGCGCGCCGGCTCTGCACGTGCGGCAGCGACACCGCGGGCGTGTCGAGCTGGATATCGGTGATGCCGGCAAGCAGATCGTTGGTGGCAAGGCCGGCGCTGCGATAGGGCACCATCTGCCACTTCACGCCGACCAATTTCTCCATCAACACGCCGGCGACGTGGCTCGGCGAGCCGACGCCGGACGTGCCCATCGTCGCCTTGTCGGCATTGGCCTTCAGCCAGGCGACCAATTCCTTCAGATTATTGGCCGGCATGGTCTTGCGCGCATCGATCAGGAACGGCTGCGTGGCGACCAGCGCGATCGGCTCGAAATCGTTGAGCAGATCGAAGCCGAGATCGTAGATGGCGCCGTTGGCGATGTTCGTCCCCCACATGCCCCACAGGAGCGTGTAGCCGTCCGGCGTCGAGCGCTCGGCGCGGGTGACGCCGATGGTGCCGGCGGCGCCGGCGACGTTCTCGACGACGACGGGCTGGCCGAGCCGCACGCTGATGGCCTGCGCCATGATCCGGCCGAGCACGTCGGTCGATCCGCCGGGCGCGAGCGGCACGATCATGTGATCGGACGCGACGGGTAATCTTCGCGCGTAGGCCGGCGCTGCGAGGCCAACAATGACGCCGCGGCGACAGCCGCCGCGATAGCCGATTTGCCGATCATGATCGTTTCCCCCGAGCAGATCGTTCCCACTGCTATGCCAGAGGAACGCCGCCGCCAAAGGGCAAAACCGCAGCTGCGACGCAATGGCCGCGCATTGCCGGCATCTTTGAAATCGTGGTTCAGTTATTCCGTGACGCGATTCCATTCTTGCCAAGCGCTCGATGCCCTATCGCCGCACCGAAAATGTCGCGCGCCGGCTTGCCGCCCGCCACGCCGCGATCATCGCCGCGGCGCGCGAGGCGGCGAGCGAAGGCGGCATGGCGGCGGTGCAGATCGCGGCGGTGGCGCAACGCGCCGGCATCGCGGCGGGAACGGTCTATCGTTATTTCCCGGGCAAGACCGATCTGGTCGCGGCGCTGCTTGACGGAAATCTCCGAGCGCGAAATCGGCGCGCTGCGCCGCGCCGCCGATGTCGCGCCCGGTCCGCTGTCGGCGCTTGCCGCGGCGATCATGACGTTTGCCGCGCGCGCGCTGCGCGATCGGCGGCTCGCTTTTGCGGCGACCGCCGAGCCGGTCGATGCCGAGCTCGATGCGGCGCGGCTGTCGTTTCGCAAAGCGCTGGCCGCCGAATTTTCGGCGCGCATCGCCGCGGCCGTCGCCGGCGGGCATCTGCCGGAACAGGATGCGGCGCTGCGCGCGGCACGGCCTTGGTCGGCCTTCTGATCGAAGACACTGATCGGCCCGCTTGCGCCGAAGACGCCGCCGGCCGCGAGCGCGAGCTGGTGCAGTCGCTGGCGCTGATCGCCTTGCGCGCGCTCGGCGTTGCCGATGCGCGGGCGCGCGGTCTCGTGGTGCAGACCGCGCTCAGCGACGCCGAGCCGAGCTAATCGGCTGATGGATCAAACCGGGCTAGCGTCAGCTGATCTTATTGCCGATGTCATGACTTGCTCACGTCCGGCTTGCGCAGATGCGGAAAGCGCTCGGTCAATAGCGAGCCCGGATAATAGGTCGGCGCGAAGGCCGGATGGGCGCGGATGGCCTCGTACCAGCGCTGCACCCGCGGCAGATCCTGCCAATCGGCTCTCGCGGCCAAGATCGGCCATGCGCACGATCGCCGGCATCAGCGAAATGTCCGCGAGCGAAATGTCGCGGCCGAGGAGCCACGGGCCGCCGCTCTTTTCGATCTCCGCGTCCATGCGCTCGTAGGTGCGGCGCAGCCGCGCCATGCGCCGCGTCCATGTCCTTCTGCGGAAAGCCCTTGCGGCCCATCGCCAGCATGAATTCCTTGCGCAGCGGCTTTGATTCGGCAAATGCCATGAATTCCTCCTCGCTCATTGCGGCAAAGCGCGGCAGGAAGGCGAGATTGAATGTCGGCACGCGCACGGCGGCTGCCGGCATTTCGTCGATGAAATGCAGCAGCGACCGCATTTTCGCGCGCATGACCGGATCGCGCGGCGTGAAGTTCGCGGGCGCGGGCGCGATCTCGTCGAGATATTCGATGATCACCGAGGAATCGATGACGATCGCGCCGTCATGATCGAGCGTCGGCACCACGCCGTTCGGATTGAGCGCCAGATAATCCGGCTTGAGCTGATCGCCGGCGAGCAGATCGAGCTTGACCTCGGCGAACGGCAGCTTCTTGGCGTTGAGAACGAAACGGACGCGCTGGCTGCAGGTCGATTGCGGCGCGTTGTAAAGTTTGAATGCCATGATGCCTCGAGATTGCGCTGACCGGCCGGCCGGATTTTCTAGTGCGACATCAGCGCCGGCACCGTCATCGAGCGCGAAGATCGAGTGGGTCACGCCGCCGAGCACGAATTCGCGCAGGCGCGAATGGCCGTAGCCGCCCATCACCATGAAATCGGCGCCGCAGTCGGCGGCGTGCGACAGCAGCGCATCGGCGACGTCGATATTGCCGCCGGCAATGCGGTTGACGTCGACCTTGAGGCCGTGACGGGCGAGATGCTGGCCCATATCGGCGCCTTCGATCTCGTCCTGCTTGCCGCGCTCATTGGTGATGATGACGATTTCGACCCGGCCGGCCTTTGACCAGCAGCGGCATGGCGTCGGCGATGGCGCGCGCGGCCTGCCGGCTGCCGTCCCAGCACACCATGACGTGGTCGAGCTTGAGCGGCGCCTTCTGGATATAAGGCACCATGATCATCGGCCGGCCGGATTCGAACAGCGTGGTTTCGGCGATGATCTCTTCCACCGGCCGAGGTCTCGGGCTCGGCCTGGCCGACGATGGCGAGATCGAAGCGCCGCGCGATGCGGCCGAACTGGTCGCCGGCGCCGGCGAGGCTGGCGGTGAGCGTGAGCGGCTCGGCCGACAATGCCGGCGCGGTCGGTCGCCGCGGCGAACCGGTCGATGGCGGCCTTGGCCGCGGCTTCGTTGTCGGCCTGCTGGCGTCTCGATCACTTCGGCCGGGATGTAGCCGGTGCCCGACACCGGAACGATCGGATCGAAGACGAAGGCGATGCCGGTGAGGTGCGCCGCGAAGGCGCGCGGCGACGGACACCGCATAATCGCCGGCGGGACCGCCGTCTTCGCCGACGCTGAGATTGACGACGATATCCTTGATCATGGCGGCGTTTCTCCCGTGCTGATGGCGCCACAGCTTATCGCATTTTCGATGCCGGCGCTGCCTTGCGCCAGATCAAGCCGCGCGGACCCCGTGCGGTCTATTTCTTGATGTTGCCGTCGGCGTCGAACTGGCTGACATAGGCCCACAGGTCGTCGATCTTCTGCTGGTCCTTGATGCCGGCGAAGATCATCTTGGTGCCCGGCACCATGGCGCTCGGGTTCTTGATGTATTGCTTGAACGTCGCCTCGTTCCAGACAATTCCGGAATTCTTGTTGGCGTCGGAATAGTCGATAATTCGGCGCGGTGCCGGAATGCCGGCCGTCGAGGCCGTTGAGCTCGGGGCCGATCTTGTTCTGCCGCGTCGGGGCCGATCGAGTGGCAGGGCAGCACATATTGAACACCTGCTCGCCCTTGGCGGCGTCCTGCGCCGGGCCGGGCCCGGCCGTGGCCGCATGCAAGATCGCTGCGCCGGCCGATGCGGCGATCAGTACCGCCGCCATCCTTGTTCTTGTCATCACGTCTCCCGTTCGGCGTTGCCGCCGCCGCGCCCCGGTCAGCCGTTCAAGCGAGCCCGGCGCGGCGTGTCAACCGGCCAGCGCTGCGCCGCGCCGGCCGATCCGCATCACGACTTGATGCGCGCATTGCCGGCGCCTTCTCCGCTATAATGGACGGCGCGAACGCGCTCGCGAGGTTCCGATGCCGCTGTTGATGCCGCTGTTCGACGATGCGGTGCTCGCGCGCCGCGCCGAGATCGTGGCGGCGCTCAAGCGCATCGTGCCGGGCGAGGGCGTCATCGCCTCCGAGCAGGCGATGCGGCCTTACGAGAGCGACGGGCTGACCGCCTATCGCCAGCTGCCGATGGTGGTGGTGCTGCCGGAAACCACCGCGCAGGTCGCGGCCGTGCTCGGCTTTTGCCACCGCGAAGGCATCAAGGTGGTGCCGCGCGGCGCCGGAACCTCGCTGTCCGGCGGCGCGCTGCCGCTCGGCGACGGCGTGCTGCTCGGGCTTGCCAAATTCAACCGCATCCGCGAGATCGATTTCGACAACCGCGTCGCCGTGGTCGAGCCCGGCGTCACCAATCTCGCGGTGTCGCAGGCGGTCGAGCGAGGCCGGCTTCTATTACGCGCCCGATCCGTCGTCGCAGATCGCCTGCACCATCGGCGGCAATGTCGCGGAGAATTCCGGCGGCGTGCATTGCCTCAAATACGGCATGACCACCAACAACGTGCTCGGCTGCGAACTGGTGCTGATGACCGGCGAAATCGTGCGGCTCGGCGGCAAGCATCTCGATGCCGGCGGCTACGATCTCCTCGGCATCGTCACCGGCTCGGAGGGGCTGCTTGGCGTCGTCACCGAAGTGACGGTGCGCATCCTGAAGAAACCGCAGACCGCGCGCGCGGCGCTGATCGGCTTTGCCGCGTCCGAAGACGGCGGCGAATGCGTCGCCCGCATCATCGGCGCGGGCATCATTCCCGGCGGCATGGAAATGATGGACCGCCCGGCCATCCACGCCACCGAAGAATTCGTCCATGCCGGCTATCCGCTCGACGTCGAGGCGCTGTTGATCGTCGAGCTCGACGGCCCGCGCGACGAGGTCGATCACCTGCTCGAGCGCGTGCGAGGACATCGCCCAGGCAATGCCGCGCGGTGACCTGCCGCGTCTCCAATTCCGAAGAAGAGCGGCTGCTGTTCTGGGCCGGCCGCAAGGCGGCGTTCCCGGCGGTCGGCCGCATCTCGCCGGATTATTACTGCATGGACGGCACCATTCCGCGCGCGCAATTGCCGCTGGTGCTGCACCGCATGAAGGAGATGTCGGCGAAATACGGCCTGCGCGTCGCCAATGTGTTTCATGCCGGCGACGGCAATCTGCATCCGCTGATCCTCTACGACGCCAACAAGCCCGGCGAACTCGATCGCGCCGAGCAATTCGGCGCCGATATTTTGCGGCTGTGCGTCGAGGTCGGCGGCGTGCTCACCGGCGAGCACGGCGTCGGCGTCGAAAAGCGCGACCTGATGCCGGTGATGTTTTCCGAAGATCGATCTCAACGCAGCAGCAGCGGCTCAAATGCGCCTTCGACGACAAGAGCCTGCTCAATCCCGGCAAGGTGTTTCCGACGCTGCATCGCTGCGCCGAGCTCGGCCGCATGCATGTGCATGCCGGCCGCGTGGCGTTTCCGGATATTCCGCGGTTTTGAACAGTCCACGCGCAAAGCAGTCGCCATGAAATTCGGTCTTTTCAGTTCGGCGCAAGCCAACAGCAACGATCTCGGCCCGGAAACCGGGCAGGGCTTTCGCGACTATCTCGACTTCAACGTCGAGGCCGAGGCGCTCGGCTTTCACTCGAGCTTTCTGGTCGAGCATCACTTCACCGGCTGGAACCAGGTTTCCGCGACGCTGATGCTGCTGATGGCGCTCGCCATGCGCACCAAGACGCTGCGGCTCGGCTCGGCGGTGATGGTGCTGCCGTGGCACAATCCGGTGCTGCTTGCCGAACAGGCGGCGACGCTCGATCTGATCTCCGGCGGCCGCTTCGATTTCGGCATCGGCAAGGGCTACCGGCACAGCGAGTTCAAGGGCTTTCAGATCGCGCCGGAGGAGGCCGAGGCGCGCTTCGAGGAGGCGGTCGAGGTGATGACGCGCGCCTTCACGACGCGCGAGCGCTTTTCGCATCGCGGCCGCTTCTGGCATTTCGAGGATATCGTCGTCGAGCCGCCGCCGGCGCAAAAGCCGCATCCGCCGTTCTGGGTCGCCGCCGGCAGCGAGCATTCGATCCGCCGCGCCGCCGCGCGCGGCTTCAATCTGATCCTCGATCAATATGCCAGCGCCGCAGCAGATCGCCGAGCGCATCGGGATCTACAAAGCCGAGCGCAGGCGCGCGGCTTGCCCTTCGATCCGATGCAGGTCGCGGTGGCGCGCCAGCTTTATGTTGCCAATGACGAGGCCGACAAGCAGGCCGCGCTCGTGCGCCAGGCCGCCTATACCAAGCGCACCGTCGATGTGTCGCGCAAGCCCGACGGCAAAGCGGCCGGCTCGCATGTGCTCGCCTATGCCGACAAGGCCGGCGGCACCGAGGAGAACGCGCTGTTCGGCACGCCGGACGAAATCTGCGCCATGCTCGAAGCTTTGCAGAGACGCCGGCGTCGACTATGTCCTGCTCACCATCTCCGGCGGCAGCGAGCAGCTGCGCCGTTTCGCGCGCGAGATCATGCCGGCCGTTTGCGCGTTCGGCGCCCGCGGCCGCCGCCGCCGAATGAAGTCGCGCGCGATGGCCGACAACCTCAAACCCCGCGACGCCAAGGAAGTCGAGCAGGCGATCCAATGGGCGCTCGGCAACGGCAAGACCTTTGAAGTCGTCGGCCACGGCACCAAGCGCGCCATCGGCCGCGCCGCGCAATGGGATGCGACGCTCGATCTTTCGGGGCTTTCCGGCGTCACGCTTTACGAGCCGGAGGAACTCGTGCTGTCGGCGAAAGCCGGCACGCCGCTCGCCGAGATCGAAGCGCTGGTGGCGGCGAGCCAACCAGGAACTCGCCTTCGAGCCGATGGATTACGCGCGCGCTGCTTGGGCGGCGAAACCGGCGCCGGCACCATCGGCGGCGCGATCGCGGCCAATCTTTCCGGCCCGCGCCGCATCAAGGCCGGCGCCGCGCGCGATCATTTCCTCGGCGTGCAGCGCGGTGTCCGGCCGCGGCGAGACGTTCAAGTCCGGCGGCCGCGTGGTCAAGAACGTCACCGGCTACGACCTGTGCAAGCTCCTTGCCGGCTCCTGGGGTACGCTCGCCGCCATGACCGACGTGACGATCAAGACGCTGCCCAAGGCCGAGACCGAGGCAGACGGTCCTGGTGCTCAATCTCGACGATGCGACCGCGGCGCAAAGTCATGGCGGCGGCGATGGGCTCGTTCGCCGATGTGTCGGCGGCGGCGCATCTGCCGGCCGCTGTCGCGGCGCGCATCGCCGAGATCGCGTCCGCGCAAGCCGCGGTGACCGCGTTCCGCCTCGAAGGCGTCGCGCCGTCGGTGGCGCAGCGCAAAGGCGTGCTGGAGAGCCTGCTGGCGCCGTTCGGCTCGCTCGGCACGCTCGGCGAAGCGGCCTCGCGGCGCGCTCTGGCGCGCGATCCGCGATGTGACGCCGTTTGCGGCGAACGGCCCCGCGGGCAAGCGCGATCTCTGGCGCATTTCGACGGCGCCGACGCACGGCGCCGAAGTCGGCGACGCGCTCGCTGCCGACAGCCGACGCGGAACTGCTCTACGACTGGGCCGGCGGCCTCATCTGGGCGGCGCTGCCGGCTGCCGGATGACGCCCATGCGCCGCTGGTGCGCGCGACCGTCGCCGGCGGCCGGCGGCCACGCCACGCTCATTCGCGCGCCGGCCGCGGTGCGCGCCGCGGTCGACGTCTTTACGCCGGAAGCCGCCGGCGCTCGCCGCATTGACCAAGCGGGTGCGCGCAGGTTTCGATCCGCAAGGCGTGCTCAATGCCGGGCGCATGTGGGCGGGCGTGTGAGCCATGCAGACCACTTTCACGCTCGCGCAGCTTGCCGATCCGGACATCGCGGAGTCGGAAAAGATTCTGCGCGCCTGCGTGCATTGCGGCTTCTGCACCGCGACCTGTCCGACCTATGTGCTCGACGGCAACGAGCTCGATTCGCCGCGCGGGCGCATCTACCTCATCAAGGACATGCTGGAGCACGACCGGCCGGCGACGGCGGAGGTCGACCAAGCACATCGACCGCTGCCTGTCGTGCCTCGCCTGCATGACGACGTGTCCGTCCGGCGTGCACTACATGCATCTCGTCGATCATGCCCGCGCCCATATCGAGGAAACCTACCGCCGTCCGCTCGGCGAGCGCTTGCTGCGCGCGATGCTGGCCACGCTGATGCCTTATCCGCGGCGCTTCCGGCTGGCGCTGCTTGCGGCGCGCCTCGGCAAACCGTTCGCGCCGGTTGCCGCGGCGCTCGGGCTGACGCGGCTCGCCGCGATGCTGCGGCTGGCGCCGTGGCAGCGCGCCGCACCGCCCGCTCGCGCCGCAGACCTTCGCCGCCGTAGGTCGCGCGCAGAGGCCGCGTCGCGCTGCTCGCCGGCTGCGTCAACGACCTGCTGGCGCCCGAGATCAATGCGGCCACCATCGGCGTGCTGACGCGGCACGGCATCGAGGTGGTGCGTGCCGGAGGGCGCCGGCTGCTGCGGCTCGCTGGTCCATCACATGGGCCGCGAGGACGAGGCGCTGGCGCAGGCGCGCGCCAATATCGACGCCTGGACGCGCGATCGAGGGCCTCGACGCCATCCTGATCAACGCCTCGGGCTGCGGCACCACGGTCAAGGATTACGGCTTCATGCTGCGCACCGATCCGGCCTATGCCGCCCGGGCCGCTCGCGTGTCGAGCCTGGCCAAGGACATTTCCGAATATCTCGCCGGCGCTGCCGCTGCAAGCCGGACGGCAAGGCGCCGCCGCTTGTCGTCGCCTATCACTCCGCCTGCTCGCTGCAGCACGGCCAGCGCGTCACGCGGCAGCCGAAGGAGCTGCTCGACCAAACTCGGCTTCGTGGTGAAGGACGTGCCGGACGGTCATCTGTGCTGCGGCTCGGCCGGCACCTACAATATTTTGCAGCCCGACATCGCAAGAAGGTTGCGCGAGCGTAAAGTCGGGACTATCGAGAGATTGCGACCTGATGTGATTGCAGCGGGCAATATCGGCTGCATCACGCAGATCGCGGCGGGCACGGAACTTCCAGTCGTCCATACGGTCGAGTTGATCGATTGGGCCACCGGCGGGCCATGTCCGCCGACGCTGCGGGAGTATCGGCCGCGTGCGGCGATGCGCCCCGTTGCGACTGCGGGCTGAGCGGGGCTCGGTGCGGCGTGGTGTGCACGCTGACGGTCTCTGCTCGATGGGGGCCGCACGGATTTGAATATCGAGAGCGAGATCGGGAGGTCGATCATGGCGAAGAAGTCAAAGGCGAAGAAGAAATCCGCGAAAAAGAAGAAGGCCGCTCCGGCGGGCAAGAAGAAGAAAATATGAAGGCGAAGGCGAAGAAAGTCGCCGAAGAAGAAGACCGCAAAGAAGCCCGCCAAGAAAGCTGCGCCCAAGCGCAAGGCTGCGCCGAAGCCGAAGCACCGGCTCCGATGGCCGCCCCGGCGCCAGCGCCGGAACCGGCGCCGTCCTGGACCGCCGCCGATGGGTTCCGGTATTCGGCGGCAGCGGCAGCGGCAGCGGCGCTAAGCCGTTTCGCTCGATTGCGGCCGC
The DNA here is from genome assembly GCA_963714345.1 of uncultured Alphaproteobacteria bacterium. Lineage (GTDB taxonomy): Bacteria > Pseudomonadota > Alphaproteobacteria > Rhizobiales > Xanthobacteraceae > BOG-931. Next base: position 338,317 of record CAVQOD010000011.1, on the reverse strand, counting down.
AGTCGCGCGCGTTGCGGCCGCCGCATTGCATCGGCTTTGCGGGGCCAATAGCATTGCCGTAACTTCATTGGTCGGGGCGTTGCGCCGCCGATCCGAGGCCGATCCGAATCGGCGGTCCGCGCTTGCTGTTCGAGGGAGGTGCGTTATGCCGGCGACCTACAACATCCTGCTGATGGGCGCGTCCTATGGATCGCTGCTCGCCTCGAAGCTGCTGTTCGGCGGCCATTCGATCCATCTGGTCTGCCTGCCGGCGGAAGCCGACCTGATCAATGCCGAGGGCTTTAAGGTTCGCCTGCCGGTGCGCGGCCGCAAGGAGCCGGTGCTGCTGGAGTCGCGCAAGCTGCCCGGCAAGGTGACGGCCGGTCCGGCGACCGGCGTCGACCCGCAAGCAATACGATCTCGTCGGCCTGTGCATGCAGGAGCCGCAATATCGCTCGCCGGGCGTGCGCGAACTGCTCGATGCGGTGGCGAAATCGCGGGTGCCGTGCATGTCGATCATGAACATGCCGCCGCTGCCTTACGTGAAGCGCATTCCGGGCCTCGATTACGAGGCGCTCAAGCCCGCCTATACCGATCCGAGCGTCTGGGATTCGTTCGATCCAGCGACGATCACGCTGAACAGCCCCGATCCGCAGGCGATCCGGCCGCCGGACGAGAAGGCCAACGAGCTGCTGGTCACGCTGCCGACCAACTTCAAATGCGCGAGGTTCGACGACGACAAGAGCACGGCGATCCTGCGCCAGCTCGAGAAGGACGTCGACGCCGCGCGCTTCGATACGCCGGAGGGCAAGATCGAGCTGCCGGTGAAGCTCAAGGTTTACGATTCGATCTTCGTGCCGCTCGCCAAATGGGCGATGCTGCTGCGCCGGCAATTATCGCTGCGTCACCAAGGACGGCATGCGCACCGCGCAAGAAGCGGTGCACAGCGACATCGAGACCTCGCGCTCGGTCTATAATTTCGTCTTCGATCTCTGCGTCAAGCTCGGCGCCAAGCCGGACGACCTGGTGCCGTTCGAGAAATACGCCGCCGCCGCGCAGTCGCTGACCCGTCCGGCTTCGGCGGCGCGCGCGCTGCAAAACGGCGCGCCCAATATCGAGCGCGCCGACAAGCTCGTGCAGCTCATCGCCAAGCAGAAGGGCTTGAGCCATCCGGCGATCGACGCCCAGGTGGCGCTGGTCGACGCGCGGCTCGAAGCCAACCGCAAGAAGCAGGCGGCCTAACTAAACGACCTCGACGTCCTGCCAGAAGCCGAATCGGCCGCCGACCTGTTGCATCTCCGGCCGCGGCGCTTCGTAGGACCACGCCGCGCGCGGGTGCGGCGTGCCGTCGACGACGACGTCGTAGAACTGCACGCCGTGCGGACAGGCACGGTCGTCCGCGGTCTTGTCGGCTTTTCGAGCCAGTCCATGCGCACCGCGGTGGCGCGGAAAATACTGATAGCCCTTGCATTCGATGACATCGTTGCTCTGGGCAACGACTTGGCCGTCAACAACTGCCTTCATGATTCTATCGCTCCGTTCGGCCGCTCACCTGCGGAAAATTATAGGGGAAATCGCATAGCACCGGCCAAAAATCTGGGGTGATCGACGCTGTTTTTTTCGGGCAACGGGGGGAAAGCGGCCGAAAAGTGTAACCTGCGTGCCACACGGCCAGATAGCGGTGCAAGTGCTTCTCGGCGCAGTGCTGGTAGGTGCCGCGCATCCCGCGTTTAAACACTTAAAAGTAGTTTTCCACAGTGTTCGTGCTCACGTCGCCACGCACGTATTCGTCCTTGCGATATGATCGACGGTTTCGTGGCTGGCAAATTCGGCCCCAAGCTTCTTGTACCAAGTCGCCTTGGTCGGTCATCAGGCGCGCCTCTTGTCGAGATATTGGCGCGCACGATAGGCGCGATCTCCTCGGATGCCGCCGACGTCCACATGGAAGCTGCGGGCTTGCCCGGTGCGGCGGTCAACGAGGTCAAAACGGCGTGCTTGTGCGGACCGAACGGCGCGTCTGTTCTATCGGCTTGTTCCTTGGCGCTGCCGATGTAGGTTTCGTCGGCCTCCACAGGCTCGCCGCCGTCGCCCATAGGCGGCAGTAGGCCACCAGTAGCGCATAGCTTCGCGCAAGCCGGTGCATCATGAACCACGCCGTTTTGTACGAAATGCCGAGCGAGCGATGCACCTGATGGGCGGAAATGCCCTTTTTCGAGGCGGTAAGTAGGAATAGGGCGGCCAGCCATTTCGATGAGCGGAATCTTGCTGCGCTCAAACACGGTTTTGACCGTGACCGTGAATTGCTCGCGGCACTGGCTGCACTGATAGAGGCCCGCACGGTGAGCTTTTCCTTCAAGTTTGGTCACGTCCTCCCCCGTAGCGCCGCAGTGAGGGCATACCGGCCCCATGCGCCAAACCCGCGCCTCTAGCCACTCGCGGGCCTTGGTTTCGTCAGTGAAAATGGGGTTTTGCAAATTCGCAACATGACGGTTAGCCTCTGTTTATGACCTAACCTATATCTTGCGACTGCTTTGTCAAGGTTATAATGTCGCCTGCGTGCCACACTTTGTCAGAAACTGTGAAGTTATCCCGCAAAAGCATAAAAAGTCAGCATTTGCCGCTGTTTTAAGCTTGGCTGTTCGTTAACAAAATTGAAGAATTCGTGAAGGTTCACGCTGCGCAAGTTTGTTGGACGAGTGGCGCTGCAGGGATTGGCTTCGTACCGGCCGCCGACGGGGGTCACCCGAGTACAGGCAGGGACAATAGAAGGGGCAAGTTATGAAAAGAGTCGCTTTATCCTTGGCTTTGGTGGCCGGTTTGGCCAGTTCTGCGATGGCCGCCGACATGGCGACCAAAGCCCCGCCGGCACCGGCGGCGCCGCCGCCGTCGCCGTGGGATGTCGCCATCACCGCGGCGTTGATGACCGACTATAACTTGCGCGGCATCACGCAGTCGGCGCACAAGCCGTCGACGCAGGCCGGCTTCGAGCTGCGCTACAATCAGACGCCGAGCTTGCAGTGGTATGCCGGCCTCTCCGGCGAGAGCATCGACTTCCCGAATAATGCCGCGGCTGAAATCGACTTCTACGGCGGCTTCCGCCCGACCTTCGACAAGCTCGCCCTCGATTTCGGCTTTTGGTACTACTGGTATCCGGGCGGCAATTGTTACGGCGTCGTAACGATGTCTGGTCCGAACGGCTGCATCTGGCGGCGGCAACCCGGCTGGGCCGTGTGTCCGAACAAGAATGTTCTCAGCCTGCCGGCTTGGCAACGTAGCGGTGGCCAACGCGAGCTTCTGGGAGTTCTACGGAAGGCGACCTACACGATTAACGATCAGTGGGCGGCCGGCGTGCAGGAATACTACTCGCCGACCGTCTCCGACACCGGCGCTTGCGGGCTGGTTACATCGACCGGCAACGTGACCTACACCGCGCCGAGCACGTGGTTCCCCGCCAATAGCGGCATCGGCGGCTATATTTCCGGCGACGTCGGTTATTGGGATCTCGGCACGAGCAGCGCTTTCTACGGCACTGACGCCGCTCGGCATCGCCGTTCGCCTGTTGGGCGTGAAATACACCAGCTACTGGAACTGGGACGCCGGCTTTGGCTGGACCTACAAGGCCTTCACGCTTGATCTGCGCTACTACGACACCAACCTGACCAAGGCCGAGTGTAACGCCTTCACCAGCGCGTCAAACTGCGTCGTTCTCCGCGGGCAATGTTACGTCGCAAAATCCGAACGGCCTCGGCTCGAATTGGTGCAGCGCGGCCTATATCGCGAAGCTCTCCTTCGCGGCGAACCTCAGCGGCCTGAAGTAAGATCGGCTGAGATTCTAAGAAGCGGCCGGTGGCGGAAACGCCACCGGCCGTTTTCTTTTTGCTGTCATTGCAGGCGCCTGGGCCGCGCGATTCGCGCGGCGTAACATGCCCGTGACGATTGAACCCCGTATGGCTCGCAAAAGCCTGGATCGCTTGCGGACTTGCATCGCGCTGGCGTTGCCGCAATGACGAACATCACTCCGCCGCCGAGACCAGCGGCACGTCGCGCACCTGCGAGGCGCTCGTCGCCCGCGCACGACCTCGATGCGGCGGCGATGGAAGGCGCCGAGCGTCGAGCGGTGGCCGATGGAAATGATCGTCGTCGCCTTTGAGCCGCTCCTGCAGCAGCCGGTACAGCTCGGCTTCGGCGGCTTCGTCGAGCGAGGCGGTGGCCTCGTCGAGGAACAGATAATCGGGCTCCTGCAGCAGCGCGCGGGCGATCGCCAGCCGCTGCTGCTCGCCCTGCGACAGCATCCGGTTCCAGTGCGCCTCCTCGTCGAGCCGTGCGCTCCATTCGGGCAGCCCGACCGCAGCGATGACCTCGGCGATGCGGGCGTCGTCGAAGGTGCCGGCGCGGGCCGGATAGCTGATGGCCGCGGCGAGCGTCGCCACCGGGAAATACGGCCGCTGCGGCAACAGCATCACCTTGGCGTCTTTCGGCACCAGCACGCGGCCGGATCCGAACGGCCAGATGCCGGTGATGGCGCGGAACAGCGTCGATTTGCCGGCGCCCGACGGCCCGGTCACCAGGACGCGCTCGCCGGGCGACAAGACGATGTTGCTCGGCGTCGACCAGCGGTTCGCCGTCCGGCAGGCGAACGGCGAGGCGCTCGATCGAAATCGCGCTCGGCCTTCGCGCGGCAACACCTCGATCGCCGGCTGCGTCAACGCGACTTCGCGGCCGGCGACGATGGCGTCTTCGAAGCCGGACAACCGCGTGACCACGGCGCGGTATTGCGCGATCGACTGGTAGGCCGTGACGAAATAGGACAGCGCCGTCTGCACGCTGTTGAACGCGGACGCGGTCTGCATCAAGCCGCCGAGCTGCATGGCGCCGGAGAAATAGGCCGGGCTCACCATCAGATAGGGAAAGATCACCGAAGCCTGCGAATAGCTCTGGGTGAAAAAGCTGAGCTTCTTCTGCCGCTGCATGATGGCGATCCAGTTGCCGACGACCAGCCCGAAGCGGCCGAGATGGCGTTCGCGCTCGGCGGGTTCGCCGTGCAGCGCCGCGATCTGCTCGGAATTCTCGCGGGTGCGCACCAGATTGAAGCGGAAATCGGCCTCGAAGCGCTGCTGCTGGAAATTCAGCGGAATGAGCGGCCAGCCGATCAGATGGGTGAGCATGGTGCCGATGACCGCATAGATCAACGCCGCCCAGACCAGATAGCCGGGAATGGCAACGGACACGCCGAACAGATGCAGCGGCGCCGCCGCCGACAGCGTCCACAGGATGACGACGAATGAACACAGCGTCACGCACGAGCTCAAAAGCCCAAGCCCGATCGAGAGCGTGCTCTGCACGAACATCTGCAGGTCGTCGGCGATACGCTGGTCCGGATTGTCGGCGGCGTCGCCGAGAAGCTGCATGCGGTAATGGTTGGCGGTATTCAGCCATTGCCGCAGATAGGTCTGCGTCATCCAGCGCCGCCAGCGGATCTGAAGCCACAGATTGAGATAATTCTGATAGACCGCGAGCACGGTATAGATCGCGGCGATCACGCAGAAGAACAGGATGGCGCTGACGAAGCCGTTCCAGTTGCGGTCCTGCAGCGTGTTGTAAAAGCGGTTGTACCAGTGGTTCAGGATCACGGTGATGGCGACGATCGACAGTTCGATCCCAATCACCGCGCCGAGCAGGAGCCGCCCCGGCCAGCGGTCCTCCGAGCGGAAATAGGGAATGGCCAAGCGCCACATGGTGGCGAGCGTGGCAATAAGACGTTTCACGGAAGACCTCCGACGTTTAAGGGTGCGGGGCGCAAAGGGGGCGCCGGAACAAGCAGAAAGAGCGCATCGAATAGGGACCTGGTCGTGCCGGCGCCGCGGCCATGTTGCACTGCAATATCACGGCGTCGGGCCCCATGGGCACACTTTATCCGCCGCTGGATAACGATCTTCCACGCCAATTACCGCAGGACTACCCGCTTTGCAGCGGGGTGTCGAACAATCGCGTTTTCTTGATGTCACCGACTGAATTTTTACCGCGACATTCCGGCGCGCGGGCCCGCCCGCCATTATGCCCACCAGCCATCGACGCACGCCATTCACGCCCGCCATGGACCGGCCGCCTTTCCTTTTCAAAGTCATGCGGTAATGATCGCGCCCGGCCGCCCGGCCGCCTATCCGCCCCATCCGAATTCTCCACCGATCCAAGTCTCTACCGAACCAAGGGTAACGATGCTTAATTCGCGACGGCATTTCGCCTGTTTCTTCGCTTTATCTTTCGCCGTTGCCGGGGCCTGGGCTCGCCCGCGCCGGCGAGCCGTTTCCGTACGGCAGCGAGCTGATACTCGATGCGGCGCCGATGCCCGGTTCCAAGCGCATCCCGATGCTCGAGATCGAAGACGACGGCACGACCTCGATCGATCTGTGGTGCACTAGCCTGCATGCGCAGGCCACGGTCACCGACGATACGATCGCGATTGTGCCCGGTCAGCCGGCCGGCCTCATTCCGGGGCAGCCGGCAGGCGACACGCCAGCACCCTGCGACCCGGACCGGCAAGCAAGCGACGCCACGCTTCTTGCCGCGCTTGCTCAAGTCACCGCATGGCGGCGCAGCGGCGACCTCGTGGAATTGTCGGGACCGACCACGCTGCGCTACCGGCTGATGACGAATTAAACAAGCAGAAAGGGCGCGGATTGCTCCGCGCCCTTTGTTGGTGTGTCGATGGGGGACTTCGGGCGGATGGGCTTAGAAACCCATCCCACCCATCCCGCCCATGCCGCCGCCGCCGCCCGGCATCGCCGGCATGGCGGGGCTTCCTTCGGCGTTTCGGCGATCATGGCTTCGGTCGTGACCAGAAGGCCGGCGACGGAGGCGGCGTCTTGCAGCGCCGCGCGCACCACCTTGGCCGGATCGACGATGCCCTTGTCGAGCATGTCGACATAGTCCTCGGTCTGCGCGTCGAAGCCGTAAGTCTCCGACTTGTTCTCGAGGATCTTGTTGACGACGATCGAGCCCTCGACGCCGGCATTCTCGGCGATCTGGCGCAGCGGCATCTCGATCGCCTTGAGCACGATGTTGATGCCGGCCTGCACATCGGCATTGTCGTTGGTCAGTTTGCCGACCGCCTTCTTGGCGCGCAGGAGCGCCACGCCGCCGCCCGGCACGATGCCTTCCTCGACCGCGGCGCGGGTGGCGTTGAGCGCATCCTCGACGCGGTCCTTCTTCTCCTTGACCTCGATCTCGGTGGCGCCGCCGACGCGGATCACCGCGACGCCGCCGGCGAGCTTGGCCAGCCGCTCCTGCAGCTTCTCGCGGTCGTAGTCGGAGGTGGTCTCCTCGATCTGCGCCTTGATCTGATTGACGCGGGCCTCGATGTCCTTCTTCTTGCCGGCGCCGTCGATGATCGTGGTCTTCTCCTTCTCGATCACGACCTTCTTGGCGCGGCCGAGCATGGCCGGCGTCACGCTTTCGAGCTTGATGCCGAGGTCTTCGGCGATGAGCTGGCCGCCGGTGAGGATGGCGATGTCTTCGAGCATCGCCTTGCGGCGATCGCCGAAGCCGGGCGCCTTCACGGCGGCGACTTTCAGGCCGCCGCGCAGCTTGTTGACGACGAGCGTGGCCAGCGCCTCGCCCTCGATGTCCTCGGCGATGATCAGCAGCGGCTTGCCCGACTGCACCACCGCTTCGAGCACCGGCAGCATGGCCTGCAGCTGCGACAGCTTCTTCTCGTGCAGGAGCACGTAGGCGTCTTCGAGCTCGGCCACCATCTTCTCGGCATTGGTGATGAAGTAGGGCGACAGATAGCCGCGGTCGAACTGCATGCCCTCGACGATCTCGACCTCGGTGTCGAGCGCCTTGGCTTCCTCGACGGTGATGACGCCTTCGTTGCCGACCTTCTGCATGGCGTCGGCGATCATCTTGCCGACGGCGGCGTCGCCATTCGACGAAATGGTGCCGACCTGCGCCACTTCGGCAGACGAGCCGACCTTCTTCGAGCGCTTCTTGATGTCCTCGACCACGGCGTTGACCGCGAGATCGATGCCGCGCTTGAGATCCATCGGGTTCATGCCGGCGGCAACCGACTTGACGCCTTCCTTGACGATGGCGGCGGCGAGCACGGTCGCGGTCGTGGTGCCGTCGCCGGCGACGTCGTTGGTCTTCTGCGCCACTTCGCGCACCATCTGCGCGCCCATGTTCTCGAACTTGTCTTCAAGCTCGATCTCCTTGGCGACGGTGACGCCGTCCTTGGTGATGCGGGGCGCGCCGAACGATTTGTCGAGGATGACGTTGCGGCCTTTGGGGCCGAGCGTCACCTTCACCGCATTGGCGAGAATATCGACGCCGCGCAACATGCGGTCGCGCGCGTCGGTGGAAAATCTTACGTCTTTCGCAGACATTGCAGTTAGCTCCTTGGGTTTGCTTCAGTCCATCGTCACCCTGAGGTGCGAGCGGCGAAGCCGCGAGCCTCGAAGGGTGCTGCTCGGTGGTCTCATCCTTGCGATGGCTCGCCTGCAGGCCAGCGCCTCAGGATGAGGAGTTTAAGTGTTCAGGCGATCACGCCCATGATGTCGGACTCCTTCATGATCAGGAGTTCCTCGCCGTCGAGCTTGACCTCGGTGCCCGACCATTTGCCGAACAGCACGCGGTCGCCGGACTTCAGCCCGATCGGAATGAGCTTGCCGTTCTCGTCGCGGCCGCCGGGACCGACGGCGACGACTTCGCCCTCGGACGGCTTCTCCTTGACGGTGTCGGGAATGATGATGCCGCCCTTGGACTTCTCGTCGGCGTCGATACGCTTGACCACCACCCGGTCATGGAGCGGCCGGAACTTCGTTTTTGCCATGTTTACCCTCGTCGCCGCGCAGCCTTGCTGAGCATTTGGCGGCTTTTGGCGTTAGAAAAACTGCTTGTTTTGCAGTGCCTTAGCACTCATGATAGCGGAGTGCCAATGGCATGCGGGACATAGGGTTTAGGCGTTACGCTGTCAAGCCGCCTTCGCACGCGAATGGCGCGCGGGGAAGAGGGAGAGCATAAGCCACGCCCCATTCGCTATTCGCCACTCGCCATTCGCGATAAGCTCGGCCGTTGTGGCCCGGGAGGAACTCTTGCGCGCGCTGACGCTGGACGAGGCCAATACCATCATCGCGGCGACCTTCGCCGCGGCCGGAAGCACAAATGCCGGCCGATGAGCGCGATCGTGCTCGATGCCGGCGGACGGGTGAAGGCGTTCCAGAAGCAAGACAACGCCTCGATGCTGCGTTTCGAGGTCTGCTACGGCAAAGCCTATGGTTCGCTGGCGCTGGGGCGGCCATCGAAGCTCGTCTTGCAGAAGGCCAACGAGAAGCCGCTGTTCATGCAATCCATCGAAAACCTCGCCGACTACCCGCTGTTCCTCGAAGGCGGCGGGCAGCTCATTCGCGACAAAACCGGCGAGGTGGTCGCCGCCATCGGCGTCACCGGCGACGCCAATGAGATGGACGATATTTGTGCCATCGCCGGTATCCATGCCGCCGGCTACCGCGCCGACAGCGACTTCTTCGACGATCCGGACCTGATGCGAGCCTTGAGCATCCACAAATCGGCGCCGCCGGTCGATCCGCGTCCGCAAACCGGCCGAGTGAGACGCCGCGGCGCCGGGCCGGGCGGCAATGGCGGCCGCGCCGCCCGCCATGCTTCCGGCCGCAATGGGCGTTCGGGCGGGGCGCAGGCTGCCAAATCCGGGCCGTAATCGTCGCCAACGGTGCGACGGTTAATGGCGGGGGTCCAATTTGAAACAAAGTCGAAAGGTCGGGGCGGTAAAACCGGCGCAGTTTCATTCCGCGCCCGTTTTCGGGAGGATCCCTGCATGAGCGCGTCGTTTCGGCGATTGGCTTTCGGCATCGCGGCAGCCGGCGCTCTGGCGCTTTCGGCCTGCACCTCCAACACCCCGGCGCCGCAAGAGGCGGCAGCGCCGCCGCCCATGGCGGCGCCGGCCATTCCATCCAAATATCGACCGGAAGACATCGTCGGCCGCTGGGGCTATGGCGCCTACCACCGCGACGAGGATTTGGCGCGCACGGCCGCGGCGGCCCGCCAGCAATGCGGTCAGCCGGTCGAGATCACGCGCGGGCCGAACGGCGGCGTCATGATGTATCTCGCCGACAGCGCCCAATTGCAGGAATTGCAGCTCAAGGGCTCGCAAAGCGGCAAGAATTATATCGGCCCGCCCGGCGATCCCGGCGGAGCGCAGGATCGCGAGATCGTATCGTTCGACGGCCGCACCATGGTGCTCAAGTGGATGGATCCGGAAGTCGCCGGCCGCTACGGCACCGGCGTCTATGTGCGCTGCGCCCCCGAAGGCACGGCGCGCGCCGCCGGCCGTCCGCCGATGAAGCCGCCGGCGGGGCAGTAGCTCTCGTCATTCCGGGATGTGCCGCGAAGCGGCAAGTCCGAGAATCGCATGATCACAGGCGGTGGTTATGGATTCCGGGCTCGCTCGCTTCGCTCGGCCCCGGAATGACGGTATGACGTAATCGATGCCCAGCCCCCGCGAATTTCATCTTCGGACCCTGGCGCGCGGTGAGCGTGCTCGGCGTCACCGAGATCTTGTCCTGGGGCGCGTTGTTTTATCCGCCGGTGCTCACCGTGCCGCTGATCGCCGCCGATCACGGCTGGTCGCGCTCGTTCGCGATGGGCGGTTTCTCGGCGGCCTGTTCGTCGGCGGGCTGTGCTCGCGCTATGTCGGCGCCGCCATCGACCGGCTCGGCGGCCATGTCGTGATGCCGGCCGGCTCGCTGCTCGGCGCCGCGGGTTTGGCCGCGCTCGGGCAGGCGCACGGCGCCGCCGCTTATTTCTCGGTGTGGATGGTGCTCGGCGTCGCCATGGCGGCTTCGCTGTACGATCCGGCGTTTGCCACGCTCGGCCGCATTTTCGGCGCCGGCGCGCGGGCGCCGATCACGACGCTCACGCTCGCCGGCGGTTTTGCCTCGACCGTGAGCTGGCCGGCGACGCAATTCTTGATCGATCGGGTCGGCTGGCGCGGCACCTATCTGGTCTATGCCGCATTACTCGCTTTTGTCGCCGCGCCGTTGCACGCCTTCGCGTTACCGCGCCATCGCGCCGAGACCGTGGCGCCGGCGCCGCCGGCGCCCGAGCAAAAACCCGCGACCGTTATTCCGGCGCACGGCCTCGCTTTTATTCTGGTCGCCGCCGGCTTCGCCTCCTATGCCTTCGTGCCGTCGGCGCTGTCGGCGCAGCTTCTCGCCATTTTCAAGAGATTCGGCCTGACGCCGGATATCGTGGTGGCGATCGGCATGCTGTTCGGCCCGGCGCAGGTCCTGGCGCGTATCTGTGAGCTTGGCTTCGGCCGGCGGCTGCATCCGCTGTGGATCGCGCGCTTCGCGGTCGGGCTTCTGGTCGTGGCTTTCGCGCTATTGGCGGTGCTGCCGTTCTCCGCCGCCACGGCCGCGGCCTTTGCCGTGATGTACGGCATGGCGAACGGCCTTTTGACCATCGCGCGCGGCACGGTGCCGCTCGCTTTGTTCGGCGCCGCCGGCTATGGGCGGCTGGTCGGACGGATCGGCGGGCCGTTTTTGGTCGTGCAAGCGGCCGCGCCGGTGGTCGTGACCTATGTCGCCGAGCGCGCCTCGGACGCGTCGGGCCTGGCGCTGGTCGCGGCGTTCGCCGTCGCGGCGTTTATTTGTTTCATGGCGATCCGTGCAGCCGCAATAGCGGCTTGCGTCGACGCGGCTTTAGCCACCGAACATGGCGTCGATATCGCTCTGCGACATGTGGCCTTTGTCGCTGTCGAGCCGCGGACCATGCAGAATCGGGCCGCAAATCGGGCTGCAAATCCGGCGTAATAGCCGATGCGGCGCTGGCTGCCGGCGCCGGCGGTACGTCATCTGCTGTGAGCGACTTCATCACCTTGGCGACGCGCTGGCCGATCAGGTCCTGGAAATTGCACGCCTCGAAAATACGCAGAACGCCGTCGGCGATGTCCTGCGCCAGTTCCTGCTCGAGCCGTCCCTTGAGCGCGGCCGACAGGTTATCGGCAAGCTGATCGATCTCTTCGGCGGCGGCGAGAATCTTCTGCGTCGCCTGCGCGGTGCCGGCGGTCACGGCGTCGAGCTCATGCGCGATGCGCGTCATATTTTCCGCTTGCAATCCCGGATCACGACCGACGCCGGCGGCTTCGCGCGCAGCGGCTGCATCGGCCGACGGTGGAGCCGGCGCCGCCGCCATCATGGCTTGCAGCGCGGCCAGCGCCTGGACGATCTCGCCGTGGTGCGGCGAAGCGGTCGCGGCAGGAGAGGCGTGCATCCGACGCGCGGCCGCGGTCTGCTCGATACGGAAAACCCTGCGCGGTTCGGGCATGCCACTACCAACTGACTTCGCCTGACCCTAGCGAGCCGCCACTTAATACGACGTTCACGCCGCTCGCCGTTACGGCGAACGTCTGATTAACCAAGACCTCCGACCGTTGACACAAAATCAACTCTAACTTGATGAACAATGTGCGAATGAAGCGCTGCCGCAATTTGTTTACCAAACAGTCGAGGTTTGCGGGCGTACTCGTGGCATGAGCGCACGCACGAGGCGCTCGGCGTAAAACCTGCGTAACGAGTACAGCAATGCGGCGTATCTGCCTTACCGCGCTCCTTTTGAGCGCGCTTTCCGGCCCGGCCTTCGCGCAAGTCACCGCCTATCCTTACGGCAGCCAGTACGGCGGCCAACCGGTTTACGTGGCGCAACAACCGGCGCAGCAACAATACTATTATGTGCAGCAGCCGCGTTACGTCAGCGCGCCTCCGAATTATCCGCAAAACTACGCGACCGCCGCCCCGCAGGGCTATGCAGCCGCCGCTCCGCCGAGTTATGCCGCTGCCGCGCCGCAGACCTACGCCGCGACGGCGCCGCAGACTTACCCCGCCGCGCCGGCGCCCGCCGCCGCGGCGCCAAACCCCGGCGGCGGCGGTTTCCTGCAGGCGATTTTCGGCGGCCCGACCATCAACGTGCCGGTGTCGCACATCTATCCCGGTTATCAGGCGCCGGCGCCGGCGGCCCAGCCGGTGCCGGTCGCTCCGCCGCAGCAACAAGCCTACGCGCCGGCCAACCCGCCGGACGAGTCGAATTATCCGATCGATCCGAAATTCATGCGCCAGGTCGTCGCCTATAACGGCAACGAAAAGCCGGGCACGATCATCGTCGATACGCCGGATAAGTTTCTGTTTCTGGTCGAGGACGGCGGCAAGGCGCTGCGCTACGGCATCGGCGTCGGCCGCCCCGGCTTCACCTGGTCGGGCGTGAAGGCCATCACCGCCATGAAAGAATGGCCGGATTGGACGCCGCCGCCGGAAATGATCGCGCGGCAGCCCGGCATCCCGCATTTCATGGCCGGCGGGGTCGGCAATCCGCTCGGCGCGCGCGCGATGTATCTCGGCTCGACGCTCTACCGCATCCATGGCTCCAACGAGCCCTGGACCATCGGTCAGAACGTGTCGTCGGGCTGCATCCGCATGCGCAACGAGGACGTCGAGGACCTCTATAACCGCGTCAAGATCGGCACCAAAGTCGTCATCATCTAGCGCGGCGGTCTTGCGGTTCCGCCGATCGATCGTCTCCCTCTGACCGATCCGGACTTCGTCAACGCCATACGTTGTCAAAGCCATGGCCGATAACAGCGCGCAGAAAAATTCGCCGGCGTTCCGTCTGGCCGCGCTCGATCCGGATTTTCTGCTGGGCGACTCGATGCGCGGGGTTCGCCTGCAGATCGAATACGAGAAGGCCGAGGAGCGGCTGCGCGCCTGGACCGTCCGGTCGACCGTGGTGGTGTTCGGCAGCGCGCGCGCGCGGCCTTCGGCGGACGCCTCGCCAGACCGCCACCGATCATGCGGCGCGGTGGTACGACGAAGCCCGGCGTTTCGGCCGGATCGCATCGGAGCGCGGCGGCGCGCTGATTTCGGACCACGGCATCCGCGACAATGTCATCGCGACGGGCGGCGGACCCGGCATCATGGAAGCCGCAAATCGCGGCGCGGCCGACGCCGGCGCGCCCTCGATCGGATTCAACATCGGCCTGCCGCACGAACAGGAGCCCAACGCCTATTCGACGCCGGAACTGACCTTCCAGTTCCACTATTTCGCAATCCGCAAGCTGCACTTTGCCATGCGCGCCAACGCGCTGGTGGCGTTCCCGGGCGGCTTCGGCACGCTCGACGAGCTGTTCGAGATTCTTACGCTCATTCAGACCGGAAAAATGCCGCCCGTTCCGATTCTGCTGTTCGACAAGTCGTATTGGACGAACGTCATAAATTTCGCCAAGCTCGCCGAGGCAGAGACCATCGACCGCGCCGATCTCGATCTTTTCTGCTATGCCGACGACGCCGAAAGCGGCTGGCGGGAACTGCTCGGTCGCGGTCTGCGAACCGGGCCGCGGCCGCCCGGCTATCCGTCTACGCCGCGCTACTGACCGCAGATTCCCCCGCAGAAGGCAATATCCCAGAATGGCAATGGCAACGATCTCGGCTGCCGGCGGCAATATTGTCGCGATGTTCCTGCAGCAGATCGGTGACGATCCCTTCGCGGCGACGCCTGAGCGCGCCAGCCAGATCGCCGCTGTCGCGAAGCTCGTCGCCGATTTCATCGCCGGCACGCGCAAAAGCCTCGACATCGCCATCTACGATTTCCGGCTCGACGGCGACGGCGGCGACGATCGTGAGCGCGGCTTTGCGCGAGCGTGCGCGCAACAACGTCGCCATCCGCATCATCTACGACGCCACCACCGAGCCGAAGGCAACGCCGATATCCGCCCTGGCGCCGGTGCATCTCGAGGCCGATCTCAAGGCGCCCGGCACCGAGACATTCGTGAACTCCTTTGCCGATATCGCGCAGATCAAGCCTGTCACCGGTTATCGCGCGCTGATGCACTGCAAATATCTCGTCCGCGACGGCGACAGCGACGATGCCGCCGTGTTCTTCGGCTCGGCGAACTACACCGACGATTCATGGGGATTGCAGGAGAGCAATCTCCTGCACATCCGTTCCCGGCCGCTGGCCGCCCTTTTCACCGAAAATTTTGCCGAACTGTTTGCCACCGGCCGGATTCCGATCCAATCCGACCGACCGTGAGGTCGATGCAGTGAATGTTTCCGGGGTTGCGGTGAAGGTTGGTTTCGCGCCGAAACAAAGCCCGGCGATCGTCAAGGAGATTGTCGGCGCGATCGCCTGCGCGCGCGAGCGGCTGTTCGTGGCGTCCGGCGTGGTGTCATCGGGACCGATTTTGGCGGCGCTATCCGAAGCGATCGACCGCGGCATGCGGATCGGCGGGCTTTACGATGGGCCGCAGATGGATTTGGTGCGGCGGCAATGGCAGGCCGCGCATGTCGGCGCCGACAAGATCAATACCTGGGACAAGGTCGCCGATCATCTGGTGCGCAAGAACTCGCTGCCCTACGAACGCAACAAGCCGCACCAGCCGCACAATTTCATGCACAACAAGCTTGTCGTTGCCGACGACGTCGTGGTGACGGGAAGCTTCAATCTGTCGAACCACGCCATGAGCAACGCCGAGGACGTGCTGTTCATCCATGACGCCGGCGTCGCTTCGGCTTATGCGGCCTATATCGAAGAGCTCGAGGTGAGATACAGCCACATGGTGCATCCCGGTCGGCGGTGACGCCGGTCACGCCAGCGCGTAGCCGCGTGTTTCCAGGAGCCGCGGAAAATCGTCATCGAGAAAATAGGCATATTCGCGCGCCCGCAGATCGGTGAGCGGATCGAGGCGGCGCAGTTCATCGTCGACTTGACCCGGATGGCACATGACGACGCCGCCGTCGGGCAAACCGTCGAGAAAGCCCGGAAATAATCTCGCGTAATCCGCGCCCGGCGCGAAGGAATAAGTGCCGGCAAAGGCCGGATTGGTGCGCACGCCCTCGCGCAGCGCAAGTCGCTGCAAGCGGCCGCTGAGCGCGTCGAGCACAAAGCCCTTGGGATCGGCGAGGTTCTTGCGCGCGGCAGCGGGCCTGCCGCATTGGCGCAGCCAGGCGCGCGGCGCGGCATCCTTGATGACCCGCACCAGTACATTGCGAATTTGCGGAAACACATGGATATGCTGATGGCCGTCGACAAAATCGGGCGTGCGGCCGAACGCGGCGGCAAATGCGGCAAATTGGCGTGCAATCTCGAGTTCGAAATCCTCGGGCTTAAGCCAATGCGCGAGCGCGCGGCCGGCCATCGCTGCCAGCGGCAGGAAGGCGCCATTGCGGGTGGGAGCGAAATCGGCGGTCAACGGGTGAAATGGCGCGGTCAAGGTGACGTGCAATCCGATCGCTGCGGCCGACCCCGCAGCCCCCGCAAGGGCGGCCGCTTCCGTCGGCGAAAAGCTCGGCGCCAGCACCATGACGGAGGTCGCATTGATGCGGCGCCGCGCGATGAGATCGCGGATCGCGGCGCTGACCGCGGGCGATAGGCCGTAATCGTCGGCGCATAGCCAGATGTGGCGCGGCTTCGGCTCGCTCATTCGGCCGCGGTGCGGGCGTCGTGGTCGGTCTGTTTGACGTCGTCTGCGAGTTTCACGTCATGCTCGGCGACGAAATAGACCGGCCGGCCTTTGATCTCTTCCAGAATCTTGCCGATATATTCGCCGACCACGCCGATCATGATGAGCTGGACGCCGCCGAGCACCATCACGCCGACGAACAGCGACGGGTAGCCGGGAACCTTGGCGCCATAGACCAGGGTCTCGTAGACGATTTGCAATCCGTACATGAAGGCGATGACCGCGAGCACCATGCCCATGACGGTGGCAAGCCGCAGCGGGGCCACCGAGAAAGCGGTGACCCCGTCGATCGATAGCCCGATGAGCCGGCGCATGTTCCAGGTGCTGAGGCCGTCGACGCGCGGCGCCGGCTCGTAATCGATGCGCATCTGGCGAAAACCGATCCAGCTCGCCAGGCCCTTGAAGAAGCGGTTGCGTTCCGGCAGTTGCCGCAGCGCGTTGGCCGCGCGCGGCGACAGCAGCCGGAAATCGCCGGCGTCCTCCGGAATCTTCGGCCGCGCACCCCAATTCAACAGCACATAAAACGCCTTGACCGAAAGCCGGCGCAGGATCGTTTCGCCGGTGCGGTGCGCCTTCGCGGTATAGACGACGTCGCAGTCGTCATCGAGCCAATGGCCAACCAGCCTCTCGATCAGATCCGGCGGATGCTGGCCGTCGCCGTCGATGAACAGCACGGCGCCGCGCTGCGCGTGATCGAGGCCGGCGAGCAGCGCCGCCTCCTTGCCGAAATTGCGCGACAGCGAAATCACCTGGACGTCGACGCCGGTCGGCCGCAGGTCGCGGGCGATAGCGAGCGTGCCGTCGCGGCTGCCGTCGTCGACATAGACAATTTCGCAGGCCAGCCCGCGGGTCGCGGCAAGGCGTTGCGCGATCTCGACAAGCCGTTCGTGCATGCGCGTCAGTGCCGCCGCCTCGTTATAGAGGGGCACGACGATGGAAAGCCCTTGCGCGCGCGAATCCGGCAAGGATCGCTCGCGCGCCATCGGCCTCAATCTGGGGTCGGCAGTCGTCGCCATTGCGGGTCCCGTTTCCGCCAGTTCTATAGCGTAATTGGCGGATGCTGTCGCGACTGCGGTTGCAGCCGCGGAATGGTTAACGGCAGGCACAGTCCGCTGCCGAACGCCGTCCGGACGTGATATGCGGGGAGCCAATGACGCCCCGCTATCCCTTCGATTCGACTCGCGCCAAACTCATCGGCGCCAAGCTCGCCGAGATTTGGCACAGGCAAACCCTCAGTCTCAAGGCGGTCTCCTTCGCGCTCATCGGCCTCCTTAATACGGCGGTCGATTACAGCGTTTTTCTGCTGGCACAGGCGGCCTACCAGGGGTCGCCCGCCACGGTTTCGGCATTCGCCGCGCTGGCCGCGGCCTGCCGCTGCGGCGCCGCGCCGACCATTGTGTTGATCGCCGCCAACATCACCTCGTGGATGGTCGCGGTGAGCATTTCCTACATCTTGAATTCCTCGATCACCTTTGCCGCCGAATCCGGACGCCGATTGCGCTGGCGCCATTACCTGGCATTTCTCGCCGCCGGCATTGTCGGTCTCATCGCCAACACCGCGACGCTCGTGTTTGCCGCGCAAGTGCTGCTCTTGCCGGTGTATCTGGCAAAAGCTTTGGCGATCCTGGCGAGCTTCATCGTCAATTTCTCGCTATCGCATTTTGTGGTGTTTCGGGTGCGCGCCAAATCGTAGGCGCGGCGCGGCGTAATCGGGCTTCGGTAGAGCGCCGCACAGCACGGCAGGGTGCCATGCCCGCGCCTGGATAAGGTCCAATAAGCCGCGTCAGGGCCGCTCGACGCTGCCGGAACTTGCTGGCGCCACGACTGGTTTCCTGGATATGCTGGCTTCGGCCGGAGAACGGAGCGTCGTCGTGGCGGATAATGCCAATGACAATACGAGCGACGTGGCGGCGCGCGAGGAGAGCGAGCCGACCATCGTCGCCATCGGCGCTTCGGCGGGCGGCGTGTCGGCGTTGCAGAGCTTTTTTGCCGCCCTTCCGGAGCACCCCGGCGCGGCCTTCGTCGTGGTGGTGCATCTCGATCCGCAGCACCGCAGCGAATTGCCGAGCATCCTGGCGACCAAAACGCGGATGCCGGTCGTTCAGGTCACCGCCCGCGAGCGGGTGCAGGCGGACCACGTTTATGTCATTGCGCCCGACCGCCGCTTGCAAATGGTCGACCACGAGATTTCGGCGCTTGCGTTCGACGAGCCGCGCGGCCACCGGGCGCCGATCGATTTGTTCTTTCGCTCGCTGGCGGAGCAACTCGGCGAAGGCTTTGCCGTCATTTTGAGCGGGGCGGGATCGGACGGCGCCACCGGGGTGCGCGCCGTCAAAGAAGTCGGCGGCATCATCCTGGTGCAGGACCCGAACGAAGCCGAATACGCCTCGATGCCGCGCAGCGCCATCGCCACCGGCGTCGCCGATTTCGTCATGCCGGTGCACGATCTGGCGAAACAGCTGTTCGATCTCATCGAGGGCAAAGCGAGCATATCGGCCGCCGATATCGGCGATTTCGAAGAGGAACTGCTGCGCAGCATTCTCGCCAACCTGCGGGTGCGCACCGGCCATGATTTTGCCAAGTACAAGCGTTCGACCGTGCTGCGGCGCATCGCACGGCGCATGCAGGTGACGCGAAGCGCCAATCTCAAGGACTATAACCAGGCGCTGCGCGACAACCCGGAAGAGGCGCAAGCGCTGTTAAGCGATCTGCTCATTTCGGTGACCACCTTCTTCCGCGACAGCGAAGCATTCGAAGTGCTCGCTCGGCATGTGATGCCGGAGCTGTTCAAAGGCAGGAGGCCCGAGGACACGATCCGCGTCTGGGTCTCGGGCTGCGCCACCGGCGAGGAGGCCTATACGTTCGCCATGCTGCTCTTGGAAGAGGCGGCGCGGCACCCGGTCCGGCCGTCGATGCAGGTGTTCGGCTCGGATCTCGACGCGCGGGCGCTGGCGCTCGGGGCGGGAGGGCCGCTATCCGCTGGCCATCGAAGCCGACGTCAACGAAGAGCGGCTGCGGCGTTTTTTCACCCGCGAAGGCGACCATTATCGCGTGCGCCAGGAGCTGCGCGATATGGTCCTGTTCGCCGTACACGATCTGCTCAAGGATCCGCCGTTCTCCCACGTCGACCTGATCTCCTGCCGCAATCTGTTGATCTATCTCGACCGCGATTTGCAGGAGCAGGTGTGCAGCACGTTCCACTATGCGCTCAATCCGGGCGGCTATCGTCTTTCTCGGCTCCTCCGAAATCGCTCGATAATCCGCCCGGGCTGTTCCGCTGTGCCGATCGCACCGCTCGCATCTATCAATCCACGGCGGCGCCGGGCGACAAGCCGCGGCTGCTGCCGCGGCTCCTCGGTCCGGTCCGCATCCGCGAGCCGGTCGTTCCGCTGCCGCGCACGGTGAGCCCGACGGTCGCGCTGGGCGAGGCGGCGATGCACCGGCGCGCCATCGAGCAGATCGCGCCGCCCAGCATCCTGGTCGACGAATCGCATCGCTTGGTACACCTGTCCGAGCATGCCGGCCGTTTCCTGCTGCCCTCGGGCGGGCCGCTCAGCGGCGATGCCGTCGACCTGGCGCGGCCGGAACTGCGCTTCGAGCTGCGCTCGGCGCTTAATCGCGCGTTCGAGCTGCACGAAAGCACGCTGAGCCTGCCGATCCTGGTGCGTTTCAACGGCGCGCCGCACCGCGTTCATCTGCTGGTCAAGCCGGTGGCGGACGAGGCGGCGCCGAAAGCCACAACGCGATCGTCATTTTCATCGAGGGCGAAGCGGTCGACGAAAGCCTGCTCGAATGTCGACAGCCAGGCCGATGCCGAAACGGTGCGCCGGCTGACCCAGGAGCTCGAGCTGATGCAGGCGCGGCTGCGCACCGTGCGCGAGGAATCGGACTCCGCCAATCAGGAACTGCGCGCCGCCAACGAAGAGCTGCAATCGATCAACGAGGAGTACCGCTCCACCTCCGAGGAGCTGGAAACCTCGCAAGGAGGAACTGCAGTCGATCAACGAAGAGCTGCAGACCGTCAACGCCGAGCTGAAACTCAAGCTGGACGCGATCTCGCGCGCGCACAGCGACTCTGCAAAACCTCATCGCGGCGACCGACATCGGCACGCTGTTTCTGGATTCATCGCTGCGCATCAAGCGCTTCACCGATCGGGTCACCGAGCTGTTCAGCATCACGCAAAGCGACGAGGGGCGGCCGATCACCGACTTCGCCCATCGGCTGGAATACGACGATCTGGTCAAGGATGCGCGCACGGTGTTGGCCGACCTCATGCCGCTGCGGCGCGAAATTCGCAGCCGCGACGGCCGCTGGTACGACATGCGGCTGCGCCCCTATCGCACCGGCGACGACAAGATCGACGGCGTCGTCATCACCTTCGTCGACATTTCCGAGCGCCATGTGGCCGAGGCGGCGGTGCTCGCCGGCGAAGGCCGCCAGCGTCTGTTGCTGAGCGAATTGACGCATCGCGTCCGCAACAGCCTGGCGGTGATCCAAACCATTGCGCGCCACACCTTCCGTGGCAACCAACCTAATGAAGAAGAGCTCAAGCGATTTGAAGGTCGGCTCGCGGCGCTCGCTGGCGCCCATACGCTGCTGGTGGAATCGGACTGGAAAGGCGCCGACCTCGGCGAACTCGCCCACCAGCAGCTCGATGCCTATGGCGGCGAAAATCCGGACCGACTGCGCATCGCGGGAGAAGCGGTTTTACTGCCGGCGGATTTGGCGACGCCGTTCGGCCTCGTGCTGCACGAACTGGCGAGCAATGCCGCCAAACACGGCGCCTTGTCGAACCAGACCGGCAGAGTGGCGGTGACTTGGACTGTGAGCCGCGGGAACAAGGGGCGGCTCATCAGGGTCGAGTGGCAAGAAACAGGCGGTCCTCCAGTGCAGAAGCCTGCGGCCGGCGGCTTCGGAACAACGCTCATCGAAAGTGCGATCCCGGGCGCGACGGTCAAGCGGGAATTCCGCTCCGGTGGCCTGACCTGCATTATTGAATTGGAGCTGCCGGAGGCGGTTGAAAATGGAGCAGTGGGCAGCGCCTAGTCCAATTCCCGCGTTGCGCGGCGCGCGCGTCTCGTGGTCGAGGAGGAAGCTATCTTGTTGGTGATGTCAGGGAAACTACCTATCCTGTCGAGACTTGTTGTGGCAAGCTCCGGCTGACATCTAATATCGGGTCGCCGAGTCCCGACAAGCAGGTTTGCGGCGATGCCCAACTATACGTTCGAACTCAGAGACGGCTGTGGCGGAATCGACGACGAGACCGGCGTCTCGTTGACCGACGGCGTGGATGCTTTGCGCTACGCGCGGGCCGTCGTTCAAGAGCTGATGCGCAGCCGCGAAGCGCAGACCCGCACCTGGCGACTGGATGTTTACGATGAGGCCGGCGAATGCGTGATCGCGCTTCCGTTCGCCAGTATCGACCCGACCCTCGATCATTTGCGTCCGGAATTGCGGGCCATGGTGGAAAAATTCTGCGATCGCCGCCGGTCCGTGGACGAGATGATTTACACCGCCCGCAGCACCGTGCGCGAGTCGCGGGCGCTGGTGGCACAGTCGCGCGGAAAACTATATGTCGCGGCCCGGTCCGGCGATAAAACCATACGGGATCGATAGGCGATGCCTGAACTCCGGCAAAATAAATGTATGATCGGCCGCCTAGTCGCAAAGTCGGTGGTCATGCGCAGTGAATGGAACTTTTTTACAACGGGTTGCGTTGCCGCAACATTGACGGGGCATAGCAGATGATTGAGCCATTTGCAGTGGGCAGGGCCGGTCCACTGCCCGAACAAACGCTTAGTGTTAGGCAGTTGGGCAACCGGCTTCTTGCAAGCCTGCCCAGCGACGTTTTGATTTTGCTCGAGCCGGACTTAAAGCAGGTCGTGCTGCCGCAGGGCGTGGTCTGTTTCGATCCCGGCGATCCGATCCATCAAGTCTATTTTCCCCATACCGGCATGATCTCTTGCCTCGTCACCACCGGCGACGGGGAAATGGTCGAGACGTCTTCGGTCGGGCGCTATGGTGCGCTGGGCTTGCAGAGCGGGCTGGGCCAACGCGTGTCGTTCACGCGCGCCGTGGTGCAGATTGGCGGAAAATTCTCGGTGGTCCCGGCAAGCCGGTTCGAATATGCGGCCGGCCGCAGTGCCGCTTTGCACGATCTCATCATCCGCCACATCGAAATGCTGTGGGCGGAAGCCCTGCAAAATGCCGCCTGTAACGCCGTCCACGACGGTTCGTCGCGACTGTGCCGCTGGCTGTTGCAATGCGCGGATCGCATCGGCAGCGATCAACTGCCGCTGACCCAGGAATTTCTCGCCGACATGCTCGGCGTGCGGCGCACAACGGTGACGCTGTTGGCCCAGGAACTGCAGAAGAACGGCATCCTGCGCTATAGCCGTGGCCGCATCACCATTCTCGACCGTCCCGCGCTCAAGGCGGCGGCTTGCGAATGCTACGACGCGATCGAGCACGATCATCCGGGGCTCAAGATTGGCGGCCCAAGATCGGCGTGAAGGTCTAAAGGCCGAGCCGCCCAATGCAGCGGCTGGCGCCCACTGCGGGAAGCGCTGACCGCTGAGCCTACCAAGCTAATATTTCCGCCGCGCCCTTAGCCGGTGTGCTGTTTCAGCGTCTGCTCCAGATTTTCGGTCTTGGCGCGAACGGTGGTCTGCAAATTCTGCCAATCGTCGCTGACGACTCCCCAATTGACCATCGGCGCCTGACCGCCTGCGGAGCTGGCCGACAGTCCATTGGCGGCGCGGCCCGTCGTCGAATCGTACTCGTATGCACCGGCGATCGTCACCACCACGCCGAGAATAAATCCAAGCAAAATCGGCACGGCTGCCTCCCGTTTAAGTCAAATGGCGTAAAGTGGAACGCGGCTGCGCCGCGATAAGTTCCGCGGCTCGGGCGTCAAATGGTGGCGCCGTGGTGGCCGAACAGCACGACCAAGACGACGATCAGCACCAAAAGCCAGATCAGCCCATGGCCGCCGCCGCCATAATAGCCGCGGCTGTAACCCCAGTAACCGCCGCCGCCGCCGAACAGAAGGACCAGAATGACGATGAGAAGAATGAGACCCATGGTTCGCCCTTAAATCTGCGTTTTTTAATCATCGGAACGTGTCAAAGGAAAGTCGCTGGCGAAAACGAAAGTTCCCTAACGCCGCAAATAATAGCGTGGCGGTTCGACAATGAAATCAAGCCGGCGAACGACGCAACGTTGCCTTGTGAACTTTTGCGGACATTGCGGCGTTAAACCGCGAGGAATTCGTCTCGACAACCGCCCAAGAGGACGATCAATGCCACAGACCCGCGCCGCCAGTTCCGACTTCAACCGCGCCTTTGGCGATGCCAAGAAACAAGCCAGCGGCGTCGCCGACGACGTCTCGGACGCCGCCCAGGAGCTTTACGGCCATGCCCGCGACAGCGCCGCCGATGTCGCCGACAGCGCCAACCGCGCGGCGCGCAAGACCGCCGGCTCGTTCGAACGGGCGTTGCGCAACACCATCGAGACACAACCCTATACGGCGGTCGTCATCGCGCTCGGCTTGGGCTGGTTGTTCGGCCGCATGCATCGGCCGCTGTGAGGACAGGAAAATGACCGATAAAGCTTCGCGAATCGACGCCGGAAGAAGAGCGCGAGACTGAAGATCAGATGGCGCGGCGCAAGCTTGGCCCGCGCGGCGAGCCGGGCGTCGCCGATACCGCGAAGATGACGCCGCAGGCAGGAAGAGCGAACTGCCGAAGTCCGGCGAGTTCGACGGCCATACGGCATAGTCCGCGTAACTGTCTGGGTTGAGCGGAGCGAAACCCGGGCTACGATCTTATTTGATCGACAGGCCCAGCGCCTTGACCATGTCGCCCCACTTCTTGACCTCGGCGGTGAACATGGCGTCGGCCTCGGCCTGCGAGCCGGTGATCGGGTCGAAGCCCATATCGGTCAGCTTCTTTGCCACCGCCGGGCTTTTGACGATGTCGTTGATCGCGGCGTTGAGCGTTTGCAGGATTCTGCGGATCGGTCTTGGCCGGCGCGAAGAAGCCGACCCAGGACGCGGCGGTGAAAGCGGGATAACCCTGTTCGGCATAGGTCGGCACGTTCGGCGTCACCGCGGCGCGCTTGTCGGCGGCAATGCCGAGACCTTTGAGCTTGCCGCCGGCGATCTGCGCCGCCGCGCCGCCGCCGAGCGTGGTCGCCATCAGATCGACCTGGCCGGCGATCGTGGCATTGATCGCCGGCGCGCCGCCCTGATACGGAATGGGCTGCACCGGCACCTTGGCGAGCTGTTTGAAGAAATATTCCGCCTCGATATCCGAGCCGGTGCCGACGCCCGGTATGGCCAGTTGATGGTTCGCCCGTTCATCGCCTTGACGAAATCGGGCAGATCATTCGCCGGATTGTCCGGGCTCGTCACCAGCGCTTCCGGGCTCGACGCGGCGATGGCGACAGTCTTGAAGTCGGTTGCCGAGAATTGCTTGTCGGCGAACAGCGTTTCGTTGATGGCGAGCGCGGTCGTGGTGGCAAGGAGCGTGTAGCCGTCGGCGTTGGCGCGCGCCACATAGGTCGGCGGCGATATTGCCGCCGGCGCCGCCGCGGTTTTCGACCACCACGGTTTGATGCAGCCGTTCGCTCAAGCCTTGGCCGATCAGGCGCGCCAGGGTGTCGGCAATGCCGCCGGGCGCAAAGGCGACGATCACCGTGATCTTATTCGCCGGATAAGTTGCCGCTTGCGCGCCACCGCAACCAAAAGCGAGCGCGACCAGCGCCAGCGCGGTGAGTGCATTTCGGATCGTGCGTGACGTTGCCATCGGATCGTCCCTCAAATGGGATTGTGCGGGCGGTATGCGAATTGCATGCTGAAAAGGAGCGCGCGAGCGCCGCTTGAAGTCACGCGGAGTGCACCATGAAGCTTCCACGCCGTCAATTCCTGCGCCTGGCGATGAGCGCGGCGATCGCTACCGGCGTCGGCCGCCGGCGCCATGGCGCAAGACGATTATCCCGCGCGTCCACTGCATCTTCTGGTCGGTTACGCCGCCGGCGGTGTCAGCGACATTCTGGCGCGGCTGATCGGTAAGCAGCTCTCGGACCGGCTCGGTCAGCCTGTTATCGTCGAAAACCATCCGGGCGCCGGCGGCAATGTTGCCGCCGATCAAGTCGTGCATGCGTTGCCCGACGGCTACACGCTACTGCTCGCCGGCATGGCGAACGCCATCAACGTGTCGCTGTATCCCGATCTCGATTTCAATTTTGCCCGCGACATGGCGCCGGTGGCGATCTTTGCCCGCAGTCCGATGGTGATGGAAGTCAACCCATCGTTCCCGGCAAAAACCGTTACCGAATTCGTCGCCTATGCCAAGGCGCATCCGGGAACGATCGCCATGGGTTCGGCCGGCACCGGCGGGTCGACCCATGTCGCCGGCGAGCTGTTTCAAATGCTGACCGGAACGAAATTTACGCACGTACCCTATCACGGCTCGCCGCCGGCGCTGGACGATCTTCTCGCCGGGCGGCTGCAAGTCATGTTCGACAATTTGACCTCGTCGGTTGCGTTGATACGTGCGGACAAGCTGCGCGCGCTTGCCGTGAGCTCGCGCACCGATGCACTGCCCGGCGTGCCGTTGATCAGCGATTTTGTGCCGGGCTACGAAGCCTATTCCTGGAACGGCATCACCGCACCGAAGGATTGCCCGCCGCCAATCGTCGCCAAGCTCAATGCGGCGGTCAATGCCAGCGTGGCCGATCCCGCGTTCAAGGCGCAGCTTGCGCAAGTCGGCAATACGCCCGTCGCCGACACGCCCGACCGAATTTGGTAAGCTGATCGCGGCAGACAGCGCGCGGTGGGCCAACGTCGTCAGCTTCGCGGCGATCCAGGCGCATTGACGACGTGCTAGGCGCGCTTATCGAGCTCCGCCGCGAGCTTGGCGTAGAGCGGATTGTCGCGCGTATAGACGTAATCGAGCGCCGCGACGGAAACCGCTTCGGCGCCGTGCTCGCGCAGAAAACTTGCCAGCGCGTGCACGTTTTCCGGCGGGCAGTGCAGCGTGAGCATGCCGGACGACGTCGGGCCGCCGAACGGGGAGGCGACGCCGAATTTTTCCCGCGCGATGCCGAGCAGTGTTTCGTTCAGGCCGGCAAAACGGGCGCGCACTTCGGCAAAGGCTTCGGCGCGCTTTTGCGCGGCGATGCGGTCGAGCAGGAGCCGTGCGGTTTCGCGCTGCTCCGGCGTCCAGGCCGCGGCGCGCGCGGCGACGAGATTGGCCTGTGAGCGCAAGATGACGCCGTCCTCGATGACTTTGAGACCGTTGGCGGCGAGCGTCGCGCCGGTGGTGGTGATGTCGACGATCATTTCCGCGGTGCCGGCCGCCGGCGCGCCCTCGGTCGCGCCGGAGCTTTCGACGATGCGGTAATCGACAACGCCGTGCGCGGCAAAAAAGTCGCGCGTCAGATTGGCGTATTTGGTGGCGAGCCGCATCTTGCGCTCGTGCTTGAGGCGGAACGCGGTGGCGACATCGTCGAGATCGGCCATGTTGCGCACGTCGATCCAGGCCTGCGGCACCGCGACGACGACGTTGGCAAAGCCGAAGCCGAGCCCGGCGATCAGCACGATGCGTTCGGTCGGACTGCGGAATCATCTCGCGCACCAGATCCTCGCCGGTGACGCCGAGCTGCGCCGCGCCTTGCGCGAGCTGCGCGGTGATTTCGGCCGCCGAGAGATAAGCGATCTCGATGCCGTCGAGGCCGGCCATCGTGCCGCGATAATCGCGTGCACCGCGCGGCTTGACGAGTTCGAGCCCGGCGCGCGCGAAAAAGCTTTCCGCGTTCTGCTGCAGCCGGCCTTTCGACGGCACGGCGAGGATGAGCGGCGCGCTCATGACGCGCCTCCGCTTATTTTAGCTGCGCCGCCGCCGCCGTTGCGGCGAGTTCGTCGATCGAGGCGGCAAAGCCGACGGCTGGGATCGGTTCTTTGGCGCCCAGCCGCGTGAGCAAGCCATCGTAGCGGCCGCCCGCGACCAGCGCGCTCTTCCCGCGCGACGGTTCGTGCAGCTCGAAGACGAAGCCGGTGTAATAGTCGAAGCCGCGGCCGAAATCGGTGGCGAATTTGATGGCCCGCACGTCGACGCCGCGGGCGGCGAGAAAACCGGTGCGCGTCTCGAACAGATCGAGCGCCGGCGCCAGCGCGATATTGGCGTCGGCCGCGAGCGCGCGCAGCTCGCTTGCCGCGTCGTCCGGATCGCCGGCGATGGTCAAAAACCGTTCGATCAGCGCGCGGGTCTCGCGCGGCAGCCGTGTCGGCGCATTGAGCGCCGATTGCTCGAGGAAGCGGTCGGCGATTTCCGCGACCGAACGGCCGCCGACCGTGGCAATGCCGGCGATCGACAGCAGATCGGTGACCAGATGATGCGCGGCTTTCGGATCGGAGCCGGCGAGCGCGGCAAGCACGCCCTGATATTCCTTCGAGCCGTTGGCGGGAGCGAGCGTCATCTGCTCGAGGTCGTGCTTGAGCGAGGATTTGCGGTTGAAATCCTTGATCAGGCGCCGCTTCCACACCGGCGCCAGATCGAGCGCGGCGACGAAAGCCGAGAACAGGCCGACGTCGCCGAGGCGGATCTCGGTCGCGCCGACGCCATATTGCGTGGTCGCTTCAAGGCCAAGCGCCAGCATTTCGGCGTCCGCCGCCGCTTTGTCCGCCCGGCCGAAGCTCTCGATCCCGGCCTGGAGAAATTCGGATGCCGCGCCGTGGCGATGGCGGAACACCGCGCCGAGATAGCAGAAGCCGGCCGGCTTGCCGGCTTGCGGCGAAGCCAGATAATCGCGCGATACCGGAATGGTCAGATCGGGCCGCAGGCACAATTCGCGCCCGTCCGGATCGGCGGTCAGAAACATGCGGCGACGGATGTCCTCGCCGGACAGATCGAGGAACGGCTCGGCGGGCTGCAGCACCGGCGGATCGAGCCGCGCATAGCCGGCGCGCATATAGGACGCGACAAGCGCGTCCGCCCGCGATTCCTCCCCGGTCTGTGCTTTGCTCGACATATTTCTCACTCGTGGCCGGAGGCAAGCCGGCCATTAACAATGCTGCAATACTGCGGCGTTGCGGCCCTTTAGCACGACAAGCGTCGCCATTCGATGAAGATCGGCGGCGGGCGTTAATGCCGGGCAATGCGAGGCGTCAGACGCCTGCCTGAGACCGATATTATCGTAAAGAATCAATAATCTTACGCGCCGCCGCGGCGTGATCCGGTGCGGGGGCGGTGGTTGTGGGCAGCCGCATGGCTATGCGTTGAGCGGCGTCCGCTTTTTTGACCGTGATCGTGCAGGCCATCGGCCGGCATATAGACCACATGGCCGTGCCGCACGCCGCGTTCGGCGATGATGTGATCGGCAAATTCTTGCACGTCGGAGCCACGGCCCTTGAGCACGGTGACTTCCATGCAGCTGTCGTGATCGAGATGCATGTGCAGCGTGGCTTGGGCGAGGTCGTGACGGTGATGGAAGTCGCGAGTGAGCCGCTGCGGCAGGTCGCGCGCCTCATGGTCGTAGATGTAGATCAGCGCGGCGACGCAGGGCCGCGGCCCGCCGACTTCGACCGCGGCCTGCTGCAGCCCGGAGCGGGCGAGGTCGCGGATCGCCTCGGAACGGTTGGCATAGCCGCGCGCGGCCATGAAGCGCGCCAACCTCGGCATCAAGCTCGTCGTCGATGGTGATGGTCACGCGCTGCATCGCTGTCTCCGAAAATGGCGGGGCCGGTATTCGTAAGCATCCTATATCTAAAGGTCATACGTGTTGTCGACAAAGCGCTGGGTCGGCCGTCTGGGGCGATCGCAGCGGAAAAGCTGGTTTGACGATCGCGCCGCTGCGCCACTATGGTTGGCGCGACGGTTCCCCCGTTTGGGGATCAAAAGGGAACGCAGTGCGGGTGAAAAATCGCCCAATACTGCGGCTGCCCCCGCAACTGTAAGCGGCGAATCTTCCGTCATACGTCCACTGGGATTCGGGTCCCGGGAAGGCGACGGAAGGTAGCGACCCGCGAGCCAGGAGACCTGCCGTCAGCCGTGGTCATGCGCGAGCGCTGTCGGTCGGGGTGTACTGACGGAAGCGAACCAATCATCCATGTTGGATGTGCGGGGACACCAGTTCGCGGTGACGTGCCACAGGGCGTGTTACCCGAGGTGTCTCCATGTCTGCGCTTATCATCACTGCGCCCGCTGTCGCGCGGTATGCACTTTTATTGACAACATCATATCAGCGTTTCAAGCTGCATGCCGTCGGGTTGCAGTGGGAAGCGCCGCGCATCTGCCCTGTCGTGCGGCGTCCGGCGTGTGGAGCGGCGATGGCATCGCGTCGATTGGCATCGGCGACGTTTCTCGTCTCCACCCTCTGCGTGAGCGCCTGGGCGCAAACGGTGCCGACCGTCGGGCCCCCACCGGTCGGGGCGCCGCCAGCCACAGTCAATCCGCCGCCAGCCGTGCCGCCCGCGAGCGCGCAGCTGCCGACCATCCAGGTGACCGCCCCGCACAGCAAGCCGCGGCTGACGCGGAGGAAGCCGGCTCGGCTGCGGCGCGCACAGCGCACGACTTCCGCGCCGGCATCGCCCTACCAGACCGGCGCGCCCAATATTGCCGGCGGCGCTCCGGTGGTGCCGCAATTGGCGAGCCAGATGATCTTTTCCGGGGCCGACCTCAACGCCCGCCCGGTCGCCCGGCCGGGCGAAATTCTCGAAGCAGCCCCGGGCCTGGCGGTGGTCGATCACGCCGACGGCGGCAAGGCCAATCAGTATTACTTGCGCGGCTACAATCTCGATCACGGCACCGACATGGCCACTTATGTCGACGACGTGCCGATCAATTTGCCCACCCACGCGCACGGCCAGGGCTACACCGATCTCAACTGGCTCATTCCGGAAACCGTCGGCGGGCTGGAAGTCCGCAAGGGACCGTATTTCGCCGACGTCGGCGACTTCGCCAGCGCCGGCGACTTGCACGTGTCGCTGCGCGACAGCGTCCCGCAGAATATCGAGTCGATGACCGTCGGCAGCTTCGGCTACGACAGATTTCTCACTTTGGGCTCGACCAAGGCCGGCGGCGGCTCGCTGCTCTATGCCGGCGAATTCGATGCCTATGATGGGCCGTGGACGACGCCCAACGATGTGCGCAAGTTCAATGGGTTGTTGCGTTACAGCCAGGGCACCGCCACGGACGGCTTCTCCGCGACCGCGATGGCCTACGCCAACACCTGGAATTCCACCGATCAGGTGGCGCTGCGGGCGCTGACCACCGGACAAATCGGTCTTTACGGCGAACTCGATCCGACCGACGGCGGCGATACCAGCCGCTTTTCGCTGTCGGCGCGCATGGCGCAAACCGTCGACGACGGCTCGTGGAAGGCCAACGCCTATCTGGTCAAACAGGAACTGGACCTGTTCAACAATTACACTTGGCACCTCGACGATGCGAGCAACGGCGACAACGGCGACCAGTTTCATCAGCGCGACGACCGCATTTACGGCGGCGCCGGCGCCTCGCGCACCATCGACGGTTCGCTGTTCGGCCGGCCGACCGAAACCGTGCTCGGGGTGCAAAGCCGCTACGACGACATCGATCTTGGACTGAGCAACACGGTGGGCCGCCAATTGCTCTCCAATGTGCTGCTCGACCATGTCGACGAAGGCAATGTCGGCATTTATGCCGAGAACACGGTGCATTGGACCGATTGGCTGCGCACCACCACCGGCTGGCGCGGCGATTATTTCGACGCATCGGTGAATTCGATGCTGCAGCCGGCGAATTCGGGAAATCCCAAAATGGCGATTGGCAGCCCGAAATTCACCATGACGTTCGGTCCGTTCGCCAAGACCGAATTGTTCCTGGGCGCCGGCATGGGCTATCACAGCAACGACGCGCGCAGCGCGGTCGTCACCGAAGTCCCAGGCGATCCGACGACCCCGGAAGGCGCCTCGCCGCTATTGGTGCGTTCGCGCGGCGCCGAGGTCGGGGTGCGGACCAAAGCCATCCCCAATCTCGACAGCTCGATCAGCCTGTTCTACCTGCACCAGGATTCCGAATTGTTCTTCGATGGCGACACCGGCGACACCACCGCCGGCCCGCCCAGCCAGCGCACCGGCATCGAGATCACCGACGATTATCGCCTGCAATCCTGGCTCCATGTCGACGGCGACCTGGCGCTGTCGCGCGCGCGGTTTCTCGGTTTCGACACGACGCAGGCGGCGCTCGACCAATCGCTCGCCGGCTTTCCGCAGGCGCAGATCGGCAACGCGCCGGGCAATTTCGTCTATAACGCGCCTTGGATGGTGGCCTCCGCCGGCATTACGCTCGGCGAGAGCACCGGCTGGTTCGGCGCGCTGCGCTGGCGCTACATCAGCGCGCGGCCGCTCACCGAGGACGGCGTCTTTCAATCGCCGCCATCGAATCTATTCAACGGCGCCGTGGGCTACCGCTTCGATAACGGCTGGAGCATCCGGCTCGACGCGATCAACCTTCTGAACTCGACGACCGACAATGCCACCTACGCTTACGGATCGCTGCTGACGACCGACGCGCTTTACACGATGTGCAAATCCGCAGCCCCGCCGCCGGCGGCGGTTTGCGCCAACGGCGTCATGGACTACGTCTACCATCCGATCGAGCCGCTGAGCTTTCGGCTCACTTTGGCTGGCCCGCTCGAATCGATCGGGACGCTTAACGTTGCAGCCATGGCCGCCGAGCTTCGCCGCTCGATCGCGTTCAAGCCTGTTCAGCCGGGCAATTACGATTGGACCGGCTTCTATATCGGCGGTCATGTCGACGACGCCTGGTCCAAGACCAATAGCAGCACCGTCGACACGGCGACCGGCGCCGTCGCCGCCGGCGTCGAGCAGCGCGTCGCAATGGCACGGCGGATTGCAGCTCGGCTACGACGCAATGCTGCCGTCACGTGTCGTGGTCGGCGTTGCGGCCGACGTGTCGTCCGGCAACACCAAGACGACCACGGCCACCGATGCCTTCGGCACCAGCGCGGAGCGGACCACGGTGTTTGACAGCGAAACCGCTGCGCGGGCGCCTCGGTTACGCATTCGACAATGTCTTGTTTTACGGAACCGGCGGCTGGGCGTGGTCGAGCGATCAGTTCATCCGAACCCAGCTCACGGGCACGCTCAATCTCGCGACGGCCGGCACCGAGGAGGCCGTGAACAAATATCTCGGTGGCTGGACGGTTGGCGGCGGGGCGGCGTTCGCCTTCGCGCAAAATTGGAACCTGTTCGCCGAGTATCGCCGTACCAGCTTCCGATCGTCCACGGTGGCGTTGCCGTTCTCGCAAGTTTCAACGACGTCGACCGCCAGCGTGAATACGATCACGATGGGGCTGAACTACAAGTTCGACTGGAGCGCGCCGGCAGGCATGTTGTGAGGCGGCGTCAGTGCGACGAGCGGGCCCGGCCGAATGAGCGGATGCCGACCCTCTTGCTAAATGTAATATTATAACGTTAGCATGCCGGCATGGGGTGGGTTCATTGCCATAGACGGCGTGGCGCGTATCTCGCGCTTGCGGCGCTTGTGCTGCAAATCGCGGTGTCGTTCGGGCATGTCGACCTCGACGGCATCGTCGGTCCCGACCATCTCACTCTGACCGGCCTGCATCAAACGGTCGTCGCCAAGACATCGAAGCGCGGTCCGGCGCAGCCGCCCGGCGACGATGACGGCTATTGCCCGATCTGCGCCTCGATCTTTATGGTCTCCAGTTCGTTCGTGTCCGAGCCGCCGCAATTGCCGGTACCGGACGGCTTCGAACGCGATCAAACATTCCGTCAGCATCGCGCACGGCGTCTTCACCCCGCTCCGCGTCGCTTTCCGCTCGCGCGCTCCGCCGGCCGCGTAGCTTAGCGGTCGGTGCCGGTCTTTGGCATTGCGGCGCGTTTTTTCGCGCCGGCAATGGCCGCAAGATCCAGCGCGGCATTTCACTTCCTCGCGATACGATTGCCGCGACTGCACGACCGCCACTAAGCCGGGTCGTTACCACACACCATTGCTTGGCGGAGTATCATGTCAATTCATGCTTATCGCGCTCGTCGCGCGAGTTTCTTGGCGGTTCGGCGCTGGTGGCGCTGCTTGCTCTCGGCTCGAGCGGCGAGCGCACAAGATCAGCCGGCGCAAAGTCAGCCCGCGCAAGATCAACCCGTGCAGTCTCAACCTCGCAGCCCCACACCGCCGGCGACTTCACGCCACCGCCAGCAGCACCGACACCTTCGGCAGCTGCGCCTGCACAGCGGCGCCTCGCAGCGCCGCAGTGCCGGCGGTCGCAGGCCAGCTGCCGCAAATCACCGTGACGGCTCCGCCAGTAACGACAGGCGCCGCGTCAGGTCGTCCGGCGCACGCCGCCGCCGACAGTGCCGCCGGTGACGCCCGCCGAACAGCTCACCGAAAAACAAAACAGCTTCGATGCGGCGCGCAGCAATCTCTACACCACCGATCGGCACGACGTCCGACACGATCAGCCAGCGACACCATCCAGGCGCTGCCGCAAGGCAGCAACGCGCCGGTCGAGCAGCGTTATCTTGCAGGCGCCGGGCGTATCGCAGGATTCCGCCGCCAGCGGGCTGTTCCACGTCCGCAACGATCACGCCAACGTACAATTCCGCATCAACGGCGTGATGCTGCCCGACGGCGTTACCGGCTTCGGCAGCGTTCTCGACACCGAGCTGATCGGCAGCATCTCGCTGATTACCGGCGCGCTTGCCGGCCGAATATGGGCTGCGTTCGGCGGGCTTGCTCGACATCACCACCCGCACCGACATTTTCAATAATTCCGGCAGCATCAGTTATTACGGCGGCAGCCGCGGCACCATCGAGCCGAGCTTCGAATATGGCGGCACCGATCGGCGCCAACTGCCCCTCGACCGCGGCGAGCGACCGGGACGGCTAAGCCGCCATCGTGCGGCCTGCTTTCGGCGGCGTGCAATATTTCGTCACCGGCAGCTATCTGCAGACCACCGAGGGCATCGAGAATCCGCTGCCGACGCTCAATGCGATCCACGATTTCTCGTCGCAGGAAAAAGGTTTCGCTCTACGCCTCGACATTCCTCGACCCGTATACGCGCCTGACCTTGATGGCGGGAACCGCCACCAGCAATTTCCAAATTCCCAACGTGCCAGGTGCGCCGACGACGCTCACGAGTGCGTTTGGCGTCACCACTTTCAATTCATCGACGCTCAACGAGAACCAATACGAGGATACCCAGTTCGGCGTGCTGGCGCTTGCAGCGATCCATCAACGGCTTCGACGGGCAATTGTCCTATTTCACCCGCTATGACGCTCTGCACTTCATGCCCGATCCGACCGGCGACCTGCTGTTGAACGGCATCGCCTCCGACATCAGCCGGCAAGCCTATACCAACGGCATCCAGGGCGACGCATCCTATCGTGATCACCCCGGCGCATACGCTACGCATGGGATTTACCGTGAGCGCCGAACAGACGCTGGGTCGACAACACATCGTGGGTCGAGGCCGGAGCGCCGCCGGGCGCAGAACCGCCGTTTCCCGATCACCGACGACGTCCGCCAAGCTCGGCTGGCTCGCCGGCGTCTATGCCCAGGACGAGTGGAGGATCACCGACAAGCTGACGATGAACGCCGGGCTGCGCTTCGACCAGATGTGGCAATATACCGACGCCAACCAATTAAGCCCGCGCGTGAGCTTCACCTATAAGCCGTTCGCCAACACGACCACTGCACGCCGGCTATGCGCGCTACTTCACGCCGCCGGTTCTGGTCGAGGCGGCGCCGGCCAATCCCGCTCTGTTCGACGGCACGACCGGCGCGGCGAGCAACGACGGCAACAGACCCGGTGCTGCCGGAGCGCTCGCATTATTTCGATGCCGGCATCGATCAGAAAATCCCGTTCGGCTGCTACACGGCCGATGGCCAAAGACTGCACCACGCTCGATCTCGGCCTCGACGCTTACTACAAGATCGCGACCGATCTGATCGACAACGGCAATTTCGGCCAGGCTCTGGTGCTCAGCGCCTTCAATTACGCCAAGGGCGTCGTGCAAGGCGTCGAATTTTCCGCCAAATACCACAGCGGCAATTTCCAGGCCTATGGCAATCTCGCCGTCAGCCAGGAGAAAGCCACCAACGTGGTGTCGAACCAATATCTGTTCGATAACGCTACGCCGCAGGCCGATCTCGGCGGCTTGACCGAGCTGCAGTATGTCGACTCGCACTGGATCTACACCGATCATACCCAGCTCGTGACCGGCTCGGCCGGCGCCGCTTATAAATTTTGCGGCCGCCCGTCCTATGCCGGTGAGAACTGGTGGGGCTCGCTGTGCGGCACGACGGTCAGCGCCGACATGATTTACGGCTCGGGCCTGCGCGCCGGCGACGCCAATATCGATACCGAGCCGCCTTACGCGCAGTTCAACACCAGCATCGCGCACGAATTCGCCATGCCGGACGGCAAGCCGCTCACCGTGCGCTTCGACGTCGTGAATATTTTCGACACGATCTATCAGATCAGAAGCGGCACCGGCATCGGCGTGTTCGCCTCGCAATTCGGCCCGCGCCGCGGCTTCTTCATCGGCATCAAAAAGCAAATATGAGTGCGTATCAGTCATGACGCGCGGAATCAAGAGGTGTGTTATGGCGGTCGAACTCCAAGCGTGATCGCGCGGCCGGAGCGGGATCGTGGCTGGCGCCAGTGGCGACGGCGCTGTTCGGGCTTCTCGCCGTCACCAGCAGGCGTCAAGCGCCGACCTGTCGCCGGTCCATACCCACACCCGCTGTTGCGCCGGCGGCTACAATTGGAATGGCCTCTATCTCGGTCTTAACGCCGGTGCGGCATTCGGCACCGACCGACAACAGCTTCAGGCGGCGGCGTCAGCGCTGCGGCCAGTGCATAACATTCCAGGGTTTATCGGCGGCGCCCAAATCGGCGTGAACTATCAGATCGGCGCCGTGGTCTGGGGAGTTGAGGCCGATTTCGATGCATCCACCCAGAATGGATCGCTGGCTTCCGGGGTCTTGTCGGGCACCAGCCAGATGCCGTGGTTCGGAACGCTGCGCGGTCGATTGGGCGTCGCCTTCGACCGGCTCCTCGTCTATGGCGACGGCGGGCGGCGCCGCCGGCGAGCTGAGGTCCAATTTCGCAATACCCACCGGCCCCACCAGCACGACCGTCACCTATGGCACATGGACGGCCGGCGGCGGGTCTCGAATACGGCATCACCGACAATCTCAGCGCGCGCGTCGAATACCTTTACTTCGACACCGGCAACGTCGACACCGGGCTCGATCGGCCCTCCGACCACGACGATCACCAGTCGCCTAAAAGACAATCTGGTGCGAGCCGGGCTGAATTATCGTTTTCCCGTCGCCTTGGTAAAACGTCAGTACGCATGCTGCGTTTTGACGGTCAATCGCTATCCGCGATTTGCCCGCCAGAACCAGCCGGAGAGAAAGCCGAAGGCAGCGGGCGCTATATGGCGCGGTTTCGTTGCTCGGCGGGCAGGGCGGAGCGGAAAAGTCGGTGCGCCGATCGCGCTGTCGGGCGACGCCGGCGGCCGTGCGTCTGCACGAGCCCGGCCGGATTTCCTGCCGATGAGCCGCTGCCGATGAACTTCATGCACGCAGCCGCCGATAGGGACATCGTCAGTGCTGGGGCAAACCGAACCGCTCGGCAGCTCGGTCTGCGCGGCCGCCGGCGTCCCGATGACGATGCGATGTTCGCGCTCGATTGCAAGCAAGCCGGCCGCAATGACAACGACGAGCGCCAATTCAAGCTTGGACAGCGCCATCGCAAGGTCTCAGTGCCGCATCGCCAGAGTCCACCACGGCATCAGCGCATAGATCACGTAGGGAATCGCCAGGATCGGGAATATCCAGACTAAGGCGAGCGGGATTTTGTTGGTGACGCGCTCGGGAAGCAACATGGCGACGATGCCCAGCGCGGCCGCGATCAGGACGGCCGTCACCGTCCAGCCATACCAAAGCATGTTCGGGCCCTCGCCCTTGATCATCCCCTCATAACCCCAGACCAGGCGGTTGGTCGCCGGCCAATAGGTGACCAGCGGCCAATTGAGATACTCGACCACGCAATAAACGACGGGACCGGAGATGGAGAAGGTTGTGGCGAATGCCTTGAATTTCTTCGAACGCGCCAATGACGACGACGATGGCGCAATGCCGGATGTTGTCGTTTTGCTCATGGTCATGATCCAAATCCCCGGGTGTTGTTGAGGACGTGCCCAACGATAAAGAGAAACCAGCCCATCACGGCGAGCACGAGCGTCACGCCCTTGCGCGCATTGTCGTATTCCGGGTTCTCGGCATTCTTCCAGAAGTACCAATAGGCCGGCAGCAACACGAGACCGAGCGTCGAGACGTTCTCCTTGAAATCGAAGAAGCCTCCGGTCTTGTAGTAATGTCCTTCCTCGAGCGGAATGCGGATGTAGGTGCGATATTTGGTGTAGATGAACGAACCGACCAGGAAGGTGAGGACCCAGAGCACGCAGACCGCCGTGGCATATCCGGCGGCTGGTACGCGACGAAAGCGCGACACTATTCCACCGGCGGCCCGACGCGCCGGCAGCGCCACAGCCATCGCCTGATGGGTCAACGCTCCAAGAAGTCCGACCGCCAGGATGAGGTGGACGAAAAGCCAGATCGTCCAAAAGGCGTAGACCGATACAAAATCGCTCATCGTCCCTCCCATTTTTAATGTCTTTTGGCTTGGCGAGTTTAGCCCATCGCGACGCACTTGTCGACCGCTCGCTGGCGAACCGCGGCAGCCATGGCCGTCGACACCGCGGTCAGATCGATCGATCGGTTTAGCGCTGCCGCACTTCGACGGTGACGTGCGACAAAGCGCGGAAGCCGGCGAGCAGCGACTGATAATAATCAGGCCCGCGCTGCGGCGCTGCGTTGCGACGCAGACGATTGCGCCGAGTGGCCGGGGCCGAGCCGCCACAGATGCAAGTCGATCAACCGATCGCCGTCAGTCTCGATGATCGCGCGCATGCGCTCGGACATATTGCGGTCCGGATTCATGTCGAGCAGAATGGCGCCGGTGTCGCGGATCGAGGGTGTAGGCCCAGGCGGCGATGACGACGGCGCCGACCAGGCCGACCACCGGGTCCATCCAGTTCCAGCCGAGCAGAAGCGCCAGCGTCAGGCCGACGATCACCAGCACCGAGACGGCCGCATCCGCCAGCACGTGGATGATGGCGGCGCGCATATTGTTGTCGCGGTGCGCGGTATGGTGCGCGGCTTCATGCGCGTGCCTGTGCGCGTGTCATGCCCATGTTCATGCCCATGTTCATGCGCGTGACCGTCGGTATGGGCGTGGTGATCGTGGCTGTGCGTGATCGTGGTCGTGACGATGATTGCCGCCGCTGAGCAGCAGCACGCTGGCGACATTGACGATCAGGCCGAGCGCGGCGATCGGAATCGCCTCGCCGAAATGGATCGGCACCGGCCAGAACAAGCGGGTGACCGCCTCGTAGCCGATCAGACAGCGCGATCATCGCCAGCACGATGGCGCTGGTGAATCCGGCAAGGTCGCCGAGCTTGCCGGTGCCGAAGGTAAAGCGCTCGTCGTCGGCGTGGCGGCGCGCATAACGGTAGGCGAGCGCGGCGAGCAAGAGCGCGCTGGCATGGGTCGACATGTGCAGGCCGTCGGCGACCAGCGCGATCGAGCCGAACAGCAGGCCGCCGGCGATTTCGGCGACCATCATGAAGCTGCACAGCGCGATCACCACCCAGGTGCGGCGCTCGTTCTGCTCGTGGCCTTCGCCGAGAAAAACGTGGTTGTGGCGTCCGGCAGCGTGTCCGCCATTGTCGCGTCCTCATTGCGCTCTAGCGTCACTTCAAGTAAGCCTGCACCGCCTCGATCAGCTCGTCGGCGCCGCGGCTGCGCTCGGCATCCTTGACCGGATCGACGACGTGGAGGCGGATATGGTCCTCGATCACCTCGGTCATCAGGCTGTTCATGGCGCCGCGCGCGGCGACGATCAGATGCAGCACCGTGGCGCAGCCCTGTTCGTCCTCGAGCGCGCGCTCGACCGCTTCGATCTGGCCGCGCACGCGGCGGACCCGATTGAGCAGCTTGAGCTTCTCGGGTTTGGTGTGCGACACGGTTGACGGTCTTTCGTTCGATAGGGTAGGGGGTATGGTATATAGGGTAGGGGGTATGGTATAGCAGGCCGTCGAATGTCGAGCGCCGCGGTTATCGCTGCGGCGGCATATTGAGTATCGTAGACGTAGCTGCAAAATGTAGCCTTGGCTACAATCGACTGTGCGGCAGCGCGATTCGGCGACGATGTCCATGGGCCGCGGCGCCGATGGGCAGGTTCGGACCGTCGCTGTCACGCTATTGTCGTCGGCGCGATGGCAGCAAAGGCCGGCTCGATTGCCGGCGTGCGCTGGGGGTTGGGCTGTGCAATGAGGGGACTTGGCGCGTGGCTTGGCGCAACCGGCGTCGGTTTGATCGCGCTCGCGGGAAGCGCATAGGCCGCCGACCTGTCGAGTGTGCTGCCGACCAAGGCGCCGCCGCCGGTGCGCCGGCGGCCTACGACTGGAGCGGCTTCTATGTCGGCGCCCATGTCGGCTATGCGCTCGGCTGGTCGAACTGGTCGGCACGCGCCGGGCTCTCGATCGGCGGCGCTCGATTTCTCCAATGGCTATAACTTTCCAGCGGCACCGGCAGCTATCTGCTCGGCTTCCAGGCCGGCTACGACACCATGACTGCCTCGCGCTGGCTCGTCGGCGTCGCGGCCGATGTTTCGTTTCCGAGTTTTGCTCGGCGGCAATCGGCGACCTCTCGTCGCGGCTGACCGGCACGGCGAATTATCTCGATCAGGTCGAGTTTTCCGGCACCCTGCGCGGCCGCGTCGGTTATGCGCCCGGCAACTGGCTGTTCTATGCGACCGGCGGCTTTGCCTTCAGCTACGATCAATTCACCCGCACGCAACTTGCCGGCGTTCCGGCCGGCGGCACCGCGGTGCCCGGCACGGTGGAGAATTCGTTTCTCATGCCGCGCGTCGGCGGCGTGGTCGGCGCCGGCGTCGAAGTCGCCTTGGCGCGCGCACTGGACCGCGCAGCTCGAATATCTGTTCACCGATTATGGCAGCCGCAGCGTCACGTTTCCCGGCCGGCGCGCAAAGCTTCAATTCCGATCTGACGCTTGAGCGAATTGCGCGTCGGGCTGAATTACCGCTTCAACGGCGATACGTCGACAGTCCGCGGACCAAGCCGTGACGCCGCCGGCGCTGCAAACCGACAATTTCGCCGTCCACGGCCAGACGACTTTTCTCGAACAATACGATCCGCCGTTCCATTCGCCTTACACCGGGACCGAACAGCCTTATTCCGAACCAGGGCCGCGAGACCTTCGACGCCACCGCCTTTCTCGGCTGGCGGCTGTGGGACGGCGCCGAGCTTTGGGTCAATCCGGAGATCGATCAGGGCTTCGGCCTAAGCGACACGCTCGGCGTTGCCGGCTTTCCGAGCGGCGAGGCCTATAAGGTCGGCGAATCGGTGCCTTATGCGCGCGTGCCGCGCGCCTTCATCCGCCAGACCATCAATCTCGGCGGCGACAGCCAGAAAGTCGATGCCGCGGCCAACCAGTTCAGCAGCACGCAGACCGCAAACCGGCTGGTGCTCACGATCGGCAAATTCACCGTCACCGATGTTTTCGACACCAACAAATACGCCCACGATCCGCGCGGCGATTTCATGAACTGGGCGATCATCGACACCGGGACCTTCGACTATGCCGCCGACGCCTGGGGCTACACCTACGGCACTGCCGCCGAATGGTACCAAGGCGACTGGACCGTGCGCGGCGGCGTTTTCGACCAGTCGACCGTCCCCAACAGCGCCGACCTCGACACGACGTTCCAGCAATTCCAATGGGTCGGCGAGGTCGAGCGCCGCTACGAGCTGTGGGGGCAGCCC
This sequence comes from uncultured Alphaproteobacteria bacterium, assembly GCA_963714345.1. Classification (GTDB taxonomy): domain Bacteria; phylum Pseudomonadota; class Alphaproteobacteria; order Rhizobiales; family Xanthobacteraceae; genus BOG-931. The sequence goes on along the minus strand of CAVQOD010000011.1, from coordinate 296,866 downwards.
GGCAAGCTCGCGGTCACCGGATTTCTCACCCGCGGCCGCATGGGCAGCTTTCGCCGACGCCATCGCACTTGGCGCAGCGACCGGCGGCCCGGCCGATATTCCGCTGGTGCGGCAGCTATCAAAGCCGCGGCGGCGTCAGCCTCAATCTCGAGCAGCAGATCACCGAAGATCTCGGCCTGTTCGCGCGCGCCGGCTGGGCCGACGGCGATGTCGAGCCCTACGATTTTGCCGACATCGATCGCACCGCCGCGGCCGGCCTTGTCGCTCACCGGCAAGCAATGGGGCCGGCCCGGACGACACCTTCGGCATCGCCGGCGTCGTCAACGGCATCACCAAGATCCACGCAGGCAGTTTCTCAACGCCGGCGGCCTCGGCATCCTGGTCGGCGACGGCATGCTGCCGCATCCCGGTCCCGAACAGATCATCGAGACCTATTATCAATTCTGCCGGTGTCGTACTTCAAGCTGACGCTCGATTATCAGTTCATCGTCAATCCGGGCTACAACGAGGATCGCGGGCCGGCTCGGTCGTCAGCGCGCGGCTCCACAGCGATTTAGTTGCGCGCTTCGGTTTCTTCAGCCGCGCCCGGCTCGGCAGCTATCAGGATGCCGTCCAGCTCGCTCATTGCGCTGACTCTATTCGCAGTTTTAGGCGCAAATTTTAGTGCCGGGCAACGCTTTGGCAGTAAACAGAGTTACGGCTGGGCGATGTCGGTCCATCCCACCGTCGATCGGTCGCCAGCCCATCGGGTCTGTGCTACCTTGCCGCGGATGAAACGCCTGCGACAATTCATCGGATGGCGATCCCGCGGCGGCGTGTTGGCCGTTTACGTCGCCTATTCGCTTGCCCTCCAGGCGATGGTGGCGGGCGTCGGTCTCGGCATGTCGGCGGCCGCGGCCCCGGACCAGTCCGCCTTTGTCATCTGCAGTGTTGCATCCCCTCCAGCCTGCGCCGGCGCCGGGCGACCGGCAAAAACCCGCCCGCGCCGCAATGTCCGTTCTGCTTTGTTGCCGCGCAAAGCGCCGGTCATGTCGCGACCGCGGGCGATGCCCCGGCATTTCCGGCCTATCGCGGTCTGCCGATCGCTGCGATCTCGACACTCTGGTAGCGAGGCGATATTCGTCCCTCAGTTCCGCCATCGGCATGGCGAGCCCCGCGCTCCTCCGGCTTTCTCCGTCTGACGCTCGAACCCGCTCCGCTGTTTGCGGAGCCATTTGTCATGCGCTTACGGAGAACACCATGCGCTCTTTACCGACACTCGCCTTTGCGGCGGCATTGATCGGCTTTGTTGCTCCCGCCCTCGCTCAAGGAACCGGCAACGCTTCGATTACCGTCGAACAACCGTGGGCCAGGGCGACGCCCTCAGGCGCCCAGACCGGCGCGGTCTATATGACGATCGACAACAAGTCCGGCACCGCCGATCGCCTGACCGGTGCGTCGTCGAACGTCGCCGACAAGCTGCAAATTCATGAAATGTCGGTGGTCAACGGCGTCATGCAGATGCGCCAGCTCGCCGATGGCTTGCCGATCCCAGCCGATGGATCGGTCGTGCTTAAGCCCGGCAGCTATCACGTGATGTTGATCGGACTGAAGCAGCCGCTGACCGTGGGCGAAACCTTCCCGCTTACGCTGAAATTCGAGAAAGCCGGGACTATTTCGGTCACGGTTGCGGTCCAGGCCATAGGTGCCGGCAATATGGGCGCCATGCAGGACAAAGGCGGCATGGGAAACATGGGAGGCATGGGGCATGGAATGAGCGGCATGCAGGATAACAAACCCGGCGGCGGCATGGGCAACATGGAGATGAAGTAATGCGCTCCCGCCACTGGGTTATAATAGCCCTCAGCGGGCTCGCGGGTTTTGCCGCGGTCGCGCTGTGCATTGCCTATGCGGTGTCGTTTCGCGGCTTAAGTCGCGGCCCGGCCGCGGCGGCCATCGGCGGACCGTTCACGCTCACCGACGACAACGGCGCGACGGTGACGGAAAAGACGCTCGCCGGTAAGCCCTACGCGATGTATTTCGGCTACACCTTCTGTCCGGACGTCTGTCCGACGACGCTGTTTGACTTGTCGCGCTGGATTCAAAAGCTCGGGCCGGATGCCGACAAGCTCAGTTACGTGTTCGTGACGGTCGATCCGGAGCGGGACACGGCGAAGTCGATGCATGCCTATCTGTCGTCGTTCGACAAGCACATTCGCGGCTATACCGGCACGCCGGCGCAGATCGCTCAAATCGCCAAGGAGTATCGCGTCTATTACAAGAAAGTCCCGACCGATGACGGCAGCTACACCATGGATCATTCCGCCATCATCTATCTGATGGGGCCGGACGATAAATTCGTGACCGTCATCCCGTATCAGGAAGACGATGCTTCGGCGCTCGCCAAGCTCAAGAATCTCGCGGCGCTGACGCCGACGTCTTGACGCGGCGCGGTGGCATCGGCGCCAAAGGCCGGGCGCGCGCTATTTGGCGTCGATGACGATCGGGGCGGCGAGCGTCAGACGCTTGCCGGGACCGAGCACGGCATTGATCGTGACCGTCCAATTGCCGGGCTGCGACAGCGCGATGCCATCGACGTGCCATAGCCCATCGGCGTCTTGCACGGCAGGCCGCGTGATCGGTGGGCCGCCGCCGGCAGGCGGAGCGAGGGTCAATGTCAGCTGCTGCGCATCAAGCTCGTTTTCTTCCGCGTCCCACAAATGGATGGTGACGCCGGCGATGCCGACATGCCCCGGCTCGACCGTGACGTCCGCCATGCCATCTTCAGTATGGATGTGCTGGAAGGAAGCGTCGGCCGGAATGGCGCCGGGCGTGCCGTGCATGATGGAGGTGACTGGCGGGCGGCAAAATGCCGAGCACGGCGACAATGCCGATGATCGCCGCGCCTGCCGCGGCCTCGATCGCGGCGTTGCGGCGCAACAGCCGCCGCGCGCGCAGCGCGCCTGCAGTGTCGGCGTTCTGCATGAGCCGCGGCGTCAGCCGCGACCAATTGACAGCCGCGATGCCGACCATCACGGCGAACAGCGCCAGCTTGACCAACAGCAGTTGTCCATAGTCGGTTCCGGTGAGCGCCGAAACGCTGCCGACCAAATACCAGCTATTGACGATGCCGGTGAGGAGGAGCGTCGCGACGCTGACAATGCCAAGCGTCGAAAATCGCCGCGTCGCCGTTCGCGCCACAGCGAGGCCCGCCGCGTCCGGTCCGGTCATTGTCAGCAGCAGCGCAAGGGGCACGAGCGCGCCGACCCAGGCCGCCGCGGCGATAAGATGCAAGACGTCGGCGGCCGGATGGACAACGCCTTCGATGCCTTGGCCGCCGATCGCGTGGCCGGCGAAGGCCAAAGTGCCGACAAGCGCTGCGGCCAAGACCACCGTGACCGCTTTTAGCCAGAGCGAGGCGACGCCTTTGGCCGAGAGGAAGTGAACGAACAGGCCGCCGAGCAGGCATGCCACCGCAAACCGCAACAGCCAGTCATTGCCGAACTCGGTTTGCGTCAGCACGGTTCCCAGCACGCCTTGCGATAGCGAGACCTGGCAGCGGCTCGCCGCTCATCGATTCGGCGGTGAGGACGAGCCAGTACACGCCCGACAGCAGGGTTATGACGAGACCGATCCAGGCCATCCAGGCGAGACGGATGCGAACGGCGAAGGCGCCGCGCGCATCGTCCTTGGCAGCGCGGAACGCCGGCTCGCCGACGCAGACAATAAAAATCACCACGCCCGCCACCGTGATGGTGGCGGCGAAGTGTAGCGCGCGCACATAAAATAGCGGGTCGCCCACCTTATGGCCGCTCGGATTATTGGCCGACGTGCTTATTGTCCGACGTGGAAACTGAAGCTGCCTTGCGTGGTGTGGGTGTCGACCGACAGCGCGTGCCAATGCACGTGATAGGTACCCGGTCCCGAGGCTTTAAGCCCGACGTGCATGGTGTTGCCGCTGATCTGCGGTTTGCCCTGATCGACGCGGTCGCCGTTGGGGCCGGTCACTTCGACGCGTGCTGAACGATGGCTCCAGGCTTTGCGTGAACGACAGCGAGAGTTCGGGCGGCGCCGCCGCCACCGTAGAGCCGACCGCCGGGGTGGCGTGATCGAGAAAGGCGTGAGCGCGTGCCGTAGGCACGCCCAGCGCCACGAAGAAGATCGAAGTGATGATGATGAGCGTTCGCATGAGAGGCTCCTGGAATAGATCAATCGCGGCACGATCTGCGATGGGCTAATGCCAAAGCGTCGGCGACCGTCGCGTTCGCCTCCCATCTATCATAATAATTTGCGCAACACGGTCCTTGGAATACTGCCTCTTCGGACGTGGTGTTATCAATGGCTGTCACAGTACTCGATGCAAATCGGTCACACTGGTCCTAATAAGCGGAGGGAAGTTGCTTTCGACAGGCGTGCGCCTAGCCTTGCAACGCACGGGGGATGGGCTCGTCGAATCATGGCGAGGATTTCACATAGGGCCTGGCGGCGCGTTATCGCCGGCGTCCTCGCCTATGCGCTCGCCGTGCAAGGCTTCATCTTTGCGTTTGATATCGGCCGGGCGGCCAACGCCGCCGCGAACGGCACGGCATGGGCCGGGTTCGAGTTGTGCGTCACACAGCGGCAGCGACAGCCTTGCCGGGCATTCCCGCCCAGGCTCCGGACGGCAACTGCATTGCGTATTTCTGCGTCGCCGGCGCGGTCTTTGTGAATTGTGCGCCGCCGGCGTCGCTGTCAAAGCAGCAAGATCGTCCTCAGCGACGCGGTGTGGCCGTTCACGGCGCTCGCGGTTGGTGGCGCTTCCCATCATTGAGAGCGCTTGGCCGCGCGGTCCGCCGGCCGCGGCCTGACCAGCCGGCGGCGTTTGCGCCGCCGCACTCTGCGGGCCTTTGGCTTTGGCCCTTCCACTCCACCGAACAGCCGAACCCCGAGCGCCATCGCGCGCGAGGGAACGGCAGCGCGCGAAAGCGCAAACATCCACTCTCGCTCTTGGGGAAAATCATGTCATTCCATTCGTAAAAGCGCGGTCGCCGGCCCGTTGCGCGCGTGCTGGCCGCTTTCTCTGTTCGCAGCGACAGTGCCGCTCGCTTGCGCTTCGACCGTGCGCCGTCGCGGCCGACATGGCGATGCCGATGAAGTCGCGCCAGCAGCGCCCGGCCTATCAATGGGCGGGATGCTATGTCGGTATTAACGGCGGCGGCGGCGCCAGCGCCTCGAACTTCACCACGACGGTCGATCCCGGAACTTATCTGGGTGCGGCCGATGCCGCGGAGGTCAGCAATGACGGAACCGGATCGGCCAACATTTCGGCTTTTGTCGGCGGCGGTCAGGCCGGCTGCAACTGGCAGAGCGGAACGGTCGTCGCCGGACTCGAAGGCGATTTCGACTACTTCCACAGCACCTCGGCATTTCTACAACAATACCGAACGCTGCTTCCGACTCGGCAGTACTCCTTCGTCATCGGGCAATCGCTCACCACCAATTATTTGGCGACCGTGCGACCGCGCATCGGCATCGCCGCCGATCGCAATTTCGCTTACGTCACCGGCGGCGTGGCATTCACCGACGCGAATTACACGGAGAGCTACAGCGACGGCAGCGCGCCGCCGGGCGTCGGCATCGCCAGCGCTTCGAAATTTCTCACCGGTTGGACCGCGGGCGCCGGCTGGGAATATGCGCTGGACCGACCATTGGCTGATCCGGTTCGAATATCTGTTCGCGGCGTTCCCGAAGACGAGCGCGATCGGCGCGATCACCGAGCCCGGAGTCGGAACCAATCCGCTGCACGGCTCCGGCGACCTCGTCATGCAGGTCGCCCGCGCCGGCATGAACTACAAGTTCTGAGCGCCGGGAGCCCGTCATGTTCGAACCCGGCTTCATCTTCACCGTCATCGCCCGCCTGCGCGCGCGCCGTCATCCGGCCGCGTCGCGGCGCGCAAACCCAATCGGAGACACCATGTCCAGTCACATCGCGACCACTCGATCGCCGGCGCGCCGCCGTGCCTACGGACGGATCGCCGCCGCGCTGATCTCGTTGCTTGCCCCGACCGTGCTGGCCGTCGTGCCGCTGGTCGGCGCCGGCACTGCCGCGGCGCTCGCCTGCGCCTGCGGCTGCAGCGTGTTCGACGTCGGCGGCCTCGATACTCCGCAAGAACAAGATCACGGCGGCCGCGTCTTTTTCGAATTCTGGAGCGGCGATCAGACCGAGAATTACATCGGCAGTTCCAGAGCCTCTAACGCCGCCAACACCGACAAGGAAATCAATACTCAGTGGTACAATGTCGGCTTCGAATACTCGTTCAACCGCGATTGGGGCGTGATGGTGCGGGTGCCGACGACCAACCGCGCCTTGACCACCGAAACCGACGTTCGGCATTCCCGGGCCAGATTCAAACGTTCAATCGCACGCGATATCGGCGATATCGAGGTCATGGGCATGTACACCGGCTTCTTCCCGGACATGTCGACCGGCGTCATCTTCGGCCTCAAATTTCCGACCGGGCCCTACACCGCGCCCGGGCATCGACCGCGACACCCAGATCGGCACGGGCTCGACCGACCTGATGCTCGGCGGCTTTCATCGCGGCATGCTCACCGGCGACAACGCCTGGCAGTATTTCTCGCAGGTGATGTGGCGACAGCCGTTCCTCTACCAGCGACGCCGCCGACCCGCAGGGCTTCTTCGACGGCAATGCCGGCGTCGTGCAAAGCTATCATCCCGGAATGCAGGTCGATGGCGCCGCCGGCATCGTCTACAACAACTGGTACAACGTGCTCGGCTTCGACAAGATCACGCCGCTCGGCGCAGGTCATCGTCTCGCACCGCAATGCGGATTCCGGCACCGGCGCCGATCCGTTCAACTCGGGCTTCGACCGGGTGATGCTGTCGCCCGGCATCGAGTTCACCAAAGTGCTCGACGAGGCCAACAACCGGGTGCTCAAGACCTATTTCGACATCGAGGTTCCGGTCTATTACCGGGGCAATGCCGCCAACAATGCCGGCACCGAAGGCCAGCTTGTCGCGCCGTACTTGATCAGGGTGGTGACGAGCTACAATTTCTGAGCGAAGGGCCCGGGGCGCCGGTCGAGGCGCGCCGGGCCATCGAAAATTTTCCGAAGGTTTGAAAATGTCAGTGATCCCGATCGCGCCGGCCCCCGAAGGTGCAATGATGCTACCCGCAAAATCCACAGGGTTTGTGCTCGCCCGCATGGCGGCGACTGCCGCGATCCTGTGCCTGGCTGTTACGGCAGGTCCCGCGCGCGCCGCGCCGGAGATCGGCAAGGCGGCGCCGGAACTCGTCGTCACGCAGCTTGACGGCCAGACCTTCGACCTTGCCAAGCTCAAGGGCAAGGTCGTGCTGGTGAACTACTGGGCGACCTGGTGCGCGCCGTGCCGCAAGGACATGCCGAAGCTCGATGCGTTTTATCGCCGCTATCATGATCGGAATTTGGCGATGATCGGCATCAGCGTCGATCGCCCGAGCGATCTGCAAAAGGTCCGCAAAGTCATGGCGTCGCTCGCTTACCCGGTTGCCGTGCTGAAAGACATCACCGTCAACGGCTTTGGCGAGCCGGAAGGCGTGCCGATCACCTGGATCATCGATACCGACGGCAAAGTGCGCGACCGCATGATCGACGTGCGCGACGAATTGCTCAACGGGCTGGTCGTGCCGCTGTTGCCGCATTGAGCAAATGTTGGAGCTGAGATTGGCGCAACGGCCGGGAGTGACGCGATTCGGACAGAAATTCTGCCGCGGCTTTGGCGCGGCTGCGTTGTCGGCGGGTTTCGTGCTGCGCGGCTGGCGGTCGCGCATGCCGGCGAATGGATCGCCGACACAATACCGGGTGCCAGGTCTGGGACCCCAATCCACAATTGGACGAGACGGTGACTTGGTCGGGCGGGTGCAGCAAGGGTTATGCCGACGGCTCCGGCAAGGTGCAATGGCTCAAGGACAATAAGCTGATCGAGACCGACGAAGGCGAGTGGCACGACGGCCGGCAAGCCGGCAAAGGCGTGCAAAATTGGCCGATCGGCCGCTACGAAGGCGAACTTGCCGACGGCCTGCCGAACGGCGTGGGCGTGTTGACGTTCCAGAAATTTCGCTATGAAGGTCGAATTCCGCGACGGCAAACCCAACGGCATCGGCAGCCTGATCGAAGGCAACGAAACCGTGCAAGGCACCTGGAAGGACGGGTGTCTGCAAGGCCAACGGAAAGCCTCAATCGGCGTTCCATTGTCGGCATGCCGTTGACGCGCACGAGGAAGGAGCAGACACATGCGTCGACGCTATCTCGATTCTTATGCGGTGGTCTTCTCGGCTTGGCCTTGATCGCCGCGCCGCACGCCGCCGCGGCTCAGCAGATGGCTCAGGACACCAAGGGCAAGGACTGCCGCATGGAGCAGCAATGCCACTGGAAGGACTTCAAGAAATCTGCGTCTGGGTGAAGGTTTGCCGTTAATCGGCATTCCGTCGGCCCCGTTGGCTGTGGCATGATTGCGCCCCGCGTCCTTTATTCGTGAAGCCCGCGATCAGGAGGCAAGCCAATGCGCACATTTTGGAAATTGTTTTTGATCGCCGCCGGAGTGCCTGCAGCATGTCTGGGCGTTCTCGCCGCTACCGTAGCCGGCGCACGCCGCGGACGCCATGCACACGAAAACGGTCGGGCCGTACCGTATCGAACTCTACGTGCTGCCGGCCGAGCCGTTTTTTAGCAGAGCCGACGTGGCGGCCAAGAATGTCAAGGAAGGCATGGAGATAGAGGGGGCGCCGCGCCGGTCGCGCCGGACGCGGATTCGCATCCCAATCATCACCTCATCGTGCACGTCTTCGCCAAGCCGACCGGCAAAGTGGTCGCCGACGCGACGGTGACAATGAGTTTTGTTCCGCTCGATGCCAAGGGCAAGCCCAGCGGTGCGCCGGTCGACGTTCCGGTGGTCGTCATGCAGGCGGTTGGCAAGGGGCCGCCGTCCACGCATTACGGCAATAACGTCACGATGCCCGCCGGGCGATACGACGTCACCGTTACGGTCAATAACGACAAAGCAGTGTTCGACGTGACGGCTGCCGATATGCCGGCGATGCCTATGGGGCACATGAAAATGTAGCCGGGGCGCTCAGCGCGGCGCAAGCCCGTGCCGCGCCAGCACTTCTCGCACCTCCGGGACGAGTTCGTCTTCCGGCACGGCGCGTCTGCGCCTGCGCCTGTTTCTGCAAATGCTCCTCGCGGCCTTTTTCGAGCTTGGCGAGCTCGGCGCCGACGATCAGATCCTTGATCGTGACTTCGCCCTTGGCCTTTCTCGTCGGAGCCCTGGATGACCACGCAAGGCGCGTTGCGCCGGTCGGCATATTTCATCTGCGGGCCGAATTTGCCGGAGCCGAGATAAAGCTCGGCGCGGATGCCGGCATTGCGCAGCTTGGCGCACCATGGCCTGATAATCGGCGATGCGGTCCTTGATCGAACACGGTGACGACCACCGGGCCGCGCTCGGTCTTCAGATCGACCTTGCCGAGATATTCCAGCGCGGCGAGGAGCCGCGACACGCCGATGGAAAATCCGGTCGCCGGCACCGGCTCGCCGCGGAAGCGCGACACCAGGCCGTCATAACGCCCGCCGCCGCCGACCGAGCCGAAGCGCGGCGAGCCGTCCTTGCCGTCGGTGGAGAAGGTCAGTTCAACTTCGAACACCGGGCCGGTGTAATATTCGAGGCCGCGGACGACGGAGGGATCGATACGAATGCGATCGTAGCCATATCCGCATGACGCGACCAGAATCGCGATTTGCTTAGTTCGTTCAGCCCTCTTTGCATCCGGATCGCCTGAAATATTTGACTCGGTAATCTCGAGACCTTCGCGCATTGCCAGCTCAACGACTTGTCGATGATCGCCGCGATGTCTCGATGGCAGATGCCGAGTTGTGAGAAAGCTCAGATACTTGATAATCTGCATCGATCGTTCAGCCCAGCGCCTTTTGTGAAATCGCCGCTTTCATCTTTGCGGCCCTGCACCAAGCAACGATGCGAACGCCATCGTCGACCCAAGCGGTCCAACTTGTCGATCGCGCGAAGCACGGTGAGCCGCTTGCCAGCATGTTGCTTCGCCGCCAAGTCCGATGGACTCCAGAACTCCGTCGAGAACTTTGCGATTATTCACCTTCACCACATAACTGCCGCGCGGAATGCCGAGCGCCTCCATCGTGTCCGCCGCCATCATGCACATCTCGGCATCGGCGGCCGGCGACGACGAGCCGACCGTGTCGGCATCGAACTGCATGAATTGGCGGAAGCGGCCCGGGCCGGGCTTCTCGTTGCGGAACACATTGCCGACGCGATAGCTGCGATACGGCTTCGGCAGCGTGTCGAAATTCTCCGCGACATAGCGGGCGAGCGGCGCGGTGAGATCGTAGCGCAGCGACAGCCATTGCTCGTCGTCGTCCTGGAACGAGAACACGCCCTCGTTCGGCCGGTCCTGGTCGGGCAGGAATTTGCCGAGCGCGTCGGTATATTCGATGGCCGGCGTCTCCACCGGCTCGAAGCCGTAAAGCTCGTAGACGGCGCGGATTTTCTCGATCATCGCGCGCGTCGCGGCGATCTCGCCCGGCGCGCGGTCGGCGAGCCCGCGCGGCAGCCGCGCCTTGAGCTTGTTGGATTTTTCGGATTTGTCGGCCATCGGCGCGGTGGTAGCAGTCGGCGATTTGAGCGGCAAGCCTACTCGATTCGTCATGGCCGGGCTTGTCCCGGCCATCCACGTCTTCCATGTTGCAACAGTAAAGACGTGGATGCCCGGGACAAGCCGGGCATGACGGCAGGAGAGCGATCATGCCAGCACGACGCAGCGCCCCGATTCCCAACGATCTCGAATCCTTCTGGATGCCGTTCACGCCGAACCGCGCCTTCAAACGCGCGCCGCGGCTGATCGCGCGCGCCAAGGACATGCATTATTTCACGCCCGAGGGCCGCGCCGTGCTCGACGGCACCGCCGGGCTGTGGTGCACGCAATGCCGGCCATAGCCGCGACCCGATCGTCGCGGCGATCCAGCGCCAGGCCGCGGAGCTCGATTATGCGCCGGCGTTCCAGTTCGCCCATCCGAAGGCGTTCGAGCTGGCGAGCCGCATCGCGGCGCTGGCGCCGGGCGATCTCGACCGCGTGTTCTTCTGCAATTCCGGCTCGGAAGCGGTCGACACCGCGCTCAAGATCGCGCTGGCCTATCATAATGTGCGCGGCGAGGGCGCGCGCACCCGGCTGATCGGCCGCGAGCGCGGCTATCACGGCGTCGGCTTCGGCGGCATTTCGGTCGGCGGCATCGTCACCAACCGCAAGTTGTTCGGCACGCTGCTTGCCGGCGTCGACCATCTGCCGGCGACCTATAACCGCGAGCATCAGGCCTTCACCAAGGGCGAGCCGGAATGGGGCGCGCATCTCGCCGACGAGCTCGAGCGCATCGTCGCGCTGCACGACGCCTCGACCATCGCCGCCGTGATCGTCGAGCCGATGGCCGGCTCGACCGGCGTGCTGCCGCCGCCCAAGGGCTATCTGCAGCGGCTGCGCGCGATCTGCGACCGCCACGGCATTCTTGCTGATCTTCGACGAGGTCATCACCGGCTTCGGCCGGCTCGGCTATGCCTTTGCCGCCGAGCGCTACGGCGTGACGCCGGACATGATCACCTTCGCCAAGGGCATCACCTCTGGCGCGGTGCCGATGGGCGGCGTGATCGCGCGCGACGGCATCTACGACGCCTTCATGCGCGGCCCGGAGCACGTCATCGAACTGTTCCACGGCTATACCTATTCGGCGCATCCGCTGGCCTGCGCCGCGGGCCTGGCGACGCTCGATCTCTATCGCGACGAAAAGCTGTTCGAGCGCGCCAAGGCGCTCGAGCCGAGTTTCGCCGATGCCGCGATGACGCTCAAAGGGCTGCCGGGCGTGCTCGACATCCGCACCGTCGGGCTGACCGCCGGCATCGACCTTGCCCCGCGCGCCGGCGCGCCGGGCAAGCGCGGCTACGAGGCGATGGAGCACGCCTTCCACGACGAAGACCTGATGATCCGCATCACCGGCGACACCCTCGCGCTGTCCCCGCCGCTGATCGTCAGCGAGGCGCAGATCGGCGAGATTTTCGAGAAGGTCGGGCGGGTGATCGGGGCGGTGGCGTAGGGCACTGTCGTCATCCGTCATCCTGAGGCGCCCGCCGAAGGCGGGCCTCGAAGGATGCACGGCCTCGGCCGTCGCCCTTCGAGGCTCGCTTCGCTCGCACCTCAGGGTGACGGAAAACAACTACTGCGGCTTCACGATCGCCCAGCCGACATGGACGGCGCCATCGCCGCGGCGCATCGGCAGATCGAACGGCGCGCCGACTTCGGCATCGGGCGCGACGGCGGCGAATTGCGCCGGCAGCGCTTTGGGATCGCCTTTGCGTCCACACCACGACGGCGCCGTCTTTGCGCAGATCGTCAAGATCGATCCACGGCGCGCGGGCCGGCTCGCCGTCGATCAGCACCTGCGGCTGATCCGGCGAATAATGCGCGAGATTGCCGCCGTCCCACATCGAGCCGATGACGTAGCGCAGCGGCTGCCCGGTCGCGGCGTGAAAGCGCTGCGTCAACGCGGCGCCGAGCGCGTCGCCCGGAAAGAACTCGGCGCGGTAGCGGTGATCGATGCGCGGCAGCACCGTGTAATTGACGACGAAGGCCAGCGCCAAGACGGTGAATACTGCGGCCCAGGCGGCGACGACGCGCCCGATGCGATCGCGGTCGAGGACGGGCTGGACCATCATGACGATCCACAGCCCGACAAAAAGCCACAGCGGATAGCCCCACATGGCGACGGCGCCGCGTCCGCTCGCGACGGCGAGCGCGATCGTGGCTATCCCGGGGCCGAATGCGAGAAGCGTGACGATGCGGCGGTCGAAGGCATCGGCGAACCCTCTTCCCTCCCGCGAGCGGGAGAGGGTGGAGGGGGGCGCTTTTGGGCCGCGGCCAAAACAGCGCGCCGGCGATGAACAGCGATGGCAGCAGAAAAAACATCTGGCTGGCGGCGAAGAACGCCGGGTGCAGGATGTGATCGAACCAGCCGCGCACCGGCGCGGCGCGGTGCTCGGCATAGGCGAACGGCAGGAAATCGGTGTGGAACAGCCAGATCGACATGCGGCAGCGCGATGAGGAGCGCGACGGCACAGCGCGAGCCACGGCCCGGGCGTGGCCAAAGCGCGCCGCGCCTGCCGGTCGAACAGCATGAACAGCGCATAGGGCGCCGCCAGCATGACGACGAAATATTTCGCCCACAGCGCGCCGCCGAAGGCGACGCCGAGCAGCAACCAATGGCCGAGCCGCCCGCGCTTGAGCGCGGCATGAAAGCATAGCCGGCCAGCGCCCAGAACGGCAATTGGATGACGTCGTGATTGAATTTCACCGCCGTGTATTGGAAATAATGCATGCCGTCGATGATGAGCACGGCGACGAGCGCGCCGGTTGCGCCGACGAGCGGCCGCGCCGTGGCAAAGACCAAGGCAAAGGCAATGACGACCGCGGCTTGCGCCAGGGCGTAATAGGCGGCGTCGACCCCGAAGCTGCGGTACATGATCTCGACCAGCCACCACGGCAGCGGCGGCAGCTTGTCGTAGCCGAGCTGCCATTCGCGGCCGTAGGTCAGCGCCTCGATCAGATCGAGCGGCAGGTTGGCGTAAAGCAGCGCTCGGCAGTGCGGTCCAGACGGCAAAATGCAGGGCCAGAAAACCAGCCGAATGCGGCCTGCGGCCGGCGCTCGATCAAGCCGATCAGTCCGGGCTTTGGAACTGCGGCGGACGCCGCAAGCGGCGCCGGCGCGGGGGCTTGGTCCAGCATGTCACCGACCGTGCATCAGTTTTAACTTTATAAAACCAGCGCAAAGCCTTAGCCATGTCTATCGGCGCACTTGCTCTATCGGCGTACTTGCGGCGATCCGGCGCTTGTGGACACTGCTAGGCCTCAGGCGCGAATCGCTTCCGGGGGAATAGGGAGTAGCGCGGCATGGTGCGCATCAGCGCCATCTTCATTGCGGCCTGCATGGTGCTCATCGCCGGCTCGATCGGCATTGTGGTCTATCTGCGCTTCGGCTTTACCGGCGCCGAATCGGCGCTGGTGGCGCTCGGCGCGCTCACCGCGCTCGCGGTCTATAACGCCATCGCCGCGCGCAAGCACGATCGCCTGGAAGCGAGCAACCAGCTCGCCAATCTGGCGCGCGGCTCCGGCGATCTCGCCCGCCAGCTGGCCGAATTCGGCCGCCGGCTTAGCGCGATGGAGGGCAAAGTCGACACCGTGATCGACCGCGCCTTGGCGACAGCGCAGCCGCTCGCCGCCGAGATCGAGGAACTGTCGACGCTGGTCAAGCAATTGGCCGATTCGGTCGCGGCCCACGAGGCGGCGCTCAACGCCGAGCGCCGGCCCGCCGCGGTCGAGCCGCCGCCCGCCGTGAACGGCGCGGCGGCCGCTGCGGCGCCGGAATCGGCCATTGCCGCCGCCGCGCCGCTGCCGCCGCCGGCGACGGCGGCGCCGGCAGCGCCGCTCGAGCGCAAGATCGCGGCCTTCGCCGGGCTTGACCGCGACGGCATCATTGCCGCGATCGCAAGAGCCATCGACTGCCAGCAAGATCGATCTTTACCTGCAGCCGGTGGTGACGCTGCCGCAGCGCAAGGTGCGCTATTACGAGGCGTTGTCGCGGCTCAAGGCCGAAAACGGCGAACTGGTCGCGGCCGGCGATTTCCTGCCCTATGCCGAAGCCGGCGCGCTGATGCCGAAGCTCGATCATCTTTTGGCGTTGCGCTGCGTGCAGGTGGTGCGGCGGCTGCTGCTTAAGAACCGCGACATCGGCCTGTTCTGCAATGTGTCCGGCGCGACGCTGACCGATTCCGGATTTCCGAAATTTCTCGAATTCATGGAGGCCAACCGCGCCATCGCGCCGTCGCTCGTGTTCGAATTCACCCAAAGCGCGGTGCGCGCCATGGGGCCGATCGAGCACGAGAGCCTCGCCGCGCTCGCCGAGCGCGGCTTCCGCTTTTCGATGGACAACCTCACCGATCTGCGCGTCGAGGCGCGCGAATTCAACGAGCGCGGCTTCCGCTTCGTCAAGGCGCCGGCGACGCTGCTGTTCAACCGGGTCGGCGTCGCTTCGACCGACATCCATCCGGCCGATTTCTCCGATCTGCTCGGCCGCTTCGGCATCGATCTGATTGCCGACCGCATCGAGACCGAGACGACGGTGGTCGATCTGCTCGATTACGACGTCCGCTTCGGCCAGGGCTTTTTGTTCTCGCCGCCGCGGCCGGTGCGCGCCGAAGCGCTGCAAGGCGCCGCCGGCGACTTCAGAGAAGCCGGCAACGACCCACATCCGCCGCAGCCGGCAGGCGCCGCGACCGCAGCCTCCGGTAATCTGGGCCAACTGGCGCGGGCCGGCATGCGGCGCAACTGAACTTCACAGCATCCGAGCTTTTCATTGGCCCCTTTCATCGAACGATTTGAGCCGCTGGCGCGCGACTATGACGTGCTGTTGTGCGATGTCTGGGGCGTCATTCATAACGGCCTGGCCGCGTTCCCGGCGGCCTGCGATGCGCTGATGCGCTTTCGCAAGCGCGGCGGCACGGCGATCCTGATCACCAATGCGCCGCGTGCGGGCGAGGCGGTGGCGCGCATCCTCGACCGGCTCGGCGTGCCGCGCGACGCCTATGATGCGATCACAAGCTCCGGCGACGTCACCCGCGGCATTGTCGCGTCGCGGCTGCCGCAGACCGTGTTTCATCTCGGCCCGCAGCGCGACCTGTCGATTTTCACCGGACTCGATGTGAAGTTTGCGCGCCTCGAGAACGCCGACTACGTGGTCTGCTCCGGCCTGTTCGACGACACGACGGAAACGCCGGAAAGCTATCGCGACATGCTCGCGGCGATGCGTTCGCGCGCGCTGTTCATGGTCTGCGCCAATCCCGACATTGTCGTCGAGCGCGGCGATACGCTGGTCTATTGCGCCGGCGCCTTGGCCGACGCCTATGCGGCGCTCGGCGGGCAAGTGCTTTATTGCGGCAAGCCGCATGCGCCGATCTATGACGCCGCGCTGGCCACGGTCGCGGCGTTACGCGGCGGCGCGGCGCCGGAGCGCAAGCGTGTGCTCGCCATCGGCGATTCGGTGCGCACCGATCTCAAGGGCGCCGCGGCTTTCGGCCTCGATTATATGTTCGTGACCTCCGGCATCCATGCCGAACAATACGGTTCGCGCGACGCGCCCGATCTGGCCGCGCTCGACGCGATCTTCGCCGCCGCCGGCGTCGCCCCGAAGGCCGTGATGCGCGCACTTGCATGGTGAGCTAAGGCCGGTCCGTCGGCACAATGTCAGGCTTTGTGCAGCGCCCGGGCTCCGACAAAAGTCGCGGCATTCACCGGCTCGACCGCCGAAGTGAATTCGGTCTTCTCGGCGAACACCGCTTCGATCTTGGCTTTGAGCGTCTGCGCGTTGAACGGCTTGACGATGTAATTGTTTACGCCGGCCTTCTTGGCGGCGATCACGTTCTCGGTCTTGGATTCGGCCGTCACCATGATGAACGGGGTGGTCTCGATCTGCGGATTGGCGCGCACGCGCCGCAACAGGTCGTAGCCGGTCATCGGCTCCATGTTCCAATCCGAGATGACCAGACCGTAGCGCTTGGCGCTCATCTTCTCGAGCGCCGCGCTGCCATCGGAGGCGTCGTCGATGTCTTCGAAGCCGAGCTGGCGCAACAGATTGCGGATAATGCGCACCATGGTGCTGTAGTCGTCGACCACGAGCACCGGCATTTTCGGATCGAGCGCCATGGCTCTGCTCCCAAGCCTGCGACCGGCGCATAAATCTGGCGCGCTTGGCGCGCAAGGGTTTGCCGTGTCAACCCTGGGTCGAGGCCAATTTCGCCCTCGACCGTCCCACCTCAGCCGGTAAAACTACATCGCGGGATTGAACGGCGGGTTAACCGCCGGGGCGGACTGCAGTCCGCCGAAGCCGTTCCGGCCGTCCCTTGACTTTGCGGCTGATGCGACGGCACCACTCCCGGATCGTCCCGTAAACCGGTTCTTAACCATCGTAACCCCGATGCCGACGAAGAATTTCCGCGTCGTGCGCGATTTTGCGCCCGCTGACGCATCCAATGAGCCATTTCCGCAAGCGCTCCTTGGCGCGGTCGTCGCCATCGGCAATTTCGACGGCGTTCATCGCGGCCATAAGGCTGTGATCGCGGTGGCGCAGCAACGCGCTGCGGCACTCGGCCGGCCTGCGGCGGCCTTGACCTTCGAACCGCATCCGCGCGCCTTCTTTCACCCCGGCGAGCCGTTGTTCCGGCTGACCGACGCGGCCACCAAATTGCGCTTCTCGCCGCCACCGGGCTTGACGGCGCCATCGTGCTGACTTTCGACGAGGCGCTTGCAAATCTCTCCGCTGAGGAATTCGTCGCCCGCATCCTGGTCGAGCGTTTCGCGGTCGGCGGCGCGGCGATCGGCTTTAACTTCCACTTCGGCATGCACCGCGCCGGCTCGCCGGAGTTTTTGGCGGCGGAAGGCAAGAAGCACGGTTTTGACGTCATCGTCGTGCCGCGCTTTGAGGATAATGGTCGGCCGGTATCGTCGGGGCCGATCCGCGAGGCGCTCGCCGCGGGAAAGCTCGACGAGGCGGCGGAGTTCTTGGGCTATCCGTGGTTTCTCTCCGGCACGGTGATGCACGGCGACAAGCGCGGCCGCGAACTGGGTTTCCCGACCGCGAATCTGAAGCCCGACCCGGCTTGCGGCTTGCGCCACGGCATCTATGCGGTGCGCGCCGCCGTCGGCGGCCGCCGCTACGACGGCGTGGCAAGCTTCGGGCGGCGGCCGATGTTCGATGCCGGCACCGTGCTGCTTGAGACCTTTCTGTTCGATTTTTCCGGCGACCTCTATGGCGCAGCCATCGATGTCGCCTTTATCGATTATCTCCGCGACGAGAAGCTGTTTGCCTCGGCAGAGGAGCTGGTGCGGCAAATGCAGGACGACGCCAAGCTGGCGCGGGAAGCGTTAGCGCGTCAGCCTCAGGCGTTTCCGCCGATCTAAGAATGATCCTGGTCCCGGTTCGCGGTCGCGGTATTCGCGTGCCCATTGCGCCGCCATGAAGCCGAGCAGCGCCACCGGCACCATGCGCTGCCAGCCGATCGTGCGGCCGGCCTCGACGGCGACGCCAAGGATCTTCGGATCGAGCAGCCACGACGGCGAGTGCGCCTTCGCGGCGCGGGCGAGAATGGCGCGCTCGCGGACGCGGCGGCGAATGAGGGCGCTGACGATGGCGGCGACGATGGCGATCACGACGAATATGCCGGTCATGATCAGGGCGGCGAAGACGCTGCCGAATTGCGCGGCGAACCAGTCGTAGCCGCCGACGCAGAGAAAGACGAACGCAGTGATCAGTGCCAACGCCATGACGCCGAGCCAGACCATGACGGCGACGCTGGCGCCGTTCTTGGCCTGGATCGACAGCGTGACCTCACGCATCAAGGTCTTGAACATTAGCCGCCCCGTTCAGCGCAGCGTCCTCAGCGCTATCGACGCCAGGTCGCGCCGAACAAAAAACCGAGGCCGGCCACGATCGCAAGCGTGGCATAGGGACGGTTCTTGATCAACTCGTCGATCGCTTCGACGAAATTGTCGGAAACCTCGCGCATGGCGTCGACCGCCTCGCGGCTGTGCTCCTGCGCGTCGGCAACGACATCGTCGACGCTCGATCTGGCGTGTTGCCAGGCCGCGTTGCCTTTGTTGCTCAAGATGCCGCTGACCTGCTCGGCCAGCCGGGCGAAGTCGTCGCGCAATGCTTGCAAGTCTTTCTGGATGTCGGACGAAGCGTCGGCGGCTGCTTTGCCGATTTCGTGCACGCCTTCGCGTGCATCGCTGGCGCTCTCGCGCAAGTTCGAGGAGACCGTCGAGGCGCTGCTCATGCCGTTACTCCATGAAATAAGAATGTCGGATTGCCCGGATAATCACCCAGCTTCGAGATAAGTTCCAATGATTAATGGCAAAGGCGAAAAAGCTCAATTCAGTCAGGAAGTTTGACCTCCTCGGCTGGCACCAGATGATTGAAGATGACGAGCCCGACGATCGAAAGCGGCACCGCGAGCAAGGCGCCGAACGGGCCCCACATCCAGGTCCAGAAAGCCAAGGCCAGAAATACCAAAAGCGGATTGAGCGTCAGCCGGCGGCCGATGATGGTCGGGGTGACGAAATGTCCTTCCGCGGTGGTGACGGCAATGAGCCCAAGTGGCGCAATGAACGCGTGGCTGAGCGACGAAAACGTGACCAGGCCGACGCCGAACAAGGCAACCACCATGACGGCCGGACCGATATAGGGCACGTAATTCAGCAACGCCGCCAATAGTCCGAAGATCGCCGGACTGGGCAGACCGACGAGCCAGGCGCCGACGCCGACGATAATGCCGACCGCGGCGTTGATGATCGTCACCACTGTAAGATAGCCAGCGAGATTGCGCTCGATATCGTGCATGATTCTCAAAAACCGCAGCTTTGAGTCGCGATTGGCGAACATCGTGACGGCTTGATTGCGCAGTTCGATCTGGCCGACGAGAAAGAAATAAAGGGTGACGAAGAACAGCAGCAGCTCTCCCGCGGCCGGCGTGAGAAAGGCGACCACGGGCAGCACCATGCTGGGCGCGCTGACGCCCAAGCCGGTGTTGCCGGTATTGTTGCCGCCGAACAGCGACCCCTCGAGCTCGTGCAGCGCCGCCAGCGGCTGATCGAGCACCGAGAGCTTTTGCTGGATCGTCGCGCCGATCTCAGGGGCGCGGCCGATCCACTGGCTGACCGGTCCCGCCAGCGCCGTCGCCAACAGGCTCAGTGCGCCGAGGCCGAAAGCGAGGATCACCAGCGCGGTCAGCCACGGCGAAATGCCGGAGCGTTTGGCCGCCTTGACCAGCGGCGCCAGCGTCAGCGCGACCACCGCGGCGGCCAGCACCGGCAACAGGATGGCCCGGCCGATATAGAGGAAGGCGCCGAACAACAGCAGGAATATGCCGATAGTCGCGGCTTGGCCGGCCGACGCCCACACATTTCCAACGCTCTCGACCGGCTGCGGATCGCTGATGACCAGCGCATGGCGAACTTCGCGTTTCGGCCGGATATAGTCCACAAAACCCTCCGTCGCCCCAAAGATTCAAGCCGTTCCGGCGCCGATATCCGGTGACAACGTTGGGTCCAGGCGGTCGTTCCCGCAGGCCCGCCGCAATGCCGGGCTAGAGACCCTTTCCGCATCGCAACCGGCTTGTTAGAAGGCGCAACCCAAGACACGGACCCGCAAGTGACCGAGCCCAAAGCGCGCGATTACTCCGAAACGCTGTTTCTGCCCAAGACCGACTTCCCGATGCGCGCCGGCCTGCCGCAGAAGGAGCCGGAGATTCTGGCGCGCTGGGCGAAGCTCGATCTTTACGGGACGTTGCGCGCCGCGGCCAAGGGCCGGCCGCGCTTCGTGCTCCATGACGGGCCGCCTTACGCCAACGGCAACATCCATATCGGTCACGCGCTCAATAAGATTCTCAAGGACGTGGTGACGCGCAGCCAGCAAATGCTCGGCTACGATTCGAATTACGTGCCGGGCTGGGACTGCCACGGCCTGCCGATCGAGTGGAAGATCGAAGAGGAGAATTACCGCGCCAAGGGCAAACCGAAGCCGGATTTCTCCAACGCCGCCGCCTTGGTCGAATTCCGCCGCGAGTGCCGGGCCTTCGCCGCGCATTGGATCGACGTGCAGCGCGCCGAGTTCATCCGGCTCGGCGTCACCGGCGATTGGGCGCATCCCTACACCACGATGGACAATTTTGCCGAAGCGCAGATCGCGCGCGAACTGATGAAGTTCGCCGCCAACGGCACGCTCTACCGCGGCAGTAAGCCGGTGATGTGGTCGGTGGTGGAGAAGACCGCGCTCGCCGAGGCCGAGGTCGAATATGAGGATTATACGAGCGATACGGCGTGGGTGAAGTTTCCAGTGCGGCACGCGCCCTTTGGACCTTTCGCGGATGTCCCAGAAGCAACCAAAATTCTCCACGCGCTGCAGCAGGCCTCTGTTGTCATTTGGACCACAACTCCTTGGACGATCCCGGGAAATCGCGCAATCAGTTTTTCGCCGAAAATCTCATATGGATTGTATGAAGTTCTTGATGCACCAACCGACAATTGGGCGAAGGTCCATGATCGGCTAGTGCTTGCAGATAAGTTGGCTCTCGATGTTTTGCGGCAGGCTCGTGTTACCGCCTACAAGAAACTTTCTGACCTCGACACGGAATTGCTGAGCTTTGTTATTTGCGACCACCCACTGAAGGGAAAAGGATACGACTTCGCCGTGCCGCTTCTTGCCGGCGATCATGTCACCGACGATACTGGCACCGGTTTCGTGCACACCGCGCCAGGGCATGGGCGCGAAGATTTTGACGTCTGGACTGCGAACGCATCCAAGCTGGAAAGGTGGGGCATCAACACGAACATTCCCTACACCGTCGATGCCGATGGCCGCTTCACCGATCAGGCGCCGGGCTTTGCCGGCAAGCGCGTGCTCACCGAGAAAGGCGAGAAGGGCGACGCCAACGAGGCGGTGATCAAGGCGCTGATCGATGCCGGGATGCTGCTCGCGCGCGGGCGATTGAAGCATCAGTATCCGCATTCCTGGCGCTCGAAAAAGCCGGTCATTTTCCGCAATACGCCGCAATGGTTCATTGCGATGGATAAAGGTATCGACAAGCCTCACGATACGCTGCGCCATCGGGCGTTGACTGCGATCAAGGCGACCCGCTGGGTGCCGGCGGCAGGGCAGAACCGCATCACCGGCATGATCGAAAGCCGGCCCGACTGGGTGATCTCGCGGCAGCGCGCCTGGGGCGTGCCGATCGCGCTGTTCATCAGGGACAAGCCCGACGGTTCGGTCGAAATCTTGCAGGATCCCGAGGTCAATGTCCGCATCATCGAGGCCTTCGAGGACGAGGGCGCCGATGCCTGGTATGCACCGGGCGCGCGCGAGCGCTTCCTCGGCAAGCTCGCCAACGAGGGCTGGCAGAAGGTCGACGATATTCTCGACGTCTGGTTCGATTCCGGATCGACGCATGCCTTTGTGCTGGAAGACCCGCGGGCCTTTCCAAGTCTCGCGCATATCAAGCGCAAGGCTGACGGCGGCGACGAGGTGGTGATGTATCTCGAAGGCTCCGACCAGCATCGCGGCTGGTTCCAGTCTTCGCTCTTGGAAAGCTGCGGCACGCGCGGCCGCGCGCCGTTCGACGTCGTGCTCACGCATGGCTTCGTGCTCGACGAGGACGGCCGCAAAATGTCGAAGTCGCTCGGCAACGTCACCGCGCCGCAGGACGTGATCAAACAAGCCGGCGCCGATATTTTGCGGATGTGGGTGTGCGCGGCCGACTATGCCGACGATCTGCGCATCGGGCCGGAAATCCTCAAGACCACGGTCGACACCTACCGCAAGCTGCGCAACACGCTGCGCTGGATGCTCGGCAATCTGGCGCATTTCCAAGCCGCCGACCGGGTCGCGACCGAAAAAATGCCGGAGCTCGAGCGGCTGATGCTGCATCGGCTTGCCGAACTCGATCCGCCGATCCGCCAGGCTTATGCCGATTTCGATTACAAGCGCATTTTCGCCGTGCTCAACGCCTTCATGACGGTCGATCTGTCGGCGTTCTATTTCGACATCCGCAAGGACGCGCTGTACTGCGATCCTTATTCGTCGGCGACGCGCAAAGCCTGCCTCACCGTGCTCGATCACCTGTTCCGCGCCACGGTGTGTTGGCTGGCGCCGATGCTGTGCTTTACCGCCGAGGAAGCGTGGCTGGCGCGCGAGCCGAACGCGCAATCGGTTCATCTCGAGCCGTTTCCGCAAGTGCCGCCGTCGCTGGCGCGACGACGCGCTGGCGGAGAAATGGCGCAAATTGCGCAATGTGCGGCGCGTCGTCACCGGCGCGCTCGAGCTCGAGCGCGCCGCCAAGCGCATCGGCTCGTCGCTCGAAGCGGCATCCCATCGTTCACATCGCCGACCCCGATCTGTTTGCCGCGGTGGTCGACGCCGATCTTGCCGAACTGTGCATCACCTCGGGCGCGACGCTGGTCGAAGGCGAGGGGCCGCCGGAGGCGTTCCGCTTGGCGGATGTGGCCGGCGTCGCCGTCGTTCCGGAATTGGCGCAGGGGCAAGAAATGCGCGCGGTCCTGGAAAATCTCTCCGGCCGTCGGTCTCGATCCGCAATTTCCCGACGTGACGCCGCGCGACGCCCAGGCGCTGCGCGAATGGGAAGCGCTGCGCAAGGCGGCCGAGTAGGGGCCGAACAGGGAATTCAGATGGCGGATGCGGCGCAAAGTCAGTCGGCCGGGTCCTATGTCTGGGGCCGCCTGAGCGCCTTCGGTCTTGCGGTCGCGGCGATCACCTGCGCCGCCGATCAGGCCTCGAAGTTCTGGCTGCTTGTCCGATTTCGATCTGGCCAATCGCGGCCGGTCGCGGTGACGCCGTTCATCGATCTGGTCCTGACCTGGAATACCGGCATCAGCTACGGCCTGTTCCCGCAGCAGGGGCCGATCGGCCCCTGGGCGCTGCTTGCCTTCAAGGCGGCGGCGGTGATCTTCCTGTGGGTCTGGCTGACCCGGGCGGCGTCGCGGCTGACCGCCGTGGCGCTCGGCCTGATCATCGGCGGTGCGGTCGGCAATGCCATCGACCGGCTGCATTGGCCGGGGGTCATGGATTTTGTCCTGTTCCACATCGAGACAACCGGGTTCAGCTTCCGCTGGTATGTGTTTAACCTCGCCGATGTGGCCATTGTTGCGGGGGTGGTGGGACTGTTGTATGAATCTCTCTTGGGTGGGGGTGCCGCAAAAGCGCCCTGATCGCATAGTTAAACCTGCCGCGGGTACGGGTTTTTGGTCGATGCGAGCTATCGGCCAATCTGACGCTGGCAAATCCAACGCTGGCAATTCTAGCGCCGGGCAAATCTGGCGCGGGCAGGTCGGGTGAGGGCATGCCGCAGGATCGAACAGTCGGCCGCGACGGCCGCAGCATTCGCCGGAGCAAGTTGTTGCGCTCGCGCTGTCCGGCGCCGTGGCGGTGCTTGCGGTTTGCGCCTGTTCGGCCGCGCGCGCCGGCGACGACGATGTTTCTTCCAAACGAGTCGTTCACCGACAAGTTCATGGATACGCTCGGCTTGAAGAATCCGTTCGATCCGCAATACGGGATCAATTACAGCGAGCGCTCGCCGCTGGTCGTGCCGCCGACGCGCGATCTGCCGCCGCCGCAGTCCGCCAACGGCACCGCCGGTCCGAACTGGCCGGTGGATCCGGAGATCAAAGCACGCGCAGCGGCAAAACAGGACGAGAAGCCGTCAGCCCGAAACCGGATTATGTCACCGATTCCTCGCGCCCACTGCGTCCGAACGAGCTCAATGCCGTCAATGCGCCCGGCACCAACGATCAGAGTTCGCCGTCCGACCGCGGCACCAAGAAGGCCGGCATTCTGAGCTTCGACTGGCTCAAGCAGGAAGACTACGGCACGTTTACCGGCGAACCGCCGCGGGTGAGCCTGACCGATCCGCCGCCCGGCTATCAGACGCCGTCGCCCGATCAGCCCTACGGCATCGTGCCGGAGAAAAAGATCTACAAGCCGCCAACGCTCGGCGAGCGGATGGAGCCGGTGCAATAAAGCGGGGCACAGCGAGCACGGCTGTCGGGGCCGGTTCGTTCGTGGGGGCGGTGCTCAAAACCATGTGGACCTGACTGGGGTACAGGGGTCCCGATCTAGCGCGTAACGTCGGCTCGTGTTCGGGGCGCGCTTTGAGCCCGCGGAGGTGATGTGTTGTCGAAAATACTGCTGCTCGTTCTCGCGCTTGCCGGCGCCGCCTTAGCCCCGCGGGCCCCGCGCGCGCCGCCGCCGGGCCCGAGGTTGCCCACTTCACCCTGTCGAACGGCTTGAAGTCGTCGTCGTGCCCGATCATCGCGCGCCGGTCGTCACCCACATGGTCTGGTACAAAGTCGGCGCCGCCGACGAGACGCCGGGCAAATCCGGCCTCGCGCATTTCCTCGAACATCTGATGTTCAAGGGCACCGCGAAAAATCCCGGCGCCACCTTCTCGCAGGACGTCGCCGAGATCGGCGGCCAGGAGAATGCTTTCACCGCCAGCGACTATACCGGCTTCTTTCAGCGCGTGCCGCGCGAGCATCTCAAGGAGATGATGGCGTTCGAAGCCGACCGCATGACCGGCCTGGTGCTCACCGACGAGGTGGTGAAGCCCGAGCTCAAAGTCGTGCTCGAAGAACAGATATATGCGGGTCGCCAACAATCCGGGCGCGCGGCTTGAGCGAGCAGATGGACGCCGCGCTCTATCTCAATCATCCCTACGGCCGGCCGGTGATCGGCTGGCGGCATGAGATCGAAAAGCTCGACCGCGACGATGCGCTGGCGTTTTATCGGCGTTTCTATACGCCGAACAACGCCATCGTGGTCGTCGCCGGCGACGTCACGCGCCGACGAGGTCAAGGCCGACGCCGAGGAGACTTACGGCAAGGTTGCCGATCGCGCCCCGACCAATCCGCGGCAGCGGCCGATGGAGCCGGTGCAGGAAGCGCCGCGCACCGTGACGCTCGCCGATCCGCGCGTCGAGCAGCCGAGCGTCAGCCGCGATTATCTGGTGCCGTCGGAGACCACCGCCAAGCCGGGCGAGAGCGAGGCGCTTGACGTGCTCGCCCATGTGCTCGGCAGCGGCGAGGATTGCCGGCTGTACCGGACGCTTGGTCGTCGATAAGGGCATCGCGCTCAATGCCGGCGCCTATTATTCCGGCACCGCGCTCGACTACGCCAAGTTCGGCGTCTATGGCTCGCCGAAGCCGGGCGTTTCGCTGCGCGACGTCGAGGCCGGCATCGACGCCGTGCTCGACGACGTGATCGACCACGGCGTCACCGCCGACGAGCTCGATCGCGCCAAGACCCGGCTGATCGCCGATGCCGTCTATGCGCAGGACAATCAGGCGACGCTGGCGCGCTGGTACGGCTCGGCGCTGGCGACCGGACAGACCGTCGACATGGTCCGCACCTGGCCCGATCGCATCCGCGCCGTGACCGCGGACGCCGTGCAACAAGCCGCCCGCACTTGGCTCGACCGCCGCCATTCGGTGACCGGCTATCTCGTGCAAAGCCTGCAGCCGGAGGAGAGCCACTCGTGAATGCTTTTGCGCCCGCTCTGGTCCCGTTCGCTGCTCCGGCGCGCCTTGCTGACGCCGGTCGCGATGCGCGGCATTCGCTTTGCGCTCACCGCGACGGCCGTCCCGGCGCGCGCGACCACGATCGAGCGCGTGGTCAGCCCCGGCGGCATCGAGGCCTGGCTGGTGCACGAGCCGGCGGTTCCGCTGATCGCCATCGACTTCGCTTTCGCCGGCGGCTCGGTCCAGGATCCGCCGGGCAAAGGCGGCACCGCCAATCTGGCCGCCTCGCTGCTCGACGAGGGCGCGGGCGATCTCGATTCCAAGGCCTTTGCCGATCGGCTCGAGCGCAAAGCCATCGAGATGAGCTTTTATGCCGAGCGCGACCACTCGGCGGCTCGCTGCGCACGCTGACGGAAAATCGCGACGAGGCCTTCGACATGTTGCGGCTGGCGCTGACCGCGCCGCGCTTCGATGCCGCCGACGTCGAGCTCAATCGCGCGCAGATTCTGTCGATGTTGCGCCGGGCAGACGACGAACCCGGGCGAT
Source organism: uncultured Alphaproteobacteria bacterium (assembly GCA_963714345.1). Classification (GTDB taxonomy): domain Bacteria; phylum Pseudomonadota; class Alphaproteobacteria; order Rhizobiales; family Xanthobacteraceae; genus BOG-931. Next base: position 270,158 of record CAVQOD010000011.1, on the reverse strand, counting down.
ATCGCGAGCCGGCGCTGGTGGGAAACCGCCTTCGCGGGCCATCCCTATGGCCGGCCGGTCAACGGCACGCAGGAATCGGTGCCGACCATCACCATCGACGATCTCAAGGCCTATACGCATCGGGTGCTGGCGCGGCAAAACCTCAAGATCGCCGTGGTCGGCGACATCGACGCCGAGACGTTAAAGCCGCTGCTCGATCGCGTGTTCGGCGCGCTGCCGGAAAAACCCGATCTGACGCCGGTCGCCAACGTCATGCCGCAGGGCCTCGGCCGGCGGATCGTCGTCAGTCTCGATGTGCCGCAGGCGGTGGTCGATTTCGGCGGTCCCGGCATTGCGCGCAAAGACCCCGATTTCATGGCCGCCTATATCATCAATCACATTCTCGGCGGCGGCTCGTCCAACTCGCGGCTCTATCAAGAAGTGCGCGAGAAGCGCGGCCTCGCCTATTCGGTCTCCGACAGCCTGATCTGGCTCGACCATTCCGCGGTGTTTCTCGGCGGCACCGCGACCCGCGCCGACCGCGCCGGCGAAACGCTCGATCTCATCCAAAAGGAAATCCATCGCTTCGCCGCAGACGGTCCCGACGGCGGCCGAACTCGCCGAAGCCAAGAACTATGTCAACAGCTCGTTCGCGCTCAATCTCGACACCTCGACCAAGATCGCTTCGCTTCTGGTGCAATTGCAGCTCGACGATCTCGGCATCGATTATTTCCAGCAGCGCAGCGCGCAATGATCGATGCGGTGACGCTCGACGACGCCAAGCGCGTCGCCAAGCGCCTCCTCGACAACGGCATGCTGGTGACCGTGGTCGGCAAGCCCGCAGGCGTCGCCGCGGCCAACACGGCGCCGGGCCAGGCGGGCTTGAGCCGGCCAGCGGGGGCCATGGCCGGACCGCCCACGGCGGCGAATTCCGAATTACGCTGAGCGGCGTTCAAGGCTACGGTGGCGCGCCATGATCCGCGTCACCGCCCATATCGACATCGACGAGCGCGAGATCGACGAACAGTTCGTGCGCGCCTCGGGGCCGGGCGGGCAGAACGTCAACAAGCTTTCGACCGCGGTGCAGCTTCGCTTCGACGTGCGGCATTCGCCGTCGCTGCCGCCCGACGTGCGGGCGCGGCTGGAACGGCTCGCCGGGTCGCGGCTGACGCGCGACGGCGTTCTGGTCATCATCGCGCAGCGGCACCGCACCCAGGCGCGCAACCGGCAGGACGCGCTCGATCGTCTGATCGATCTCATCCGCCGGGCCGCGGTTGCGCCGATCAAGCGGCGGCCGACCAAGCCGACGCGCGCGTCGCGCGAGCGCCGCATCGAAGGCAAGAAGCGCCGCGCCGGCATCAAGCACCTGCGCCGGACGAAGCCGTCGTTTGATTGATAAGATGGCCGTTCGTTACAACGGCATGGCCCGATGAATATTGTCTTTGTCACCGGTAGCGACGCAGCGTTTTTCAATTCCATGCTGGTCGGCCTACAATCCTTTGCCGAGCGCATGCCGGGTCGGCGCCTGCTGGTGTGCGACTTCGGCTTTAACGATGCGCAGGCGGAGTTTCTGCGCGGTCTCGGGGTGTTGTTGGAGCGTCCGCCGACGCTTGGCGTCCCTCGGGGTGTTTCACTGCAAGGCCGCGCTGCTCGCTTACCTTCGCCATAACGGTCACAACGTCGGCGGGGACGATGTGATCGTCTGGTTGGATGCGGATCTAACTTTGATGGATGTCGGCCCCGGCGATTTTGCGGCGGTGCGCTGCCGCCATGATCTCGGCAGGCTTCGCCATCGCCGTCTGTCCCGAGCCGCTTGGGCGTTCGTTTGGCGACGTGCTATCGGGACCTAATGCATCCGCCATGGCGCCGTCAGCCCGGATCGCGGCGCAAGCCGGAGTGGATTTCGCGCTGCCCTACGTGTCGAGCGGTTTGTTTTTCTGCCGGTCCGCGTCGTTCCTGGCGCGCTGGGAGGAGTTGACGCAGGCCAACGCCTATCATCCGCTGTTCGAGTAGAACATGTTCAATGTGGCCTTGCACGAAAACCGTACCGCCTTTGTCGCCTTGGATTGCGAGGAGTGGCAGGCCCAAGGTCCGCTCGCTCGACAAGATCAAGCTTGTACAGGGACGCAAACGGTGGCCGGCCTGCCGCTTATGTCGGCGACAAGAACATCAAGACCCTGCATACCACGTCCGAGATTCCCGGCCATTTGCTGATCGGCGTTTGCCGCATGACCGTGCATGAGCTCGACCTCGTCGGGCCGTTCAAGCTGTTTCTGGCCGAGGCGCTGCGCATGCATCAATTGCAGCTTCTGGCCTCCTTCATCGCGAGCCATGGCGAAGCGCTGCTGCGGCTTGGCATTTGCAGCCGCGCCGCGCGGCCGGTGGAGGGTTTTGAATTCGTGGTGCTCTAGTATCGCGTGGCGCCGATCAGTGGAGCAGCGCGTAAATGCCGCCGGTGACCGTGAACAGGCCGAGCGTGATCATCGCCAAGGCATAGAGAGCGACCTGCCGCGAGCCGGTATGCTGGATCGGATCGAGCACCGCTTCGGCGGGGTTCTCGGGATCGTAAAAGACGCGGACCTTGCCGCCGGCCGGGTAGGTTTCGACGACCGACGCCATGTGCTTCTCGCGGCCCTCATTGCCGCCCCAAAATACCCGGCTCGATTGGTAGTCCTTGCCGCCGACGCGATAGCTGTATTGCAGCGCCGCACGGTAGCGCCACCTGTGCCCCGGCATTTTTCCAGCGCGGATGCGGTGACGGTTGCCGAGGCCCTCGGCCATTTCTTGCTGGCGTCAGCGCGCAGCCCCTGCCGGAGTTGCACGATGTAGAGCACGACTCCGATCGCAACCGCGATCGCGCCCAAACCGATAAGCACCGCATTGACCATTGCTTACCCCAGACCATTGCCACCGACGGGTTTTGCCCTGGATTTCGTCCCTACTCAATCCGGGTTACGGTGAGCGCCGAGTTGTCACCCAAATCCACGGCCCCATCCACGGCCCATGCCCATCCGCCAGCTCTCGGAAGCCATCGTCAACCGCATCGCCGCGGGCGAGGTGGTCGAGCGACCGGCGAGCGTGGTCAAGGAATTGGTCGAAAACGCGCTCGATGCCGGGGCGAGCCGCATCGACGTTTTCACCGACGGCGGCGGGCGGCGGCTTATTCGCGTCGCCGACGACGGCGAGGGCATGACGCGGGCCGATTTGTCGCTTGCCGTCGAGCGCCATGCCACGTCGAAGCTCGCCGACGACGATCTGGTCTCGATCCGCACGCTAGGGTTCCGCGGCGAAGCCTTGCCTTCGATCGGCGCGGTGGCGCGGCTTTCGATCGCCACCCGCCATGCCGGCGAGCCGCATGGCTGGGCAATCGAGGTCGATGCCGGCGCAAAATCCGAGCTGAAGCCTGCGGCGCTGGGGCAGGGCACCCGCGTCGAAGTCCGCGACCTGTTTTATGCGACGCCGGCGCGACTTAAATTCCTCAAGCTCGACCGCACCGAAGCCGAAGCGGTGCGCGAGGTGGTGCGCCGGCTCGCCATGAGCCGGCCGGACGTCGCTTTCACGCTTGCCGGCGAGGAACGCGCGCCGGTGAGCTTTGCCGCGACGCTGCCCGGCGCGACCGGCCGGCTGGCGCGGCTTGGCGACGTGCTCGGCGCCGATTTCCGCGCCAATGCCGTCGAGATCGCCGCCGAGCGCGACGGCGTCACGATCGAGGGCTTTGCCGCGCTGCCGACGCTGACCCGCGCCAATGCGCTCGGCCAATATTTGTTCGTCAACGGCCGGCCGGTGCGCGACAAGCTCCTCATCGGCGCGGTGCGCGGGGCTTACGCCGATTATCTGCCGCGCGACCGCCATCCGCTGGTGGCGCTGTTTGTCACGCTCGATGCGCGCGAGGTCGACGTCAACGTGCATCCGGCCAAGGCCGAGGTGCGCTTCCGCAATGCCGGCCTGGTCCGGGCGTTGATCGTGCACGCGCTCAAGGCGGCGCTCTGTCGCGAAGGCACGCGCGCGGCGACGACGGGCGGTTCGGCGACTATCGCGGCGTTCCGGCCGCAGCGCGGCTTTGACTGGCGGCGCTCGTCGGCGCGGCCCTACGATACGCGGCGGCCCCCACCTTCATCCGCGAGCGGGGCAGGGTGGGGAGGGGGCTTCCGCGGCGGTTTTGCCGAAGCGGCGCAGGCTGCCTTCGATGCCGGCGGGCCGGCCGCGGATATGCGCGACGATCCGCCTGCCGGTTTCGCGGAAGGGACGGAACTTGGGGAAGCGGACGCCGATCAACTCGATCATCCGCTCGGCGCGGCGCGTGCGCAGATCCACGACACTTACATCGTCGCGCAGACGCGCGACGGGCTCGTCATCGTCGATCAGCACGCCGCGCATGAGCGCATCGTCTATGAGCGGCTCAAGGCCGCGATTTCGCAAACCGGCGTGGCGCGGCAGCTCCTCCTGATCCCCGACATCGTCGAGCTCGACGAGGCTGACGTCGAGCGGCTTGTGGCGCGCGCCGACGAGCTCGCCCGTTATGGCGTCGTGCTCGAAGCCTTCGGACCGGGCGCGGTGGCATTGCGCGAAACGCCGGCGCTGCTCGGCGAGATTGACGGCTGCGGGCTGGTGCGCGACCTTGCCGAGCATCTGTCGGAATGGGACGAGACTTTACCGCTCGAACGCCGGCTCTTGGCGGTTGCTTCCTCGATGGCCTGTCACGGCTCGGTGCGGGCCGGGCGGCGGCTCAAGCCTGGAGAGATGAACGCGCTATTGCGCGAGATGGAGGCGACGCCGAATTCCGGCCAGTGCAATCACGGCCGGCCGACTTACGTGGCGCTCAAACTCACCGACATCGAGCGATTGTTCGGACGGCGCTGACGGACACAAGCGGAGCGTGAGATGAAGTGGAATTGCTGGCTATTAGCTGCCGCATTGGCAATCGCGGCAGTTTCGCCGGCCGGCGCGCAGGACTGGCCGACCCGGCCGATAACTCTCGTCGTGCCGTTTGCCGCCGGCGGCGGCGTCGATGTCAGCGCCCGCATCCAGGCGCAGGGCATGAGCGAACGCCTCGGCCAGCCGATCGTCGTCGACAATATGGGCGGTGCGGCCGGCATGACCGGGGCGCTTCATGTCGCCAAATCGGACCCCGACGGCTACACGCTGCTGATCGGCAATAGCGGCACCCAGGCGTTTAGCCAATCGCTGTACAAGACGCCGCTGTACGATTCCGTCACCGACTTCACGCCGGTGGACTCGCTACCGAGTTGCCGCGCATCCTGATCGCACGCAAGGACCTGCCGGTTTCAAACCTGCAGCAGTTCATCGCCTATGTGAAAGCCAACCAGGCCAAGATGCAATTCGGCTCGGCCGGCGTCGGGTCGGGCACGCATCTGCCTTGCGTGCTGCTCAACACGGCGATAGGCGTCACCGTCACCCACGTGCCCTATCGCGGCGAGGGTCCGGCGCAGCAGGATTTGATCGCCGGCCGCCTCGACTACATGTGCTCGACCATCCAGACCGGCGCGGCTTTGGCCAAACAGGGCGAAGTCAAAGGCATCGCCGTGATGTCGCCGCGGCGGGTAAAAATCATTCCCGACCTGGCGACGACCGGCGAGCAAGGCCTGCCTGGCGTCGAAGCCAGCGTCTGGAATGCCTTCTTTCTGCCGAAGGGCGTGTCGCCCGCAATCGTGCAAAAAATCAACAAGGCGATGAGCGACAGCCTCGACGATCCGGTGGTGAGCAAGCGGTTGGAAGACCTCGGCCTTGAAATCGTTCCCGCCGCGCAGCGCACGCCGGGTTATCTTGCCAAATTCCAGGCCGACGAGGTGGCGCGCTGGGCCAAGGTCGTCCACGACGCCGGCATTACGCCGAATTAAAGCGCAGAAAGATAAACTCGGTGTCGTCGTAGGCGCGCCGTTCGAGCTCGGCAAAACCTTCAGGCGCGGCAAAGCGGGCCTTGGTCGCTTCTTCGACGACGATCAAAGCCTCCGGCGAAAGCCAGCCGCCTTGGCGCGCCGAGGCGAGCGCCGCTTCGGCGCGGTTTTGGCCATAGGGCGGATCGAGGAAGACGAGCGCGAACGGCTCGAGCGGATGCGCCGGGCCGAGCTTGGTGGCGTCGCGGCGGAACAGGCGGGTGGTGCCGCCAAGCCCCAATGCGGCGACGTTTTCGCGGATCAGCGCGCGCGCTTCGGCGCCGTCGTCGACGAACAGCACGAAGGCCGCGCCAAGCGAGGCCGCTTCGATGCCAAGCGCGCCGGTGCCGGCGAACAGATCCAGCACGCGCGCTCCGCTGACCGGATCGCCGTAAGCATGGCGAAGAATGTTGAACAGCGATTCGCGCAGGCGATCCGCAGTCGGACGGATCGATTTCGTTTTCGGCGCGGCCAGCGGGCGACCACGCAGCCGTCCGCCGACGACGCGCATTATTTTCCGCCGCGCGGCTGGCGCGGCCGTGGACCGGAGGCGCGATCGGGCGAACGATGGCGGCTCTGCGCGCGCGAAGATCTGCTTGGACGCTTGCCGTGCCGCTCTTTGCTCATTGCTTCACGCGGTTCTTGCACCGGCGGTTGGCCGTAGCGCTCGACGGCGACGGGACGGCCCTTGCGGTCCGCCACCAGTCGCGGCGCGCATTTGCCCGGCCGGACGCTCGCGCCCCTTTGGATCGCGCTGTTCGCCGTGAAATTTGCGCCGCAGCTTCTTGGTCGGGCGGTCCGCCTCATGCGCGCGCCAGGCGTGCGCCGACGACTTTCGTTCATTAGGTTTTTTGCTCGTTGCGTCTTCGCGCGGTGCCGCGCTTATCGAGCTGCCGTCGCGGCGGCGCGGGCGCCGTGATCGGCGCGGAGAAGTCGGCGCCGGAGAGCGCCCCGAGCTTGTCGCCAAGCTGCTCGCGCAAGACCCGGGTCGGCACCTCCTCGGTTGCGCCGACCTCAAGCTCGCCAAGCTGGAACGGGCCGAACGAAACGCGAATGAGCCGCGTCACCGTCAGCTCCAAATGTCCGAGGACATTGCGCACTTCGCGGTTCTTACCCTCGCGGATCGCAAAGGTGAGCCAGAGATTTGAGCCTTGCACCCGATCGAGATCGGCCTCGATCGCGCCGTAGCGAATGCCGCTGATGGTGATGCCTTGGCGCAATCGGTCGAGTTGCGCCTGCGTGACCGCGCCGTGCGCGCGCACGCGGTAGCGCCGCAGCCAGCCGGTTGCGGGCAGTTCCAACACCCGCGCCAGCGCGCCGTCATTGGTGAGGAGGAGGAGGCCCTCGGTATTGAAGTCGAGCCGGCCGACGCTGATCAGCCGCGGCAGTTCCGGCGGCAGCTTTTGAAATATCGTCGGCCGGCCGCGCGGGTCGGCATGGGTGGTCAGTAGCCCGCGCGGCTTGTGATAGAGGAAAAGCCGCGTGCGCTCGGGCCGGGGCAACGGGGCGCCGTCGACGCTGATGCGGTCGGCCGGCGTGACGTTGAGCGCAGGCGAAGCGATCACCGCGCCGTTGACGGCGACGCGGCCGGCGGCGATCCAACCCTCCGCCTCGCGGCGCGAGGCGAGCCCGGCGCGGGCGATTGCCTTGGCGACACGCTCGCCGGATTTGTGCTGGTCGCCGTTTGCGTTTATATCGTCATGCCCATACCGGTCGGGCCTCTGCCGCCCGATCTAAGCCTTGTCGTCATCCACGTCCTTATAACCGCAGGACAGACGTGGATCGCCGGGTCAAGCCGGGCATGACGTCATATGCCCTCGTTCATGGATATGGCCTTGGCCGAAGCGCGCACCGCCGGCGAAGCGGCGAGGTGCCGGTCGGCTGCGTCATCGTGCGCAACGGCGAGGTTATCGCGCGCTGCCGGCAATCGCACGCTCGCCGACGCGCGATCCGACCGCGCATGCCGAAATTCTCGCTGATCCGCGCGGCGGCGCAGCTGCTGCGGCCCGAGCGGCTCGACGATTGCGACCTCTATGTCACGCTGGAGCCTTGCGCATGTGCGCCGGCGCACTGTCGCTTGCCCGCATTCGCCGGCTCTATTACGGCGCCCCCGATCCCAAGGGCGGCGCGGTCGATAATGGCGTGAAGTTTTTTGCTTCGCCGACCTGCCATCACCGTCCGGAAGTCTATGGCGGACTGGGAGAAGCCGAGGCCGGAAGTCTGCTGCGAGAGTTTTTCAAGGAGCGGCGCTAACTACGTCGCCAGCAGTGCGCCAAGCTTTTCCTTCATCTCGGACTTCGCCGCCTCGGCGGCGCGGATGATCGAGCTCGCCTGATAAAAATCGAGGGTGCGAAAAATGCCGACATTGGGCCGGATCACCAGATCCGGTGCCGCGTGCTTGTGCTTGGCGGCAACGATGGTCGAGCCCATGATGAGAAGCGTCGTGAACATGCTCTCCCAGGCGCCCGGCATGTCGCTCCGGTCCGCCGCCGGAACGCCGAAGACGTCAACGGCGACCACGACATCGGCGCGGCCGGCGAGCCGATCGAACGGCAGCGGATTGGTGGCGCCGCCGTCGACCAAGACGCGGCCATCGATCGATACCGGCCGGAACAGGCCGGGAAAAGCGATCGAGGCGGCGAGCGCCGGACGCAGCGGTCCGTCGGCACACGCGGCTTCCGCGCGCCGATGCAGATCGGTCGCCATCGCAATCAGCGGAATTGCCAGCGCGGAAAATTCGTCCGGGATCGCGTCGGGCAAAAACTGGGCGCAGAATTTCTCGGCGTCCATCTGCGTCGCCTGGCTGAACGCGCCGGAGAAGAGGTCCGTGAGCTTGCCGGCGCGCGCCTGCACCAGGCGGCTCATGGTTTCGCGCCGGTCGTGGGCGAACCTGATGACGTGGTGGCGGATGTCCTTGCCGCTCATTCCGGCCGCATAGGCGGCGCCGATCAGCGCGCCGATCGAGGTGCCGGCAATGGCAACGGGCTTTATGCCCATCTCGTCGAGCGCCTCGATCACCGCGATATGCGCAAGACCCCGCGCGCCGCCCGAGCCGAGCGCCAGCGCGAAGGTCTTCATGGTGCCGCCTGCTGCGCAAACTCCCAGCCCTTGGCCGCGAGCGGGGCCACCAGTTCGGCCTTGGCGGCGGCAAAAGCGCTGGTGGCGGTGCCGTCGCGCACGCGGCCGGCGATGCCCTGCATGATCGCCGCGAGGCGGAAAAAATTATAGGCGAAATAGACCGGCAGATACGGCCGCGGATCGAGCCCGGTGCGCGCTACATAGGCCTCGACATAATCGGCAAGCGTCGGGATGCCGAGCGTGGGGAGATCGAAGCCGGCAAGCGAGCCGGTGCCGGCTTGCGAATGCGGCATGTGCCACGCCATTAAATGGTAGGCGAAGTCGGCGAGCGGATCGCCGAGGGTGGAGAGTTCCCAGTCGAGCACGGCGGCGATTTTCGGCGCATGCGGCGCGACAATGATGTTGTCGAGCCGGTAATCGCCGTGCACGAGCCGGGGCGTCCGGCTCGGCGGTAGATGCGCCGGCAGCCACGCGATCAGGCGCTCCATGTCCTCGATGCGCTCGGTCTCCGACGCGCGATACTGCTTCGACCAGCGCTCGATCTGCCGCGCCACATAGTTCTCGCCGCGGCCGTAGTCGCCGAGCCCGATTTTCGCCGGGTCGAAATTATGCAGCCGCGCCAGCGTCGCATTCATGGCGTCATAGATCTCCGCGCGCTCGGCCGCGACGGCCCCGGGCATGTGCGGCTCCCAAAAGACGCGACCCTCGACATAGGCCATGACGAAGAACGCCGTGCCGATAACGCTTTCGTCGGCGCAATAGAGCACGGGCGCGGCCACCGGAAAGCCTTGCCCATGGAGCGCGCTGATGATGCGGTATTCGCGGTCGACGGCATGCGCGGAGGGCAACAGCTTGCCCGGCGGCTTGCGGCGCAGCGCATAGCGCTGCAGCGGGGTCGCCACGAGATAGGTCGGATTGGATTGGCCGCCCTTGAATTGGCTCACCGCGATCGGGCCGGTAAAGCCCGCGATCCGATCGCGCAAATACGATTCCAGCCGCCCGACGTCGAAGCGCAACCGCTCGACGACTTCGCGCGTGCCGGAAAAGGCGGTCTGGCGGTCGGATGCCAAGTCGTCGGGTCATGGCGCGGTTAAGTCTATCCCGTGCCGAAGAACTCCAGCAACGCCTGCGCCGTGGCGGCCGGATTCTCCTCGGCCAGATAATGGCCGCTGTCGATGGCAAAGCCGCGCAGATCGGGCGCCCAGTCACGCCAACACGCGAGCGTGTCGAGACCGCCATTGGCGGGGAGCCCGCTCGATCCCCACAGCGCCAGGACCGGACAGCCGATCGTGTTACCCGCGGCGCGGTCGGCCTCGTCGTGCGCAAGGTCGATGGTGCGGCCGGCGCGGTAATCCTCGCACATCGCGTGGATGCGGAGCGGGTCGTCATAAGCGGCGTGGTAATGCGCCAGCGCATGCGGATCGAAGATCGAAGCCTGTCTGGCTTTGGCGCCGGCAGCGGCGCGGGAATCGAAGAAGAATTTCGGATCGTGCCCGATCAGCGTCTCGGGAAACGGCTCCGGTAGCGAGAGGAACAACCAATGCCAGGCGCGCGTCGCCAGCCGCGCATCCATGCGCCGCCACATGTCGCAAGTCGTTACGATGTCGAGCACCGCAAGCTGATCGAGCCGGCCGGGATGATCGAGGGCGAGGCGGTAGCCGACCCGGCCGCCGCGATCGTGGCCGGCGAGCCGGAAGCGGTCGAAGCCGAGCGCTTCCATGACCTGGATCATGGCCCTCGCCATGGCGCGCTTGCTATAGGGGGCAAGATCGGACTGCGCTTGCGGCGCCGCGGACCAGCCGTAGCCGGGAAGGTCGGCGATCACCAGCGTGAAATGCGGCGCCAGCAACGGCGCCACGCGGTGCCACATGACGTTCGACTGCGGATGGCCATGCAGCAGCAGAAGCGGCGGCCCGCCGGCCTCGCCGACGCGGGCGAAGATTTCTCCGATCGAGGTGTCGATCCAGCGCGAGGCGTAGCCGGGGTAAAGATCGACGAGGTCGGGCATTATTTCGCCTCGCGTTGGGCGGTTATGACCGACCGGCCGGGACGATATCGGTCTTGGAGAAGTCATCGCCCTTAAACAGCAGCGGTTCATTTCGAGATTTCGCGAGCGCGTAGGCAAAGCAATCAGCAAGATTTAATCCGGCCGCGTGATAGCCTCTTCCGTACTTGAAATATGCCTCACGTGCGGCGATAGCCTCTTCAATCCTGACAGGCACAACTTCGATCGCCAAATTGCGAATAAAATCATCGAATAGCCGCTACGCCGGCGTTCTTTGCTTTGCCCGCCATCACGACCGACGCTTCATGGAATGTCGCTGCTGAAATCGCCAGCGGCGGATTCGCGGCAAGAATTTCCACGAAGATATTCATCTCCGGTTCGACCAACAGGATCGCGATGATGGCGGAAGTGTCGATGACCATCAGTCGAAGTGTCCAAACTCATTGTAACCGATAATCTCGTTGGCCGTTCGGTCGTCTACCAATTTTAACTTGCGACCCCTGGCAACGAGCGCGTCGAGCTTACGTTTGCGTTCGGCGATTTCCGCTCCGCTGAGAGGAAGCTTTTGAAGCCGTTCTTGAACGGCCTGCTTGACGGCATCGGTAATAGTCTCGCCGGTGCGCTCGGCCAGCGCCCGGATCATCTGGTCGGCCTCCCGATCCTTAATCAGAATGGCCATAGTCTCCTCCGTATATATCTCTGAATGAAAGTATATATCAGCCAGCGCCGCTTTTCTAGCCGTCTGATCAAACGAGATTTTCCCGTTCCACTGCGCGCCAGCCGATGTCGTGGCGGCAGAAGCCATCGGGCCAGCGGATGCGAGATACGGCTTCATAGGCGCGGCTTCGCGCCTCACTGACCGTCTTGCCGATCGCCGAGACATCGAGGACGCGGCCGCCATTGGCGAGGATTTTTCCGCCTTCCGCCTTGGTGCCGGCATGGAAGATTTCCACGCCTTCGACGGCTGCCGCGTCGTCGAGACCTTCGATCGCGGTGCCGCGGGCGTAGCTGCCGGGATAGCCCTTGGCCGCCATCACCACGGTGAGCGCCGGTTCGGCGTACCAGCGCAAGTCGAAATTTTTCAGCATGCCGTCGCGGCTGGCCAACAGCGCCGGCACCAGGTCCGACATCAGACGCAGCATCAGCACCTGCGTTTCCGGATCGCCAAAGCGGGCATTGTATTCGATGAGCTTCGGCCCTTCGCGGGTGATCATCAGTCCGGCGTAAAGCACACCCTTGTACGGTGCGCCCATCGCCTTCATCGCCCGCATGGTCGGTGCGACGATTTCGGCCATGATGCGCGCGCTCATGGCGGCATCGATATTCGGCGCTGGCGAGTAGGCGCCCATACCGCCGGTATTCGGTCCTTTGTCGCCGTCATAGGCGCGCTTGTGGTCCTGCGCCGTCGTCAGCGGGATCGCGGTCTCGCCGTCGCACAACGCGAAGAAAGAGGCTTCCTCGCCGTCGAGGAATTCCTCGATGACGACCTCGACGCCGGCTTCGCCTAAGCTGCCGCCGAACATCAGGTCGATGGCCGCTTCGGCCTCGTCGAGGGTCTGCGCCACGACCACGCCTTTGCCGGCGGCAAGCCCGTCGGCCTTGACCACGATAGGTGCACCCTGGGCGCGGATGTAGGCTCTGGCGGCATCGGCGGCGCGGAAGCGTTCATAACCGGCGGTGGGGATGCCGTTCGCCCGGCACAGATCCTTGGTGAAGCCCTTGGAGCCTTCGAGCCGTGCTGCGGCCTTGCTCGGGCCGAAAGCCTTGACGCCGGCCGCTTCAAGGTCGTCGACAATGCCGGCGCAGAGCGGAGCTTCCGGCCCGACCACGACCAGATCGATGCCATGGCTGCGGCAAAACGCGGCCACCGCCGCATGATCGGCGAGGTCGAGCGCGACGCATTCTGCTTCATGGGCGATGCCGGCATTGCCCGGCGCGCAGTAAAGCCGCTCGACAAGCGGACTTGCGGCCATCTTCCAGGCCAGCGCATGCTCACGCCCACCGGAGCCCAAAAGCAGGATTTTCATCTGTTAAGACGCATCTTTCGGCGGTTTCCAGTGGGCTTGCGAGCGGTCCGAACTATGTAGCAAAACATAGAATGCGAGCCAACTCGTCAATCTCGCCGCCGCCTTTGTGCAGAACCGTATGAACGAACCGCGCCTCAATCTGCCGGAACTGACCGTCTCCGAACTGTCGGCGTCGCTGAAGCGGACGGTCGAGGATACCTATGGCTATGTCCGCGTGCGCGGCGAGGTGTCGGGCTACAAAGGCCCGCATTCGTCAGGGCACGCCTATTTCGCGCTCAAGGACGAAGGCGCCAAGATCGATGCGGTGATCTGGAAGGGCGTATTCGGCCGCATGCGGCTTAAGCCCGAGGAAGGCCTCGAAGTCATCGTCACCGGCAGGCTCACGACTTATCCCAGCCGCTCAAGCTATCAGATCGTCGTCGAGACGCTGGAGCCCGCCGGCCTCGGCGCGCTGATGGCGCTGCTGGAGGAGCGCAAGCGAAAACTCGCCGCCGAGGGATTGTTCGACGAGGCGCGTAAGCAGCTGTTGCCGTTCCTGCCGGCAGTGATCGGCGTCATCACCTCGCCGACCGGAGCGGTGATCCGCGACATCCTGCACCGCTTGGCCGATCGCTTTCCGCGCCGCGTGCTCGTTTGGCCGGTCAAAGTGCAGGGCGAGGGCTCGGCCGCCGAGGTTGCCGCCGCGATCGCAGGCTTCAACGCTCTGGCCTCCTCCTTTCCCTCCCCCGTAAGCGGGGAGGGAAGGGAGGGGGCATGCCGCCGCGGCCGGATTTGATCATCGTCGCGCGCGGCGGCGGCTCGCTTGAGGATTTGTGGTCGTTCAACGAAGAGATCGTGGTGCGCGCGGCGGCGGCAAGCTTCATTCCGCTGATTTCCGCAGTCGGCCACGAGACCGACGTGACGCTGATCGATTTTGCCGCCGACCGGCGCGCGCCGACGCCGACCGCCGCCGCGGAAATGGCGGTCCCGGTGCGCGCCGAACTCCTTGTCGACGTCGATTCGCTCGCCCGGCGAGCGCTCGCCGCGTGGCTGCGCAATCAGGAGGCGCGGCGGGCCGAATTACGCTCGGCGGCGCGCGCATTGCCGGACGCCGATGAGGTGCTGGCCGTGCCGCGGCAGCGCCTCGACCACGCCGCGGCAAGTCTGCCGCGCGCACTGCGCGCCAACGCGCAGAGCCATCACGTTGCATTCTCGCGGATCGGCGATCGGCTGAATAAGCAATTGATGCGGACCACTGTCGAACGCCGGCGCGAGCGCTACGGTGCGATCGCATTGCGGTTGCGCGCGGGCGTTGCCGCGAATATTGCCGTCCATCGCACACGTCTTGCCCGCGACGGCGAGCGGGTCGGCGCGTTTGCCGAGCGCGCGCGGCGCGCGATTCGTCAGTTAGTTGCGGTGCGGCAAGTCCGCACCGAACGCGGCAGCCAACTTCTCGCGGCATTTTCCTATCGCGGCGTGTTGGCGCGGGGTTTTGCACTGGTTCGCGACGCGGCGGGCCGGCCGTTGCGCAATGCCGCCGCCGTTGCTGCGGGCATGCCAATCGAAATCGAATTTTCCGACGGCCGGATCGGCGCCCGCGTCGATGACCCGGCGTCGGCCGTCAAGCCGGGCGGCGAAGCGCCAAAACCGCGGCCGCGGCGCGGCAGCGGTCCGGGCCAAGGTAATCTCTTTTGAAACAAGGCAATCTCTTTTAAAATAGGAAGGACGCCACATGCAGGGCAAGATCGCGGTCGAGGAACATTACGCCATTGGCGCGACGGCGTCGAAGTCGGTGCGCTTTCCGCAACATCCCTATTGGGCGGGGATCGAAGGCAAGCTGATCGATCTGTTCGATCGGCGACTCGCCGAAATGGATGCGTGCGGCATCGGTTGCGCAGTGCTGTCGCTCAATGCCAACGGGATTCAGGAGGTTCCGGAGGCGGCCGCGGCAATCGCGCTGGCGCGCGAAGCCAACGATGCTTTGGCGGCCGCCGTCGCCAAACGGCCCGACCGCTTTGCGGCGCTCGCCGCGCTGCCGATGCAGGATCCGCAGGCCGCCGCCGCCGAGCTACAGCGCTGCGTGCGCGATCTGAAATTCAAGGGCGCGTTGGTGAACGGCTTTTCTCAAGTCGGCTCCACCGACTCCGCCGTTTATTACGACCTGCCGCAATACCGGCCGTTTTGGGCGGAGGTCGAGCGCCTAGGCGTGCCGTTTTACCTGCATCCGCGCTATTCGCTGCCGAGCCGCCGGCAACGCTACGAAGGCCATCCGTGGCTGATCGGCTCGCCGTGGGATTTTGCCGAAGAGACCGCGATCCATTCGCTGCGCCTGATGGGCTGCGGCCTGTTCGACGATTATCCCAAACTACAAATCGTGATCGGGCATCTTGGCGAGCGCATCCCGTTCGATCTGTGGCGGCTCGATCACCGGCTTAGCAAGCTGCCGGGCCGGCCGGCCAAGCGAACCATGGCCGAATATTTCCGCAACAATTTCCACATCACGACCAGCGGTAATTTCTGCACGCAATCGCTGATCCACACCATCCTGACTGTCGGCGCCGACCGCGTCTTGTTCGCCGTCGATTATCCGTTTGAGGATCATGCGCAGGCGGCGGAGTGGTTTGATGCGGCCGAGATCGCCGAGCACGATCGAATCAAAATCGGCCGTGACAATGCCAAGGCGCTTTTTGCGCTCGACTGATCTCGATTTTCTGACTGCTTGTTCATTTTGCGGCGCATTCGCGGTCGCGGAACCGCCATCATGTTGCGATGTTATCGAAATTGCGCAGGTTCGCGCCCAAGGAGAACGACAATGATACGGACTATGTTTGCGATGGCGGTCGCCGCTCTGGTCTTGGCGGCCGTTTCCGGGACTTCGCAAGCCGCGCCGATCGCCCCGCTTTCGGCCGGCGCCGCGAGCGGACAGGGCGACCTCACCCAGGTGTACTGGCATCACGGCTATGGTGGCTGGCATGGTGGCTGGCATCGCCATTGGCGTCACTGCTGGTGGCACCGCGGCTACCGCGTTTGCGGGTGGTAGGCACTCCACGCTTCGGACTAAGCGAGTAACGTCGAAGTCATTTCGACGCCGCACCGAGAGCGATCGGTGCGGCGTTTTAATTTTTGGCGGCAAATGCATGGGGTAGCGTCTTTCGTCAGGGCGGCTGGGCGATTATGTTTACACTCGAACATGGATCGTTCGCCGGGCGGTGGGCCCGGAACCGAGCGTTATTCCTGGGCACTCGGAGGTCACTTTGCTCAATCGCACCGATCGTCCGACGCCGATGCCCGGCGAAGCCGAGGTCAAATATCTCGACGGCGATTTTCGCGTCATGCGGCCGGGCGCCTTCGTGCGTTGCGCGGTGACCGGGGCGCCTATACCGCTCGAAGAGCTGCGCTACTGGAGCGTTGACCTGCAGGAAGCCTATGCCACGCTCGAGGCAGTGTTGCAGCGGCTGGGTTCGAGCTATTTGCGCGACGCCTGACGCTTAAGCGACTGCAACAGCATCTGCCGGAATAAATCAGCTTGCTCGATCACAAGCCGTACCGGCAGCGTGCTGGTCCGCGCCGACAGCGCCTCGAGCTCCGGCTCGCCGGCAATGCGCACGAGGTCTTTTTCGGTGGTGACGAGCATCAGGCTTTGGCTTTGCGCCCGGGCGATCAAATCCTGCGCTTGTGCCGCGGTGTACCTGTGGTGATCGGGAAAGCTTGCTTGTTCGGCGACGTCGATGCCGGCGGCGGCGAGGGTGGCAAAAAACTTCTTCGGATCGCCGATGCCGGCGAACGCCAAGGTCTTGCGCCGGCCGATCGCGGCGATCACGCTCGGATCGGGCTCGAGCCGGGCCTGAAAGATCGTCAAGCCGTGCCGGCGCGCGCGCTCGATCACCGCAGCCGCGCCGTCGGGCGGACCGACGACCATAAGCGCCTGCGCGCGGTCAAGCTGCAAGCCGAGTGGCGCCCGCAGCGGGCCCGCCGGGATGATGTGGCCGTTGCCGATGCCGCGGCGGCCATCGACGACGACAATGGTCAGATCCTTGGCGAGCGAGGAATTTTGCAACCCGTCATCCATCACCACGACGCCGGCGCCGGCGAATTGCGCGAATTTCGCGCCGGCAACGCGGTCGCGCGCAACGATAGTGGGCGCGAGGCGGGCGAGCAGCAGCGGTTCGTCGCCGACGTCGCGCGCGCGGTGCAGCGCCGGATTGACGCGCACCGGACCGGTAAGCTGCCCGCCATAGCCGCGGCTGAAAAAGAACGGCCGTTCGTGCGCGGCGTGCAGGAGTTGCCCGACCGCAATCGCCGCCGGCGTCTTGCCGGCGCCGCCGACGGTGAGATTGCCGAGACAGATCACCGGCAGACCGGCCCGTTGCCCGGTCGATTGCAGGCGCACGCCTGCCACGGCGCCATAGAGGGCGGCAAAGGGGATCAGAAAGCTGCCGCTGCCGGGTCGCCACCAAAAATCCGGCTCACGAGTCATGACGCCCGCTGCTCGAGGCGAAGCTGCATCAGATAGGGATCGAGCGCGGCCAGCGTGCGTTTGAGCGCGCCGCCGAGCCGGCCGACCGTTGCCGCCGCGGCGGCAGCGACGGCTTTGCGCGCGTCCGTATCGGCGAGCCAGTCGCCGAGGCGAGCGGTGAGCGCCGCCTCGTCGTCGACCAGCTCGGCGCCATGCGCTGCATCGAGCGTTGCGTAGATTTCGGCAAAATTCCAGACATGCGGGCCATGCAGAACGGCGGCTCCAAGCCGCACCGCTTCGATCGGGTTCTGGCCGCCGTGGCTCACCAGCGAGCCGCCCATGAAGACGATCGGCGCGAGCCGATAGATCAGACCAAGTTCGCCCAAAGTGTCGGCGACGTAAATCCCGATATCCGGCATCGGCTGGGCGCGGCGCGAGCGCAGTGCCACGGCAAGCCCGGCGACTTTGGCGAGCTCGACGATGCCTTCGCCGCGGGCCGGATGGCGCGGCGCAATCACGCTCAACAGCGTGGGAAATCTCGGCGCACAATCGGCCATGCGCCGCGATGATCGCGGCTTCTTCGCCGGGATGCGTCGATGCCGCGGCGACCACCGGGCGCGCGCCGATGATTTCCTTGAGCCGTTTTAGTGCCGCCTGATCGGCCGGCGGCGCTGGCACGTCGAGCTTAAGGTTGCCGGTCAGCATCACCCGCGGCGCGCCGAGCTGCGCATAACGTTCGGCGTCCGCGGCCGACTGCGCCAGACACAGATCGAAGCGGCCGAGCAAAGCCGCGATCGCGCCCGGGACGAGCCGCCACCGGCTGAACGAGCGTTCCGATAGCCGGCCGTTGACCAGGATCATCGGAATTTTGCGCTCGGCGCACGACAAAATGAGATTGGGCCACAAATCGGATTCGACAAACAGCGCGAGACCGGGCTGCCAATGGTCGAGGAAGCGTCGCACGAAACGCGGCGCGTCGAGCGGAATAAACTGGTGCAAGGTGCCGTCCGGCAGCCGTTGCTCGGCCAGCGCCGCGGAGGTGACCGTGCCGGATGTGACCAGCACGGCGAAATCCTGCGCGCGTAACCGCTCGATCAGCGGTACCACCGCGAGCATTTCGCCGACACTGGCGCCGTGCACCCAAATCAGCGGACCGTTGGGCCGCGCCAGCGTTGCCTCGCCGCGGCGCTCGGCCAACCGCTCGGGATGCTCCTTGCCGCGATCGAGCCGTCGCGCCAGCACCTGCGGCGCCATCGGCGATCCGGCGGCGGATGCCAGCTGATAGACACGCAACGCCAACGGCACTCGACCGACCACACTCAAACTCCACTGTGCATTGTAGGAACTTCAAATTCCGCCACACTAGTGGTCCGATTTAACATTCGCATCCGGTTTCGGCACGCTCTCATGCGAATGTTAGAATCGAAGGACCACTAGTAATTATTAGTCCTAGTGGAGCTTTGGGATTTGACATTCGCTTCACGCGTTAGCGGCTGGGTAGGTAGCGAATGTCAAAT
Source organism: uncultured Alphaproteobacteria bacterium (assembly GCA_963714345.1). Taxonomy (GTDB): domain Bacteria; phylum Pseudomonadota; class Alphaproteobacteria; order Rhizobiales; family Xanthobacteraceae; genus BOG-931. The sequence continues at coordinate 251,223 of CAVQOD010000011.1, read as the reverse complement.
CCGCTCCACTAGGGCTTATCGACGAGTTCATAGGCCCGCCGCGTCGCCGCATTGAGCCGATCCTCCAGGAGACGGCGTGCCGCTTCAAGCCCGGCGTCGTCGGCATCGGCCGGCACGCTGATCGGCTCGGCGGCGACGCCCGCGCCGCGGCCAAACGGCAGATTGATCGTGGTGCGATCCCAATTATTGACCACGTAGCGACGGCTGGTCGCGATCGCGCTCGGATAGATCGGGCGGCCGGAGGCCTGCGCGAGCTTGATGATGCCCAACCCGGCAACGCGCGCGACTTTCGGCACGTCCGCCGACAGCGCGATCGAAGATGCCTTCGGCGAGCGAATTGAGCATCGCCTGGAAGGCGGCGACGCCGGCTTTATGCACGAACCCGCCGCCGTGATTGCCGGAGCCGCGAATGGTGCCGACGCCGAGCCGCTGCGCGGCCACCGCATTGATCTCGCCGTCGCGATGCCGCGACACCAGCATATTGACCTTGTGCTCGATCTTGCGCGCCACCGGCGCCAACAGATGCTGGCCGTGCCAGAACGCCAAGATGATCGGCATATCGGCTTCGCCGCGCGCATAGATGTCGGCCGGTTCCAGCGTAAAGCGGGTCGTCTTGCCGACAAAGCGCAGATACTCGGCGGCGACGATCCCGATCGTCACCTTGGCCCAACGTTGTTGTCCGATTTGACGCCACAGCCGCATGCGTGCCTTTAACGTTGCGGCGCCGGGCTGTCCGGGTCGAGCAGGCGATGCAAGTGAACGATGAAGTAGCGCATCTCGGCGTTGTCGACGGTGCTTTGCGCCTTTGCCTTCCATGCCGCATAGGCGCTGGCATAGTTCGGATAGACGCCGACGAAGTCGAGTTTGTCGAGATCCCTGAATTCGGTCTTTGACAAGCCGTCGAGCTCGCCGCCGAAGACGAGATGCAGCAGTTGCTTGGGTTTGGGAGTGTCAGACATGGTGTTTAATCCGCGCGTTCAATACGCGATTTATGAAAACGCCAGGCGTCCGTCCCCAAGAAGTTCGATGAGCGCCGCGTGCCTGTCCCGGCCGGCCGCGACGAGCGTCCCGTGCCGCGGCACGGGACGATTATAGGTCACAGTTTCGCCCGTTACGGACGTCAGTGCGCCGCCCGCTTCGTGCACCAAAAGATCAGCCGCCGCAAGGTCCCAATCGTGGCTGTTGCCGCCGGCAAAGGCGATGTCGCAGGCGCCATGCGCGACCTGGGCCAGTCGGAGCGCCAGCGAGCGCATCCGCGGCATGGCCGTAAATGGCGGCATGGCGGCGGGCAGCCGTTCGAGCAGGCCGCGCGGGCCGGCGATCCGCGCGCCGTTGAGTTCAGGCCCCTTGGTCGCTTCGATCTTGGCCCCGTTGCAGGTAGCGCCGGCATTGGCGCAGGCCACGAAGAATTGGTCGACGACCGGCGCGAACAGACAGGCCGCGATCGGCCGGCCATCCGCGACCAGAGCCACCGACACCGCCCAATCCGGGAAGCCCGCGATATAAGCGCGCGTGCCGTCGATCGGATCGACGATCCAGACATGACGTGCGGTCAGACGAGCCGGATCATCGACGCTTTCCTCCGACAACCAGGCGATGCCGTCGTTGCCTGTGGCAAGACGCTCGCGCAATAAATTGTCGACGGCGATGTCGGCCTCGCTGACCGGCGACGCTGTCGGTCCCTTGGTCCAGGTCTTCAGCGACGTGCCGAACATCGAGTGCGCCAGCGACCCCGCTTCGCGGACAGCGACTTCGAGCCGCGCCGAAATCTGCGCAAGATCTACGACCTCAATGACCGGCAACCGTCAGGCCCTCCACGCGCACGGTCGGTGCATTGGTGCCGAAGCGGAAAACCAGATCGTTGGCCGGCGTGAGGTTTGCGAACATTTCAAGTAGATGCCCGGCGATGGTGACTTCGCTTACCGGAAAAGTGCGCTGGCCCTTTTCGATCCAGAAACCTGCCGCGCCGCGGCTATAATCGCCGGTCACCATGTTGGCGCCCGAGCCGATCAGATCGGTGACATAGAAGCCGTCGTCGATGTCGGCGATGAGTTGGTCCGGGCTTTGCGTGCCGGGCGCCAGATAGAGATTGCTCGGACCGGGGGAAGGCACCGAGGAAACGCCGCGTTGGGCATGACCGGTGGTGTGCAGATCAAGCTCGCGGGCAGTGGCGCAATCGAGCAGCCAGGTCTTGAGCACGCCGTCTTCGACCAGTTTGATGACACGGGTGACGACGCCCTCGGCGTCGAAGCTACGCGAGCGCTGCCCGCGCTTGCGCAACGGATCGTCGATGATATCGATGCCGGATGCGAAAATCTTTTGCCCCAGCTTTTCCCGCAGAAAGCTTGTCTTGCGCGCCACGGCCGCGCCATTGGCGGCGGAGGCGAGATGATTGACGAGCGAGCCGGAAATGCGCGCATCGAACACCACCGGCACGCGGCGCGTCGCCACCTTGCGCGGATTGAGCCGCTCGACCGCGCGCTCGCCGGCGGTGCGGCCGACCTTGTCCGCCGCTTCGAGGTCGGCGGCATGAAGCGTTGAGGAGAAATCGTAATCCTGCTCCATGCCGGTGCCCGCCCCGGCGATCGCCGCCATCGACACCGAATGCCGCGAGCCGAGCGTTGCGCCGCGAAAGCCGTGGCTCGTCACCAGCACCATGCCGCCGATGCCGGCCGAGGCCGACGCGCCGCCGGATTTGCTCACGCCACTGCACGCCGAGCGCGGCCGCCTCGGCTACGCGCGCGCGCCGTTCCAGGACCTCGACGCCCGCCATGTCGGGATCGAGCAAATCGAGATCGGGAAACTCGCGGGCGAGCAAAGCCGGATCGGCAAGCCCGGCGAACTTGTCTTCCGGCGCGGCGCGCGCCATGGCGACGGCGCGCTCGGCGAGCGCATCGAGACCGTCCGCTTTGAGATCGTTGGTCGAGACCGCCGCCTGCCGATGGCCGACCAGGACACGCAAGCCCACGTCGTCGCCTTCGGAGCGTTGCGATTCCTCGACCGCATTGTCGCGCACCTCGATCGACAGCGATACCGAGCGCACGGCGACCGCATCGGCCTCACTGGCGCCGGCGCGCCGTGCCGCCGCCACCAGGCGGGAGGCGAGGTCGGTGAGGGCGGATTGATCGAGAAGGGAAGACATTGCGGTTGACACTCGGTTTATGGGGATGTGCAGGCCAAGACAAGCGGCGGGGTAGGCGAAGATGTGCGCGTCAAGCGCGCGTTTCAACACCCCCTCCCATTCCCTCCCCCGCTTGCGGGGAAGAATAGGGTGGGGGCAATTTGCGCCCGCTTGGCAACCACTCGTCAATCATGCAGCGCAGTGGGCACGCGCTACGCCGCCTTAACCAGGAACTTTAAGCCGATTGCGACGGCACTATGGCATGGTCGGGTCATAACCGGGCGGAACAGCCCGGCGGGAGCAAGGGCGCGATCCGGAAATGCTTTTTCCGCAACGACCGCGCCCAACCAAAATCTTAGAGCGGCAATCGGTTCGAACCGAAGCGATTGCCGGTCTGAATTTCGGGGCGTCAAATGGAAGCCGGCAGGATCGCTGCCGGGTCGGGCCGCGCGTGGGCATGCCCACAGCGGCTCGACCCCTTCTCTCTGCCCGTGCGTTTCGAAGCCGCCGACGAGGCGGCCGACGGACGCCGCCGCATCGTCGACCTGCACCGCGAGCGCGTGGTGCTGCGGCGCTCGGTGCGCGGCATGCGCATGGCATTGAACATGCCGGTCGCCGCCTTTCGCGGCGTCGCGATCCGGCTTTCCGGCGCCACGGCCGAAAATTCCACACCGACCTCCATCGCGGTCGTGCTCGAACACCAAGATCCCGCTTTGTCGCTGGCGCTGTTTTCGTCGCCGGAAGCCGACGACATTGTCGCCGAATGGCAATCGTGGGGCCGCGTGCTCGGGCTGCCGCTGCTTGGTCGCCGAAAGCGACGGCAATCTGCGCGAGCCTTTCGCGCGATTGGGCGCGCTGCGTATCGAAGCTCCGACCTGGCGCCGCCGCCGCCGCAGCGCCATCGCCCGGCGCCGGCCGTCGCGGCTCCTGCGCCGCCGGCCGGGCGAGCTGCCCGGCCCACGCCGGTCGTGCATCGCGGCGAGCGCGAGATCATCGCACGGAATTAGTGTCACTCCTTTTTGCCTGTTCATGTCGCCTCGTTTCTTCACCTCCCCCTGCAGGGGAGGGTGAAGAAGCATGCGCCCTCCCGTTCCCGCACGCGCCTTGGCATGCAGGTCCCCCGATCTCAGCCACGTGCCCCGCCTTCGCTCGCTCTGCGAGCTACGGCGGGTTTTAAGTCCGCCGAAGCGCGGAGCGCGAAGGCCGGAAGCGCGAAGCGGGAGCAAAAAGAGCGGTGAAGCGGTGGTGGCTTCGTTGTCTCTGTTCGCTTTTCCCGTTTCGCGAAAAATAAAAAGGATATGGAACGGCGGAAGACGCAGGAGCCTAACCTCCGCACCTGTCACGGTGCGGCGCCGCCCCCTGAACGGGAGGGGACAGCTCGCCTTCCGGCGTTCCACCACCGCTCTTCCCAAGGGGTGTGTTGTCCCTTGGTGCGATCCGGGCCAGGTTTCGTGGGCAAACCGTCGAAAGCGGCGGGGGTCACTCCGCCGACGATCGGCCCACTTCCAGCGACGCACCTCGCATGCCGGTCGTAATGCCGGCAGACATGATGCCCCGGACCGCCCGAGAGCGGGTTGCAAGCCCGCCCGCGGGCTCCGCCTCTCGCCCCACCGCCGCAGTTTGCCTCCGCGGCAGCGTCCTTTGCGGGCGAGATGATTCGTGCGCTTTGCAACCGCGGCACAACGTTTCAGTAAACAGAAGCGTGAGGAGAACTTTCGGGTCCTGGCCCAACGCATCATTTCGCTGTAGCGCGGCAATTCGGGTGCTTTCGGACTGAAGCGGACATTGGGTCGGATCTTATGAGTACGCTATAAGAATGTCCGTCCCGACGTCGGGGCGCCTCGCGGACCTAACCGCGCGCTGCCGCATTCCCGTTCCGGTGATCCATGCACGACATCGTCTTCCTGTTCGACGTCGACAATACGCTCCTCGACAACGATGCGGTCCAGGAGGACCTCAAGGCGCATTTGGCGGAGAACTACGGCGCCGCGGCGCGCGACCGCTATTGGCAGATCCTGGAAGAGCTGCGCGCCGAGCTCGGCTATGTCGATTATCTCGGCGCGCTGGAGCGCTATCGCGTCGAGGCGCTGCATCGGCCGGAACTTCTCCGCATGTCGAGTTGGCTGGTCGACTATCCGTTTGCCGAGCGGCTTTATCCCGGCGCGCTCGCCGCCGTGGCGCAGGCGGGACGCTGGGGACCGGCGGTCATTCTGTCCGACGGCGATGCGGTGTTTCAGCCGCGCAAGGTCGAGCGTTCGGGGCTGTGGCGCGCGGTCGAGGATCGGGTGCTGATCTATATCCACAAGGAAGCGAACTTGCCGACGTGGAGCGCTTCTATCCGGCGCGGCATTATGTGCTGATCGACGACAAGCTGCGCATTCTCGCGGCGGTCAAGAGCGTCTGGGGCGCGCGCGTCACCACCGTGTTCGTGCGGCAGGGTCATTACGCGCGCGATGGCGAGGCGCTGGCGCGCTATCCCTCCGCCGATGTCACGCTGGAGCGGATCGGCGATTTCGTCACGCTCGATCGCGGCGCGTTCGGCTGAGTGGCATAGTGCCGCCCTCTCCCGCTGGCGGGAGAGGGCGTTTTGCTCACTCCAACGGCTCGACCTTGACCAAAGCGTGGTCGTGGTTGGAGCCGACCCAGAACGACACCGGCGTGGTGGCGTTGTCGATCGCCACGGTGCGCATATTGGTGTCGGACGGCATCAGAAATTGCGCCGTCTGCCCGGTCTTCGGATCGATGCGCACGACGCGGTCGGTCGACATGGTGGAGGCCCACAGATCGCCGTTCTTGTCGAACCCGGCGCGGTACGGGAAGGTGTCCGGCGGCAGATTATATTCGGTGAAGCCTTCGGTCTTGGGATCGAACACCGCAACCTTGTTGCCGCGATATTCGGTCACCGTGATGCGGTCCTGGCTGTCGATCTCCATGCGGCGCAGCCGGGCGTGCGGGGTGGGCGGCGTGTACCACGTCACCTGCAGCGTCTTGGCGTCGATCTTGCCGAGATGCCCGTCGTCGAATTCGGCGAGCCAGAGATTGTTCTTGGAATCCGATATCACCTGATAGATGCCGTAGTGGTGGCCGGCCGGCAGCGCGTCGGTCGGATGGAACTTCTCCCATTTGCCGCTCGCCAGATCGAGGCGGAAAATGTCCTGGGTTCCGACGCTCTTGGTCCAGACCTTGCCGTCGACGTCGTGGCGCAGGCCGACGAAGTTGAGCTGCACGCGATTGTCGTTCCATTCCGGCGGCAGCGGATAATATTTGATCGCGCCGGTCTTCGGATCGATGCTGCCGAGCGCGCCCTGGTACATGGTGTCGAACCAGAGCTTGCCCTCCTTGTCGAACTCGAGGCTGAGCAGCCCGACCGGCGCGTCGGGCTTGAAGGTCTTGATCGGATATTCGGTGAGCTTGAGCGTTTTCGGATCGAACTTGGAGATGAACTGCTCGCCGAAGTCGGTGTACCAGACGTTGCCGTCGCTTATCGAGGATGATGTCATGCGGCTCGATGGTCGCGCGCGGCAGCGTGTATTCGGTGACGATGGCGCGCGTCGAAACGCCGGTCGGCCGCGGCAGGGTCTTGAGCGGATAGGTCCAGTGATCGGCGGCGCTGAGATTGATGGTGGCGAGATATTCGGCGGCCTTGCGGAACTCCTCGGGCGTGCCGGCGCGCGAGCGGTCGAGCATCGGCTGCGGCTTGACCGGCTGGCTCACCGCGCCATAGCCCTTCATGCGCGAGATCACGGCCGTCCATTCGTCGGCATCGTGCGTCGAAAGCACGATGCGCTCCATGGTATGGCAGCTGGTGCAGTCGAGCAGGAACGCCTTCTGCTCGGGCGTGCCGGGAATGCTCATCATCCATTCGGCATTGGTGAGCTGATCGGCCAGGTTTTTGGTCGGCACGAGCTTGAGATTGGCGACCACCGGATCTTCGGCGACGATCTCGGTTGCGGCGGCGCCCCGAGATCGTAGCCGGCGGCGCGGATCGCCAGCGTGTAATGGCCGGGCTCCAGCCGGTTCTCGGGAAACGCGTAGTGACCGGATTTGTCGGTGGTGACGCTGACCGAGACGATCGAACCGTCTTTGTGCGCGGTGACGACGACGCCTTCCATCGGGCCCTCGGCGTCGGAGGTGACCTGGCCGATCAGGGCGGCCGGTGCGTCCTTAGCGGTGCAGCGACGGACCCGCCTGGCACAGCACGGCCGCAAGCGCGGCGACGCCGAGCATGGATATGGATTTCATCGACTCGCTCCCTAGGAATTGCTGTTATTCTTATGATTCACCGCATTTTGCGCTCGTCGGTCCCCGCCAACAAGTGAAATCCGGCGCAGCCAGGGTTGCGCGTTCAGGTGACGTGCGGCAGCGCCGCATCAAGAAGGAGGCCGGCGAACAGGATCAGGCCGGCATCGCGGTCCGATTTGAACACGACGAGGCAATTGTCGGGATCGGCGATGTCGAGGCGCACGATCTGCCAGGCGAGGTGGGCGGCGAAGGCGAAAAGTCCGAGCGCGAAAATCAAGCCCGCGCCGGCGGTATAGCCGGCGGCGCCCAGAAGAATAACGGCAACGCCGTAGAACAGTGCGAGCATCGGCTTGGTGCGCGGGCCGAACAATAACGCGGTCGATTTGATCCCGATCAGCGCGTCATCCTCGCGGTCCTGGTGGGCGTAGATCGTGTCATAGCCGATCACCCAGGAAATCGACCCGGCATAGAGCAGGAGCGCCGGCAAATCGAGCCGGCCGAAGGCGCCGGCCCAGCCCATCAGCGCGCCCCACGAAAAAGCCAACCCCAGAACGATCTGCGGCCAATAGGTAATCCGCTTCATGAACGGATAGATCGCGACGATGGCGAGCGAAGCGATGCCGAGCCCGATGGTGAAACCATTGAAGGTCAGGAGCACCGCAAGCCCGACCAGAGCTTGGAGGACCAGAAACACCGCCGCTTGTGTGACGCTGACCTGGCCGGACGGGATTGGGCGGGACGCCGTGCGCTCGACCGATTTATCGAGATCGCGATCGACAATGTCGTTCCATGTGCAGCCGGCGCCGCGCATGGCGAAAGCGCCAATGAAGAACAGCGCCAAGAACGGTGCGATGTGCCAAACGCCGGGCTGCCAAACATTTGGCGCTCTGGCGTGGCTGGCGATGGCGGCGAGCGCCGACGACCACCAGCACGGCAACAGCAACAGCCAGGAGCCGATCGGCCGGTCGAGACGCGATAGCCGCAGATAAGGCCGCGACCAGGCCGGCGCGAGCGTGTCGACCCAATTGCCGGTCGCGTCGGCGACCGATCCGGCCGCGCGATTCATTTTATCCTATTGACCTTGCCGGGCTCATCGGCCCAGCGGATTACCGGTCAGCGTATCGAAAGTGCCGCCGTGGCCGGCCTTGGTATTGGTCGCCGAATTGACCGCCGGCGTCTTGATGGCGTCGCTCAGCGTCGGCGCTTTCGGGGCCGGGCCTTCGGCGCAGGCGGAGTTGCGGAATTTTATCGATTTCTCGTGATTGGTCTTGGCGGCGACGACCGCCTCATCGGGCACGCCGCACCAAGTCTTGTTTTCGATCAGAAATTTAACCACGAGATCCTCGGAAGCCACGAAGGCCGTCATCAGGCGGCAAATATCTTTGCGGTCGGCTTTGGCCTTCATCGCCGCCGAGACCGCGTTCGCTTTGACCTGGGTGGCCTGACTAAAGGCCGGAAACTTCGTGCATTGCTGCGGCATGCCCGGTTGCCCCATCTGGGCCGATGCGCTGCCGGCGCCGAGCGGTACTAGCGCCGATGCCAAGCACAGTGCGATGGCGAGGCCGCGATTCATTGGGTAAGCCCCTGTTGCAAGCCCGGCTTCGGTCTGCCGGTTGAAGTCTGCCCGAAGTTGCGCGGTGATTAAAGACCGGTTGAATTCGGCGATTAGACGGCAAAAGTCCTACGCCCGGTCTTTTCCCGGCCCCACTCTAGGGGCTAAACGAGGCCGAGGCGCAAGCTTTAGGCGGCTTTCGCCAATTCCGGTCCCAAAATCGGTCCGCCATGCCCGGCTACGATTTCCGCAGTCCCCGGCTTTTCATCGACGCGCCGCTCGACACCGGGACAGCGGTCGTGCTCGAGCGCGCCCAGGCGCACTATCTCAGCCACGTGCTCCGCTTGCGGGATGGCGACCGCGTCCTTGTTTTCAACGGCCGGGACGGCGAGTGGAGTGGCACGCTCGAGGCCGCCAAGCGAGCCGCTGGCCTGCGCATCGGCGCGCAAACGCGGCCACAGACCGCGGCGGCAAACCTGCATTACCTGTTTGCGCCCTTAAAGGCCGCCCGGCTCGATTACATGGTGCAGAAGGCGGTGGAAATGGGCGCGTCGCGGCTTGAGCCGATCCTCACCCGCCATGGCCAGGTGACCCGGGTCAATCTCGAGCGAATACGGGCAAACGCCATCGAAGCGGCCGAGCAGTGCGGCATTCTCGCGCTGCCGCAGGTCGCTCCGCCGGTCGCGCTGTCACGCTACCTCGCCGAGCGCGACCCGGCGCGCTTGCTGGTGTTTTGCGACGAAGACGCGGCCGCCGCCAATCCCGCGACGGCGCTTGCTCAGGTGCTGGATCGGGTCCCTGCGCGCAGGCGGCTTGGCGGTCCTGGTCGGGCCGGAAGGCGGCTTTGCCGAGGACGAGCGCGCAGCGCTCCTGCAACAGCCGAACGTGGTGCGGCTTTCGCTCGGGCCGCGCATTCTGCGCGCCGACACGGCGGCGGTCGCGGCCCTTGCCGTGGTGCAGACGGTGCTCGGCGACTGGCGGTAAGGACGCTGAATTGATCGGGGGCTAGTGGATCCGGCCCCGCCGGTCGTAGCAAACGAAGCTGACGTAATCGCCGTAGCTGCGATGAATGCTGGTCACCTTGCCGAGCCGGCCGTAGCGGGCACAAAAACCTTCGGCGATCTCATCGTAGGTGCCGGGGATGGCGGGACGATAGGGGAAAATGCCGCCGGTATTGTTGCCGGTGATCTCGGGGCCGGGGCCGGCAAAGTCGGCGCCGAACGCCATCGCACTGGTGCTGGCCACACTGGTGCTAATCATGGCGGCGAGCGTTGCCACGCCAAACGCAATCAAAAGCTTCCGACAAATCGCCGAATGCATCGCCGAGCCTCCCGCCCCATCCACGAGCAAGCTTAATTCCCCCTGCGGCGGAAAGAAAGCGGGCTCGGCAGCGGGCTGCCGCGCGGCTTTGAAGAAATTCACACCATCGAATAGGCGCTCGCCACCATGCCGACCGGGCGCCGGTCGGCGGCGTTGAGCAGCATGACGCGGCCGAAGCTGGTATTGCGGCCGATCCGCACCACCCGGGCGTCGGCGACGATGTCGAAATTCACCGGCCGCAGAAAGTGGGTGGTCTGGTCGATTGTGCTCATCGGCCGGTAACCGTTCCAGGCCGCCGAACAGGCAATGACCATGGCGGTATCGGCAAGCGCCATCAGCGCCTGACTGCACACCGCTGCGCCGTCGGAGCAGACCTTCTTCGAAAACGGCAGCCGCACCGTGGCGCCCGGTTGCCAGTCGGGCGGCGCGCCCGGCGGACGAACCGCCTCCACGCTCTCAACGAGCAGCGCCAGATCCTGCACCCAGGACGGAAATATTTCCGTCATCAGGCGTCCCGCCGCCTGCAGCCCGAATGAGGGCTGCGGCTTCAAAAGTCGATGCACGTCGCCCATGGCCGTTCTTCCCCCCAATATATCCCCGCTGCTCCGCCGCAATCCGGCGGATCACCCCAAACTTCAACTACGCAGATGAACTGGTCGCCGCAGATTCGCGGCTTGCTCTTGCGAGCGCGCTGACAAACGAATCAAATGCAACGACAAAGAAGTCGTAGCATAACATAAGTAAAATCCAGTAGGGCGCGTGCCTCTTCGGCGGACCGCCCAGCCACGGTAAGAGGACCTTGACCGGCGGCCATGGCCACGGCACGCTAACCCCGTTTCGCGCGGGAACGGGGAAGAGCAATGTCGCGATCGAAGCTGCGGGCGGGTTTCGGCCTTCTGGCATGCGCCGCGTTGGCCGTTGCGCTCGCCTGGCGCCATTGGCGCAAGCTCGTGCCGCGACCATCCTTGAGAAGAATTTCTGGATGTCCGGGCCCGACTACAGCCGGGACCTGCCGAGCTGCGAGTTCCACGGCGCGCTCGACCGCATTATCCGAGACTTCCACACCAAGGAATTCCGGTTCTGGAATTCGGACCTGCAGATCGTCGGCTTCGAGAACCTCCACGAAATCGACACCATGCCCTGGGCGGCGCAATCCATTCCACGCCGGTTTTGCGGCGGCACAGCCGTGATTAACGACTCCAGCAAGCACGCGATCTACTATTCGATCGCCGAAGATACCGGCATGATCGGCATCGACTGGGGGGTCAATTTCTGCGTCGTCGGGGTCGACCGCGATTGGTCTTCCAATCCGGCTTGCCGGTCGGCGCAGCCCTGATCCGGCCAAGCCTTTTTCGGCCGAGCCTTGTCGGGCCAAGCCTTATTTGCGCAATACTAATGCCGCAACGCCTGCAAGACGCAGTCACGCAGCTGGACCGGGTCGCGCGCGCCGCGTTGGGCGAATTCGATCACGGTCTTGGCGACCGCGTCGGTCTCGCGCTGATCGCAATCGCCGACTCCCAATTCATGGCAGACTTCGGCGTAAGTGCGCGTCATCGTCAAGATCGCTTCCGGCCCAAACGGCTCGTTCTTGAACAACCGGTGGACGGTCATGCATGCCCTCTCGATGTAGATTCGCCGAGGCAGTTCAAAGTTAGGACGGGCGCCCACGGGTTTCCAGGATGCCCACGAAAACGATCCCCGTTATTCGTCACAAGGTCGTAAAGATGCATCAGTCTCGCCACGATCCACAGGATGTTCTTGATTTGTTCCAGGCTCTGCGCTATCGTCGAAATGTCCGGCCAGAGGGGCGATGATGGTCAGGTCTGTTGTCGGCGTTGTGTTGGTTGCGTTGCTTACCGCCCCTTGGCCGGCCACCGCGCAAAGCGGCGTCGGAACCGCGCCGCGGAACGAGGCCGGCCAATTCGACTTCTATGTGCTGTCGTTATCTTGGTCGCCGTCGTTCTGCGCCGAGGCCGCCGAACGTCGCGCCGGCCGTTCGGCGTCGCTGCAGTGCGGGGCGCGGCCCTATTCGTTCGTCGTTCACGGGCTGTGGCCGCAATATGACCGGGGCTTTCCGCAATATTGCGAAAATCCGGCGCCGCGGCTTGATCGCGGCATTGTTTCATCCATGCTCGATCTGATGCCGGCGCCGCATCTCATCTATAACGAATGGGATAAGCACGGCACCTGCTCGGGGCTTGCGCCACAAGCCTATTTCGACGCCGTGCGCCGGGCGCGCGCGGCGGTGAAAATCCCGCCCGACTATGGCAGCCTCAACGCTCCACTGGCGGTCACGCCGGGCGCGGTGGCCGACGCCTTTATCAAGGCTAATCCCGGCTTGTCGCCGGACGCGATCGCGGTCGAGTGTGACAGGAAGCGCCTGACCGAAGTTCGGCTGTGCATGTCCAAGGACCTGTCCCAGACTTCGAGAAAACGCCATTTCACGGCTGTCCCGAGGTTGCCAAGCGCAGCTGCCGGCGCGATCAAGTGGTGATGCCGCCCGTTCGCGGCGGCAACACCTGATCGAGTTTCGGGCTTATTGCTCGAGCGCGTGCAGGTCGATGCCGAGGCGCGCCATTGGCCATTAGAACATCGGATATGATCGGCTGCGGTGGAACCTGCCGCCATGAATTATCAGCACGCCTTTCATGCCGGCAATTTCGCCGACGTCCATAAGCACGTCGTGCTGACACTCATCCTCGAGCATTTGCGCGCCAAGCCCGCGGCGTTCCGGGTCATCGACAGCCATGCCGGGGCGGGCCGCTACGATCTTTTCGGACCGCAGGCGATGCGGTCGCCGGAATGGCGCGACGGCATCGAGCGGGTCATCGCCGCTGCGCCGGGATTGCGGGGAAGCGGCGCCTATGCGCTGCTTGAGCCTTACCTCGACATTATCGCGGCGCAGAACGCCGGTGGGGACCTGCGCGTCTATCCGGGATCGCCGCTGGTCGCCAAAGCGCTACTGCGGCCGCAGGATCGCCTCATAGCGTGCGAACTTGAGCCGCGCGCCGCGGCCTTGCTCAAATCCACCCTGCGCGGCGATCCTCGGGTGCGGGTATTGGCGATCGACGGCTGGATGGCGGTCAATGCCAATGTGCCGCCCAAGGAACGCCGCGGCCTCGTCCTCGTCGACCCGCCTTACGAAGAGTCAGCCGATTTCAGCCGGCTGACCGGCGCACTTGAGGCAGCGCATCGCAAGTGGCCGACCGGTACTTACATGCTCTGGTATCCGATTAAAGAGCGCGGCGCTCCGGATGCACTGGCGCGGCGGCTGCGCCGGCTCGGTGTGCCGAAGGTGCTGCGCTGCGAAATTACCCTTCGACCGCCGCGCCCGGATGCCGGCCTCGTCGGCTCAGGTCTTATCGTGGTCAATCCGCCCCATACATTGGCGCAGGACCTGGAGACGTTGTTGCCCGTACTTATACGGGTCCTGGCGCCGACCGGCGGTTACCGGGTCGATTGGCTTTCGCGCGAAGCATTCGCCGAGCGGTAGCGAAACCTAATCGGAAGCAGGCGCAACGCAGCAAAAATGCCCGCTTGCCACTTTTCCACACGCGCAAATTGGTCTAATTGAATTGGTGTTGGCTTGGACGTTCCGCCTCCTGTGGGGGGCCGGCGGAGTGACTGAGACGGTCTGGGGCTCACAACTCTTTGCTCGCGTGGATGTTCTGGCTGGCCGTCGCACCGTGGGGGTGGCGGCGGAAGAACTACGGGGGAAGGAGTGTCTCGATGGCAATGACCGGTACGGTCAAATTTTTCAACGGTGAACGCGGCTATGGCTTCATCAAGCCCGACGACGGTGGCCGCGATGTGTTCGTGCACATTACCGCCGTTGAACGCGCCGGGCTCAAATCGATGGTGGAGGGGCAGCGGATCAGCTTCGACGTCGAGCCCGACAAGAAGGGTAAGGGCCCGAAGGCGGTAAATCTCGTCGTCACCGGCTAAGACGGCGTCACCGCGGCGCGCCATACGCCGCATGGTTTAAAGGACGGACGGCAACGACGCCGCCCGTGGGTCGAGGTTTTTCCCCGCAGGATGTGCTTTATTCCCGCCGCTTAGGCGATTCCGGATTTACGCAGGACCTGTCCGAAAATCAGTTTCCACGCCGGATCAAGCCCGGCGCAGGCTCTTTCGGGATCGTGCTCCGATAAACTTCAAGCAGGGTGCCACGATGATGATGCTACGTTCTTCGCCGTCCTCGCCGTTCGGGCGCAAGGTGCGGATCGCCGTGTCGCTGCTCGGTTTCGACGGCGACGTCAAAGTCGAACCGGCCGACACGACCGACGTCAATGACAGCCTGCGCGCGCAAAATCCGCTGGGCAAAATTCCGGTGCTGATCGCCGAGGACGGCGTCGCCTATTACGACTTGCGGGTGATCCTCGATTATCTCGACGATCGCTCAGGCGGCGGCAAGATCCTGCCGCGCGAGCCGAAGGCCCGTCTTGCCGCCCTGCGCCTCCAAGCGCTGGGCGATGGCATCCTCGATGCGTCGATCCTGACCATCTACGAGACCCGTTGGCGCAAGGCTGACGCGCACGAGCCGAAATGGCTCGAACACCAGGCCGGCAAGGTGGCGCGCGCGCTAGCCGCGCTCGAAGCCGCGCCGCCGGCGCTCGATGCCGGCTTGCCGAATGTCGGGCAGATCACGCTCGCTTGCGTGCTCGGCTACCGCGATTTCCGCTTCGGCGGCGGCTGGCGGAGCGATCATCCGCGGCTCGTCGCCTGGCTCGACGGCTTTGCCGCGCAGGCGCCAGCCTACGCCGCGACCAGACCATGATCCGATCAAGTTGAATCGGATCATGGTCTCGGTTCTACGTTGGAGCATGATCTCTCGGAAAACCGGTTTCCACCCTCGGATCGTTGTCCGAGGGCAAGCTTTTTCCGGATCACGCTCTAAGCCGACGGGGTGAAGTCTGGCGCCGTGTTTGCCGGCTGCAGTCACAGATAAGCGCGCTCGACCCCATGCGCCGCCATCAACGCGGCGATGCGCTTGCGGGCGTGAAAGACGCGGGTTTTCACGGTGTTTTGCGGCACGCCGATGATCCGCGAAATTTCCTCGATCGATTGCTCATGATAATAGACAAGATCGATGACCTGGCGGTGCGCACTCGACAGTTGTTTGAGACAGGTTTGCAATATCGCGCTGCGATCGGCTTGTTGCATGATAACCTCGGGATCGTCGGCCGGGTCTTCAATCGTTTCGACGACGTCGTCATCGAGCGCCGCGAACGAGCGCTGCCGTAACGCCGTCAAGGCCTTGTAGCGGGCGATGCCCAGCATCCAGGTCGTGACTTGCGAGCGCGCCTCGAAGCCGCCAGCGCCGCGCCAGATGTCCAGGAACACTTCATTGAGCAAGTCCTCGGCGGTCTCTTCGTTTTTGACGATCCGGGTCAGGAAGCGGAACACGCGCAAATGGTGCCGGGTGAATAGCAGCCGCATGGCGTCCTTGTCGCCCTTTGCAATCAATCCGATCAAGATTTGGTCGGACGTTGCCATCGCCGGTGACGGCCGGCTCGAAACGCCCGAAGAGATCGCTGGATTGTATTCCATGGCCGTGCCCCTGTGACACGAGCCTAGAATTTTTTAGCGATACCGCTCCATTCTACGTTGGGAAACAGGGGATATCGGAAGGGAGGGGGACCTTATACCTTGGTATAGGGAGACGACGCGTCCGCAGAAATCCCGCTGCCAACGCGTCTTGCCGGCCTCCGATTCATTGAGCGCCCGATCGAGGCACTCGATCAGGCTTTTTTCTTCAAACGGCTTGCGCAAAAAACCGGACGCGCCGGCGTCCATCACCCGGTCGCGAACTTTCTGCTCGAAATAAGCCGTCATGAAAATCATCGGCGTCCGGTAGCCGCCGGCAATCAGCCGGTTCTGTAAATCGGCGCCGTTCATGCCAGGCATATTGAGGTCGGTGATCAGACAGGACGAATCCGTCAGCCGATCCGACCGCAAGTATTCCTCGGCCGAGGAAAACATGGCGGCTTGGTAGCCGAGCGATCGGATGAGCCTTGCGGTAGCTTCGCGCACCGATGCGTCATCGTCGATGATGGATATCACGCGCTGTTTCGCCAATTTCTGCAGTCCTTACTCAGCGCGATTGAGCCGCAACGAACGATATTTCGCCACTGTACATCGGCAAGGTTCGGGCATCGGATAGGGCAACGGAACTATACTTGTGTATACAGGGATCACGTCGGCTCGCGGCGAATGCCCAGCGCATCGGCCATCCGCACCAGCTCGGCGAGCGATTTTGCCCCCATCTTGCGCATGACGCTGCCGCGGTGAACTTTCACGGTGATTTCGCTGACCCCGATTTGTCCGGCGATCTGCTTGTTCATCAAGCCGGACGTGACGAAGCCCATGATTTCTTGTTCGCGCGCAGTGAGCCTCTCGAAGCTTGCTTTCAGCTTGGCGGCGCTGCCTGCGTTTTTGCGCCGGTCGCGATCGCGTTCGAGGCCGACTTGGACGGCGTCCAGCATGTCCTGGTCGCGAAATGGTTTGGGCAAAAACTCGATTGCTCCCGCTTTCATCGCCCGCACGGTCATCGGTATGTCGCCGTGGCCGGTCATGAAGACAATCGGGATGTCGATACTTGCCTTGGCCAGTTCGGACTGGAAATCGAGCCCGCTTAGGCCCGGCAATCTGACGTCGAGCACCAGGCAGCTCGGGACGTCGGGCAGCTTGCCCTGCAGAAATTCCGGCGCCGAGGCGAAGGTCTTGACCTGCAAGCCGATCGATCGGAATAGGCGCGATAGCGCCTCGCGCAATGAGGCGTCGTCGTCGATGACAAAGACCATCGGCAATTGTTCGGCACCCGCGCTCATGAGATTGCCTTTAATCCTGCGGTGCCCATTACTTCCCCTGGCCCGACTTCCCGTAGCCGGGCGCGCGACGAGGCATGGTAGCGGGACCTATGGGTCCACGGAAAGTGGTCGGCGTTAAGGGCAACGCCCGCAGCGCCGCGCGGCCGCTCATTTGCACCACACGACAAGGATCGCGAGAGCCTGTAAAGGGCGGGGCGCAGTTGGCGAAGGATCGAGCATGCCGCTCTTCACCCTTGACGAGCTTGCGGCGACCGCCGCGATCGTGCGCGACGTGGTGCCGCCGACGCCGGCTTATGCGTGGCCGCTCTTGGCCAAAGCGATCGGCGCCGAGGTCGTCGTCAAGCACGAAAATCATACCCCGACCGGATCCTTCAAGGCCCGCGGCGGGCTCGCTTATGTCGACGCGCTGCTGCGCGCCGGGCCGCGACCGCAAGGCTTTGTCACCGCCACCCGCGGCAATCACGGCCAGTCGGTTGCCGCCGCGGCAATGCGCAACGGCATTCCGGCGCTGATCGTGGTGCCGGAAGGCAATTCAAGCGAGAAGAACGCGGCGATGGCGGCGTTCGGCGGTGAGGTTATCACCGCAGGAAAGGATTTCGACGAGGCTCGCGGCGTTGCCGCGGCGATCCAGCGCGAGCGCGGCTATCATTTCGTGCCGTCTTTCCACCGCGATCTCGTCAAAGGCGTGGCGAGCTACGCGCATGAATTATTTGTAACCCGCGCCGACCTCGACGTCGTCTATGTGCCGATCGGAATGGGCTCGGGAATATGCGGCCTGATTACAGTGCGCGATCTGTTGGGGCTTCCGACCGAGATCGTCGGCGTGGTCGCAGCGAACGCGCCGGCCTTCGTGCTGTCGTTCGAAGCCGGCCACCCGGTGCAGACCAATTCGGCGCGAACCTTTGCCGACGGCGTGGCGTGCCGCGATCCCCCGGCGGAAGCGCTCGACATCATCGTCAAAGGCGCCGCGCGCGTGGTGTCCGTCACTGAAGATGAAATCGCGCAGGCGGTCCGTCTCTATTACACGGCCACGCATAATCTTGCCGAAGGCGCCGGTGCAGCGCCGCTTGCGGCGTTGATCAAGGAAAGGGCGCGCTATGCCGGCAAGCGCGTGGGGTTGATCCTCTCCGGCGGCAATATCGACATGCCGGTATTTGCGCAGATTTTACGCGGCGAGACGCCGGCGGTGTGACCGCCTGGCGCGCCGGCTCAAATCCCGCCGACCGCGACGTGCTGCTTGAGCCGGTTTGGCCGCACCGCCAGCGTCGTGACCGGGCACAACGGCGTCGGGATCGGAGTTGTTCGGAACGTCGGGAGCGTCGCCGGCGCCACCCTCGATATCCACCCAGACCAGCCATTGCGCGTCGTCGCGGTCGGTAAAATCTTCGCGGAAGTGGCTCAACCGCGTCTCGGTGCGATAGAGCGACGCGCCCAGAATGAAGCGAGCGGCAAGCAACATGGCCTCGGTTTCCTTCAGCCGCACCAGTTCGTGCACATGGGGAGCGGCAATTTCGTGGAATTCGTCGGCCAGGCGATCGATCTTGCGATAAGCCGCTTGCAACCGCTCGCCGTGTTTGAGAATGCCGACATCGTAAGCGAACATGATCGCTTGCAGGTCGCGCAGGATACGGTCCGACTCGGCTTGGGCGGTCGGACGAAGCGGCTGCAGGAGTTCTTCATGCATCGCCTCGACCTCGGCGAGATTGATGCTTGGTGCGGCCAAACGATCCAGATCTTCCACGGCGCTGCGGCCGGCGACCCAACCGTTGCCGACGCATAGTCCGATATGGAAGCCCGCGAAATGATTGGCGCAGCCGCTCTGCGCCAGTCCGGCGGCAAGCAGGCCCGGGACGTCGGAGCGGCAATCCGGCCCGGTCCGGATCGCCATTTTGGTCATCTGATTGAGTGCGTAATAGGGCGTCTTGCCGAACATATCGGTGTCGGCCTCGGAGCCGAGCTTGCGGAAAAAATAGTCCATCCACTTGACCTTGCTGTGGATGAAGTGGTCGCGCATGGCTTCGGGAATCGGCGACATGTCGAGATAGAGCGGATCGTTGCCCTTCTTCTTTTCTTCGGCCATGGCGCGGGCGATGCGCGGCACGTCAGCCTCGTCCGCCCATTCCGGCTCGTAGCGGCGCATGAAGGCTTCGCCTTTGGCGTTGGTGAAGCGAGCGCCCTCCTGGATCGCGAAAGTGATCCCCTCGAAGTAAAACTTCGGCGTGCCTGGCCGCACGTAACTGAACTCCGCATTACGCAGCGCGGCGCCGGCCCGATAGGCGAGCAGCGTGCCGGTGCCGGTGATGTCGCGCACGAAGCCAGAGCGAAACGTGATCGCGTTGGTGGCGACGATCGTCGCGCGCGCTTTGATCAGGTGAAACTCGCCGGTTCGGCTATGGATTGCGGTGGCGCCGACGATGCGCCCCGACGGGCCGCCGAGGAGGCCGGTGACGAACAGCCGGTCGAGCAGCGCCACGCCTTTTTCCGCGAGCGCAAGCCGCAGCCGCCAGCAGAATTCGAGCCCGCCGCCTTCCGGGCACATCACCCGCGCCAGATCGAGGCCGCGGGTCGGCCGGCGTGCATACTTGCCGTCCATGCCGCGCGGAAATTTCAAGCCCATGGCTTCGAAATCCGCAATCCGGTCGAACGAATTCACCAGCGATTCCCGCACCAGGAGCTGATCGGCGATGCCGTCATTGCCGGCGACGATTTCCCGGGTGATGCCGTCGATGTCGTCGTCTGGAGAGGCGACGATCATCCAGGCGTTGGAGAACGCGGTGTGACCGGTGCGGCCGGTCATCCATGAATTGGCGACCGCCACCTTGGTGCCGCGCGGGCCGTGATGCTTGGCGCTCAAGGCCGCGATCATTCCGCCGGAGCCGCCGCCGACGACGAGAATATCGGTCTCGATGAACGTCCCTATCGATTCCGCCATGCGCCGGCTCACCAGGGTCGGGGTCGATTTTTCACCGACGGATGCACGTCGACGATCTGCTCGGGACAAAAAATCTCGCAGCTAAAGCAAGTGATGCAGTGCTCGCGAAATTTGATGACCGGCAGGAGCTTGGTCTGCACCAGACCGTCGATCGGGGCCTGCAGCGGCACCGGCTCCATGTGGATCACGTCGGCCGGACAGACGTCATCGCAAATGCCGCAGCTTGTACACTTTTCAAGTTCGATATTTTCGATCATCTGGCGTCCAATATTCCGACCGTCCTTCGCTCACCGCAAGCCAAGCAGTGAAGCGGCCGCATCGTGTCAATCGGATTGCCCGGCAATATGGACTTTCGCGCGTTGCGAGGATAGTCCTCGCTTAAATCGGGACGCCAAAACAAAAAGCCCCGGGGCAAAAACCCCGGGGCGCTTGCCGCCACGCCGGCACAGCCGGATTAGAACTTATAATTTACGCCGGCGCGCAATAGATTGGCGTTGAACGAGACCTTATCGGTTGTCGATACGCCACTGCAGGCCAGTCCACAATTGAAGCTGCCGAGATCGACATAGAGATATTCGACCTTGGCTGTCCAATTGTTAGTGAGCGCGGCCTCAAGACCGGCGCCGACGGTCCAGCCGGTTTTGGTGGCCGAGCTCGACACGAAGCCCGGCGACGAGGCACGAATGTCGCCAAACGCGGCGCCCGCCGTCACGAAGGGCAAGAACCGGTCGGCGGCATAGCCGAAGCGGCCGCGCGCGGTCGCGAGCCATGTGTCGCTGGTCTTGCAGCCGGGCGCGCAGGCATTGTTGGTGCTGCCGTTGATGTCGGCCCAGTCGATGTCGCCTTCGAGGCCGGTGACCCATTGGCCGAACTGATAGTTGTAACCGACGGTGCCGCCGACCAGGCCGCCGCTGATATTGCGGCTTCCCGTCGAATCCCAGTTCGAACTGCCGAAGCCGCCGCCGCCGTTGATGCCGACATAGAATCCCGTCCAGCTAAAGGGCGGCGGCATGACAGCAGCGTTGGGGTAGTACGGCACAGGCTGGGGCCGCGCCAAATCGGCCGCCGCGGCCGCTCCGGTGAGCGCCAAAAGGCCGATCACGGTAAAACAAAAACGCTTCATATTGGACCTCCACTTGGGTCGTGGTACAGGCCTCGTATAGTATTCAGAACAGGCCTTTCATCTAGTGTAGGAATACAACAGTCGTTTTATATTTTGTGCCTGTATTATGGCGAGAATTTACTCTAATCGTCTTAATTATAGTTATGAGATTATTATCTGTAGAAGTTACAGTAAATAAAATATTAATTACTACTATGACCGTTCGTCCACTCCGCCGGTCTAGAAATGATAGTTGAGGCCGAGCCGCAGCAAATTGGCGGTGAGACCGTTATTGGCGCCGGTCACCGAATAGCCGCGGTCGGCGAAGTCGAGATAGAGCCACTCCGCTTTGGCCGACCATTGCGGCGTCAAGCCGACTTCGGCGCCGGCGCCGGCGACCCAGCCGAAGCTGGTATGGCTCTCCGAAAGATTGCCGGCGGTATCGGCGGTCAGCTCCCCATAGGCGAGGCCGGCGGTGCCGTAGATCAGCACATTGTTGATGGCGACGCCGGCGCGGCCGCGCACCGTGCCGAACCACGGATTGGAGAACTGCCATGGCGCCAGAGTGTCTTCCGCGCCGGACAGCTGAAAATCGGCCTCGGCCGCCGTAGACGAAATTGCCGTGCTGCCAGTTGAAGCCGGCTTCGAGGCCGCCGGCCACGCCCGAGGGATGCGTCGGGTTGTTGCTCACGCTGCCCCATTCGTAGCCCAACGTGCCGCCGAGATAGGGGCCGGCCCAGCTATAGGCCGAATACGAGGCTGGCGCCGTGTAGTACGGCGATGCCGGCAGATCGGCGGCGCCTGCCGCGCCCGCCACCGTGAGGGAAAGGGCCGCGCCAAGAGAGTCGCTCGGATTGTTCTCATACTAGGCCTCCCAGTTGGAATCGGGCGGAGACGATGACGCCGCGTGGCCACGCGTTGCTCTTGCGGCGTCGAGCAAAGCGGGCGCCGGTCGCCGTCCGATCGGGAGAATTTATCGCGATGTTTAAGTTAAACAGTGCTGAATCGTTACGACGCTTCGAAGTTGATATCGTTAAGAAAATCTATATTTCATCGGCATAGCCGATGAGCACTCCGAAACCAGAAATCGCGCCCGAGAGCGAGATCGTCGAGGAAGACGACGAGCCGTCGCTGCCGCAGCCCGACGAGACCGAGGCGGCCCAGCTTTCCTTCGACGAGGAGGCCGGGTTCGCTTGCCGCCGGCCGCGCCGCGATCCTGCGCTATGCCAAGCTCGCGCCGTCGCGGCCGGGCGTCTATCGCATGATCGATGCGCGCGGCGACGTGCTCTATGTCGGCAAGGCCAAAAATATCAAAAAGCGCGTCGCCGCCTATGCGCGGCCGACCGGGCTCGACAGCTCGCATCGAGCGCATGATCGCCGCGACGCGAACGCTCGAATTCATCGTCACCCGCACCGAGACCGAAGCGCTGCTGCTTGAGGCCAATCTCATCAAGCGGCTGCGGCCGCGCTTTAACGTGGTGCTGCGCGACGACAAATCGTTTCCCTTATATTCTGATCACGTCCGACCACTGGGCGCCGCAAATCCTCAAGCATCGCGGCGCGCGCACGCGGCCGGGCCACTATTATGGACCGTTCGCCTCGGTTTGGGCGGTCAACCGCACGGTCAATGCGCTGCAGCGCGCGTTTCTGCTGCGCTCATGCAGCGATCCGTTCTTCGAGAGCCGCACGCGGCCGTGCCTGCTCTATCAGATCAAGCGCTGCTCGGCGCCGTGCACCAAGGAGATCGATTTTCAGCGATTATGCGGTGCTGGTGCGCGAAGCGAACGAGTTCCTGTCCGGCCGCAGCAAGACGGTCAAGGACGAGCTTGCCGAGGAGATGGAAAAGGCCTCCGCCGCGCTCGATTTCGAGCGCGCCGCGATCTACCGCGACCGGCTCTCGGCGCTGTCGGCGATCCAGTCGCAGCAGGGCATCAATCCACGCGGTGTCGAAGAAGCCGACGTCTTCGCGGTGCACCAGCAGGGCGGCTTTTCCTGCGTCGAGGTGTTCTTCTTCCGCACCGGGCAGAACTGGGGCAACCGCGCCTATTTTCCCAAGGCCGACCGCTCGCTTCGCGCCCGGCGAGGTGCTGACCGCCTTTCTGGCGCAATTCTACGACGACAAGCCGCCGCCGCGGCTTATTCTGATTTCGCATGCGATATCGGATCGCGCGCTGCTGGCGCAGGCGCTGTCGACCAAGAGCGGGCGCAAGGTCGAGGTGCTGCTGCCGCAGCGCGGCGAGAAGAAGGATTTGATCGAACATGCGCTCGCCAATGCCCGCGAGGCGCTGGGCCGCAAGCTTGCGGAGACGACGTCGCAGGAGAAGCTTGCTGCGCCAGCTCGCCGAGACTTTCGGCCTGCCGCGCGCGCCGCGCCGGATCGAGGTTTACGACAACAGCCACATCCAAGGCTCCAATGCGGTCGGCGCCATGATCGTGGCCGGGCCCGGAAGGGTTTCGCAAAAGCCAGTACCGCAAATTCAATATCCGCTCGGCCGACCTGACGCCTGGCGACGACTTCGCCATGATGCGCGAGGTGTTGGAGCGCCGCTTCAAGCGGCTGCTTGGCCGAGGCGCCGCAAGCAGTCTTCACCCGCGCCGGAGGACGGTGAGCGGCCAGGCGAAGGCGAAGAGAACGAACTCGCCCTGGCCCGATCTCGTCCTCATCGACGGCGGGCAAGGCCAGCTCACGGCGGCGCGCGAGGTGCTTGAGCGCGCTCGGCGTCGATGTCCCGCTGATCGCCATCGCCAAGGGCCCGGACCGCGACGCCGGCCGCGAAACCTTCTTTCTGCCCGGCCGCGACTCGTTCAAGCTGCCGCCGCGCGATCCGGTGCTCTATTTTGTCGAGCGGCTGCGCGACGAGGCGCATCGTTTTGCGATCGGTTCGCACCGAGCGCGCCGCAAGCGCGATCTGCGCGAGTCCGGCCTGCAGGAAATCGCCGGCATCGGCCCGACCCGCAAACGCGCGCTGCTGCACCATTTCGGCACGCTGAAATCGATCGAGCGCGCCTCGGTCGACCGATCTGATGCAGGTCGACGGCATCAGCGCGGAAACCGCGCGGCGGATTTACGAGTTTTTCCATGAGGGTGCGGCATGAGCCGGCAAGGCCGGCCCAGGCCTGAGCTTCGCGGGACCGGGCATAACAGCCGTGCGGCAACGGAAAATTAACTTGATCCGCAAAAGTGACGGCAGCCTGGGTCTGTCGGTTGCCCGCAGCGCGGCGTTATGGTAACGGCATGAACGCGACCACGACGAGCACGCCAGGCCGGCTCGCGCGCACTTCCGCTCGCGCTGCCGAATATCCTGACCTATGGCCGCATTGCCGCGGTGCCGGTCGTGGTCGGCTGCATGTTCTGGCAGAATATTCTGCATGGCGGGCTGTGGCTGCGCTGGGTTGCGCTCGGCATCTTCGTCGCCGCCGGCGTGTCCGACTTCCTCGACGGCTATTTCGCCCGCATCTGGGCCCAGCAATCCTCGCTCGGCCGCATGCTCGATCCGATCGCCGACAAGCTTTTGGTCGCGTCCTGCCTGCTCATGCTGGCCGCCGAGAATACCATCCACGGCTGGGCGCTATGCGCCGCCGTCGTCATTCTGTGCCGCGAAATCCTGGTTTCGGGCCTGCGCGAATATCTTGCGGAACTGCGGGTCAGCGTCCCGGTGACCCGGCTCGCAAAATGGAAAACGACGCTGCAGCTGGTCGCCGTCGGTTTTCTAATCTGCGGCGAGGCTGGCGATGCCGTCGTGCCGGCCGTCACGCGGATCGGCATCACGCTGCTATGGCTCTCCGCGCTTCTTACGCTTTACACCGGCTGGGATTATCTGCGGGCGGGGCTGCACCACCTGACGAAGGAGGATGCGTGAAGTTGCGCTATTTCGCCTGGGTGCGTGAGCGGATCGGCAAGGCGGAGGAAGACATCGAGCCACCCGCCGGAATTGCGACGGTCGGCGACCTGATGGCCTGGCTGGCGCAACGAGGTGACGGTTACGCTTACGCATTCGAAAATCCGAAAACGATCCGCGCCGCGATCGACAAGAACCACGTAAAATCCGATGTGCGGATCGAAGGCGCGGCCGAGATCGCTTTCTTTCCGCCGATGACGGGCGGCTAACGGCCTCTGCCATGGCTACGACCATCCGTCTGCAGAGGGAAGCATTCGACGCCGCCGCGGAGGCGGCGCGGCTCACGCGCGGCGCGCACCGATATCGGCGCGGTCGTCACTTTCACCGGCATCTGCCGGGCCGACGAAAAAGGCGAGGCGATTGCCGCCCTGACGCTCGAACATTATCCGGGCATGGCGGAAGCCGAGATCGCGCGCCACGTCGATGAGGCGCAGGCGCGCTGGCCGCTGCTCGGCGTGACGGTGATCCACCGCTACGGGCGGATGGCTCCGGGCGAGCCCATCGTGCTGGTCGTTGCGGCGTCGAGCCACCGCCAGGCGGCCTTCGCCGCGGCCGAGTTCCTGATGGACTATTTAAAAACGCGGGCGCCGTTCTGGAAGCAGGTCGAGAAGCCGACCGGCGGGATGGTTGAAAAAACCTGGGTTGAGGCAAAATCGGCCGACGAGGCAGCGGCCGAGCGCTGGTCGGTGCCGTCAGGCCACGAAGCGGCCAAGTAAAGCAGATCGCGAAGCGGCAAAAAGCGCCGATTCGGCTAATTGACGGCTCCGGCACGCTTATTGTCGATGAACGGCCCGCGGCCGATCATGCTCCAATAAGGGCTACAATCTATCTATCCATTCTCAGCCTGCGGAAGTATTATCAGCCACCGGGCGGGTGTCTCGGTGAGGCAATGGCGCCGATTAATTGGGAGTGGATGATGGCCGTAGGTACTGTGAAGTGGTTCAATTCGCAAAAAGGGTATGGATTCATTCAGCCGCAAGCCGGCGGCAAAGATGTTTTCGTCCACATCTCGGCGGTCGAGAGAGCCGGGCTCAGCGGTCTTAACGAGGGCCAGGTGATCGAATACGAAGAGGTCGCGAACAAGGGCAAAACGTCGGCGGAAAACCTCAAGGTTCAACGCTAGTCTTCGCTCGGCAGTCGCCAACCGACAACCGTAGCTTCGATGCGGCTGTCGGTATCGAGGCTTTGCCAGGCGCCGTCGCGCCAGCGACACAGGAACGGAATGACATAGGTTCCAACGTGATCCTCGCAAAGCAGCTCGAGCGGCTGATCCGTCGGGGGAGTTCCGTCGTGTGTATAGGCGTCGATCCGCTGTTGCCGTGTCGCCATAAGTTACCTCTCGCGAACCGAGGCCGCGGCGTTGCCGCGCGTCGGAACACGGGTCGTTAACGGCTGGCGGCCATGCTGCCAGTGGATTGATTTGGGGGTGACCGCGTGAGCGCCGAAATACTGCATTTGAGCGACTATCGTACCGACGATGGCGCTGAAAGTGAGATCGATCTTGCCACTGCTGTCGATGTCGCGATCCGGGATTTGCGTGAAATTCTGCTGTGCTGGGGTTCTGATGTAGCACGGCAGCGGGCGGAAGAGTGCGAATTGACGCTGCGCCGCGCATTTTCCGGAGTTGTCATCGGCAGCTCAGAATTTCGGTAGGACGCGGATGGAAAAGACCCCATCCTTCAACCCTTCGGACTATACGCTCGCCATCAAGAACAAGGGGCGACCGCCCAAGTCCTGGCGTTGGGAAATCTATGCCGCGGGCAAGAGCAAGCCGGTGCGGCAATCCGAGTTCTTTGCCACGATGTCGGAAGCCACCCGAGCCGGCAAGACGGCTTTGGCGGAAATCAGGGCTAATCAAGCCGCCTGAAGTCTGGCTTGTCGCGTCGGTGGAGAGCCGCCTGCCTGCGCGCGCCCGAACTTGCTCGGCGGGCGATGCTTCCTCTGGCTCCTTGCGCAGAGAGCAATCAACTCGCCGGGGCCGGCGACCCATCCTTGAGCAGATGCCTGGCAAATCCCGGCAGCGTGCGGAAGGCCAAGTGCAGATTGTCGTTAAAGGACGCGGTCTGGTAGCCGTGGCGACGCCAGGCGTGGATAAGCGCATTGCGGCTGAACAGCGAGACGTGGCCATTGCGCGGGCCGACGTACCACCAATTGAGGCCTATCCGATCGAAATCCTGCGGCTGCAGCAGCGTCGAGAACAGCACCACCCCTTCCTCCGCCAAGCTTGCCAGCATGGCGGCAATGCCGGCCATCGGATCCGGCATATGCTCGAGCGTCTCGAAGCAAGTGACGAGATCGAACTTTCCTTCCGGCCGCTCCGCGTAATCGGCGGTGAATGGATCGTAGGTCACGGCTGCACGAAATCCCGCGCTCCGCAATGCGGCGCAGAGCACATCGTTGCCGCCGCCGTAGTCGAGCACGCGGAGATTCGCTTTATGCGCACCGAACAGTCGCCCCGACCATATCGGCATTAGCGCTCGGCCGTTTTGACACATAGTCTGGATCAAGGGCGAGGTAGTCGTCGTTGTAAATGTGCGCCTTGAATTGCGCGTCGCTCCAATCGTCGAAGGCGTCGGTGAATAGGAAGCCGCAGGTCCCGCAGCGTCGATAATAGACCGGGAGGCTCGATGGCGGCAGCTGCTTGACGTCCGATGTGTGGCAGCTCCTATGGAAGTCAACGACGCCATAAAGCGAGGCCGGCCCACCGCAGATTTTACAAGCCGTCGGCGCGGCCGAGACCCTTTTAAAGGCGAGCCCCGGCGCAGCCTCGGCGGTGTGAACCGCATCATGACGGTTCAGCGCGCGAAGCGCATCGGCGCGATTGTTGCGCACGTCGGCGCGGCTGGGCTTGAGTTCGAGCGCGCGGTCATAGCAGGCTAGGGCTTTGGCATCGTCGCCTTGCGCGTGGAGCACCAAGCCGAGGTTTGACCAGGCACCGGCCGAATCGCCATTGCTCCTGCAGCGCTTTCGCAATCAGACGAAGCGCCTTCGCGAAGTCGCCCCGCTGATATTCGATGACGCCAAGCATGTGCAGCGCCTCGAATTCGTCCTGGCCGATGCTGCAGCACTTCGGAATAAAGACGGCCCGCTGTGTCGATGGTGCCGGTTTGAAGCGCGACGAATGCCTGGCGCAGTTTGCGCGCCAGGCTCAGTGGTAACAGCGCGGGGATGCCGGATTGGGGGCGGTGGCCGGTCATGTCTCATCGCCGGTGAACGCCGGTGGTGCGGCGATTCGCAACAATGAAGTATTATGCGTAAGCGCCCGCATCGAGCGAGCCAACCTAGCCATCTGCCCTGGCGGCGGCGCTTTCGGCGCCGTACGCTTGATCAGAAAGCGAAGAAACTGCCGAAGGGGCTGCCAAAGGAGGCTGCAATGTCCGTACAAGCCCGTAAGCGCGTGCATGACGATATCAGGCCGGAAAATCCGCCGGAGCGCGCCGCGCATTATCTTGACGTGCCGAATATGCCGTGGGAGGCGACCAAGTTCGCCGGCATCAAGATCAAGGTGCTCTATACCGACGGCAACGGCATCACCACGGCCCTGTTCAAGCTCGAGCCGGGCGCGGTCGTGCCGCTGCACGAACACACGGCGCTGGAGCAGACTTACGTGATCGAGGGCTCGCTCGAAGATCACGAGGGCAAATGCGGGCCGGGCCAATTCGTGTGGCGGCCGGCCGGCAATCAGCACGAAGCGGTGGCGCCGCACGGCGCCGTTCTGCTCGGCTTCTTTCTCAAGCCCAACCGTTTTGCCTACGGCGAAAAGTTCTTCACCGAAGCCGGGCAGCGGTAGATCGAGCCAGCCGCTGCTATGCCGCGGCGGCCTTGCCGCCCGGACGGACCGTGTGCTCGTAATCGCGCATCAATTGCGCGGTGATGCGCGCCGGCGTGAACGTCCACTGCGCGATCTCGGACACGGCCGTGACTTCGGCGGCGGTGCCGGTGATGAAACACTCCGAGAAGCCGGCAAGCTCTTCCGGCATGATGCGCCGCTCGATCACTTCGATGTTGTTGCGGCGGGCCAGCCCGATCACGGTCGAGCGCGTGATGCCGGCGAGGAAGCAGTCGGCGATCGGGGTGTGGATCTTGCCGTCTTTGACGAAAAAGATATTGGCGCCGGTGCATTCGGCGACGCGGCCCTGCCAGTCGAGCATCATGGCGTCGGCATAGCCGCGCTGTTCGGCGCGATGTTTTGAGATCGTGCAGATCATGTAAAGACCCGCCGCCTTGGCAAGGCACGGCGCGGTCTTCGGATCGGGCCGCCGGTAGTCGGCGAGGTCGAGCCGAATGCCTTTCAGGCGCTGCGCCGGATCGAAATAGCTCGGCCATTCCCAGGTGGCGATGGCGAGATGGATTTTGTTCGATTGCGCCGAAACGCCGAGCGCTTCGGAGCCGCGCCAGGCGACCGGACGCACATAGGCTTCTTTCTGATTGTTCTTGTCGAGAACGAGCTGCTTGGCGGCGTCGATCTCGGCGACGCTATAGGCAATTTCGAAGTCGAGAATTTTTGCCGAGTTCTTCAGCCGCTCGGAATGCGCGGTGCCCTCGAAAATCTTGCCGCCATAGGCGCGCTCGCCCTCGAACACGCAGCTCGCATAATGCAGTCCATGCGTGAGCACGCTGATCTTGCAGTCCACGGTGGGAATAAGCTCGCCGTCGAACCAGATCAGGTCGGATCGCTGGTCGAAGGGCACTGCCATGGCATTGCCTCCCTCGGTTATGGCCCAGGTCGCGCCGTAACCACGGCCGCGCCTGGATTTTGCACCAAGACCGGAGACCCGCTATGGTCTCCGCCGCTCCAAGAGACGCGTCATGAGAGCGCGCCACGGCGCCCTACGCAATGTCCTGAGCGGCCAGATAGCGTCTGAGCTACGGAACGTTATGACGCACCCAGCTTAACAACCAAGTCGAAATATGTCAACATACCTGACCTAAATGGCCGACATCAGCATCACCACAACCAGCAAGCCGCGCGCAGCCGCTTCAGGTCAGGCTTCGGGCGAGGTCGCGCCGGCCGCCGGCGAGCCCTATTTCGACCTCATCGAGCTTTTGTTCTTTGCCTATCGCGACTTCGTCGGCGATCCCGACGAAGTGCTGGCCAAGCTCGGTTTCGGTCGTGCGCACCATCGCGTCCTGCATTTCGTCAACCGCAATCCCGGCATGAAGGTTGCCGACCTGCTCGACGTTTTGAAGATCACCAAGCAGTCGCTCGGCCGCGTTCTCAAGCAACTGATCGACGAGGGCTATGTCATGCAGAAGGAGGGCGCCAACGATCGCCGCCAGCGGCTGCTTTACGTGAGCCCGGCCGGCGAGGCGCTGGCGATGAAGCTCGTCGGGCTGCAGACCGCGCGCATCGCCCGCGTGCTTGCCGAACTCGGCCCCGGCGCCCGCGAGGCAGCACGGCGCTTTCTCGCCGGCATGATCGACGCCAAGGATCGCGATCACGTGCTGCGCATGATCGCGCATTCGGATTCACTTGAAACGCAGGCTCGCGTGCCGGCCCGAGACGACACGCCGTGACGATCGCAGGCGACCATCGGGCGGCAAATCCGGCCGAGAGCTCGGCACAAAATCCGGCCGACGATGCGCCGCATCTTCTCGTCGTCGATGACGATCGCCGCATTCGTGCATTGCTGTCGCGCTTCTTGCTCGGCGAAGGCTATCGCGTCACGACGGCGGAAACCGTGCTCGATGCGCGCGCCAAGCTTGCCGGCTTGAAGTTCGACCTTCTCATCCTCGATGTCATGATGCCGGGCGAAAACGGCTTCGATTTTGCCCGCAGCATTCGCACGGCATCGGCCGTGCCGATCCTGATGCTGACCGCGCGCGACGAGAAGGAAAGCCGGATCATGGGTCTCGAAATCGGCGCCGACGATTATCTGGCAAAGCCGTTCGAGCCGCGAGAACTTTCGCTGCGGGTTGCCAATATCCTCAAGCGCGCCCGGCCGCCCGCCGCTACGCCGGTGGAATCGGTGCGCTTCGGTCCGTTCGTTTTTCATCTGGCGCGCGGCGAACTGCGCCGCGGCGAAGCGGTGATCAGACTGACCGACCGCGAGCGCGAAATGCTGCGCGTGCTCACGACAAGCGCCGGTGAGACCGTGCCGCGGCAGGCGCTCGCCGGCAACGGCGAGGCGGTCGGCGAGCGCACCGTGGACGTGCAGGTCAACCGATTGCGCCGCAAGATCGAGCGCGATCCTGCCAATCCGCTGATCGTGCAAACCGTACGCGGCGTGGGCTATCGGTTGGTGGCGGCGAATTGAGCGGCACCATGACCAGGCGCGATCATGACTAGCTTGGACGCGGGGATCGGACGCTTGCGCAATGCCGCCGGCCAATTGGTCGCGGCGGCAAATGCATTGGCAAGCGCCGGCGCCACCGTGGTGCGGCCCATCGCCGGACCGATTACGCAACCCTTGGACCGCTTCGGCCGGTGGTTGAAATCGGTGATGCCGAAGGGGCTTTATGCCCGTTCGTCTGTTGATCATCATCGTGCCGATGGTGGTGCTGCAATCGGTGGTCGCGCTGCTGTTCCTGGAACGGCACTGGAATTTGGTGACGAATTATCTTTCATCGGCGGTGACGCAGGAAATCGCCACCCTGATCGACGTCTATAAGACCTACCCGCAAGATGCCGACCATGCCCAGCTCCGCCGCATCGCGCAGGACCGGCTCGGCCTCGTCGTCGATTTCATTCCGGGCGGCCAATTGCCGCCGCCCGGGCCGAAACCGTTCTTCAACCAGCTTGACGCCGCGCTGTCGGACGACATTCGCAAGCAGATCGGCCTGCCGTTCTGGATCGACACCGTCGGCCGCTCCTCGATCGTCGAAATTCGCATCCAGCTTCCCGGCACGATCATGCGCGTCTTCGCGCCGCGCGCCGATGTGTACGATCCGAATTCGTGGATCTTCCTGGTCTGGATGGTCGCAACTTCGCTCGTCGTGCTGGCCATCGCGATCGCCTTCCTGCGCAACCAGATCAGGCCGATCGTGCGGCTCGCCGACGCCGCCGAGGCGTTCGGCAAGGGCCGCGAGCCGCAGAATTTCCGGCCACGCGGCGCGCGCGAGGTGCGCCGCGCCGCGGCCGCGTTTTTGGAAATGAAGGGCCGCGTCGAGCGCGCCATCGAGCAGCGCACCACCATGCTCGCCGGCGTCTCGCATGATCTGCGCACCATCCTGACCCGCTTTAAGCTCGAACTGGCGTTGCTCGGCGAGGGCCCGGAAATCGAGGCCATCAAGAAGGACATCGACGAGATGGCGGCGATGCTCGAAGCCTATCTTGCCTTCGCCCGCGGCGACACCGGCGAGCAATCGGCGCCGACCGACATCGCGGCGTTGCTCGAGGAGCTCAAGCTCGATACCGAGCGCCATGGCCATGCCGCCAGCGTGACCTTCTACGGTCAGCCGGAAGTCACGGTGCGACCGGCGGCGTTCAAGCGTTGCCTCGCCAATCTGGTCAGCAATGCCTCGCGCTTTGCTTCGACCGTCGCCATCACCGGTCACCGCGACCATCGCTGGCTTACCGTTACGATCGACGACGATGGGCCCGGAATTCCGGTGCAAATGCGCGACGACGTGTTCAAGCCGTTCCTGCGCCTCGACGACGCGCGCAATCAGGACGAAGGCGGCACCGGCCTGGGCCTCGCCATCGCCCGCGACATCGCACGCTCGCACGGCGGCGACATCACGCTTGGCGATTCACCGCTCGGCGGCTTGCGGGCGACCGTGCGCGTGCCGGTGTGACGGCTTTTCGGCCTTGAATCGGCTGCTGCTTCCCTTATCTCGACACCAATAGTCGCCGTCTGGGGGAAGCCACCATGGCCGTGGACGAAGAAACCAAAGCGGACAACGAATCCGAGAGCCGTCCGTTCGAGGCGGATGTCGCGAAACTCCTGCACCTGATGGTGCATTCGGTCTATTCCGACAAATCGGTGTTCTTGCGCGAACTGATTGCCAATGCCGCCGATGCCTGCGAGCGGCTGCGTTACGAGGCGATCGCCGAGCCGGCGCTGCTTGGCGACGATCCCAAGCCGCGCATCACCGTCGCGCTCGATCCCGACGGCAGAAAGCTCACCGTCGAGGACAACGGCATCGGCATGAGCCGCGACGAGATGGTCGAGGCGCTCGGCACCATCGCGCGGTCGGGCACCAAGGCGTTTCTGGAGCGGATCGAAGCGGCGCAATCCAGCGAAGCGGACCAAGGGGGCCAAGGGGAATGAAGACAGCGCCCTGATCGGCCGCTTCGGCGTCGGCTTTTACTCGGCCTTCATGGTGGCGGAGCGGGTCGAGGTGATGTCGCGGCGCGCCGGGACGGATGCGGCCTGGCAGTGGTCGTCCGACGGCAAGGGCGCGTTCGAGGTTTCGCCGGTGGTCCCCCTCCCTGACGCTCCCACGGAGGCCGGGGAGGGGCGGGTGGAGGCACCCCGTCGCGGCACCCGCGTCGTGCTGCATCTGATGGAGGACGCCAAGACCTATGCCGAGCGGACCACCGTCGAGCCCCTGGTCAAGGCGCAATCGGGCCACGTGCCGGTGCCGATCGCGATCGTGGAGAAGCCTGGCGCGGCTCCCGCCGAGATCACCGACGGCGCCGCGTTGTGGACCAAGCCGAAAGCCGAAATCAGCGCCGCGGACTACACCGATTTCTACCGCAGCATCGCGGGGCAGTTCGACGAGCCGGCGCTGACCGTCCATTTCCGCGCCGAGGGCCGGCAGGATTATACGGCGCTGCTGTTCGTTCCCGGTTCGCGGCCGTTCGATCTGTTCGATCCGGACCGCACGGGCCGCATCAAGCTCTACGTCAAGCGCGTCTTCATCACCGACGACGCCGATATCCTGCCGCGCTATCTGCGTTTCGTGCGCGGCGCTGGTCGACTCCGCCGACCTGCCGCTCAATGTCTCGCGCGAGAAGATCCAGGAGAGCCCGCTCCTGGCCGCGATCAGGAAGGGCGTGACCAGCCGCGTGCTCGCGGAGCTTGAGCGGCTCGCCGACAAGGAGCCGCAGACCTTCGCCAACATCTGGGACACTTTCGGCGCCGTCCTGAAGGAAGGCATTTACGAGGATTTCGAGCGCCGCGACGCGCTTCTGAAGCTGGCGCGGTTCAAGACCACGGCGTCGCCCGACGCTTGGCGCAGCCTTAAGGACTATGTCGCCGCGCTCAAGCCCAATCAGACCGCGATCTATTATCTTGCCGGCGACGATATCGCGCGGCTGAAAGCGTCGCCGCATCTCGAAGGCTTCCGCGCCCGCGGCGTCGAGGTGCTGCTGCTGCCCGATCCGGTCGACACGTTCTGGGTCATGCCCGGCGTCGGTTTCGACGGCAAGCCGTTCAAGTCGGTCACGCAAGGCGCAGCCGATCTGGCGCTGATCCCGCGCCTCGACGCGGCACAGGCGGTGCTGCCGGACGTCGCACCGTCGGTCACGGATTTTCTCGGCTTTCGTGAAGTCGACGCTCGGCGATGCGGTGGCCGAGGTGCGGGCTTCGGACCGGCTCACCGACAGCGCGGTCTGCCTGGTTGCGCCCGGATTCCGGACCGGACCGGGCGCTGGAACGGATTCTTGCCGGCGCCGGCCGGCTGTCCGCGGCGTCGAAGCCGATCCTCGAGGTCAATCCGCAGCATGAGCTTATCGGCGCGCTCGCTGCGCTCGGCGACAGCGAGCGCGAGCTTCAAGGAGGACGCGGCGCATCTGCTGTTCGACGAGGCGCGAGTGCGCGACGGCGATCGCCCGGCCGACGCGCAGGCGTTTTCCGATCGGCTCGCGCGCGTGCTCGGACGCGGGGCTGCGCCAGAGTCGGGACTAATGTCGGGACTCGGTCGATTATTCCGCCGGCGTGCGCATCTCGGCCGTGATCGGCGGAGCTTCGGCGTCGTGCGGATGCAGCGACGGTTCGATCGGCGGTTTCGAGCCTTTCAGCCGGAAATAGATCTGCGAGCCGATCAGGATCACGCACAGCGCGACGAAGACCGCGCTGATCGGCCGCTCGACGAAGACGCCGAGGTCGCCGCGCGAGATCAACATGGCGCGGCGGAAATTCTCCTCGAAACGCGGTCCGAGCACGAAGCCGAGCAGGATCGGCGCCGGGTGGAAACCGAGGCGCAGCAGGACGTAGCCGAACAGGCCGATGACCACGACTTCGCCGACCTGGAAGAAGTCGTTGTTGGCGGCGTAGACGCCGATGCAGACGAAGAACATCGCGCTCGGGTAGAGGAAGCGGTACGGGATCGCCAGCATCTTCACCCAGATGCCGATCAGCGGCACGTTCAGCAGCACCAGCAGGATGTTGCCGATCCAGAAGCTGGCGACCAGGCCCCAGAAGATGTCGGCGTGCTGCGAGATCAGCTGCGGGCCGGGCACGATGCCCTGGATCATCAGCGCGCCGAGCAGGAGCGCCATCACGGCGTCGCCGGGAATGCCGAGACTCATGGTCGGGATGAAATCGCCCTGCACCGAGGAGTGGGTCGCGGCCTCCGGGCAGACCACGCCTTCGATCATGCCGGTGCCGAATTTTTCCGGCGTTTTCGAGATCTTCTTTTCCGTCGCATAGGCGACGAAGGAGGCGATGGTCGGCCCGGTGCCGGGAATGAGCGCGCACAGGCTGCCGATGATGGTGCCGCGCCACATCGGGAAGAACGCCCGTTTCAATTCGGCCTTGGTCGGCCGCATGTCTTTGAGGCGGACATTGGTGTATTTGGTGTTGATCGGCGCGACTTGATTGACGCTGTTCATGAACTCGGCGATGCCGAACAGGCCGAGCGCCAGCGCGATCAGTTCGATGCCGTCGTCGAGTTCGGTCATGCCGAAGGTGTAGCGCTCCGAGCCGGTTTCGAGATCGGTGCCGACCGAGCCGAGGAACAGGCCCAACACCGTCATCGCCACGCCCTTGATCGGCGAGCCGCGCGCCAATGTCGAGCCGGCCAAGCAGGCCGAGCAGCATCAGCGAACAGACCTCGGCCGGGCCGAATTGCAGCGCCGCTCTCACCAAGAAGCGGCGACAGGAAGATCATCTCGGTGATGCCCCAGGAGGCGCCGACGAACGAGGCGAACACCGTCAGCCCGAGCGCGACGCCGCCGCGGCCCTGCTTGGTCATCGGGAAGCCGTCGAGACAGGTCACGGCATGCGGCGGATGGCACGGCAGATTGAGCAGGATCGAGCAGATCGCGCCGCCGTATTGCGCGCCGTACATGACGCCGCCCAGCATCAGGATGGCGGCGACCGGCTTCATGCCGAAGGTCAGCGGCAGCAGAATCGAGATGGTGGCGAGCGGGCCCATGCCCGGCAGCACGCCGACCATGTTGCCGACCAGCACGCCGAGGAAGCAGAACATCAGATTGTGCGGCTCGAGCGCGACGCCGAAGCCGTACATCAGATCGGTCAGCGATTGTCCTATCACTGGCCTACCCCACCAGGTGAAGATCGGCATCGGCACCTGCAGGAAATAGGAGAACAGGCGACGCCGAATACGGTGACGACGGTCGCCAGTATGATCGTGCTCTTCCACGTCGCCTGCTTGTCACCCAGCGCGGCGATGAAGACGCAGGCGAAGGTTCCCGGCGCCATGCCGAAGTAGCGTCCGAAGAAGATGAACAGCACCGGGCTCATCAGGATGCAGAACCAGGCCCACCATTGCGGATGTTCCGGCAGGATGCTCTCGCCGTGTTCGCCGCCCTCCGCCGGACGGCCCGAGCGCCGCGGCGGCGATGGCGATGCCGAGGAGGACCAGAAGCACGCCGAGCGCCGTCGGCAAGAAGCCCGGACCCATATGCATCAGGGTGCCGGGCCGGTAGGTCGCGCCCTTGAGCGCGATGCCCAGGCCGAGCAAAATCATCAAGCCGCCAGCGTAGAAGTCACGCTTGCCCATCAGCTCGCGGAGAGGGCTGGTGGAAGGCCGCAATATTTCCTCCCGGCCGTCTTCGGGGCCGTTACTCAGTCTCGCCCCGATCTTCTTCGAAACGAGCAACTACCGCAGATTGCCGCGATAGTTCCGCAGTGACGCGGTGTCGCGGGGTTCCCCTCGCTCCCTCAGCGCGAACACGTCGCCGAGGAGACCCTGCACTTGGCAGGCACGGGACGATATAGGCTGCCGGCACGAGGGTGCAACTGCCATCTATATGACCGCTTATAAGGCCGTGTCATTATTCGCCGATCTAGGCGATGTCAAGCCGGCGCTGGCGGATGCGGGCGCGAACAGATCGGGACTGTCGTTGCGGACATTGCCGACGCGCCGGTCGACCGGCCAAAATGTCATGCTGCCGCCGGGATAGGGCTTCAGCATGGCCTTGAGCTCGGCGTCGGTTGCCGCGATTTCGCCGAGCCATGCCGGCCACAGCGGTCCGGCGCCAGCAGCACCGGCATACGGTCATGTAACGGCTCAAGAAGTTCGTTGGCTGCGTGGTGATGATGGCGAAGGATTTGAGCGTCGTGCCGTCGGGTGCGCGCCAGCTAGTCCCACAGGCCGGCAAACGTCATCGGTCCGCGATTGCCAAGCGCCACAGCGAAAGGTTGTTTGTCGGCGTCGCGCCACTCGTAATAGCCGTCGGCGATGACGAGGCAACGGCGGCCGGCCCGCCAGGCGGCGCGGAAGGCGGGGCGGTTGTCCACACCTTCGGCGCGGGCGTTGAAAGTCGAATAGCCGATCTTGGTGTCCTTGGCCCATGACGGAACCAGTCCCCAGCGCATCAAGGTGAGCGTCCGTTCGCCGTTGTTCGAGACGACGACGGGAAGTTGCGACGTCGGCGCCGCGTTCCAGCGCGGCCGGTAGTCGCCGATCTCGTCGAAGTCGATTTTCAGATCGAGTTTTATTTCGGAAACGTCGTCGGGCAGTTTGGCGCGGCCGCACATGGCAGGCTCCGTTGTTGTTCGGTGTGTGCGCGGTCAATGAAAGTCGCGGCTCTTGAGAGTGCGGCCATCGGCCCGTCCGGCATGCGTGGCCGCCGGAGAATTTCGGCGAGAAACAGATCGCCGCCGTCGCGCAGCGACTGGCAGTTCGGCGGAAAGATCGACGAAACTTTCCGCGACCACATGGATGACGAGGCCGGCGCGTTGCAGGCGTCCGCGCACGGCGAGGAAACGCGCCGTCATCACCGTGCGGCGGTTTTTGGCAAAGACTTTCGGCCAGACGATGATGTTGGCGATGTCGGTCTCGTCCTCGAGCGTCATGAACACGACGCCCTTCGAGGTGCCCGGCCGCTGCCGCACCAGAACGAGACCGGCGACGGTGACGGCGTATCCCCCTCCCTGTCCCTCCCCCGCTTGCGGGGGAGGGTAGGGAGGGGGTCGCTGCGCAGCTCGCGCGTTGCGAATGGCGCCGAGCGCAGTGAGGCGGTCGCGGAAAAACTGCACCGGATGCGCTTTCAGCGACAGCCCGGTCGCCACGTAATCCTCCACGACATGCTCGCAGAGCGGCATGGCGGGAAGCGCGACGGCGTTCCGGGAAAAGCTCGTCGCTCAAATGCGGCGTCAGCAGCGGCAGCGCCGTCTGCCTCGTCTTGCGCTGGCGCCGCCGCGCGGCGGCCGAATGCCGATCATGTCGAGCCGGCGCGCCGCCCATAATGCGGCGCGCCGGTCGAGGCCCGAGCGAGCGGAACGCATCGGCTTCCGCCAGCCGCTCGATGGTAAAGCGCGAAACGCCGGCGACCGCCGCGAGCCGCTCGATCGAGGAAAAGCCGTTGCCGCGCGCCGCGATGAGTTTTTTCAGTTCCTCTTCGCCAAGCCCGGCGATGAGGCGGAAGCCGAGACGCACGGCATGACCCCCACCCATTTCCTTCTCCGCTTGCGGGGGAGGGTAGGAGAGGGGGTCGGTTCCAGCGTGCAATCCCAATGCGCTGAAATTGACGTCGGCGGCGCGGATTTCGACGCCGTGCGCGCGCGCGTCGCGCACCAGCTGCGCCGGCTGATAAAAGCCCATCGGCTGGCTGTTGAGGATGGCGGCGCAGAACACGTCCGGATAGCGGCATTTGATCCACGCCGAGGCGTAAACCAGAAGCGCAAAGCTCGCCGCATGGCTTTCGGGAAAGCCGTATTCGCCGAAACCCTTCGATCTGGCCGAAGCAATGTTCGGCAAAGCTGCGGTCATAGCCGCGCCCGGCCATGCCGTTGATGAACTTGTCGCGGAACAGATGGACATTGCCGGTGTGGCGGAACGTGGCCATGGCGCGGCGCAGCCCATCCGCCTCGTCGGGCGTGAATTTCGCCGCCGTGATGGCGATCTGCATCGCCTGTTCCTGGAACAGCGGCACGCCGAGCGTTCGTTTGAGAACGTCTTTCAGTTCGTCGGCCGGCCCATGCGCGGGAGCGGGGGAGGGATAATGCTCCTTCTCGATGCCGTCGCGCCGGCGCAAATAGGGATGCACCATGTCGCCCTGGATCGGCCCCGGCCGCACGATCGCGACCTCGATGACGAGATCGTAGAAGCATTGCGGCTTCAGTCGCGGCAGCATCGACATCTGCGCGCGGCTCTCGACCTGGAACACGCCGACCGAATCGGCGCGCGACAGCATGTCGTAGACGGCGGCATCGTCGGCCGGCAGCGTGGCCAGCGAATAATCCTTGCCGTAATGCGTTTGCAAAAGATCGAGCCCGCGGCGCAGGCAGCTCAGCATGCCGAGCGCGAGCACGTCGACCTTCATCAGGCCGAGCGTGTCGATGTCGTCCTTGTCCCACTCGATGAAGGTGCGATCGTCCATGGCGGCATTGCCGATGGGCACCGTCTCGTCGAGGCGGCCCGCGGGTGAGCACGAAGCCGCCGACATGCTGCGAGAGATGGCGCGGGAAGCCGATCAGCTCGTCGGCAAGCTCGACGGCCTGGCGGATCGCCGGATTGTCCGGATCGAGGCCGGCCTGGCGGATGTGATCGTCGGGCAGTCCGTCGCCATAGCCCCATACGGTCTTGGCCAGCGCCGCGGTGACGTCCTCGGTCAATCCCAAAACCTTGCCGACTTCGCGGATGGCGCGGCGCGAGCGGTAATGCACGACGGTTGCGCAGATCGCGGCGCGATGGCGGCCGTAGCGCCGGTAGATGTACTGGATCACCTCCTCGCGCCGCTCGTGCTCGAAATCGACGTCGATGTCGGGCGGCTCGCCGCGGTTCTCGGAAATGAAGCGGGCGAACAGAAGATTGCTCTTGTTCGGATTGACCGCGGTGATGCCGAGGCAAAAGCACACCGCGCTGTTGGCCGCCGAGCCGCGGCCCTGGCAGAGGATTTCCTTTTCCTGATTGCGGGCGAAGGCGACGACGTCGTGGACGGTGAGGAAATAGCGCGCATAGTCGAGCTTGGCGATGAGCTTGCAGTTCATCGTGCAGCCGGTTTTGCACGTCGGCGGGAATGCCGTTGCGGATATCGGTCCATCGGATAGCGTTCGCGCGCGCCCGCCCAGGTCAGATCTTCGAGATGCTGCTGTGCGGTCTTGCCTTCCGGCACCGGCTCGTCGGGATATTCGTATTGCAGTTCGCCGAGCGAGAAGCGGCAGGCTTGCGCGATCTCGACGGTGCGGGCGATGGCGTCGGGAAAGTTGTGCGAACAGCCGCGCCATTTCCGCAGGCGGTTTGAGATGCCGTTCGGCATTGACGGCAAGCCGCAAGCCCGCTTCGGCGAGCGTGCATTTTTCGCGCACGCAGGTGAGCACGTCGGCGAGCGGCCGGCGTCCGGCGGCGTGATAGAAAACGTCGTTGACGGCGACGAGCGGCGCGCCGAGCCGCGCGCCGAGTTCGGCCAATAGCCCGAGCCGGCGCGGCTCGTCGCCGCGATGATAATGCACGCCGGCGAGGAAGGTGCGGCCGCGGCGCGGCGCGGACCAAGGCGGAGAGACGGGCGGTGAAATCGTCGCTCCGCATCGCGGACGACAGCGTTGGCGGCGGCAAGGCGATAAAAATCTGGCCTTCGCTGGCGCTGAGAATCTGCTCGAAGGTCAGATGGCATTCGCCTTTCTTGGCTTTGAGATTGCCTGCGGTGATGAGGCGGCAGAGCCGGCCATAAGCTGCGCGGTCGGTCGGATAGGCCAGCACCTCGAACCCGTCGATCGGTGACAAGCCGCGTGCCGACGAGGAGCTTGATGTTCTGCTTCCGGGCTTCGTCGTAAGCGCGCACCACGCCGGCAAAACAGTTGCGGTCGGCGATGCCGATGGCGGTCAAGCCCGAGCTCATCGGCGCGCGCCACCATTTCCTGCGGATGCGAGGCGCCGCGCAGGAAGGAAAAATTGGTGGTGACAGCAAGTTCGGCATAGGCGCTCATCGGATTTGCTCACGCAAACAGGCTCATGACGACTTTCACGCAAACAAGCCCTTGCACGAACCAGCGCGCCGCCGCGGTTTCGCGCCCGTAAAGTCCTTCGCGGAAGAGCCAGAAGCGGTGGCCGCCGCCGTCCTCGACGAGGTAATAATCGCGCGTCTGGCCTCCTGCCCTTGCCCTCCCCCGCAAGCGAGGGAGGGTGGGCGCGCCACCATTCGGCGCCGATGCGTTCCGGGCCCTGCGCGCCGGCGACGTCGTAGGTCACGCCGCGCCAGGAAAAACGCCGCGGCGGACCGTCGGGAACGAGCGCGGTGACCTCGGCCGGCTCGGCACGGGGCAACAGCAGGAGCGGGCGCGTTCTGTTCCGGCTCGGGCCAGGCGGACGTCTCGCCGTCGACCGGCGGCAGCATTTCGGCGCGCTCGGGAAGATGACTGGCGACCGGCTCGAACCGCCGCACGCGGTGCGGACCGAGACGTTGGCGCAGCGCATCGATCAAAGCCGCGCAACGCTCGGCGCGGTCGCCATGCCCCGCCCTGACCCTTCCCCGCTCGGGGGAGGGACGGAGGTGGAGTGAACTCGATCTGCCGCGCCGGCATCGGCTCGGCGCGGGTGACGGCAAGGCCGATGGCCTCGAAGCCGAAACCGGCATCCTCCATCGCCGCCAGCGCTTCGAGCTTGAGATCGATGAGCCGCGCCACATGGGCGACGCTGCGCGTCGGCACCGTCAGCCCGATATCGATGGTCTCGACCGCGCCGTCGACGCGATAAAGGCAAAGCCGCAATGCGCGCGCGCCGACATCGTCGCGCATCAGCACATGGACGAGGTTTTGCATCAGCCGGCTGGCGCGGGCGACGATCGCCTGCTGGGTGACGATCGGCTCGAGCAAATAATGCAGGCTGTGATAGACCGGCGGCGCGACGATCGGGACGAGCGGCTCGTCGACGCGGCCGAGCGCCTGATCGAGACGGCGCAAGAATTCGGCGGCAAAACGCGCGGCGAACGGCGCGCGCGGCTTGTCCATCAGCGCGCCGACGGTTTTGAAGCCGAGCCGGCGCAGCGCCGTGCGGGTTTCCGGCTGACAGCCGCAAGGCGGCGATGGGCAGATCCGCCAGCGCCGCGGCTTCCTGGCCCGAGGGCAGAACGAACAGAGGCGCTCGGTGAAAGCGCGACAGCGCCCAGGCCATGCCGGGCGTGTCGGCCACCGCAAGCCGTGCCGGCAGACCGAAACGCTCAAGCCTTGCGGCAAGATCGGCGATCAGTCTCTCCTCGCCGCCGAACAGATGCGCTGAGCCTTCGATGTCGAGGAAAAAACCGTCGGCGCCGTTGTCTCTCATCTCCACGGCGAAGCGGTCGGCGTGTAGCGCGTCGCCCACAACGCCAGCCGGCGCAGCGCGGCATCGTCGGCGGCGGCATCGACGGCGCGCACTTGCAAAAAACCCGCTTTCGCCCGCGCGTCGGCCAACGGCTCGCCGATCGGCAAGCCCCGCCGCCTCCGCCGCCTCGTTCAAGGCGGCGATGCGCGGGCCGCCGGCGCCGGCAACGGCAAGGACGAACGGCCGGTCAGGATCGACCGGCTTGCAGAATCTGTTGGCTTGTCTGCGGGATCGATCGCCTGCGCCGCGAGAAAGCGCTGGATCGGCCAGCGCGGCAGCCAAACTGAAACGATGCGCGACATGATCGTACTCCACTACCCATTCGCCCGGCCGTCCGTTGCGAGCAGCGTTCAAGTTGCAGATGCCATCGGGGGCGCGCGTAAAGGCCGAAGCGGTCGCGCGCGGCTTCCGCCGTGCCGATGCGCCAGCGCGTTGCCGCAGCGCTTGCTTCCAGCGTTTGCGCCGGCCGCAACAGCAACAGCGGCAGGCCGGCATCGGTGGCGGCGAGCTGCAGCTTTTGGCTGGTCTTCAGATCGAGCTTGTCGATCATCGCCGGCGACGGCGGCCGGCGCCGCCGAACGCAACGCTTCGGCCATCGCCCACAGCGTTTCTTTGCGGTGCGCGGTCTCGACCAGGATCAGGCGGCGCCGGATCGAGGCCGAGCGCGTTGAGGCCATGTCCGTAAAGACGGCCATACTGGCGACGCCCATAGGCCGGCAGGACGAAGATGAGCGGGGAAGGGCAAGCGATGCGGGCCAGCAACGCCACGATAAAACCGAAGGCGGCCGGGAACGCCGCCTGCGTCTCGGGCACGACTTCATGCAAGGCGCCGCAGGCCAAGCCGCCTTCCGGCAGATGAGAATCCAGCGCGGCAAGGCCGAAGGGCAGGATTTTGGGCAAACCTTCTTGCCGTGAGCCCTCAGTGGCGGGAAGCAGCCGCCGCAATTCATGCATCACGGCGGCGCGGCGTCGCGCCGGGGAAGCGATTCAGAAGTGTGCCGGAAAGAGTAGCAGGCTCCATCATTTAGCCGGCCTCTCGGACCCTGTCTCTAGGCCGTTTTGGCCCGTGGATAAGGTGTATGTTCGATGGAATGTTTCTACTAGAACAAAAAGAGAACATTGCCAAGAGGACCGAGGATTAAAGAGGGACTGGAAAAAGGGATGTACCTCGGCCACCCAAGCGGCCGCAGGGCCCTTCGCGTTGCTTTTCGGGGCCGACCGCCTAAACTGCCGCCGGTGCAAATCACCCTTCGCAAACTGCTATTCGCTGTCGGTTTTAGCGGCCGCAGCGCTGTGTCTGCACGTTCCGGCGAGTTCGGCTGGCACTTATGGCGACGAAAAATGGTGCGCCGTCACCAGCGATGGCGGCGATGCCCTCAATTGGGACTGCGAATATGACTCGGTCCCCGATTGCGCGCCGGCCGTCAATCAGGGCAACCGCGGCTTTTGCGCCATCAACCCCTATTATCAGCCCGCCAGAGCCGCCGCCCCCGACTCCGCAACGCTGACGACCGAAATAACAGGCAAGGACCGACGCCAATGCCGGAAGCCGACAAAGAAGGCGAACGCTACTCCCTCGATCAGCCGCAGCAGACGCCCGGCTTTTATCTGAAAGGCTCGCATCAGCTCGACTGGGGCATGAAAAACCGCATGGCGCGGGTGTTCGACCCGGCTTCGGGCCGCACCGTGATGCTCGCCGTCGACCACGGCTATTTCCAGGGCCCGACCACCGGGCTCGAACGCATCGATCTATCGATCGTGCCGCTGTTGCCGTCCTGCGACGCTTTGTTCTGCACGCGCGGCATTTTGCGCACGCGTCATTCCGGCGGAATGCCAGAAACCG
Organism: uncultured Alphaproteobacteria bacterium; assembly: GCA_963714345.1. GTDB lineage: Bacteria > Pseudomonadota > Alphaproteobacteria > Rhizobiales > Xanthobacteraceae > BOG-931. Next base: position 206,787 of record CAVQOD010000011.1, on the reverse strand, counting down.
ATGGTGCTCCGCGCCAGCGGCGGTCCGAGCATTTTGCGCGACGAACTCTCCGACGAGCAGATCGCCATGGACATGGATGATGCGATCCGGCTCAACGCCGCCGGCGTCGGCATCCAGGTTTTCATCGGCGGCGAGCACGAGACGCGCTCGGTGCACAATATGACGAGGCTTGTCGATGCCGGCCTGCGCGCCGGCATACCGGTCATGGGCATCACCGCCGTCGGCAAGGCCATGGTGCGCGACGCCAAATATTTCCGGCTGGCCTGCCGCATCATCGCCGAGCTCGGCGCGCAATATGTGAAGACCTATTACGTCGAGGAGGATTTCGAGACCGTCACGGCGTCATGCCCGGTGCCGATCGTGATGGCCGGCGGCAAGAAGCTGCCCGAGCTCGATGCGCTGACCATGGCGTACAACGCCGTGCAGCAAGGCGCCTCCGGCGTCGACATGGGCCGCAATATTTTCCAGTCCGAGGCGCCGCAAGCGATGATCGCCGCGGTGGCGGCCGTCGTGCACAAGAACATGAAGCCGAAGGAGGCCTCGACCTGTTCAATACGCTCAAGGCGAAGGGCGCGATGCGCGCAGCGTAAAGAGCATGATCCCGAAAAGTGCGATACCGGTTTTCGGAACAGATCATGCTCAAATAAATCTAGCCGTACGTCGCACCGGTCCAGCGCCGATCAAAAACCAGGCGACGGCGCCGGCCGCAACTGCGCCGCCGAGCGCGGCCAGCACCTGCGCGATCCACGAGGACGCTGCCGACTGCGCTTTCATCCCGATGCACCGGCGCGGCGAGAGCGGTTTGCTGCCGCGGAGCGTCGGCAGAGTCATCGCTCGCGCGTTGCCGCTGCGGGCGCGGCATGATTCGACGGTCGGATCGCGTGCATCGGCTTGGTCCAGTGCAGTGATTTTGACGGTCTGGATCTTCACTGCGGTCGGGGTTCGATCCGGCATCGACGCCGGGCGGCATGCTTTCCGGCAGCGGCGCAACGGTCGTGGCGCTGCCTATTGCAGCCACGCTGTTGGCGGCCGGAGCCGAATTCGCCGCGGACCAGTCCCGAGTAGGCGCCGCGTCCGGCGCGGCTTGCGCCGGCGGCTCTTCGGCAAAGGCCGACGCGGCCACGGCACGGTCGCGGTGTTCGCTGTTCGCTGTTTTTCGGGTCGAGCTGTGGCGGGCGTGCGCAACGGCCACTTCTGGCGTGGCGTGACTTTTTGGCGGCTGTCTTCTTGCGCGTTGCGTGCGCGGTTTTGGCGTGAACGGAGTGCTTGCTGTCATGAGGCGGCCGCAGGCCTGCGAGCAAAGCCAAGGGGCTTGCCGGCTTGTTCGCTGGTCGCGGTCTGCGCCTGCGCGCCGCCTAAGGCCAGCGCCACGGCTATCGCCGCAACAAACCCCGCACAGGCAATGCGAATTCCCAACATCACGCCACTCCGTTACGCACGATTTGGCGCGCTATAAGGCACAGCCGGCGTGACCGCAGGGTGGCGCAATTGCGGATTTTTTCGCGCAAAAAGCGGAGGAAAAGCGGCGTTCGTTAACGCTGTTGCGGCATCACCCCAGTTCGGTGATCGCTTCGGGAAAATGGTGCAACCGCTCGCCCGGGCCGTCCGGTCCGATCAGACAATTGTCGCAGAACCACGACAGCATGCCGTCCCGCATATAGGTCGGATGCACGACGATGTTCATGTCCTTTTCGATGCTCATCGGCTCGTCGCTGCGGATGAGCGGGCGCTCGACGAGATCGTAACCCTGGCCGTGGCAATGCAGGCGCTTCTCCTCGGGCCGGCCGTTCTTGCGCATGAAGTCGTTGTAGGCCGCGAACACGTCCTTGCAGGCGGCGCCGGGCTTGAGCAGGCCGAGATTGAATTTGCGCGCTTCGAGCGCGAAGGCGAATTCGTCCTTCATCTCCTGCGACGCCTTGCCGACGACGCAGGTGCGGCCGAGCTCGGTATACATGCCGCCGGGTCCGGCATCCTCGACCAGCAGCGCGAGCGCATCGCCTTCCTGGATGACGCGGTTCTGATAATGGCGGGCGGCGAATTGCGCCGGCTTGCCCGGCGGCATCGAGGCGCACAGATAAATGCCGTGCTCGCTGCCGTGGCGCTGGCTGTAGCACTGCGCGATCGGCGGCGATGTCGCGGTCGCGCATGCCGGGCTCGACCGCGGCGAAGGCGGCGCGCATGGCGCCGTCCTGCATCGCCGCGGCGCGCCGCACCAGCTCCTGCTCCTCGGCGCTCTTGATCACCTTGATCCGGTCGACCAGGTCGGAGGCGTCGACGAACTTGCGTGTTGGAGAAGCGTCCCTTCTGCATGTAATCGACCATCGCGAACGACATCTGATAGGTGCCGACGAGGCCGATGGTGCCGCCGGCATAGGGCTCGAGCGCCTTGGCGGCGAGCTCGGGATCGTAGGGCGCGGTGTAATAGCAGGAGGCGTAGCTCGGCGTGGTGAACCATTGTTTGACGCCGCGGCGGATGCCGTCGCTCTTGCCGTTGAGTTCGGTGACGCCGCCGAACGGACCCTGGCTGACCAGCGTCATCAGATCGTCGCGCGGGAACACCACGGTGAGCGGATAGCCGTTGGTCGCCGGCAGGTCGGTGAAATATTTGACGTAGCCGCCCATCTGGTCGCTGTTGTTCTGCATCAACAGCACGTCGATCTTGTCGCGCTCCATGGCCATGGCGGCGCGCACCGCGGCCCAGCGCCGTTCCAGTTCGGCGGTCGAGATCGGCGTCTGCAGGCGTTCGGACAGCTGTTCCATCGCGCTCAACTCCTAATGCGGCACGACGTTGATCATGCCGTCGAAGTCGCCGGTGAGAAAGGCTCGCATATTGGTTTCGACGGTCGGCAAGGCATAGTCGATATAGACGTCGCAGAAGCCGCCCTGATGCGTGGTGATGATGACGTTCTCCATCGCCCAGAACGGATGATCGGCCGGCAGCGGCTCCTCGTTGAACACGTCGAGCGCGGCGCCGGCAATGCGGCCGCTGTTGAGCGCCTCGACCAAAGCCGGCTCGTCGACCACGCCGCCGCGCGCGAGATTGATCAAGAAGCTCGTCGGCTTCATCGCCGCGAGCACTTTGGCGTCGATGCTGTTGCGGGTCGCGGCGGTCAGCGGCGTCAGCAGCACGAAGAAATCGAATTCGCCGACGACCTTTAACAGCTCGTCGCGGCTATGCATGCGGTCGAAGCCGGCGACCGGCGCGCGGCGCCGAACTCATGCCGACGACGCGTCATGCCGAAGGCCTTGCATTTCGGCGCCAGTGCCTCGGCGATGAGCCCGACGCCGAAAATGCCGACCGTCTTGTTGTGCAGAAGCTGCGCCGGCCAGCGCCGCCATTGCCGCTCGTCCTGGGCGCGCACCGCGCGCGGCAGATTGCGCGCCAGCGCCAGCATCGTGCCGATCGCGGCCTCCGACACCGGCGGACCGTGGATGCCGCGGACATTGGTGACGATCACGTCCTTGCGCAGCGCCGGCTGGTCGATGAGGTTGTCGACGCCGGTGCCCAGCGTCTGGATCCATTTCAAGCTTGCGCGCCTGCTCCAGGACCTTGGCGGTCAGCATCGGCGCGAAGGTGACAGCAGCGTCGGCGGCGGCGATATGGGGCCCGACCTTGGAATGATGGTCGACCAGCGTCGATCGTGACTCGGGAAAGCGCGCCTGCAGGCGGTCGCGGTATTGGTTGCGGATCGTCTCCGTCAGGCCGAGCAGAATAAGGAGATTGGTCATCGAGGCAGGGTACCGGCACCGCGCCGGGCTGACGATCATTGGCGGGTTGCGGAAGCCTTATATCTTCTTGTGCGAAGCCCCGCCAAGGTGTCGCGTAAGGCGGCGACCTCGGCTAAGATGGGCGACCACAGGTCTGGATCGGGGGCTGAGCGGGGAGCACGATGCCTATCGATCTGTCGACCGTGAACTGGACCTACGTCGCGTTGATGGCGGTGTTCGTATTCGTCGCCGCGTTGCTCGGCAGCCTCATCTCGTTTCGCAACCGCTTCGGCGGCGCGCTGATCGCCGCCATCCTGTTCGCCGCGATGTTTGTGGCCTGGAACTATTATCCGCACCCGCAGATCCAGCTTCCGATCATCGGACGACATACGCCACACCGGGCGGTGGTTGACCTTTCCGCCGGTCCGGTTATGCGTAGGTGGAGTCTTGCCGGGGGAAATGGAGCGGTCATGAACAAGGTCTATGCGGACGCGCGTCCGCGTTGGCCGGGTTGCTTAAGGATGGCATGACCATCATGGCCGGCGGCTTCGGCCTGTGCGGCATCCCGGAAACCCTGATCCTCGCGATCCGCGACTCCGGCGTGAAAAACCTGACCGTCGTCTCCAACAATTGCGGCATCGACGGCACCGGCCTCGGCATCCTGCTCGACACCCGGCAGATCAAGAAAATGATCTCGTCCTATGTCGGCGAGAACAAAACCTTCATGCAGCAGTTTCTCGCCGGCGAGCTCGAGATCGAGTTCAACCCGCAAGGCACGCTGGCCGAGCGCATCCGCGCCGGCGGCGCCGGCATTCCCGCCTTCTTCACCAAGACCGGCGTCGGCACCAAGATCGCCGAAGGCAAGGACACGCGCGACTTCGACGGCGAGCGCTACGTCATGGAGCGCGGCCTCGTCGCCGATCTGTCGATCGTCCACGCCTATCGCGGCGACACCGAGGGCAACCTCGTCTACCGCAAGACCGCGCGCAACTTTAATCCGCCGATGGCGACCGCCGGCAAGGTGACGGTGGCCGAGGTCGAGAATCTGGTGCAGCCGGGCGAGATCAATCCCGACCACATCATCACGCCGGGCATTTACGTGCAGCGCATCATCCACGTGCCGAATGCGAGTAAAGCACATCGAGCAGCGCACCGTGCGCAAGCGAGCTTAAGCCGCCGGAACAGGAGACGTCTAATGCCCTGGACCCGCGATCAGATGGCGGAACGCGCCGCCAAGGAGTTGCGACGACGGCTTCTACGTCAATCTCGGCATCGGCATTCCGACGCTGGTGTCGAATTACATCCCGGACGGCATGAGCGTGCAGCTGCAATCGGAGAACGGCATGCTCGGCACCGGCCCGTTCCCGTTCGAGGGCGAGGAAGATCCCGACCTGATCAATGCCGGCAAGCAGACCGTCACCGAGCTGCCGACCACCAGCTATTTCAATTCGGCCGACTCCTTCGCCATGATCCGCGGCGGCCACATCGACATCGCCATCCTCGGCGCCATGCAGGTGGCGGAGAACGGCGACCTCGCCAACTGGATGATCCCCGGCAAGATGGTCAAGGGCATGGGCGGCGCCATGGATCTGGTCGGCGGCGTCAAGAAGGTCGTCGTGGTCATGGAGCACTCGGCCAAGGACGATTCCGAAGCTCATGCAGCGCTGCAACGCTGCCGCTCACCGGCGCCGGCGTCGTCGACATGGTGATCACCGATCTCGGCGTGTTCACGCTCGACCGCCACGGCGGCGGCATGACGCTGATCGAGCTTGCGCCCGACGTGACGCTCGACGAGATCAAGGGCAAGACCGAGGCGAGCTTCAAGGTCGCCAATACGCTCAAGCAATAGTGGCCGGCCGTCGCGGAGCAGCCTCAGGCAGGTTCGCCGACCCGTGCGTGGCCTCGAACAGGAACCAAGTGCGGCGCTCGGCCTCGTCGATCCAATTTTCGATCAGGCTGGTGGTGGCGACGTCGCCGTGCTCGTCGCTCAGATCGTGGGTCTCCCGCAAATTGGCCGCCAGCTGTTTGTTGTCGTCGCGCAGTTCGGCCAGCATATCCAGCGGCGTGACGAAATCGGCATCGTTGTCCTCGATGCGCTGCAAGCGGCCGATATGGCCGATCGAATGGAACGTCGTGCCGCCGATCTTGCGGGCGCGCTCGGCGATGTCATCGGTGGTGGCGAAGATCTGGTCGGAGTGCTCGTCGAGCATCAGGTGGTAGTCGCGAAAATGCGGCCCCGACATGTGCCAGTGGAAATTCTTGGTTTTCAGGTAAAGCGCGAACATATCGGCGAGCAGAATACTGAGCGCGCCGGCGATGTCGCGCACGGCATTGGAACCGAGGTCGGTCGGCGTTTGGAGTGCGCCGGTTTGCAACGCTTTAGGATCGCGGGGGTTCATTTGTAGTCTCCTATTTTCAATCTATCGGCGCCGAGGCCGGATGAAACCTGCGCACCGCCAAAAAATCCCAGCAGAACGAAGAGAACGAGCACGACGGCCTGGCGACGAAAAACGGCGGCTCCGATTGCGTCGGCGCCAGACGCGTGCACTGCGGGGATTTTCAAAAACGATTGAATGACGCCGACGAACACATCCAGATAAAGCGCTGCAATCGCGGTGACGACATAAATCCAGCGCCAGGCGCCGGCGAGCCGGAAAACGTAATAGGCGATCACCGCAACGGCGAGAAGGACAAGGCGTGAGCATGCCAACTGCGCGCGGCGGATCGAAGCCGAATGGCGGCAGGGGAAGCCGGTGACGCTGGTCAGGATCGCGGTGGCGAGAAACAGCGCCGTCCACGCGCCGAACGCTTTTCCGTTCACCAGGCCGTACAGCACGATCAGGCCGGCTGCTATTTCGATCAGGCTGAGAACAACATGAAATTCGAGAAGCGTCATGTCAACCACCCTACGATTTTCGACTGGCTATGAAATGTCGATCGTCATCGCTGTCTATGCACCTTAATCGCAAGTGCCGCAGCAGTTTAGCATGATGCTATCGCTGCGTGGTGGTCTTGGCCACGATGCGATGGGTCAGGCACCGATTTGTGACAGGCTTGGCTGAACGGGATCCTGTCACGGCGAACTCGCGCCGGAGGGCAGCCATGCGCCCATTTCGGCCTTCCGGGCGCCCGGCAAATGACAGTCGCCGGCTTTGCCGGTATTGCTCGACGCTCGATCCGCCGGGAGGACGCTCGTGCTTGTCGCGGCGTAATTTGCTTCATGAATGACGAGCGCAACGAAAGCGCCACCTGGCCGCGGGGTGAAGCGATTGTCGCGCCGCAGGGAGCCGCGGGCTTTGCCGCGCCGGCGGCAGTTGCCGCGGCGCCGGCACGTGATGCCGAGCCGAAACCACTGAGGCACGGCGAAAAGCGGCTGATCGTCATCAGCATGATGCTGCCGGTGTTCCTCGGCTCGATCGATCAGTCGATCCTCGCCAGCGCGTTGCCGACCATCGGCCGCGTCTTCGGCGACGTCACCGAGCTGCCGTGGCTGATCACGTCGTACCTGATCGCCGCGACCGCGCTCACCCCGCTCTACGGCAAATTCGCCGATATCCACGGCCGGCGCGTCTACGCTGCTGATCGCGCTCGGTCATCTACATGACCGGCGCGTTCGTTTCGGCATCGGCGTCGAGCATGCTGATGCTGATCTGCGGCCGCGTCGTGCAGGGCATGGGCGGCGGCGGCATGATTTCGAGCGCCCAGATGGTACTGGGCGACATGGCGCCGCCCGAAAGAGCGCGCCAAATACTACACCTACTTCTCGATCGCATTCACCACCGCCGGCGGCTGCGGCCCGGTGCTCGGCGGCTGGATTTGCGATCATCTGTATTGGTGGATGATCTTTTTGTGGAAAATTCCCGTTCTGCATTATCGCCATGGGCGCTTGCGCTGACGGACCCTGCGCCGGCTGCCGCGGCACGGCCGGCCGCATCGGCTCGACTTCCTCGGCGCGGTGCTGGTGATGGCGGCAAGCTCGTCGTTCATGCTGGCGCTCAATCTTGGCGGCGTGCACTATCCGTGGCTGTCGGCGCCGGTTCTCGCGCTGCTTGGCTGCGCGCTCCTTCTTGGGCGCCGGATTTGTCGTGCGGCTGCTCACTGCCGTCGAGCCGCTGATCCCGATCGCCATCCTGGCCGATCCGGCCGCGCGGCTGACCATGGTGGCGCATTCGTTTGGCTGGGGCTCGATCGTCGTGCCTCAATATTTTTCTGCCGATGTATCTGCAGAGCGCGCTCGGCTGGTCGGCGACCTCGTCGGGACTGAGCCTGATGATCCTGATGGTCACGCTCAACACCAGCGCCGGCCTTTCCAGCCAGCTCATCGGCCGCGTCCGGCATTACAAGCTTTTGCCGCTTTGCTTTCTCGTCGTCGGCCTCGGCGCGGTGCTCGCGCTGGCCTTCTCGACCCAGGACATGAGCTCGCTGAAACTTCGAGATCATCCTGTTTCTGATCGGCATCGGCTTCGGACCGACCGCGCCGCTGACGCAAGTGGCGTTGCAGAACACCGTTTCCATTCACGATCTCGGCGCGGCAATCGGCACGATGAATTTTACGCGCACGCTGATGGGCACGATGCTGATTGCCGGGTTCGGCGCGGTCGTGCTGGCCAAGGCGCCGCTCGGTGCCGCGCCGGGTTCGCTCGGCCACGCGTTCTTGGGCAGCGCGTCGGTGGCGACTTTCCAAACGGTTTTCCTCGCCATCGCCGGCACGCTTGCGATCTCGTTCCTCGCCGTGATCCTGCTTGAGGAAAAGCCGCTCGGGGAAACCCTTCCCAGCCCGGCCACTGGTCCCGGCCAATCGATTAACCGCAACAGCGGCCGGATCGGGGGCGGCTTTGCTGAATGCTCTTGCGTCTCGGCCCGATTCGGGGGCAATTTGGCTGCAGTGCCGGGCGGTCGTCCGGCCTCGGGGGCTAAGACTTTGAGGAAATGCGAGAATTCCCTCTAGTCCGTGTGCCTCGCAGCATCAAAAATTTCTCACAGGCATTTGAACCCTTGGCCGCAAACGGCGACCAACTTGTGAGCCGACTCTATGGCGATGCAAGCACCGGCCGATGAAGCGCTGATCGGTCGAATTGCCCGGGGTGACCGGCTGGCGATGCAGGTGCTGTTCGCGCGGCACCATGTGCGCATCTATCGCTTTGTTCTGCGTCTGTTGCGCGACGAGATGGCGGCGGAAGACGTCATCGGCGATGTGTTTTTGGACGTTTGGCGCCAGGCCAACCGGTTCGAAGGCCGAAGCGCCGTTTCGACCTGGCTCATCGCCATCGCACGCTTCAAGGCGCTGTCGATGCTGCGCAAGCGGCGCGAGGACGGATTGGACGACGAAACGGCGGAATTGATCGAGGAACCTTCTGATGATCCGGAGCTTGCGCTGGCGAAAACTCGACAAGGGCGAAAAATTGCGCAAATGCCTTGCTGCGCTTTCGCCGCGACCACCGGGAGGTTATCGATCTCGTCTACTACCACGAGAAATCCGTGGAGGAGGTCGCTCAGATCATCGGAATCCCGGAGAACACGGTGAAGACACGGATGTTCTACGCGCGCAAGAAACTGGGAGAGTTGTGCAGAATGGCGGGAATTGATCGAGGTTGGCCATGATGCGCAGCGATGCGGCCCGCAATTCGGGCCAGAATATCGAACCCGGCGAAATCGAGGCTTTGCTGCCCTGGTATGCGGCCGGCACGCTGCGCCGCCGCGACCGCCAACGCGTCGAGGCGGCGTTGCGGCAAGATCCGAGCTGGCGCGCCAAGGTCTTGCGCCCGCAAGGTCTTGCGCGCCAGTCGATCTTGTGCGCGAAGAGCTTGCCGAGACCATTCACCTCAACGAAACGCTCGGCGCGCCGTCGCCGCGTGTTGCGGACCGGCTGATGGCGGCGATCGATGCCGAGACCGTCGCCGCGCGCAAGCACGTTCCCGGCGCCGTCGCCGGCTGGCTGACCGGATTTTTCGCCAGTTTTCCGCCGCGCACTTTGGCCGTGGCGGCGTCCTTTGCCGTGCTCGCGATCGCGCTGCAGGCGTTCATGCTGGTCGACGTTTTCACCAAGCCGCAAGGCTCGTCCCAGCTCGCCTCGCTCGGCGGCGCGCATCGCCACGGCAGTTTTGCGATGGTGCGTTTCGCGCAAGCGGCAAGCGCCGCCGAGATCACCAATTTCCTGCACAATTATCAGGCCGCGCTGGTCGACGGGCCGACGGAAGGCGGCCTCTATCGCGTGCGCATCGCGATGAAGTCGCTCGCCAAAGAAGAGCTCGGCCAGATCGTCGCGCGGATGCGGCAAGAGCGGGTCGTGGAGTTCGCGGAGCCCGCCGAGCCGGCCGAGACCGCCGAACCGGGCAAATCTATCCAGGCCTTCTAGACCCTGATCCAATTCGACTGAATCGGATCAGGGTCTAGATTGTGGATTTGAGCATGATCTTATCCGAAAACCGGCATCCACTTTTCGGGATCATGCTCCAAGTTATCCTACCGCCAATACGAGTATTTTCCCTCACTTGAACCTTTCCTGCGGCGGGCCGACCAATCATTGGTGGCGCCAACAAGCCCCATCGGCGCGCTTCTCCCCGATCCCCAGCGCCGATTTTCAGACCCGCCCGGCCTCGTCCCCTCCGGGCGGGTCTTCCATTTCAGCGATGCCCGCCAAAGCGCGCCGCATCCGCTGCTTCGGATGGATCGGGCGCCAATGGCCCTTTACGCCTGCGTCGAACATGGCGGAGAATGCCGGCCGTGGGGGAATAGTCGGTGGGTGGCGATACCGTCCTCGAAACCGAAGACCTGACCAAGGATTTTGCCGGTTTCGTCGCGGTGCGCTCGGTCAATCTGCGCGTCGCGCGCGGCAGCATTCACGCCATGATCGGCCCGAACGGCGCCGGCAAAACCACTTGCTTTAATCTGCTGAGCAAATTCCTCACTCCGACGCGCGGCCGCATCGTGTTCGATGGGCGCGACATCACCGCGCTCAAGCCGGCCGAAGTCGCGCGGCTCGGACTGGTGCGCTCGTTTCAGATCTCCGCGGTGTTTCCGCATCTGACGGTGCTTGAGAACGTGCGCATCGCGCTGCAGCGCCGGCGCGGCGGCTCGTTCGATTTCTGGCGGACCAAACGCGTGCTCCATGCGCTCGACGAGCGCGCCCTGGCGCTGATCGCCGATGTCGGGCTCGCTCCTTATGCCAATGCGCCCGCCGTCGAATTGCCTTATGGCCATAAACGCGCACTTGAAATCGCAACGACGCTGGCGCTCGATCCGCAAATGCTGCTGCTGGACGAGCCGACGGCGGGCATGGGCCACGACGATATCGCTCGCATCAGTGCGCTGATCAAAACGGTTGCCGCTACGCGCACCGTGCTGATGGTCGAGCATAATCTCAGCGTAGTGGCCGATCTGTGCGATCGCATTACGGTACTCACCCGCGGCCAGGTGCTCGCCGAAGGCGATTACCAGACCGTATCCGCTGATCCCGCCGTGCGCGAAGCCTATCTCGGGACCGGTCATGATTGAGAAGCGCCCAGCCGAGACGCGCGCCATGCTGGCAGTGAATGGGCTCGAAGCCTGGTATGGCGAGTTCGCACATTCTGCACGGCGTCAGCTTCGACGTGCAGCCCGGCGAGGTGGTGACGCTGCTTGGCCGCAACGGCGTCGGCAAGACCACGACGCTGAAATCGATCATGGGCATCGTCGAGCAGCGCCGCGGCTCGGTGCGCTTCGAAGGACGCGAGCTCGTCGGCATGTCCTCGGACGCGATCGCCCGCACCGGCATCGCCTTCTGTCCGGAAGAGCGCGGCATTTTCGCCAGCCTCGACGTCCGCGAGAACCTGCTGCTGCCGCCGCAGGTGCGCCCTGGCGGGCTCGATCTCGACCGCATCTTCGCGCTGTTTCCCAACCTGCGCGAGCGGCTGTCAAGTCAAGGCACCAAGCTCTCCGGCGGCGAGCAACAGATGCTGGCGATCGGCCGGATCTTGCGCACCGGCGCCCGCTTGCTGCTGCTCGACGAGCCGACCGAGGGCTTAGCGCCGATCATCATCCAGCAAATCCGGGAGACCATCGGCTCGCTGAAAGCACAAGGGTTCACGATTCTTCTGGTCGAGCAGAATTTCCACTTCGCCGCGGCGGTGGCCGATCGGCACTACGTCGTGGAGCACGGCCGCGTCGTCGATGAATTCTCGACCCCGCAACTAAAGGCCAATATGGGAAAGCTGCACGACTATCTCGGCGTTTGATACTATCGGAACGGCGGAGCGAAGCCTGCTATAGAGAATGAGGCCCAAGCGGCCGCACAGGGAGGTAGCCAATGAGATTAATAACCAGTCTGGCATTTGCCGCAGCCGCGCTGCTCACGACAGCAGCGGGCCGCAGGCGCAAACGACCAAGGTCAAAATCGGCGTGATGAGCGATATGTCGGGCCTCTATGCTGATCTTGGCGGACCCGGCTCCGTCACCGCCGCGAAACTCGCCGTGGAAGATTTCAACCCGGCCGCGCATGGGTTGAAAGTGGAGATTGTCAGCGGCGATATGCAGAACAAGCCCGACGTCGGCTCCAACCTGGCGCGGCAATGGTTCGACGTCGACGGCGTCGATATGATCGTCGATGTGCCGAATTCCGGCGTGGCGCTCGCCGTCAATGAGGTGGCGCGCGAGAAGAACAAAGTGTTCCTCGTTTCCGGCGCGGCGTCCTCCGACCTGACCGGGCCGAAATGCTCGCCCAACACCATCCATTGGACCTACGATACCTGGATGCTGGCGAATGGCACCGGCAAGGCGCTGGTGAAGACCGGCGGCGATACCTGGTTCTTCCTTACTTCCGATTATGCCTTCGGTCATGCGCTCGAGCGCGACACCACGGCCGTTGTGCTGGCCAATGGCGGCAAAGTCTTGGGCGGCGTCGCGCATCCGCTCAATACCAGCGATTTCTCTTCCTATCTGCTGCAGGCGCAAGCTTCGAAAGCAAAGATCATCGGACTCGCCAATGCCGGCGGCGACACCATCAACGCGATCAAGCAGGGCGCCGAATTCGGCATCACCGCGGGCGGCCAGCAATTTGCCGGTTTGCTGGTGTTCATCAGCGACGTCAATTCGCTCGGCCTGAAAACGGCGGCGGGCCTGGTGCTGACTTCGACCTGGTATTGGGACATGACCGACGCCAATCGCGCCTTCACCAAGCGTTGGCAGGCCGAGCACCCGGGTAAATTCCCGACCATGGTGCAGGCCGGCGTCTATTCGGCGGTCACGCATTACCTCAAAGCGGTCGCCGCGCTCAAAAGCGCCGCCGACGGCAAGGCGGTGGTCGCCGAGATGAAGAAATTGCCGACCGACGATCCGCTGTTCGGCAAGGGCATGGTCCGCGCCGACGGCCGCAACATCCACCCCGCCTATCTGTTCGAGGTCAAGAAACCCGAGGAATCGAAATATGCGGGTGACGATTACAAGCTGCGCGCAACGATCCCGGCCGACGAAGCGTTCCGGCCGCTCAAGGACGGCAATTGTCCGCTGGTCACTAACTAACGCGCGTGAGCTCTCCCCGCCTGGCGGGGAGAGCTCTACCCCCGTGGTTCCATGTTCGAGATATTCGGCATTCCGTCGCAGGCGCTATTCGGGCAACTGTTGCTCGGACTGATCAACGGCTCGTTCTATGCGCTGTTGAGCCTCGGCCTTGCCGTCATTTTCGGCATGCTCAACATCATCAATTTCACCCACGGCGCGCAATATATGATGGGCGCCTTCACCGCCTATCTGCTGCTGCAATATCTCGGCCTCAATTATTGGGTGGCGCTGGTCGTCGTGCCGATTCTGATCGGCTTAGTCGGCATCGTCATCGAGCGGCTGTTTCTGCAAGCGGGTGCAACAGCTCGATCATCTCTATGGGCTAATCCTGACATTCGGACTGGCGCTTATCATCGAGGGCTTGTTCCGCAACTATTATGGCTCTTCGGGGCAGCCCTATGCCGTACCGGACTCGCTGCAAGGCGGACATAATCTCGGCTTCATGTTCCTTCCCAACTATCGCGCCTGGGTGATCGCTTTCTCGCTGGTGGTCTGCTTTGCCACCTGGTTCGCGATCGAGCGCACTCGGCTTGGCTCCGTATCTTCGCGCCGCGACCGAGAATCCGACGCTGGTGCGCGCCTTCGGCATCAACGTGCCGCGCATGGTGACGCTCACCTACGGCTTCGGCGTCGGGCTCGCGGCGCTGGCCGGCGTCATGGCGGCGCCGATCTATAACGTCTCACCGCAGATGGGATCGGATCTCATCATCGTGGTGTTCGCAGTCGTCGTCATCGGCGGTATGGGCTCGATCATGGGCGCGATCCTCACCGGCTTTGCGCTCGGCATCGTCGAGGGATTGACCAAGGTGTTCTTTCCGGAAGCCTCGAACACCGTGATCTTCGCCATCATGATCATTGTGCTGTTGATGCGGCCAGCGGGCCTGTTCGGGCGGAGTGCGTAATGGCGACGACCAGTGTTGCGGCCGCTCAGCCGCATTCATCGCGAGACAATCTGCAGTCAGGCGGCGGCGGCTGCGATCGCATGGTCGCGTTCCTGATCGCCGCGCCGTTCGTCCTCTACCCGGTCTTTCTGATGAAGGCGCTCTGCTTTGCGCTGTTCGCCTGCGCGTTTAATCTTCTGATCGGCTATGGCGGGCTGGTTTCATTCGGTCATGCGCTCTATTTCGGCTGGGCCAGTTACCTCTGCGCCTATGCCGCCAAATCCTGGGGCTTAACGCCGGAGCTGTCGCTTTTGATCGGCACGGCGACCGCGGCCGGACTGGGCGTCATTGCGGGTTTCATCGCAATCCGCCGCCAGGGTATCTATTTCGCGATGATCACGCTCGCGCTTGGCGCAGATGATGTATCTGGTCGCGCTGCGGGTGAAATTGACCGGCGGCGAGGACGGCATTCAGGCGGTGCCGCGCGGGCATTTGTTCGGCGTGCTCGATCTCAATAATGAAATCACGATGTATGTGTTCGTCTCGTGGTCGTGCTGGCCGCTCTTTTCCTGATCTATCGGATGATCTATTCGCCGTTCGGTGAAGTGCTCAAGGCCATTCGCGAGAACGAGCAGCGCGCCATTTCACTCGGCTATAAGACCGAACACTACAAGCTCGTCGCCTTCGTGCTTTCCGCGACGTTGGCCGGCCTCGCCGGATCGTTGAAGGCCCTGGTATTTCAGCTCGCCTCGCTCACCGACGTGCATTGGACCATGTCGGGAGAGGTCATCTTGATGACCCTGGTCGGCGGGCTGGGCACCATCTTCGGCCCGGCGGTCGGCGCTTTCATCATTGTCGCGATGGAGAACTATCTGGCGCCATTCGGCCAATGGGTGCTGGTGATCCAGGGCGTCATCTTCGTCGCCTGCGTACTGACGTTTCGCCGCGGCATCGTCGGCGAACTGGCAAACTGGCTGCGCGTGCGACTTTAAGCCGAATCAATTTGTGCACGCTGTTATCCACAAACTAAAAGTCAACAAATAGTCCGCGTTGTCGCCACATTCATTTTGATTGCCGAATCAACAAACACACGTTGTTTATCGGAAAGCGCCGATTTTGACGGCGTATTTTGACTTTGCGCTTCTGGTTGCTCCGCCATGTCGGAACCGCAATCCGGTCGGTACGACAGCATCGCACGCCGATGGCTTGCTCTGATCGAGCGTCGGCAGGAGCATTTCCTCGATTTATGCGACAGCGGGCGCTGGCGGCATTATTTCACCGAGGTCGAGTTTCTCGATGAAATGCGCAAAGTGCTGCAGGTGCGCGACCAATGGGCCGCGATTCGCCGGCGTGCCGCTCAACAACGAGGACCTGCCGCAGGACGATGCCGGCGGGCTACCGCCGCCGCTCGCCGGCCGGCATGGCAGCGTCGCCTTGGCCTGACTAGATTCCGGGCATCGGGACGGGTTATCCACAGCCGGAAATGCCGCCGGCGGTGAGCCGCAGGTCGTTCGTCTGCGCAGCGCGTTTCCCGCCTCACGCGCCCGCACGCCCCATCCGCCCAGCCCCTTCTTCCTCAAACCGCATGTGAGCATCGATGCCGAGCGCTTTGTTCTCACCGATAAAACTTGCCGATCTGATCTGCCGAACCGCATCGTGGTGGCGCCGATGTGCCAATACAGCGCCGACGACGGCGTCGGCAACGATTGGCACATGACCCATCTCGGCATGCTGTCGAATTCCGGCGCCGGCCTGTTGGTGATCGAGGCCACCCATGTCGAGCGGCGCGGCCGCATCACCCATGGCTGCCTCGGCCTCTATTCCGATGACTGCGAGGCGGCGCTGGTGCGCATCGTCAATCACTGCCGCCGCATCGGCAGCGCGAAGCTCGGCATTCAATTGGCGCATGCCGGCCGCAAGGCGTCGTCGCAGCGGCCCTGGGAAGGCGCCAAGGCGCTCAGCGATGCCGAAGACGCCTGGCCGACGATCGGACCTTCGGCGCTGCCGTTCGGACCGGGCTGGCACACGCCGCGCGCCATGACCGAGGACGACATGGCGCATGTCACCGCATCCTTCACCGACGCGGCCAAGCGCGCGCTGCGGGTCGGCTTCGACGCCATCGAATTGCATTTCGCGCACGGTTATCTGCTGCATAGTTTCGTCTCGCCGCTGTCGAACAAGCGCAACGACGCCTATGGCGGCGCGTTCGAAGGCCGCATGAAATTTCCGCTCGAAGTGGTGCGCTCGGTCCGCGCCGCGGTGCCGCGTACTGTCCCGCTCGGCGCGCGCATCACCGGCACCGATTGGGTCGAGGGCGGGCTCACCGCCGACGATGCGGTGGCGATGGCCAAGGCGCTCAAAGCGGCCGGGCTCGACTATGTCGACATCTCGTCGGCGAATATCACGCCCGATAGCCGCTGGCCGAGCGAGCCCGGATTCAACGTCCCGATCGCGGAGCGGGTGCGCCGCGAATGCGGTATCGCGGTGCGCGCCGTCGGCATGATCGCGGGCGCGCAGCAGGCCGAAGAGATCATCGCCTCCGGCAAGGCGGATATGGTGGCGATGGCCCGCGCCTTCCTCGACGATCCGCATTGGGCCTGGCGTGCCGCGCAGATGCTGGGCGGCGAGGTTGCCCGCCCGCCGCAATATGCCCGCTCGGCGCCGAAGCTATGGCCCGGCGCGACCTTGCGCGGGTAATGACGGAACTGGCCCGTAGCGCCGCGCGAGCCGCGCCGGCTCGACGCCGAAGTAATAGGCCGAGCCGCAGCCGCCACATCAGCACGATCGTGCGAAGCACGCCGTGATGCTCCCAGCGCCGGCCCGACGTGACGACCGGCGTGCCGATGCAGTACGGCCGGCACAGGCGCTTGAGACGTCGCGAGATCGCAATGTCCTCCATCAGCGGCAGGTCGGGAAAGCCGCCGACCGCCACAAACGCCTCGCGCCTCATGAAGATCGCCTGATCCCCGGTGGCGATGCCGGTCAGCCGCGAGCGCCAATTGATCATGCGCGCGACGACCGCCAATAGCGGATGCCGTCCGGCAATGCGCAGATCGAAACGGCCCCAGGCGCGGCGCACCAGCGCCGCGGCAATGAACCGGTCGGCATCTTGCGGCAACGCCGTATCGGCATGCAGGAAAACCAACGCATCGCCGGTGCCGAGCGCGGCGCCAGCGTTCAGCGGCGCGCCGCGTCCGCGCGGAGCGGCTATCACCCGGTCGGCGAGCGGCCGCGCCAGGTCCGGCGAGCCGTCGCTGGAGCCGCTGTCGACGACGATGATTTCGGCGCCGCGGGCGCGCAACGGCGCCAGCGCCGTTAACGTGTCAACGACGATTGCCGCCTCGTTGAGCACCGGGATGACGATGGTGAGCCGACGCATGATGCCAGATTGACGCGTTCAATCCGTCATGTCGAGGCGAGGGGGCGCGCGCTCTTTTTGAATGCCGTATAAAGTTCGGCATAGCGTTTGATGCCCTGGGTCAGTGAGTATCGCGGCCGGTAGCCGAATGTTTTTTCGGCATTAGCCCAGGACATCGGGGCGCGCTGCTTTAACGTAGCCATTTCGAACTCGGTCATCTCGCCGCCGACCTCGATGCTGGCGTCCGGGAATGCCGCGCGGACGGCATCGGCGATGTCGAAAGTGCTGGTCAACTCGCCGCGTGAAATATTGAAAATACGCTGTTCGATCGACCGTGTATCGAAGTTGAGAATGTCGACGATGCCGGCGGCCGAATCCTCGACATAGGTGTAGTCGCGCACCACACCGCCGCCGGATGCGATCTTTATTTTTTGGCCATTCGCGGCGGCCTCGACGATCTGCTTCAATTGCATTTGCCCGGGCTTCATGCCGAAGCCGTAAACGCTGGTGATACGGATCGCCAGCGCATCCATGCCGTGAAACGTGTGATAGGCGAGCGCCGCTTGCTCGGCCGCCATCTTCGATGCGCCATAATGGGCATTCGGATTACCGGAATAGATCGACGTCGTCGGATGCGTTTCGTCGAAGACGTCGCGCTCTTTACGGTGATAGGCGGCGTTGCTGCTGATCAGCAGAAGCTTTGCGATATTCGCCCGGCGCGCGGCTTCGCAGACGTTGACGGTGCCGCCGATATTGACCGCATAGGTCTTCGCCGGATCGGCGAGCGAGGCGTCGTGTCCAACCAGCCCGGCGGCATGGATGACGGCGTCAGGCGCGTATTGCGCACAGATGGCGTCGAGTCCTGCCGCATCAAGAACGTCGCCACGAACGAAACGCGTCGTGGCGGCCGCCTCGCCGAGAATGAACAGCGCCGCCGCGGAGAAAGGCTCGATTCCGGCGGCGATGGCCGCCTGTCCCTGCTGGCCTAAGAGGCGGCAGACATAGGTCCCGACAAAGCCAGTGCCTCCCGGTTACCAAGACGGTCTTCGGCTTCGACCAGACAGTGCTTGGCCATCCGCAGCTTTCAATGGTTGGGGCAACGCCGGGAGGCGAGCGGCGTCAGTTGCGGCCTTCGTATTCCAGAATATAAAGCCCGGCGTTGAAATCGGTCATGTAGAGGCGCCCGTCAGCGGCGGCAAAAACGTCGCCCGACTGGATGACCAACGGCCGGTTCGGTCGAGGGTCCATGCGGCTAGTCGGCGGCGGCGGTACGAAATGCCCGGCGGCGCGCGGCTGGAATGGATCGGTGATGTCATAGACGCGCAGCCCCGCATTGCAGTAAGTCGCGAACACCAGGTTCGAGTTTTGCAGCGCGCCGGGCCGGTTCTCGTGCAGATTATGCGGGCCGAATTTGCCGGGCAGTTCGCAATAGCGCTGCTCGTCCGGCAGCGGCATCGTGGCAATGCTGACTGGGTTCGTCGGCTCGTGCACATCGAATACCCAGATCCGCTTGGTGCCATCGGCACAATTGTCCTGCGCCGGTTCGTCGGAGACGATGAGCAGGTCGCGATCCGGCAGTTGCAAAGGCGAATGCGTGGTAGAGCCGAGCGGCGGGCGCCAAACGCGATGTGCCAGGAGCCGCGGCTTGGCCGGATCGGCGACGTCTAGCACGGTAAGCCCGCCATCGAGCCAGGCGCCATAAGCGGTGGTGCCGGCGACGACGGCGTGGTGCAGCGCGTAGCGGCGGCCTTGCGGCCATTGCGGCGTCTCGCCGCCCGCCTGCCACATCCCCGGCAGCCACCAGCGTCCGACGATATGCGGCTCGGTCGGATCGCTCATATCGACGATGGCGAGGATGCGGTCGGTAAAACCCTCGAAATGCGCCGAGATGTACGCGTAGCGGCCGCCGACATACCAGATGCGATGCGGCCCGAGGCCCTCGACCGCCATGAACGCGATCTCACGCGGCTTCGCCGGCTGCGATATGTCGTAAACTCGCAAGCCGGCGGCAAACGACATGCCGTGCCGGTTAAAGGATTTCGGTGAGCGGCCGCGAGAAAAACTCCTTGTCGCTCGCGACTTTTTGCGCGGTCCAGACATTGGCGGCATTGACGACCAGCAAGAGATCATCATGCACTTGCAGATGCAGCGCCCAAGTGTTCTCCGGCGTCGGTACGAAAGCGACGGCCTGCGGATTTTTCGGGTCGCGGACGTCGACGACCGAGAAGCCGCCGCTGAAGATATGGCCGATATAGGCATGGCCGCGATGGACCATGACCTGTACGCCATCGCTGCGGCCACCTTGGTCGCTGTGCCCGAGGAACCGGACGTTACGCTGGCTCGCTGCCTGCATCGGGTTATTCGGCTGCCGGTGCGGTGTGCGCGGCAAACGGCTCCGGCGCTTGATCGAGGACGGGAGCAGTCTCCTCGAGCGGCTTGGCGCGCGTCTCTACGCCGAGTAACCACAGCGCAATCAGCGCGATCACCAGGAACACCGAAAACATTGTCGTGACCGCGGCGAGTCCGGCGAAGTCGAACGCCCAAACGATCGGGAACGGGGTGACGACGATGCCGATTCGGGCGCAGGTGAAGGCTAGGCCGGCGCCGCGGGCGCGGTATTCGGTGGCGAACAGTTCCGGCATATAGACCGCGATTGACAGCGTCGTAAAGCAGAATAGCGAGCCAAGCAGCAACAGCCCGAATGAATTGACCCACAGCACGCTATCGCCCTGCGCAAACAGGATGCCGAAGACGAGCGCGCAGATCCCGGCGATGCTGAGACTCGGCTTGCGATCGAACCTGTCGGCGACAGCAAATGCGATCAAGGCCCCGAGCGTGCCACCGAGACTCATGATCACGGTGAAGCCGATCGACGTGTTCAGGCTCATGCCCTGCTTGATGAAGAAGGTCGGCAGCCAGTTGGTGTAGCCGTAAGACACCGTCAGTCCCGCGGTCATCAGGATGACGGCAAGCAGCGTGCGGCGGATGACCGGCGGCGAGAACAGCACCATGAAGGGCACGTCGACCGCGACCGGCGTCGGGGCCGAAGATGGCGCCACGGCCGGCGCCTCCTTCAATCCCAATTCATGCACGATATCGTCGACGACTTTCTCCGCCTCGGCGTTGCGGCCCTGGCTTTCGAGCCAGCGCGGCGATTCCGGCAACGACTTACGCAGGAACCAAACGATCAGCGCAGCGATGCCGGCGATCACGAACACCCAGCGCCAACCGTAATGCGGAATGATCAGAAAACCGCACAGGCTGGAAATAAAGACCGCGCCGTTGGAGATCACCGCCATCGAGGCCTGCCAGCGGCCGCGCGACTTCGGCGGCACAAACTCGCTCAACATCGTATAAGCGATGACGAATTCCGCGCCCATGCCGAGACCCATGAGGAAGCGGGATACGGTGAGCCAGCCCATCGTCGGCGACGCGGCCGCGGCGAACGCGAACACGCCGAAGATCAGCAAGTTCAATTGAAAGCTAAAGCGCCTGCCATAACGGTCACCGATCCAGCCGGCAGCGATCGAGCCGATGGTCATGCCTGCGGTGCCTGCGCTGATGAACAGCGCATTCATCGACATGGTCGACAAGCCTTCCTTGATGGCCGCGCCCAGCACGCCGCCGGTGATGTAATTGTCGAACTGATCGACGAACAGGCCGCCCACAATCAGGCCGGTGAGACGATAGTGAAAGCGGCCGAGCGGCAGAGCATCGAGCTTGCGGCCGACATCGTGCGTGGCGGTGGCCATGGTTTACCTCCCCAGGAAATTTTTGTGCAGTTTCCAATTAGCCGCCAGCATTTCCCCGAGTTATGATCGAGTTCAACAGATGGGGAGTCGCAGCCCGCGTAATCGCATGACACGCATTCGGTCGCACAGGTTGCGGTGGTGCGGATTTCTACCAAATAAATTGCGAGCGATCGCGGGCTCGTCGTCACCGTAGCGCGGGAGAAACGGTAAATGGCAAATATCGCGCTTGTCGGCGTGACCGGCAATATCGGCAGTCGCATCCTTAACGAGGCTCTCGCGCGCGGACATCGCGTGACTGGAACGACCCGCGGGGCGGCCAATCTGCCGGCGCGCCAAGGTCTCACGGTCGCGACCGTGCATCCGGCAGACGCCGCGGCGCTGGCGGCGCGTATTGCGAGGTCACGACGTGCGTCGTCGTCTCGCTCAAATGGGACGTCAACGACATCGACGCGGTGATCGAAGCGATCCGGATATCGAAGGTGCGGCGAGCGCTGATCGTCGTCGGCGCCGGCAGCCTGCTGCGGGCCGACGGCCGGCTGCATTTCGATCACATGGCGTCGCCGGCGCCAAGCTCGAAGCCGGCGATGATCGCGCTTGAGAAATTGCGTGAGGCCGACGATTTCGATTGGACGGCAATTTCGCCGCCTACGTCCATCCAGCCCGGCGAGCGCACCGGAAAATATCGTCTCGGCACCGACACGATGGTGGTCGATGCGGCCGACAACGGGCGAATATCGCGCGAGGATTTTGCCGTCGCCATCGTCGATGAGATCGAAAATCCCAAGCATGTCAGGCGCAGATTTACCGTCGGCTATTAGCCAGGTGCATTCGCGGTCGCCCCGCCGATACGGCCGACGCGGCCGAAACCGGGACATGCAAATATGAGCAATCCGGTCCTGGTCGAAGTGACGCGCGGCGCCGCTGGTGGAGAGCCGCCACCGCGGCGCCGTCGCGGTGAGCCGATGCCGCAGGGCCGCAGCGTGTTTGCCGTGGGCGACGTCGACTGCGCCGGTCTTTCCGCGCTCGGCGATCAAGGCGTTGCAGGCCATTGCCCTCGTCGAAGGCGGCGCCGCCGACCGATATGGCTTTGGCGACGAGGAACTGGCGCTCGCTTGCGCTTCGCACAGCGGCGAGCCGGCACACATCGCCGGCGTCGCGCGGATGCTGGCGAACAGCCGGCCTCGATGCCTCGGCGCTGCGCTGCGGCGCGCATTGGCCGATTTCGCAGTCCGCCGCTTATGCGCTGGCGCGGACCGGCACGCCGTCGGCGCTGGATAACAATTGCTCCGGCAAGCACGCCGGCTTTCTCTGCCTCGCCTGCGCGATGGGCGCCGATACCGCCGAATATTTTCGTCCCCAGCATCCGGTGCAGCGGCAGGTGCGCGCCGTGCTGGAGAATTTCACCGGCGCCGTCCTTGGCGAAGAGGTCTGCGCCATCGACGGTTGCTCGGTGCCGACCTGGGCGATGCCGCTGCAAAATCTCGCGCATGGATTTGCCAAATTCGGCACCGGTCACGGTCTGGCGCCAGCCCGCGCCGCGTGCCGCGGCGCGATTGCGGCAGGCCTGCGCGGCAAAGCCATGGTTCGTCGCCGGCACTGGGCGGTTCTGCACCGAGATCATGCAGCTTTTCGGCGAGCGCGTTTTCGTCAAAACCGGCGCCGAAGGCGTCTATTGCGGCGCGCTACCGCGACAAGGGCTCGGCATCGCGATCAAATGCGACGACGGCGCCGCTCGCGCCGCGCAGGCCGATCATGGCGGCGACGATTGCGCGCTTTCTGCCGCTCGACGCAGCCGAGCGCGCGGCGCTGGCACCATTGATGCAGCCGGTGTTGCGCAATTGGAACGGTTTTGAGGTTGGTGCGATCAGAGTGACGGCGGCAATTTGACGGGCATTACCGCACCCGGTTGCCGTCGATCGACAGCTGCGCGTAGCGGTCGGCGCCTTCCTTGCTGAGATCGCCGGTGACCGGTCTTGCCCCATTCCCTGCCGACAATGGCGCCGAGGCGGGCGCCGGAGACGAGATTATTGGCGATGACGGCCGTGCCGGCGCCGGAGGCGACGGAAACCGCGATGCCGTAATCGGCGCCGCGCACAACATTCGCGGTCACCGCAACGTCGCGCAGATAGGCGCCCCAGCCGGCCTGGATGCCGATGCCCTTGGCGCTTCTCGATGACGTTGCCGGTGACGACCGTGTCGGCTTCGACGCCGATGCCGAGCGTGTCATTGGGATCGCTGCCGGGCGGTTGCTGGCGTCGGAGGTTGCGGATCAGGTTGCCTTGCACCACGGCGAGCCGGCCGCCTTTGTCGAAATTCGTCACCGAGACGCCGACCGCCGCGCCATCGACGATATTGTTGGCGATCACCGCGCCCTCGAAACCGAATTCGGCGTAGAGCGCGCACTCGCCGAGCCCGCTGCAGGTGTTGCCGACGATCTGCAGGTTGGACGCGCTGTTGCCGCGCACCGCGGAGAACGCGGCATTGCGGATGCGGTTGCCGCGCACGATGACGTTGTCGGCGCGGAAAACATTGATGGCATTGCCGTACTGGCCGGAGCCGCCGGCTTTATTGGCGATATCTTCGATGCGGTTGTCGACGACAAGCGTGCCGTCGTCGCCGGGCTTGTCGCGCCACACCAGAATGCCGCCGTTGCCGGCGCGCTGCACCGTATTGCCGGCGATGCGCAGACCGGCGGCGTCGTTGGAGAAAATCGCGTTATTGGCGGCGTCGATCACGGTATTTCCCGTCACCTCGCCCGCGATCGCGTCGAGCCTGATGCCGTTGCCGCCGGCATTGACGATCATGCAATCGGTGATGACGCAATGCGCGGCCTTGCGTCAACTGTACGAGGCCGCGGCCGTCAGGCAACGCAACGTGATTGCCGTCGAGCACGAGACCGCTGAGGCTGACGTAATCGCTGCCGGTCGCTGCGAGCAGCGACGGGCCGCCGGTCATGACCAGCCGCGTCGAGCCTATGACGCCGGCGATCGCCGGCATAGGGCGGGAATTGCAGTGCGCCGGCGCGATATATTCCGGGCGGCAACCGCAGCACCGATCCGGCGGCCGCGGCTTGCGTCGATCGCGCTCTGCAGAACTGCCGACTGGTCGAGTTCCGCGTTCGGCCGCACGCCGAGCGTCGTGGCGTCGATCTCGGCGCGCGGCACGGACGAAGTGCCGAGCGGTTCGCGCGCCGCGACGGGCGTCGCAGCGCCGGCGGAGGCGGCGCCGGCGAAAGCGGCGAACAAACGGCGGCGATCAAACTTCATCGCGGACATTCCGGCGCAAAGGCCAAAACAACCGGTAGATAAAACTGGCAAATATTGATGTGCCGAAAACCCTCTTGGGGTCCCCGCGCCAGCGCCGTTTTCGCCCGCAGGGTTAACGGCGGCTTGCGGCCAAAAGCGCGATCAGCAGCGCTTCGGCCGCGGCGACGAGCGGCGGCAGTGAAAGCGACGGACGGTTCGAGCGCCGACGCCGCGGATTTAGTCCGACCGGAGGAATGTGAACGAACTGAACGAGGGGTACGCCGGCACGCGTTCGCTCCAATGCGCGCCAATAGGCATAGTTGCAGAGATAGCGTCCGGCGTCGCGCGATAGCCGCGCCGGGACCGCGGTCGGCCGCACCGCGGCTAGAAGGCGCATGAACGGCGCGGCGCCGCGGCGCGATCGCGGCTCACTTTTCGCGATGACGCCAGACTTCGGCCGATATCCGCTGGCATCGGGAAACAACACCGAGACGGCGTTGCGGGCGCGAGTCTCGACGCAAAGCTGTCGGCGACGTCCGGCAAGGCCGAATATCAGCACGATGTCGGGCTTGGTCGCGAACAGCTTCGGCAGATCGCGATCGACCGCCGCATAAGCGGTGGCAAAAATGTGCGTGCTGCGTTCGACGCCGGCCAAAGCTGGGCGTCGGCTGCGCGCGAGGGCCTCGACCAGCGCCGCGCTCGGATTAAACGGCGCGCCCGGGAATGGGCCGAAGCCGGCGAGAACGACGCGCATGACGTTACACGCCGAGCAGGCCGGCAATTTGCTCGACCGCCGTGCCGGGCGCCATGCGGCCCGCGGCGACATCGGCCTCGATCCGCGGCAAGGCCGCCTTGAGCGTGCGATCGGTTCGCAGCGGCTCGAACAGCCGCTCTTCCAGCATGGTCCACATCCATTTGACCTGTTGCTCGCCGCGGCGCGCCGCAAGCTCGCCGGACGCGGTGAGGCGCTGGCGATGGTCGAGAATATGCTGCCACAGCGCTTCGATGCCTTCGCCCTTGAGCGCCGAGCAGGTCACGACCGGCGGCGACCAGTTCGGCGACCGCGGCGACAGGATGTGCAGCGCCGCGCCATATTGGGACGCGGCAAGCTTGGCACGGGGCAGGTTGTCGCCGTCGGCCTTGTTGACCGCGATCATGTCGGCGAGCTCGACCACGCCTTTCTTGAGCGCCTGCAACTCGTCGCCGGCGCCGGGCAGCGCCAGCACCAGGAAAAAGTCGGTCATGTCGGCGACGGCAATTTCCGATTGGCCGACGCCGACGGTCTCGACCAGCACGACGTCGTAGCCCGCCGCCTCGCATAGCAGCATGGTTTCGCGCGTCTTGGCCGCGACGCCGCCGAGCGTGCCGGACGACGGGGAGGGGCGAATGAAGGCGTTGGCGTCGTTGGCGAGATGCGCCATGCGCGTCTTGTCGGCAAGGATCGAGCCGCCGGTGCGACGCGACGACGGATCGACCGCGAGCACCGCCACCTTGCGGCCCTGGCCGGTGAGCATATGACCCAGCGCATCGATCAGGGTCGATTTACCCACGCCCGGCGCGCCGGTGATGCCGACGCGCACCGCCTTGCCGGTTTCGGCCAGCAGCACCTGGGTCAGCGCGGCGGCAGTGTGGCGATGGTCGGCGCGCTTACTCTCGACGAGCGTGATGGCGCGCGACAGCACAGTGCGGTCGCCGCCGCGGATATCGCGCGCGAGCCGTTCGACATCGGGAGGCGGAGGAGGCGAGGCCATGCAGTCTCATTGGCGGCATGAATCGACGGTATCTTACATCGTAGCTTGCGGTTTGGTGCCAATGTTTTGGCGTCGCGATTTAGCGAATTGCAACCACGCCGGCGCGAAGAAAATTGCCCGGCGCGGGAATAGCGGCTTTCTGAATTGACAATCCCAAACCGCCCGAGCGGCGCCCAGATTGATCTCGGAAAGACCCTGCTGCCGCCGAATTGAGGCCGCATCGCGCCGGTGACATTGCGTGCTCAAGAACGACGCGGGTGAGCGGCGTCGTTTGTCCATCCTCCAGCAGGGAGACAATCGATGAACTGGGACCAGATTCAAGTCAATTGGATGCAGTTCAAGGGCAAGGTCCGCGACAACTGGGTCAAACTCACCGACGAGGACTTAACGCGCATCGGCGGTCGCCGCAGCGAATTGGTCGGCCGCCTGCAGGCGCGCTACGGCTTCGCCAAGGCCGAAGCCGAGCGGGAGATCGAAGCCTGGATGAGGGCGCAACGTCACGCTGCCTGAACGCGACCGCTCGACAACCCCGTCCGGCCGTCTCTGTTTGGACTGACTGCCTGTGCGCCCTATGAGGCGCGCGAGCGACGATTGCGTTCACGGCAAGATCGCAAAGGCGCGGGCGGGGAAGCCGAGGCCGTTTTTCACCTTGGGCCAGGTCACCACGATCAGCGCGCCGGTCGGCGGCACCTTGTCGAGATTAGCCATGACCTCGATCTGGTAATGGCCATGCTGGAGAATCCAGGTTTCGGAGTTCATCTTGTCGGTCGTGTCGGTGTCCATGGATTCGTGGCCGGTCGCCGTCACGCCGCGTTCCTGGTAAAGATATTTGATCGTGTCGAATGACCAGGCGGGAAACGGCTGCCGCTTGAAGCGCTCGGGGTTGCTGTCCCAATCCTTGTACATGTCGGTGCGCAGCGCGGCGAACGCGCCCTTCGGGATGCGGCCGTGCTCGCGTTCCCAAGCTTTGAGATCGGCGATCGAGAAGGCGTGGTTTGGATCTTTGCCGAGATAGGGCGTGTCGTCGAGCACGACCAGCCGCAAAATCATCTGCTTGAGCGGAATCTGATCCATGGTGATGCCGTCCGCCGCGAAATGCGCCGGTGGATCGACATGCGTGCCGTATTGTCCGACCATCTGATAATAGGTGGCGCGGAATTCGTCCTTGGGGATGGTGTAAGGTTCGCCGGTCTTGGGATCGCTGGCCGGCGAGAATTTCGCTTGGCCGAAGCCCGCCCAAACCGGGGTGTCCGGGCCGAACGAGTGGGTGAGGTCGACGAATTGTTTCGTTGCGATGATACGATAGGCGCGCTCGAGGTCGGATGCGGCTTGCGCCGGCGCCGCAATTGCCGCGCAGATGCAGATAAGTCCGGCAAGCAGGACTGGAACGCGGCATTCAATCAACCGGGTCATCGAACCTTCTCCATGCCGCAAACGCCCGGGTCCTCTGCCGCTGTTATTTCAATCCCGCGGCGCGAAAGGCGTCGACATATCGCTTCATCGTCTCGGGGGAGGACCAGACCGCATTTTGCTTGATCCAGCTTTGCGATATTTCGGGCGCCAGCCGGCGCAGCTTTTCCAGCGCGTGACGCGCTTCATGGGATTTGCCGCCAAGCGCGAGGTTGATGAGGAGCGCCCGATGGGCGGTCGGCGAATTCGGGCTGTAGATGGCGGCGTTGCCGGCAAATTCTATCCCGCGGCGGTAGTTTCCGGTCGCAAACGAGGCCGTCGCACGGACATTGTCATGGGCGCCGGTATAGCCGCGCGCCAGCAAATCCTGCGGCGCCAGCCGTTCCGCAATATCGGCGTGCGCGAATGTCGGGCCGTGGTCGCCGGCATAGGTGGAAGCGAGCGCCAGAAAATAATGGCCGACGGCAAAGTTCGGATTAAGCTCAACCGCACGCTGACACGGCAGGATCGCGTCTTCGGGCTGCCGCCAGATCGAGGCGTAGCCGAGCGCGGCGTGAGCCCAGGGCTCGTCCGGATTGAGGGCCAGCGCTGTGCGCGCCGCCGCCAGCGCCGTCGGGATGACGTCGCGCCGGTCCGCCCAGCTCATATGGACGCGCAATGTGGTCACGATCGACAGCAGGCTGCGGATTTGCGCGGACGCCGGATCGATTGAAACAGCCTTTTGCAGAAGCTCGTGCGCGGCCGTCACATTGCCTTGATCGCGGGTATTCATCAGCGACAAGGCCCGCACAACGCATTCCCAGGCGTTCAATTGCATTGCCGGTTTCCGTTGGGCGCGGAAATGCTCGGCGAGATACAGATGCGGCTCCACGGCAGCCAGAATTTTTTCGCAAATCCGATCGAACAGCTTGAAATTGGCGCCCCCGTCCAGATCGTAGCGTTCTGCCCAGATTTGATGCTCGGCGAGACCGTCGATGAGCTGCACGGTTATGCGGATGCGGCCGGCCAAGCGGCGTATGCTGCCGTCCACGAGATAGCGAACGCCAAGCTTGCGGGCGATCTGGCCGGCGCCGAGCGGTTGCCCCTTGCAGGCAAAGCATGATGCACGCGTAGCAACGTACAGCCAACTGACTTTTGCCAGCGCGGTGATCAGATCTTCGGTCAGGCCGTCACCGAGCAAATCCTGGCCGGGATCGCCGCTGAGATTCGTAAATGGGATGACGCCGACCGTCGGATAATCGGCGAGTGCGGCGCGGTGGCGGATGTCCTCCGCCGGGTGCGAGATCCCGGACGGGCTCGTTTCTTCGATAAGGGATCCGACAAATCGAAATCCCCTCTTCCGCACGGTGCGGATGAGGCGCTGCCCGCTGCCGCTGTCGCCGATAGCTGCTCGCGCTGCGCTGACACGCGTATCGATCGCGGCCTCGGACACGACGCGACCGTGCCAGACCGCTTTCCACAGTTCGTCCCTGGTAATCAGGCGGGCGCGGTGCCGGATGAGATATTCCAGGACGTCGAAAACCTGCGGCTCGACCGCGTATATCGTTTTGCCGCGGCGAAGTTCCCGCCGTCCAGCGTCGAGTGCATAGTCTTCAAATCGGTAGATCAAGATAGCGCCGCCTTGGTCGCGCGGCGGAGAATAACGAAAAATAAAGGAGGACCCAAGCCAACCTTTAGCTTTTCTTAAGGCGAGCATCTGCGCGGATGGCTAGGTTCGACTTCTTCCGTCGGGGGCGCTTCACCCCGAGCCAGCAGGAAGCCGCGAAGCAGGAGTTGGAGATGGCGCAGCTCGCTACGGTCGGTTTGCTCGGCGTTTTGCTAACCGTCGCTGCAATCGTTTGGCGAAACCGGTCACCGCAAACGGGCGAAAACACACGTGGCTATCCGAACTTCGGTTCGGTTGGTGGCGTGCTCCGTGTGGCAGGCGGCAGGTCCTTACCCGTAGAGGGTTTTGAGGACTGGAAGCTGCATTACCTTCGGATCGCCATCTCCGCACTTCCTTCCCAGCGTCGGCCTGTTTCCCGGCTCGGCCGCGCCGGCGCGGCGTTGGCCCCTGCGCTCATCGTCAACCGGCGAGACCGCACGTTACAAGGACTCGGACATGCCCATGAGGGGTGAACTCGCGCATCCGGACATTGCGTAAATATTGGAAGGCATACGGTGACGAGCTGCCTTGGACTTGGCGGCAAATCCGTGGCGCCGCCGGCGCGATCGATCCGATCGTCCTTTGGTTTTCGGGGACCGGCCTTTTGCTATCGTTTGCCAGATGATTCTTGATCCAGCCTCCGCAGATATCGGCGGGTCGCTGGCTTACGTATTCTAACGGCGATGGCGCGCGGCTGGGCTCGCAGCTGCATCGCCGACTAAGCGTCCGGCAGCGGGATGAACTCGGCGGTGTCGCCGGGAACGATATCGAAGCGGCCAGCCTTCCAGTCGGCTTTGGCCGCTTCGATGCGCTCCTTGCGCGAGGATACGAAGTTCCACCAGATGTGGCGCGGCCCGTCCATGGCGGCGCCGCCGACCACGACGATATGGCTGTCGCTCACCGCCTTCACGGCGATGCGGTCGCCTGGCTTGAGCACCAACAGGCGTTCCGGGCCGTGACGGTCGCCGGCAATCTCGATTTCGCCGGCAATGACGTAAACGGCGCGCTCTTCATGCTCGTCGCCGACCGGCAAGATCGTTCCGGCTTTCATATGAGCTTCGGCAAATACGGTGTCCCAACTCGTTACCACGGGCGAGCGCAGTCCGTGCATCGTCCCGGCGACGACGCGCAAATGGAGGCCCGCCTCGCGCAGTTCGGGAATGTCGGCCGCCGCGGTGTGGGCGAAAGCCGGAGCGGTCTCTTCGTCATCGGTCGACAGCGCGACCCATAATTGCAGGCCGTGCAGCGGCTCGCCGCCGTCGCGATGGTCGGGCGCGGTGCGCTCGGAATGCACGATGCCGCGTCCGGCAGTCATCCAATTGACGGCGCCCGGTCGGATCGGCAGCGCGGTGCCGAGGCTGTCGCGATGCACGATTTCGCCGTCGAACAGATAGGTGACGGTGGCAAGACCGATATGCGGGTGCGGCCGCACGTCGACGCCGTCGCCGGCCTTGAACACCGCCGGGCCGAAATGGTCGAAGAAGATGAAGGGTCCGACCATGCGCGAGCGCGCCGACGGCAGCGCGCGATGGACTTGAAAGCCGCCGAGATCGACCGAGCGCGGTACGATCAGCTGTTGCACCGCATCGCTTGCCGGCGCATCGCCTAAGGCGGGGTCCTTGCCGGGAAAGAAGCTCATTTGTTTCTCCTTTCTCAGATCGCCTGGAACGGCTGCTCCTTTACCGAGGCGACCAGGCCGTAGAACACCTCGTTGACCTTGGGCCAACTCGGCAGCTTCTTGACGTTACTAAGCCAGCGCTGGACATTGGGATAGGCCGAGAAGTCGCAGCGGATGACTTCGCCGAGCGTGACCAGGGCGGCGCCGAAATAGTCGGCGATCGTGATCTGGTCGCCGCACAGATAGGGCTTGTTCGGCCCGATCCAATAGTCGTTGAGGATTTGCAGCCAGCGCTTGGCGTTCTGCTGGCCGAATTCGATTGTTGCCGCCTGCGCTTCATCGCTGCGCCGCTTGAGGTGCGGAAACAGCTGCGGATAGCACAGATTGTAGGCCCATTCGCGATAGAAATTGCTGTTGAGCCAATCCATCACCTCGTTGACCTTGGCGCGCTGCTTCAAATCCTTCGGGTAAGCCGGCGAGCCGATCTTGTCGGCCAGATATTTCAGGATCGCCGAGCTTTCGGTCAAACGCAGATCGCCATCTTCGATCATCGGAACGAGACTGTTCGGATTGAGTTCCGAATAGGGCGGCTTGTATTGTTCACCCGTGAACAGGTCGACCGTGACTTCGTCGACAGGAATTTTATTCTCGGCGATAAACAACCGGACCGGCCGGCTCGTCATCGATACCGGATGCATGTAGAGCTTCATGGCAAAATCCTCCCGCGCACGCGTCAATGCCGGCCCAGTTTAAGAACCGGGCGTGACCTGCGCCATTCACGATTGTTTTAGCGCAAAGACCGGGAGGGTGGACAGTCTAGCGCCGTGGCTATCCCGCCTTCGCCACCAAATCGGCGATAAAGCGCGGTTGGGCGAAGGCGGCGACGTGGACCTCGGGGGTCCAATACTTCGTCGGAAAGCTGCCGGCCCTGCGGTAGCGTTGGGCGATGGTGTTCACGCTATGCCGCCGCAGCCGCCTGTCGTCGGTGGCAAAACCCATCGCCATATGGCCGCCGACATAGACCGGGATGGCGGCGACATAGCAGGTGGCATCGGCGAACAGCCGCCGGAATTTTTTCATGGTCGAGGTCAACTCGTTCTTCTGGAAGAACGGCACCCCGTTCTGCGTTATCAGAATGCCGCCGTCATTCAAACACCGTGCACAGCCGGAATAAAATTTCGCGCCGAACAGGATTTTCCCGGGTCCTAGCGGATCGGTGGAATCGACGATGACGATGTCGAAGCGACGGTCGGTCTTGGCGACGTATTTTGCGCCGTCGTCGATCACGGATTCGAAGCGTTTGTCGGAAAAGACCGGCCCGGTGAATTCGGGAAAATGTTCCTTGGCGAATTCCACCACCTTGGCGTCGATCTCGACTTGGGTGAGGCGTTTGACGGTTTTGTGCTTGAGCACTTCCTCGGCGATGCCGCAATCGCCGCCGCCGATGATGAGGACGTCTCGGGCATGGCCGTGCGCGAACAGCGGCACATGCGACATCATCTCCTGGTAGATGAATTCGTCTTTCTTGGAAATCTGGGTGGCGCCGTCGAGCATCAGCATCTTGCCGAAGAACGGCTGCTCGAACAGGACCAGGTGCTGGTGTTCGGTCTGCACTTCGTAAAGCACCTTGTCGACCTGAAAGCTCATGCGGAAGCCGAGATCGTCGAATAGTGTCTCGGCAATCCAACGCTTCGCGGCCATCAAATCCTCCCATACGAAAACGGCCGGGACTTGGCCCGGCCGCTCGACATTCGTTTCAAGCCGCCGGGCTTTAGGCGTCTTGACCGCGCAGCAGTTCGTTGACGCCGACGCGCTTGGCGGAAAATGCCTCGCGCAAAACCGGAATGCAGGCATCCGGATCGGCCGCGCCGCACATGAATACGTCGAGCGCGGCATAGCCGATTTCCGGCCAGGTGTGGATGGAGATGTGGCTCTCCGCCAGCACCGCCACGCCGGAAACTCCGCTCGGCTGAAAGTGATGCAGATGAATATGCAACAGCGTCGCGCGCGCAGCCTCGACGCAGCGCCGCAGCGTCGCCTCGATATGGTCGATGTCGTTGAGACGCTTGGCGCCGTGCAGATCGACGATCAAATGCACGCCGGCGCAGCGGACGCCGTTGCGCGTGGCGAAATGATCTTTGCAGTCGATTTGGCGATCTTCCTCCGGTGCCGGAGTCGCCACTTTCAGTCTGGTCTTGCGGTCTTCCTTTCGGGCGGTACCTGGGATCCCCAAGCCCTTCACCGATCGTAAGAGGGCGTGTTGGCTCATGCCGTCCTCCCCAACCTAGATCAGAACCCGAGATGCCGGCGAGCCGGCGCCACGGAAAGCGAAAGCCGCTCGATCAGTCCACACGAACCGACCAACAGCGGCTAATTCCCCACATAAATGCAATCAGCATGGAGTCAAGCAAATTCTGCAAGAAAACCTTTAATGCTTCGTCACGATCGTTGCGCGGTGACGGCAAAAACGATACGCGCGACGCTGTTCGCGCCGATCGCAGTCGCTCAACGCGCGGCGCCGAATGCGCAAGTGCCGCCGAGCTCGAAAGCCGAGAGCCGACCGCCATGAAAGCCTGCAAAGCGGACGGACTGCATCCGCGCAACGACGGAAGCAACCGCAAAAACCCCCATGGTATGGCGCTTTCTGTCCGCGCGGCGCACCGCGTCGGGTTGCCGGCGTCGGCCGGCGTGCCACTCGGATTTCGCCGCGATGCTTATGAGCGTGAGTTCATTGCGCTGCCGGGATTTGCGGTCGAAGCGGCGGCGAAAAGGGGGAGATGGGCGCACGATCGTAGCTGGAATGTTTTTGCGCTCGCGCACTTTTACCGGCCGGCCGGCGGCGCAAGATCCGGTCGCCGGTGCGATCGTGGCGGAGCGCTCGGCGGCATCATCGGCGGTGCGGTCGGCCGCGGCGCCGGCGGCGCGTCGCCGGCGCGGTGATCGGCGCCACGACCGGCGCG
The DNA here is from genome assembly GCA_963714345.1 of uncultured Alphaproteobacteria bacterium. Classification (GTDB taxonomy): domain Bacteria; phylum Pseudomonadota; class Alphaproteobacteria; order Rhizobiales; family Xanthobacteraceae; genus BOG-931. Next base: position 172,925 of record CAVQOD010000011.1, on the reverse strand, counting down.
GTGATCGCTCGGAAGCCCAGCGCGGTGGCGGTTATTATTGGTGGCGCGGCGGCTGCTACTACCGCTATCCGAACGGCTCTGGCTGCAGGTGCGCCGGCTGTTGCGGTATTGAGTTTGGCGGCGGCAGTTCGGGCGGTCAGCCGTTGACGGCGACTGCCGGAGGGACCATCGGCGCGGCCGGCTTTTTGACGCGGGTGCGGAAGAAGCTGAGCACCGCGGCGGTTTCGGGCTGCAATCGGTTGAAGCTCGACAGTGCATGTTCGAGGTCCTTCGCCGACATGCCACGGTCGGCCGCGCGCAGCAGCAGCACCGCCTTGGTGGTCGTCGTCGAAAGGCCCGCCACCTTGGCGAGAATGAGGATGATCTCGGCGCTGGGATCGAGCAGCGCGCGCTCGACGACGTCGATCGGGGTGTCGCACATGATCGACAGCGCAATCGCCGTCTCTTCGAATTTGCGATCCCGAGCGAATTGGTAGATTTCGGATTCGCCGATCCGCCGGATGCGGTTCTGCCGCTCGACATAAGCCTGGGCGGCGGCAAAATCCGGCGAGGTGTTACGTGCTTCGATGCGGATGCCGCCTACGACCTCGGCCACAACCCCGTCGATGGCCGAACCGGCTTGCGGGTTTTCGGCGGCCAGCCGCTGGCGCACGGCGCTTGACGCTTTGTCCAACAGAACCAGGAAATGCTGCCGCGGGATGTCCGAGCGCAGGCCCACTTCGGTCGCCAGCGCGTCGTCGCCGGTCGAGCGCCCGACCAAGGCGCGGAAGCCGGCGTCGGAAAATCGCGCGCCGACGTTCCTGACCACCGAATGGACCACGTCGCGGTCGCCGCGCTCGACCAGGACGTCGGTCACCGGCTCGCTCAGCGTGGGGCGCTGCGCGATGGCGAACAGATGCTGCTGGCTCTTATTGCGGCTGGCGGTGATCAGATCGCGGTCGTCAAGCCGTGGCGATTGGGCGAGCACGGGGCTTGCGACCTCGATGTCGTCATCGAAGGCGAGCATGTGGATTACGTTCGACGGCGCGTTGGCGATCGGCGCCAGCCGATGCGCCAGCTTGGCGCGCGCCTTGGCCTCGATGGTGTTGACGAGGCGGGCCATGACGTCGTCGAAAACGCCGACTTGGTCCTCGGAATAGTGCTCGGCGCCATTGATGAAGAGATCGGTGATGCGGCTGAGGATATCGATCCGGCGATTGATGTTGCCGGATGCGAGGGCGGCCTCGAGCTCGTCAAGGAGAGGCAGGGTACGCATTAAAACTCCGGGCGCCGCCACGCCGTTGAATTGCCGGTAACAATGCATTGAGAACGGTGAATAAAGCCTTTCACGGGTCGCCGGCGGGCGGCGCGAGCCGGGTTAAGCGAATGCTAACGGCGGTTCTGACGCGCGCAATCTCTGCGGATTGGCGCGCCGACGGTGCGTCGGTTTGAAAGCTCAGGTCGAGCCGGTGCGGCGCCGGCCGACCGAAGACGCCCATGCGGTTTTGCACTTCGGCGGGGACGCGGTAGTCGCGAAGCACGGGCCGCGGGATCGCGCAGTCCGCACGCCTCGCGCTGGACCATGAAGCACCACAGCGCGTCGCCGGCATCCTGCAGCAGCTGGGCACGCTTGGCGGTGGGCTCGCGATGGACGCGGTCGTATTCGACGAGCGCCGCGAGTGCCGCTTCGAGCGCACGGCCGATCCGGCCCAGCGCGGAGGCTTGCTCCTGCGCGATTTCGTAATCGAGGGCGACGACAGGTTTGGATGGCTGCGGGGCGGATCGCAAGCTCATGGCGACGACAGGCAAATGCTCGCGCAATCATAACAGACGATCTCGCCCAGTCATCGGCTCCTTCGCGTGTCGTTCCCATGGCTGCGTTCTCACGTCGCGTTCCCACGTCACTACCGAGACGCCGGCGGCAGCGTCGAGATCGCGCCGCGCGCCGGGCGTAAAGCCGCGTTGCATGAGCACGTCTTCCGGCGTCGCATTCGGGCCGACTTCGGTGAAGACCGCAAGCCCGCCCGGGATTTTCGCCTTGGCGGCACGCGACAGGTGAAACGCATCGTAGAGCGGCAGAAACAGGCTGAACACTTCGGGGCCGCCGATGACGGCGACCGTGCCGTCAGTCGACGCCGAGCCGTTCGATCGCCTGATCGAGGCTGGCGCCGAGCGGATTCCACAACAGACGCATTGGGGATGTTCCGGATCGGGCGCGAGGGCGGCGATCTGGCGCGTCAGGACGAGCCGCTTTCGCCGCGCGGCGCGCGGTCCGCCTTCGTGGGAATGCCGGCCGTGCACAATGACGGCGGCACGGTCGAGTGCGGCTTGGAAGAAGCGCTGATCGGCGTCATTGCGGATCGAATCCGGCATCTCGCCTTTGGCGTCGGCGAGCATGCCGTCGGCGGAAACGATGACGTAGCCTTCGATGCGGCGCACGTGCGGCGATCTTAGAGCATGATCCGCAAAAGTGGAAACCGCTTTCTAGAAGACCGCCAGGTACCGCAGCAATGAAATTATGCCGATGATGATGACGACGACACGCACGATCTGTTTCGCCCGGCCGTCGATCGGCAGCATGTTGACGAGGTAAAGCACGAGAATGACGACGACAAAGGTAATCAGGATGCTGATGAGAATGGACATAAAATGCCTCGCGATGAAATGCGGCGAACAACGCGCATTCCGCGGGTTTGGTTCCGTCCCGAGCGTCGGGCTGCATGCGGACGCGTTTTGCGCTTATATTGCGGCACTGGAATGGAGGCCGGCGATGTCCCAGTCGCCAAGCTCTGATCATGATCCAATTCCTCGCCTGGGTGGCGGACCGCCCGCGCACGCGTGAGCAGGCGGTGGAAGCCTGGCACAGCTGCCCGCACATTTCGGTATGGGAGGATGCGATCGTCGACGGTCTGGTGCGCACCGAGAACGACGGCCGCCGCACGATCGCGCTTGACCCAGCACGGCCGCGCCGTGCTGGAACAGGCCGAAAAATTCAACCGCGAGATCGACGCCCTTTGCACGGTTACGTCAGCACCTCGCCGCCCGGCTGCGGCGGCACTTCGAAGGCGTTGAGCACAAAGCCGATCATGCCGTAGAAGCCGGCGCAGCTTACCGCCTCGATCACGCCTTCGCGGCCGAGCGCGCCTATCGCGCGCTCGAATATTAGCGGCACTCACCGTTTTGGTTGTGAGCAATTCGGTGACGAGGTCGTAGATCAGCCGCTCGTCGTCGCGCGAGAAGTCCGGCGCTTGTTGCGCGCGGATGGCGTCGACGGTTTGCGGCGACAGGCCCGCTTGGCGCGCCAGCGGCTCATGCACCGACCAAGCATATTTCACCGTGGCGGCGCGGCACATCAACAAAGTGATCAATTCGATCAGCCGTTTGTCCAACCTGGGATTAACGCGAAAGCAATTGGCCAGCCCGTTGGCGGGCTCGGCGATGTCGGGAGTGTGGATCCACACCGAAAACGGACCGCTCAGCTTGCCGCGCGGCCGGGTGCGCATGATCTCGTCGTAAAGCTCCTGCTGGCGCGCGTTGAGAGTTTCCCGTTTGACGTCCTCGATGCGAGCCATCGCCGCTCCTCCTATTTTAATTCCGCCGAACCGTCGCCGCGGATCGCGGCGAGGTAGCGCGCGACCGAGTCTTGCACGATCGCTTTGCCGTCGCGCGGGACGATACGGTCGAACCATGCGCCATAGATGATGTCGAACGCGTAGGGTTCGAGCAGCGCGCCGATCCGCTCGACGGCCGGCGCCGCCAGCGGGAAGAAATTCGGGTAGCTGCGCATGAAGCTGACGAAGTTGCGGTTGGGTATCACCTGCACGATATCGCCGGACAACAACGCGCCGCGGCCCGCCGCGCCTTTCGCCCAATGCAGCACCGTGCCGCCGGCGAAGTGGCCGCCGCAACGGATCAATGTCACGCCGTTGGCCAATGTCAGCGTATCGCCATCCCAGAATCTGATGGCCGGATCGGGCCGCATGACCCATTGGCGGTCGCCGCATGGAGATGGATCGGCGCGTCGAAGGCATGCGCCCACTCGACCATCGAGGCGTAATAATGCGGATGCGAGATGGCGATGCCGATCGAGACCCTCCCAAAGCCTTTACGATCGCGGCTGTGGCTTGGTCGAGAAGCGAAATGCAGTCCCACAGCAGATTGCCTTTCTCGGTGCGAGCAGCAACGCCCGCTGCCCGATGGCGAAAGCGGGCATTGTGCCGATGCCGATTAGATTGTCTTCGTGCTGACGAAAACAGTTGAAATGGCTGCGGGCGAGGACATCGTGTGTCGTCCAAGTCTGCCCCGAGTGGCGGCACGATATTGGCGTTCTTCGTCGCAGATCGGGCAGCGCTGGGGTGCCGTTTCCGATGGCGCGAACTGGGTCCCGCAGGTGACGCAAATGAAGGCCGGCATTGGCGTAATACACATGAAATACGCGGTGCCGCAAAGCCCACCCGTGCCGGTGCGGCCGCTATGCTGCCGACCCCGAATTCGCCGCCAGGTCGCGGCAAACGGGCGATTGCATTGCACCGGGCCAACCGATTATCTGGAATTCAAACGAAGGTTTGAAAATCGGAAAGGCGTAGCGGCCATGACGCGACCATCCGAGGTCACGCGCGAGCGGATCATCAAAGCCGCCGAGCGGCTGTTCGCCGAGCGCGGTTACGACGGCACCAGCATTCGCGCCATCGTCGCCAAGGCGCGGGTGAACCAAGCCGCCATCAATTACCATTTCGACGGCAAGGACGGGCTTTATCGCGAAGTGTTGCGCGCCGCCTTTCGCGCCATGACCGAGGATCAACTGGCGCATGCCGAGGAGACCAAGGCGATGTCGCGGGAGGAGGCGTCTGCGGGCGTTTATTCGACGCCAATTGCATCCGCTTATGGGGCGCGACGAATACAGCCGCCACATGCGGATATTCAATTGGGAAACGGTGCGCCCGACGGCGGTATTTCGCGCCTCGTCAGCGAAGAGGCGGCGCCGTTCATGGGACTTGCGACCGATCTCGTGCGCCGCTTTTTGCCCGATGCGGATCCCAGCACAGTGACGGTAGCGTCGATCTGGCTGATAGGCCAATGCGGCGTGTTTCTGCGCAACCGCGACCAGCTCGCGCAGGCCCCGATTGGGCTTGTGCTCGACAATGCGGCGGTCGAGTGGCTGGCGGCGCTGATCGGCAGCTGGCTGGTCAGCGGTCTCGGTCGGCCGGCTTGAGGAACGCCGGCGCGAAAAGCGGGGAATGCCGCAAAAATTCCTTTTTCTTGGCCCGCCGCCGCCCAGAACAGGTGTTTGAAATTCAATCGCGCGTTTGAAATACTGGAGACTGGTGATGCAGAGCGAGCAGGATCGGGACGATGCAGCCAAACTGGGCGGTGCGGCACCAGGGACCCTGGCTGGCGCGTTTCTTCGGTAAATTGGTGCTCGACATTCTTCCGGCCGCCTTGGCGAGCGTGATCGGCGGGTTCCTGTTCACGCAATATCATTCCGGCCACATCCGCGCCGCCGCAGCTGGTCGACGTCCAGCCGGCCTCGCCCGAAATGATGGCAATGGTCCGCGACGAGCACGCCGCTGATCATCAACTATCTCAAAACCCAGATGGCGGCCGAGCAACGCCGCGACCAGGCCGAAGACGCGGCGACCGCACGCGCCGCAGCAGGAGGCGCGCGCGGCGGCGGACGCCAAATTGGCGGACGCCTTGTTTGGCTCGCAGACAAGTGGCTCAGCAAAGCGCCCCGGCCGTGGCTCCGGCTCCGCCGCAAAGTCGGGCCCGCGCATCGCAAAACGCCTGCCGTCCTCGCCGCCGTGCCACACGCGCCGCTTGTTATTGCGGACGCAGATCCGCCCGCGAACGATGCGGCTGCAGCGACTGTCGCGCCCGGCGAAGCGCGCGAGCCGGACTTGCTGCTCGACAATCCGCTCGTCGCCAAGACGCTCGACATTAAGGATCACGTCGTCGCCGCGACGCGCCATGTCGTCTCGGTCATCGGCGACATGTTCGCCTCGGTCGGCGGCAGCATTAGCGGCGCGGTGTCCGGCAGTCGGCAATTCAACTCGGCGTCGTGATGCCGCTTCGCGAGGGCAGTCGGCGTAGAACGAAATGGCGCCTTCCGCCTATGCACAGGGCTGTGCAAAACCGTCGCGCCATCTGCAATTTTACTACCGAATTACCGTCGATAGGCAGTGCAAATGATGCCTTTTGGCAACAGGCCTTCGATTTCCGATGGCCGCGTCTTGCCGGGTTCCGTCACTCTCGGTAAGCCATAAGGTAGCGATCAAGGGAACCGCCATCGCGGCGCCGGGTTGTGCATATCACGGCCCGGTCGAGGGCTATGTCGATGGCCAGGGTCCGGGCGTCAAATTGGATTTGTGGTTTTAGACTTATGGCGCGGCCAGGAAACATGCGACTAGGAATCGTACAGTCGGGAGATCGCGATGCGTTCGGCCGGTAATTTCAATTCGGAATGGGGGTATCTGGCGCCCGCGCCGAGTTTTATGCGCACGGCCCGCGTTGTGCTTGTCGCCACCGCCATTGGCGCGACCGCCGGCGCCGCCGTTGTCCTCTCGCTGATCGACCGGCCGGCCAGTGAACGCGACAAGACAGCGTCGATCACCGCGCACGCCATCGTCACCAGCGTACAGGCCGCGCCGGCCATGGCAACGCCGGCGCCAGATTCGGCATCCGGCGCACTGGCTGCGCCGGTCAAGGTCACGACGGCCGTTCCGCCGAAGCCGCTCCAGCGATACAAGCAGCCTTGCCGGCGGCACAGGTGTCTTCGCCGGCGCCAGTTGCATCGCAAGCCGCTCGGCTGCAGCGCCCCGTGCCACGCCAGTCGTGATGCCGCCGGCCGCCGCGACGCAGTCGACTGGCGATTGCCGCGCCCCAGCCGGCGGCGGAAAATGCCGACGCGAGCGGTCCAAGTACGGTCCCGCAGCCGCGCCGAAGCCGGCTCCGGGATTTGCCTCGCTGTCGGACGTGCGGCCCGCGACCGAAGCGGTGCCTGCCGAGCCCGCCGGATCAGGCGTTGATCCCGCCGCAGACGGTGCCGCCGGACAAAAAATCAAAACAGCACGCCGCTTATGCCTCGAACGGCAAATATCAGCCGACACCGGGCCTCGGCACGGTATTGCGGCGGCTGTTCAGCGCGCACAATGGCACATCCTACTACCCGAGCCGCTGATCGCTGATCCGGCCGGGTGTACGCGCAAGGGCTACGCGCCACAGACAATCATCGGAGCGGAGCCGCAAGAACGGCCGCGGCGGCCGTGACGTCCGGCTTATGACGTAAACGAACTGCAACCGCCCGCCATCGACTGGCGGGCGGCAGCAGAAAGCCGAACAAGAAAGGTCAGATTATTTGCACTTACCCTTTTTGACCGCGGCGTCTTGCGCGGCCCAGGCGCCTTCGAAGGTCGGCGCCTTGGCGACGATGGTCCAGCCGGTGCCGATCGGCTTGGCGCCGGTGTCCCACCAGATGCGGCAATAACCGAGCTCGAATTTCACCACGGCGAAATCGGCGCGCGCCGGCGCGCAGGCGGCAAAACTCAGCGCCAATACGCCGACGGCAAATGCCAAACGCTTCATTGTCAGCTCCCTGTTGTGCCTTCCCGGGAACTTTCCGATAGTACGGGCCCGAACTCGAGGCAAGCCCATACCGGGTCTGGTATGCGACTTATGACCGAGTGAGGCAGGCAGGCAACATTGGAGGACAAACTATGCCGGAAGTCGTCGTGTATATTTTGGAAGGCCGTACGCTTGAGCAGAAGCGCGGCCTGGTCAAAGACATCACCGACGCCGTGGTGAAGAATGCGGGCACGACGGCCGATCACGTGACCGTCTCGCTGGTCGAGACGGCGAAAACGTCGAAAGGCAAAGGCGGCGTGCTGTTTAGCGAGATGGCCCCGCGCTAGCCGGCATTCGGCTGGATTTTCGGCAGCGCCCGCGGCGTTCAGAGCCGCGGGTGTGTTGTTTTCCCCGTTTGGGCCCCTAAAATTGCTGTGAGTGCGTTGCACAATGGACTTGCTGCAATGCGGTAAATAGCTGATAATAGACGTTCAATGTTCAAAAGCCGGAAGAACGGCAGGTCGAGGTGCGACATGAGCGAAGTATGGGATACGAAAGATGGCCGACGCCGGGTCCGGCGCGATCCACCGACCCTTGAGGACGCTGTGCTGGCGGCTCAGGGGCTAAGCGACGACGTCGACGCCCAGATCGAAATCGTCATGGCGCTGATGCAAGCGTCCGCCGAAGCGGCGCGGGCCGCCATCCTGAAAATGGGACAGCGCAAGGACACCAGCCGCTTCACGATCGCGGGGCGTTCCGGCGCGCCGCGCGCTGTCGTGGTTGAGCGCCGTCTCTCGCGCGCGGCAGCGTTGCGGCCTAAAGCCAGCGTCGGTTACCGGGGTCGGATATAACGCGCGCCGACACCAGGCGATGCCAGACGAACAGGACGACCACCGCGCCGATGACGGCGCCGATCAGGCCGGCGCCTTCATCCGGTTGGTAGTGGCCGATCGCTTGACCGATAAAGGTCGCGATGAATGCGCCGGCGATTCCAAGTAGCGTCGTCAAGATGAAGCCTGACGGATTGTTGGGGCCGGGCGCCAGGAAGCGCGCGATGATTCCAGCGACGAAACCGATCAGAATGATGCCGATAAAGTGCATGACGACCCTCGCAATGATTTTGCCGCGACTACCTTCGCCGCTATCATCCTAACAGCTTGGCGGTAGTCAATGCCACCTGAGGCCGGCCGGCGCCGCGACGGCGGCGGTCGAGGCCGCTATGACGGCGTGCCCGATTGATTATATTGTGACCGCGCTTGGATGACGCCCGCGTGTCATTGCGAGTGCGATTGAGAGGCCCTAGCAGGTCCGCCATGACAAAAACCATTGTCAAGCCGCGCACCGAGGTCAAAACCAAGACGGACCGGCCGCCGCTTTACAAGGTGATCCTGCTCAACGACGATTACACGCCGCGCGAATTCGTCGTGCTGGTGCTCAAGGCGGTGTTCCGCATGAACGAGGACCAGGCCTATCGGGTGATGATGACGGCGCATCAGCGCGGCGCCTGCGTGATCGCGGTTTATACGCGCGACGTCGCCGAGACCAAGGCCAAGGAAGCGACCGAGCTCGGTAAGAGCAAAGGCTATCCGCTGTTCTTCACCACGGAGCCGGAAGAATAACAGCCGTTGGCCTGAACGCATTGCCGCCGATCGTGTGCGTGGCGTTTTACTCGAACTTGCTCGCCTGCGGCGCGCCATGCGGCATCGAGATTGCCGGCATCGCCTCATTGGCGGCAAACTGGGTCGGCTCCGATGTGTAGGCGTAAATAAATCCGCCCACTGCGATGCCGGCGAAAAACACGGCGAGGATTGCCAGCATCAACACCCCGTCGCTGCGCGGAGCGACGTAAACTGCATGCAATTGTTTGTCCAAAAGTTCCCGATCGCGCCGGTTCATTTGCAAATCTCCCTGGGCGCTCCTTCTCCTGAATCTATTTTTCAACCTACGAAAGCGAAGTCCGTTCCTTCGGATTGTTCCGGCACAACGCGCGTTTGCCCAGCCCTACGGCGCATTTTTATCCGGTTCTTTGCACGACTGCGGCGCGGCATTCCCAATAAGTTTCCGGAAAAGGAACGTCGTGGCGAACTGCGGCGTTGCCTTCACTCTCGGGGCAGGGGGTGAAGGAGCACCATCATGCCGGCTCCCTATCCGGATTTCCGCTGGTTCCTTCGCACCGTTCGGGTTCTTCCCGTTGTCGCGGTCGCGGCGCTCGGCGGAGGGCTCATCGGTGGCTTTAGCGTTCTCGCCCTCGATCTTGCCTTGACCGCTCCATCGAGCCACGACGCCGGCGCGCAAGGCGGCAAAATCAACGCCGAAAAAGCTACCGAGAGTGCCGCCGCGACACCAGCAGCCGGTACGTCGGCGCCACCTGTTCCGGCGCAAACGGCCGCTAACGGTACGGCGCAGCCTGGTGGCATTGCGGCGCCGCAGCCGGAGCCTCAGACGGCGGCGCAAACCGCCCCGCAGATTTCGATCACGCCGCCGCTGTCGCCGCAGCAAGCCTCGTGGCCCGATGCGCTGTCGCGGGACCATAAGCCGGCGACCAATACCGCCGCGTCAACGCCGCCGCCGGCAACGCCGCAGCCGGCAGTTGCGCCGGAGCAGGCGACTGCAACGCAAGCGGCAGGCGATCGCGCCGGCAGCGCCGAACAGATGGCAAAGCCCGAAGTTGCGCGCAGCCCCGTGCCAGTAAAACGGCGCCTGGCGCGCAAGCCAACCGTGGCGGCAAACGGCAACGTCGCCGAGGAGGCCGCATCGCGAAACGGCCAACGCGTCTACGATTACTATGGCCGGGCCGATGCTTCCGCGCCGGACGCGCGTGCAAGATACGACAGCGCGCGTGACGACAGCCAAGATCGGCGCATGAGCGTTCGCCATCAGGCTGCCGACCGCGATGATCGATCCCCGGACACCGATTCCAGCCAATCCGAAACGGACGACAACGCCTTGCCGCCGCAACCGGCGCCGCCGTTATTGTTCGGCCTGTTCGGTGGCGGCGATCGCTCCGACGATCAGTAACAGCCGGTAATTTTCCGGTCCGTCACTTGCCTTCGATCGACAGCCCGCCGGGGCCGACATTGATGTGAAGCCCCTCGGGCGGGTGGCGGTCCTGATAGAGCTGATAGGCCATGACGGCGACCGCGATCACCAAAGCGCCGACGATCAGATAGAGAATATTGCTGCGCGTCACCGCCGAGTCCTTTCAGAATAACCAAATCGCGACCGCAGGATATCAGGCGAAGCCTCGCCATGGACGCCGACAGACATCGCGAAGAAGAGACTCTATTTCACCTTGAGCAATTCGACGTCGAAGATCAGCGTGGCGTTCGGCGGAATGACGCCGCCGGCGCCGCTTGCGCCATAGCCGAGACTGGGCGGGATGATCAGCGTGCGTTTGCCGCCGACCTTCATGGTGGCGACGCCTTCGTCCCAGCCGGCTATGACCTGGCCTTTGCCGAGCGGGAATTCGAACGGCTCGCCGCGGTCAAGCGAGCTATCGAATTTCTTGCCCTTCTTGCCGCCTTCATACAGCCAGCCGGTGTAGTGCACGACGACGGTCTGGCCGGGCTTCGGCGACGGGCCGGTGCCGACTTTGGTGTCGATGATGCCCAATCCCGTGCTCGTGGTGGTGACCGGCTGCGCGCCAGCGGGTGCGGCGGCGACCATGCCGACCGCGACGGCGATGGCAAACGCAACGAAAGCGCCGGCGCGCGGAAGAAGTCGCATTGCTGTTCTCCTCGGCAAGATGGGCCGCCGTTAAGCCACATCTTATCAGCAAGCCACGTCTTACCAGGCGTTGCAAGGCGAGCCGCAGGCTCGAAATCCGTCATGCCCATCGCGCGGGCGTGGCGGAAACGGGCCTGCTTATTGCCGGTCGTCTCTCTCGGCTAAGCGCGCCGCCGCGTCGGCACCCGATAGGCCATGCGGGCATGACCGGCGCAATAGGAGAGGCCCGCGACCGCTTCGTTGCCGCAATAGGCGAAGTCCGCCGCGCACGGATCGCCGATCGGCCAGTGACATTTGTCTTGCGCCAATTCGGTGAGCGAGCAGCGTTGCGTCGCGTCGATCGCCTCGTGCGCGGCCGCGTCGTCGGCGAGGCTCGGCGACTGCGCAAACGTCAGGCGCAAGAACTGGCGTTGCGGCGACGACCGCGGTTGCCGGGCGCGCGGCGGGCAGGAACGGCCCGGCGCCGCCGCGGGCCGCCCCGGCGCCAGGCCGAGGCGATGGATCTTGCCGATGACCGCGTTGCGGGTCACGCCGATTTCGGCGGCTATTTGGCTGCAGGACAGCCCGGAGCTGACGACATTTGCGCAGCTGCTCGATCCGCTCCGGGGTCCAAGGGGAATGAGGCGCCGCGTGAGACGGGGTAGGCGGAGAATGGGGTGTGGCAGTGGTCGTGGGGTTGAGCATGGAACGGCCTCGGTAAAATGCCGCGGCCGGTTCTGGGCCGCCGCCAGGGCAAAGGCTAAGCGCAACCGGGCCGCGGGGGCCGCTGGTCGCAGCAACGCGAATTCGGTGCGCAGGCACGCGCAATACTTCATGGAAGTACCGGCGCCGCGATCACCGAGCCGCATCCGCGCAAAAGCGATTGCAAGCCCGCCGCTTTGATTGGGACCCGGTACGCCGGACTGACCGGGGCCGCTTTAGCTTTGTTGTGCGAAAAACCCTCGCCAGGACCTACCGTTTCACGATTCGAGTCGCCTGCCAAGAGTTTTAACGATATTATAACCTTGTTTTAACCGTGAAGTTTTGAGTTCAAAAATGGCACGACCCGAAAACCGCTCTGAAGCCAAGGCCTTGAGCCTGACGCTGCCGTTGGAAACCTTCAATTACCTGGCTCTGTTGGCCACCCTCGGCAAACTCGGCCGCACCGAGAACGAGGTCGCGACCCATATCCTGGTGCGCGAGGTCTACGCCATGCATGCCGCGCGCTTCCACGAGATGCGGATTCCGCCGCCGCCCGACGAGGGCGGGTGAAGGGCGAGGCGTCGGGTTGACTGTACCTAAAATTTAGGTACTTAATATAGGTACTAAAGGAAGTACCTAAACATGGCGAAATACAGCGCCCTTGGCGATTACCTCAAAGGCCAGCCTCGCGACGCGGTGCCGATGACGTTCGGCGAGATCGAAACGATCGTCGGCGCCAAGCTTCCGGCATCTGCCCACAAGCATCGCCCGTGGTGGAGCAACAATCCGGACAACAGCGTGATGACGCAGGTGTGGCTCGATGCCGGCTTTGAAAGCGAGCAGGTCGACATCGCTACGCGCAAGCTGGTGTTCCGCCGAGTGCGCCAGCCACCAGCTGCGCTGCAGGGGGATGAAAAGCCGTTTCATCCTCTCTACGGATTTATGAAGGGCCTCCTGCGCGTCATGCCGGGCACCGACCTCACCCAGCCTGCGGATCCTGAATGGGCTGATCGGCTCGATGCACTCTACGGTCCCGAAAAACGGGAGGAGTGAGTGCGCTCGCTCCTTCTGGATACCTGCACGCTCATCTTCATGACCCAACGGGCTCGCCTCGCACCAGCCGCGACCGAACTACTGCAAGCCGTAAGTGCGGTCGGCGGCGGCAGCACCTACATTTCGCCGATCACAGCATGGGAGATCGGCATGCTGACGGCGCACGGCCGGCTGCAATTGTTGATCAGGCCGGAACGCTGGTTCGCCAACTTGTTTGAAGCACCCGGTGTGAGGCTTGCCGATATGTCGGCGGACGTGTTGATCGCGTCATCTTATTTGCCCGGCAAGCCGCCGAACGATCCGACCGACCGCATCATCGCCGCAACCGCGCGCGAGCTCGGCGCCACCCTTGTCACCCGCGACCGCGCGCTGCTCGGCTACGGCGAGCAAGGACATATCGCGGTGGTGGAGTGCTAAGGCCGCTCACGCCGGCCCGCCGGGCGAGACTAATAAATCCTCCTCGGCGAGCAATTCGCGCAAGTCGCCGATCGCCTCGACGGCTTCTTCTTCGCTCGTCACCGTTTTGAGGCGGTGCCACACTTCGCGCCAGGGTTCAGGCCGGCCCACGCGCATCGCCTCGTCGACATAGCTGCGCGCCTCTTTCAGCGTCGTCAGCCGCCGCGGCTTCGGCGTGTCCTTGATGACAAGCGGCGGGGCGATCGGGAAGTCGTCCATGGCGGGTGCCCCTGATTGTGAGCTGTCGGCCGTCCGGGCGGCAATGTAGCATGGCTGGCGCCGCCATTATGCGCTGCCGCGGCATCAGAATCTTGTGAAGTGCGCGCTACCGCGAATTCGCCTAGATCGTCGGCGGGGCGACGATACGAACAGGTACAGAAATGAATTGTCCCCAGGCGCCCGCCGCTTTCACCGCATCCGAAAATGCTCCCACAGGGTCCGGTCCCGCCGCGGCGTTCGAGCGGTACCGGCCTTATGTCTTAAGCATTTTGCGCATCATGGTCGGGCTTCTTTTCCTCGAGCACGGCCTGTCCAAGGTGATCGGCTTCCCGCCGCATGGCCATATGCCGGTGTTCCCGGAGACCGAATGGTTCGCCGGCCGGATCGAGCTGATCGGCGGCTCTCTCGTCGCGCTTGGGCTGTTCACCCGCGCCGCCGCTTTCATGGTGTCCGGCGAGATGGCGTTTGCCTATTTCATCAGCCATGCGCCGCGCAGCTTCTTTCCGCTCGTCAACGGCGGTGAAGCCGCGATCCTGTTCTGCTTCGCCTTTCTCTATTTGGTATTCGCCGGCGCCGGGCCGTTGAGCCTCGATGCGCTGTTGTGGGGGAGGAAGCGGTAAAGGGCGGAGTTAGTCCCGCTCGTCCCAAAGCTCGCGCGCGGCCAGAAGGTGAATGTGCAATATTTCGACGACGTCGGCGCGCGCCCGATAGAATATTCTGTAGGGGTAGCGGCCAATCGGTACGACTCTGTACCTCAGGTCGTTTGGCTGAACGTCGAGCGCTTTCCGGCCAATGTCCGATATGCGCAATTACCATGCGGATTCGGCGCTCGACGGCAGGAGCAATTGTCGGGTAATTGACGGCGAGCCAATCGGCAATTTCGTCAAGGTCCCGCAGCGCGGCGGGCGTATAGAAAACCTTCATCGCCGGCGGAACTTGGCAAATACCGCCTCGACCTCCGCCTCAGTTGCAAAGTGTCCTTGATCGGCGTCGCGCAGGCCGCGATCGATGCCGGCGAGTTCCGCTTCGGTCGGTTGATAATCGCCGCCGTTAAGACCTTGCTCGATATCGCGCGCAATCTCAGCCAGTTCGTCCTGAGCGTGGGCAGGCCAGCTTTCGACACGTTCAAGAATTTCAGCAAGCTGCTTGGTTTTCATGGGCGCAGTGTAGCATGAATCGGGACTGGCGGAATATGCTGCGCCATCGCCCCGTCATCTTATGCGCCGTCATCGCAATTCCTGACGCGCCACATCATCGGAGAAACTGACATGGCTGAAATAGCGGATATGAGCGTCGACGAGCTGCATGCCCGCATGCTCAAGAAACCGCTGTGGGTGGTGATGTCGAAACCCGCCGCGCCGCCGGCGGAGATGGCGCGCCACCTCAAGGCGCATCTTGAGCATCAGATCCGGATCGAGAAAGCCGGCATCATGTATGGCGCCGGCCCGGCGACCAGGCCCGGCGACGCGGCGCCGTCATTCGGGCTGATCATCATCCGCGCCAAGGACGAAGCCGAGGCGCGCCGCATTGCCGACGCCGACCCGATGCACGCCGCGGGCGCGCGCCGCTACGAGCTTTACGCCTGGTCGCTCAACGAAGGCTGCGTCAACGTGAGGCTGAACTTTTCCGACCAAAGCTTCGCCTTCGACTAGGCGAATTTGCCGGTGCGGCGCGCGGAACAACTTGCCGGTTTTGCGCTTTAGCAGCATGGGGACAATTGCCTTTCGAGGGCGTCGCCATGGCGATCGTAGCCATTGACCGCGAATCGGCCGCCGAGGCCATGGCCCGCCGGGATAACGATCCGGTGACATTGCACCGGACCATGCAGATGATGATCGGCGACGGCCTGAGAGAGCATTATCAGCGGCCGCAGAGATTGTCGCACGAGCTCTTTGTCGTCCTGATGCAATTGCAGGAGGAGGAGCGCCGGCACCAGGCGGCAAAGCGCGCGCCGCGCCGTTCGCGCAGATCGCCCCGAGATCCCGCTTCATCCGGCCACGCTGCCGAGATGGCCGAGCACACTCGCCATGTTGACGAGGCAAGCAACGACAAGGGCGACGACGAGCATCGCGTTCATCGCAGAAACTCCGAGACGCGCCGGACCAAAAGAATCGCCCGGCGATGAGTTGGCGGAGCTTGAACGAGACTCAGGTCGAGAGTCCCAAACTTTGTTTTTTGCCGGATTCATCTCTCGTTTACGGAATTCGGCGCGATTCTCACCGCAGGGCGGAGGACAACAAAAGGGGAGGCTCGCATGCGCACGCTGACGGCTTACGGGATCGGCGTCGTCATCGTTCTCGCCGTGCTCAACGGTATGGCATGGCAAGCAGGAAACCCCCGGCTGCACGAGATCAATGTATTTTCTGCAGGCTTCGTCCTTGGGGTTCTCGGGACCTACATTGCGGCTTGGCTCTACGGATACCGCCGGGTCGCCTGATTGCGCAGCGAGTCACTGCCGATTGTCTGGATGGCGCGACTCCCCTATGTCCTACTTGTGGGGGAAGGGCGTTCGGACAACAAACGGAACTCAAGGAGATCGGCATGGCGGCGACAAGGTTTGGGCGTCCGGCGAGCGGCGCTTTTCGCGGCTGTTTCGCTCACCGCGATGATCGCGGCTTTCGCCATGCCAAGCCCGCGCGCAGCAGACGGTCAATCCCGTGCCGCCACCGCCGCCGCCGACTTTCAATCCGTCAACGCCAAACACGGTGCCGCAAGCGCCGTATGTGCCGGTTTCGCCGGCGCCGCCCTCTGACCTGGGCTCCACGCCGGCGGCGCCGGGTACGCCCGCCATCGAGGCGCCGCAGACGCTTAATCCGCCAACGGTCAACACGCCCACACCCGCGCCCGCGCCAACGCCCACACCCGCGCCAACGCCCGCGCCTGCACCCACACCCGCGCCTGCACCCACACCCGCGCCTGCGCTTAATCCTCCAGCGACCACCGCGCCCACAGCCGCGCCTACGCCGGCAACGCCCGCTCTATCGCCAAGGCACGTCGCCCATCACGGCCGTGTCCACCACCGCTGGAGGCGGCGCCACGGCCGATACCATGCCCCGCGCGTCTTAGGCCCGTCCTACTATCCGGGCTTGGGCGAATTTTATCCGCCCTATGCCAATCCCTGCCATTTCCGCGAGGAGCGGTCCGGCTATTACGCGGGATCTTGGGCGTACAGTTGTTCTTGGTGAGAGCGAGTGGCCCGGATGGAGCGGAGCGAAATCCGGGACAGCGTGCCAGCGTCCCGGGCGTTCCCGGATTACGCTCCGCTCCATCCGGGCTACGCTTGCTGTCCCGTCATTGCGAGGAGCGACGCGACGAAGCAATCCAGCCCTCGGCGCCGCCTGGATTGCTTCGTTTCGCTCGCAATGACGAACAAGAGTAGGGTGGGCAAAGCGAAGCGTGCCCACGTGCAGCATCGACGAAATTTCGGATGAACGCGTGGGCACGGCGCTTCGCGCCTTAGCCCACCCTACGCTTGCTTCAGATGAACGTCGCCGAAATTGAGATGCAGCTATGGGTCGCTAATGTTGTTGCAGGTGTGACACAATAGTTTGATGCCCATGGGGATCAATGTGGCATTGCCGCATAAGGCGCAGAAATCGCCAGTGTACTGAATTTTTTGTTTCGGCCGACGTTCGTCGGTCTCGCGTATTCTGGCTTGGAATTCTTCGTTGCTCAGTCGCACTCGTTCCGCCGACTGCGCGTGCTCAGCTTCGGCGGCTAGCCGCTCGTAACAAATTTCTGCGGCCTCCAGGCTTACGATGAATTCAGTGGATATCTCTTCAGGTGACGATAGCGTGGCGGCAACAGTGTCTTCGATGAGAAATGCCGAGGCGAAAACTTTTGCCTGGTGTTCCGCCGATTCAGCTGCGCTGGTTTGTGACAGTTGAGTTGTGCCGGTTGCATCAGTATGCCGATACATCGGCATACCATTGTGCATTACACCGTGCCCAAGCTCATGAGCCAAGGTCATCCTGGCGCGGCCATCGCCCCAGAAGGCCTTGTCATGAATGCTGCGCTTTACGGAGATGACGACTTTCTTTTCGACAAACTCGGTCTTTCCATCGTCATGGCCCATCTGGTCGTCGTCGATAACGTTATAGACCAGCGTCTTGCGACTCCCTCTGGCCGGTATCGATCCAGACTGCAGGTGGCGAATAACATTCACCGGCCGCCGATGTTCAGTTTTGTACTCACGTCGGGTGGCAATTGCCTCCTGTCGTATTTCCCTGTCAGACCGCTTTGGTACTCGGTAATCGACAGTCATCACAGATCACCGTGTGCCGTTATCGCGTTCAGTCTGCACATTTCCAGTTACTGACATCGGTGCCATCGGCATTTTTTTAGTGGAACGGACAGGCGATGTCCTATTCGCGGACATTGTATGCCCGCTTTAGCCCGGCCATGACGAGTCGGAGGCTCACGAACACCCCGTCGTCCCGCCGCACGTATCGCACTTCAAACACGTGCCGTTCCTCACCAAGGTAAAATTCCCGCACTCGCCGCAAGCCTCGCCTTCGTAGCCCTTGGCTCGCGCCTCGGCGCGTTTTTCCGCGGCGGCGTGTTTGGCGTGGCTGCGGGCGTCGACGCGGTTGACTTGCTCGAGCTGTTGCGCGGGGGAGAGTTTTTGCTCGGGCTCGGATTTGAGCGCGACGGCGCCGGAGACTTCGCCGCGCGGGCCGGAGGAGGCAAGCGCGGTGACGTTTGTCACCCCACCCCGGCCGGTTTCGCCGCCCGACCCTCCCCCTGCAGGGGAGGGTGAGGTGGCGTCCGCGCCGCCCGACATGATCTTGAGCTTATCGGTGCGCGAGCGGGTCAGGCCCTTCGACACGTAGCGGGTCTCGGGCGTTGCCTTGCCTTCCTCGACGCCCTTGCCGAGCGCATCGAAGCCTTCGCCAGACGGATCGACATGGGCGAGATCGAAGCGCGACAGGTAGCTCACCGCCAGCTCCCGGAACACGTAGTCGAGGATCGAGGTGGCGTATTTGATCGAGTCGTTGCCCTGCACCGGGCCGGACGGCTCGAAGCGGGTGAAGGTGAAGGCATCGACATATTCGTCGAGCGGCACGCCGTATTGCAGGCCGAGCGACACCGCGATGGCGAAGTTGTTCAGAAGCGAGCGCAGCGCCGCGCCCTCTTTGTGCATGTCGATGAAGATCTCGCCGAGCTTGCCGTCGTCATATTCGCCGGTGCGCAGATAGATCTTATGCCCGCCGACCACGGCTTTTTGCGTGTAGCCCTTGCGACGGTCGGGCATGCGCTCGCGCTCGCGCATCACCACGATGCGCTCGACGACTTTCTCCACGATCTTTTCGGCAAGTCCCGCGGCGCGCGCCGCCGCCGGCTTGTCGAGGAACGCTTCGATAACGTCTTCGTCCTCGTCCTCGTCGGCGATGAGCTGGCTTTGCAGCGGCTGCGAGAGTTTCGAGCCGTCGCGATAGAGCGCGTTGGCTTTGAGCCCGAGCTTCCAGGACAGGACATAGGCGTCCTTGCAGTCCTGAACGGTCGCCTCGTTCGGCATGTTGATGGTCTTACTGATGGCGCCGGAGATAAACGGCTGCGCCGCCGCCAGCATGCGGATGTGGCTGTCGACCGAGAGAAAGCGCTTGCCGGTGCGGCCGCACGGATTGGCGCAGTCGAACACGGCGTAATGCTCGGCCTTCAAGTGCGGCGCGCCTTCGACCGTCATGGCGCCGCAGACGTGGATATTGGCCGCCTCGATTTCGCGCTTGGAAAAGCCGAGATGCGAGAGGAGGTCGAAGCTCGGCGCGGCAAGATCGGCGGGGTCGACGCCGAGCTGGTCGCGCAGGAGGTCGACGCCGAGCGTCCATTTGTTGAAGGCGAATTTGATGTCGAAAGCGGTCGGCAGCGCCTTTTCCACTTTCTCGATCGCTTCCTGAGTGAAGCCTTTGGCCTTGAGCGTGGTGTGGTTGATCGCCGGCGCCTGGCCGAGCGAACCGTGGCCAACGGCATAAACGATGATCTCGGCGATCTCGCCTTCCTTGTAGCCGAGGACGCGCAACGCTTCCGGCACGGCGCGGTTGATGATCTTGAAATAGCCGCCGCCGGCGAGCTTCTTGAACTTCACCAGCGCGAAATCGGGCTCGATGCCGGTGGTGTCGCAGTCCATAACGAGGCCGATGGTGCCGGTCGGCGCCACCACGGTCGCCTGCGCATTGCGGTAGCCATGCGTCTCGCCGAGTTCGATGGCGCGGTCCCAGGCGCGCTTGGCGTGCTCGATGAGCTTGCGGTCCGGGCAGGCCTTGGCGTCGAGCGGCACCGGCGGCGTTGCCATCGTCTCATAGCCGGTGCGGTCGCCGTAAGCGGCGCGGCGATGGTTGCGCATCACCCGCAGCATCGGTTCGCGGTTCTCGGCAAAGCTTGGAAAGGCGCCGAGCTCGGACGCCATTTCGGCCGAGGTAGCGTAGGACACGCCGGTCATGATCGCGGTCAGCGCGCCGCAGATGGCGCGGCCGGCCTCGGAATCATAGGGAATGCCCGACGACATCAAAAGTCCGCCGACATTGGCGTAACCGAGACCGAGCGTGCGGAAATCGTAACTGCGCTGCGCGATTTCCTTCGACGGGAATTGCGCCATCAGCACCGAGATTTCGAGAACGACGGTCCACAGCCGCACCGCGTGCTCGTAGCCTTCGACGTCGTAAAGCTCGCTCTTGAGCGTTTCGCCTTTGGCCTCGGCGGGCAGCGCCGGGGTGTGGAAGGCGAGGAGATTCAGCGACGCGAGATTGCACGCGGTATCGTCGAGGAACATGTATTCCGAGCACGGATTAGAGGCGATGATCGGCCCGGACGCGGCGCAAGTGTGCCAGTCGTTGATCGTGGTGTGGAATTGCAGGCCCGGATCGGCGCTGGCCCAGGCGGCGTAGCCGATCTTCTCCCACAGATCGCGCGCCTTCACGGTCTTGGCGATCTTGCCCTTCTTGGTGCGCCAGAACAGATCCCAGTCGCGATCGGCGTCGACGGCTTTGAGGAACTCGTCGGTGACGCGCACGGTGTTGTTGGAATTCTGGCCGGAGACCGTGAGATAGGCTTCCGAATCCCAATCGGTGTCGTAGACCGGGAATTCGATGTCCTTATAGCCCTGCTTGGCGAACTGGATGACGCGGCGGATGTAATTGTCCGGCACGTGGTTCCGTCGCGCCGCCTTGATCTCGCGGCGCAGCACCGGATTCTTCTCCGGCGTGAAGCAATCGTCGCCCGAGCCCTCGCAATTCACGCAGGCCTTGAAGATCGAGCGCAGGTGCTTCTGGTTGATCTTGGAGCCGGTGACGAGATTGGCGACCTTCTGCTCCTCGATCACCTTCCAGTCGATGAACTGCTCGATATCGGGATGATCGACGTCGAGGATCACCATCTTGGCGGCGCGGCGCGTGGTGCCGCCCGACTTGATGGCGCCCGCGGCGCGGTCGCCGATCTTCAAAAAGCTCATCAGGCCGGACGACTTGCCGCCGCCGGATAGCTTCTCGCCCTCGCCGCGCAGTTTGGAGAAGTTCGAGCCGGTGCCGGAGCCGTATTTGAACAGGCGCGCCTCGCGCACCCACAGATCCATGATGCCGCCCTCGTTGACGAGGTCGTCGGCGATCGCCTGGATGAAGCAGGCATGCGGCTGCGGATGCTCGTAGGCGGTCGCCGACGGCACGAGCTTGCCGGTCTTGTAGTCGACGTAGAAATGGCCCTGGCTCGGGCCGTCGATGCCGTAGGCCCAGTGCAGGCCGGTGTTGAACCATTGCGGCGAGTTCGGCGCCACCATCTGCATCGCCAGCATGTAGCGGTGCTCGTCGAAGAACGCCTGCGCGTCGGCCTCGGTGGTGAAATAGCCGCCCTTCCAGCCCCAATAGGTCCAGGTGCCGGCGAGCCGGTCGAACACCTGCTTGCTGGAGACTTCGCCGGTAAAGCGTTCGGCCTCGGGAAGCTCTTTGAGCGCCGTTTCGTCGGCGACGCTGCGCCACAGCCACGACGGGACCGTCTCCTCCTCGACCTTTTTCAGGCGCGAGGGCACGCCGGCTTTGCGGAAATATTTTTGCGCCAGCACGTCGGAGGCGACTTGCGACCATTGCTCCGGCACTTCGACGTCCTCGGCGTGGAACACGACCGAACCGTCCGGATTGCGGATTTCGCTCGTCGTCAGACGGAACACGATGTCCGCGTAGGGCGATTGTCCCTCTTTGGTGTAGCGCCGCTCGATCCGCATTTTCTGCCCCTTAAATCCTGGTGTTTCGGTATCGGCGGCCTACACGCTCAATATAAGCCACCGACGATTTCCCCGCGACGCAGCGGAAGCATTCCGCGGCGTCGACCTCACCCCTGTTTCTGTCTGCCACCCAACCCGTCCGGCTTTCGCGGCCGGGCCTTGTTTTGG
Source organism: uncultured Alphaproteobacteria bacterium (assembly GCA_963714345.1). Taxonomy (GTDB): domain Bacteria; phylum Pseudomonadota; class Alphaproteobacteria; order Rhizobiales; family Xanthobacteraceae; genus BOG-931. Next base: position 150,874 of record CAVQOD010000011.1, on the reverse strand, counting down.
CACGCACCCCTCGAACTCCTCGGGGCTCTCCGTTCGGGCGCAAAAATCCACGCTCGCGCCACGGCGGCACGGAGCACTCCCGCAAACCCTTTTTGGAGAGCCCGGCGGACTTCGTTACCCGCGCGCCGAACTTTATGAAAGCTAGGCCAAGCCGGGCGCGTACGTCAAGCTTTAGTATGAAATTCCTGAATCAACCACTAAATGTGGGGATTACGGGGAAGAATTGGGGAGGGGATGCGCAAGTATCGGAGATTCGTGGCGGAATCTGAAAGAGGACGCTTGCGGCGAGCCGGATTTTGGTGTTCGCAACCCAACTCTGGCGTGCCGGTCCGATGCCTTCGCGGGCTCGATGTCGGGGCGTCGAAGACGCCGGTAGGGATAATCCGCTTATGGCCACATCCGTCACGCCCCTGTCACGCAATGACGGGGGTTTTCTGCCGATTCCGAGTGAGATAGCCCGCAAAAATAGGGCTTTCCGCGCCTTCCGGTTCGGTCGCCGCCGCTCGTAAGCTCTTGGAATCGCTGACGAGACTCAGCGCCGCTCGTGTTTTGCGGTCGTCGCCGCTCCACCAAATTCGCATTCGGGCCCGGTCGCGCAGCCTGCCGTCATCGCGCCGCCGCGCTCGCGGCCAGACCGCGTTTTTAATTAACCTTAAAGAAGTCTTACTTTTCGCTTCCGCTGTAGCTTGCTTGACGGGGCAGAAGGGGCCGCCAATAACCTTTTGGTAATGTGTGGGGCTTTGTTCCAGCGTGCGATCCGCGTGGGGCGCGTCATTGCGTGTGCCGCCCTGGTGGCCGGCTGTACCCGAACCATCCACAACGATCCGATCAATCAGCCGCTCACCGCCAATCCGGCCCAGGTCGAAGCCGCACTGACGCCGAGCGTTCCCGACAATTACGACGACATGGTCGTGGCGCTGTCGTTCTCCGGCGGCGGCATGCGGGCGGCGGCGTTCTCCTATGGCGTTCTCACCGGCTTCGACGAGACGCGGGTGCCGACGCGCTCCGGGCCGGTATCGCTCCTCGACCGCCTCGACTTTCTCTCCGGCGTCTCCGGCGGCTCGGTGCTCGCCGCCTATTACGGGCTGCGCGGCCGCGCGGCGCTGGCCGACTTCAAGCAGCGTTTCCTCGACGTCAATGCCGAGGAGGGGCTGCAAACCAATCTCAGCCTCGGCAATATCGCGCGCGGCCTGCAAGGCGGCGTCAACGACGCCACCGCGTTCCCGGTCTGGCTCGACGCGCATCTGTACAATCACGCGACGTTCAAGGATCTGCTCAGCCGGCCGCGGCCGCGGGTCTGGATCAACGCCTCCGACATCTATAACCGCACCGCCTTCATCTTCGCGCCGGTGACGTTCAGCGCGCTGTGCAGCGATCTGGCAAGCTATCCGGTCTCGCTGGCGGTGGCGGCTTCCGCGGCGGTGCCGGTGGTGTTCGCGCCGATCGTCATTCAGAACTATCCGGGCGGCTGCCCGGTCGGGCTGCCGAGCTGGGTGCAGCGGGTGCACGACAATCCGGATGCGCCGCCGCTGATCAAATCCTATGCCGATGCGCTCGAGCGCTACCGCTCCGGCGAGATCAAATACGTCAAACTGCTCGACGGCGGCCTGGTCGACAATTACGGGCTCGCCGGTTTCACCATTGCGCGGCTGGCCTCGAACACGCCCGACGGTCCGCTGGCGCCGCAGGAAGCGGTCAAGCTGCGGCGCTTTCTGTTCCTGGTGGTCGATTCCGGCCGGGCGCCGGCGGGCAAGTGGGCGCAAACCATCCCCGGTCCGTCCGGCGTCGATCTCATCATGGCGACGTCGGATACCGCGACCGGTTCCGGCGCGATCGGCAGCTATTCGGCATTCGACGCCACCATGAAAGACTGGCGCGACCAGCTGATCCGCTGGCGTTGCGGACTATCCGAAGCCGATCGCCAGCCGGCTCGGCGCGCCGGCCGGCTGGAATTGCCGCGACGTGCAGTTCTTCATCAGCCGCATTTCCTTCGACGATCTGGGTCAGGAACGTGCGGCCGCGCTCAATGCCGTCGAGACGCGGTTCAAACTGCCGCCGGACCAGGTCAATATGCTGATCGCCGCCGGCCGCGACGCGCTTGCCGCCAATCCGGCCTTTCGCGCCTTCATGAGTTCGCTGCCGCGCGGATCGCGCATGCCGCCGACTGCCGCCGCGGCGTACGCCCGCCGCGGCGCCGGTTGCGACGGTGCCACAAGTGCCGGCCGCGCACGAAGCGCAGGCGAATTGATTCAGCAGCTCGCGTAATGCGCCGTTCACTCCGCCGCGGCCTTGGAATGGCCGAGCCGGCGATTGAGCGTCGCGAGCAGCGTCCTCGGCGGCTTCGGCGATCACCGTGCCGGGCGGGAAGATCGCCTCGGCGCCGGCCGATTTGAGCGCGGCATAATCCTGCGGCGGCACCACGCCGCCGACCACGATCATGATATCGCCGCGGCCTTGTTTGGCAAGTTCCGCCTTGAGTTCCGGCACCAGCGTCAGATGCGCGGCGGCGAGCGAGGATACGCCGAGGATATGCACGTCGTTTTCCACCGCCTGGCGCGCGGCTTCCGCGGGAGTTGCGAACAAAGCGCCGATATCGACGTCGAAGCCGAGATCGGCAAAGGCCGACGCGATCACCTTCTGGCCGCGGTCGTGGCCGTCCTGGCCGATCTTGGCGACCAGGATGCGCGGGCGGCGGCCTTCATCGTCCTCGAATTCGGCGACGAGCTTTTGCACCCGCGCGACGGCGTCCGTCATGCCGACCTCCCGCCTATAGACGCCGGAGATCGCCTTGATCTCCGCCTGGTGGCGGCCGAAAACTTTCTCCAGCGCCAATGAAATCTCGCCGACCGTCGCTTTGGCGCGGGCCGCGTCGATGGCGAGCGCCAGCAAATTGCCGTTGCCGCCGGCGGCATTGCGCGTCAGCGTCTCCAGCGCCTCGGTCAACACTTTCGGATCGCGCTCGCGCTTTAATCGCGTGAGCTTGTCGATCTGCAATTGCCGCACCGCCGCATTGTCGATCTTGAGCACGTCGATCGGCGCCTCGTCGCGCGGCCGGTATTTGTTGACGCCGATCACCGCCTGCACGCCGGAATCGATGCGCGCCTGCGTGCGCGCGGCGGCCTCTTCGATGCGCAGCTTCGGCAGCCCGGCTTCGATAGCGCGCGTCATGCCGCCGATCTCCTCGACCTCGGCGATGTGGCCGAAAGCCTTGGCGGCGAGATCGTGGGTGAGCCGCTCGACATAGAACGAACCGCCCCAGGGATCGATGACGCGCGTGGTGCCGCTCTCCTTCGCCAGCACGATCTGGGTATTGCGGGCGATGCGGGCGGAAAAATCGGTCGGCAAGGCGAGCGCCTCGTCGAGCGCGTTGGTGTGCAGCGATTGGGTGCCGCCTTGCGTCGCCGCCATGGCCTCGATCGCGGTGCGCGCCACGTTGTTGAAGACGTCCTGCGCGGAAAGCGACCAGCCGGAAGTCTGGCAATGGGTGCGCAGCGAGGCCGAGCGCTCGTCCTTCGGATCGAACTGCTGCATCAGCTTCGCCCACAACACCCGCGCGGCGCGCAGCTTCGCCACTTCCATGAAAAAATTCATGCCGATGCCGAAGAAGAACGACAGCCGCGGCGCGAAACGGTCGACCGCGAGATTGGCGGCGATCCCGGCGCGGACATATTCGACGCCGTCGGCGAGCGTATAAGCGAGTTCGAGATCCGCGGTCGCTCCGGCCTCCTGCATGTGATAGCCGGAGATCGAGATCGAATTGAACTTCGGCATATGCGCCGAGGTGTAGGAAAAAATATCGGAGATGATGCGCAGCGACGGTTTTGGCGGATAGATGTAGGTGTTGCGCACCATGAATTCTTTGAGGATGTCGTTCTGGATGGTGCCGGCGAGTTTTTCCGGCGGCACGCCTTGCTCTTCGGCGGCGACGATATAGAGCGCCAGCACCGGGAGCACGGCGCCGTTCATGGTCATCGATACCGACATCTGATCGAGCGGAATGCCGGAAAACAGCGTGCGCATGTCGTAGATCGAATTCGATCGCGACGCCCGCCATGCCGACGTCGCCGGAGACGCGCGGATGATCGCTGTCGTAGCCGCGATGGGTGGCGAGGTCGAAAGCGATCGACAGGCCTTTTTGCCCGGCGGCGAGATTGCGCCGATAGAACGCATTGGAATCCTCGGCCGTCGAGAAGCCGGCATATTGCCGGATGGTCCACGGCTGGGTGACGTACATGGTCGGGTAGGGGCCGCGCAGGAACGGCGCGATGCCAGGATAGGAATCGAGGCCGTCGAGGCCGTCGAGAGCGGCGGCGTCATAGGCATTTTTGACGGCGATGCCCTCGGGCGTCTGCCAAGGCTCAACCTGCAAAGGCGCGGCCGGCGCCGGCGCCGCGCCAAGCGTGTCGGCATAGCCCACCTGCGAAAAATCCGGAATGCTGCCCATTGTCCGTTCTTGCGTTCACCCGTGCTGCGCCAGAATATCGTAAGCGGCGGTCAGTGTCGCCAGTGCATCGCAGCCCTCGTAAATGAAGGATTGCACGCCGGCCGCGTGCCAGGCGGCTTCCCGCTCGCCGGGACGGCCGGCGAGAAAAATGTGTTTGGCACCGGCCGATTTTAGTGCCGCGATGGCCGCGGGCGCGTCTTTTTCATAGACTTTGTCGGACGAGCAAAGACAGGCCAGTGCGGTGTCGGCAGTTTTGTAGACCGAAGCGAAATCCGGACCTGGGCTGGAGACCGCCTCGATGCCACCGATCTCGAAAAAGTTCTTGGCAAAGGTCACACGCGCATTGAATTCGGCCGGAGCGCCGAGCGTCGCCAGGAAAATCTTCGGCCGCGCGCCGGTCTGGGCGAGAATTTCGTCGGACCGCTCGCGCAGCTCCTCGAAGGGCTCGGCAAGCCGGATGCGGGGCAGCGGCGTCACCGTTACGGTAGCGGGCTCGTCGTCCGGCAGCGGGCGCGGCGCGACCTTGAGCACCGTGGCTGCGGTTTCGTGGATGTCGGGAAAGGCATTGGTGCCGGTCAAAATGTCCTTGCCGCGGGCGACGGCTTTCTGGCGCTCGGCGCGCACCGCAGCGACCTTGTGCTGGATCAATCCGGTTTCCAGCGCCGCCCACGCGCCGCCGACCTTTTCGATCTCCTGGAAGACCGACCAGGCGGCGGCGCAGAGCTCGCTCGTCAGCGCCTCGACCGCGCCGGAGCCGGCGGCCGGATCGGCGACGCGCGCCAAGTTCGATTCTTCCAGAAGCACAAGCTGGGTATTGCGCGCGACGCGGCGGGCGAAAGCGTCGGGCAGGCCGAGCGGCGCGGTATGCGGCAGCACCGTGATCGCGTCGGCGCCGCCGAAACCCGCGGCAGCCGACCGCAATCGTGGTGCGCAACATGTTCACGTATGGATCGCGCCGGGTCATCATCCGCCACGCGGTCTCGGCCGTGAGCAGGACAGGCTTCGGCGTAAGCCCGCAGGCCGCCTCGATGCGCGCCCACAATTTTCGCGCCGCGCGGAATTTCGCCATGGTCAGAAACTGGTCGGCATCGGCCGACAGCCGGAAATAGATCGCGTCGCGCGCCGCATCGAGCGCCATGCCACCGTCCTTGCCTCCCGCTTCGAGCGCGCGCAGATAGGCCACCGCGCTGGCAAGCGCGAAGGCGAGTTCCTGCGCCTCCGAGCCCCCGGCATTGTGGATGACGCGCCCGTCGGCGACCGCAAACGGCCCACGAAATCCGGCGCCGGCAAGCTCTGCCGATCACGGCGGCGAAATCTGGCGCCAGCTCGTTCCAGGATCGCGGGCTGCTGCCGGATGCGGCAAAACCCCCGATCGGATTGATGCTGGTGCGCAAATCGACCGAAGCCGGGGCGATGCCGCGGCCTTTGACGAACGCCGCCAAGTCGCGCAGCGACGCGTCGCGTCTGCCGGGACAGATTGAGGTCGATGGCGACGCCGGCGTCGAGATCGATGCCGTCGAGCACGCGCGCCAGCGTCACGGCGACGCATCGAGGCCGAAACCGTTGGCGCTTACCGAGCCGGCGAAAACCAGCACCAACCCGGTCGCGCCGTTTTCCAGATTCGTCGAGCGCCTGAGCATTGGCCGCTGCCGGGTCGGGATGATCGACGCGCTGCATCAGTGTCCAAGCGGCGCCCGGGGCGCGGCCGGCGACGGCGCGCGCGGCCGGCGGCGCGGTCATAGAGCGGCTCAATGGTCAGGCCGTCGTAGGTTCGGCTTTCGAGCCGTCGAAATGGCGCGCCCTTGAGCACGGCATCGACCAGCCTGCGCCAATCCTCATGGGTCGCGGCCGGGAAATCGGCGGCAAGCGACAGGGTCTCGGCAGCTGTCATAGAGAGCAAAATGCCATGCTTGGCCGGGCAGGGCCAATGGTCCTTGCCGTGCAATTGCCGTGCCGTGCGCAAGTCGTCTATAACGGCGGCAGTTTCTCGATGCCGCTTGCGTCCGACACGCGTCAAGCGCATCGCGCACGCGGATGCCGGCAATCATGCGCTCCGGTGCAATTTCGGCAAGCGGCACCAGAACGAAGGCGCGCTCGAACAGGCGCGGATGCGGCAGCGTCAGGTCGGGTCCTTAAGGACGAGATCGTCGTAAGCAAGGATGTCGATGTCGAGCGTGCGCGGCCCCCAGCGGCGCTCGCGCGCCGCGGTCGCGGCCCGAGCGCGCGTTCGATCGTGAGTGCGCGCGCCAGCAGATCATGGGGCGGCAGCGAAGTCGCGACGGCAATGACGGCGTTGATGAAGGGCGGCTGATCGGTGACGCCCCATGGCGGCGTGCGGTAATCCGACGAGCGCGCCAAAAGCCGCACCGCGGCGCCCGTCGCACAGCATGGCGACCGCCCGATCGAATGTCTGCCGCACGTCGCCGACATTGCCGCCGAGCGCGATCAAGGCTTCCGCCAGGTCCGCAGTCGAACGCTCAGCCATGTCTTCAACCAGGTCTGCGCCGCTGCGGCGCGCGCTCGATGGTGACGCCGACGTCGTCGAAGGTTGCGGCGATCGGCGCGTGCGGCTTGTGCACGGTGACGCGAACCGCGCGGACCTGCGGGCAGCGCTCGAGCACGGCTTCGGCGACCGCGCCGGCAGCCGCTTCGACCAGCCGGTAGCGGCGCGCGCAAAACGCCTCGCTCGCCGTTTTCACCACCATGTCGTAGGACACCGTGTCCTTGAGCTTGTCGCTGCGCGAGGCCGCGGCAAGATCGATATCGAGGACCAGATCGAGCCGGAACGTCTGCCCGACCTTGGCCTCGTGCTGCATCACGCCGTGATAGGCGTGCAGCGCCAGTCCGCTGACGAAGATCGCGTCGCTCATCGCGCGTGCCTGATCGCGGCGGCGACGGCGAGCGCCTGCACTGTCGGCGCCGACGTCGTGCGCGCGGATGATGGCGGCGCCGTTTTCCGCCGCCAGCATATGCGCGGCCAGCGATCCGCCAAGCCGTTCCGTCGGCTCGGACGGCATGATCGAATTGATGAAGCGCTTGCGCGACGCGCCGACCAGGAGCGGCAGCCCGAAGCCGCGCAATTCTTCCAGCTTGGCGATGCAGGCCATGCTTTGCTCCGGCGTCTTGCCGAAGCCGATGCCGGGATCGAGCACGATCCGGTCGCGCGGAATTCCCGCCGTCCAGGCGATTTCGAGCGAACGCGAAAAGAACTCGTCGACGTCGGCGATAATGTCGATTGCTCGGATCGGCGGTTTCGCGATTGTGCATGATGACGACGGGCGACGCCATGCTCGGCGACGACGCGAGCCATGTCGGCGTCGCGCTGCAGGCCCCAAACGTCATTGACGATGGTCGCGCCGGCTTCCAGCGCCCAGGCCGCGATGCCGGCTTTGCTGGTATCGATCGAGACCGGAATGCCGAGCGCGGCGACCGCCGGCAGGATCGGTGCAAGCCGCTCGCGCTCCTCGTCGAGCGACACCGGGCGCATGCCGCCATAGGGACGGGTCGATTCCGCGCCGATATCGATAATATCGGCGCCCTCGGCGGCGAGCCGCCGGGCCTGCTCGATAGCCGCCGGCGGCTGCAGAAAACGGCCGCCGTCCGAAAACGAATCCGGCGTCACGTTGAGAACGCCCATAATCAACGGGCGCGGCAGCGGCCGGGCTTTGGCCAGAAGCTGCGTCAGTACATTTTCCGGGCGCGGAACCGGCGGGGCGGGCGCTCGCTTGCGGCCGCTGTTTTGGCCATCATCCGGGTCATCCCAAGCGGTATTGCCAAGCACTATTTTGCCGAGCGCTATTAGCCGTCGCTTTGCGCGGTCACTGAGGCCGAGTTTAGCCGTCGCACTTGTTCGAGCCCGGCGGCCAATGGCCTTGGGCGGCTGGCGCGCGGCAACTACCGACTCTAATAGCGGATGACGGGCTGCAGCCCCTTGGCGTCCTCGATCCAGCGCATCACCGTGTTCACCGACGGCAAAACGCGCACCAGTTTGCGTTTGCTGTTGGCTTCCTTCATGGCCAGCGCAAGCCGCTGCGGATTGCGGAAGCGAAGTTCATTGACAGTGCGCACGCCGGCGACGCGCAACAGTTCGGAATATTCCCAGCCGACGCCCTTGATGCGCATGCGATCGGCGGCCGTCACCCAGTCGAGAACGTGTTTCTCGTCAGCGCCGATCTTTTGCGCGAGCTTCAGCCGCTGTTTCGGTGTTTTGGCCGAGCGCAAAAGGCCGACGGTGGTGCGAATCCCATCCGACTTGAGGATCGCGGCAACGTCCGTCCCGATCCCCTGAATTTCGGTAATGGGATAAGCCATCGATGTCCCTCTCAACACAATATCGCCGCCGCAACACCATTCGTACTCAAACAAACTGCGCCAAACCGGGAATTGCGGCGACAATTTCGCCGACGGCATCCTCGCCCGCCTTCTCGCGCGTATAGGCGATGACGGCCCGGGTGACGCTCTGCACTTGACCCATGCTCAGCCCCGCCGACATCATACGCATACCCGCGCCCATCACCCCACCCATGCGCCAGCAACCGCCGCCGCCTTCACTCGCGGCCTTCTGGATCAAGGCTTCGGCTCCAGGGAGCTTGGCCAAAAGCGGCTGCACTTTGTCGGCCGGTCCTTCCTTGACGAGGAAGTCGAGAATGATGCCGACCGCCTTTTCGGCGGCAGCCCGATCAATCCCGATATCGGCGACAAGCCGTCTGATCAGTTCGTCCATTGCCCCACGCCATCCCCGCACTTTCGGCAGGTTTTCGCCATATTGTACGCTTGCCGGGGGTGTGACAAGCAGAGGCGGCCGATTTGCCACGCGTGCGGCTGCGAAGCGTGCCAGAGCGTTGCAAACATGCAACGCTTTCGGCGATGCGGCCATGGCATTGATGAAGCATGCCGATTATAAAACAAAAGTCGCGATCCGCCGGGCGCGGCGACGCGCAATGAACGAGGTGACGCCATGACGGCATCGGAAGCCCTGCCGAAGGTTCTCGACCGCGTCGACCGCGATCTGCAATCAAGCCTCGATCGGCTGTTCACGCTTTTGCGCATTCAGTCGGTGTCGACCGATCCGGCCTATGCACCGCAATGCCAAAGGCCGCCGCGCATGTCGCGGCCGACCTGCACAGCCTCGGTTTCGAGACCAGCGTGCGCCCGACGGCGGGCCATCCGGTCGTGATTGGCAAAAGCGGCAACGGCAAAGCCGCCGCCGTTCCCAGCGGCGCGCCGCGCGTCCTGTTCTACGGCCATTATGACGTGCAGCCGGTCGATCCGCTCGATCTTTGGCAAACCCCGCCGTTCGAGCCGCGCATCGAGACGCTCGACGATGGCCGCAAGATCATCGTCGCCCGCGGCGCCTGCGACGATAAAGGCCAGGCGATGACATTCATCGAAGCCTGCCGCGCTTTTAAGGCGGTCACCGGCGAGCTGCCGCTCGACATCACGATGATGATCGAAGGCGAAGAGGAATGCGGCTCAAAAAATCTGTTCGATTTCGTGCGCGACAATGCCGCCGAGCTCAAACGCGATCTCGCGCTGGTTTGCGACACCGGCATGTGGGACGGCGAGACGCCTTCCATCACGACGTCGCTGCGCGGGCTGGTCTATGAAGAGGTGAGACTGACCTGCGCCGACCGCGATCTTCATTCCGGCCTGTTCGGCGGCGCCGCGCGCAATCCCATTCATGTTCTTGCCGATATCCTTTCGGCGCTGCACAGGCCGGACGGTTCGGTCGCCATTCCTGGCTTCTACGACGGCGTCCATGAACTGCCGGACGACATCAAGGCCGATCTCGCGGGTCTGGGCCTCACGCCGGAGAAATTCCTGCGACCGGTCGGCCTGAAAATTCCGGCTGGCGAGAAAGGCCGCATGCTGATCGAGCAGATTTCGACGCGGCCGACCGCCGAGGTCAACGGCATCATCGGCGGCTATACCGGCGAGGGGGCCAAGACCGTCATTCCCGGAAAAGCGATGGCCAAGGTCTCGTTCCGCCTGGTCGGCGCGCAGGACCCGGAAAAAATACGCAGCCGGTTCCGCGATTTTGTGCGCGCGCGCATGCCGGCCGATTGCACGGTCGAGTTCGGCAATTTCACCAGCGCGCCGGCATTCGAGGTGGCGTTCGACAGTCCCGGCGCTCGGCAAAGCGCGCGCCGCGCTCGGCGAGGAATGGGGCAAGAAGGCGGTGACCGTAGGCGGCGGCGGCTCGATCCCGATCGTCGGCGATTTCAAGACCGTGCTCGGCATGGATACGCTGATGGTCGGCTTTGCGCTCGACGACGACCGCGTGCATTCGCCGAACGAAAAATACGATCTCAAATGCTTCCACAAAGGCATCCGCAGCTGGGCGCGGATCTTGGCGGCGCTGGCGGAGTAGGGGGCGGCCGGGAGCACGGTCCCCAAGGCTACACGAGGGCGATGTCGCCCTGTTTCTTGCGCTGCGGCTCGGCGCGGCGTCTGCGGTTCTGCAGAAGCGTGAGCTGCTGGCTTGCAGAATCGTCACGCAGCACGATGCGCACGATATGGTCATAGAGCGATTTCGGCGAGACCGGCTTGACCAGTAACTCGTCCGCGCCCGAGCTTTTTATCGTCAGCGCCGCGGCTTTGGTCAGATATCCCGACAGCACGATGATCGGCGTCTCATGGGTGGGCGACTGCTCTTCCTTCGCCATCCTGATGAATCGAAGTCCGTCGAAAATGGGCATGACGAGATCGGTGATGATGATGCTCGGCATTTCGCTACGCGCGAGTTCAAAAGCTTCGACGCCGTTTGCCGACTCGTAAACCTCGCGGCTGCCAAATCCGAGCAGCATCGAGTGGGTCAGCCGCCGGGAAAATGGCTGGTCGTCCACGACCAGAAAACTCGTCCGCGAAAAATCCAACGGAAATGACGAGCGATTGACGGATAAGGACATGATCTAGTACCGGCGGCTCGTAGCTGTATCACGGGACATTGGCAGCGCCGGTGTCCGGCTGGTTTCGCGCCGCGGCGCTGAGATCGTTGACGATTTGGGATACCGCGTTCCGGGCGCTTGCCAGCGCGGCGCAGATGCGGCTTTTGCTGGGTGAATCCGGCCAGTGCGATAAAGTGCTTTCCTGCTGTTCCAGAGCGGCCAGGAGATTTTGCAGCTTTGCCAGAACGTCTTGCGGTTTGGCATCGAGGACATGCGACTGCAATGTGCGGGAAAGAAAACGCAAAACATCATTGTCGGCGGCTCGCGATAATGGCGGGCCGTGATCCTCGATCGCCACCGCCGGTTTCGACATTGACTGTTCCCCACCCGTAACGAGCACCGTCGTGCAGGATCGCGAACCCGACCCCGCCGATGCGCCGCACCAGCGAGTTCATACAGCAATTGCGGTTCCGGCAGATTGAGAATACGCGAAATTGCTGTCAGAAATTGCCTGACGTCTTAACCGATCGTTCACCGTAACGGCGATGCCGAGGGTGGGCGCGGTTCCGTCACGGAAATCGGGCGGCTGCGTCCGGCTATAGATCGAGCCAGCCTTGCGTTGAGGCATAACGGACCAAATCCGCGCGGGTCTTCAACCCGAGCTTCTCGAGGCCGCGGGCTTTGTAGGTCTCGACGGACTTCACGCCGACGTCGAGACGCGAGGCGATTTCCTTGTTGGTCAAGCCCAAACCCGCCATTTTCAGAACGGCGGTCTCGCGTTCGGTCAGTGCCGGCGCCGCGTTGTGATGCGGCGACGGTTTGCCGTGACCGCGTTTGCCGTCGACGAGTCGCCGCGAAATCGCCGGATCGACATATATCCCGCCGACGATGACGGCGCGAATGGCGTACACGAGATTTTCCACCGCCGATCGCTTTAAGACATAGCCGCGCACTCCGGCCTCAAGCGCCTGATTGAGGTAGGCGCGGTCTTCATGGAGCGTCAGCATCAGCACGTTCAATTCCGGCATTTCTCCGGCAAGGCGCCGGCTGAGCACGATGCCGTTGAGCTCCGGCATCGAAATGTCGAGCACGGCAACGTCCGGCCGCTTCTCGCGGATGACTTTCAGTGCGGCCAGTCCGCTCGCCGCTTCGCCGACCAGTTCGAAGTCGTCTTCGGCCCGGATGAGATTGCGCAGCCCGTCGAGAACTATGGGGTGGTCGTCGGCCAGCACGATACGCGTCTTATTCATATCGCCGACCTCTGGCCGTCGAGCGCGATGCGGGCGAAAATCGTGGTGCCGGCGCCGACCGCAGATTCCACATCGAGCGTGCCGCCGACGAGCGACAGCCGCTCGCGCATGCCGTCGAGCCCGAGGCCGCGGCGATTGCCGACCTTCGCACTTTGCGCGGCGAGGTCGAAGCCGCAGCCGTTGTCCTCGACGATCACTTGCAGCGTCGCATCTGGCCGCCGTATGACGACGCTGACGTCGGCCGGCCGGCCGGCGTGTTTGACGATATTGGTGAGTCCTTCCTGCACGACGCGATACACCGCGGTGGCGATTTCGTCCGGCACCTCATCGAGGTTCGGATCGTCGCAATGAAAATCGACCTCGGTGCCGCATTGCTCGCTCCATTCGGCGATGTAGCTCGCGAGCGCCTTGCGCAAGCCGAGCTCGTCGATCGATGGCGGCCGCAATTCCCAGGCGATCCGGTGCAGCGTCTTGCCCATCTCTTCCATTCTTTTGCGCACGAGATGCAGCCGTTCGCGCGCTGCGCCGGAGGTCAAGGCATCGATCTCGTTGAGTTCGAGAATGGCGGCGATCAGGCTTTGCCCGGCTTGATCGTGCAACTCGTGCGACAGGCGCAGGCGCTCATTTTCCTCCGCCATCGACAGATGGCGGCGCAGCCCGATCACCAGGTGCGATTTTCTTTCGCTGTCCGCCGCCAATTGCGAGTTGGCGCGCGACAAGTCGGCCAATAGACGATCCCGTTCCGTCAGCAATGCCGCGGTCGGCAGCGACCAGAACGAGGTGATGGCAAGAAACGCCTGCAGGGCGAAGATGCGCTGCGACAATTCGGGCTGGAAAGAAACAGCGGCTTGTCCGATGTCCATGACCACGAAAATGCTGGCGATGACCGCGACCAAGAATGTCGCGGCCGTGGCGCCAATGACGCCGAACCGCACCGTGGCGAGCAAGATGGCGGGCGCGATGATAAAAATGACGGGACGAAAATAGGCGGCGCAAATGCTGACCGCGATAAAAAACGCGAAGATGGCCGCGGCCTCCGACATGCGCTCCTTTATTCGCAACGCGCGCCATTCCTTGGACATGATGCTGACCAGGAACGGCACCAGAATGACCATTCCCAGCGCATGACCGGGATACCAATTCCGCCAAACCGCGGACCACGGGACATTATGGGCCAGCCCATAGGCGCTGGCGCTGATCAGCGTGCTTCCAATCGGCGCCACGCCTCCGACGACGAAGATGAAAGTGAGCACGCCGTTAAATGACGTCAGATTGGATGAGCCGATTTGAAATGCCGACAGTAACGCCAAAGCGCTGACGACCTCGATGGCGTTCGCCGCCATCAGCGTCGCGCAAAGTGCGGGGCTGTTGCCGGCGAGAAAGCTTGCAAGCGCGGTTGCCGCGGAACCGCCGACGATGATCGAGGCATAATTGGCGAAGCTGCGCACGTGGCACAGCAAAATCGCCAACATGATCGCGTTTGCCGGCCACAGCGTGGAAACAAGATTGGAATGCCGCGAAATAGCGATCGTGAGAGCCGAGACGGCAAAAATCACGACCGGCAACAGGAGATGATAGGCGAGCGGAAGATCCGGAAGCGGTTCGCCGTCGGTCCCGGCGTCGGACTGCGACCCGTTGGTTCGCGGTTGTGCGACGGGCATCGCGGCCGACGGCTGACCCCGAGCAAAGGCGGCGAAAATACGCGCGGGCAGTATCGGCATGATCACCGTACCACAGCTCGCCGGACTGACGGCCGCAGACGCAGTCGAATCGGGTCCGGCTGAACGTTCGAATAACCCACGCAAGGCAGCCGCGGCAATGGCCGAATGCAAGCCAATCCTTAAGCCTTATTCGGTGGCCGCGGCGATCAGCCGTGGACTTACGAAGCGCTCCAGGCGGCCGGCATGCGGATGCAAAAGCGACCAATCGTCGACCGGCAGATCGATGACGACGAGGCCCGAAGTCGGCAGCTTCTCGTTGAGCTGTTCGCGCACCTCCACGTCGCCGGAGGCGATCAATTGCACCGCAAGATCGTGGAGGCCGGGATTGTGACCGACAACGATGAGGGTGTGCGCCTTGCGCGCTTCGCCGATGACGCCAATGAGTGCCTCCGCAGTGGCATTATAGATGCGCTCGTCATTGACCGTCCGCGGTGCTTTGGAAAAGGCCGTCGCGGCCAGCGCCCAGGTCTCCTGCGCCCGTTTCGCGGGAGAGACCAAAGCGAGATCGGGAATGAGGTCGTGGTGCACCATATAGGCGCCGATGACCGGCGCTTCGGCGCGGCCGCGTTTCATCAGCCTGCGGTCGCGATCGCGCTCGCCGGGCGCGGCGCGCTCGGTTTTGGCATGGCGGAGCAGCATCAAACGGCGCATCGCAGTAATGTCGCTTTCCGGGCCTAACGTGTCTAGTGCTGCGCAGACGAACTGCCTACATTGCAGCGGCATGCCGCGGGAATGGCTCAGTCAAGCGCCGTCATGAGCGAATTGGATTCCACCGCCTATGGCGACAGCTGGTACGCCGCAACGATGGTGGACGCCCCGCTGCGGCCGCCTTTGTCGCTCGATCTCGACGTCGACGTTTGCGTGATCGGCGGCGGTCTCGCCGGACTGACGACGGCGCGGGAAATCGCGCGGAGCGGCTGGTCCGTGGTGCTGTTGGAGGCCGGCCGCGTGGCCCAAAGCGCGTCCGGACGCAATACCGGCTTTGTGCTGCCGGGTTTTGGCACTGACGCCGATAAGCTCATCGCCCGCGTCGGCTTCGACCGCGCCAAGAACTTGTGGTCGCTGGCGCAAGCCGGTGTCGATTATGTCCGAACCACGATCGGCGCCGAAAATGCGCCCGGCATAGACCCGCAGAACGGCTGGCTCTATGTCTCCAAAAAAGACAACAGCGATGAATTCTTGAGCTATGTCGGGCTGCTGGGGGAATTGGGTTGCGAGATCGAGGGCTGGCCGACCGAGCGGGTGCGTTCGGTCCTGCGCAGCGAACGCTACTTCTATGCCATCAACTATTTACAGGCGATCACCATCCATCCGCTGAATTATGCGCTGGCGCTGGCTGCCGCCGCCGAACGCGACGGCGCGCGCATCTTCGAGCATACGCCGGCCCTGTCGATCGATCCGACCGGCGTGCGCAAGCGCATCGTCACCCCGGGCGCGCGATTGCGCGCCAACCATGTCGTGCTATGCGGCAATGTGCAGCTTGGGCGGCTGATGCCCCGGCTTGCCGCCACGCTGTTGCCGATGACGACCTATGTGATCACCACCGCGCCGCTCGGCGACCGTCTCGCCGGCGCTGTCGGCTATCGCGGCGGCGTCAGCGACAGCGACCTGGCCGATAATCACTATCGCATTGTCGGCGGCGATCGCTTGATGCTGTCGGGGCGCGCGACGGCGTGGGTGAGAGATCCGCGCCGCTATGTCGGCGCACTGACCGCCGACATCAAAAAGACCTATCCGCAGCTTGGCGACGTCACGGCCGACTATGCTTGGGCCGGCACATTGGGCCTCACGCTACACCGCATGCCGCAGATCGGCGAGCTCGGTCCGGGGGTCTGGCTGGCGAGCGGCTTCGGCGGCCATGGCCTCAACACCACCGCGATGGCCGGCAACATCGTTGCGCGCGCGATCGTCGAAGGCGACGAGACCTGGCGGCAATTCACGCCGTTTGAATTGGTATGGGCGGGTGGCGTGTTCGGCCGAACCGCCGCACAGGCGCGTGTTTGGATCAAACGGCTGCGCAATCGTTTCGAGGAGCGCCGTGCTAAGGCGCGCGAACTTGCGCATCGCCAGGCGCGCGAAGCCGAGATGGACCGGGCGGCGCGACAGGTTGCGCCGGCGCCGGAGCCGGCGGCTCGGGACGTGAACGTGCCGGAAACGGCGGCAACTCCGGCACCGGATTTAGCCCCGCGCAAAGAGCCGGTTACGGCTGCGGAGTCCATTATCCCCGCGCCCGGCGACGCGGAAGCTGTCGGGCGATCGGAGCTGCCGGTACAAAACGCCGCTGCCAGCCGGCCGAAGCGCAAGCGCCGTCGCGGGAGCGTGAAAACCATTGCCGGCGGCGAAGCGGATCAAGGCGCCAAGCCTTAAATCGGCGCTGCCCGAACAAATCGGCAACAGGTTCGCCGCAAATTTACCATGCGGCATTTCCCGCTTTCACTCCGCCGCACTGTTTGCGCTATGATCGGTACGGACCGGGAAAGCCGGACGGGAGTGGGTGGCCATGGTATCGGCTGGGTGGCGCTCTGCGCTTGCATTGTTAGTCGTTGTCGCGCCGGGCCTCGCCGCGGCCGCCGATCTGCCGCCGCAGGCGCCGCCGCCGCCGACCGCACCGGCAGCCTACGTGCCCGCCGTTCCGGACTGGATCGTTACCATAGGGGCGGAGGGCCGGATTATCCCCGCATTTCCCGGCGCGGCCGACAAAAAGCTCGGCTGGTCGGCGCTGCCGTTGTTCAGCATTCGCCAAGCAGGCACGCCGCCGGACTTCTTCGGTCCACGCGACAGTTTCGGTTTCAACCTCATCAACACCGGCATGTTTCAGTTCGGTCCGGCGCTGCAATTCATCAATCGGCGCAAAGCTTCGGACTATGCCGAGCTCAATGGGCTCTCCGATGTCGACTACGCCGCGCAAGTTGGCGCGTTCGCCAATTTCTGGCCGGTCTCGTGGCTGCGGTTGCGTGGCGAGGTTCGCCAAGGCATCGGCGGCGAGACCGGCGTGACCGGCGACGTGTTCCTCGATGCGGTCGTGCCGCTCGGTCAGTGGACGCTCTCGGCGGGACCGCGAATGACGTTGCAAACGTCGGCGGCGACATCGCCTTATTTCAGCATCACTGCGGCGCAGGCGACCGCTGCGAATGGTCTACAGCCGAGCTTGGCGAAAGTTGACCGCCTACAATGCCGGCGGGGGGCCTCTACTCCTACGGCGCCGGTGCGCAGGTGCAGTATGCGTTTAATGAGACATGGACGGCGCACGCCTTCGTCGAATACCAGCGGCTGACCGACTCGGCCGCCAATTCGCCGCTGGTGACGCAGCGCGGTTCGCCGAACCAGCTTACCTACGGCCTCGGCGCGACTTATTCCTTCAACATGCACCCGCTGTGGTGAGAGATCAGCGCCCCTCGCGCCGCGTCATAAAAGCCAGCCGCTCGAACAGGTGCACGTCCTGCTCGTTCTTGATCAGCGCGCCGTGCAGCGGCGGAATGAGCCGCTTCGGATCGCGCTCGCGCAGCGTCTCCACCGAAATGTCCTCGACCATCAGAAGTTTCAGCCAGTCGAGCAGTTCCGACGTCGACGGCTTTTTCTTCATGCCGGGCACGTCGCGGATCTCGTAGAACAGCTTCAGCGCTTCGGCGACCAGGCGATGCTTGATGCCGGGAAAGTGCACTTCGACGATCGCGCGCATGGTGTCGGGATCGGGAAAGCGGATGTAGTGGAAGAAGCAGCGGCGCAAAAACGCGTCCGGCAATTCCTTCTCGTTGTTCGAAGTGATGACGACGATCGGACGGCGGCGGGCATGGATGGTTTCGCCGGTCTCGTAGACGAAGAACTCCATGCGATCGAGTTCTTGCAGGAGATCGTTCGGAAATTCGATATCGGCCTTGTCGATCTCGTCGATCAGCAGAACCGGGCGCTCGTCGGCGACGAATGCATCCCATAGCTTGCCGCGCTTGATGTAGTTGCGGATGTCCTTGACGCGGGCATCGCCCAACTGGCTGTCGCGCAGCCGCGTGACCGCGTCGTATTCGTAGAGCCCCTGCAACGCCTTGGTGGTCGATTTGATGTGCCACTCGATCAGCGGCGCCGAGAGCGCTTTGGCGATCTCGATCGCCAGCACGGTCTTGCCGGTGCCGGGCTCACCCTTGACCAGCAGCGGCCGTTCCAAGGCGATCGCGGCATTGACCGCGACCTTGAGATCGTCGGTGGCGACATAGGCGCTGGTGCCTTCGAAGCGCATGAAGTCCCGTTCGTTTGTTGCTTGATGGAATTAGACCATGGCGAACTCGGCGCTTACAAGACGTCGTCGCGCCGGCCCACGAGGCCGACATGGCGCAAACTGGCTCGGCCTCGGCAAATTTTGCCGCCAAGCCGGCATATCCGTACCGGAGAGAGTTGCGCCGCGAACTCAAACCATTGAAATAACTAGATCATTTCAGTGGCACGCGGCTTGCTGTCTTCGGCTGCGAGTGCGGCTGTCCGCCGCTGTCGCGTTGAGATCGAGTTGGAGACCAGTCATGGGTATCTTCGATGCATTGACCACCGCAGTGGCTGGTCTACAGGCACAATCCTTCGCGCTGCAGAACATTTCCGGCAACATCGCGAACTCGCAGACCACCGGCTACAAGGAAACCGACACCAGCTTTCAGGATCTGGTCGCTCAGGCCGCGCTGAACCAGCAGACCACCGACGGCGTGATCGCCAATTCGGTCGCAACCAACACCGTCCAGGGCACGATTAATTCCACGCAAGTGTCGACGGACATGGCGATCAACGGTGACGGCTGGTTCGTGGTCGCGCAACCGACCGGCTTCACCGACAATCGAGCCGACTTTCTCCGGCGTCACCGACTTCACGCGCGCCGGCGATTTTCAGCTGAATGACAACGGCAATCTGGTCAATAGCGCCGGATACTATCTCATGGGCATTCCGGTCAACGCGACCACCGGAAATCCGGAAGGCAGCGTTCCGCAGGTTCTGCAGTTCGATAACAATTTCATGCCGGCGCAGGCGACCACGGCGATCACCTATCAGGCGAACCTGCCCAGTACGCCGACTTCGGGAATGATGGTGCCAAGCGATTTTTCCAACAATCCGATCGCCGGCGCGGAAATCACCGGCACCGGCGCCTCGCTTAATCCCGACGCCGTCGCCGTCGGGACCGGCACGGTAGGCAGTCTGACAGACGCGACCACGCTTTCATCGCTCGGCATTGCCGCCGGCGACAAGATCATGATCGGCGACGGCACCAATACGACGACCTACCAATCGACGGGCAGCGACACCGTCGGCGATCTGATCAATGCCATCAATGCCGGCACCGCCGGCAACGCTACGGTGACCGCCTCGCTCAGCGGCGGCAACCTGGTGCTCACCGGCAACAACTTCACTTCTACGATTTCGGTCACCGGCAGCGGCGCCAGCGACGCCGCCGATCTCGGCTTCGGCGCTTCGAACAACACGTTCCCGCCGACCAATCTGCTGACGCAAGGGTTGAACGGCAAAACGCTGACCGTTTCGGTCGGCGGCGGCGCTCCGCAGACCATTACGTTCGGCACCGGCGCAGGCGACGTCGCGACGCTCGGCGAATTGCAGACCGCCGTGCAGAACCTGACCGGCGTGATCGGCTCGGTGAATACCGCGAACGGCGATATCAACCTGTTGGCGACCGACCCGACGGCCACTCTCACCGTCGCCGGCACTGCGTCGCCGTCGACCTTCGGCATCCAGAACGCGAACTCGGCGCCGGGCAACGGGACGGTCATCGGCAACGATGTATCCACCTTCACCAATCAATCGGTCGATGGCGGCTCCATCACCGCCTACGACACCGAAGGCAATCCGCTCAACATTCAGTTCCGCTGGGCGCAAGTCGGCAGCAGTTCCGGCCAAAGCACTTGGAATTTGTTCTACCAGACCAATTCGAGCGCAACCGGCACGCAGGCGGCCTGGCAGAACGTCGGCTCGAATTTCATTTTCAATTCCAGCGGCCAGCTCACTCAACCGACTTCCGGCGTGCTCACGCTGCCGAGCCTGACCGTCAACGGCGATACGCTGAGCAACGTCGCGATCAATCTCGGCACGAACGGTCTTACCCAGTTCGCCAATTCGAGCGGTACGGCACAGGTCACCCAGCTCCAGCAAAACGGTTTTGCCGCCGGCCAGTTGCAGTCGGTCGCGGTCGACAGCGAGAACCGCGTGGTCGGCACGTTCACCAACGGTCAAACCATTCCGTTGGCGCAAATTACGCTGGCGACCTTCAACGGCGAGAATTCGCTGCAGGCGCTCAACGGCGGCGCTTACGCCGCCACCGCCGATTCCGGCCCGCCGATCTACGGCGCGACCGGCAAGATCGACGGCAGCTCGCTGGAATCCTCGAACGTCGATATCTCGACCCAGTTCAGCGATCTGATCGTGGCGCAGCAGGCCTATTCGGCCAATGCCCGCGTCATGACGACCGCCAACCAGATGATCCAAAGCCTGCTGCAAGTCATTCAGTGATGTGGCGGTGTGAGCACGCCCGGTCGCCGCCATGAGCATCAACCAGGCGCTGTCCGCCGCAGTGGCGGGCGTCAACGCGACCCAGCAAGCGTTGTCGGTGGTCGCCGGCAACGTGGCGAACGCCAACACGCCCGGCTATGTCGACGAGAGCGTCAATCAGGTCGAGATCGCGGTTACCGGTCAGGCCGGCGACGAGCGTCGACGTCGCCGGCATCAACCGCAATCTCAATACGCTGCTGCAAAGCCAGTTGTGGACCGAGACGTCCGGCAGCTCCTACGCCGACACGAGCGCGCAGCTCTATCAGCAGCTGCAGCAGATCTACGGCACGCCGGGATCCTCGTCGTCATTTGACGCCATCTTCAATAATTTCACCAGCGCGTTGCAAACGCTCTCGACCAGCCCGAGCTCGTATTCGGCGCAGAGCGCCGCGGTCAGCGCCGCGCAAGGCGTGGCGCAAAACCTCAATTCGATGACCGCCAGCATCCAACAGCTGCGCGGCCAGGCCGAGGCGGGCATCGCCAGCGGCGTGCAAACGGCCAATACCGCGCTGCAGCAGATCGCTCAGATCAACCAACAACTGGTGGCGGCGCCGCCGGACAGCTCGACCGCTTCGCTCGAGGACCAGCGCGACCAGGACGTCACGCAGCTCACACAGCTGATGAACGTCAATGTCGTGCAGGGTTCCGACAATCAAATTTCGGTCTTCACCGGCACCGGCCAGCAACTCGTCGCCGGATCGCAGGCCGGGCAGCTTTCGTTCAACAATGTCGGAGCGCTGTCGGCCACTTCGCAATGGAGCGCCAATCCGAGCCAGGACAGCGTCGGCACGATCACGCTGACCTCGCCGGGCGGTACATCGACCGACCTGATCGCCACGAACGCCATCCAATCGGGACAGATCGGCGCCTATATGCAGATGCGCGACAGCATCTTGCCGCAGGCGCAAGCGCAGCTCGACGAGCTGGCGAATCAGATGTCGCAGGCGCTGTCGAACCAGACGACGGCCGGCACCGCCGTGACGTCCGGTTCGCAAGCAGGCTTCAACGTCGATGTCGGCGCTCTATCGGCGGGCAATACCGTCCAGCTCAGCTATACCGATGCGCAGAATAACTCGCACACCGTCACCATTGTCGCACTCGGCGCCGGCGGCGCGCTGCCGCCGCAGCCGGCCAATGCCAGTAACCCGGTGGTGGGAGTTAATTTTGCCGCCGGCATGAGCTCGGTGGTGTCGCAGCTCAATGCCGCATTGGGCACGAACCTGCAATTCTCCAATCCGTCCGGCACCGTTTTACAGGTGCTCAACAATGGCGCCGGCAACGTCGTCAATTCGCTGTCGGCGACTTCGACCGTCACCTCCTTGCAGAGCGGCAGCCCGCAGCTGCCGCTGTTTACCGAGGACGGTCAACCGATCACCGGCGCCATTACCGCCGGCGGTTCGCAGACCACGGGGCTCGCCGGCACAATCGAAGTCAATCCCGCGCTCGTCGCCTCGCCTTCGAGTTTGGTCGCCTATGCGTCGAATACCGCGGCCGGCGATCCGACGCGGCCGAATTTCCTGCTCGGCCAGATGACCAATGCGGCGCTGACCTATTCGCCGGCAACCGGTCTCGGCACCGCCTCGGCGCCCTATAGCGGCACGCTTTCGCAATACATGAGCGCGGTCGTCAACCAGCAAGCGCAAGCCGCGAACGCCGCGACCAATATGCAGCAAGGTCAGCAGACGGTCCTCACCGCCCTACAGCAACGGTTCAACGATCAATCCGGCGTCAATATCGATACCGAAATGTCGAACCTGATTGCGCTGCAGAACGCCTATAGCGCCAATGCCCGAGTGATGTCGACGGTCGAGCAGATGATGACGACGCTATTGCAGGCGGTATCGTCATGAGTATCACCGGTCCGGGATCGATCACTGCGGCCAGTGTGATGGCGCAGAACAATATGATGAACCAGCTCAATACGCTGGGTGAGCAACTGGCAAGCGGGCAGGCGGCGCAGACCTATTCCGGCCTGCAATCGCAAGCCGGCGTAGCGCTGGCGCTCAACGCGCAGCTTTCGGCTATCACCGGCTATAGCAACACCGCGACGACGGTAGGCACGACGCTCAGTGTCGCCCAATCGGTGCTGACCCAACTTGGCGACGCCGGGACTGCGGTCCAGCAGGCGATCAACCAGCAGGGCGCGTTTACGCTCAACAATAACGGCCAGACCACCACCCAGGCTGCCGCCGCGAGCCAGCTCGACAGTATCCTGTCGCTTCTCAATACCCAGGTCGGCGACAATTACATTTTCTCAGGCAGCGGGCAGAACCAGCCATCCGTCGCCAGCGCCTCGGATATTCTCAACGGCAACGGCGCCCAGGCCGGCTTGACCCAAGTGATCTCGGAGCGCCAGCAAGCCGATCTCGGCGTCAGCGGGCTCGGCCATTTGAGCGTCGCCGTAGGCGCGCTCGGGTTCCACCGTCACGCTCAGTCAGGACGGCACGCCGTTCGGCTTTCAGCTTACCGGCGTGGATTCCAGCCTGACCGGCGCGACCGTCACCGGGCCATCGGCCTCCCCGGCGTCGATCTCGGTCGATCTCGGGTCCAATCCGAATTCCGGCGACTCGATCCAATTCCAGCTCACGCTTCCGGATGGCTCGACCCAGACCATTTCGCTGCAGGCGACGACGAATTCGCCGCCGGGCGCAAACCAGTTCACCATCGGCACGTTGCCCTCGGACACCGCGACCAATCTGCAAACGGCCCTGACCTCCGCCATCACCGGTCTGACGCAGACGGCGCTGCCGGCCGCCTCCGCGATGGCCGCCGCCAATGATTTTTTTGGCTCCGATCCGCCGCAGCGCGTCAACGGCTCGCCGCCCAACACCTCCACCGCTCTGGTGAACGGCACCGCTGCAAATACCGTATTCTGGTACACCGGCGAAAACGGCAGCACGCCGGCGCTGCAGACCGCGACCGCGCAGGTCGGGCCGTCGATGACCATCGCCTACGGCATGCGCGCCAACGAGCAGGCGCTCACCACTCTGGTCGCCAATGTCGCCGTGCTCGCGGCGACGAGCTATTCGGCAAGCGATCCGAATGCGCAGGCGAATTATCAGGCGTTGAGCCAGGATGTTGCGGCCAATCTCGACGGCCAGCCCGGCACTCAGACGATCAGCGATATCGAGGCCGATCTCGCCAACGCGCAGACCACCGTCAGCAACGCCGGCACGCTGAACACGCAAACGCAAACGACGTTGCAGGATATGTTGCAGAACATCGACGGCGTGAACCAGAACCAGATCGGCGAAGATATCCTGACGCTTGCAGAATACGCCTGTCGGCGTCGATGTCGGTGACGGCGCGGCTCGCGCAACTGAGCCTGGTCAATTATCTCGCACCGTCGACGGGCTAAGCCGGCTAACCGGCCACGGGTGTCCTGACAAAGATCGAATTGCTGGCGCAGGTGGCATTGCGGCCGAAATTGTCGGTAAAGCGCGTATCCACCAAATACGCGCCGGGATGATCGGCGACGAAACTGCCGAAGCGTATCGCGTTTTACGTCGCTATCTTCGACCACCAGATAGTCGCCGGGCGACAGATATTTGTGGAAGTGCTCCAGCACCGCGCCGACATTGTGATGGGCGTCTTCGACGACGAGCCAGGGATGCGGTTCCGCGCCAAGGAGCCCCGGATCGAACAGGTGCTCCGGATCGGAGCAGTCGCCCTGGCGGAATTCGACGCGCGGATGCTCGATTGTGGCCTTCACCCGATCGACCGAGTGAACGCGGCCTTCGATGCCACAGAACGTCATGGTGTCGGCGAACCAGATGGCGCTCGCGCCCAAGCCCGACCCGACTTCGAAAACGGTTCGCGGCCGAAGTTCGGCGATCAGCGCCGGATACATGGCAAAATCGAAGACGTTTTTCATCAACGGTATGCCGCGCCAGCGCATCAGCGACGGAGCGCCTTGGCAGGTGAGCAGCACGTCGGCGCCGAATTCGGTGCCAAAACGGGGATGATAATGGGCGCCCGATCGCTCGCGCTGGGAAAATCGACGAATCGCCCCTGCCGCCAGCGGTCGAGAAACAGCCGCAAGCGCCGCAAGATCCCATTGCAGGTTCTGGCCTTGCGCAGGCTGACGCGAGCGTCTGCTCGCGTACGCTGTCCTCCCAGGTGCGGCTGGGATCGAAACTGATCAGTTGGGTGAGGACGCGCGTGAAGCCAGCTGTCGAAGATGCTGCGGAGGCCTTTTTGCTCGCCTTCGATCTTCGCCCTGGTTTCGCCGATATATTTCAGCGCAGCCGCCTTGAGTTCGTCGCCGGCAATCAAATCCGCCGTGTCCGTCATTCAACCTCCTCGGCAGTGGTCGTTCTTCCATACACCGCAGGACGGCGGCCTGGGGCTGTCGGCTCGCCCGAGAATTGCGACGACAGATCGCCGTAAAACGTCATCGGACCGACATGGCTGAGCGTACTTTTGAGATCGGCCCAGATTTCACCGCCCATATCGATCCAGCGCTTGCAAAATGCGAAATCCTCGCTGAGGTATGTGCCGTCCTCCGCGATCATGCATTCGAACAAAGCGAAGCGGTTATCGCTTCGGGTCGCGGCGTCGACAGAGTGGTCGCGCTTGTATCGCAACTGAGGATAACGCGCGCACATTGCTTCGAGCACTCGGCGCCGGATCATGAGAAAACCCGTGCCGGCGTAGCGAACCTTGATGAAGCCGCCCTTTTGGATGACCGCGTTCGGATCGTCGACTTCAAACACGTATTTAAGCGCTGCCGTGGCCGGATTGTCGCGGCCCGCTTCGATAGTGCTTCTGACTTTGCCCCAATCGATCCGCTTGAGCGGATAGATCGCCGCGCACATATCGGCGCCGCTCTCGATCAGACGCAAAACTTGCTCCGGCTCGAAGCCGATGTCGGCATCGACGAACAATAAATGCGTTGCATTCGGGTCGTCGAGGAATTGCGAAATCAGGCTGGCGCGCGCGCGGGTGATCAGCGCATCGCCGTCCTTGAACAGAACCTTGAGACTGAAGTCTTTGTACGTGCGAACGAGATTTTGCAGCTTGAACAGCGAGGCCGCGTAGAGGACGGAAATCTGGCCGCCGAAACACGGCGTGGCGACGACAAGATTGACGCTCGGCGACGCTGGCGCAAGCGGCGGCGCCGAGGCCGGCCCGATGCGCCGGTCCGCTTTAGCCGGCGCCGCGTCCGACCCCTTGTCGCCCGCCGCGTGCTTGGGCTTCGCGGTCTTAGCGCGGGGGAGGGCATAGGAAAGTCTCCGATTCGTCCTCGCGACGCCGACCGGGAAATTGTTCCCGATGTGCAGTGCGAAAAGGCGCAGTCTCAAATCATGGTTAACCAATAGCCAACAGGGAATGGTTAACCGCGCCTTAAGCACGCCCGGAGGGTCGCTGAATTGACGAAAACCTTATGGCGCAAGGTGGCGGGGCCTGCCGCAAAGGAGCCAGAGGCCGAGTCGTACATAGGTCAGGTCAAAAAAGTCGCAGATTTACGCGTCTTTAAGCGAATTACGGCAAACCTTCGGCAGCCGATCCGTTCGATCGGGAACCTGCACTCGCCGGTACGGCACGTACAGCAAGTGCAAGCCAGTACGGCCTGTAACCAGAAGGGTACCACTATGTCTGACATCACCTTGAGCACTGGCATACGGCAGAACCTGCTGGCCCTGCAGAACACTTCCAACGACCTGAATACCACGCAGGAACAGCTTTCGACCGGCAAGAAGGTCAATTCGGCCTTCGACAATCCGACCTCCTATTTCACCTCGCAGTCGCTGACCAACCGCTCCAACGATCTAAGCGCGCTCCTCGACCAGATCGGTCAGGCGCAGCAGACGCTCAATGCGGCAAACGACGGCCTTACCGGCCTGACCAGCTTGCTCGAGCAGGCGCTATCAACGGCGCAGCAGGCGCAGCAGGCGACCACGGGCACCGTGACCTATAGCGGGACCCAGACCGGCAGCGCTATCGCCGCCGACACGACGCAGGCCGTCAGCACGACGACTTTCGCCCATCGCGTCACCGACTCACTCCTTCGGTGCAGACGACGTCCGTATTCAAGGCCGCCGGTCTCGCCCAACTGACAGACGGCGATACGCTGACCTACTCGCTTGCCGGCACTACGGTGACCGCCACGTTTGGCGCAGCCACCAATACAACGACCAATACGTTCGCCGATCTGGCCGGCCTGACCTCCGTTCTTAACACCGGCACCGGTGCGAGCGGCAACCTCAGCGCTGTCGCGCAGGTCACGAACGTCGGCGGCGCCGGCGGCACCGTGCAAGTGCTCGGCGACGATCTTACGCACAACCTCACGACCACCGCCACCAGCACCGGCAACGCCCTCACCGCCACGAATTTCACGGGCAACACAAATGCCGCCACCCTGGGCGATGCGCTGACGATTTCCGACGGTGAAGGCCACTCGTCGTCCTTCTACTACGTCGCCCATAATGCCGTTACGGCAAACGACACCTTCACCACCTCGGCCAATCTCATCAGCGCGATCGGCAGCTCAAACCTGAGTGGCACGATCACGCCGACCATTAACGGCAGCGGCGACCTCGTGCTCAGCAGCCCGGACGGTGCGGTCACGGTCGGTGGCGCTTTTGGCACCACCGACTGGGCTACTCCGCGCACAGCTACAAAAACAACTACAACTCGACATTGGCCGGGCTTACCGCCGACAACACGCTGACGGTCCAGGTCGGCACGGACGCGGTGAATACGCTGACATTCGGCAGCGGCAACGGCAGATCTCGACCTTGGCGGGGCTCAACACTGCGCTTGCCGCCATCGGCGATATCAGCGCAACGGTGAACGCGCAGAACAAGATCGTGTTGACGCCGACGAGCTCGAGCCCCGTCACTATCGGCGGTACCGCGGCGGACAGTGACCGGCGCTCGGCTTTTCCAGCGGCACCACGACGCCGACCGCGACGGTCGTCACCGCGAGCTCCACCCGCGCTACCCTGCAGAGCAACTACAACGCGCTGTTGACGCAGATCGATCAGCTCGCTGGTGACTCGTCCTATAACGGCGTCAATCTGCTCAACCAGCAACAACCTGACGGTCAACTTCAACGAGAACGGCACCAGCGGTCTGACCATCGCCGGCGTCAACTTCAGTTCGACTGGACTTGGCCTGTCGGCGGTCTCGGGCAACGGTTTCCAGGACAACAACAACATCGCGACCACGGAATCGGCGATCAATAACGCGATCACCAACGTGCGGGCCCAGACCGAGACGTTCGGCACCAATTCGTCGACCATCTCGACCCGGCAGACCTTCGAGACCAACCTGATCAACACCCTGCAGACGGGCGCCAGCAACCTCGTCCTGGCAGACCAGAACCAGGCCAGCGCCAACCTGCTGACCGAGCAGACCCAGCAGCAGCTCGAAATCTCCGCACTGTCCATCGCCAACGAGGCGAACCAGTCGGTGCTCAAGCTGTTCGGCTAAGTCTTCTTCTGGTACAGGCTTCTGGTGAAGGCGGCGGGGCGAAAGCCCCGCCGCTTTTCTTTTGCCTGGATCGGTGCTGGCGCCAGCCGTCATTGCCCTCTAGCGTCTGCGCTTAGCCGCTGTTAACGCGCATCCGCAACGATGTCCGGCGTCCGGGCAAGGATTCAAGCGTGGCTCTGAAGATCGAACTCAAGCCCAACGAGCGCATCCTGCTTGGCGATTGCGTCGTCACCAACAGCGACCAGCGCACGCGTCTATTGATCGAGGGTAGTCGACGATCCTGCGCGAAAAGATATCATGTCGTTGAGCCGCGCCGATAGCCTGGCGAAGCTTATCTATCTCGCCGTTCAGTTCATCTACACGGCAAAGCGGCCGCAGGACCACCAAGCGCTGTACTTTCGGCTGGCTGACGAATTCCTAAGACGCGCGCCCAGCGCGAAAGCCTATATTGAAACCATCAATAATCGAATCTTAACAGGCGAGCCGTATAAAGCCCTCAAGGAAGCGCGCAAGCTATCGCTTACGAAAAGGACCATCTCGACATGCGCTACGCCGCCAACGCTTACGCGAAAACCGCCATCGAAACGGCAGCCCCGCGTGAACTCGAGGCGAACCTGCTCCTGCAGGCGGCGGCAAAATTGCAGGCGGTTTATGATTCCTGGCGCGACAAGCCGTCGGGCCTTAACGACGCACTCCTGTACAATCGCCGGCTTTGGACGATTTTCTTGACGCAGTGATGAGCGAAAACAACAAATTGCCGGTCGCGGTCCGCGAGAATGTCAGGCGGCTCGGCGTGTATGTCATGGCGGAGACGTTCTCGCTGATGACCAAACCGAAGCCGGATCACCTGACATCGATCATCAAGATCAATCGCGGCATTGCCGCCGGGCTGCGCGGCAAAGCCGTAACAACGCATACAGCTTCGGCTGGCGTTGCCAGGAGCCAAGCGCCCGAGCACGATCAGGCGGCGAGCGGCATATCCAAGCGGAGCCGCCCGCGTAGATGCGGTATGCGGCTTACATCCATCTTCGCGGCGAGTATCCGCATATAAAACAGCTCCTCTTTGGTGGCGATTGAAAAATCCGCAAATTCGCGCTGCCCGTCGTAAAAATCAGTGTCCGATAACGCCGTTTCGAACAGATCAAGCCAGCCGGATTCTTCCACGTCGCCGTCCGCACCCTCGTTAAAAAGCATTTTCTGCCGATCGCGAATGCAGGTCGGCAGCTCAGAAGGATACAGTCATAGAGCGCGCGTAACGGCGCCTTGCCGACCGGCGCGTCGCCTGTTTGTTTCACCAAGGCCGATTTATCAAGCTCACTTGCATAGCTGACGACCGTTTGATCCAGGAATGGCTCGCGTATTTCGAGTTGGAACTGCATCGAACAGCGATCAACCCTTTGAAGATTTGCGCGATGCATCATGCCCAAACATTGTTTCTGCACGATTACGGCCCGCGCCGTTCGGCTGCATAAACGCGTTTTCCAGCGGCGAGTAGCCGGCGAACAATTCGTCGGCGCCTTCACCGCATAACGCGACGCGGAAGCCATCTTGATGAATTCGCTGCGAAAGGAGATAAGTGTGAAGGCTTGGACGAATTACTGCCGGCTCGAAGGTTTCTACTGTGTTGACGACCATCTCGATGAGGGAAAGTGTTTTGGAGCAATGCGCTTCGACGGCGACTTCGCGCAGATCGAGGCCAGTTCCTCGGCATAGCGCCTCGCGTAAGACCTGATCGGGCGAGTTGCAACCAACGGCAATGTAGCCTGGCAATGTCGCGGACAGAACTCGCCGCGCATAATGCATGATGAGCGTGCTATCGATGCCACCACTAAATAGCACAGCGACCGGAAGGTCTGACGGCATACGGATGCGCACGGCTTCCGATAGAATTCGTCCAGGTCCTGAGGCGACGCAGTGCTCGATGCCGTCCGGTGATGGCAGATTGTAATGGCGCCCGCAAAAATTGCGGGTCAACATATAGCCTGGCGGCAATAATAGGACGTCGTCGCCCTCGGTCGCATCCAGCAACGGCCGGATTTCCGAGCAAAACAAAAAGCCCTTTGGCGACTGCATCACATAGAGCGGCTTCACCCCGAAAGGATCACGCGCGGCAAGGAACTCGCCGGTCGCGATATCGATCGCAACGAAGGCATACATGCCGGCCAGGCGTTTGATCCCGCCTTGGCCCCAGGCCCGGAGCACGTTCGCGACAACTTCGGTGTCGCATCCGGTGCGGAAGCGCACGCCGAGCGCCTCCAATTCCTGGCGTAGCTCGACATGATTGTAGATTTCGCCATTAAACGAGACGAGAAAGCGATCATCGAAAGACGCTTGCGGCTGCGCGCCGTGTGCCGCATCGACAATGCGCAAACGGCGCGTGCACATCGCGGTATTCTTTCCGACCATGACGAGTGGATCGGTAACGTCTCCTCGATGCAGCATGCCCGCGATCAAACGCTGGACGGCCGCTCCCGCATCGTCCCAATCGATGGCTACCGCTATCCCGCACATAGCGCCCCCGAGTCCAATTCCACCTGGCTAAGCCCCTGTAAACGCAGGGACAAATCCACGAAAATCTGGATCTAGGGTAGGTCGTTAGGGTTAACAGTTGGTTCCAATCGCCGGCAGGGAACGCGTTGAAATCGACGTCGCCTAGCCCCGCTCCGCGGTCGGCGCAGGGCCATGGTCGGCGGTGAGTGCCGTTGGCATTAGGCCAGCAGATTGACCAAAGAACCGAGCGAGCCGGTGCTCGCCAGGAGGGTTTCGGCGGTGCCGCCGGTTTGCAGCGCGGTGGCGGAATTAAACAGGACGGCCGCTGGTGAACTTGTCGGAATGGTGCTGGATGACCCGGCCGAACTGCTCGTGCCGCTCGTTGACGCGGAAGAGCTGGAGGAACTGGGAGAGCTAGAAGTGGGGGCAGTGGGCTGGAAGCTCGCGTTCTTGGCTCCGAAACCAACGTTCGATGCGAAAAGCCCGCCGACCGAGACTGAATTTATATCATTATTGCCGGTGAGAACCAGTTGGCCGTCGGCGTTAAGCGACGCTGTGACTTGCGCATTGGTGGCAACGTTTGGGTTATTGATGGCATTGATCAGATCGCCGACCGTGTCGGTCCCTGTCGATGCAAATGTTGTGGTATTGGTGCCGTCGCTGACGGTGATCGTGCCATTCTTAGGTATCCCGAGGGTCACGAGCGCGGTGTTCACCGACAGCGGTACCGTTCCGGTTCCGGTCGCAGGTGAGCCGGCACTTGCAGCATTGGAAGAGGACGTGGCCGAGTTAGCCTGCGAGGCTTGCACCGCGCTTTGTAACGCGGCCGTAAGCTGGGCTTGGACGCGGGTTTGCGCTTCTTTGGTTGCAATGCTCGCCATGCCCTTGGCCTCGTTGGACGAGAGGTCGCCCATGGCTGAAATCAGCGCAGTGCTCAACGCGGAACTCTGGGCCTGGCTCTGCGCCTGGCTCCAGAAGTTTTGGTCCTGCTGCCAGAACGAGACGCTGCCTAAGCTTCCGATCCCCATGATTCCCGTCGCCTTGCCAAACCGGTTACCCGCGCGGCTATTGATGCACCAGCGCAGTTAACAGAGTCTCGATTGGAGAGAAATTTACGCCCTGTTAACCACCATGGCCGACGTTGGTCTTCGAGCAAGAGGAGCCCACGATTTCGGTAGCTTCCATGCTGCGGATAAGGATGCCATGACGAAGCAGAGGACCGCGCGGCGTTCTCGATCCAGCCACTCTTTCGAACAAGCGTTGGCGCTGCACCGGGGCGGGCGGCTCGACGAGGCGGAGCGAGTTTACAACACCATTCTGGTGGCCGATCCGCAGCACTGCGACGCGTTGCATCTGTGCGGCTTTCTCAAACATCAACAAGGTCGATCGATTGACGGCCTGCGCCTTGTTGCTGCAGCGTTAAAGGCGCGGCCACGATCGGCGGACGTGCTCACGAGTTACGGCGTGATCCTCGACGCGCTTAAACGCCATGAAGAAGCCCTGGAGAGTTTCGATCGGGCGTTGGCGCAGCAGGCCGGCGACGCCGTCATACACTACAACCGAGGTAACGCGCTCAAAGGTCTCGGCCACTACGAAGAGGCGTTGGCGAGTTATGATCGCGCGCTGGCGATCGCGCCCGACCTTGCCGAGGCCCACCATAATCGCGGCAGTACGCTCGCCGAGCTCGATCGGCACGAAGAGGCACTGGCGAATTTCGATCGGGGGCTTTCGCTGATCCTCGAGCGGGCAGGCATCAAGACCCCGGACGGTATCTCGCTTGCGCTGCGTGAGTGCAGCGATAGATCGTTCGAAAAACTCGATAAAGCACTTTTAGCCAATGCCAATAGCACCGACGCGCTGAACAATCGCGGCCAGGTTCTAAATCGGCTCAAACGTTACGATGAAGCAATTGGGAGCTTTGACAGGAGTTTGGCGCTCCTCCCGGACCAACCCGATGCGCTCTGCCAGCGCGGCGAAGCGCTTGCTGCGGTCGATCGTTTTAACGATGCGCTTATGGATTTCGCGCAGGCGCTTCGGATCAATCCAAATTGCGCCGATGCGCATCTTAAGCGCGGCAATGCTTTGTACGGATTGAATCGAATGGACGAGGCGCTGCGGAGCTTTACCGCCGCGGTGGCGATCAAGCCCGACAATGCCGAAGCGAATTTCAATGAGGCGCTAGCTCGACTATGCCTCGGCGATTTTCGCAACGGCTGGCGAAAATACGAATCCCGCTGGGAAAGAGCTGAGTTTGCCAAAGAGCGGCCCAACTATCCACGGCCGATGTGGCGCGGCGAAAAGGAGATCGGGGGCAAGACCATTCTTCTCGTCGCCGAACAGGGTCTGGGCGATGCCATCCAATTCGCCCGTTACGCACCAATGGTTGCGGCGCTCGGCGCAAAGGTGCTGCTTGGGGTCCGACCCTCGCTCACCGCGCTGATGGCAACCGTTCCCGGCGTCTCGCAGGTGTACGGCGGCGGCGAGGTGCTGCCCGAGTTCGACCTGTACTGTCCGCTGTTGAGTTTGCCATTGGCATTCGGAACCGAACTTGCGACCATTCCTTCTCAGATCCCCTATATCCGGCCTCCTGAAGACCGCATCGCCAAATGGCGCGAGCGCTTGCCGCAGAACGGCCGGCTCCGGATCGGAATTTGCTGGGCTGGCATCGCCGGGCACCAGAACAACCGCCACCGCTCGATCCCTATCGAACGCTTCGCCACGATACTTTCGGTTCCGGGGGTCGATTTCGTCAGCCTGCAAAAGGAAGTTGGCGAGGCGCAGGCGGCGATCTTGAGCGAGCACGGCGTCCACCAGCTCGGGCAGGAATTTGCGGATTTTGCCGATACCGCCGCCGTCGTCTCGATGCTCGATCTCGTCATTTCCGTCGATACTTCGGTGGCGCATCTTGCCGGCGCGATGGCCAAGGCCGTTGCCCTGCTGGTGCCGTTCTCGCCGGATTTCCGCTGGATGCTGGATCGCACAGACACTCCTTGGTATCCGACGATGCGGCTGTTCCGGCAGAGCGCGATCGGCGATTGGAATGGTCCGCTCGATCGTCTGCGGCAGGAGCTTGCCGGCGTCGCCCGCCGACCGGCAAAACCGCGTTAGAGCGTGCGGCTGAGCGCGAGCGGCCGGCCGTTCTTCGGATTCGGCGCCGCGGCCCGCCCGCTCGCGCCGTAGATTTGCGGCGCGGCCTTGCGGGCGAGATCGCCTGACAGCCGGCGCATGATTCCTTCCGAGACCGCATGCGCGGTCGCCAGCACGATCATGTTCTTCTGCAAAATGCCGCGAAACGTGTCCTGCAGCCGGAGCAGCGCCGTGCAGCGGCCGGGTGCGGATTGCTGCAAAAATTTCGCGCTGGCCTTCAGCCGTTCGCTGGACGCGAACAACTGGCCGGCAAGTTCCGCCTTGGCTCGGTTCGAGGGCCGCCGCATTGCGAATGCGGCCGGCATGGACCAAACGCCGTCTCCCGTTCGAGGAGGTCGCGCGAGTTTTTCCATCAATGCGGCGAGATCGTCGATCGCTTGCTCGGCTTGCGCGGCTGTCGCGATCGGACTCATGACGTTTGCAGGCCCTGTTCCTTGAGCAAGGTGTTGTACACCATCGGCGCGATGCCGATGCCGCCGGCCTTGGCAAATGATTTGGCCATCTGCTCGGTCATGAACGAGCGCCACATCTTCAAGCGCGCCGCTGCCGCCGAACGGGCCGTCGCCGTCGATGTTTGTGAACATGTCCTGAAACATGCTGCTGAGAAAATTGGCCTCGAAGTTCTGCGCGGCTTCCTTTGCCTTGCCCTTGAGCCTGAGCGCCGCCTGCGCCTGGATCGCTCGCCGCATCGCCGATCGAGGATAGCGAAGCGCCGAGATCGACGGGGCTCAGAGCTTGTCATCACATCACCTCGATGTCGGCCTGGATGGCGCCGGCGGCCTTGATCGCCTGCAAGATCGTGATGAGGTCGCGCGGCCCGATGCCGAGCGCATTGAGCCCGTCGACAATCTGTTGCAGCGACACGCCTTCGTGAACCAGCGCCAGCCGCTTGCCTTCTTCCTGAACGCCGACCTGCGTGCGCGGCACCGTCGACGGTGCGGCCTCGCGACAGCGGCGCCGGCTGACTGACTTGCGGCGATTCGGAGATGGTGACGGTAAGATTGCCCTGGGCGACCGCGACCGTCGACACGCGCACGTCGCGGCCGATGACGATGACGCCGGAGCGCTCGTCGATGACGATCTTGGCGTCCTCGTCCGGCTCGACCTGCAATTGCTCGATTTCGGTCAACAGCTGCACGATGTTCTGCGGGAATTTCTTCGGCAACGTGAGCTGCACGGTCGAGGGATCGAGCGGCTCGGCAATCGGCGCGCCGATATAATCGTTGATAGCCTCGGCGATGCGCTTGGCCGTCGTGAAATCGGCGTTGCGCAGCGCAAGACGCAACTGGCCGACGCTGTTGAGCGCGAATTCAATCTCGCGCTCGATGATGGCGCCGTTGGGAAGCCGCCCGACGGTCGGCACGCCGCGCGTGATGCTGGCCGCCTGGCCCTGGGCCTGAAAGCCGCCGATGGACAGTGAGCCCTGGGCGACCGCATAGACGTTGCCGTCGGCGCCTAACAGCGGCGTGACCAGCAGCGTGCCGCCCTGCAGGCTCTTGGCATCGCCCATCGCCGAGGCGGTCACGTCGATGCGCGTGCCTTGGGTGGCAAACGGCGGCAGGTCGGCGGTGACCATGACGGCGGCAACGTTGCCGGTGCGAATTTGCTGGCCGCGAATATTGACGCCAAGCCGTTCCAGCATCGCCTGCAGCGACTGCTTGGTGAAAGGCGCGTTATTGAGCGTATCGCCGGTGCCGTTGAGCCCGACGACGAGGCCATAACCGATCAGCTGGTTCTGCCGCACGCCCTCGATATTGGCGAGGTCCTTGATGCGCGACATCGCCGCCGCTGGCGATGCGGCATAGGCAAAGATGACCAGCGCGGCAAGCGCGGTTCGACACGTCCCTCTCATCTCTTGCTCCCCAAGAGGCCGGACGGGGTTAGCAATGCCAATTGCGTGCCATCGGGGCTGCGCAGATAAGTGACTTGATATAAAATGATATATTCAAACAGGCCGGTCGGCGTGGCACAGCTTGGCGGACAGCATCCCTTGCCGGTTGCGGGCAATTCTTGCCGGCAGGCTTTACCGGCCATTAACCATAACGAGCACACCTTCTTCTTATGCGCGTTGAGGGACCGAACCGGACGGCATTGGCGACGGGGCCCGCCGCGGCGCGACGGGCGCCAGGGGGCACTTTCTCTCTTGCCCAGACGGACGCCCCGCAGGCGCATAGCGCGGCGGTGGCGCTGCGAACGCTTGGGCGGCATCGACGCCTTGATTGCGCTGCAAGGCATCGAGGACCCGGTGGAGCGCCGGCGCCGCGCCGTCAAACATGGCCACCGGGCGCTCGATGCGCTGGACGAGCTTAAGATCGGGCTCCTTGCGGGCACGCTGGATCAGGCCATAATGCTGCGGCTTAAATCGGTCGCGGCCGATCTTCATGACGGTTCGGGCGACGAACGGCTCGACCAGGTCCTGGCGGAAATCGACCTGCGGGTCGCCGTGGAACTGGCCAAGGCCGGCATGGCCTGAGCCAACGGCCAGAAAGTCGTTGGTCTGAGCGTGGCCTGAACGTTCGCCTGAACCCCCAAAAGTCACGGATTCGGCTGCTTCTGTCACGGCAACGCGGCGCGCGCCGCACACCAGCTATGGCTGGTCGTTAATAGGATGAACGTTGCCCGCGCCGTCCCGACTTGATCTTTGTTGTCACTGTCATGGACCTTGGATATAAGCCGCGGCGCGAGGGGGGCCTCGCGATGTGGGGTGCGGGAGTAAGATGAAAAATGCAGTTGTTAAAGGGCCGGAACGGTCGAGCCGCCGACAAGCCCGAAAAGAACGGTAAAGGCGAGGGAAGCCTTCGACTGGAAGAAAGGCTGTATCGGCCAACCGACAAAGAGCCATTCATGAGCGAGCGGCAGCGGGAGTATTTCCGGCTGAAATTGCTCGATTGGCGGGAAGACATCCTCAAAGAGGCCAAGGAGACGCTGCAGCATCTCCAGGACGAGAGCCAAAATCACCCCGACCTCGCCGATCGGGCGTCGTCGGAGACCGATCGGGCGATCGAGCTGCGCGCCCGCGACCGCCAACGCAAGCTGATCGCCAAGATCGATGCTGCGTTGCAGCGCATCGAGGACGGCACTTACGGCTATTGCGAGGAAACCGGCGAGCCGATCACGCTCAAGCGGCTGGAGGCCCGGCCGATCGCGACTTTATCGATCGAAGCCCAGGAACGTCACGAACGGCGCGAGCGCGTCTATCGCGACGATTGAGCGCCGCTCTGGACCACGCCTCTTGCATCGACGCGCTGCAACGCTAAGGCGCTTCGCGGCGGTTTTGCCCTCCGCATGACGTTAAGATTTTGTTTACCATGTTCGTTTACCGCTCGTTAAAGATCGGACGCGGGGTTCGATGTCGAACGGGCCGGCACGGCTATACTTGCGGACAAATTCGTCGCGCATGCTTCGCCGCGCGCTGCGGGCGCACGCAGTGCGGCGAATTTGCCAAGGCAGAGCGGCTATACAACGCGCTGCTGCAATATCATCCGGAAAATTTCGACGCACTGCACGGCCTCGGGCAGCTGCATTGTCAGCGCGGTCGTCTCGACACGGCGCTGGTGCTTATCCAAGCGGCGCTCAAGAACGACGCCGG
Source organism: uncultured Alphaproteobacteria bacterium (assembly GCA_963714345.1). GTDB lineage: Bacteria > Pseudomonadota > Alphaproteobacteria > Rhizobiales > Xanthobacteraceae > BOG-931. The sequence continues at coordinate 113,379 of CAVQOD010000011.1, read as the reverse complement.
CCGCGCCGAAGGTTTTGCCAGCCTTGGACTGGTTTTCCATTTTCTGGGCCGGTTCGAGGAAGCGCTGACAAGCTACGACGAGGGTCTGGCGCTCGATCCGTGCAATGCGGAGCTGCTCAACCGCCGCGGAGTGGCGCTGCTCGAGCTTGCGCCGTCCGCTCGACGCGCTGGACAGCTTTGAACGCGCCTTGCCATCGATCCCGGCCATCTCGATGCGCTCGGCAATTGCGGCAATGCGCTGATCAAGCTCAATCGGCCGCAGCAAGCAATTGCCGCCTACGATAGGGCGCTGGGCATCGTGCCCGAGAATGCCGGTCTGTTGACCAACCGCGCCGTGGCGCTGCGCCGGCTCGATCGACCGCACGAAGCATTGATGAGCGCAAGCCGCGCGCTTGTCAGCAACCCGAGCTTTGCCCAGGCCCGATTTGTCGAGAGCGTCGCGCGACTGACGCTCGGCGATTTTGCCGCGGGCTGGCGGGGCTACGAAGCGCGCTGGTCGGTCGGGCTGTTGGCATCGCAGCGCCGCAACTTTACGGCGCCGCTCTGGTCGGGGAAACGAACCGCTCGACGGCAAGACCATTTTGCTGCACGCCGAACAGGGCTTCGGCGACACGATCCAGTTCGTGCGTTATGCGGCGCTCGTTGCCGGACGCGGCGCTGCGAAAATCATTCTCGAAGTGCAGCGCGAACTGGTGCCGTTACTGTGCAGGCATTGCCGGCGTTGCCGCGGTGATCGCGCGCGGCGAACCGCTGCCGGCTTTCGATCTGCATTGTCCGTTGCTCAGCCTGCCGCTCGCTTTCGCGACCGAGCTGGCGACGATCCCGGCGGACGATCCCCTACCTCGCGACGCCGCAGTGCCCGGGTTGCGGCCTGGCGCGAGCGGCTGCCGCAGCGCCGGCCGCTCATCGGCCTGGCCTGGTCGGGAGATCCGAGCCACGACAACGATCTCAATCGATCGATCGGTCTTGCAACGCTGGCGCCGTTGCTCGATCTGCCGGACGTCGCATTCGTCAGCCTGCAGCACGACATGCGCGAGCGGGACCTGCCGGTTCTGCAAAAATTGCCGAACTTGCACCGGATCGGACTCCGAGGTTCTGCGATTTCGCCGATACCGCCGCGGCGGTCTCGCTGACGGACGCCGTGATATCGGTCGATACCGCGGTTGCCCATCTGGCCGGCGCGCTCGGCAAGCCGCTGCATGCTGCTGCTGCCGTTTGCCGCGGATTTTCGCTGGCTGCGCGAGCGGCAGGACAGCCCGTGGTATCCGACGGCGCAGCTCTACCGGCAGCCGAAATTCGGCGACTGGGCAGAGCGTGATCGACACTTTGCGGCAGGACCTGATGTCGCACGGCGCTTTTTGGCGCAGTCAGCGCGCAGAATGTCGGCCTGATGTCTTTTGCCGAAATGCCATGCCGAGCGTCGCATTTGTTTCATCGACTCCGGACGATGCTTCGAAACTCACCGCGAAGCGATGAACCGGGAGAAGACAGATGCACAGCGAGCACGATATTCACGAACATCACGAGAATGCGGCGGAGCATCACGAGCATGCGGCCAAGCACCATCGCGAGGCTGCCAAGCATCGTCAAGCGGGTGACCACGAAAAAGCCGCGCATCACTCCAAAGTGGCTCACGGGCACTCGCTGCATGCAACCGAGCACCATGGGCATGCATCGAAGAAAGCACGCCGAAGAGCACAGCTGAACGCCGATAGACTTGGTCTAAAAAGTTGCGGCCTCCGGCGGGGAGCTGCCGGAGGCCGCGGCGTGTCGGGATCGACGTTACATCGTACGCGACGACTGACGTCTCGGCGGATCGCCGGCGGAGTCCATTCGGTAATTACGCCGATCAGAACGGCAACAGCACGCTCGAGCGCCTGCTGGCCCCAGGGCGGCTGCTGAATGTTGGAGAAGGTGCCTTTGCCGCCATAGGCGACGCGCGCCTCGGCGATCTTGGCCAAGTCGATCGTGTTGTCGCTCTCGATGTCCTCCGGACGCACCACGCCGGCGACCACCAGCACGCGCATTTCCGAGTTAAGCCGGACTTCCTGCTTGCCTTCGATCACCATGTTTCCGTTCGGCAGCACCTGCGTCACCACGGCGGCAACGTTGGTCAACAACTGATCCTGCCGGTTGATCGTGCCGTTGGCGTTGCTCTGCGTGTCGGTGTTCGCGGTGATGATGCTGCCGGGCAGCACGGCTTTGGCCGGATTGACGATGGTGTTTGCGCCGATGAAATTGGTGATGCCGGAATCTTCGGTCGAGGTGCGCTGGATCTGGGTCTGATCCTGGAATTGCGCCGTGTCGTTGATGTTGACCTTGACCGTCAAGATGTCGCCGACCTGGTGCGCGCGCTGATCCTTGAAGAACGCGCGCGAGCCGTTGCGCCACAGCGAATTGGGATTGAACGAAGCGGGCTGCGGCGTCGGCATCGGCATTTGCACGGGCTTGTATCCGGGCGACGTCGTTGGATTGGCCACCGGCGAAAGCGGCGGCGGATTGCCGATATCTTTCAGCCTGTCGAGTGACGCGCAGCCAGAGCCGACCATGGCGACCGACGACAACAGGGCACAACGCAGCAGCAAAACGCGTTTCGACATCGAACAACCTCTCACTCGCGGCACGCCTGCAACTTACTCCGACAGCTCCGTCGCATTGTCGACGACCTGCGTGGTAATCGGGCCGACCGTCACGCGGTCCGGACCGGAAACCACGGCCTGCACCACGCGCTTTGATTCCGTGTTGAGGACGCTGATCGTGTCGCCGAGCGCGCCGGCGTCCTTGGCCTGGCCGCGCAGCGTCAGCGTTACGCCCGGCACCTGATAAATGATGGTCACGCTGTCGTTGCGCGCGACGATCTCGGGCTTCATCAGATCGGCGGCGGCGAGCGGCTGGCCCGGACGCAGGTGCGTGCCGCGCCGCCAGTCCGACCGCGGCGTTGCCGTCGGTCAGGACGGCGCCGGCTTCCGCCTTGGGCCGCCGCACCATGGTGAGATCGGACGCCTTGAGCACGTTCGCCGCGCTCGATCGGACGGTCGACCGCAATGGCATCGATCGTCTCGATCGCGCTGCCGGTATAGCGCGCCGGTTGCCGGTGCAGCGCGACGCTTTCCGGCAGATCGAACGTCACGTCGAAGCGCGTCGTGCGCGGATCGTAGGACAGCGCCAGCACTTGCAGTTCGCCGGTCACGTTGGGCTCGACTTGCAGCGTACGCACGTCGCCGTCGAAATTGATCAAGATGTTGCGCGCGTTGCCGAAGCCGTATTGTCCGGACAGCGCCTGGGCGATGCGGGCGGAGATTTCCCGCGCGGGGATCGCGCGGCTGGCGCGCGTCACGATGACTTCGGCGAGCCCGCGGGTATCGATGCCGATGAGCTGGTGCGGCCGGATGGCGTCGAGAATGCGATCGGTCGCGACCGCGCCCGTCGTGCCGAGATCGGGGGCGCGGAAAATCGGCACGTCGGCGACCGGCCCGGCATTTTCGACGAGGTCGCCGATGGTGCACGATGTCGCTCGATGACGGTGACGCTCGCCTTGAGCGCCGGCAGCGGCGGCGGCGCCGGGGTTTGCGCGGCCGCCGTTGCCGCCGAGACGCCAACAGCAACGGTCAGAGCTTGCGATCATGAGCCGGGTCATGGACGAGACCTTTCTCACTTCATCAGTTGCGAAGTCGTCTGCAGCATTTCGTCGGCCGCGGTGATGACCTTGGAGTTCATCTCGTAGGCGCGTTGCGCCGCGATCAGATTGGAGATTTCGGTCACCGCTTCGACGTTGGATTGTTCGAGATAGCCCTGTTGCAGCGTGCCGGCGCCGTCGGTGCCGGCGAGCGTGTCCTGCGGCGTGCCCGAGGCCGGCGTCGCCGTGAACAGATTGTCGCCGTTGCGCCTGCAGGCCGGCATTGTTGGAAAAGCGCGTGATGGTGAACTGGCCGAGGATGCTGGACGTGGTGCTGCCGGGCAGCGTGCACCGAAACCTGGCCCTGCTGATTGATGGTAAGCCCGCTCGCGTTCGGCGGGATGGTGATGCTGGGCTGAACGACGTCGCCCTCGGCGTTGACGATGCGGCCTTGCGCGTCCTGCTGGAACGAGCCGTCGCGCGTATAGCTGAAAGTGCCGTCCGGCATCTGGATCTTGAACCAGCCGTCGCCCTGAATGGCGACGTCGAGCGTATTGCCGGTCTGCTGCAGCGAGCCCTGCGTCATCAGGCGCGGCGTGCCGACGGTCTTAACGCCGGAGCCGAGCTCGATGCCGACCGGCAGGATGTTGCCCTGGTCGGAGGCTTGCGCGCCGATGCGCTGCACGTGCTCATAGAGCAGGTCCTGAAACTCGGCGCGTTGGCTCTTGAAGCCGGTGGTCGTCATGTTGGCGATATTGCCGGCGATGACCTGGACCTGAAGGTCCATGGCCGCCATGCCGGTTGCCGCAGTATCAAGCGCACGCATCTGTACCGTCTCCCGAACCTTAACCCTTACGAACTCGGCGTCTGCGACAGCTGCGACAGCGCGCTGCGGCGCTGATCGCTTTGCTGCTGCAGCACGTTGGCGATATCGGTGTAACTGCGCGTGATCTCGATCATTCGCGCCATCGCGGCGACGCCGTTCACGTTTGATTTCTCGATCGCGCCTTGAACCACGATAAGTGTTTGCCGGCGCCGGATCGGGCGTGACGCCGGCGGGCGCCGTGAAGGTCGAACCGCCGTCCTTCTGCAGCAGCTGCGGCTGGGCGAAGTTGACGAGCTGAAGATTGCCGCGCGGCGAATCGGCGGTGCTGTTGCCCTCGCGCACCGTGATGATGCCGCTCGCGGCTGATGATCACGTCGTGATCGGTGGATTGGAAAGTGATCGGCCCGGAATCGCCGATCACCTGATCGCCGTCGTCGGTGACGAGCTGGCCTGCAAGCATTGATCGAGAGCGCGCCGTTGCGCGTGTAGCGTTGCTGGCCGTTCGGCGTCTGCACGACGAGATAACCGTTGCCGTCGATGGCGACGTCGAGCGGATTGCCGGTGTGCTCGACCGCGCCCTGGCTCATGTCGATCCAGCTTGCGCGATCTTCGACGAATCTGATGCGTCGATCCTGGCCGGTGAAATTTTGATCGCTGGCCCGCGGCATGAGGTATTCCTCGAACATCGCGTTGTCGGCCTTGTAGCCCGTGGTGTTGATATTCGCGATATTGTTGGCGATGACGTCGAGCTCATGCGTGAGCGCCATCTGCCGCGACAGGCCGACGAGAAGGGCGTTCTCCATCGGTACTCTCCCCTGAGTCGACGAAAATGCCGTCCGCCGGCATCTGCGTCTGCGCGCTTAGGCCGCTCTCCCAAGCCGCCTGCAGCGCCGATTGCGCTAAGCTGATTTGCAGAAGCCGTGCCAATGGAAAAAGGTGTGTTAAACAATAAGATAAGGCGCTAGGAGGAACCGATGAACGGGCAGAAAAGGCCGTTTCCGGTGCCGCACCCGGCAAATAATTCCCGCTGCGGCGACGCGCGGCAAGTATCCGTTAACCATTCCTGCCTAGCTTCGAAACCAACGGCGCTGCATCCGGCGCCACGTAGCGCTCGCAACATTGGTTTTGCGTTCTGTCCGGCCGGCTGCGTGCGCTCTCACGCGAGCGGGAGCGGTGATGGCAACGACAAACGAAGCTCAGACAGAAGCCGACAAAACCGAAACCGAAGGCGAGGAAGGCAAACCGGCGCCCGCCAAGCGCAAGTTGTCGCTCAAAGCTCATCCTCATGGCGGTCGGCGGGCTCGTCGCCCTCGGCGGTATTGGCGGTGGCGCCTATTTCTTCTTCTTTACGCACAAGAGCGAAGCGGCGACCGCCGCCAATCAGGTCAAGCCGCCGGTCTTCCTCGATATGCCCGACGTTCTGGTCAATCTGTCGAGCAGCGGCGGCAACGAACGCACGCAATATCTGAAAGTCAAAGTCGTGCTCGAACTGCCGGATCAGGAATTGTCGGCGCAAATCCAGCCGATCATGCCGCGCATCATGGACACTTTTCAGACTTACTTGCGCGAATTGCGGCCGACCGATCTCGACGGCTCCGCCGGACTATACCGCTTGAAGGAAGAGCTGACGCGCCGCGTCAACGCCGCGATCGCGCCGAACCATATCAACGCTGTGCTGTTCAAGGAAATCGTCATCCAGTGACGGTCGCAGCCTGAGATTTACCGGACATGCCAGCGAAAGATCAGATCGATAACGACGCGCTCGCCGCCGAGTGGGGCGTTGCGCTCGAGGCCGAGCAGAACACGGCGGCGCCAGCCGCCGAAGCGCAGCCGGCGGAAGGCCAGAGCACGAGCGAATCCATGGCGTCGCAATGGGCGACGATGGTCGACGACGGCCATTTCATCCAGACCACCAAGGGCGGCGCCGAGCGCGTCCTCACCCAGGACGAAATCGATTCGCTTCTCGGCTTTAGCCTCACCGACATTTCGCTCAACGACAATTCCGGCATCCGCGCGATCATCAATTCGGCGATGGTCTCCTACGAGCGGTTGCCGATGCTGGAGATCATCTTCGACCGGCTGGTCCGGTTGATGACGACCAGTCTGCGCAATTTCACCTCCGACAACGTCGAAGTATCGCTCGACCGCATCACTTCGGTGCGCTTCGGCGATTACCTCAATTCGATTCCGCTGCCGGCGATCCTCGGTGTGTTCAAGGCCGAGGAGTGGGACAATTTCGGTCTCGTGACCGTCAATTCGAGCCTGATCTATTCGATCATCGACGTGTTGCTCGGCGGCCGGCGCGGCCAGACCGCGATCCGCATCGAAGGCCGGCCGTATACGACGATCGAAACCAATCTGGTCAAGCGCATGATCGAGGTCGTGCTGGCGGACGCCGAACTCGCTTTCAAGCCGCTGTCGCCGGTGAAATTCAACATCGATCGGCTGGAGACCAATCCGCGCTTTGCCGCCATTTCGCGGCCGGCAAACGCCGCGATTCTGGTGCGGCTGCGGATCGATATGGAAGATCGCGGCGGCAACATCGAATTGCTGCTGCCCTACGCGACCATCGAGCCGATCCGCGACGTGCTGTTGCAGATGTTCATGGGCGAAAAGTTCGGCCGCGATCCGAACTGGGAAGGGCATCTGGCGACCGAACTGGGTCAGGCGGAAATCGCCGTCGATGCCGTGCTTTACGAGGCGCGGCTGCCGTTAAAGCAGATTATGAAACTCGATGTTGGCGACACGCTGATGTTGGAGCTTAAATCGGACGCGCCGGTGATCGTGCGCTGCGGCGACGTCACGCTGACGGAAGGCCGCATGGGGCGCGTCGGCGACCGCGTCGCGGTGCGCGTCGGCAAGCCGTTGCGCAAGCCGAACCTGACTTTCGCGATGTTCGAAGCCGCGGCCGGCTCCGGCAACCGGATGGAGGCACAATGACAAACGGCATCGAAATAATCATCGATGGCTTGGTGGCGATCCTGCTGATGCTCACGATCGGCTACTGCATGATGCTCAATCGCCGGCTAAAGCTGCTGAAAGCCGACGAGCAGTCGCTGCGGGCGACGATCTCGGAGCTGGTGACGGCGACCGAGATCGCCGAGCGCGCCATCGGCGGTTTGAAGCTCACCGTGCATGAATGCGACATGGGCTTGGGTGAGCGGCTGCGCAAAGCCGAGCGCGTCACCATCGAGATCGAGCGCAGCGTCGTCGCCGGCAAGGAACTGTTGGGCCGGCTGTCGCAGATCGTGACCGCCGGGCGCGGCAATGAGCATCCGGTCGCGCCGCTCGAGGCGCGCGGCAGCGCGGCCAAAGCCGACGCCGGGACGGCAGCCGACGCGGCGCTCAAGACCGGCGCCGATGGCAAGTCCAATCCGCGGACCGGTGCCAGGGCGGTCGCTGCCGCGGCGGAAGCTTTCGCAGAGCGGGTGCGCACCAAGGTGCATGGTCTGGCGGCATGATCCGTTACATTCGCGATCTGCGGTTTATTCCGATTGCGCTGATCGCGAGCGCGTGTCTGTTGACGCTCAAGGTCGCCGATCTCGCTCTGCATAGTTCCTATTTTTTCGCGGGCAACAATGCGCTCCCGGCCGACGGCGACGTTTCGGTCGTTCGTCCGATGCCGGACGCGACGGCGCCGGCCGGATCGGCCTTGTCCTGGGCGCAGCAGATGTTCAACTTTCCCGACGGCAGCGGCGCGGTGCCGGCGCCGTCGGCGGCTCCGAGCGTCAGGCCGCAACTCGCCGACTTGGACGGTCCGGATATAACCGGCTCGGTGAACAGCGAACCGGCGAACGCCAACAGCGCGCCGGCCGCAGGCAGCGGAGGCCCGCCGCCGCTCGGCAAAGACGGCAAGCCCGACATTGCCGCCCAGCGGCACGGTGATCCCGACCGGCGGCGCCGCGTTGCCGACCGGCGCCGAGCGCGCCATTCTCGAGCGATTGCAGCAACGCCGCGAGGAGCTCGACAACCGCGCCCACGAGCTCGACATCCGCGAGAGCCTGATTCAAGGCGCGGAAAAGCGGATGGACGCCAAGCTTGCCGAACTCAAAGACGTCGAGGCCCAAATCAAGGCCGCGACGCAGCAGAAGGACGACGCCGAAAAAGCGCGGCTTAAAGGCCTCGTCACCATGTACGAGAACATGAAGCCGCGCGACGCGGCAAAAATCTTCGATGGGCTCGATACCAATGTTCTTCTCGAAGTGGCCGCCGAAATCAATCCGCGGACCATGGCGGATATCGCCGCGCAAATGTCGCCGGATGTCGCCCAGCGCTTGACGGTCGAACTGGCCGACAAGGCCCAGAACCACGCCAAAGACGGCGACGCCAGCGCCGCCAATCTGCCGAAGATCCAGGGCCAGCCGACGACGCAATAGGCGAGGGGCTCTGCCGCAGCGATTGCCGGGATGGTCGGCCGCGATCCGAAAGGCCATTGTGACTGTGACATAAGTTCCTGTAATCATTGAATTAAGCCGACATTAAGCACAACCACTTACCGTGCAGCGTGGCCGGGCATCGGGGACGACGCAGCGGCCGCGAAGGCGCGTCCGCCTGGCTGTCGGTCGAGTTCGGGTTTGAGTCGGTTTCGAGTTGTTCATGGCGTGCGGTCGCACCACCCAGAGTCCTGGTCTTCGACTTAGCCTTGCGCGCCGCAGCAAGATCGCGGCCGCTGTCGCCTTGTATTTCTTGGCGCTTGCGGCGCCGGCAGTCGCCGCGGCACCAGTTCCGGCGCCGGTCAAGGCCACGCTGACCGCGACCACCAGCGACGGCTTTGCCCGATTGGTGTTCACCGCGAGCGAATATATCGACGGCTCCGCGCGCCAATCCGGCAATGTGCTGATCATCAGCTTCAAGCAACCGCTCGATGTGGCGGTCAACCGCGTGGCGGAACAGGCGGCCGACTATATCGGCGCGGCGCGGCGCGATCCCGACGGCAAGGGCGTTCGCATCGCGCTGGCGCAGAGCGTGACCGTCCACGCCATGGCGGCCGGCGAAAAGTTCTTCATCGACCTCTTGCCGGCGACCTGGAGCGGCTTGCCGCCGGGCCTGCCGCAGGACGTCGTCGACGAATTGGCGCGGCGCGCGCGCGAGGCCGAGACGCTGCTGGAACATCAGCGCACCGCGCGTGCAGGCCAAGAAGCTGACGCCGATCCGTGTTCACGTGGCGAGCCAGCCGACCTTTACGCGTTATCTGTTCGCCGTGCCGGGCCAGACCGCGGTGTCCGCCGACCGCGTCAAGGACAGGCTGGTGCTCAATTTCGGCGCGCCGATGACTTTCGATCTCGCCGACGCCCAGGCGGCGTTGCCGAAGGCGGTGCAGGAAATCTCCAGCGAATTGGACAACGATACCGCGCTGGTCCGTTTCATCCTCGCCGCCAATGTCGACACGCGCACCTTCCGCGACGAGTCGGGTTTCGTCGTCGACGTGGTCAATGCACCGACCGATGCGGACGCGTCCGCCGCGCCGGACGCGGCGCCGGCGACGCAGCCGCCGCAGCAAGATACGGCGGGGCAGGCCGCCGCAGCCAATCCAGTACAAAGTCCGGTCCCCAGCCTTGCCGACGCAGCGGCGAAAATTTCGGCCGCGGCCGCCGTCCCGGGTCCGGCGCCGCCCGGCAACCCCGGCAATGCACCGTCGCCGCAGCCGGCGACGATAGCGCCGGTTGCTCCATCGCCGAAACCGGCGCCGCCGCCACCCGCAGCTGCCAATCAGTCGTCCGCGACACAAGCCGCAACGCCGATGCCGACGGCGCCAACCGCGCCGCCGCCGGCAACCGTCGCAACGCAGCCGCCCACGCCCACGCCCACGGCAACGGCTCCCGCGCCACGCTTGGAGGAGCGGCCCGCCGTGCATGGCGAGGCGCCGCTGCCGTCGTCGCCCGACACCGCCAAAAATGCCGCGCCGGCGGCACCAATTCCGCCCGCGCCGGTCGCGCCGGCCGGCGCGCGACAGCAAGCCGCTGCAGCGGCGCCACCGCAGCAGCAAGTCGCCGCGCCCGCCGCCGCTCCTGCACCGGCAGCAGCGCCCGACAAGACCAGCGAAGCCGCGCCGTCGCCCGCCGCCGCGCCGAACGCAGACGATGCCGCCGGCAAAATCACCGCCGAGCTTAGCCAGCAGCAGCCGGGCGGCGATCTGAAATTGTCGTTTGCGTTTCAAGATGCCGGTCGGAGCGGCGGTGTTTCATCGCGCCGACACGCTGTGGATCGTGTTCGATTCCAAGGCCGAGATCGATCTCGAGCGCGCTCGAGGGCGAACCGAGCCGCACCATTCGCAGCTACGAATTCAGCCATAGCGGCGATGCCGACATCGTGCGGCTCAAGCTCGACCGCCCGCATCTGTCGAGCGTCGCCGCCGACGGCGCGGCTGGACGGTCGATATCGGCGATGCCGTGCTCGTCCCCGACGCGCGCGCTCGACATCACCCGCAATGTGATCGGGCCCAATCGCTCGAGCGTCTCGATCGCGTTCGACAAGGCGCAACGCGTGCACCGGATCGCCGATCCCGACGTCGGCGATAAGCTCTTCGTCGTCACCGCGCTCGCGCCGGCGCGCGGCCTGATCGACGAGCAGGATTTCATCGAATTCCACGCGCTGGCCTCGACGCAGGGCGTGGTGATCGAGCCGCTTGCCGACGACCTCACCGTCAATGTGGTTCCCGACAAAATCGTCGTCAGCCGGCCCCTCGGTCTGACCTTGTCGACCTCGATGCAGACCTTGATGCACGGCTCGGGCCTGCGCACGGCGATGTTCGACTCGCAGGTCTGGGGCTCCGATCGCCAGGGCGCGTATTTCGCGCGGCAGGCGCAAGCTCATCGACGTCGCCGCCGCGGCGCCGCCGCACCAGCGTTTGCTGCCGCGGCTCGAACTGGCGCGCTTTTATATCGCGCGCGGCATGTATCCGGAGGCCAAAGGCGTGCTCGACGTGGCGCTTGATGACGAGCGCAGTTCGGCCGAGAGCGTCGCCGCTATCGTGCTGCGCGCGGTCGCCGAGATCATGATGGACCGCCCCGACGACGCGCTCAAAGATCTTGCCACGCCCGGCGTCGGCGATCAGCATGATGCGCCGCTGTGGCGGGCGCTCGCTTATGCGCGGCAGGGCCGCTGGGCGCAAGGCCCGCGAAACCTTCAAGACCATGGCGGCGGCGGTGGCGACGCTGCCGGTCGAATTGCAGCGCGTCGCGCTCAAGGACGAAATGCGCTCCGCGATCGAAATCGGCGATTTCGACGGCGCCTCCGACGATCTCGACGATTTCGAGACCATCGGCGTCCCGCACGAGATGGAGCCGGCGCATCGCCGTCCTGATGGGCCGGCTCGCCGAGGGGCTCGGCCGCAAGGAGGACGCGCTCGCCGCCTATCGCACGGCGGCCGATTCCTGGGACCGTCCGGCCGCGGCGCAAGGCACCTTGCGCGAGGCCGTGCTGCGCTACCAGCTCGGCGACCTCAAGCGCGACGACGTCATTTCCGAGCTCGAATCGCTGACCACGATCTGGCGCGGCGACGAGACCGAAATCGAAGCGCTCAAGGTTTTGGCGCATCTGTACACCGAGGACGGCCGCTACCGCGACGCCTTCTATGTCATGCGCAGCGCCATGGCGGCGCGCCCGGATTCGGCCCTGACGCGGCAGATCCAGGACGAGGCGGCGGCGACCTTCGACGCGCTGTTTCTCACCAACAAAGGCGACACCATGCCGGCCATCGATGCGCTGGCTTTGTTCTACGACTTTCGCGAGCTGACCCCGATCGGCGCCCGCGGCGACGAGATGATCCGGCGGCTCGCCGACCGCTTGGTGTCGGTCGATCTGCTCGATCAAGCGGCCGATTTGTTGCAATACCAGGTCGATCACCGCTTGCAGGGCGCCGGCCGGGCGCAGGTGGCGACGCGGCTTGCGGTCATCTATCTGATGGACCGCAAGCCCGACCGCGCCTTGGCGACGTTGCGGGGAAGCCGCACCGGCGGCCTGTCCAACGATTTGCGCGACCAGCGGCTGCTTGCTCGAAGCGCGCGCGCTGTCCGACCTCGGCCGCCACGAGCTCGGCCTCGAAGTGATCGCCGACGTGACCGGCCGCCCGGCCGATCGGCTGCGCGCCGATATTCTGTGGGCGGACAAGCGCTACGACGAAGCCGCCGAACAGATCGAATTGATGTATGGCGACCGCTACAAGGATTTTACGCCGCTTGATGACGACGAGCGCGCCGACATCATGCGCGGCGAGGTCGGTTATGCGCTCGCTTCGGACTCGCTCGGCCTCGGCCGCTTCCGCGAAAAATACGCGGCCAAGATGGCGGCGACGCCGGACGCGCAGAATTTCAACATCGTATCCGCGCCGCTCGGCGCCGACGGCGACAATTTCGCTGCCGTTGCCCATGCCGCGGCCTCCGTCGATACGCTGGAAACGTTCTTGCGCGATATGAAGACGCGCTATCCGGATTCGAGCGCGGTGGCGCCACCGAGCCGAACCGCCGCCGCCCGACGCGCCGAGCGCGTCATCGGCGCCGCCGCAGACGCTGCCTGCGCTGCCCGATCTCGGCCCCGATCTCGGCCCGCTGCCGCCCGCCCGCGCCGCCGGCCACACCGCGGAGCGGTAACTTTTTTCCTTCCTGCCCCGCGATAGCAGGGAAGGGGGACCGCCGTGCGCAGCAGGGCGGTGGAAGGGGCGCAGGCCGCGACGCGACGCAAACATCATTTCCGTCATCCTGAGGTGCGAGCGTAGCGAGCCTCGAAGGATGCGGCCGAGGCGCCCGGGCCGTCGCCCTTCGAGGGCCGCTTTGCGGCCACCTCAGGGTGACGGGAAACGAGTAAGCATTCCCGTTCCCGCGAGCGCCTCCGCGCGCGAGTGTGCCGAACAACAATGTCATTGTCCTCGTCACCACCGGGCTTGACCCGGTGGTCTATGCTGATTTGCGGCGACAAAGGCTGAGCGGAGTTTCTGAAACAGCCTCTTCGCCGCATGGATTGCCGGGTCAAGCCCGGCAATGACGAAGTAAGAAATAAAGGGAAGCGGAACGCCGGCAGACGCGGTATTCCACGGCCCGCACGCATACGGCGCGCGGGGCGCGCCACGGAAAGGCGGCTTGCGCCGCCCTCTCCGCTCTCGGGCGCGCTCGCCTGCCGGCGTTCCACCAACGGCACTTGCGGCAGCGACCGAACGCCACCGCTCAGCTCCAGTTCACGCACTTCCTGGGACGGAACTAGGTAGGGATGGGCGTTACCCACCCCCGGCCGTCCCAGTGCAGCGGGCGATGTAGCCCGCAGGCCGGTCATAGTGCCGGCCGGGCGTTTTGGCCCGGAGCCGCCCGGGAGCGGGGCTGACAGCCCCGCCCGCGGGAACCGCACTCGCCCCTCTCCGCCGGCGTCACCCGGCGGCGTCCCATAGGGCGGGATTGATTATCATGTAACTATAACGGGGACAATTGTCAAGGGATGTCTCCGAAGGAGACGACATATTTCAACACCCATCGAAATAACCCTTGACGCCCCGCTCATATTTCAATAACCATTGAAATATGAAAAAGACCGATGCCGTGGCGGCTTTGGCTGCGCTGGCGCAGGACAGTCGTCTCGATGTGTTCCGCTTGCTGGTGCAGGCGGGGCCGGCAGGGGCTGCCGGCCGGCCAGGTGGCGCAAAAGCTTAAGCTTGCGCCGAATACGCTGACGTTTCATTTCGACCGGCTGCGCGATGCCGGGCTGGTGACGGTGCGGCGCGAGGGCCGCTCGATGATCTATGCGACGCGGTTCGAAACCATGAACGCGCTCGTGCAATTTCTTACCGAGAATTGCTGTCAGGGCAGGGCCGAAGAGTGCGCGCCTGCTGCAGCTTGCGCCCCGGCTGCCGCGCCGCGCGTGCGGCGCAAGGAGAGTGCAACATGAAGCTTTATCTGTTCGAGCATTGCTCGCTGTGCTTTCGCGTGCGCATGACGGCGGCGCTCAAGCGCCGGCATTTGGCCGAAAGCGTGGTGCGCGACGACGATTCCGCGACCATGATCGATCTGGTCGGCAAGCGGGTGATCCCGATCCTGGTCAAGGACGACGGCGCGCCGATGCTCGAGAGCATGGACATGGTGACGCATATCGACGGCCTCGGCGCGCCGGTCTTGACCGGGCCGCAACGCGCGACATCGCCGCCTGGGCCGAGCGCGCGGTGGGCAAGACCGCGCCCTTGACCATGCCGCGCTATCCGCTGCTCGATCTTCCGGAATTCGCCACCGTCGCCGCGCGCGACCATTACATCATGCGCAAGCACAAGACCTACGGCGATTTCGCCGCGCTGCGCGCCAAGACGCGCGAGCAGATCGAGGCACTGATGCCGGAACTCGAAGTCGCTCGACCACTTGATCGAGAGCCCGAACGCGGTCAACGGCACGCTGTCGCTTGACGATATTTTGTGCTGCCGCTCCTGCGCTCCGCCGCCGTCGTCAAGGGTTTGAGCTTTCCGCGCAAGGTGCGGGATTATTTCGAAACCATGATGCGCCACATCGGCTACCAGCCGTTGCCGGCGGTCTAAGGAGAAGCCGCTATGAAACGCCTGCATGTCCACGTCGCGGTCGACGATCTGACGCATTCGATCGGATTTTATTCGGCGCTGTTCGCGGCGGCGCCGTCGGTGGTCAAGACCGATTACGCCAAATGGATGCTCGACGATCCGCGGGTGAATTTCGCCATCTCGACGCGCGGCCGTGCGCCGGGCCTCGATCATCTCGGCATTCAAGTCGAGGACAAGACGGAATTGCACGAGGTTTATGCGCGGCTGCATCGCGCCGGCAGCGCGGTCATCGAGCAGGGCGAAACCGCCTGCTGCTATGCCAAGTCGGAGAAATCCTGGATCGAGGATCCCGCCGGCATTGCCTGGGAGACGTTTCACACCACGGGCGAGAACACCGATTACGGCGACGGCAGCGGCGAGCGCGAAGCGCGCGTCGCTAATGCCAAGGCATGTTGCGTACCCGTCGCGGCGGTTGCCGATGAAACCGCAGCGGCCTGTTGCAAATAACAGGCGCGAGAAGGGGCCATTCACAATCGTGTTGTCGGACGCCGTTATAAGAATGTCATTTTAGTTCTGGCGCCCAGCAACATAGGGAGGGGGAAATGATTGAAGTCGTGGAGAAAAAACTCGTCAACGTGCTGTTTCTATGCACCGGAAATTCGGCGCGGTCGGTCATGGCCGAGGTTATTCTCAACCGTGCCGGGGCGGGCAAGTTCAAGGGCTTTTCGGCCGGCAGCGCGCCGAAGGGCCAGATTCACCCCTACACTCTCGATCTCCTCAAAAAGCTGCATTACGACGTGAGCGGGCTGCGGTCCAAAAGCTGGACGGAATTTTCGCGGCCGGACGCGCCGGCGCTCGATTTCGTTTTCACGGTCTGCGACGACGCAGCGAAGGAAAGCTGCCCGGTCTGGCCGGGCCAGCCGATGACCGCGCATTGGGGCATCCCCGATCCGGCGGCGGCGACCGGCAACGAAGCGGAAATCCGTTTTGCCTTCGCCGATGCGCTGCGCATGCTCACTAACCGCATCAATATTTTTGTCAGCCTGCCGCTGCAGTCGCTCGATCAGCTCAGCTTGCAAAGACGGCTCGACGCCATCGGCACGGCGAAAGAAGCGCCTGGCAAATCGGAAGCGACCGGCAAACCGGCTTCGGCGGCCTGATGATCGGAAGCGCCCGCGCCGCTGTCGCGCCGCCTCCTTGCCGAGGGCCTCGGCACGGCGATTTTGGTGGCGACCGTGGTCGGCTCGGGCATCATGGCGGAGCGGCTTGCCGGCGGCAATCAAGCCATCGCGCTACTTTGCAATACCATCCCGACCGGCGCGATCCTGGTGGTGATCGTCACCATTTTCGGCCCCGTCTCGGGCGCGCATTTCAATCCGGCGGTGTCGCTTGCTTTCGCCACGCGCGGCGAGATGCCGTGGCGCGAAGTGGCGCCCTACATCGTTGTGCAATGTGCGGGCGGCATTGCCGGCACGATGGTCGCGCATCTGATGTTCGATCTCGCGCCGCTGGCGATCGGCATCAAGGGCCGCGAGGGACCTTCGCAATGGCTTGCCGAAGCGGTCGCCACCTTCACGCTCATTCTGACCATCCTCGGCGGCGTGCGCTATGCGGCGACGGCGGTGCCGTGGCTGGTCGGGCTCACCATCACCGCGGCCTATTGGTTCACCTCCTCGACCTCGTTTGCCAATCCGGCGGTGACGCTGGCGCGCGGCTTTACCGCGACGTTCGCCGGCATCGCGCTCCATGACGTTCCGGGCTTTATCCTGGCGCAACTCGTCGGCGCCGCCATTGCGGTGCCGGTGTCGCTGACGCTGTTTCCGGCGGCGCAGCGAGCCGCGGCGGGCGTCGTCTCGCGCGAAGAATTGGCGCCCGAGGAATAGCCCTCAGTTGCACGTCGCCACGTTGCCGTTTTGGCTGCAAGTAAAGCCCGGAAGCTCGACAGGTATGACATCGGCCGGCTCCGCGGCCGCCCCGGATTGCTGTTGCGCGGCCGCCGCGCTCTGTTGCGCCAGGACGGAATTTTTTGAGTTTGACCGCCGCTGGCTCTCGCTCACCGCCTTCGACCATTTTTCGGCGATGGCGGCATTGCCTTCGGCGATTGTCATTTTTCCGCTTTGCACTTGCCCGGCGATGTCCATGCTGTCCGCCATGACGCCGCGCACCAAATCCTGATCCGGTCCGAAGGTCGCCAATTTGATCGCGAATCCGTCGTTGATGCACTGTCTTCTCACGACCGCCGTTTTTGGATCGCCGGCCGGATATTTGGCGTCGCAGGCCGCCATGGCCGCTTTCGACTGCTCGATGAGTAGGGCGTTTGCCGCGGCCGGTTGCTTGGCTGGCTCATCGGCTTGGACGGGCGGAACAATCGCACAGCCGGAGAGCGCGAGGCTGGATAGCGCGAGGCTCAGGACCAATGAGGTGAGCGTCATGCTATGTCGCACGGCGGTGCCCAGGCGCGCCCCAAACGATAGTCCGCCGGTTTGCGCGCGATTCGCAAGTTGGCAGGGGATCCGCTTGGCCGATGGCGCGATAGCGGCAGCGACGCGCGTGAGGGTTCCGATGCCGGTTTTGCGAATGACGGATGGGAAACGGGTTGACGTCGTGTCGATTGCGCCCGTAATTTGCAAGTCTGTGAGCTTGCAAGTCTGGCTTGCAAGTCTGGGTTTGGGGGCATTGCCATGGGGGACATGATGCTTCGATCGATGCCTCTGCGCTTCGCGGCCGGTGTCTTGATTGCGGCGGCCGCAGTGTCGTTGTCCGCCGCCTCGGCCTGGGCGTTCAACCAGGAAACCCTTCAGTCCGGTGGGACGGGCACAGCGCGGCGATTGCCGACCCGGACGATCAGTTCACCAACTCCGGGCAGGGCGCCCACCCGTTCGGTGCGAACGGTCCGACGCTGCAGTTCGGCATTCAGCAGCAAACGGTCACGCCGTTCGGTAACTTCCAGGGCAACGACCGCGATGGGTCGCCTCCGGACCCCTATTTTCATCCGCCCGGGAACGGCAATAACTGAACGCTGCTAGCGCAAGCCGGAGAACGAAGCGGCAAGATCGTCGCGCGAATTGCCGCGGTCACGTTCCGTAGCTCTGAATCAGCGAGCCGGCGACCAGCGTCCAGCCGTCGACCAGCACGAAAAAGATCAGCTTGAACGGCAGCGACACCACGACCGGCGGCAGCATCATCATGCCCATCGACATCAGCACCGAGGCGACCACGAGGTCGATGATCAGGAACGGCAGGAACAGCAGGAAGCCGATCTCGAAGGCGCGCTTGAGCTCGGAGATCATGAAAGCGGGGACCAGGACGCGCATCGACAGATCTTCGGGCTTGTCCGGCGCCTTGTCGCCCGACAAGTCGACGAACAGCTGCAAGTCCTTTTCGCGGACGTTCTTTTCCATGAAGGCGCGCAACGGCACCGCGCCGCGCTCGAACGCCTGATCGACGGTGATCTGGTTGGCGACCAAGGGCTTGACGCCGGTGTCGTAGACGTTGGTGAAGACCGGCCCCATCACGAAGGCGGTGAGGAACAAAGCGAGCGAGATGACGACCGAATTGGGCGGCGCGGTCGCGGTGCCGAGCGCGGTGCGCAGCAGCGACAGCACCACGACGATTCGGGTGAACGACGTCATCATGACCAGGATCGACGGCGCCAGCGACAGCACCGTCATCAGCGCGATCAACTGGATGATGCGCTCGTTGAGACCGCCGCCGCCGGCGGCGGCGTCCTGGCCGAAATTGATGCTGATATCCTGCGCGGCGAGCGGCGTCGCCGAGAACAAAAGTGCCGCTACAGAGGCCGCTACGGTTATGAACCGGACGCGGCGGCCCCATGATGCGAGCATCAGGTTTGGTCGGACGGCCGAGCAAACTCGCCATCTCCTGTTCGAGGCTGTCGTAGAGCGCGGTCTTGCCCTGGTTCGGCTTGGCTTCGGGGCGTGCCGGCTTTGCTCTTCGGCCGGGCGCGGCATCCGCGGCGGAGCGCGCTTCGGCGGCAGTCGGCGCCGGCGCCGAGCGCTGCCGGCGGGCGGCTTCGGTGCACTCGGTTTGCGCAACGCCGCTTCGAGGCGTTGCGCCATGTCGGCCAGGCTTTGATCGGGCGTCGATGCGGCTTCCGTCGCGGGCGCGGCAGACCGGCGGCGCCGGCGGCGGTGCGAGGCGGCTTGCGCGGCGGTTCGGCGCGAGGTTCGCTCGCGGCTCGGCGCGGTTCCGGTCGCGGCTCTGTCGCAGCTCGTCGCGATTCGCATGTTCGGTTCAGGCTGTTCGTCCGGCAGCGGCCGCGCGGCGGCGGGACGATCGCGCGCGGTGCCGGAGGCCGCGTGGTGAGTTCGTCGGCCAGCGCCGCGAGCGTGTCGCGCTGCGGCCGCGGCGGCGGTTCGGCGGCGGGCTGGAACGATCGCGCGGCAATTCCTCCGGCAGCGGCTCAAGCCGCGGACGTAGCGGCGCGCCGACGCGGCCGGCTCCGGCTGCAGCGGCCACGAGCCATACCGTTGCCATTCTCGGGCAGCGGAATGGCGCGCGGCAGCGCTTCGATGCCGGCGGCCGGACGGCCGCCGAGCGTCGCGCGGTGCTGCGACCGCGCGCACGATATTGGGTTCGACCACGACGTCGGTCGGGCCGCCGATCATCAACAAATGCTCGACATTGTCGCGCCGCACCAGAATGAGCCGGCGGCGGCCGTCGACGCTGGCATAATCGATCACGGCAAGCCGCGGCTGGCGGCCGCGCGCACCGGCGCCGCCGAGCCGGCCGGCGCCGAAGCGGCGCACCGCCCAGGCGGTGACGCCGATGAGCCCGAGCACGATCAGGAAGGCGAGGAAGAAGCGAACGGCGAGCGGCATCTCCGCCCCGAACAAAGTATCAAACATCCGCACAACTCCCCGTTTCGCACCGGCGCGCCGACTGAGCTCTTCAAAGGTTAACGGCGCGGGTAACATTTGCCGCCGTGATTACTAACAAAGCATTAAAGATACTAGCCGATTTTCGCGCCAAAGCCGACGCCTCAAGCATTCGTCATGGTAAACGGCGGTTTAATGGCAAAGCCGCCGCAATCGGCGCTTTAACCGGCCGTTAACCATAGGCCCGGCAAAGTCTGCCGGGTCGCAATGGGGACGCCGCCGATGCCGATCACCGACATTCCAATTCTCGCCATGCTGCGCGAGCGCATGCAGTGGCAGCAGGCGCGCCAGCAGGTGCTGGCCGAGAACGTCGCCAATGCCGATACGCCGGATTACCAGGCCAAGGACCTGGTCGCGCCGGATTTCGCCCGCGAATCTGTCGGCCGCTTCGGTGGCGCTGGACCGCACCAATCCGAACCATATCGCCGGCTGCGTCCGGCGGCTCGCAATTCGCCACCGACGAAAGCGGCCATTACGAAGTCCGGCCGCGCGGCAACTCGGTCAGCCACGAAGACGAGATGATGAAAGTGGCGTCGAACCAGATGGACTACGAGGCGGCCACCGAGCTCTACACGCACAGTCTCGATCTGATCAAGCTTGCGATCAAAGAGTGAGGCGGGCGGTGCGACCTCTCCCCGATAAGCGCGTGCGGGACTTGCCATGAGCATGGACTTCATGAAATCGCTCGCCATCGCCGCCTCCGGCTTGCGGGCGCAGATGGGGCGCATGCGCATCATCACCGAGAACATCGCCAATGCCGATTCGGTGGCGGAGACGCCCGGCGGCGATCCCTATCGGCGACGCATCGTGACCTTCTCCTCCGAACTCGACCGCTCGCTCGGCGCCAACGTCGTCAAGCTCGGCCAGGTGCAGACCGACAATTCCGATTTCCTGGTCAAGCACGAGCCCGGCAATCCGGCCGCCAACGCCCAGGGCGACGTCAAATATCCGAACGTCAATACGCTCGTTGAAATGACCGACCTGCGCGACGCGCAACGCTCCTATGAGGCCAATCTCAACGTCTCACCGCGACGCGCAAAATGCTCCAGCTCACCATCGACATCTTAAAGAGCTTGATCATGGCCACACCGACGATTGCCGCCAATGCCTATGCCGCGCTCGCCAAGATGCGCGAGGACACGGCGAATATCGCCGGCGGCCTCGGCAAGACAGCGCGATGCCGGCCCGAACTTCGGCTCGATCCTCAAGGACGTGATCGACGCCGTCTCGGCGGCCGGCGCAAAAGTCGGACGCGCAGGCGCAAGCCGTCGCCGCCGGCAAGGCCAATATGGTCGACGTCGTCACCGCGGTCGCCGAGACCGAAACCGCGTTCCAGACGCTGGTCTCGGTGCGCGACAAGGTGATCGCGGCCTATGAGGACGTTTTGAAGATGCCGATCTGAGGAACGCGCCTCTCCGCGTGCGGGAGAGGCAAGTGGAACGGAGCATAGAACAAAGATGACCGGACCGGAAGTTTTGGATGTTTCGCGCGACGCCATCGTCACGCTGTTGCTCGTCGCGTCGCCGCTGATGCTGGTCGGGCTGATCGTCGGCGTCGCCATCTCGCTGTTGCAGGCGCTCACCCAGATCCAGGAAACCACGCTGGTGTTCGTGCCGAAGATCCTTGCGATCTTCCTCGCGCTGCTGGTCGCGCTGCCGTTCATGGCCGACGCGCTGCACTCGAACTTCCTGCGGATCACCGCGCACATCACCAGCGGCTAAAGCGGCACGCGCGGGCGTAAGCGGGGAGGCGAGTAGCCGTGACCATCGACATTTCCTACCTGCCGGCGTTCGGGGCCACTTTTCTGCTGGTGTTCGCGCGCACCGGCACCATGGTCATGCTGCTGCCGGGGCTCGGCGAGCAGAACCTGTCGCCGCGGCTGCGGCTCACCATCGCGCTGATGCTCGCCGCCGTGCTGTTGCCGCTGCATCGCAACGACTATCACATCGATCCCGGCGCGCTCGGCGCCCGCCATCGTCATGCTGATCGAGGAGATCATCATCGGCGCGGTGCTCGGGCTGACCGCGCGGCTGACCATTTCGGCGCTCGAAGTCGCCGGCTCGGTGATCGCCCAGCAGCTCGGCCTCGGCTTTGTCACCGCGGTCGATCCGACCCAGGGCGAGCAGGGCGTCATCCTCGGCACCTTCCTCACCATGCTCGGCATCACGCTGTTCTTCGCCACCGACATGCATTATCTCGTCATCGCCGCGCTCAACGACAGCTACACTCTGTTCGCGCCGGGCGAGCTGCCCGCCACCGGCGACGTCGCGGCGCTGATGACCAAAACCGTATCCGGCGCGTTCCGCATCGGCATCCAGCTGTCGGCGCCGTTTCTGGCGTTCGGGCTGTTGTTCAATCTCGGGCTTGGCGTGCTGTCGCGGCTGATGCCGCAGATGCAGGTGTTCTTCATCGCGCTGCCGCCGTCGATCATGATCGGCTTTCTGTTCCTGATCCTGGTGCTCGGCTCGATGATGGGATTGTTTCTCGACTACGCCGGCGGCGTGCTGCACGCAGCTCGCCCCGCACGCCTAAGCGGCACCGAAACGCGCGATGGCCGACGAACGCGACGATAGCGAACATACCGAAGACCCGACGCCGCGGCGGCTCGAAGAAGCCATCAAGCGCGGCGACGTGGTCAAAAGCGCCGAAGTCAGCACCTGGTTCACCATCGGCGGCGGCACGCTGATGCTGATGGTGTTCGCGGCGCCGATGGCGGACAGCCTGCAAGCGATGTTCCGCGGCGTGCTCGCCCATTCCTGCGAAATTCCCGCCGACGGGCCGGCGCTCGACCACCTCATCAAGGCGACTGGCGATGCATGTCCTTGCCGCGCTCGGCATTCCGCTCTGCTGCTGGCGCTCGCCGCGCTGCTCGGCAACGCCATCCAGCATCGCATCTTGTTCTCGGTCGATCCGATCATGCCGCAGCTGTCGCGGATTTCGCCGGCGGCGGGGCTGCGCCGGCTGTTTTCCAAGCAGGCGCTCGCCAATTTCGCCAAGGGCCTCGCCAAGCTCGCGCTGTTCGGCGCGGTGATCGGCGCGCTGCTGTGGCCGCAGCGTCAGCCGGATCATCGGCCTGGTGGCGGTCGATCCGGCGATGATCCTGCCGTTCACCCGCGCGCTGGCGATGAAGATGCTGGGCACGGTGGTGGCGATCCTCGCCATCGTCGCGGCGGCCGATTACCTGTTCCAGTACCGGCAATGGTATCGAGCGGCAGAAAATGTCGGTGCGGGAGATGAAGGAGGAGTTCCGCCAGAGCGAGGGCGATCCCGCCATCAAAGGCAAAATCCGGCAGTTGCGCATCGCGCGCGCGCAGAAAGCGCATGATGGCGGCGGTGCCGAAAGCCTCGGTGGTCATCACCAACCCGACCCATTTCGCCGTGGCGCTGCAATACGAGCGCGGCATGAATGCGCCGGTCTGCGTCGCCAAGGGCGCCGATCTGATCGCCCGCAAAATCCGCGAAGTGGCGGAAGCCCACGATATTCCGATCGTCGAGAATCCGCCGTTGGCCCGGGCGTTGCATGGCACCGTCGAGATCGACCAGGAAATTCCGCAGGAGCACTACCGCGCGGTGGCCGAAATCATCGGCTACGTGATGCGGCTGCGCCGTTCGGTGATTGGGACGCGGCTCTGAATTGTGCACGTCTTTGCAAAGCCTCTTGCGCGATTCAATGGCGCAAGGCACGAAGGGCGGGGCATGACCGAGCAGGCCAGCTTCGAACGGGCAGATCGAACGGGCCAAGATCGAACGGGCCACTGAGCAGCCCATGAATGCATCGCCGTCTGCAACCCATCATGCAACCCCGTCTGCTGCAATCCCGTCGGCACGCCTGATTGCCGCCAAAAATAGCCCCGTCGCTGCGGGCAAAACCGCGATCGGCCGCGCCGTCCTTGGCCGAGACGCCGGGTGACGCGGTTATGCGTCCGCGATCGATCGCAGCGCCGCCGGCGGCCAGCCGCGGCAGCATCATCCTGGTGCTTGTGGTCGCCGCCGGCCTGGTCGCCGCCGCGACCGGCATCGTGTTGGCCGGCGGCAACAATGCCGAGCCCTATATCCTGGCGTTCCTGGCGGTGCTCGCCACGGTCGGGGTGTTCTCGCTGTTCGCTTTGGCGTGCGGCATCTTGCGCGTCTCCGCCGCGACGACCGCGCATCCGCTGATCAAGGCGATCGTCGATGGCGCCTCCGACGGCATCGTCGTCACCGATCACGACGGCCGCGTCATCTATGCCAATGCCGCCTATCTCGATCTGATCGATGCCGCCGATGCCAACGACTTGCGGCCGGTCGAGCGCGCCTTTATCGGCGACGCCGACGCGTCCGAGGCGATTTACCGGCTGCTGAAAGCCGCGCGCGAAGGCAAGCGCCTCGAGGAGGAGGTGCGGATCGCCGGATTAAGCGGCCGGCCGGCGCGCTGGCTGCGGTTTCAAGATCCGCCCGCTCGGCGCCAGCCGGCGCGATGCGCGACTCACGGTCTGGTCGCTTGCCGACGTCACCGCCGAGCGCGACCGGCAGGAGAATGTGTTTCAGGTGCTGCAGCACTCGATCGATTATCTCGATCATGCGCCGGCCGGATTTTTCTCGGTCGATGACAAGGGCGACATCGTCTATCTCAATGCCACGCTCGCCAATTGGCTCGATCAGGATCTGGCGCAGGTCGGCTCGGGCGGGCTCAAGCTCGCCGATCTGGTCGCCGGCGACGGCGCGGCGCTGTTGACGACGCTGCGCGGCGCGCCGGGCGACGTCAAAACCGAGGTGCTCGATCTCGATCTGCGGACGCGCACCGGCCGCACGCTGCCGGTGCGGGTGTTCCACAAGCTCGCCTTCGGCGCCGACGGCACGCCCGGCGCGTCGCGCACGCTGGTGCTCAATCGCGCCCGCGACGACGGCACCGATCCGCAGCGCGCCGCCGAAATCCGCTTCATGCGGTTTTTCCACCGCACGCCGATGGCGATCGCGACCATCGACAAGCATGGCGGCGTCGTGCGCACCAATCCGCTGTTCGCCAAGCTGTTCCACGGCGTGCGCAGCGAGGAAGGCGAGAACCGCTCCATCCTCGCCATCGTCGCCGAGCGCGATCGCGAGGCGCTGGCCGCCGCCATCGCGCAGGCGGCGCTCGGCAAGGGCGACATCGCGCCGGTCGACGCCACGCTCGCCGTCGACGGCGAACGGTTCGGGCGCTTCTACGTCACCGCGGTCGAGGAGGAGGAGCGCGACCAGGAAGCGGCCATCGTCTATGCGCTCGAGACCACGGCGCAGCGCGAGCTCGAAAACAAGGTCACCCAGCAGCAGAAGATGGAGCTCGTCGGCCAGCTGGCCGGCGGCATCGCGCACGACTTCAACAATGTGCTCTCCGCCATCATGATGGCGACCGACTTTCTGCTCAACGCGCACAAGCCGACCGACCCGTCGTTTGCCGACATCATGCAGATCAAGCAGAACGCCAACCGCGCGGCGAGCCTGGTGCGGCATCTGCTGGCTTTCTCGCGCAAGCAGACGCTGCGCCCGCAAGTGCTCGATCTCGGCGAAGTGCTGAACGACCTCACCATGCTGCTGCGCCGCTTGATCGGCGAAAAGGTCACGCTCGAGGTGGTGCACGGCCGCGACCTGTGGCCGGTCAAGGTCGATATTTCGCAGTTCGAGCAGGTGATCGTCAATCTCGCGGTCAATGCGCGCGACGCCATGCCCAACGGCGGGCGGCTGCAAGTGCGCACCGCCACCGTAACGGCGCCGGAATGCGCGCAATTCCACGCCAAGGGCATGCCGGCTGCCGACTATGTGCTGGTCGAGGTGACCGATACCGGCACCGGCATTCCGGCAAAAATCGTCGACAAGATTTTCGAGCCGTTCTTCTCGACCAAGGAGGTGGGCAAGGGCACCGGCCTCGGTCTCTCGACGGTCTACGGCATCATCAAGCAGACCGGCGGCTTCGTCTATGTCGACTCTGCGGAAAACAAAGGCGCCACGTTCCGGATTTTCCTGCCGCGCCACGTCGCCACTGCGCGCGAGCTTGCGGCCGAGCGCGACGCCGAGGCCGAGGCGCCGGCGGCCGATGCCGGCAAGCGCCCGGTCAATGCCGATCTGACCGGCGAGGGCACGATCCTGCTGGTCGAGGACGAAGAGGGGCTGCGCCAGCTCAATGCCCGGGGCCTCGCCTCGCGCGGCTATACCGTGCTGGAGGCCGCCAATGGCGTCGAAGCCATCGAGGTTTTGGAGCGTCACGGCGGCAAGGTCGATCTTGTGGTGTCCGACGTGGTCATGCCGGAAATGGACGGGCCGACGCTGTTGCGCGAACTGCGCAGCCGCGATCCCAGCCTGAAAATCATCTTCGTCTCCGGCTATGCCGAAGACGCCTTCCAGAAACATCTGCCGGCCGACGGCCAATTTGCCTTTTTGGCGAAACCTTTCACGCTCAAGCAGCTCGTCAATGAGGTGAAAGAGACGCTGGCGGCCTGATCGGATGGCGCGCCGGCGCTTTCCTTCGCCGCAACGCATGCCCAAATGACGGAACTGCGGTGCGGCATCCGCGCGTGCGACGCTTTGCGACAGGCCGCCGCGGCCCGGCGCGGGCGTAGATAGGTGCGAGCGCAAGCGCGGCTGCCTTAGGTCCCGCGCCGGGCGCGTGCGAGGCACCTGTCGTGCACCGATTGGTCGGAACTCACGGTTCTATGCCGGCGCGTTTGCTGCCGTCGCTTGCCATGCTTATTGCGCTGGCGCTCAGTCTGGTCTGGACCGAGGCGGCCGATGCGCGTCTCGAACGGGGACTGAGCTTCGCCGGTGGCGGCGTCTTTGGCTCGATCAATTTCGACGACGTGCTTTCGTTCGATAATTCGCCCCGTTCTACGGTCGCGCAGCCGACTTATCCAGGCGAGTCGCTCGGCGACCTGTTCAACCGCGGCAACCTGATCGGCGCTTTCGCCGCCGGTTTCCTGGGCTCGGGCGTCGTCGGGCTTCTGTTCGGTCACGGCGTGATCGGCGAATTGAACGGGGTCGGGTCCGTGCTCGGTGTTCTCTTCCAACTGGCGCTGATCGCGATGTTGGCGCGCCTGATCTGGACCTGGTGGCGCGACGACAAGGTGGATGCCTCGGCACGGCTTTCACCGCGGCAATTGGCCGACGCCTATGGACGCCAGCGCCAAGAAACGCTGCTCGACATCGAGCCGGGCTCGGCCGGCGACGCTGCCCAAGATAGCGACACCGAGGCCCGCTCCAGTACCGAGCAGCCGCACTCCTGAGGCGACCAGCGCCGCGGCCGTAACACTCTTGGTTTCTCTCTCTGCTATTGCGACGACGGCCCGTCGTGGCACGACTGCGGCCCGGCTTGATGGGGCAGCAAGTTCGGCACGTCGCATTTGGAGCAGGCGCCAAGCGCAAGGCCGAGGCCAACGCATGCGATCAGTAAAGCGAGAAGCCGCGCCCGGCGTTGGGGCGCAATGGGCGCGATATCGGACACGGTGCTTTTCATCGGCCGCCTTCGCTTATAACGTTAAGCCACAGTCCCACAAAGGATCGTTAATCGGGCCCCGAGCTCAGCGCTGCAGAACGCCGATCACGCGACTGGCAAAGCTCAGCCGCTCCGCCATCAGGCCGATCACATAGGTCAGGAGCGCCTGCACCAGCGCGGGATGCTCGACCTTCAGACGCTCAAACGCATCGGCCGGCAGTTCGTAGGCCACGCTCGCCACTTCGGCCTGCACCGTGGCGCTGCGCGGACGTCCGGTGAGCAGCCCCATCTCGCCGATGGTGGTATGCCGCCCGAGACTGCGCACGCGGATCGAGCTGCCGTCCCCCAAGTTGACCGAGAATCCCGACGCGGCCATCGATAATAAAGTGCATGGAATCGGAAGGCCCGCCTTGCCGCGCGATGACGTCGCCCGGCGCGAATTCGTGGCGCCGGCAGTTATCGGCCAATATGTCGGCAAACCCAGCGTCGCCGAGCGCCTCGGCCAGCCAATCGCGCAGCGAACGCACCCCGGCCTCGCCGTCATCGTGGGCGGCAATAATGGCGTTCTCGCAGAACTCGAGCGCGCGGTCCATGTCGGCAAAGACCGGGACGTTTTCGGTGATGACCGCATTGTCGCCGAAAGCCTTCTCGATCGGGGGCGTCAGGTGCACCAACACCAGGCGCGCGCCCAGCGCCTCGGCGGCCTGTTTGATCTGCGTGAAACTATGGACGGCGGATGAATCCAGACCGGTGACGAGCCGAAAATCGAACAGCAGAAATCGGCATTCCGGCCGTTCCGCCAGCAAGCGCTTGATGTGTTCGTAGAGCCGATTGGCGGAGCCGAAAAACAGATAGCTTTGCAGACGCAGGCCCTGCAATTCGCGGCCGTGAGCACCGAGCAGCGCCAGTTCCTGCGGCCCGCGATCGAGCGAACTGCGATATTCCGAACCGTCGAAGGCGAGCTTGATGACGTTGATGCGGCCGGCGCTCAAGGCGAACGTGGCGCAGCCGAAGATCACTCCGATCGACACGCCGGGCAAAAATCCCCACCAGCACGATGATCAGAGCGATCGCCAGCAAGGACAGGTATTCGAGCCGCTCGAGCTGGCGCGCGCTCGACACCAGCCAGCGCTTGGCGGCATCGTAGCCGATCGTCACCAACAGCCCGCCGAGCACGCATTTGGGCATATAGCCGAGAAATTCGGGATTGACGAAAACGGCCGCCGCGGACATTGCCGCGATTATCAGGCCGGAGACGCGGTTATCTTTGCCGAGGATGAAGTTCAGTTTCGACCGCGTGCTGGTGAGGCAGGACACGTATCCGCCCAGCGCGGCGCACAGCAGATTGGCGATGCCCTGCAATTTGAGCTCGCGATCGAGGACGGCCTCGCGTTTGGTCGACATCTCAATCGAGGTGATATTGAGCAAGATGCTGATCGTGCCCACGAACATGACGGCGATAAAATCCGCGCTGAGTTCGGGCAATGCCGACCACGGCACTTGCGCAAATGTCAGCGTCCACGGCGGCGCAAAGGCTCGTGCCGACGGCATCGTGAACATCCAGCGCTGGGCCTGGGCATCGGCAATGGGAATCCGCGAACATAAGGAGCACGATATAGAAGCCGGCGATGCTCACCAGGAGCTGTGCCGGCATGGCAAGCGGCGATTTCCAATATTGCCGCCCGGCCACGAGAAATGCGGCCACCGCGATTCCGGCCGCTAATTTCTCCGCGCTGGCGACGTCGAAAAGATGCGCGATGTTCGCCACGCTCAGCGGATAACCGGTCAGGATACGATAAACGCCGGTCAACATCAGACAGCCGGAGGCGCCGAGAAAGCCGCCGATCACCGGATAGGGAACAAAGCGGATGGCGCGGCCGAGCCGCGCCAGACCGAGGCCGCAAAGCAGGAGCCCGGTGAGCGCCGCGCTCAACGCCAGCACCACCAAAGTCGCCGTCAGGAGGCCGTCGTCGAGGCCGTTCGACCGAAGTCGCACCGCGAGCGTGCTGACGAGCGCGGCAATCACCGCGCAGGTCGAGCCGTCGGGTCCGCCGATCGCAAAGGACAGCGAACTGCGCCACGACGTGACCGCCCCGCCGATCGCGCCGGTGACGAACGTCGCCGTGAGACCGTAAGCCAGCCAAGGTGCGAGCGGCCCGGAGAAGATCAGCGCCGCATAGGACACGTAGAAGAGAATGGAGAATACGCCGACCACGACGCCGGCGACGGCGGTATGCGCCAGGGGGGTCTTCAATCCACCGCGGATCAAGCGGACGAGTGCTCCGGACTGAATCGCCGTATCGCTCACGCAAGTTCCAATTGGCTGGCATCCGGGACGGGTCGGATGCTTGAGTGTCGGATCGATCTCGGCTGCGTCGTTGACCTCGCGCGGGGTCCCGGATGCACTCCGCACCTACCATGATTTGGCGGCAATATCGAGTAAGCGTCGTGGAACTTCGCGGCTATCTGCCGCAACCAAATTCCGCCGCTCTATCGAGCCGCAAGCCCGGCCCAATCTACGGCCCGATCTACGGCGCAGATCCGGGTCTTGCGCTTTCTTGCGGGCGCACCGCGCGGCCGTCATTGCTGAGGTCGGGGAGGAAGGCGGTGAGGAGCCCAATCAACGGCAGAAACGAGCAGATCCGATAGACGAATTGGATGCTGGTCCAATCGGCCAGCACGCCCAAGACCGCGGCGCCGATGCCGGCCATGCCGAACGCCAAGCCGAAGAACAGTCCCGACACCATGCCGACCCGCCCCGGCATCAGCTCTTGGGCATAGACGACGATTGCGGAGAACGCCGACGACAATATGAGGCCGATGAGAATGCTCAGGCCGATTGTCGCGGTAAGCCCGACATAGGGCAGCGCCAGGGTGAAGGGCAGCACGCCCAGGATCGAAGCCCAGATGACCCGCTTGCGGCCGATGCGGTCGCCGATCGGACCGCCGACAAAGGTTCCGACCGCCGCGGAAGCGAGGAAGACGAACAGGCAGAGCTGCGACTTCTCCGTCGACAAGCTGAAGCGGTGCATCAGATAGAAAATGTAATAGCTGGTGATGCTCGACAGGTAGAAGAACTTCGAGAAGATCAGCGCGATGAGCACCACGATGGCGCGGCGCACTTGGCTCGCCGGCAGGCCAAGGCGGCGGCCGCTACCCGTCCGGACTTCCGTGCGCCATGGCCGGAGTTCTTGTACCAGCGTCCCACGACCGTCAGGAGAACAATGCCGACAAGCGCCAACAGCGCGAACCAGGCGAGACTCTGCTGGCCGCGCGGCAGGATGAAAAACGCCGCGATCAGCGGGGCGAGCGAATTGCCGAAATTGCCGCCAACCTGGAACAGCGACTGCGCAAAGCCATGCGCGCCGCCAGAAGCCAGCCGAGCGACGCGGGAGGATTCGGGGTGGAAGATCGCCGAACCGATCCCGAGCAATGCTGCGCCAGCCAGCACGATAAGAAAAGTCGGCGCAAAAGCCAGGACCGCAAGGCCCAACAACGTGCAGGTCATGCCGAACGGCAGCGAATAAGGTTGCGGGCGGTGATCGGTGAAGAGACCGATGACCGGCTGTAACAGCGAGGCGATGCCTTGATAGATCAGCGTGATGACGCCGATCTGCGCGAAGCTGAGATCGAAATTGCTCTTGAACATCGGATAAATGGCCGGCAGGAGCGACGTCGCCACGTCGTTGAGGAAGTGGCAAAACGTAATCGCGCCGAGAATCGCAATGGCTGTGGCGCCGGCCTGCTGCCGGCCAATAACGGCTTGGCTCAAGGGATAAAGACCTTTCCTGACCTCTGCCGACCGCCATCGGCAAGATCGGTATTGGGGCGCTTGTCATAAACGGCTGCGCGGCAGCCTGCCATCCCAATCGGGCATCACACCTATGTGCGAGGCGAGTGCCGCCCGCGCAAGGATACCGATGCACGAAGTTAAGCTTCGATTTTGCCGAAGTATCGCGCGCGAATTTCCACTATCTTACCGGCGGCCGGCCGGCGGGTTCACCGACCGCGCCGGTCATCAATAGGGAGAGAAGCGTTATGGACATTCAAGTTTGCGGCTCGGTGCCGTCGCGGCGCGGCCCGCCCGACAGTTTCACCGGCGTGGTCTGGCAGGAGCCGATCATCGAGGCGCCGGCGCCGGCGCGGGTGCGTTCCGGCCTGGTGCGCTTCGAGCCCGGCGCGCGGACCCATTGGCACACCCATCCGCTCGGCCAGACATTATTCGTCGTCTCCGGCGCCGGCCGGGTGCAGACCTTCGGCGGCAAGGTGCGCGAGATCAAGGGCGGCGACGTGGTCTGGATTCCGCCGAACGAAAAGCATTGGCACGGCGCGGCGCCGACCACCAACATGGTGCACGTCGCCATGCAGGAATCGCTCGACGGCAAGCATGTCACCTGGATGGAGCCGGTGACCGACGAGCAATACAAGGCCGCGCCGTAGGCTGACAGCGATGCGCTACGAACTTTACTACTGGCCCTCGATCCAGGGCCGCGGCGAATTCATCCGGCTCGCTTTGGAGGAAGCCGGCGCCGATTATGTCGACGTGGCGCGGACCGGCAAGCGCGGCATGGGCAAGATGATGGCGCTCCTTGCCGGCAAAGGCGTCGCGCATCCGCCTTACGCGCCGCCATTCCTCAAAGCCGGCAAGTTCGTCATCGCGCAGACCGCGGAAATCCTGTTCTTCCTCGGTCCGCGCCTCAAACTCGCGCCGCGCGACGAAGCGGGGCGGCTGTGGGCGCATCAATTGCAGCTCACTGTCACCGATCTCGTCGTGCGCATTCACGACACCCATCACCCGGTGTCGGGCTGGCTTTATTTCGAGGAGCAGCGCCCGGCGGCCAAGCGGCGCACCAAGGATTTTTGGCGCTATCAGGTGCCGAAAATGCTCGGCTATTTCGAGCGCGTGCTGGGCAAGAACGGCGGCAAATACACGGTCGGCCGCAGCCTGAGCTATGTCGACCTGTCGCTGTTCCAGATCGTCGAAGGCCTGCGCTACGCGTTCCCCAAGCGCATGAAGCGGTACGAGAAGAAAATCCCCGGCCTTGTCGCGCTGCACGACCGCGTGGCGAAACGGCCGCGCATTGCGGCCTATCTCGGCTCGCAGCGCCGTATCCCGTTTTCCCAATGGGGCATCTACCGCTACTTCAAGGAGCTCGATGCGTAAGAGCCGGGCGAGCGCGGCTGGCGCAATGGCAATCCCGCAACAGTCAGGTTAAGTAGGGGCGGGGATAACGCCAAAATCCAAACGGGGGTACTATGCCGATCTGGCCACCTGCTATGCCGAGTGGGGCAAGATTTCGATCTCACCAATGGGCTCAATATTCTGCGGCTGATTTGCGGGCTGTTCTTCATCCCGCATATCGTCGGCAAATTCACCGAACCCGCGACGCTGAATTTCTTCAAAGCCGCCAAGTTCAATCCGCCCGCGACCTGGATGTACATTGCCGGCACCATCGAGACATTCCTGACGATCGGCCTGGTGTTTGCCATCTACACGCCTTATGTCGCCGCCATCGCCGCATTCCATCTGTTCGTTGCCGGGGCCGCGACTACAAGGTCACCAAGAAGTGGATCTGGGTGATCGGCGGGATCGAGTACTGCGTGTTCTGGATGATATGCTGCATCGTCCTCGCCATGTTGACGTGGCCTAGATAAGCGTGACTGCAAGTAAAGAACGCGAATGCAAATTTCGAGCGTGATAAATTGCGGGAGCAGTGAATGATCAAAGCGGCCATTGTCGGGCTTGGCTGGTGGGGCAAGACGGTCGTTGAATCGGCCGAAGGCAGCGACGCCATCGGCTTCGTTGCCGGCGCGACGCGCACGGTGACGCCGGACACCGAGGCGTTTGCCAAGAAGCACGGCTTTAAGCTCGAGGCGGATTACGGCGCGATCCTCGCCGATAAGACCATCGATGCCGTGGTACTCGCCACGCCGCATTCGATGCACGGCGCACAAGTGGTCGCCGCCGCTGCCGCGGGCAAGCACGTGTTCTGCGAAAAGCCGTTCACGCTGACCAAGCGCGAAGCCGAAGACGCCGTCGCCGCGGTGAAGAAAGCCGGCGTGACGCTGGGCTTGGGCTATAACCGGCGGCTCCATCCGGAAATCATCAAGCTGCGCGACATGATCCGCGCCGGCGAGCTCGGCATCATCCTGCATGTCGAAGCGACCATGACGTTTCCCAACGTGCTGTTCATCAATCCGGGCCATTGGCGCGCCGACAAGCATGAAACGCCGTGCGGCGGCCTGATGCCGATGGGCGTGCATGCGGTCGACGGCATGATCGATCTGTGCGGCCCGATCGACCACGTTTTTGCGCAAAGCTTCCGCCGCGCAGCGCCAATCGACGCCGACGACACCACCTCGATCCTGTTCCGCATGAAAGAAGGCATGTCGGGCTATCTCGGCACCATGACCACGACCGGACCGGGCTTCTCCTTCCAGGTGTTCGGCTCCAAGGGCTGGCTGCGGCTCGAAGGCGTCACCCATGTCGCCGGCGCCTCCTCGGAAGAGCGCCGCACCAATTTATTCGGCACCTGCAAGTTCCAGCCGGTGAAGGGCGAGGCCAAGACCTGGCAAGCGGCGAAGCTCGATGTGTCGCGCGCCGCGCTCGACGCTTTCGCCAAGGCGGCCGAGGGCGGCCCGGCCTATCCGATCCCTTACGATCAGATGATCCACGGCGTCGCGGTGACCGAAGCCATCGTGCGCGCCGCGGCGGCGGAGAAGGTCGAGAAGGTATTATAACCGTCATCCTGAGGTGCGCCGCGAAGCGTGCCCTCGAAGGATGATTGGCTCGGGTACCCGGGCCGTCACCCTTCGAGGCTCCGCCCGATCAAGTCGGGGGTCGCACCTCAGGGTGACGGAACACAAGTACAGACAGGAACACGAAAATGGATCTCGGCAACGGCCTCGGCCATCTGACTTATTCGACGCTGGTGCATCCCGCCGATAATTGGGAGCAGCTCTACCATTCGCTCACCACCTATCTGCCGCAGGTGAAGGCCCGGATCGCCGGCAACAAGGCGTTCGGCGTCTGCATCCGGCTTGTCGGCAAGCTCGGCGGAAACGCTCGCCAACAGCCCGGCCGAGCGCGCCAAGCTGAAAAAATTTCTCGATGACAATGACATGTACATCTACACCGCCAATGCCTTCGTCTACGGGCATTTCAAGGGCGACAAGGTGAAGGAGCAGGTCTACGAGCCGGACTGGCGCGGCGAGGAGCGCACCCAATACACCATCAATGTCGCCGACGTGCTGGCCGACGTCTGCCAGCCGGGCATCGCGCCGTCGATCCAGAGCGCGCCGCTCGGGTTCAAGCCGCGGGTGACCGGGGACGACGTGGTCGCGAGCTACACCGATCATGTGCTGCGTGTCGTTGCGCATCTCATCGCGCTCGAGGACCGCACCGGATGCACCGTGCAGCTGGCGCTTGAGCCGGAGCCGTATTGCTTCCTCGAAACCACCGACGAGACCATCGCTTATTTCCGCGATCACCTTTATTCCGGCGCCGCGGTCGAACGGCTCGCCAAGCTCGCGCATGTGCCGATCTCCGAAGCCAACGAAGCGCTGCGCCGCCATGTCGGCATCGTCTATGACATCTGCCACCAGGCAGTCGAATACGAGAATATTTCGGAGTCCTGTCAGAAGCTGATCGATGGCGGCGTGCCGATCTTCAAATTTCAGGAAGCAGCGGCCCTGCATATTCCCGAAGTGACGCAGGACGTCGCCAACACGCTCAAGCGCTACGCCAAGACCATTTATCTGACGCAGACGATCCAGAAAATGGACGGCAAGCTGACGAAGTTCCTCAACGTCGACGACGCCATCGCCGCCTTCGAGAAGGAGCCGGGGCCGCGCGAATGGCGGACCCACATCCACGTCCCGGTTTTCCTCGACGATCTCGGGCAATTCCGCACCACGCGCTTTGCCATCGAGGACGGCTTGCGCTTCCACAAGCAAAAACCGCTGTCGCGCCATCTCGAAGTCGAGACCTATACTTGGGACGTGCTGCCGGACAGCCTCAAGAAGGGCGACATTGTCGATAACGTTTGCCGCGAGCTCGAATGGGTGCGCGGGCAACTGGTCTAGAGCATGATCCTGAAAGTGGTCCCCCCATTGTCGGGCAAGACGTGCTGGATGCAACCTAAAGCGTCACACGGAGAATTGCCATGAAGGTCGGATTTATCGGACTTGGCCGCATGGGCTCGGCCATGGCGCGCCGGCTGGTCGACGGCAAGCACGATGTCGGCGTTTACAATCGCAGCGCCGACAAATTAAAGCCGCTGACGGATGCCGGCGCCAAGGCGCTGGACTCGGT
Source organism: uncultured Alphaproteobacteria bacterium (assembly GCA_963714345.1). Classification (GTDB taxonomy): domain Bacteria; phylum Pseudomonadota; class Alphaproteobacteria; order Rhizobiales; family Xanthobacteraceae; genus BOG-931. The sequence continues at coordinate 77,801 of CAVQOD010000011.1, read as the reverse complement.
CAAGGCCGCAGCCACCTACGGCGCGGCGGTTTTCACCATGCTGGCCGACGATGCCGCGCTTTTGGAGGTGGTGACCAAGCCGGGCGGCTTGCTGCAATCGCTGCCGAAGGGCGGCATCCATATCTGCGCCGGCACGCATAGCGTCGCGGCCATGCAGAATGTCAAAAAGCTGCACGCCGATGCCGGGCAGGTTCTCATCGCCACGCCGATGCTGGGACGCCCGGAGCTTGTCGCCTCAGGCACGGCCGGCATGCTGGTCGCCGGCGACCAGAGACGCGGTGGCGCGCTGCCGTCCGCTGCTCGAAGCCATTCCGCGCCGCACCTTCGAAGCGGGACCCGATCCGGTCGCCGCTGCCGCAATCAAGATCGCCAATAATTTCGTGCTCGGCTGCGCCATCGAGGCGATGGGCGAGGGGTTCTCGCTGATCCGCAAATACGACGTGATGCCCGACGTTTTCCTCGACGTCATGACCGACGGCCTGTTCGCCTGCTCGGCCTATAAGGTCTATGGCAAGATTATCGCCGAGGAGCGCTATCAACCGGCCGGCCAGCGCGCCATCTTGGGCTTGAAGGACGCCAATTTCGCGCTCGAGGCCGGCGGCGCGGTCGGCGTGCCGCTGCCGTCGGGAAATGTCTGGCGCGATCGGCTGGTCGGCGCCGTCGCCCATGGCGAAGCCGAGCACGACTGGGCGGTGATGGCGAAGGATCAGGCGCGCGCCAGCGGCTTAGCCTAGCAACAGGCTACGCGCGCCACAGCGTGATGATGAGCCCGCCGGTCATGATCAGCGCGCCGCCAACATAGATCGGCAGCTGTGGCCGCACGCCGAAGACGACCAAATTGAGAATCTGGGCGATCAGAAAGAACAGCGTGACGTAGACGCCGAGCAGCCTGCCGAAATCCCATGGCGGCGCGTTCACTGCGCATCCATAGGCGAACAGGACGAGCGCGCCTGCGGCAAAGAATGCGGTGCGATTTCCCAGAGCCGTACTATGCAGCCCGACGCGCACCAGCGCATCGCCGCCGGCTTCGAGCATCGCGGCAAGCAGCAACAGCAGATAAGTGAAAGCAAGTTTCATAGATCGAGCCGGCAGTCCGTCTGCGGAATTGCGCAGCAGGGCAGCACATAGCCGGCCTCGGGCTCGTCGATCGGCTCGACATAGCTCACGCTGCCTTCGTCGATCGCGGTCCGGCACAGGCCGCAGCTGCCGGCGCGGCAGCCGAAAACCGGCGAGACGCCGGCCGCCTCGGCGAGGTTGAGGAGCGTGCCCGATGCCGGCGTCCACACCACGTCCATGCGGCTCCGCGTGAACGCGACCTTGAACGCCGCTTGCGGATCGGCCGGCATGCTTCGCGCCGGCAACAGCGTCGATGGCCCGAACGACTCGTAGCGGATGTTCAGTGGGCTGATGCCGGCCTCGACGAGGCCGTCATGCATCTGTCTGATGAAGTCGCCCGGCCCGCACAGGAATACTTCGGCAAGTGGCGCGGCGGCGTAGGGTAGAAGGTCGGCCGCCGCCAGCCGTCCATGTTTTGGCGCGGGTAGACCCGGCAGCGGCGGCGCACCATTGAGCCGCGAATAGGCCAGCGCCGCTTTCAGCCGCTGCCGCTCGGCCAAAAGCTCGGCGAGCTCGCTAGCGAGCGGATGCTCGCCCGGCCGGCGCATGCCAAAGGCGGCGAACACGTCGCGCCGGCCGGAGCGGGTAGCCTGTTCGATCATGCTCATGATCGGCGTCACGCCGATCCCGGCGCCGGCGAGCACGAGCGGCGTATCGTCGTCGAGGTCGGGATGGAAATTGCCGCGCGGACGCTCGACGTCGAGGATGTCTCCGGCTTTGAGTGCGGCGATCCGCGCCGACGACCGGCCGAGCGCGCCTTGCGCATCGCGGACGAGCTTGACGGTGATGCGGCAGCGCTGGCCGGGATGCAGCGCCGAGAGGCTATAGGTGCTCTTGAAGCCATCGGGCCAGACGATGGTGAGGTATTGGCCGGGCAGCGAATCGAACATCCGTGCGCCGTCGTCCGGCCGCAGCCAAAGGGAGACGATATCACTCGTCTCCGTCACGATTTTTTCCACGCGCATGGCCTGCGTTGGCGGTGACGTTGCCTCGATCCGCCGGCGCGCCTCGGCATCGACCATCCGGCGCACGCGCGACCGCCATTTGGCCGAGATATCGCGCGCCCGGACGACACGGCGCAGCGCGACGGGATCTCGATCGGCAAACTGGGTTGCCGCGATCACCTCGCGCACGGTCGGCGACGACATGTCGCGCGACACCAGCGTGATGGCGTCCGAGCGCTTGACCGCGCCCTCTTCCAGAACCCTGCAATAAAAACCGGTGCGATTGGCGGCAAGGAAGCGAACGGAAAAATCGCTGCCGGCATCCATCCGCATCGCGAGCTTGTAGCAGGGAATGCGCGGCTCGGAGACCTGCACCACGGCGGTGCCGATGCGAAATATGTCGCCGATGCGAAGCTCGCTTTCGAGCAAGCCCGCGGTGGTGACGTTCTCGCCGAACTGGCCCATCGGCAAGCTATCGCGGCCGATCTCGCGGCGCCAGAAATCGTAGTGCTCGATCGGATAACAATAGACCGCCTTGTCGATGCCGCCATGCGCCGACAAGTCGGCCTGACCGTCGCCGGCGAAGTTGAGTTTCTTCAACGTCAGCGGCTGGTCGACCGGCTCCTTGAAGATGCCGGTGCGAAACGACATGCCCCGGTAGGTGACCAGCCGGGGCTCACCGACGTTCAGCGATAGCACTGTGCCGTTCATGGCAGTCTCTTGCCGGACCTTAATACAAAACACCGACCGCCATGAACGGGACCCGAAGGTCCCGGACATGGCGGTCAATGTCGATGGCGTGCGAGGGGAAGATTCGCCCGCATCGCGACTTCAGACGGCGAACTTTAGGCAGCCTTGGCTTCTCCGAGCGCCGGGACAGGCGGCGCTTCTCGTGTAAACTCGGCGTGGTTGAGTTCGAGATCGTTGTTGATCTGGCCGACCGCCGTGGGTTTGCGCGCATGGAAGGCCAAGATCCATCGCAATCCCCGCCAGCAGATAGACGATGTAGGCGTAGGGGAAGTAATTGACCGGCGGAGCGGGCACCGGAATGACGCTGCCCACGGTCGGGATCATCAACAGCACAAGCGCGGCCGCGGCCATGACCAGGTCCACGGGGCGCTGCTCGCCGAGCCGCTTGAGATAGACCGGCGCCGCCACGGTGATGAGGCAGTACGGCGTGATGAAGCCGAATGCCGCAAGCGTGCCGGCGTAGTTGAAGATGTCGAGCGCCGCGAGGCCGCCCAGCGTAGCCAGCGTCGGCAGCGAGAACGAGATGATCGACATCGTCGTCACCGCGATATGCGGTGTCTCGTTGGTCTCGTGCGTAGTCCGCCGTCGCCGCGTGGAAAATGCCATGGCGTCCCATGGCATAGATCACGCGCGAGCCGGCATTGATGCAGGAACAATTGAGCGCGAAGAAGCTCACCATCGCGCCGATCGACAGCGGTATCGACAGCACTGGGACATGGGCCAGCATCGCCAGCGTATTCAGTGGCGTGTCGAGCTGGTCGAGCGTCTTCGAATAGCCACGGATGCCCAGGACTTCCACATAGGTCACGAACACGAAGAAGGCGCCGGACAAGATAAGACTGACCATCACGGCCCGCGGTATCGTCTTCAGCGGATCCTTTGCTTCATCGCCGAAAGCGGTAGCGCATTCGAAGCCGACGAGACTGAAGATCGCGACCACGACGCCGAGTCCGACGCTCGACCACGGCAGCTTGCCGACATCGAATTGCGCCGTGTCGACCGCGAAATGGTGTTGGGACAGCACGATGGCGGATAGGATCAGGATGAAAGCGACCGAGATGGCTTCGAAAACCAGCATCAGCATGGCCGAGAGCTGCACGTTCTTCCAGGCGCAATACCATGACGTGCCGACGCAGATCGCGAACAGCACGATCGGCGGCAAATGCAGCCCGATCATTTTCAGGAGCGTGTCGGCAAAGATCGTAAAGCCGGTTGCGCCGGCGACAGAAATGCCGAGATAGGCCCAGATCAGGGACCAGCCGCCGACCGCGCCCGCGGTGACACCGAGGCCGCGGCAGATGTAAGCGTACATCGAGCCCGAGGTCGTGGATCGGCTGGCGAATTGATTGAGGTTATACGCCACAAACAGCAACATGACGGTGCCCAGGGCGTAGGACAGCCAGCTCCAATCTCCCGTGTTCGAATACATCACCGGGACGATCAGGGCCGCCGTCATGGTGGGAGAAATCAGCGCGATTGCCTGGGCAAGCACTCCCAGGAAGCCCAGACAATTTGCTTTAAGTGGTATATTGGCCATGGTTCACAGCTCCGTTGAATTGCCAACGAGTTCCTGCGCCCTTTCATTCGTCCGAGCCCGGTCTCAAGACCACGGAGCGACAGGCCGATGATGAAAAGGCTAGTGCGCGGGATGGACCGGTCAACACATCCAGTTTTCAAATGGCACGGGGTCCAATGGCTGGTGTCCACGTTAAAATTTCGGGCATCTTAAGGTCCGCCAAAACGACACGATCCGCGCCGCGCGCAAACAATTCCGACGCCACAAATCACGGGTGGCGCAGACCTGCTTACGCCCGGTGACGTGCGGATCAGAAGTTCCAATCGACGTCGAGATCGGAGTCGACGCGAAGCTGCGCGCCGACGCCGCCGCTGACTGCCGCATAGGCGCCGAATTTCACGCCCTTGGCGGCGTCGTCATAGCGGTAGGTCGAAAGCACCGGCAGGACTTCGAGTCCGGGCGTGCCGCTCCTCTGATCGATCGAGGTCAGGCTGCAGCGGAAACACGGATTGACGAAGCGCAGCGCAACCTCGCCGCAACGGGCGTTGCTGAAATAATCTTCCTCATGCTGGTCGACGCCGGATACGACAATGTTCGGCCGGAACCGGTTCATCGGGACTACTTGCGGAAGCTTCTGATTGAGCGCGGCATGCGATGCCTCCGAGATGACGAGAATGCCGTAATTGTCGACGAAACTCGTCGGCGCCGCGTCGCGTTCCGGGTACTGGACGCCACCCTTGCGCAAGGTGCGGGGATCGCATTTGGCGAGCCGAAACGGTCCGCTGAGATAGCTGCTGAACCACGCATCGGCTTCGGCATTGATGGAAAGCGCTTCATGCGTTTCGCCGAACAGTGAAATCTTGGTCGGCCCGCCGCTGCCGTTGGCGGAAACGTGCAGCGGCTCCATGCCGGGGGCGGAAAGAATCATGCCGCCATTGGCAAATTCCGGTTTCACCAAGGCGAGCTTCGGGTGCTCGCGCTGGGTGACGAAAGTCCCGCTTTCGTCAATCACCATCCAGTTGCGATCGAACGCGAAGCCGGTCGGTACGATCGCGACTTCGTCCATGCGGACGCCGGCGCAGGATTTGACCGGATAGACGAAGAGCTCTGCGATTTTTGGCATCGTACTTCTCCTTTGGCCCGGCGTTATTCTGCAGCAGCCGCAAGCTGCGGCGCTGTCCCCGCATTGTTGAAGCTCTCGGCGAAAAAGCGGTCCGCGGGCAGTCCTGCGGTCTGCGTGAAATCCAAAAATGCCGTGTCGATCAGGCCCGGGCTGCCGCAGGCATAAACGTCGAAGGACGACAGATCGGGAAAGTCCTCGATCACAGCGCGATGAACGAGCCCGACGCGGCCGGACCAGCCGTCGGTATCTTTCGGTTCGGACAGGACGGGCGTCACGCGCGTGCCGCGCGGCGCGGTTATATTTTCGAGTGCGTAAAATCCGCAGCTGTGGCGGCTGCCCCAATAGAGATAAAGCGGGCGTTCATTCTCGGTCTGCGAAAGCGATTCCAGCATCGCCATGATCGGCGCGATGCCGGTGCCGCCGGCAAGCAGAATGGCCGGGCGCGCGGCGTCCCCGGAAAATCCAAATTCGCCGAACGGCCCTTCGAAGCGCACGATGTCGCGCGGACGCAATCGGTCGTGGACGTAAGATGTGAAGCGTCCGTTGGCCACGCGTCCGACGTGCAGTTCGAGCGTGCCGTCCGCGCGCGGCGCATTGGCGATCGAGAACGGATGCAACCGGCCGTCCTGGCCGACCACGCAGAGGTATTGGCCAGGGCGGTACCGGATCGCTGCCGTCGGCGGCGGCTTGAGCGACACGATGGCGACGCCGGGCGAGGGTTTTGCAATTTCAATCACGCGGGCGGGGCGTCGGAACAGCGTGGCGATGGGGCGGGCCGGCAGTTCCGCCACATCGAGCGTGACATCGCCGCAGGGTTTGGCACAGCAGAGCAATACTTCCGCGCCTGAGGCGGCTTGCCGAAGGCCGACCGGTGAGCCGCCGTCATAGTTCACGGCCCCGGCGACAATAATGGCTCGGCAACTGCCGCAACTGCCTCCGCGGCAGGCATGCGGCAGCCAAATTTCATGGCGTAGGGCCGCTTCCAGGATCGTTTCATCCCGACCGACCGCAAAGCATTTGCCGCTGCGGCGAAGCGTAATCCGGGCGACCGGAGGCACGGTCTTTGCAAGGTCCTCTGTCATGTTCCGGGCCGCGAGCCTAGGGACGCCGCGGACCATGGAAAAGGTCCAACAATGACTGATGGAGGGGTCCAGTGCTGCGACCTTGGAAAATCAGCCTTGCCGAGCGGGTAGATCGGGGCCGAAGTATCCCGGTCTATCAGCAGATCGTTCAGGCGCTTATTCACGATATCCAGCGTGGCCGGCTATCGCCGGGGACGTTCCTGCCCAGTAGCCGTGAACTCGCCAGCACGCTTGGCGTCAACCGCAAGACCATCGTGCTCGCCTATGACGACTTGATCGCCCAGGGCTGGTTGGCATCCGACGGCACGCGGGGGACGATCGTGTCCGATTCGCTGCCTGATTTAGCACCACAGCTGTTGACAATCCCGCCATCCGATCTGGGCTACGAGAGCGCTTCGCCGGAATTCAAAATTCATCCCTCAGTCGATCCGCTGCCGGCCTTCGTCGAAAATACCGATCTGACCTTCGACGACGGCGCTCCGGATTCGCGGCTGCTGTCCCCCGATGTGTTGTCGCGCGCCTATCGCACGGCGCTGCGCCGGGCAGCCCGCGGCAATTGGCTTGGCTATGGCGACCCGCGCGGCTCGCCGATCCTGCGCGAGACCATCGCGAACATGCTGACGGCGCACCGCGGCATCGTGGCGAACGCGGACAACATCTGCATCACGCGCGGCAGCCAGATGGCGATTTTTCTCGCCGCCCGGATTCTTGTCCGGCCTGGAGAGACCGTGGTGGTCGAGGCGCTCAGCTATTCCCCGGCTTGGGAAGCGTTTCGCGCCGCCGGCGCTGCCGTCGTCGGCGCCAGACTCGACGGCAATGGCCTCGATGTCGAGGACCTCGAAATGCTGTGCCGCCGGCACAAGGTCCGTGCGCTCTACCTGACGCCGCATCATCAGTTCCCGACAACGGTGTCACTGACGCCGCAGCGGCGCTTGCGGCTCCTCGATCTTGCGGGCCAGTTCGGTTTCGCGGTGATCGAGGACGATTACGATCACGAATTTCATTTCGAACAGCAGCCGCTCTTGCCGATCGCAAGCTATGCGCCGCGCCGTACCGTCTATATCGGCTCGATGTCGAAGCTGTTGCTGCCGGGCCTGCGTATCGGTTACGTCGCCGCGGCTCCGGACGTCATCCGCCTGATGGCGAACGAGACGGTGATCATCGACCGTCAAGGCAACGTGCCGACCGAACTGGCAGTGGTGGAGCTGATCGAGTCCGGGGAGTTGCACCGCCATGCACGCAAGGCGCTGCAGGTTTATCTGCGCCGGCGCAACGCGTTCGCGGAACTGCTGCGGGAGAATTTCGACGACGCGGTCGATTTCAAGATACCGGATGGCGGACTGTCTTTTTGGCTCAAATTCGGCGATGCCGCGGTCCTCGACGCGATCGAGAAGGATGCGCCCAAATGCGGCGTGCGTTTCCTGCCGTCGCGGTCGTTCGCGGTCCCGCCCTATCAGCAGAGGGGACTGCGGCTCGGTTATGCCAGCCTCAATCCCGATGAGGCGACAGAGGCGGTGCGCCGGCTGCGGCGTTCGGCCGACAGCGCGATACGGCCGAGGGTATTGCAGCAGCACTGACATCTGCGGCCGCGGTTGGCCGGTCGGCGCCGTCGCGCACGGCAAAGCCGAGCACGACTGGGCGGTGATGGCGAAGGATCAGGCGCGGGCCAGCGGGTTGAGGGCGCAGTTGCCCATCGATCGGCCAATGAATCTTCGGCCGTGCGAATATGACTCTTTTTCCGCCACCGTGCCCGTTTCGACGACAGTGCGTAATCGATTGACGCAGATCGCGAAATTTCGTGTGGCATGGTGCGGCTGCGATTCTCTGCAAGTGTCTGCCGCATGGCACACGATTTGCTGATACCGTTTGTGATGCCGCAATTGGCGTAATTTTTCGCGCAAGATTTTTCGGACAAGTGTCGTCGCAGATCGCGCGCGAAACGATGCGTCAAATCTTCGACGCAAATGGTGCGTAGGAATAGCCCGACGCCAGCGACGTGTTACCAATTCGTCATCGGCAATTCACGCTCTCAGGCAATTTCAAGAAAAGCGAGGGACGGAATCGCCCGTAAACGTTGCACCGTTACGGGAGATCATCGTGGCCACGCAATCGGTTCCATCGCAGTCGGTTTCGCTCCGCGAAAATGTCTTTATCGAGCCGCGCCGGGTCGGCTCGTTGCGCCACCGAATCATCGAGACACTTTTGGAGTGGCGCCGGCGCATACGCTCGCGCCAGGAACTCGCGCGTTTGTCCGAACTCGATTTGAAGGACATCGGCTATCCGGCGCGGGTCGACGCGGAGAAAGCCAAGCCGTTTTGGCGCGCGTAATCCACCGAATCAAGGAAGGTATGAAAATGGCGGTCGTGGTCCTGGCTACGATGTGGCGCCTAAAGAGCGATCCGTCGTTTGAGGCGGTGTGCCTGTTTTCGCTACTCGGGCTCACGCTCACGCTGGCGTTTCCCGGGTTGATGCCAGGTTGATTATCCCAACGCCTGCGCCCCGGCTTGCGCGATCTGCTCGTCTTCGTGCGACTGCACGCCCGATACGCCGATGCCGCCGACGCATTCGCTGTCATGCATCAGCGGCACGCCGCCCTGAATGAGAGTGCCGGGAAAGTCGACGAAGGCCGGGCGCACCTTGACCATATCCTCGAAAAACTTGCTCGGCCGGCCGGTCATCGCCGAGGTGCGGGCCTTGCCGATCGAGACTTCGCCGGAAATGCGCGGCGCGCCGTCCATGCGGGAAAGCCGAGCAGAATGCCGCTGTCGTCGAGCACCGAAATTGCCACCGCCCAGTTGTTCTTGGCGGCTTCGGCCTCGCAGGCGGCGATGAGCTTCTTCACGTCAGCGGACGTCAACGCGTGCTTGGTGCGCATAAATGCTCCTGGTGCTGGCGGCAATCTTTATCCGCCTCCGCTTCGCGGCGCAGGGTGAGTTCACTTCAGCGAAAAGCGGATTGGGACGGTGAGATCGAGCTTGGCATCGGTCATGGTCGCCGGGAACGGCGGCAGCGGCTGGGCGCGCTCGATCATGGACATGACCTCGTCGTCGAGCGCCGGATAGCCGGAACTGCGCGTTACACGGTGCTCCAGCACATGGCCGGTGCGGTCGACGCTGAAGCTCAACAGCACCACGCCTTCCTCGCCGTGCTCCTGCGCCGCGCTCGGATAGCGCTTGAACTGTTCCAGATGCCGCACCAGGCTCGTCTGCCAGGCCGGCGCGATGTGCGGCGCGCCGCCCTTGCTGCGCGCCGGCATCGCGGGCGTCGGCGGCTTCTGCTCTTCGACCTTCGGCGGTGGCGGCGGGGTCTCGGGGGCCGCGATGGCTTGCGGTTCCGGAGGCGGCGGAGGTTTCTCGACCTCCTGCGGCGGCTGTTCGGGGGTCGGCGCCACCTCGGGCTGATCGACGGTGTCGTCGGTCGGCGAAAAATCCACCGCGATCGGCGTCATGTCGTCGCCGATTTCGTCCGGGCGGTGGACGTAGACGTAAGCGGCAATGGCGGCGAGGTGAACGCCGAGCACGACGGCAGCGGCTATCGCCCAACGCCGCAGATCGCGCGGGTCGTCGTCATCGAACCAAGTGAGCGACGATGCGTTCATTTCGCTTCACGCGTTTCCATTCCGACCAGCGCGATCTTGAGGTAACCGGCGTCGCGCAAAATGTTCATCAGTTGCATGACGTCGCCATAGGGCACGGTGCGGTCGCCGCGCATGAAAATGCGCTCTTCCTTGTCGCCCGCGGTGGCGCTGGCGAGCACGCCGGGCAGTGCATCGCGCGACACGGTATTGTCGCCCACCGCCAGCGTGCCGTCGGCCTTGAGCGTGATGTAAACCGGTTTCGGCGGCCGTTGCTGCTGCGGCGCGGTCGAGGAAGGCAGATCGACCGCCACGTCCACCGTCGCCAGCGGCGCCGCCACCATGAAGATGATGAGCAGCACCAGCACCACGTCGATGAACGGCGTGACGTTGATGTCGTGCACCTCGGTGAGTTCGTCGGTGCCGTGATCGAGGCGAATGGCCATTGGACTTAGCTTCCGCTTATTCGGCGGCCTGTTACGCGGCGGTTTGTTACTCGGCGGCTTGAGTCATCGGCATTTTGGCGCGGTCGAGATCGCGGCTGACGAGCCGCATCACCTGCGCCGAAGCGTCGCCCAGATAGGCGCGATAATGCGCGGTTTGCCGCGCCAGCACGTTATAGATCATCACCGCGGGGATGGCGGCGACCAGGCCGAAGGCGGTGGCCAGCAAGGCCTGCGCGATACCGGGCGCCACCACCGCGAGATTGGTGGTGTGGGCGTTCGAAATGCCGATGAAGCTGTTCATGATGCCCCACACCGTGCCGAACAAGCCGACAAACGGCGCCGTCGAGCCGATGGTGGCGAGCACACCGGTGCCGCGCGAGACTTTTCGGCTTACCGCCATCTCGATGCGCTCGAGCTGCAGCGCGATGCGTTCCTTCAAGCCCTCCGCGCGCAGATTGGCGGAAAGCCGGATCTCGGCCGCCGCCGACTGCACCAACTGCGCCACCGGACTCTCGCCGTCGCGCAGCTGCTCGTGCGCCTGGGCGAAGGTCGCGGCGCTATTGAGGATGCGGATATCGCGGCGGACTTCGGTGCGCGCGCCGCGCAATTCCAGCGTCTTGGCAAGCCACACCGTCCAGGTCACGAGCGACGCCAAGGCGAGCCCGATAATGACGCCCTTCACGATCAGGTCGGCATTCTCGAACATGCCCCATGGCGAAAGATCTTCCGGCAACTCGGCGCGGCTGACCATGTGCTCGCCTGGCGGAGGTTGCCCGGCCGCCGGCGCCATCGCATTCGGCGGCGCGGGCGTTGCCGGGGCCGGCGTCATCGCATTTGACGCATTTGACGGCGAACCCTCGGGCGCTGCCGCGCCCGGTGCGCCGGTTGCCGGTGCCGCCGGAGCGGTGGCGGACGGCGCCATTTGCGGTGCGCCCGTTGCGGGCTCGCTCGGCGCGGCGACCGGAGCTGCCGGTGCCGGCGGTGTTGCCGGAGCTGGCCCCGCGCCAGGAGCCGGATTGCTTTGCGCGAACGCCGAAGGCGAAAGCGCAATCGCGGTCAGGAGCGCGGCCGCAAGGGCTGCCGCTGCACAGCTTGCAACGGCGCGATGCCGAATTGATCGCTGCGAACGAATACGATCCTTCATCTCATGCGTTCCATAGTCGGTTGCGTGGCGTCGCCCATGCGGGAGTAACGGTGTCGAGCAAATATGACGTTATAATGTAACATTATGGCAAGCTGGGTCCAGGCGCCGGCATGTTGTTTTAGTTTGGAATAAAGAAAAACTGCTGTCTTTTCAGCATCTTCCGCCACTGCATCGGGCGCGGTCAAGCGAATACCGCAAAGTGAGCCGGGACGCACCGGATTTTAGCCCCCGAGACAGAATGCCGCCCCCACTTCGGCAGCCGTTGGCGCCGCCATGTACATCAGACGCCGGCTACCGTCCACGGCCGGAAGTCGCACATTATTATGTCACGATGCGGGCGAAACGCCGGCGCCGATCATACCGGCTCGGCGTCGATCAGCACGAAGGCGACCACCGCCGGCTCCGGCGTGCGATTGCTCCAGGCGTGGTTGGTGCCGCGCTGGACAAGGACGTCGCCGGTTTTCAGCAAGACCTCGCCCTCGTCCATCATCGCGTAGATCTCGCCCGACAGCACGATGGCGTAATCGACCGTTGCCGTCTTGTGAAAACCGGGATGGCGTGGATTGTTGCGGTCGGTGGCCGCCGCGCGTCCGGAATCGTCGGGCAGTGCATGGTCGCGCGCGATCGCGGCGAGACGCTCGGAGTTCGGCGGATATTCGATGACGCGGAACACCGAGCCGTTTTGCGGCGGCGGCAAGCGATGACCGCGCACGATGGCGTCGGCGTTGCCCCGATTGTCGGCGGGCGTCTTCGTCGTCTCCCAAAGCTCATGCACGATGGCGCTGCCTTTGGTGCGGCTAAACACGTGCGGGGTCGGCGCGTCGATGACGAAAATCGAGCGCCCGGCCGCATCATGGCCGGTAACGACGCGGCGAATTGGCTTGGTCATGTTTGGTCCTATCCGCCGGCCCGCATGCGCGCCAGCAACTCGGCCGTCGGATAGGAATCCGCCGGCAGGCCGTATTTTTGTTGCATCGCCTTCACTGCTTGCCGCGTTTTCAAGCCCAAAAAGCCGTCGATGGCGCCGACGTCGTAGCCGGCATGGGCCAGCATGGTCTGCATCGCTTTGACGTCGGCAAACGGCAATGCCGGGGGCGGATTGCCGCGGTGGAGCGGACCTGCGCCGGCGATGCGGGTGGCGAGATAAGCGGCCGTGGTCGAATAGATCAGCGAATTGTTCCACTGCAGATAAACCTGGAAATTCGCATAGACGAGAAAAGCCGGGCCGAGCCGTCCCATCGGCAACAGTAACGACGCCGCGAGACTATCCGCCGGCAGCGGCCGGCCGTCGGCAAGCGTCACGCCATAGGCCGCCCATTTCGCCCGGGGCAGTTGGATATCGAGATCGGCTTGTTGCCATGGCAAGTTGGCCGGCACCCGCACCTCGGTAAGCCACGGCTCGCCGCGCTTCCAGCCGAGCCCGACCAGATAATTCGCCGTCGAGGCGAGCACGTCGGGCACGCTGCGTAAGAGATTGCGCTTGCCGTCGCCGTCATAGTCGACGGCATATTTGTAATATTCCGACGGCATCATCTGGGTCTGGCCGAGCTCGCCGGCCCAGGAGCCGATCATCTCGTCGGGACGCAGATCGCCGCGCTGGATGAGGCGGAGCGCGTCGAGCAGCTGCGCGCGGAAACGATCGGCACGCCGGCAATCGTAAGCCAGCGAGACCAGCGACGGCAGCGAATGGTAATTGCCCATATTCGCCCCGAAATCGCTTTCCAGGCCCCAGAACGAAACGATGACGGGGGCCGGCACGCCGTATTGCTGCTCGATGCGGGCGAAAACGGGCGCGTAGGTCTTGATCAGGGCCTGGCCGCGCTGGATACGATAGGCGGCGGCCATGCGATCGGAAAATTCCAGAAACGTCTGCGTGAACACGCGCTGGCCGCGGTCGATATAGACGATGCGCTGGTCGTAAGTGAGATACGGCGCAGCTTGCGCGATCGTGCTTTGCGAAATGCCCTGCGCCATGGCCTCGCGCTCCAGCTCGGCGAGCCAGGCATTGAAAGGTCCGCCGCTGCGGCACGGCGCGGCGGCGTTCGCGGCGCTTGCGGCCAGTAACACGGCGAGAAGAGCGGCAGCGCGAATCATTTCGCGATCGCGCTTTTCAAATACCAGTCCAAAATCTCTTCGCCGGTCCAGTACAAGACGCCGTCGAAGCGGCGGGTGTAGTCATAGATCGCTTCGAGATATTTGATGCGATGCGGCTGGCCGGAGAGATAGGGGTGGATCGCCAGCGCCAGAATTTTGGCGCGCTTTTCGCCCTCGGCGTAAAGCCGGTCGAACTGGTCGACGGTGCGCTTGAACAGATAATCGGCCTCGTGGTGAGCTACCGCCATCATCGGAATGTCGTTGAGCTCCATCGTATAGGGCAGCGTCACCAAGGGGCCGTTCACTGTGCGGATCGTGGTCGGTTCGTCGTCATAGACCCAATCGCCGATATATTTTATTCCCGCCGCCGTCAGCAGATCCGGCGTCTCCAGCGTTTGCGTCAGGCCCGGGCCGAGCCAGCCGACCGGCCGCTTACCGCAAAACCGCGCCACCACGTCGAGTGAGCGCGCGATCATGGCTTTCTGATTGGGCTCCTTGTGGATCGGGCCTTGTTCGTAGGAGTGGCCCATGAATTCCCAAGCCGTCGCTTTTTGCTTGTTGGGCGACGCGCGCATAATCCTCGCAGACCCGCGCGTTGATCGCCAGCGTCGGGCGGATTTTCAGGCGCTTGTAGAGATCGAAGAAGCGCCAGACGCCGACCCGCATGCCGTATTCGTGCCAGCTCCAATTCGGCACGTCGGGAAGCTGCGTCACGCCGGTCGGCGGCGCCAACACCTGGCGCGCCATCGGTTTGCCGATGTCCCAGACTTCGAGATTGACGATGGTCCAGAATACGATGCGCGCCCGGTTCGGAAGGTGCAGCGGCGGACGGTCGACGATCGCGGAGAAGTCGCTCCGCTCGCCCGGCAGCATCGGTTTCGGGGTTGCCTTTTTCCTGGTGCGTTTCGTCATCCCCGTTGCCCCATCCGTCGATTCGCGGTGTTCGTTGCGCTGCAATCAATCGGCTCAAGCGCATGGCCGAATTGACGGCAAACCATACGTCGGCAGATGGACTTAAGCCAAGTTTGCTGCGATGGTCGGGCGATTTCGATTGGCAATCACATCCGCGTTAGACGCCGCGGATGGGCATTGCAGTCTGGGGCGGATCGATCATCTATGGAACCAACGCGTCGGGGACCGATTAACCTGCCAGCCTTTGAAATTCTCTAGTGAATCCCGCCTTTTGCGGACATTGATCCATGCCAGTCTCCGCCCTTTCCCAGCGCCTTCGGCTCGCTGATCCGGTTCGTTCCGTTGCCGCGGCCGACGATGGCGTCGCGGAAGCGCCGTGCGCCGATCCGCGGCAGCATTGGCTCGACGCCTTTCGCGCCGTGCGCGCCGAAACCGAGCGCCGCGCCGCTTTGCTGTCGCCGGAAGATCAGGTCGTCCAGTCGATGGCCGATACGAGCCCGACCAAGTGGCATCGCGCCCACGTCACCTGGTTTTTCGAGCAGTTTCTGCTCAAGCCCTATGTCAAAAATTATGGCCCGTTCGATGAGCGCTTCGCCTATCTGTACAACTCGTATTACGTCGCGGCCGGCCCGCGCGCCGCGCGGCCGCAGCGCGGCCTGGTGACGCGGCCGAGCGCGGCCGAGGTCGCCGCTTATCGCGCGCATGTCGATGGCGCGGTGACGGAGCTGATCGAAACCGCGACCGATTTCGCCGAACTCGTTCCGATCATCGAGATCGGGCTCAATCACGAGCAACAGCACCAGGAATTGTTGCTCACCGATATTTTGCACGCCTTCTCGCACAACGAGACGTATCCGGCCTACGATCCGGATTGGCAATGGCCGAGGACGGACGAGCGCGCCGTTGCCGCGGCGACGCTGTCGGGCCTCGATACGATCGGGCACGCCGGTGACGGCTTTTGCTTCGACAACGAAGCGCCGGCGCATCAGATCGTGCTGCGCCCGGTGCGGCTTTCGCCGCGGCTTGTCACGAACGGCGAGTGGCTCGATTTCATCGCCGACGGCGGCTACACCGACGCCGACGCTGTGGCTGTCGGACGGTTACGCGACCGTCGAGGCGCAAGGTTGGCGCGCACCGGGCTATTGGCGCCAGATCGACGGCGCCTGGTTTTCGATGACGCTAGGCGGGTTGCGCCGGGTCGATCCGGCGCAGCCGGTGTGTCATGTCAGCTATTACGAGGCCGACGCCTTTGCCCGCTGGGCGGGCAAGGATCTGCCGAGCGAAGGCGAGTGGGAAGTGGCGGCCAAACGCGGCGCGATTGCCGACGCGTTCGGCATTGTCTGGCAATGGACGCGCAGCGCCTACTCGCCCTATCCCGGCTACCGGGCCGCGCCGGGCGCGCTCGGCGAGTACAACGGCAAATTCATGGTCAATCAGATGGTCTTGCGCGGCTCGTCGCTGGCGACGCCGGCCGGCCATTCGCGCGTGACTTATCGCAACTTTTTTTACCCGCCGGCCCGCTGGCAGTTTTCCGGATTGCGGCTCGCCGAATACGAACACTGAGTCAGTCCATGGCAAGCGCCCGACAAGCCGCGCTGCGCGCGGCGCCGTCCATCGAAACGACCGATCCATTCGCCGCCGATGTGCTGGCCGGGCTGTCGGCCAAGCCGAAGCGGCTGCCGCCGAAATATTTCTACGATTTGGCGGGCTCCGCTTTGTTCGAGCGCATTACCCAACTGCCGGAATATTATCCGACGCGCTGCGAGCTTGAGCTGTTGCGCGACAACGCGCCGGCGATCGCGTCGTTGTTTCCGCCGAACTGCGCCTTGATCGAATTCGGCGCGGGCTCGAGCCGGAAAGCGCGCATTCTGCTCGGCGCCGCGGCGACGGTGGAGGCCTACGTGCCGGTCGATATTTCCGGCGATTTTCTCCACCAGGACGCGGCGCAGCTGCGCCGCGATTTTCCACGCCTTGCCGTCTATCCGGTGGTCGCCGACTTCACGCAAAGCTTCGAGGTTTCGCCGGCGATCGCCATGCTGCCGCGGGTCGGATTCTTCCCCGGCTCCACCATCGGCAATTTCGAGCCGCATGAGGCGGCCAAATTCCTCCGCCATGCCGGCGTCATTCTCGGGGCCGGCGCCGTGCTGGTGATCGGCGTCGATCTGGTCAAGGACGCCAAGATCCTCTGTCCGGCGTATAACGACGCCGAAGGCGTCACGGCCAAATTCAATCTCAATCTGTTGGCGCGCATCAATCGCGAGCTCGGCGCCAATTTCGACCCGACCACGTTCGAGCATCACGCCTGCTATAACCGCGAGCACAACAGAATCGAGATGCATCTGGCCAGCACCAAGCGGCAGAAGGTCAAGGTTGCCGGCAAGGCGATCAGTTTTCGCGCCGGCGAGACCATCCACACCGAAAACAGCTACAAATATACCGTCGAGTCGTTTCAGGCGCTGGCGCGTGGCAGCGGCTGGTCGCCGGTGCAGGTCCGGAGCGATGGCCTTTTCAGCGTGCACGCGCTTCGCAAGACAGAGGACAGATGACAGACGACGGATTATGCTTTTCTGTCCTCTGCCGTCCGTCCACCCTCGTCTGACCTATGCCAATCTGCGAAATCGATCCGTGGCGCCTGCAATATTTTGCCCACGTCAATACCGCTGCCGATATCCCAACCGAGGATAGCGACGCCTGGCAATGGTATCCGGCGCATCGCTTCGTCTACGACAAGCTAAAGCTGGCGCTCGGCCAAAATCTCGACGGCGCGCCGCACGGCGTGCCGCCGCCGTTCTATCCGGTTTTTTCCAAGCCGATCGTCAATCTCAAGGGCATGGGCGTCGGCAGCCGCGTACTGGCGTCGGAGGCCGATTACGTCAAGCACTATGCGCCGGGCCATTTCTGGATGACGCTGCTCGACGGCCGGCACGTTTCCTCCGACATCGCCGTGGTCGACGGCGAGCCGCGCTGGTGGCGGCACACCACCGGCAAACCGGCGGGCGAGGGCACCTTCGATTACTGGATCGTGCATGCCGAACCGGACGCCGGCATCGAAGCGCCGCTGCGGAGCAATGGGTGCAAAAAAATCTTGCCGGTTATACCGGCATGCTCAATCTCGAAACCATCGGCGCGACGATCATCGAGGCGCATTTGCGCTTTTCCGACCAATGGCCCGATCTCTATGGCCCCGGCTGGGTCGACGCCGTGGTCGGACTCTACGAGCGGCAACAGTGGGATTTTTTCGACGACGATCGCAGCGAGGGCTATAGCGTCGTGCTGTTCGGGCCGAGCGGCCGCCGCTATCGGCACCCGCCGCCGGTGCTGGTCGAGGCCGTCAAGGCGGTGCCGGGCGTCACCAGCGTCCAAATCACCTTTCACGAAGACCGCGCCCCGGAAGAGCACGCCATGCCGCCCGGCGGCTTTCGCCTTGCCATCGTCAACGGCTTCGACCTGCGCGCGGCCCTGGCGGGGCGGGAACGGCTGCGTGAATTTTTTCTGCCACCCTCTCCCGAAACGCGCGTGTGAACTATAGTGTTCGGCGTCGCGGTTAAAATGCCGCCGGAACAGGTCAACTATTATGGTGCTGCGTAGTCTTGCCGCGGTTTTGGCGCTCGTTGCGTCGTTTGCGCCCGCACACGCGCAGCAGCAGGTCAAGATCGGCATCGGCTACGGGCTGGCGTTTCTGCCGCTTTATATCTGCGAAGATTTGAAGCTGGTCGAGAAACACGCAAAGGACGCCGGTCTCGACGTGAAGGTGAGCTACTCGCGGCTTGCCGGCGCAGCGCAAGTGCAGTCGGCGGTCGCCTCGGGCGCCATCGACATGGGGCCGTTCGGCACGGCGCCGCTCTTGGCGGCATGGGCAAAGGCCAAGGACACGCCGCAGCAAATCCTTGCCGTCTCCGGCATCACCTCGCTGCCGCTTACGCTCCTCAGCAATCAAGCGGACGAGCATTCGCTCGCCGATCTCAAGCCGAGCGACCGCATCGCAGTGCCGACATCGACCTCGCCGCAGATGCAACTCCTCGACATGCAAGCGGAGAAAATCTTCGGCCGCTACGACCGGCTGCGCGGGCAAGTCGTCGTGCTGTCGCATGCCGATGCGGTCGACGCACTGGGCGAAGGCGCGAGCCAGGCGAAGGACGGCATAACGGCCTATTTCGCCTCGCCGCCTTACACCGAAATCGCGTTGCGCAGCGCCGGCGTCCATCCGATCCTCAATTCGGCTGACGTGATCGGCGGCAAATTCTCCTTCCTCATCCTGGGCGCGACCAAGACGACGATCGATGCGCAGCCGCGCCTGCCCGAGGTGATCGACAAAGCGATCGACGAGGCCGCCCGCGTCATCCACGACGATCCGCGGCGCGCGGCCCAGATCTATCTGACGCACGAGCCGTCCGGCACGCTCAATGGCGCGACGATGGCGGCGGTGATCGGCGACATCAAGGACGACTTCGGCAGCGCCGTTTACGGTGTGCAAGCGACGGCCGATTTTCTGAGCCGGCACGGCGAACTGAAGACGCCGCCGGCGAGTTGGAAGAACGTTGTGGCGCCGGCATTATTGAATTCACCCAGCACTTGAAAGGTCGATCATCATGGCGAACGTCATCAGTATTTGCGGCAGCCTGCGCAAGGCTTCCTACAACGCCGCTCTGGCGCGGGCGCTGCCGTCGCTGGCGCCGGCGGGTATGACCATCGCGCCGGCGCCGCCCTGGGACAAGTTTCCGATTTACAATGCCGATATCCAGACCGGCAGCGGCTTTCCCGCCGACGTCACCGCCTGGGCCGACGCCATCCGCACAGCCGACGGCGTGATCATCGTGTCGCCGGAATATAATTGGAGCATTCCAGGCGGGCTTAAGAACGCGATCGACTGGGTGTCGCGCTTGAAAGAAATACCGTTCGCCGGCAAGCCGGTCGCGTTGCAATCCTGCTCCGGCGGGCTTCTTGGCGGGGCGCGCATGCAATACCATTTGCGCATGGCGCTCACCACCCTCGATGCGTTGCTGTTCGGCAAGCCGGAAGTGTTCGTCAATTTCTCGGCGAAAAAGTTCGACGAGAAGACACTGGCGCTGACCGATCAGCCGACCATCGATATGGTCAAGCAGCAGCTTGCCGGTTTCGCCAAATTCATCGAGCGCTACGGCGGCAAAAACTGAACGAACACAAGAACTGAACAACGACGACAGACCGAAGGGGAGGGGACGATGGCGCGACTCGATGGCCGCGTGGCGATTTTAACCGGCGGCGCCAAGGGCATCGGCCGCCATTATGCAGGGGCGCTCGCCGCGCAAGGCGCGCGGCTGATGATCGCCGATGTTGCCGACGGCAAGGCGGTCGCCGAAGAGCTGGCGCGCAAGCACGGCGCCAATTCGGTCGAAAGCTCCGTCACCGATGTCAGCGATGAGGGCGCGGTCAAGGCGCTGGTGGCCAAGACCATGGAGCGCTTCGGCAAGATCGACATTCTGGTCAACAATGCCGCTTTGTTCGCGCCACTTCAGGAGCAAAAGGTCACCGAGATCGATGTCGCGCTGTGGGATCGCGTCATGGCGGTCAATATCCGCGGCGTGTTTTTGATGACCAAGCATGTCGCGCCGCACATGATCGCGCAGAAATACGGAAAAATCATCAATATCAGCTCCGGCACCGTTACCCGCGGCATCCCGCTATTCGCGCATTATGTGACCTCGAAAGGCGCGGTGACGGCGTTCACGCGGGCCACCTCGCGCGAGCTCGGCGAGCACAATATCTGCGTCAACAACCTGGCGCCGGGCTTTACGCTCAGCGAGACCGTGATCGAGGAGAACCCCGGCCATCTCGAGCACTCGCGCCAGCCGTCGATCGCGCGCCGCGCGCTCAAGCGCGACGAATATCCGGAAGACCTCCTCGGTGCGCTGGTGTTCCTGGCGTCTCCCGACAGCGATTTCATCACCGGGCAGACCATCGCGGTCGACGGCGGCGCCACCAATAATTGAAACGCCGGAAATCAGTGCATCGGCAGCCGGTCGAGCAGCGTTTGCGCGGCCGTCACGGCAGCGGCAAAGCCGGCTTGTTGCGGCGCTCGCTCGGCGAAGCACTTTAGGAATTCCGCGTCGGACTGTGCGCTCAGCGCGTCGGCGTTGGCTTGCGCCGCAGGGTCGTTGGCATTGGCGGCGTCGGCCGCTGTCTTTTCGAGATCGTTGCGGATCGCCTCGCATGCCGCAATCGGCCCGACTGCGTTGAACTGTTTGGTATTGGCGACGAACACGCGACCGCCTTGCGACAAAGCGATAAAGATTTCGTCGGCCTTTCGGGGGAGATCGCTTTGGGTGCGCGCGGCGAGCATGGCATAGGCGAAGCCTGCTCCGGGTGGCGCGGTAATGGGAAGGTCGGCGTAGTGCACGATGGCGGCGTCGGTGAGAACGGCCTGGCTATAAAAGTCCTGATCCCTGATCGCCGCGGGCGCATCCTGCGGCAGTCCGTTGTCCGTCCATTTCTGGTGTTGTTGCAGCCAGCGCCGGAACAAACCGTCGGTCGTCACGATCACGCGAGTCTTGGCATCGAGCCCGCCATAGACCATGCCGTCGAGCAGGCCAAAATCTTCGTCGCCGTCGCTCAGCGTATCGAGATTGATCGCGCCTTTGCCGTCGAGCCCCTTGATCGCGACTGCACCGACGATGGCGCGCAGCTGCTTTTCGAGGCCGGCCAGCTCCCGATTATCCAGCGCGATAACCTTGTCGTCGTCGCCGCCGGTCGGATTTTTTGGTTCGGCAGCCGTGGCGGCTTTGACCTTGGCGATCGCCGCATCGCGGGCGGCCCAATAGGTCTCTTCCGGCGTCGCCGCAGCGGCCGCGGTTACGATAAAGGCCGCCGCGAACACAACGGCGAGTTGGGTTTTGGAGGCTCGCATCCCGCTTGGTCGGCCCCGACGCCGCCAAAGTTCATGCCGCGGCTTGGTGTTGGGCAGACCGCCGCGCCCGCATGGCAGACCCGCTCATCGCCTGCGCGGCGGCTATATCCGCCAAGCAGGCCTTTGACTATATTGCGTCAAAGCAACGCAATTTTGCGAGTCTTTGGAGGACGCCATGGCGGTCGCTGCCGCAGAGAAGACGGGCAAGCCCAACCCAAAACACAATATCGAGGCGGTCCGGCAGGCCTATTACGACCGCATCGCCAAGCACGACATGACGCCGCTGTGGAAGGTGATGAATTCGATCGTCACCAAGGAGCCGGTGTCGCGCTGCCAGCCGGTGGTCTGGCATTTCGACGACGTCAAATCGCTGGTCATGGAATCCGGCAGCCTGATCTCCGCCGAAGAGGCCAAGCGCCGCGTCTTGATCCTGGAAAATCCGGCATTGAAGGGCCAGTCCCGCGCCACCAATACGCTGTTCGCCGGCGTTCAGATGATCCTGCCGGGCGAAGTCGCCCCCGCGCATCGCCACGCCGCCGCGGCGATCCGCTTCGTGCTCGACGGCGAGGGCGCCTATACCGCGGTCGAGGGCGAGAAGGCCTTCATGTCGCCCGGCGACTTCGTCATCACCGCGAGCTGGGCGCCGCACGATCACGGCAATACGTCGAAGCAGCCGATGCTCTGGCTCGACGTGCTCGACGTGCCGGCGGTGAATTTCTACGAAGCCTCGTTTGCCGAAGATTTTGACGATCCGACGCAGGAGACGACGCGGCAGGACGGCGATTCGCTTTCCTTCTACGGTTCGGGCGTGCTGCCCGACGGCACCCCGGCGATGAACCGCACGCCCGATCATCAATTACACCTATGCGCGCACGCGCCCGATCGTCGAGCGCATGATGCGTGCCGGCGAGATCGACAAGCGCCACGGCGCGCGGGTGCGCTACGCCAATCCGGTCACCGGCGGCCCGGTGCTGCCGACCATGGGCGCCTGGCTCGCCATGCTGCCGAAGGGGTTTAAGGGCGAGCCTTACCGGTCGACCGACGGCGTCATCTTCGCCTGTGCCGAAGGCCAGGGCTCGACCGATGTCGACGGCAAGGTTCTGGAGTGGGGACCCAACGACGTGTTCGTGGTGCCGCCGTGGAAGCGCTATTCACACAGCGCGGCAAAAGAGTCGGTGCTGTTCTCGATTTCCGACCGCCCGGCGCAGGAAGCGCTCGGCATCTGGCGCGAGGGCAAGTAATTCTCCTCAGCTAACGCATTTTCAGGATGATGACCTGATCGCTGGTCGGATCGGTCGTCTTGCGCAGTTCGGCGACTTGCGCGGCCGTGACCGCCGGCGCCGCGATTGCCCCAGCCGTTGCGGATGAAGGTGACGACGTCGGCGATCTCCTGGTCGGAGAACTGCAGCCGGAATTGCGGCATGCGGTAGGCGTCGGGCGTGCCCTTGACGA
This sequence comes from uncultured Alphaproteobacteria bacterium, assembly GCA_963714345.1. GTDB lineage: Bacteria > Pseudomonadota > Alphaproteobacteria > Rhizobiales > Xanthobacteraceae > BOG-931. The sequence goes on along the minus strand of CAVQOD010000011.1, from coordinate 54,765 downwards.
CCAGCGGGTTCGAGCCGTTCAGCACCAAATTGATGAGCGAAGACGGATCGTCGTCGAGCACGATCGGGTTGCCGGCGAGCGCCGGCATATACGGGGCTGAAGCCCTTGCCGTCGAGCCCATGACAGCTCGCGCAAGTCGCCGGTGTAGACGGCGGCGCCGGGTTGCTGCGGCGTGGCCGCCGCGCAGCGCCGCCGTGGTCGCATCGTTATAGGCGACGGGCTGCTGCGTGGACGTCGCCGGCAGCGATTTCAGATAGTCCGCGATGGCGTCGATATCGCCGTCCGACAGGTAAGGCGTGCGAGTTGTTGACGACGTCGATCATCGAGCCGAACGCCGTGCCGACGCGGTTGTGGCCGTTCTTGAGAAACTCGACGATGTCGTCCTTCGACCAAGTGCCGAGACCGGTGCGCATGTCGCCGCGCAGGTTCGGCGCGTACCAGGCGTCGAGCTCCGCGCCGGAGAGATAGTCCGGGCTGCTGTCGTCGAGCGCCTTTTCCTGCAAGGCGATGCCGCGCGGGGTGTGGCAGGCGCCGCAATGGCCGAGGCCCTGCACCAGATAGGCGCCGCGATTCCACGCCGCGTCATGGCCGCTCTTGGCGACATAGCTGCCGCTCGTGGTGAAGACGAGATTCCAGATCGCGAGCGGCCAGCGGAAGCTGAGATAGCGACGGAATCTCATTCGGCATATTCGCCTGATGGACCGGCGGCACCTGCTTCATGAAGAAGTCGTAGAGCGCCGCCACGTCCGCGTCGGTGAGCTTGGCGTAGGACGGATAAGGCATCGCCGGATAGAGCCGGTGGCCGTCCTTGGCGATGCCTTGCCGCACGGCGCGATCGAAATCCGCGAGGCTGTAGCTGCCGATGCCGGTCTCGGGATCGGGCGTGATGTTGGTCGAGTAAATGGCGCCGAGCGGCGTGCCCATCTTGAGGCCGCCGGCGAACGCCTTGCCGCCGGGGACCGAGTGGCAGGAGACGCAATCGCCGGCGCGCGCCAGATATTCGCCGCGACTGCTCGGAGGACTGACGGTCTCGTCGGCGCGCGATGTCGCCGCCTGCGAACAGCAAAAGCAGCGCCGCAGAAGACCGTCCTTGAAATTATCGTCACGTCCTCTGCCTCCTGCGCAGGCGTCGCTCCCGGCTTTTTTGATTGGCGCAAGGCGGCCGTCGGCCGCCTCGCGCGCGATTGTCGGATATGCCGGCTATGCCGATCCGGACAGATCGTGATCGCATGATCGGCAGCGTGCGAATGCGCTTGCCGGTCGCGGCGAAGATCGCGTTCGCCACCGCGGCGGCGATCGGCGGGGTCGCCGGCTTCGCCCGCGCCGCCCCACACCTTGCCGCCGCTCGGCACCAGATGGACGTCGATCTTCGGCGCCTCGGCAAGGCGCACCATGCGATAGGTGTCGAAATTGCCCTGCACCGCGGCGCCGTCCTTGATCGTGATCTTGCCGTAGAGCGCGGCGCTCAAGCCGAAGATCACGCGAGCCCTCGGCCTGCTCGGCGATGGTCAGCGGATTGACCATGTAGCGCGTATCGAGCGCGACGGTGACGCGATCGACCTTCACCTCGCCGTTCGGCTTGACGGTGACCTCGGCGACCTGCGCGCAGAGACTGTCGGTCGTCCTCGCAGATGGCGATGCCGCGGCCGCTGCCCTTCGGCAGCGGCTTGCCCCAATCGCCCTTCTCGGCGGCGGTATCCAGCACCTTGAGCCAGTCGGGCTTGCCTTCGAGAAGCTTGCGCCGCATCTGATAGGGATCGAGGCCGCTCGCCGACGCGATCTCGTCGAGGAAGCTTTCGATGGCGAAGACGTGCTGGTTGGCGCCGGGCGCGCGCCAGAACCACACCGGCAGGTGCGTGTTCTTGATCAGCAGCTTCGACGCGCGTGTTCGGCACGTTGTAGCCGTTGTTGGCCAAGCCGTCGACGGCCTGCGGCTCGACTTTGTCGGCCGGAAACGGCCTGCCGACCGAAGCTTGAAGATCGACGAGGTCACGACGCGCATCGACCATGCGGTCGGCATTCCGTCGGCGCCGGCGGCGGCCTTGAAGGCGACCACCGCATGCGGGCGGAATTTGTCCTGGCGGGTATCCTCCTCGCGCGTCCAGATCAGCTTGACCGGACGCTTGACGACCTTGGCGATGGCGATGGCTTGCTCGATTTCGTCGTTCGCGTCGCGGCGGCCGAAGCCGCCGCCGACGAAGCGCGTTGTGGATATAGACCTGCTCCGGCTTCAGGCCGGAGACCTTCGCCGCCGCCTCGAGCGCCTCGTCCGCCGCCTGCGTTCCGACCCAGACATCGAGCCGGTCGGGCTGCAAATTCACCGTCGCATTCATCGGCTCCATCGGCGAATGCGACAGATAAGGCGTCTCGTAGATCGCCTCGAACGTCTTGGCCGCGCCCGACATCGCCTTATCGACGTCGCCGTCGTTGCGCGCGGTCAGCATGCGGCTCGTTCAGCGCCGCGCGGTATTCCTTCGAAAGCTGCTCGCTGTCGACGCTGCCTGCGGCGCCGACATCCCATTCGGGCTGCAGCCGGGACAGCGCCCGCTTGGCGCGCCAGAAGCTGTCGGTCGCGACCACGGCCACGGCATTGTCGAGCTTCACCACCTGGACGATGCCCGGCGCGCCGGAAAGCACCGAGTCGTCGACGCTCTTGAGCTTGCCGCCGGGCACGGGGCAGGCGGTGATCGCGGCGAAAACCATGCCCGGAACCTGCGCGTCGATGCCGAACTTGGCCGAGCCGTCGGTCTTGTGCACCACGTCGACGCGCGGCATCGGCCGGGGGATGAAGGTGAACTGAGCCGGCGTTTTGATCGCGGGCTCTTTGGCGAGCTTGATCTTCGCCGCGTCGGCGGCGAGTTCGCCGTAACGCAGCGTGCGGCCTGAAGGCCGATGCGTCACCACGCTCTGCGCCGCCGTGCATTCCGACGCCGGAACGTTCCAGCGCGCCGCGGCGGCGGCGATGAGGCGCTCGCGGGCGCTGGCGCCGACCTGCTGCACCATCTTCTGCGACTGCCCGCACCGAGCGGCTGCCGTGCGAGAACATCGTGACCGTAGACCTTGTTCTCGCGGAGGTTGCGGTTGGGCGAGGCATATTCGATCCGCACCTTCGACCAGTCGCACTGCAGCTCCTCGGTGATCATCATCGGCAGCGCGGTCATGCTGCCCTGGCCCATCTCCGAGCGCTGATAGCGGATCAGGATCGAATCGTCCGGATCGATGGCGATCCAGGCGTCGATTTCGTGCGGCGCATAGGCGTTGTCGTCGTTCCAGGGTTGCGCCGAGACGGTCGCGGCGTCGGCGCGTGCGCGGAGCGGCGCCGATGCCGATCATGAAGCCGCCGGCGGCGGTCGCGGCGGTGAGGATGAAGTGGCGGCGGCTGAGCGTTGAAGCGACGCGGCTTCCGTGCATCGCGGCCTCCCTCAGGCCTTCATCATGTCGGCGGCGCGATGAATGGCGCGGCGCAGACGTTCATAGGTGCCGCAACGGCAAATATTGGTGATGTTCGCGTCGATGTCGGCATCGGTCGGCTTGGGAAACTCTTTGAGGAACGCGACCGTGGCCATGATCTGCCCCGACTGGCAGTAGCCGCATTGCGGAACGTCCTCGGCGATCCAGGCCTGCTGCACCGGATGGTTGTTGTCGGGGGAGAGGCCTTCGATGGTGGTGATCTTCGCGCCATCGAGCGCGCCGATCGGCACCGAGCAGGAGCGCATCGGCTTGCCGTTGATATGCACCGTGCAGGCGCCGCACTGCGCGATGCCGCAGCCGAATTTCGTGCCGGTCAGGCCGATCACGTCGCGCAGCACCCAAAGCAGCGGCGTATCGGGCTCGATATCGATTTGCTGGGAGGTTCCGTTGACTTCGATCGTGATCACCGTGGCTCTCCTCAGAGTGGGTGACACAGGTCAGACAGCGACGCAATTACGTTGCGTCGAGACATGAAACTAGCAAAACCTTCGAGATAGTCCAAGGCACCTCGGTACGCTCGCATCACAAGGTAGAGATGGAACCACTGACGGCGATGCTGAGTTAAGGTCAACGCTCTAAAATCGCTGCCGGTATTCCGCCGGCGTGGTGCCGACCTGGCGCGCGAAGGCGCGGCGCAATCGCTCCTCCTGGCCGAAGCCGCAGAGCGCCGCGATCCGTTTGATCGGCAGATCGCTTTCTTCGAGGCTGCGGCGAACCGCCTCGACGCGGATCCGCTCCACCATGCGCGCCGGCGTGACGCCCATCTTCGCCGCATAAATTCGCGCGAAGCTGCGCGGGCTCATGCCGGCCTGTTCGGCGAGCCGCTCGACGCGCAAATCGCCGCCGACATTCTCGGCGATCCAGTCGTGCAGCGGGGCAAAATGATTGGGCGCATTGCCGTCGGCGGCCGCGGCTTGCGCTTCGAGCGGCGCGGAAAACTGCGACTGGCCGCCGGGCCGGTTGAGAAAGACCACGAGATGGCGCGCCACGGCCATCGCGACTTTGCGGCCGAGATCTTCCTGCACCAAAGCCAAGCTCAGATCGATGCCGGCGGTGATGCCGGCCGAGGTCCAAATCCGCCCGTCGCGGACATAGATCGGATCGGCGTCGACTTGGATGTCGGGGTACTGCTGCGCCAGCCGGGCGCAGAATTGCCAATGCGTCGTGGCGCGCCGGCCGGCGAGCACGCCGGCTTCGGCCAGCAGGAACGCGCCGGTGCAGACCGAGGCGATGCGGCGAACCGATGCCGCCTGGCGGCGCACCCAATCGACCGTTGCGGCCTCTTTCACGGCGTTCTGGACGCCGCCGCCGCCCGGTATGATCAGCGTATCGATGCGCGCTTTGCCGAGCGTGCGAGCCAGCGGCCGGGTGACCAGCGGCAGCCCCGACGTCGTCGTGACCGGACCGCCGCGGCGCGACACCACCACCACCCGGTAGGGCGCGCCGTGCGCGCCCTTTGCAATTTTATTGGCGATTTCATTGGCGCTGGCAAAAGTCTGCACCGGCCCGGCGACGTCGAGGAGTTGCGCCTGCTCGAAGGCCAGGACCACCACCAAGCGCGGCGTGGTCGCGGTGCTGTCTGTTCTCTGGCGCACGAGCATCTCCCGGCGGTTGGCAGAAAATAGCAGGTATAATGACATTGCTGCCATGACCCTGTCACGGCAAAAATTGGCGTGTTTGCTGTTCTGCCGGAGGAGCCAGCATATGGCGGCCACGCCTTCGATCCTGTCAGATCGGATTGTTGCTGTTTCCGGCGATGACGCAGCTCGACTTTACTGGGCCTTACGAAGTGCTCGCCCGGCTGCCGGACACCGTAGTCCATGTCGTCGCCAAGACCCGCGAACCGGTGCGGACCGATCGCGGGCTTACGCTGCTTCCGACCATGACCTGCGCGGATTGCCCGCAACTCGATGTCATTGTTGTTCCCGGCGGTCCCGGCCAGCAGCCCCTGATGGAAGACGAAATCGTGCTCCAATTTCTGCGTACGCAGGCGAAACACGCAAAATATGTGACCTCGGTCTGCACCGGCGCATTGGTGCTCGGCGCGGCCGGCTTGCTCAAGGGCTATCGGGCCACCACCCATTGGCTGAGCTTGCCGCTTCTGCCGCTGTTCGGCGCGGTCCCAGTCGAGGAGCGGGTGGTTATCGACCGCAACAGAATGACCGGAGGAGGGGTCACGGCCGGCATCGATTTCGGCCTGCAACTCGCGGCGATGCTGCGGGGCGAAATCATCGCTCAGCAAATCCAATTGGCAATGGAATACAATCCCGATCCGCCGTTTCAGAGTGGCTCGCCGGCAACGGCCCCCAAAGATGTGGTCGATACGGTTCGGCGCGGTGCCGAGCAGTTCCAACGAGAGCGATTGGAAGTTGCAGGCGGGTTGCGGCGCGCCTGCGCGACGCCGCCTGAAGGGAGATACGATGCGCCGCCAGTTGCGAGTGCTGCGGCAGAGCGGCTAGTCCAGCCCGCACGCATGCCTCGCGAGGTTAGGCGTCAAGCTCGTCCATCAGCCGGCCGAGATTTTGCGGGCGCGCCGGTTCGTCGCCGAGCTTGTCCTTGAGCCGCTTCAGGCAGCCCCACAGCACCGCCTGATTGCTGTTGACCACGGGCTTGCCGAGCGCCGCTTCGATCGCCGCCACCGCCTCGATCTGCGTCGTATTGGTGCAGCTTAGGAAAATGCCGTCCGCCTCGGGCGTGTCGTTTTCCTGCGCCAGTTCCAGCCAGCGTTGCGGCGTCACCGTCTCGAAATCGGCGGGCGTCTTGCATTTGAGCGCGACGTCCTTGACGACGGTGAAGCCCGCCGCGGCGAGATAGTCGATGATATTCGCGTTCGACATATAGGGGCTCAGCACCACGAGCTTTTTCAGGCCGAGCGCGCGCAACGCGTCGGTCACCAGGCTCGACGTCGACAGCGCCTCGATGCCGGTGGTGCGGCGGATCAGCTCGATGATGCGCGCTTCGCCGTCGGCGCCTTCCTTCATCGACGTGTGGGTGCAGTGGAAAACGATGAGATCCGGTCCGGCGTCGGCCAGCGTGCCGGCGGCATGCGCGATCTCGTCGGTCAGTTCCGCGACCGTCCTATTCGGCTGACCGGCGACCCGGCCGCGCGCCACCAAGACGCCGAGGCCGTCGGGCGCATAGTGATTGAACTGCCGCTCGGTCATGCGGTTGACCGATGGAATGATCAGGCCGATCCGCGCGCGGGGCTCCGGCAACTCCGCGACCAGGCGATCCTTGTCGGCGACGGCGTCCATGTCATCCTCCATGGCGGCTTTGTTGTTGTCCCGGCCATCCTAGCAAAGCGAATTGGCAGCCGCGATGCCTTGTACGATCCCTTGTCCGATCCCTTGCACCGTGGTTCCATCATTGTAAGATAATACCGGGGCTCGAATTGGGGGATACCATGCGTTTGATGTCATTCGTGAAGTTCGCATTGCTGGCGGCCGTGGTTGCGTTGCCGTCAGTGGCCTCGGCCAAGGCAATGAAGGCGCCGCCCGGTTCCTGCGCGGTCGACAAGAAGCACTTCGTCGCCACCAATACGTTCTGCTCGTTCAACTGCGATCCGAAGACGCAGTGGTGCAGCCAGCAGCTTTGCGTGAACGGCACGTTGACGGCGATGCTGCCCTGCTACACCGGCTTCTGCACGCCGAAGTGCGGCGGCTGACGGGCTTCCCGTCGCGCTGAGACGATTTCAGCCCCCCGCGAATGCCCGCGGGGGCGGCCTTGTCGTGCGTTGCGGAAGCGCGTAACCGAACCGCGATGGACGCACCGGCGCGCAAATCGAAGCTGATCAAGGGCGCAACCGGCGACTGGGAAGTCGTCATCGGCATGGAGGTCCATGCCCAGGTCACCTCGCACTCGAAGCTGTTCTCCGGCGCCTCGACCGAGTTCGGCGGCGAGGCCAACGCCATGTCTCGCTGGTCGATGCCGCGATGCCGGGCATGCTGCCGGTGATCAACGCCGAATGCGTCGCCAGGCGGTGCGCACCGGGCTCGGGCTCAAGGCCAAGATCAATCTGAGCTCGGTGTTCGACCGCAAGAACTATTTCTATCCGGATCTGCCGCAGGGCTACCAGATCAGCCAGTACAAGTCGCCGATCGTCGGCGAGGGCGAGGTCGTGGTCGACCTGCCGGACGGCGAGACGGTGCGCGGTCGGCATCGAGCGGCTGCATCTGGAGCAGGACGCCGGCAAGTCGCTGCACGACCAGCATCCCGACATGTCGCTCGTCGATCTCAACCGCTCCGGCGTGGCGCTGATGGAGATCGTCTCCAAGCCCGACATGCGCTCGTCCGACGAGGCCAAGGCCTATGTGACCAAGCTGCGCACGATCCTGCGCTATCTCGGCACCTGCGACGGCGACATGGAAAAGGGCAATCTGCGCGCCGACGTCAACGTCTCGGTGCGCAAGCCCGGCGCGCCGCTCGGCACCCGCTGCGAGATCAAGAACGTCAACTCGATCCGCTTCATCGGCCAGGCGATCGAATACGAGGCGCGGCGCCAGATCGAGATCATCGAGGACGGCGGCACGATCGATCAGGAAACCCGGCTGTTCGATCCGGACAAGGGCGAGACGCGCTCGATGCGCTCCAAGGAAGAGGCGCACGACTACCGCTATTTCCCCGACCCGGATCTGCTGCCGCTGGAACTTTCGCCGGCGCTCGTCGCCGATCTGCAGGCCGAGTCTGCCGGAACTGCCGGACGAGAAGAAGGCGCGCTTCATGCGCGACTTCGCGCTGTCGCGCTTACGACGCCGGCGTGCTGGTCGCCGAGCGCGAGACCGCGGACTATTTCGAGACCGTTCGCCGGCGGCGGCGCGCGAGCGCGCCGCGACCGAAGCTCGCCGCCAACTGGGTGATCAACGAGCTGTTCGGCCGGCTCAACAAGGAAGGCGCGCGACATCGCCGCGTCGCCGGTCTCGGCGGCGCAGCTCGGCGCCATCCTCGACCTGATCGCCGACGGCACGATCTCCGGCAAGATCGCCAAGGACCTGTTCGAGATCGTCTGGGCCGAGGGCGGCGATCCGCGCGCGATCGTCGAAGCGCGCGGCATGAAGCAGGTCACCGACCTCGGGGCGATCGAGAAGGTGGTCGACGACATCATCGCCAACAACCCGGACAAGGTCGCCGACGCCAAGGCGAAGCCGAAGGCGATCGGCTGGTTCGTCGGCCAGGTGATGAAGTCGTCCGGCGGCAAGGCCAATCCGCAGGCGGTCAACGATCTGCTGCAGGAAGAAGCTCGGGCTCTGAGTACGAGGCTCGCGCGTCGCCGCGTTGCGTCGCCGAACGCCGATCGTAACGGACCGCTAACCCGGAATCGGAATCGAAAATCTCGCGCGCGGCGGCGCCGTTCTGTGCCGAATGCGCTCGCCGAAGACGCTCGCCGAAGACGCGCGCGCGAATCGGTTGGCACCGATTCGCACAGTTTTGCGCTCCGTGGGAGCCGGCAACGCGCCCGTAAAGGCGCCCGGTGCATAATTTTTTTCACCGCGCGAAGGCGGGCCGCACCGGCTATTGTCGCGGCGGTAAAAACGGCTGGGCGAACCGCAATTCGATGCGTCGGCGCCGCTCAGTCAAAATTAGTGACGTCGCAGAAACCCATATTTAATCGGCATTTCTGCGATATGCGGAAAATTTTTGCGAGAAACAGCACGAACAAAAATTTTTCGGCGCGATGTCGCATCCGCTCGCACGGCGCGTGGCGGCGGCGGCGGCGGGCGCGCGGGGCTTACACACAAAATTAAGTGGAGTCACTGTTATTTTTTTTCCTGTGTAGTAATCGGGATGTAGTGCGGATCGATTCGCGACTGCACTGACCGATATCGCCATCCACTCAAGCTAGGAGGGCAGCAATGGCGAAGAAGAGAAAAGCTAAAGCTAAGGCGAAGAAACCGGTAAAGCGTCGGAAGAAGAAGTAGCTGACGCCGCTATCGGTCTTCGACTTCGCTTAGTCGAAGATCGCGTCACACGGGCCGGCCGCTGTCGAGGATGGATCGACGATCTTCCGAGGCGGGCCGGTTCCGGTGGACGACAGGGGGCGTCGGCGGGACGGAGGTGCAAGCTTCGCGCTCGTGTTCAATCGATGCGGCCGCGGAGACGAGAGACGGGCAGCCGGACCTCGCGCTGGCAAAAGCAGTCAACGTCCTTGCCCTTCCGCCATCTCGCCGACGCCCTCGGTGTTTTGGCAAATTCCTCCCGAAACTTTCACCGGCGCCGTGGAGCATATCCGCGGCGCCGTTTTTCTTTGTGCTGACATGAAACGCGCGCGCAAGACCTTACGGAAAAAGACGGCAACCGCAGCGGCGAGGCGAGCGCCAGCGCGTGACGGATCGCGCCGCCAGAAGCCGATCGAGCTCTATTACTGGCCGACGCCGAACGGCTGGAAAATATCGATCATGCTGGAAGAGTGCGGCCTGCCATACGTCGTTCGCCCGGTCGACATTTCCAAGGGCGAGCAATTCGCCGCGGAATTTCTGGCGATCTCGCCGAACAACCGCATGCCGGCGATCGTCGATCCGGCCGGGCCGGGCGGCCGGCCGATCTCGGTATTCGAATCCGGCGCCATCCTGCAATATCTCGGCCGCAAGAGCGGAAAGTTTTATCCGCGCGAGGAGCGCGCCCGCGTCGCCGTCGAGGAATGGCTGTACTGGCAGGTCGGCGGGCTCGGCCCCATGGCCGGGCAGGCGGTCCACTTCCGCCGTTACGCGCCGCAGGAGATTTTCTACGCGATCGCGCGCTACACCGACGAGGTCAATCGCCTCTACGGCGTCATGAACACGCGCCTTGCCCAGCACGAATTTCTGGCCGGCCGCTATTCGATCGCCGACATGGCGGCGGTCGGCTGGGTGCGGCTAGCCGAGCGGCAAGGCCAAAACCTCGGCGACTTCCCGCATCTCAAGCGCTGGTTCGAGACCATCGGCGCGCGACCCGCGGTCAAGCGCGCCTTCGCCATCCGCATCGAAGCGGCGTCCGCGGTCGACATGCGCGATCCGAAAGTGCGCGCCGTGCTGTTCGGCCAGCGCGCCCGCTGACCCGCAGTTCCACCGGCGGCGGAAATGCGATAACGTGCGGATCACTCGACCATGGAACGCTCCACCCCGCGATCGCAGCAGGACCTCGCGCGCGCCTTCGCCGCACACCAAGCCGGCAATATCCCGCAGGCCGAGGCTCTTTATAAGCTCGTGCTGCAGGCCGACCGGCGGCAATTCGATGCGCTTGCACATGCTGGGCGTCATCGAAGCGCAGCGTGGCAATTTTGCCGCCGGCGTCGCGCGCATCAACGAGGCGCTGCGGGTCCGGCCGACATCCGTGGATGCGCTGGTCAATCTCGGCCGCATGCAGAGCGAGCTCGGCAGACATGCCGAGGCCGCCGCAATCTACCAAAAGGCTTTGGCGCTCGATCCGCGCTCTGCTACTGGCGCACAACAACTTGAGTATCGTGCTGCGGCGGCAGCGACAATACGACGACGCAATCGCGCATTGCGACGCCGCGCTGGCGCTCGCGCCGAATTACGCGGACGCATGGAATAATCGCGGCAACGTCCTGTTCGACCTCGGTCGTTTTGACGAAGCTGTTGTCGACTATGACCGGTCTATCGCGCTCAACGCGAATATTGCCGATGCCCATTTAGGGCGGGGCAACGCGCTTAAAGAATTGAACCGGCACGATGCGGCGCTCGCCGCCTACGATCGCGCGCTCGCCATCAACGCGACGCTCGCCAAAGCCTGGTTTGGGCGCGGCAATGTGTTGGCTGAAATGCAGCGTGACGAAGAAGCGTTGCTGGCCCGCGACAGGGCGTTCGCGCTGATGCCCGATCTGGACTATGCCGAGGGCAGCCGGCTGCACTCAAAGCTGCACCTCTGTGATTGGGTAAATCTTGCGGACGAGATAGCGCATCTTTTGGACGCCGTAAGGCGGCAAAAACCGGCCTGTTTGCCGTTTATGCTCCTGCCAATGGCGTCATCGGCGGCGGATCAGCGCAAATGTACCGAGTGTTATGTGAAAAGTCAGCCGTCCTTCCCGCAGATTTGGCGGAGCGAAGTCTATGCGCATGAGCGCATTCGCATTGCCTATGTATCGTCGGATTTGCGCGAGCATCCGGTGGCGCATCTGACGGCCGGCTTGTTCGAGCACCATGACGGTTCGCGCTTCGAGACGATCGCAATTTCGCTCGGGCCGGCGGAGGATTCGGAACTCTATCGCCGCATCGGCGCGGCGTTCGATCAATTCGTCGAATGTCGTTCGCAGAGCGACGAAGAGATCGCCGGTCTGATGCGGAGCCTTGAAATCGATATTGCCGTCGATTTGAACGGCTATACGCAGGGCAACCGTCGCGGCATTTTCGCCAGGCGCCCGGCGCCCATTCAAGTCAATTATCTCGGCTACGCCGCGACCATGGGCGCCGATCATTATGATTATATCATCGGCGACCGGACCGTCATCCCGCAGCAACAGTTCGAGTTCTACCGCGAGAAGGTCGTCTGGCTGCCCGAGAGCTTTATGGTCACCGACGACGCCCGGATTATCGCGGAGCAAACGCCGGCGCGCGCCGAGTTGCAATTGCCGGAGGCGGGTTTTGTGTTCTGTTGTTTCAATCAATCGTACAAAATCAATCCCGCGATCTTCGACGTCTGGATGCGGCTGTTACGGCAAGTCGACGGCAGCGTGTTGTGGCTACGGGACTATGGCGCTGCGACATCGCGCAACCTGCGCCGCGAAGCCGAGCGCAGAGGAGTGGCGCCGGAGCGGCTGATCTTTGCCAGTCGCGTTCCGATGGTCGAGGATCATCTGGCGCGACAGCGTCAAGCCGATCTGTTTCTCGATACCCTGAACTACAACGCTCACACGACCGCGAGCGATGCGCTTTGGGCCGGCGTGCCGGTCCTGACGTGTCTTGGTTCGACTTTTGCGGGGCGGGTGGCGGCGAGCCAGCTTCGCGCTGTCGGGCTTGCGGAACTCGTGACGGAAAGTTTGCCGGACTATGAGGCGGTCGCGCTGAAAATAGCCACCGACCCCGCCTTATGCCGTTCGCTCAAGGACAGACTGGCGCGCGAGCGAAAAACCGGCCCGCTGTTCGACACGCCGCGCTTCACCAGAAATATCGAGGCCGCCTACACGACGATGTGGCGGCGCCTTCAGCGCGGCGAGCCTCCGCAGAGCTTCGCGGTCGACCCGGCATAACGCCGCGACGGCGGTCGGCTTGCAAACCGCCGGCCCGTCATTTCGCCCGCGTCCAGGTCTGCGATTTGCACAGGATGCTCATGACGCAGCCCTTGAGATCGGCGGTATTGTCGCCGGTCATGGTGAACGAACCGGTATAGGTTTTGCCGTCCTCGGCGTTGTAGACATTGCCGCTCCACATATTGGCACCGCTTGGCTTCATGCCGAGCACGATCCCCACGCCGAGCAGCGGCCGGCTCTGCTTGGAGGCGTCGGCATTATGCTTGTCGAGCTTCGGCTTGCCGGTTGCCGGGTCGTTCGGCTCCTTCAGCCATACCAGCGTACCGCAGATCGCTTCGCCGCAATTGGCGATGCGGACCTGGCTGTCCTTGTCGGCGGTGTACCAGGTGCCGAGCGGACTGGCGGCAAGCGCGGGCGGCGCGACGATTGCACTGCCCAAGAGTCCGATGGCCGCCAGCCAAAACGCCGCCGCCGCCCTGCGATAGGTTGTCATTGCACCCTCGATGTTTGCGTGGTCCGGGGAGCCGGCACAATAGTCGATACGGCGCCTATTGCCTAGCGCCTTGCCTAACGAAGCGTTGCCGCAAAAGCGCAGATCGCGCCGCGCAATTCAGAATCGATTCATCGCATTGCTTAAACCACCGTTCAAATTTTCTGGAGATTATCACGTATCGACTGGGGCAAAAGATCCGGCAAGTGGCCCGAACGAAGACATGGCTCGGCCGGACGAGATGGACAGGGGAGTTCGTTATGGCTCGTTATGAAATTCTCGACAGCACTGCGGCGCCGCTGGGTCAAGGCCCGGCCGCGGGCGAAATGCTGTTCGAACTGGGAATGATGTATTCGGTCGGCCGCGACGCGCCGGTCGATCTGGTCGCTGCACATAAGTGGTTCAATCTCGCGGCGATGAATGGCAATGGCGACGCGGTGCGGCTGCGACGCGAGATCGCCAGCCAGATGTCCGACGTCGAGATCGCGACCGCCCAGCGCGCGGCGCGCGATTGGCTGCGCGGCAACGAAATCGCAGTGGCGCCGCGCGCATCGCCGCCTGACCTTGCCGTCGCGACGAGATTGCGGCCAGCAGATCTTGCTCAGTTTCGCCGCGGCGGCTTGCGGACCCGAAACTGATACATGCCGCGGAATGTATCCGGCGCTTCGGTTTCGAAAGCATCCCAGCAATCGAGATCGGTGAGCGCGCGCCCTGGAAAGCGCGCGATGAATTTTTGCAAAACAGCGGACTCCAGGTTGAAGCCGCCGAAATGCAAATCGTTCGCCGCCAGGAACGCTTTAATTTGAGGCAGCGTTATCCGGAGCTCCTGCACGTGAAACAGCAGGTCGCGGCATTCGCTGGTGGTGTAGAAGTCCTGCGATCCGGTCAGTGACCTCAATAAAGCATCGTCGGATGCGATGATGTCCTGCCGGCAAAGCCTGATATCTTGCGGAATCGGCCGATAGCCGCGTTGAGCGATCAAGTCGCGCGCCGCGGCGACATTGCGGCGAGCCAGATCGCTGTACAGCCCGATGTTCATGGCCCCGCCGGGCCGCAGCAGCGACAGCAACACGCGCCAGCCTTGCCACGGATCTGCAAGGTGATGAAGGACGCCCGATGCGTCGATGAAGTCGAATTCACGGCCGATCGAGCCAAGTCTCAAAATGTCGGCTTGCGCGAATTCGACATCGTCGATGCCGAGCTTTTGCGCCATGCGCTTGGCATAACTTAGGCTGGCGCGGCTGAGATCGATGGCGAGAATGCGTGCCGCGACCGAACGCGCGCGACATCTCGACCAGAGAAAGACCTGTTCCACAGCCGGCAATGAGTATCGTCTGGAGCCGGGCCGGTGTGCTCGTTGCCACTGAGCGGTTTTTCGGGCGGAACCCTTATGACCCAGCGCGGGTAGGGATTTTCCTCGTATTGCCGGCGTACCGCCTCCGAGACGCGTCATCGATGGCGGTGAGGGTGGGAAGCGTCGCGGCGATTTCGAGTTCTTCGGCAGGCTCCGTGATTTGCTGTAGGATCAAAGCTTCGACGCATGGCGGCCATGGCTGATGCGCGGAGCGACGCAGCATGAGTCAAGGCATGCAGCGGAAAATAGGCGCCTACGGTCACGAGCCACTGCGCCGGAATCGGATGTCTCCGGCCTTGATTTTATCGCCCAGCGCCGCTTGCAACTCGATGGCCTGAGCTGCTTCGCTTTCAGGCAGCGGTAGATATATTCGTTGAGAAAGCACTGTCGCGCCACGGCGCAAAAAACTCGAGTAAGTTTTCGTTCCATTCAACCCGACTAGTGCAGAGAATGTCAGCATGGTGTGGCGCACGTTGGTCAGAAGACGCTCGAGACCGATATCGGTGATCGGGTCGCGCTCGAGCAAGCCGCGAAGCAGCAGATCGCCCGCCAATTCCTCCATCCCCGGCAGATCGAGCAATTCACCGGCAGGCAGTAGCGTCGGCCAGGCCGCATTAACGCGCGTGACGCAACCGTTGATGCCGGCGTTAAGTTTGACGAGACTGAGGAATGCGCGTGGAAAGCGTCGCGGGGCGGCGCCCAGTCTTCCATCAGCGCACGCAACATCAATTGCCGCGCGCGGCCGTCTTTGTCCGATTTGAACACCGCGTTGTGCGCGCAGCGGGCAAACAGCAGTCTTGCCTGCGGCGTTTCACGCAATTCGAGGGCGCGATAGGCGGCTTGAATGGCCTGCAGATCCTGTCCGATGGACAGATAAGCTTGCGCCAGATTGCCAAACGCTTCAAACATGTCGGGGGCCAAGTGCAACCGCGCGTTCAAGCTGAATAATGGCTTGGCTGGTTTTGCCCTGCGCCATAAGCACTGCGCCGAGACGGCTTTGAGTTTCGGCATGATTTGGAAAAATCGTTAGGATATGCTTGTACTCCCGTTCGGCTTCGAATGAATGCTCCGGCGCGATGACGTTCCACCGCTGCGCCCAACAGATTGGCGAGCGTTTCGGAAGCCGCCGTGCTGGTTGCGCGACCGCCGCGCGGACGCCGTCGCGCCGGAACGACCAAGTGCTCGCGGTTTGTTGTTCATTGCGTTTATCTATTGATTTAATGAGCGGGGGCTGGCCCGGTCAAGTTAAGGGGTGCCGGCGTCCGAAACCGCGGGCGAGGTCGGGTGCGCTCTAGATAGTCACAGTGCATTATATTCCTTCGCTGAACTTTCCGAGGACATCGTGCTCCGCGGCAAAGCCGGCGAATATTCGGCAAAGCGCGTCGGCGCCGAGCAGGGTGGCGGAGAGGAAGGGATTCGAACCCTTGATACGGCTTTGGACCGTATAACGGTTTAGCAAACCGCCGCCTTCAGCCACTCGGCCACCTCTCCGTAGCAATTTGAAAGCCTCTTTATAGCGCGAACCCTCGACGTCAAGGCTGACGCCGCAACAACGCAGAAAACGCATCCAAGGCGGGCTGTGTAGTGGGTTGGCTATCACAAGAATAGCGCGTCCGGGCGCTTCGATCGCTGAGATACTAGTTCTGACGCATTTCGCGCCTTGTGGTTCTCGGTGGTTCCCGAGCAGGCATCTTTCGCCAATGGCGGTTCCAGGCCGACGCGGCCGACCACTGATCTGCTCCCCAATTTGCCCTCGTTCATAAGGAGAGACCGTTTCAGTTTTGCCCCTATGTGGGGCTTGCTGCGAACTCAATCAGTGTAATCACATTGAGCGTTTGGTAGAGTAGACCATTGATTGAAGTCTCGACAAAGCCATTCTGCGTGGTTTGCCTGCGCGATGTGGTACCATTCGACGCCATGCCGCTGCTGCCAGGCAAGGTTGGCATTTGAGGTACACGGTCCCATTCCGCTACGGGCAGACAGGACCTAGCGTCGAATGGATATTCTACACAAAAAGCGGATCATTTAAGGGGAGCAGTTGAATGGAACGACGTCTCGGCCAGCGAGAGCCGTGCCCGGCGAGCGGCCATGATCGCAAAGCCAATTGACTGGCCGCATCCGCACGGCAGCGCCTTGGTTGCCCGCGTCACTTCGAAGGCGTATTTTTGGGCGACTGAATTGGCGACCGGGCAACGGGTCGTTCGGACGATAATTCCCGCCGTGAGCGCACACTGCGGCAGAGAGAAGTAAGAACCCTCTAACTGCGGACCTGCGAAACGGTGTGACCATCAATATGGCGAATGTGCAAAGACTATTCAATCATGCCGTTGCGGCTTTGAATAACCGAAACCTTCTTGAAGCCGAGCGCCTATTCAGAGAAGTACTGAAGATTGAAAAAAAGCACGTTGCTTCGCTCAATTTGCTGACCATCACTTTGATGAACATGGAGCGTTTTCGCGAGGCTGAAGAGTTTATTTCACGAGCCTTGAAATTGAACCGAAGCTCCGATGTGTCTTTCTATAATTATGGTCTCATATTGAAACGCCTGAATAAGCCGCAACAAGCTCTAGAGCAGTTCGATAAAGCGTTGCGGCTCAAAGCAAAATGTACCGGAGACCTGGAACAATCGCGGGACCATATTTAACGACCTCAAACGCTACCAAGAGGCAATCTCCGATTTCGATCGAGCGATTGTATTAAACGGCAATTACTCGGAGCCATATGCGAACAAGGCAAAGTCTCTTTTCGAGCTCAAGCACTATGACGAAGCCGCAGGCCTACGATAAGGCGCTGGCGCTCAAACCCGACCTGGCAGAAGCGTGGCTTGGTCGCGGCAATGTCTACACCGAGCTCAAGCGCTATGACGAAGCCATTGCCGCCTATGACAGAGCGTTAGCGATCAAACCCGACCTCGTGGAAGCGTGGCTCGGTCGCGGCAAGGCGTTCGCGGGCGCCAAGCGTTATGACGAAGCCTTCGCTGTTTACGAAAAGGCTTTAGCTTCTAAGTCAGGCTTGGCAGAAGCGTGGCTTGGTCGCGGGAATGTCTACACCGAGCTCAAGCGCTATGACGAAGCCCTTGCGGCTTACGCCGAGGCGCTGGCGCTTAAGCCCGACTTGGCGAGACGCGTGGCTTGCACGCGGCAATGTCTACACTGAACTCAGGCGCTTTGAGGAAGCTCTTGCGGCGTACGACGCAGCGCTGGCGCAAAAAGCCGGATTTGGAGAGCGTCTGGCTTGGTCGTGGCAATGTCTACGCGGCACTCAATCGCTATGATGAAGCCCTTGCTGCTTATGACGAAGCGTTAGCGCTAAAGCCGAACTCGGAGGACGCTTGGCTTTGTCGCGGGCATATCTACGCTGCACGCAAGCACTATGACTGAAGCCCTTGACGCTTACGACAAAGCGTTGGTGCTCAAGCCAGATCTAGAGTGGGCTTGGCTTGGTCGCGGCAATGCCTTTTATGGCCTTAAGCGCTATGACGAAGCCTTTGCGGCGTATGACAAAGCGATGGCGCTCAAGCCGGATTTGGCAGAGGCGCGGGTTAGTCGGGGTACTGTCTTTATCGGCCTTAAGCGCTATGACGATGCGCTAGCTGCATATGACGAAGCGCTGGCGCTCAAGCCTGATCTGGCGGAGGCGTGGTTTGGTCGCGGCAACTTCTATGTTTGCGTCAAGCGGTATGATGAAGCTCTAACTGCTTATAGTAAAGCGTTGGCGCTCAAACCCGATCTAGCGGTGGCGTGGCTTGGTCGCGGCAACGCTTTTTTCCAGCTCAAACGCTTTGACGAAGCGCTTGCCGCCTACGATCAAGCGATAGCGTTCAAGCCCGATTTTGCAGAGGGCGCCTGGTTTGGTTGCGGCAATGCGTTTAAGGAATTCAAGCGCTATGACGACGCTTTTGCGGCTTTTGACAAAGCAGCAAATGCTCAACTCCGGTCTGGCGGAGGCGTGGCTTGGCCGCGCTGAGCTGTTTTTCGCACTCAAACGCCATGACGAAGCCCTTACGGCTTGCGACAAGGCGTTGGCGCTCAAGCCCGATTTGGACTGCGCCTGGGCTTGTCGTGGCAATGTTCTGACTGAATTGAAGCGCCATGACGAGGCCTTTGCGGCTTATGACAAAGCCGTTGAAATAACACCCGATTTACCGGGCTTTGCAGGCCTTCGTCTTAACGCCAAGATGCTTTGCTGCAATTGGGTTGATTTTGACAAAGACAGAGAAAGCTTGCTCGCCGCAGCGAACAACAAAAAAGACATTGTTGGGCCATGGTTCAGCTTCTGAACTTCAGCGCAAACGCGCAGGAACAATTTGAATATGCGACGCTATGGGCGTCAAAAAATTATCCGGTGCCGCCCCAACCGATCTGGAATGGCGAGATTTACAAAAACAAGAAGATTCGCATAGGTTACCTGTCATCCGATTTTCGTCAACATGTCGTCGCTTATCTGGTGGCAGGCATATTTGAAAGCCATGACCGTGAGCATTTCGAAACTTTCGCGCTTTCGACGGGCTATGACGATAAAAGCGCGATGCGAGATCGGCTGACGCGTGCCTTCGACGAGTTTATCGATCTCAGCGGCCAAAGCGATCGATACATCGCCGATCAAATCCAGGCGCTGAATATCGATATAGTGGTCGATCTGACGGGCTACACATCGGACACGCGAGCCGCGACGATTTTGGCACAACGTCCGGCTCCGGTTCAGGCCGCTTATCTCGGATTTGCGGGAACGACGGGTGCAAGCTTTGTCGATTATCTCATTGCCGATCGAACGGTGATTCCGCCGTCGCAACAAATGCATTACCTGGAGAAAATCGCTTATCTGCCTCACTCCTTTATGCCGAACGATATCACGGGGCGAGAGATTTCGGACAAGGCTTTCGTTCGATCCGACTTTGGCTTGCCTGAGACCGGTTTCGTTTTTTGTTGTTTTAATAATGGATACAAGCTCAATCCTGAGGTTTTTCAGAGTCCTGGATGACGATTATGAAAGCGACCGACGGCAGCGTCTTGTGGCTGTCGGAGCTCCATGAATCAGCCCAAAGAAATTTGGCAAAAGAAGCCTAGGCGGCAGGTGTGGATCCGGAACGGCTGGTATTTGCCAAACTTCTTACCTCGGCCGGCCGAGCATCTTGCCCGTCACCACTTGGCCGATCTGTTCCTGGATACGACGCCTTATAACGCGCACACGACGGCAAGCGACGCGCTTTGGGGCGGCTTGCCTGTTTTGACCCGGATTGGCGAAACGTTCGCTGCGCGCGTTGCCGCAAGCCTGGTGAACCGACGTCGGATTGCCCGAGCTTATCGCTCGATCCAAAGCGGAATACGAATAGCTCGCGATCGAACTGGCCCACAACCCTGCGAAGCTTGGAAAAATAAGAGAGAAGCTGAAAACAAACCGGCTCACGATGCCCTTGTTCGACACTCAATTGTTCACTCGATCCTTAGAGAGCGCCTACGAAGCGATGTATCGCCGCTACCAAGCCGGTCTCGCGCCCGACCATATTACGGTTGAGGCGATCGAGAATCCGGAACCGGCGACCGGAGGCGAATTGGTTGTGGGCGAATTGCTGGTGAACGAAGCTGGGTGAACGGCGTGCATTGAGTAGGCCTCGCGCAACGGCAAATCGCACGAGCAACGGAACGCTTTAGATGAGACGAGACTGGCTTCTTGCTGCTCTGGCTCTGATCGCGTCGACGCAGCTCGTTTGGGGCCAATCGAATTTGATCGATCGCGCGATCGGGGCGGCGCCGGGCGTGAGCGTGCGCGTCGGCATCTACACCAGCATTCGGCCGGATTGTACTTCCGGTCCGCTGCCGGGCATTCGCCTCGCCGAGCCGCCGGCGCACGGCACCGTCAGCGTCAAGCGCGCCATGCTCAAAGCGACCAATGTCAAACAATGCCTGGCAATCGACGTGCCGGCCTTCGTGGCCTTTTATCGCGCGGCGCCGAATTTCAGCGGCGCCGACGCATTTGACCTGGAAATAAATTTCGCCGGCGGGCGCAAGGAAATTCAGCATTTCCGAATGACCGTCACCGGCGTCGCCAACGGCGGCCAAGGCATATAGCGGCGTCATTGCGAGCGGAAGCGAAGCAATCCAGTCGGTACCGCGCTGCCCTGGATAGATCGCGCTTCGGTCGCGGAGCCTCGATGTCATCGGGCCGCGCGCATTGCGCGGACCCGTTGGCTCCTCGCAATGACGCGGTGCATTCGTCATTGCGAGCGCAAGCGAAGCAATCCAGCGCGGCGGTGAGGTTCTGGATTGCTTCGTCGCTTCGCTCCTCGCAATGACGGATATGGCACTGCGAGCGATTGCTGTAAAACACCATTTATGAAGCAGCCTGCGGTCTACATCATGGCGAGCCGTCGAAACGGTACGCTCTATATCGGGGTCAGCTCCAATTTGCCGCAAAGGGTTTGGCAGCATCGCACGGGCGTAGTCCGCGGTTTCACGAAACGGTACGGCTGCAAGATGCTTGTTTGGTATGAGTTGCATTCGACAATGCTCGATGCAATTGCTCGTGAAAAGCAGATCAAAGGTGGATCAAGAAAGAAGAAACTGGCTTTGATTGAGGCAATGAACCCAACTTGGCAGAATTTGTTTGACGAATTGGTTTGACCCGTCATTGCGAGCGCAGCGAAGCAAACCAGTTGGGCGGCGCGGCTTGCTAGATTGCTTCGTCGCTCCGCTCCTCGCAATGACGGGAGGGCGTCATTGCGAGCGTAGCGAAGCAATCCAGCGCGGCGGGGAGGTTTTGGATTGCTTGGTCGCTTTGGCTCCTCGCAATGACGGACGCTGCCGGCCGCCGCGCGAATTCCTGCAATCGGGCTTGTCAACAAGTCTGGTCACCCAATTCGCCGACAGGCGACCCTCGGCCATGTCGGTTTTGCGAGATTTCCGGTCGCGGGAGGGGGTGCCGGACCCGCGAGAGGCGGCGGGGATTCTGCCCAGGGTCAATCCGGAGTGCCTTGATTTTACGCCAGAAATAGCGCTGAAGCGGCCGCGAAGGACGGAGTTTTGCCGCCGCTTATCAAGGCGTCATTGATTGCGTGTTTTTTACGCAACACCCCGCCGAAATCGCTCAAAGCGGGCCTGTGACTCGGGCAGTTCTTCATTGCCATGAGGGAACCCGTCGGTTAAGGTGTGCGATGCGACGGAGGGGGGAACCCCAAGTCGACTTGTCCGGTGTTTTCGGGAAGTGGAAAGACCGGGCGGTTTGGGGACTAAGGGGACCTTCTTTGGGGTGCGTAGTCACCCGGCGGAAACGAACCCTCCCACGGCAAACAATTGGAGGTTCAAAATGAAGATGGTGAAAAGCCTCCTCCTCGGCTCCGCGGCCGGTTTGGTTGCGGTAACTGCGGGGCAGGCAGCTGATCTTCCCGTTAAGGCCAAGCCGGTCGAATACGTGAAGGTCTGCAGCCTCTACGGGGCAGGATTTGACTATATGCCGGGCACCGATATGTGCATCAAGATCGGTGGCTGGGTTCGCGAAGAAGCGACCTGGGGCAACGACAACGGCAACATGACCTGGGGTCCGTATCCCGGTCAGCGAACACCCGGACCACAAGCAACTTCGTCACCCGGGAGCGCGGTTACATCACGGCGGATGCTCGTGAGCAGACTGCTTACGGCACGGCCCGCGGCTATATCGACGTCGGCCTGACCGACAGCGCCATCGGCCTGAAAGCGGCGGCCAAGCACGTTCAGCGCCAACCGCGCCTTCGTGCAGTGGGCGGGCATCACTGCCGGTCTGACGCAGTCGTTCTATGACTTCTACAGCGCGCCGGCGGTGGCCTATCGCGCCGCGTTCATGCCGATCGAAGACACCGGCGACGGTCCGGGCAAATCAACTCTCAAATTACGATTAATTTCACCTTGTCCAGAGGCTAGGAATGTCAACGACGCACAATAACAAACATGCCTCGTCTCGCTGGCTCTTGGGAATGCTTCTGACTCTAACCTATATCTTGCTGCTCAGCGCCGTGACTGGCGGATTGATTCCAGTTGTACCCGCGTCCGCGCAGTCTACGGAGGCGCCAAACACCACAACAGGAAGCCTCCTAGGAACGGTGGTCGACAGTAACAACGATACGATTCCCAATGCAACGGTAGTCTTGAAAAACACCATCGGCGAACCTCTCACATTTGTGACAAAGGACGATGGATCGTTTGCATTCCACGACGTCACGCCAGGAATTGCCTATCAGATCACCGTCGCTGCGGAAGGACTTGCAGAGTGGAGTTCGCCCGTTACAGTCGAACCCGGGCAGGACAAGACGCTTCCCGAGATCAAACTTCGCATTTTGGCAGTGCAGCGGGCGGTCACAGTACGGTACTCCTCAGGGGAGGTTGCTGCTCAACAGCTCAAAGCTGAAGAACAACAACGTGTTCTCGGCTTCATACCGAATATTTATGTGACCTACGAACCTCATCCTGAACCTCTCACGACGAAGATGAAGTTCCAGTTAGCTTACAAAGATCTGACCCATCCAGTTTTCTTCGCCCGGACGGCTGTGTGGGCGGGAGTTGAGCAAGCCGCTGGACTCCGAAACTATCCCCGCAATATGAGAGGATATGGAGACCGGTTAGGGACCGGCCTCGCCGACGGCGTTACCGAAGGCTTGATCGGCAATGCTGTTCTGCCGTCACTCCTACATCAAGACCCCCGCTATTTCTATCAAGGCAGCGGTACAAAGAAGTCCCGGGCGCTCCACGCCATCCTCGCTGCATTTATCTGTAGGGGAGACGACGGAGAAACGCAGCCAAATTACTCTACGTGGGGGGGCAGTCTGATTTCATCTTCCATTTCCCTCGCGTACTACCCAAGTTCGGAGCGGAATGCTCAGCATGTATTCAGAAACTTTGGAATCGGAATGGGCCTGCATGTTAGTGGCGGTTTGCTGCAGGAGTTTATTTTGGGCAAATTGACCAGCAGAGGTAAGCAATAGTCAGATGAGGGTGCTTAGCCCCGTTTAGACGCCTGGCCGCGTTTAATGGGTATGGCTACCGTGGTTGTCTTGGTCGAAGGGAGGGAACCCTGCAGCGGGCCCGAATCGTACGAAACATTGGAATGGTTGGTTTGGTCGCCACCTCCCTGCTTTTCTGCTCCTCCCAATCTTTTGAGCCGGGGCCGAAACTGTATCGCGCTAAGCCGCAGAACGTGCCGCCATGGGCGGAGCAGGGGAATTTTCGTTTCATCCGGCTGGACGGCGGACGAATCGAGAACTGGAAGGCCGAGCGAACCTGGTGGGGCAAGAATTTCAGCGCCGACGAAAAGGATGTGCTGACTCACATCTACGACCGCGATTTCGAGCAAATGCTCGGCTTGCTTAAGGAGGCGCAGTTCAACTGGATTTGGGTCACCTGGAGCAGCGGCTGGTCGTTTAAGGATGAGGAAGAGAACCGGGAGAACCTGAAAAAGGTAATCGCCCGCTGCCATGAAAACGGCATCCATGTCTCAGCTTACCTGTCGGCTTCCAACATGTTCCGCAAAAGCGCCTACCGCGACGACCCGGAGACGAAGAAATGCGGCCTGTGGATGCACGGCATCCCCATGTTCTACGCCGGCCCGACCAAGACCGATCTGCAGATTTCCTGGGACCGCCGTCTGGCCGACGCGCGCAAGCCCGGCTGGCGCTCCTATCTCTTGAAGAAGGCCGAGTTGGCGGTGGACGCGGGCGTGGACGGCATCATCTGGGACAACATGATCGGTTACAACAATGGCCTGGCCCAGTTGCTCGATGACACCCAGCGGATGGCGGAGCGGAAGGCGCAGCAGACCGGCCGCCCCAAGGTCATGGTTTATGCCAATATTCATATTCCACCGGACCGGTTTGGGATGAACGACATTAACGAGGCGATCTGGGAGGAAGACGGCAAGGACGCTCCGGGGGTGTGGGGCGGTCATTGGCAGGTGGACAACGCGCGGAAGATCAAATTCCTGAGCGGCGAGAAGCAGCTTCGGCAGCCACTGATGTATGAGAACGACCTTTACCACTGCGGGCCACGCGAGAGCTGCATCCCCAGCCCGGCCGAGCAGAAGCTTTCCATCGCCGAGGCCTACGCGTTCGGCGCGGCCACCTCGCGCAACATCGAAGGCCGATTCCTGTATGGGCTGATCAAGGGCGAGCCGCCGGCCCGGGAAGCGTGGACGGCGATCGCTCAATACAATCATTTCCTGGTCGAGCATCAGGAGCTGTATCACCAGACGGTGCCGGCGGCGCGGATCGCTTTGATTTCCGCCAAGCCGCAGAACCCACTGGCCAACGGATTCCTTAAGCAGAGTGTCTTCTTCGAGACCAAAGTACTCTCCCACCTAGACAAAGGAGTCCCGTTGGACCGGTTCAAGGTTCTGGTGATGCCGGCTGACCTGCCCAAGCTCAGCGCACAGCAAAAGGCCCGGTTCAATATGTTCACCGACGGCGGGGGCGTCATCATCAGGGCGGGAAAGGCGGAGCCGGGAATTGCGGCGCGCGCCGAAGCCGCAGCCGGAGGGCCTCGCCTCAGCTTGGAGCCGCGCGGTTTCGTGCTGGGCCAGTTGACTCGGAAATCCGACGGTCGGACTTTGATCCTCCACTTGCTCAACTACCATCACCAGGCCGCGGCAGAGAACGTCAAGGTCCGGCTGGATTTGAGCGGGCTAGTCCAGGATCTGAGCCGCTGGGAGGTAAAAGTCCTTTCGCCGGACGCGGCCCAGCCTGAGTTCTCTGGCCTCTCTCTGCACGGGAGCGTCTGCGAGTTCACTCTGCGCCGGATCGAGCACTATGTCGCGGTGACTCTCTCGGCCAGGGCGGGGCGGTAGTTTTACCAAACAGCCCGGCCTTCCTGCGTGACTACCTGCTCTTTCCATAAAGCCGTACCTGAAGTAGCGTCCAGAAAGCCAGACTTCCTCCTTGGCGCAAATGCTGACATCTTGACCCTGCAGGAGGTACGTGACACTTGGATTATGCGGCGCGAGAGACAGCGTCAGGATTGACCAAAAGCTCAATATGGTGCCAAGGGCCCGGGCCCCTGAGTTGCGATAGAACACCAATTCGTCAGGTTGTTCTAAACCAACGTCTTCACGATCGAGAACGACGTACGATTGATCGGGTTTGGATTGCGCCAGATATTTTCATGAAATCCTACCTTGCCTTGAAAGAGCGGTACTTGCAAACTCGTTCTTCGAAGTGTCAATACGGTGACACTTTGCCAGACAGTCACTTAGTGATCTCTCTGACGTTGGCCGTGGGGTAAGCCAAGTTCACGCATCAGCACCCGTCTCCTCTGCACTCGATCTTTCATTCGAATTTTGCAGCACGGAAGTCGGAACGGATGCTGTTCAAAACTCGGGATCAGTCCAGGCCTCCTGATTTTGGCTACCAAAGGCTAAGGCCTGCCTCTAAACACCCATTTAGTTAGTCCGACCTGACCTTCGAGGAGAGAAGACTGACCACACCGCGGCTCGATATTTACCGTGAGCTGGGGACGTTCTTTGCCAGCAAAGTATCTGGCGACTCAGTTGCTCTTACGTTTGAATCCGAAGCGAGAGGCCGCAGTCCCTATTCAACGCCCTCCAAAGGCTCCTGCGGCCCCGCGCATGAGGTTCTGAACATTCGGCGGTGAAGAACCGCCACAGCAGGGAGAGACATTATGGCTTCGCTTGCCCTAGTTACAAACAGCAACTCGAGCTTGATCTCCGCTATACGTAACCTGGTCTGCCCGCTCTGCGGAGCAAGCATGATGGGATTTCGTTGTCTCGGATACTGTCGCAGCGACTGGCGTCAGGACTGGGAGCGGGCGATCTGCGCTGGATCGAAGGGTGAAGGACCTCATTCTGGGAAATCGTGCGCAAAGCATCGACTGTAGACAAAGCGGCTCCAAGCCGACAGCGAACAAAGCGGGAGCAGAGCCGGACTTGGAGAGGCGCGGGGCGTCCGCCGGAACACAGATCCAAGGATAAGCTCTCGAACGCTGAACATCAGGAAACGCAAGGCGTAGATTACTTAGTGGGCGTCATTCTGATGACTTCTGCTCTTCGTGTCAGGGTAATAACTCTCGGCAATGTTGAGTTTCGGTCAGCCGGTGCGACGGCGCCTTAACGCCTAACGGGCCTTTTGTTGGCAGAAGGGGCGTCGTTCAGGCTCTGGGTACCAGCAGGCAGCGGAGCTCGATTCCTGTCTCGCCATGGCATCAGCGATGCCGCAGGCTCGTTGATGTCGTCGCGCCTTGACGCCGCACGATCATCTTCGCCATGGGATTTCCGCGCCCTGTCACGCGGATTGTCGTACCGCCATTGGAAACTCCAGCACCTTGCCGGGTTCGATTGGCGGCAACTGCTTTGAAACCTTGCGAAAACTTTCAGGAAGATAGAATTCGATTATTTTTGCCATGCATCCTTCGAAGTACTCCTCTGTTGGTGCAACCGGAGAAAGAGCACGCCAGATTCCAAAGCGATTCTTACGAGAGGCTACTGATGTCGCGCGGGCAAGTCACTTGAAGAGGCTGATTGACACCACTTGTTCCGTTCTGTTTGCGCGTAGATGACGGAATGGTCCGGCGATCTGACTTTTGGCAGGTTACGTGCTTTTGCTCTCGTGGAATGAGACACAGCATGCTGGAAGCAGCCGTAACCGCAGAGAACGATCAGTGCCCTGAGGTGGTGGACCACCAAACCGCAGCTCGGAAATTGCAAGACGTTCTGTCACTCCGCTTACCGTCTTTTTATCGTTGCGCCTTCCGACTGTTACGGAATACGGCTGACGCAGAGGATGCGGTGCAGGAAGCCCTGTTGGCCGCTTACAAACATTTAAACCAGTTTAGGGGGGATTCGCAGATTTCCACATGGTTGACGACGATTGTCCGCAACTGCGCTCTGCTGCAATTGCGCAAACGACCGCACCAGATTCATTTCCCGTTGGACGAGCCGTTTGGAGAGAAACAACCGCGCTTTCTATGGGAAGGACTCGCGGACAAGCGGCCTAGCCCGGAAGACGAATTGCGAAATTCTGAACTTACGTCGTGCTGGCGAAAATGCGCAGGACTGCTGTCGCCTACCCTGCGAAGAACATTTCAGCTGCGTGTCGTGGATGGTCTCTCAATCCTAGAGACAGCCCGAATCTTGGGAGTGCCACACGGAACGGTCAAAGCGCGGCTGGCGCGCGCGAGAGCAAAGATTGCGCGGCACATGCGGCCAGTGCTTGCAGCAAACCGTCGTGCACCTCAGCGTCTGCACAAGTAGTTTGAACCCCTTGAGAAATGACTCGTGGAACCGCACGCCGATCATCCAGATCATCTACTTGGAGACCCCATGGAACGCGGGCTGAAACGCCTGGCTAGAACACGCAATCGGAGAGCCTGATAAGTTGGACCATTACGTGCTACGACTCAGTTGCTGGAGCCCCGTGAACGTGGGCAGCTCGAGGTGATGTCGTGGACGACCTGCTCGATACCTTAACTTGGCGGTACGCGGTAATCTGCATTCGGTCCGAGCCTGATCGTGAACAGTTGATTATTGCATATCACGACGAAGAGACCCTACGGGACCTCATTGCAGCACCTAGCATTGTGGCGCTCGGCTACAGCTCTCGTGCTGACGCTCTCAAGAATACAGATCGTTGTGTGACGACGAAGACTTCTTTGAAACGACTGAAGATGGCGTCGCTCCACCCAAACATGACCTTTTTGACCGAATGTCGTGCGGCATTGCAGCAACTCGCAGGCGGCTTTGGACTTTCGGGGACTTCAAGAATCATGCATAGTGTCCTGCACACCGGTCTCGCTGGGGCCCTCGTATTCTTCTACTCGAAAAATGTTCTGTCCTCGACAATTCGGGCCTTTATCTCTTTTTAGTATTTAGTGGGCACCCTTTAGCCCAATCAGCATCGCGAACATCTCATGCGGCACCCATCTGTTTCGCTAGCAGAGTGTGGCATCAATGTGACACGTCAACATTGTCCGACTCTACACACGTAAGTTCGGATTCGTTCGTCCAAATGGACCCACGGACGCCCCCTTTCCTTGCGGCTAGTGCAGACGAAAGCCTCAGTGATGTTCACGAAGTAGGATGCCGTGTCGCTCAACGAAGCTCTGCTGTCGAGTTGTTATCGACAAGTGTCAACACTCTTGACACAGATGCGTCGACTGACGGCGTTGAACATTCATCAAGTTGCGAACTCTTCGGTTTGGCATCTCCATTGCTCTTCTTTGACGCGTATGGAGGTGTTTGTTGAAACGCTTATATCTCGATCTCGGTGCTGCACTCGGCATGGTGGTAGTTCTTGCCCTTCCGGCGTTGGGCCAGATCACTCAAGCGGCACTTCTGACAGCAACCATCGTGGGCACCGTCACTGATGTCGACGGCGATGCCATCCCGAACGCGACGGTCGTCCTTAAGGAAGTTGAAGGCAATCACCCTCTTACGATCGTGACAACCGAGAACGGGATGTTCGAGTTTCACGATGTAACATCAGGCATTACCTATCAGATCAGCATCAGCGCCAATGATTTTGAAGACTGGACATCGACCCCGATCACACTGAATCCGGACCAGTTCAAAATTGTGAGCGGTATCCAACTGCGAATTGCAACCGAGCGCACCGTCGTCGATGTTCATTACGACCCTGTCGAGGTAGCGACCGAGCAGTTCAGGGCCGAAGAAAAGCAGCGCGTGTTCGGAATCGTCCCGAATTTTTACGTTTCCTATGAGAGCGATCCTGCGCCGCTGACGACCGCGATGAAGTTCAAGCTGGCTTTGAAGGTCTCTGCTGACCCACTTACGGCTGTGGGGGTATTCCTTGTATCCGCTGCGAAGCAAGGTGGAGATACTCCGAACTATGGCCAAGGCTGGGGAGCATATGGAAAGCGCTTTGGCGCAGTCACTGCCGATGGTTTCTCCGACATCATGATCGGAGGCGCCATATTGCCTTCCCTGCTTCACCAGGACCCACGCTACTTTTATCAGGGAACTGGCACGACTGGTTCCCGAATCCGCCATGCGATATTCAGTCCGTTTGTCGCGAAAGGGGATAACGGAAGATGGCAGCCCAACTACTCAAGCCTGGGCGGTGATTTGGCGTCGTCTGGCCTTGCGAACCTTTACTATCCCAAATCCAATCGCGGCCTCGGGCTAGTTTTTGGCAATTTTGCAATCGGCACCTCTGAAAGGATTGCCGCAAGCGTGGCCCAAGAGTTTCTTTTCTCCAAGTTCACCCGGAGAGGCGGCCATATCAAAGGCAGCGAGTAAAAGAGATTCTGTGTCCTCAAAGCGAGTGGCAGATGTCAGGGTTTGAATGAAAACGATCGGAAAAGATGGAACCTCAACGCAGGACATCTACTCCTAGCCGAAAAACACCAATTGGCTCGGCCCAGTCGTCATGAAAAATGAGTTCGCATATTTCTGCAATCGAGGGCCCTATCGCCGCAGGGGCTATTTGAATCAACTCATGGCAGTGGAGTCCACATGATGAAGGCATTCATGGATGAAGTTCGCTTTGAACAAGATGGCGCCGTTGTTCACATGCGAAAGAAATCAGGCAACACCCAACTGACCGGCTGAGGGACTTGTGATGAAGGCCGCTACGGCAACAATAATCGGCTCAGGACCGAACGGACTCTCAGCCGCAATTGTCCTTGCAGCATCGGGCGTAAGGACGGCCGTACTGGAACGTAATGGGCAGATTGGTGGTGGCTGTTCAACCGCGGAGATCACACAGCCTGGTTTTCTTCACGACCTAGGCTCTTCGACGTACCCCCTGGGGGCTGCAAGCCCTTTCTATTGTTCTCTTCCCTTGACCGTTCCTTGGATTCAACCGCACGCGGCATTCGCTCACCCGTTGGATGACGGAACCGCGATCGTGCTTGAACACTCGATTGAAGAAACAATCGACCAACTGGATGCATGTGACCGGAAAGCATACCGATCATTGATAGAACCCATAGTTTCTAACTTCGCTGCTTTGGTCGAAGAAATTCTCGGCCCCATCCTACATCTCCCCAGAAGTCCGTTCGTGCTGGCGCGTTTTGGCCTATCCGCCATGTTGCCGGCGCTATCGTTGGCTCGTTCCCACTTTGCAGGAGAACGGGCTCGATCCCTCTTTGCTGGCGTCTCAACCCATTCTATGCTCCCGTTAGAAACTACCGCTTCCGCTGCTGTTGGCTTGACGATGATAGCCGCTGGACACACGAGAGGTTGGCCGATCCTGCGTGGCGGTGCGCAGTCTCTCACGGATGCCCTGGTCCAACATTTAGAGGATCTCGGAGGCCGAGTTGAAACCGGTCGTGAAGTAACCGAGCTACCTTTGTCCGACCTCGTCCTCGCAGACATCACCCCGCGCCAACTCCTTCGCATCGCTGGTTCCCATCTATCCACTGACTATCGAAAGCAACTGGAGCGATTTCGGTATGGACCAGGTGCTTTCAAGATTGACTACGCGCTGAATGCAGCGATTCCGTGGACCGCTCGCGAATGTCTGCGGACCGCCACCGTACACATCGGAGGCTCTCTCGAAGAGATTGCTCAGGCTGAAAGGACCCTTTCACCCAACAAACCATTCGTTCTGCTCGGACAGCCATCGCTCTTCGACTCCAGTCGAGCTTCCCCTGGTCGACATACCGCGTGGGCCTACTGTCATGTTCCTAACGGCAGCACAGAAGACTACACTGAATCCATCGAGCGCCAAATCGTACGCTTCGCTCCCGAGTTCCGCGATTGCATTCTGTCCCGTTCCGTCTCTACACCCAAAGATCTGGAGCGTTGGAATTCCAATCTAGTCGGCGGCGATATCTTGGGGGGAGCAACGAATATCCGCCAGCTACTGTTTCGTCCTACACGGTCGTTGTATCGCACCTCGCGTTCGGGACTCTATCTTTGCGGAGCATCAACGCCCCCAGGTGGCGGCGTTCATGGAATGTGTGGATTTCATGCAGCCAAGATGGCCCTCAAGGATCTCAACACTTAATTCGATTTTCTGTCGGTCTCTGCAGATTTTGGTGCTGCGCAGAGGCTCTTGTAAGTGCCGTCTTTTCAATGATTGTTTTGGCATTGGAGAGGCCGGTTTTGGTACACGTCCCCGGCCGCTTCGAATCCAACGATCTGGCCCACAGTTAGCACACTGACCGCTCGGAACCACCATCAAAGATGCGATTTCGAGTGAGTCGTAGTCAGTACGCCAGGATTGAGATCGCCTTGCAACGGCGGTTTCCCCTCAGGAAGTCGTCTTGGGAATCTATGCTGCGGTAAGCCGGTCAGGAACTCGCGTAAGTCAGAGAGTCAGTCTCTGAATAAAGTCAGTCTCGCAACCTTGATATAGGGATGTATAAGGATATCGAGTAGGTGAACTCTCGTTAAATGACAGACGCCAAGCCCTTCTGGTCTGCGCTCTACCATTCGTTAATCCTAGTAAATACAGCGGATTACGAATATTGAAGATCATCGATTTATGAAATATCGACGCGATGTATCGGATTAAGAATGAGAGGCAAACTATTGAGGGCGTGTGATTTGGTGGCCAGGGAGGGAGTTGAACCCCCGACGCCAGCCTTTTCAGGGCTGCGCTCTACCACCTGAGCTACCTGGCCACGTGTCGAAACCCGCTTAGCCATCGCGGGCCGCGAGGATTGTTCCCTTCACCCTGATTATTGCTGGATTCCAACCGAATGAAACGGCTCGTTGCCGAACACGTGCGGAACGCTTCGATTATAGCAATGGCCGCGAGTTCGCTCAATGTCACCGGCCGCGCAGGTTATATCACGGTCCCATTCATCGCCGTCATCGCGCATCGGTTGATCCCGAACCAGTAGGGAATCTCGCGGTAATCTCCGACCGCGAACACCGCGAGATCAGCATCTTTGCCGGCTTCGATCGTGCCTTTCCGGTCTGCGACTCGCAGCGCCCAAGCCCCATTAATTGTGGCTGCGGCGATGGCTTCCGCCGGCGACATTTTCATGTGCGTGCAAGCCAGCGACATCGCCATCGGCATACTGAGAGTCGGCGACGTGCCGGGGTTGTAGTCCGTCGCCAGCGCCACCGGCATGCCCGCATCAATCAGATGGCGAGCCCGAGGATATTCCTTTAGCCCCAGAAAATAATTTGCCCCCGGGACCAGCGTCGCGACGGTGTTGTGCTTTGCTAACTGCGCGATGTCGTCCTCGTTCACATGGTCCATGTGATCGAACGACGCCGGATTAAAACGCAAGAACGGCCGCAGCGCCGTTTCGGTAAGCTGACACATATGGGCCCGCACGCTCAGGCCGTGCTGTTCGGCCGCTTCAAAGATGTGCTTCGTCTCTTCCGCCGTAAACGTTCCCCGGTCGCAGAAAACGTCGACGAACTGGGCAAGCTTCCGCTTCGCCGCCTGCGGAATCATCTCCTTACAGATAACCTCAACGTACTTTTGTGAGCGACCTTGAAATTCCTTTGGGACGACATGCGCCCCGAGCAGAGTCGCGATCACCGTTCCCGGCCAGCGGGAAGCAGCTTCGCGGATCGCCTCCAAGGATTTCAGTTCTGACTCAACCGTTAGCCCGTAGCCCGATTTCGCTTCGACCGTCGTGGTGCCGTGCGCTGCCATGTCGCCGAGCGCGGCCAAAACTTTCTCAGCGAGATCCCGCTTCGCTGCCCTGCGCACGCCTTCGACGCTCGACCGTATACCGCCGCCGGCCATGGCAATCTCATCATAGGAAGCGCCTTCGATGCGCTTCTCAAAATCCACCAGCCGTGGGCTGATAAAAACAGGATGCGTGTGCGAATCCACGAACCCCGGCAGCACAACTTTGCCCGCACAGTCGATCTCGGTGATCTGCTTACGATTCTTCCTGAGCCAGGGATCGCGCAGGGCATCTTTGGTCGTCCCGACCGAAACGATCTTCCCGCCAAGGCACATGACGGCGCCGTCTTCGATGATGCCAAGCTCCTTTAGGTTGGGACCGCGACGCGGCCTGGGCTTGCCGGAAGAAGATCGAAGGGTGACAAGCTGGCCGATGTTGGCAAAAAATAGCGCCGATTCCCTACGCACTCAGCCTCTGCACGCTCCGTGCCTCCGTGTCTCCGTGGTTGGCGTTCATTTTTCGGCCATTGGTACTCTTACTCCACTCTTCTTTGCGAACTCCTTCGCCTCATCATATCCCGCATCGGCGTGGCGAATAATACCCATGCCCGGATCCGTCGTCAGCACGCGCTCGATGCGCTTGGCCATCGCATCTGTACCGTCCGCGACCGTGACCTGCCCAGCGTGCAGCGAATATCCAATGCCCACGCCGCCGCCGTTGTGAATCGATACCCACGACGCACCCGCC
Organism: uncultured Alphaproteobacteria bacterium; assembly: GCA_963714345.1. Lineage (GTDB taxonomy): Bacteria > Pseudomonadota > Alphaproteobacteria > Rhizobiales > Xanthobacteraceae > BOG-931. The sequence continues at coordinate 20,998 of CAVQOD010000011.1, read as the reverse complement.
GCCGTATTCAACAAAGCGTTGAGCAGCGGCCAGTCCGCGACCGCGTCCGAGCCGTCTTTCATGCTTTCGGTTTCGCGAAACGGAGACGCCACCGAGCCGCAGTCGAGGTGGTCGCGGCCAATCACGATCGGCGCTTTGATCTTGCCTTTCTTCACCAGATCGTTCATCGCGAGACCGAACTGCGCCCGCTCACCATACCCCAGCCAGCAGATGCGCGCTGGCAGTCCCTGAAACTTGATGCGTTTGCGCGCCAGAACAATCCAGCGCCGCAGAATTCGGTTCTCCGGGAACAATTCCAAAACCAGATCGTCCGTAATATGAATGTCCGAGGCTTCGCCTGACAGCGCAACCCAGCGGAACGGCCCGCGCCCCTCGCAAAATAGCGGACGAATATACGCAGGCACGAACCCGGGAAAGTCGTAAGCATTCTTCACGCCGCGCTGAAAGGCAAACGTGCGAATGTTGTTACCGTAGTCAAACGTCACCGATCCCATCTTCTGCAGCTGCAGCATGCCTTCAACATGCGCCGCTATGGCGTCGAGCGATTTCTCCTGATACCCCTTGGGATCGCTTCTCCGTAGTTCGACCGCCTCGGCGAGCGTCATGCCGTTCGGCACATATCCATTCAAAGGATCATGCGCCGAAGTCTGATCGGTGAGAATGTCCGGCACCACACCCCGCGCGGCCAGCTCCGGAATAATGTCCGCACAATTCCCCACCAGCCCGACCGATACATTCTCTTTCTTGCGCACCGCATTCTTCAGGATGCGCAACGCTTCGTCGAGCGTGTTGACCATGAAGTCGCAATAGCCGGTCTTCAGCCGCTTCTTGATGCGTTCGGGATCGACATCGATCCCCAGAAACGCCGCGCCCGTCATGGTCGCCGCCAGCGGTTGCGCTCCACCCATGCCGCCCATCCCGCCGGAAACGATCAGCTTCCCCGCCAGATCGCCGCCGAAATGTTTGTCGCCCGCCGCCGAAAATGTTTCGAATGTCCCTTGCACAATTCCCTGCGAGCCAATGTAGATCCACGAGCCCGCCGTCATCTGGCCATACATCATCAAACCGGCACGTTCCAGTTCGTTGAACTTCTCCCAGTTCGACCAGTGACCCACCAGATTTGAATTCGCAATGAGCACCCGCGGCGCATGATCGTGCGTCTTGAACACGCCGACGGGTTTGCCCGACTGCACCAGCAAAGTCTCGTCATTCTCGAGCTTCCTCAAGCTTGCGACGATGGCATGGTAAGCCTCCCAACTGCGCGCCGCCCGCCCGGTTCCGCCGTACACGACAAGGTCCTGCGGACGCTCGGCCACCTCCCCATCGAGATTATTCATCAGCATGCGCATGGCGGCTTCCTGCTGCCAGCCCTTGCAGGTGATGGAATTGCCGCGCGGCGCGCAAATGGAAACGGGAGCCTGAATTTCAGTTTCGACGGGCATGAGTAGATGTTACTGGTTGAGTGCAGAACTATTCAACGGGAAGTATTCGAAGGGAAGCGCAACCAGGAATAAAAAGAGAATAGGCAGCCCTACCACGTGTTGTACGCCGTGCCTTCGGTCGACATCGCGGTCGATGCCGAATGCACCTCGCAGATGCCGGGATCCTGCTGGTCGATAGAATCGAGAACCTCACACTGTGGGGCATCCCAGTTCGCCTCACCGGTCATCGGGTCCTTGGGAACCTGGTGAATGTAGCCCGCAGACACCAGATCATCCAGCGATTGCGGCGCCTTTTGCTTATCGAGCGTGTACTGTTGGACCAGTTTGTTCAGTTCGGCCAAGTCGTTGCGCAGCACCGACTCGCGCGCCCGCACGATCGACTGGCTATAAATTGGAATCGCGATCGACAGCAGGATGCCCATAATGATGATCACAATCATCATCTCGAGCAACGTAAACCCGAAGCTGCGCCCGCTCTTCAGCCTTCTCACCATCTACCAGTCCTTATACTTCGTGCCGTCCAGAGCCTCGCCCTGCGATTTGGTGTAAACGTCGAAGACGCTCTGCCCACCCCAGGAATCGGAATCCGGATCATCCTGCATCGAGCGCAATCCCCACTCGGTCGTCCCCGTCATGGGATCGACGGGAATCCTGCGGAGAAATCGAACCTTCTTGCCGTTCACATCTTCGCCCTTCACCAGAGTTTCAAGATCCGGGGGATAATTCTGGCTGTCCACCTTCGTCCTGAATCCGCCCCGGTCCGCCGCATCTTTATAGCGGTCGATGGCGTCGCGCATCTCCCATAAATCGTCCCGCAGCTGTTTCTCCCGCTCGCGCTGCACCACCACCCGCGTCATCGGCAATACCATAGTCGAAAGCACGAGCAGGATGGCAGTGGCGATGATCAACTCCAGAAGAGTAAAACCGTGCGTAGATCTGGCGCTCCGCCCGCGATGGAATCTGTGCAGCTTCATCTCGAAATCCTGAGTTAACCAGACCGCGCAGCGATCCTATTGCACGGTTACCGACGCCTGCGCTCCATTCACAGTAATGGCCTGTTGCGCGGGGTCGCGCGCCCCACCCCGGGTAATGGTCAGTGGAGTCTGTCCGCTGGCTTTCGCCTGAAATGTCAGACTGACCACCGCGCCCTGCCCGGAAACTCCCCCCGCTCCCGGCGGCCGCGTGGCCGTAATCTGCAACGTTCCCGTGGTCTCATCCTCGCGGTGCACTAGAGCCACGGCTTGCCCATCTTGCGAGAGGAATCCGCCATTGGAAACGTTCACCAACTGCAGTTTCGCCGGATCGTAATTCATCTGCACCGGCACCGAATAAACATTCTGCGCCCCGGAAATCATCAGGTTCACCACAAACGTGTTGCCTTTCACCGCGGTGATCTGCTCCGGATCGAACAAGAAATTCGTCCCTCCTGCAGCCCCCGGGCTAGCCGCCTGATTGGGAGCCGGATTCGCCGGCGCTGGGCTTCCCGGCGCCTGCAGCTGTGCCGCGGGTGCAGCCGGCGCTGCTACATGGCTGACGTGCCGCAGTGCGATCGTGTTCGCCGTCCCAATCTCGATTTGCCGCTGGTTCAACTCGCTGATCGTGTTTCCGCGAATGATGTGCGGAGTAATTGCGAAGACCGTTTCGTCCTGCTCCTTATCCTGCGTCACCTGGCCAAACAGGTACCGCAAGATGGGAATCTGCGCCAACCCCGGAATTCCGGCCAGGGACTTCGTCTGAGAATCGTCAAAGATCCCGCCAATTAGGCTCGGCTCCCCATCCTTCAGCCGGATTTCGTGCTCGATTTTCTTCTGCCCGATGATGGGTTGGCTGATGCCGCCGATGCTCGACTGCCCCACCACCGACGAGATTTCCATGGTGATCTTCAGCGTCACTTCACGGTCGGCGTGCACATGCGGCGTCACGTCGATGTTCACGCCCACGTCCAGATATTGAAACTGGGTGTTGACCAGCGGGTTAATACCCACGCCGCCGATACCGGGCTGGAACGATCCCGTGGCCACCGGGACGCGTTCGCCGATCTTGAGCGTCGCCTTCTGGTTATCCAGAGCGCGCACCTGCGGATTCTGCAACATTTTGGTGTCGCTGTCACCCATCACCGCCGACAGGTTCGCGGAACCAATCGCCACCTGAAAATCGGTGGCGTTCAGGTTGCCCAGAGTATTCAACTCCAGTCCGCTCGACCCAGTGGTGCTGGTGGTCGTTCCCGTGGTGCTCGTCGCAGGCGTCGAAGTGTTGATGTTGCTCTGCAGGGTAACGGTGGCGCTGCTCGGCGGCAGCAATCCCAGGGTACGCGATTTGTCTCTGCTGATCTGCAATACCGCGATGTCGACGATCACTTCCGGACGCGCCCGGTCCAGGTCGTCCACCAGCTTTTCGGCCAGCGCAATCTGGTCGGGCGTGCCCCGCACCACCAGCGCATTCTGCGAGAGCAACTGCTGCACGCGCTGCACATCCAGCACGGCGCGAATCGCGTTCACCACATCCTGCAACTCGGTGGGCTGTGAAATATTCGAAAGATAAAAAGTCTTAAGGACGCTTTGCTCCAGCTCCTTGCGCTTGGCAGGATTGTCCTGCGCCACAAAAATGGTGTTGCTGGTCACCGGACGCCAGAAGGTTTTTGATTCCAGCGCCGTAATCTCCAGCGCATCTTCCAGCGTCACTCCATTCAGTTCGACCTTGATGCGCCGCGACGTATAGTCGGGATCGAAAAGAACGTTGATCCCGGCCAACTGCCCGATGGTTTGATAGATGACCTTGGAATCTTCAGTGAGCTTAACCGTGATCGGGACGTTTGAAATAGGAGCAAGTTCTACCGGACCCGCCGCATCCCTGATCTCCTTTTCCAGATTGTTAGGCGGACCGGCGGCCTGCGGCGCAGAATGGCTGGCATCATTAATCATCTGCAGCGTGCGCTGCAGTTCCTGCTGTGCGATAACCAGCGAAGGATCGATTTGCGCCGCTTTCTGAAAATAGGCCAGCGCCTCCTGCAGTTTGCCCTGATCGCGAAGTTCCTCACCCTGGTGGACGATGGTTGCCGCCGCCTTAAAACGCAAACGCTGGAACGACGCCTTATAACGCAAATCCTTTGGCTTCAGGTCGTAAGCCTGCTTGTAAAAATTGTAAGCCGCTTCGAAGTTCTCCCGCGCCTCGGCGTCCTGGCCCTTGTCGTAGGCACTCTTGGCCTTATCGGCGATGGCCGGCAGTATGGCGAGTATAACCAGCAGCACAGCGGCCGCGGGCTTCAGACGTCTCATTCGCATTCCTCGTCTACAAAATCTTCGCCGGACAAGCAGACTTTATCCCACCCACCAGCGAACCGGGGGATTCACTTGAAACACTTGGAGCGACCGCAAAACAGCACTTTCGCAGCGATTATAGCATCGCATTTCCCAGCTCTCCATGTGCCTGCACCTGCGAAAGTTATACTCTTTGGTCTTAGTCCAAAAGGTAAAAAAACTAGCTCTCGCGCCTGTTGAAGACTTTCCCTAGTTGTTCTGTCATCCTGAGCGAAGTTGGCATTCGCGAAGCGAAGGCCAACGCAGTCGAAAGCCCGCCCTGAGCGAAGCCGAAGGAGGCCCCTTCCGGCACGCGCCCCCCAGCGCCCCCGCAGGGAATTTTCACGAAAACACTTCCGGCCCGCGTGTTCCCTGGCTCTTCCCGAAGCCGGATAGCCGAAGCCCGAAGCCCACTGTTAAGATGATCCCGAACTCATGCCCCGCCAATCCACACACCAAACCAAGCCCAGCCCGGAGAAATCCCCCCGCCGCGAACCGACAGCCTCCGGCCAGCGAGACGCCGCCGTTAATAGGATCGCTTCACATAACTATTTCTTGCTGGAAAAATTTGAGTGTGGAATTGCCCTTACCGGAACCGAGGCCAAATCCGTCCGCGGCGGCCTCGCCAACCTCAAAGACTCCTACGGCCTCGTCAAAGATGGCGAACTCTGGCTGCTCAACGCCCACATCGGCCCCTACGAGCACGGCAACATCCACAACCACGCCCCGCTCCGCACCCGCAAGCTGCTGATGCATAAAGAAGAAATCCGCAAGCTGATCGGCAAGACCCAACAAAAAGGCCTGACCCTCATCCCCACCCGTATGTATTTCAAGAATGGCAAAGTAAAGGTCGAATTAGCCCTAGCCAAAGGCAAGCAGCTCTGGGATAAACGCGAAACCGAACGCCGGAGAACCGCAGACAAAGAAGCGCGGGAAGCCATACGAGGCCGGAAGAAGTAGAAGTAGCAGCAAAGGAGTAGCGCAGCCGTCCCGGCGCCTGGAAGCCTGCCCCGAGAGGGCAAGAAAAAAGGGCGGGACCGAGCCCGCCCAATCCAACTCCCTGAAAGAGGTTCACACGCTCGTCACATAAGAGTGACTGCGATCCTGTGCCGAACCAGTTTCTCGGACCAGATCTTCTGCCTCGGGCGGCGCAGCGGGGTCGACCCTTCGCAGGGTCGAACTCACAACCTCAAATGTCTTAAGATAAGGATTCCCGTCCAAGAGTTCCCCCAGAGTATGCAGCACTTGCGGATAGCCGGTAGAGTTGTAAGCTTCCGCACTCCCTTTGCGATCCCAAAAGCTGATGGTTGCCACTTCTCTTCCATCGGTGGCCGCCAGAATAATCAGATCCAGGAAACCTTCCTGCGTTCTTAGCCAGGGAAGGATTTCCCGCTCCATAAGATTGGTAAATTCCGTAAGTGAGTTTGGTTTCAAACGCGCAGCAACTTTGCGGACAAACATAAGCGGCCCTTCCTTCGGTTGATCTCGGAGCCGACTTCATTAGTCGTTAGTCAGCATCCAGATCGGTTCGCGGGCCGGGAGGACCGCTCCCCCAGCGGTTCTCCCGGCTCGGGTTTACCCCCTCAAGTATGAAACTGCCGGTGCGCCCCAGCAGGGCTGCGGCTCGATGCTACCTCCGCACTGACCCGTCCGGCGCCGGCCAGCATTCATAACAGCGGCAATTTGATCGAACTCCGAACAAAAGGCAACAAAACTGTTGCCGGATTTGACCTAACCAGCTAACACACGGAGGGAAAAGCAGTTATCCGAATTTCTGATCTCCCGTGCTAGAATTTCCGGCATTATGCAGCGGGGCGCTCGTGATGCAGCAGGGCAGACCAGCGGGCCGGATCGGTCGCTTCGGAGCCTTCGAGGCTGATTTCCAGGAAGGCAAGCTCACCAAGGCCGGCTTCCGAATTCATCTCCAGGAGCAGCCGCTACAGATTCTCGCGCTCTTGCTTGAGCGCCCCGGTCAAATCGTCACCCGCGAAGAAATCCGGCAAAAACTCTGGTCGCGCGACACATTCGTGGAGTTCGACGATGCCTTGAATACAGCGGTGCGCAAGCTGCGTGCGGCCTTGAACGACTCAGCTGACAATCCCCGGTTCCTGGAAACCGTTCCCCGCCGTGGCTATCGTTTTATTGCGCCGGTGGCCTGGACGCCCGAACTACAAACCGCAGATCCAACCATCACTCCAATCGCAGTTCCAATCGTAGTTCCAATCAAGGACCGAACCAGTCGGCGCCGATATTTTTGGTCCGCCGCGGCTCTGATCGTCATAGCCGCGGCGGTCGCAGGATACCGCGCCATTCACCGTCCTGCCTTCCAAATGACTGCCAGGGACACCATTGTTCTCGGCGACTTCTCGAATTCTACCGGTGACGCAGTGTTTGATGACACGCTAAAGACAGCGCTCAACGTTTCTCTTCGCCAATCACCTTTCTTGAATGTCCTTTCCGACAGTGAGGTCGCGAAAGCCCTGCAACTCATGACCCGTCCGCCGAGCACAAAGCTCACCCCTGAGGTAGCTCGCGAAGTTTGCCAGCGCGCCGGCAGCAAGGCTTATCTCGCCGGAGCCATTGGCACTCTCGGCAGCGAATATGTGCTGGGATTGAAGGCGGTGAATTGCCAGAGTGGAGACACGCTTGCCGAAGATCAGAAAACAGCGGCTTCCAAAGAGCGGGTGCTCGACGCGCTAGGCGCGGCGGCATCCCGGCTGCGCGGCGAACTCGGTGAATCGCTGGCTACGGTGCAGAAGTTCGATATTCCGCTCGAACAGGCCACTACGTCTTCGCTCGAAGCCTTGCGAGCGCTCAGTCTGGGCAGACGGGCGTCCGACGACAAAGGCCCCGCCGCAGCCCTGCCCTACGATCAACGCGCCATCGCGCTTGATCCTGATTTTGCCATGGCCTACAGGGCATTGGGTATCGACTACGCCACGCTCAGCGAGCTCGGGCGCGCCGGCGACTATTTCACAAAGGCATTTCAGTTGCGCGAGCACGCCAGCGAGCGCGAAAGGCTCACCATCAGTGCCGACTATTATTCCTACGCCACCGGCGAACTCGATAAAGCAGCCCAAACGTTTCAGCAGGAGATCGAGATCTACCCGCGCGAAGATGCAGCCTACGTCAATTTAGGTCTGGTATATGCCGCGCTAGGGCAATACGACAAAGCCACGGAGATGACGACGCAAGTCGCGCGCCGTGCACCGGAAGCCGTGAGTGAGTACGAAAATCTAGCTAACTACGCTCTCGCCTTGCAGCGCTATGACGAAACCCGGCAAGTCATCCACCAGGCGAAGTCTCGAAATGTAGACGATTTCATATTGCACAACGCCTCGTATGCTCTCGGCTTCGTCGGAGCAGACCCCGCGGCGATGGCTGAGCAAGAACGATGGTTTGCCAGCAAGACAGAGTTTGAAAACGTCGGACTCGCGCTCGAATCAGACACCGAGGCCTACGCGGGTCATCTTCGCAAGGCCCGGGAACTGACCGAGCGCGCTGTGAACTCCGCCGTCCGAGCGGATAACAAAGAAAATGCGGCAGTCTACTTGGCGACTGCCGCGCAGCGAGAAGCCGCTTTCGGCAACGCAGCGCAAGCCCGGCATACAGTGGTAGGAACTTTGAAGCTTGCCCCCGCAAGTCAGGGAGCGGAGAGCGAAGCGGCCCTCGCCCTGGCCATGGCGGGCGACACAGTCCGAGCCGAATCCATGGCTCAAGATTTAAGCAAACGCTTCCCACTCGATACCCAAGTCCAGGCGCTCTGGCTGCCGGCGATCAACGCGCAATTGGCTCTCGACAAAAAGAAACCGGCCGATGCCCTCAATATTCTGCAAGCCGCTTACACCGTCGAGTTAGGGCAAATTCCGTTCGTCAACAATATCTCCTGCCTGTATCCGGTCTACGTCCGCGGAGAGGCTTACCTGGCCGCGGGACAGCCCGATGCTGCCGTCGCCGAGTTCGAGAAGATTCTCGCTCACAGCGGCATTGTGTGGAACTGCTGGACAGGAACTCTCGCGCATCTGGGAGTAGCTCGCGCCCACGCCCTCCAGTCGAAAACTTTTCAAGGGCAAGGCCAGAAAGCGGATGCCGATAAGTCCCACGCCCGCGCCCGCGCCGCCTACAAAGACTTCCTGACCCTCTGGAATTCCGCCGACCCCGACATCCCAATCCTGAAAGAAGCCAAAGCGGAGTACGCCAAACTCCAGTAGCTGAAAAGCACTTTACGTCATCGCTTACTGTTCACCGCTTAGCCACACGCTAATCGAAGAATGGCCTGAACGTGACGGGTGTCTAACACGCAGGAGCCATTTTTCTGTGACTCGCGCTCATCTAGCCTGTGGTTGAACGGCGGGTGAACAATGGGGGTTGTTCAGAGTCGCTGTTTTTCACGGCTAAGCTTCAACCTTGCGTCCCACGACTGAAGTTGAGTCTGGGACGCTTTTTCTTGGGAGGATGCTCTTGTTGCCCTCAGCCCAAGGGTAAATGAGTGTAATGGCGATTTTGCAACAATCGAGCCTAGACGTTGCACAAGTTTGTCCGAAACAACCATGCGACGAGTGACGATTTTATTCTCGGGTGGCGCTGATCTTGCTGCTCTTGTCTTTCAGTTCTAAAACTTTGCCGTCGTGTTTCAGACTGAAGTGATATTCCAAATTGTTCCCGCCATTCATTTTTAGTTCGCTGCCATGAACTTCATACGTTCCATTCACTGGTTTCGCATTTGGCAATGGCCCTTGCATGAGCCACGTCGCGTCTGCGCTCAGTTTTAGTGTCCATTGTCCGGGCTTGAAGTGTACCGTGGCACCGCTGGAAATGGTCAGGGATGCATAGTCCCACACTCCTACTAGTTCCTGCGGGAGCTCACTGGAAGCCTTGGCTAAACCCAAAGCCAGAAGCCCGACACAAACTAGAATCAGCAGAATTTTGCTTTTCATTTCCCGCATTGTAAACCCCCGCCTGGGAAGCCCAACTGACGTAAACAGGCGTCTACCCTCATTGACTTGCCCCGGTACCCAACCCACGCGATCCCGGCTTCAGCCGCCGGTTCTGGTACATGTCCTATTTCCTGCCGTGCAGCAGCGCGCCTCGCACTTCGAAGAATCAACAAGTTCTGCGGGGTAACACTCGGAGGTGACGAATGGCACATTGCAGCGATGCACAGCACATTCTAATGTCGCCATCACAATGAACCTGAAACCTGCACATCCCCACTCGAAATCGCACCGTCCCGTCCTCGCTCCTAACCCAACCGCCACGCGCAGCCAGATCTCAAAACGCCGCAGCCATCGCATGGCGCTCCACGCCACTGTCGGACTGTCCGGCGAAGATCGCCAGAAAGCTGCCTTCACCATGCCGGCCAAGGCCACGAAATTGAATAAGCACGGCGCTGCCGTTCAACTCCGTCGTGAGCTTCAGGTGGGCTCCTTCGTCACGGTAAGCAACAAGCAAGGCGCCGCGCTCTCGGCTCGCGTAGTTGCGCAGGTGGCGGCACTCGATGGCGTTTCCACATATGCCATCGAGTTTGCCGAGCAAGGCGAACGCGCCGAAACTTTCTGGGGAATCGTCTTCCCTCCGAACACCTCAAACGCCTGACACGAAAGGCAATGTCCGATCTTGACGGGCGTCATCCTGAGCGCAGCCGTTCTTCAGGCGGAGCGAAGGATCTCCCGCACCTCAGAGGCCCGAGCGCACCGGGTGCCCGGCGGCGCACTCGGCCCAAAACCCTGGCCCACGGACGAGCGCCACTCAAAGCGGTCCACCGGACGCCTGAGTCAGCCAGCCGCTTTAAACTTCGCGACGATAGCCGTGATGTCGTCGTGTTGTTCCGGAAAACTGAATCGCCGCACCCCATCCACAATCGCCGACAACAATGCCTGGCACGGCAGATCCCGATGTTGCTGCAGCGCTTCGATCAGGCAGCGCTCGCCAAATTCCTCTCCGCGCTCGTTATAGGCTTCGGTGATGCCATCCGTGTAAAGCGCAAGCACATCCCCCGGAGCGAGCCTGTGCTCCTGCATCGAGCAACTCCACTCTCTAAAAAGTCCCAGCAGCGTGCTGGTCGAATCGAGCCGATCCACCCTGCCGTCGCTTCTCACCAACAGGCCTGACAAATGCCCGCAATTGACGTAGCGCAGCCGCCGCGTAGCCTCGTCGTAGTCGACAAACAAAAGCGATGCGTAAGCACTGTCGCCAGTGTTGTCATAAAACAGCCGGTTCACAGACGAGAGCAACGCCTCGGGCTGATCAAAGGCCAGCGCCGTCTGGCTCCGCAGGCTGGCCTGCAAATTCGCCATCAGCAGAGCAGCGGCAATCCCTTTACCTGAAACATCGCCGATGATCAACCCCAGCCGCTGCGGCCCCAGATTCAGAAAATCGAAATAATCCCCGCCCACCTGCCGCGCCTGCAGGCAGATGCCTGCATACTCCAGCGTTTTCAACTCCGGCTGAATCTGCGGAAACAACCGTGCCTGCACCTGCCGCGCTATTTCCATTTCCTGGGCAGTGCGGCGTTCCAATTCAAGTTTCTCGGCCTGCGCCTGCCGCCGCAACTCCAGGCTCTGCCTGACCTCATCGAACCCTTCCAGGCCGAACGCATTCCCGTCCGGATCTTCGAAACGCGCATAAGTGCCGCCCCATCCCGGCGTCTCCGGAGGAGTTGAGAAACGAACCCCGCGCTCGCTCCATTCTTTATATTTGGCCTGGACGTCCTCGGTCATGAACAGCACCCAGCGGTAGCCGCCAATCAATTTGTATTCCGGCGAGTCGGGTTTCGGTTCAACCAACGCAAGATCCGCGCTGCCGTCGGGAGGCGCCACTTCGATCCACCGTTCGCCAGTAGGAAGGCGTTGCTCTGTGATCAGTTCGAAGCCCAATTGTTCCAGGTAGAACCGCTTACTCACGTCCAGATCGCGAACGAAAACCACAATGTCCTGGATCGACAGGTAGGGCTCTTCCCGCCCCGGCCGAAGCAGGGTCCGGTTCGCCCACGAGAGAAAGGGTTCGCTCGCCATCGGCGTGAATTATAACTGGCCCGGTAGCTGTTGAGGCGTTAGCGCTCAAACCTCCGTTGCAGGGTCAATGAGTGTAATGATTCCATAACAATGTCGGGATTTTTCGCTAACTACCGGAAAGTCACACTTCTTTGGGCATTCGATGCTCGACCGTGCCGAACTCCTTGCGTATGCCTATCAGGTTCTCATCGAGCGCGGCATAGAAGTCAATATATTCATCATGACTGAAGAACGCGTTTACGTAGTCGGCATGCGTGAGGATGTATCCACCCCAGCCATTCAGCATTGCAATGTGCAGAAAGGAGGTCAGGTCTTCCGATTCGTGGCCCAGAAACAGATGGCCGGGCGCTTCATGGAGCAGACGAAGATCGCCGTAGCTTTGCCGGAGTTTGTAATACAGGTGCCAGTTCTCGCTGCTCCCCCAGATACTCCACTCCGTGATCCAAACCAACGCAGGATTGCCGTACAGCAACGAGCTTCCGATCCAATGCGCGAGATAAGAAATGCGACCGGTCGTAGTCGGATAGTGAACGTGCGCTCTATGGATTTCAGGGGTAGCGTCGGGCTTCACCCGGCCTAACCCGCGAAGCCATTCCTCGCATTCGTCTTTAGTGTAAAAGCGCATTGCGGATTGATTCTACCAGCGGGATGACAGTCAATTGACACTATCAGACCTTCACACTCATCGAAAGAATGACCGATCCCAGATCAATGGGTGCAATAGCGGCGCCCACTACCCCGTCCCGCACAAAAAGTGCGGTGCTTTGCACCACTCCTGCGAGTGAGCGCTCTTGCTCAGACTAAGGCTGCGTGGAGTGCTAAGGTCAATCGAATAGAGAGCGAGTCGTCCAGCTGGTAGGAGCTTGGCGCTTGCCGCCTGCGGTATGGTAAAGCGAATTGCGTCCTTCGGCGTCGTGTGGTGCGTGTTGCTGGCTGCATTGGGATTTGCGCAAAGCGTCAAAATCCTTGCTGATCCCCAGTTCGCCCATCCACAGTCGATCTATGATGCCGTCGGATGGAACGCCTTGTCGGTTGTGGGACTTCGAGGGCGCGTCGACGAACCCCGGGCGCTAGCGGGACCGGCGAAGACTTGCCCCAGTGCAAGATCGGTGCTGCTGGACATTTCGGCGTGGGATCGAGGGGGCCAGGATTTACGTGAAGTGCCGGTCTGGCAGTTACTGGACCGCCAAGCCTTCTTTTTCATCTCGGGTATGACGATCGACGCAGACGGCTCGCCCGATGCGTATGATCCCGACGACGCCGGGCTTGATGCATTGGCGAATGCTGGTAAGCCAGGCCATTGGGACGGCATCATTACCGATCCAGACGGCGATCCGTTGATCCAGCAAGCGAGCGATCCTTTCCCCGGTTACTACATCTCATGCACATCGCTTTCAGACAAAACCAAGAGGTTCGCTGATCCGACTCGATATGTGAACGCATCGAAGATTCCTTATGTAGTGTTGCCGCAAGACGTAGCCGATCGCGGAGGCGCGCGCTTGGGGGATTTCGCAGTCGTCGTCAACCTCCGAAACGGCAAATCGTCCTTCGCTATCTATGCAGATGTTGGGACCTTAGGCGAAGGCTCGGTCGCGCTGGCCGACGCACTGGGCATCCAGTCTGACGCACGCCACGGAGGCGAGTCTGACGGAATTCTGTATCTGTTATTTCCCGGTTCCGGCAATCGGCAGCCTCGTACGACCGGTGAGATCCAGAGCGAGGGCAAAAAGCTGCTAATGGATCACTCGGGCGAAATGACGAACTTATCCTCCTGTGTAGAAAGTGACAATCCTGAAGGGAGAGCGTTTTAGAAGCGTTCCGGGTGAACTGGACCGGATCGTTGACATTATCAGGCGCGATCACTCCAAACCGCCGCAGTCGAGGTCAATGAGCGTAATGATTCCATAAACAATGTCGGGATTTAGCGCCAACTGATCGGCCTTGAATCGCCCGATTCGCCCGGGTATCCTCATCGAGTATTTTCCCGCTTTCCGGGGACGGCCATGTCGAATTTCTCTAACTACCTTAGCTGTGGAGTCATCATTTTGGCGTTAATCGGAGCCGCGAATGCGAAGGACCACCCCCATGTGGCCGACGCAGATCGTGAATATGAGGCAGCGCTTTCTCATGGAGAGAATCCATGTGCCGAACAATCGACCACCATTGGCTTTGAGCAATGCTTTGGTAAAGAAGTGGAGTTCACCGAGAATCATTTGACTGCCTTCTTGGATGCGGTTCGTGCGATTGTGGCAGATGAGCGTGGTGCCTGCGTGGGCATCAAACCTGCCTGTGGGGTGAGGCAATTGGACCTGCTGAATAATGCTGACCGGGCGTGGCGGGAATACAAGAAAAATCTTTGCGAGCTGGAGTTTGCCGAGTTCGATGGCGGGTCTGGAGCGGGTTCGGCGCAGAGCGAGTGCGAGTATCACGCTGACCGGCAATACCTGAGGCAGGTGGCGGATGTGATCTTGCTAAAGACTCTGGCGAAATGACTTCCAAAATGGTGCTGAAATCATCAGCAGGAGTCCCGCAACCCAAACCGCGTGCCCCAAGCCGGGACAGTCTGCATCCTGTAAGCACAGGATGACAAGAGAGGCCCACGTGAGCAAAATACAAAGCAAAATTAGTGCGGCAAGAACTCGCTGCGTTCTTCCGGCGAGATCAAGAATGCGCAGGACTATGTAGGCAAGAGCAATAGGGTTGACAATACCCCCGAAGCCACCTAGCCGATACCCCACCTTCAGCCAAGGAATCGTGTTGGGTCCTAGATCGACAACCCACAGGAAGAGGGCAGCATAGGCGCATCGCCATCCAGAGATCGATTTCGATCCGACCCTATCTTTGAAAACGGGTAGGAAGAAGCTGAGCACATAAAGGGCAAGGCCTGTAAAAAAGATGACATTCTGCAGCCTTGACTTCCCCGAAACATCGTCTTCCGAGGACGGCATCATATCGACAACGTTCTATGTTAACGCATACTTGACCAACTCAGGCGTTATCAGATCGCACCGAAGTCGAAGCAGCCGCGAATAAAATTCGCTTGACTTCGATCCTCCATGCTGCAACAATTTTCTATACGCATTAGATCTTTGACAATCGAATAGCACAGAGATAACTCAAGCAAATGGAATATTTTACAAGTCCAACCCTTGATTCTAGGGCGCTTGGAGCAGCCGGTTCGCACTAAGTCATTTGACTGTAATATTTTGCGAGTAAGTTATTTGTTTTCAATGTTGTAGCCAGATCAGCGCCGTCCGACTCGCCGCAACTCATTGATTCCAGATATTTTAACGCAAGGTATCTGTGATTTTTTGGTCTGGACCACGCCATTAAGACCATCAACCTAAAGTCCGACATGCCGCTGGTCCGCGAAGCTTTGCAGCGCCTCGAGCGCGAACTGGCCCTCGCACATCAAGAGAAGGCAAAGCTGCTAAAGCTGGTCCACGGCTACGGCTCGAGCGGCGCCGGCGGCGAGATTCGCATCGCCGTGCAAAAGCGTTTGCTCGAGCTGGCGCAGAGCGGCCACATTCGCGGCTGCATCTTCGGCGAGAACTGGTCGAAGACCGATGACATCGCCTGGAAGCTTCTGCAATCCCATCCCGAACTCACAAGCGACTCCGACCTCGGCCACCGCAACCGCGGAATCACCATTGTTTTACTGTAAATAGACAAGCACGCCTCCGCGCGTATAATGTTGCGACTTTGCCGGATTGAGTTCAGCCGCTGAGTTCAGCCGCAAGGAAAACGGTTGCGTCTTTCACTCGATACTCGCGATGTTGGACGCGTCACCATCGTGCACTGCAACGGGCGAATCGTTGCCGGCGGCGAGAGCGAATCTCTGCGCGCGCATGTGGCATGGCTGTTGCGCGATCGCCGCTCCATTGTTCTGCATCTGGGCGAGGTCGGATTCATCGACAGCAGCGGACTCGGCACCATCGTCCGCACCCTCACCAGCACCCGCCAGGTGCATGGAGACCTGAAGCTCTGCAACGTACCCGATCATGTGCGCAAGGTTCTGGAGCTGTCTCACCTGGCGAAGTTATTCGACACGCATGACTCGGAAGAAAAGGCAGTCGCCTCGTTTTACGCTCCCAGAGCCCACGCCGAAGCGCTGGCCTCTACTGGCCGCAGCGTTCTATGCATCGACAGTAATGCCGACGTGCTCGCCTATTTGCGCGAACTGCTGCGCCGCGAAGGCTACGACGTCCACACCAGCAGCCACCTGCGCGATGCCATGATCCTGATGCGCATCACCCGTTTCGATCTCCTGCTGATGGGCCCTGACGTTGCCGCCGCCCCAGCCACGCAGCAAGCCTTCCAGTCCGCATGCTCCAAAGTGCCGGTCATCGACCTGGGCAGCGAGTTCTCCACTCGCGACGCCGGCGAAGCCGCCGCCGCTTTGCTGGAAAAAATTCAGACGAAACTTAACTCAAAAACCGCGTGAGGCGCCAACTATTTGGAACCCGCGGCCACCGCAGGAGGCGCCACGGCATGCGACGCAGCCGCCTTCGCCGCGTGGTGCTTCACCAGCAGGGAAAGCACGATCACTGAAGCCACCGGAAAGAATAGAATCCACCACCGGACCTTCATCAATACCAACCTCTCTCTTCGCTTGGCGATCGGATCATACGCCAGGCGGCGAATGCCGTCATCCATTGACCGCGTGCCCCATGCAGGAGCACAATCCCTCCGGCAAGTCAGCCTTTGCTGGTTTGAAACCTTACTCCGCCTCGCTAACTCCGCGAAAGGAGCACATCATGAAAGCAGTTCATCAAGGGGACCTCGAACTCCTGCAGCATCCCGCTTCGCAGGAACTGTTGCGCTCGAAAATTCCCGCCCGCCTGGCCTATATTTGGACCGACGGCACGCCCCGCGTGATCCCTATCTGGTATCACTGGAACGGACGCGAGTTCGTGATGGCAACCCCGCCGAAGGCGCCGAAACTGAAGGCGCTCGCCAAGAATCCGAAAGTATCGTTCACCATCGACGACAATACTTATCCCCACAAAGTACTTCTCGTCCGTGGCACCGCGCGCCTTGAATCCCTCGATGGCATCGTGCCAGAATATGCAGCGGCAGCGGAACGCTACTTCGGGCCCGAACAGGGCAGAGCCTGGGTCAATCAGCTGAGCTCGATGATTTCAAGCATGGTCCGGATCACCGTTGTGCCGGAGTGGGTCGGCTTGCTCGACTTCCAGACTCGCTTCCCAAGCGCCTTGTCGTCTTGATCGGCTTCACTGCGACGTCGGGGCCGATAGCAAAATTTCGACGACCTCGCCGGGACGTTCGACATGGCAGTCGTGGCCAGTCTTCACTTCGGCAACCTTCCACCTGGTAGCGCGAGCCTTCGCCGCGAATGGCGCCAAGAACGGCCTCACGGGATATCCTTCTGCGACGCAAGTAATAAAGGTGGCCGGAACGCTCGCCTTCCGATTTGCCGGAAGAGGAAGCGGCTCCTCGAAAAAACGGAGACTGAAATCACAGAGCCTCGCGCGCACGAATTCTCGCGCCTCGCCTGGCTTCAGTCCCCAGAGATCGAGCTGGCCCTCGCCGCCCGGCAGCCGCCAGCCGTCTCCTTGCTCCTGCGCGACTTTTCGGAAATGCGTGCCAATCTCAGGAGGAAGCAAGTCCAGCACGCATTGCCCATCTTCTGGAATGAAGGCGTCCAGAAAAACCAAACGCTCGACTCGAGTCGGAATCGCTTCGACCACACCGCTGATAATCATGCCCGCGTAACTGTGACCGACGAGGATCGCAGTGCCCGCGAGCCTTGACAACTCGCGGGAGACGTCCTCTACATGTTGCCGCAGCGTTATGTCGGGAGACAGACGGCCTCGATCTGTGCCAAGCCCGGTGAGAACCGGCGTTATCACCTTATGTCCCTGCTTCTCCAGCAGAGGGGTCAATCGGTCCCACGTAGCGGCCGACTGCCAAGCTCCGTGAACCAGGACAAACGTCGACATGGGGAAGAGTCTAACAGGTTGAATTACCTTCTCGCGCTTGCGCTCGCCCCCGTTTGCCGACGATACTGGTGGGTCACGGAACAACTTCAAACGACATTATGAAAACGACTATCTCTCTCTCTACACCCGCTCAACTCGAAAGCGAGTCTCTCGTCGCCATTGTGCTCGACCATACTGATCAGGCGCAAAAAGACAAGAACAAAGACGCTAAACCTCAGCTCAAGGTCGCCACCGGCGATGCGGCTGTGCAGTCCGCCGCCGCCGATCTGCTGGCCAGCGGTGAATTGACTGGCAAGCCGTTTGAAATCAATTTGCTTCACAAGCCCGGAGGAGTAAAAGCGAAGCGTCTGCTGCTCATCGGTGGAGGATCGGCTAAAAAGTTTGCGACTTACGATTTGCGCCGCATCGCCGGAGCGGCGGTGCGCACCCTTAAGGCGCGCGGCATCCGCAGCTTTGCCTTCATTGCTCCACCAAACATTTCTGCCGATGAAGCAGTGAGCGCGATTGTCGAGGGCGCGCTGGTCGGCAACTTCGATCCTGACTATTATCGCAGCGACCGCAAGGATCAGAAAATTGACGCACTCACTATCCTCGCCTCCGGCAACCAGGCCGCGCTCGAAAAAGCGGCCAACGAGGCGCAGGTCATTGGCGAATCGCAAAATTTCACACGCGACCTG
The DNA here is from genome assembly GCA_963714345.1 of uncultured Alphaproteobacteria bacterium. GTDB lineage: Bacteria > Pseudomonadota > Alphaproteobacteria > Rhizobiales > Xanthobacteraceae > BOG-931. Next base: position 2,607 of record CAVQOD010000011.1, on the reverse strand, counting down.
GTGAATGAGCCTTCGAACCGCATGACGCCAACCATTCTGGGCGAACGCGCGAAGAAGATGTGTCACGAAGTTGGTTTGAAATGTGAAGTCTACGGCGCCGACAAGATCAAAGAATTGAAGATGGGCGCCTTCTGGAGCGTGTCGCAAGGTTCCGACGAACCTCCGGCTTTGATCGTCATGAAATACGAGCCCGCTGGCGCTCCGGAGAAACCAGTCTTGGGACTTGTGGGCAAAGGAATCACGTTCGACACCGGTGGCATTTCGATCAAGCCGGCCGACGGCATGGAGAAGATGAAATACGACATGGCTGGCGGAGCGACGATGATCGGTGCGATGCGCGCCATCGCGTTGTTGAAGCCGAAGGTGAAGGTCATCGGCATTGTGTGCGCCGCGGAGAACATGCCCTCTGGCAAGGCGCAAAAGCCCGGCGACGTGCAGATTGCCATGTCGGGCAAAAGCATTGAGATCATCAACACTGACGCCGAAGGCCGCCTGGTTCTCGCGGACGGTCTGTTCTATGCACGGCAACTCGGTTGCACTCATCTGGTGGACGCGGCTACGCTTACCGGCGCGGTTGTGGTCGCTCTTGGCTACGCCAACGCGGGAATCTTCGCCAACGATGACGCCATGTACGAGCGCTTTCACAAAGCCAACGAAGAGGCGGGCGAAAAAATGTGGCGGCTGCCGCTCGATGACGAATACAAAGAACAGATTCGCTCCACCATCGCCGACATCATGAACACTGGCGGGCGCTGGGGTGGCGCCATCACTGCGGCCATGTTCCTGAAAGAGTTCGCGGAAGATACTCCGTGGATTCATCTCGACATCGCGGGCACGGCGTGGATGGAAGACCAAAAGCCTTGGATCGCGAAGGGACCGTCGGGGATCGCGTTGCGCAGTTTGGTTGAGTTTGTGAAGAGTTTCGCGAGTTAGGTGAACCGAATTAGGGCTTTTGCAGAGAAGATGCGCTTTTTTCGCAGCCATTTTGCTCCGGTTGGCATCCAATGCGCTCGGAACGGCTCGTCCGCTTCCGTCGATTCTGATTATGGAGGCATTCCTTGAAACCTTTAATGCTGGTTGGAGTTGTAGTGCTGGTGCTGGGCGTGCTTTCCTTCTTTGTGCCTTTCCCGCATTCCGAACATCACGGTGTCAGCGTCGGAGACGCACACGTGGGCATCACGACTCACGACGACCGGAGGGTACCGCCGGTCATGAGCATCGTGCTGGTTGTCGTAGGGGCTGGACTGATGATCGCCGGCGGTAGCAGTAAGAGTTAGGCTCTGAAGAAGTCGCTCTTACCCTGCTAAGGATGAGGCGTAATCGCAACGACGGTAATGACCGGGATTCGTTTCTTAGCCTTCGTTTCGTCGGGCCCGTAGTGCCAGAATATGCGGTAAGCGCCTGGGGTTTTGTTCTGGGCGTAAGCTTCGAAAATCTTCTCTCCATTTGCGCCGGCAAGAGAAGTGAACTCGTACGTGTTAAGCCTGGGATGATGCGGGTCTATTTCCAAGTAGCCGATAGCCTTGCGGACCTGCTCGAATGTCCCTGCTCTCGACGGAGTATTTTCCAGATCCGAATACTGACTATCCGCCGTGGGGGTAAAGTTGATTTTTCGCCGCACGCCTACTACTCCTTGGCGTGCCGGGCAAACGAGCCGCGATAAACTCTCTTCCCTTCCGCCGATTCCCTCAAGCTCCGTTTCACGCTGGCGAGGGCGTGCGGATTCTCGTAGAGCCACATTTCACTGGCAGGAACTGCCTTGACCGGATCGAGAATGATTTGGCCGAGAGGGTTGCGGTAGATGTTATAGGCCGTGCCGCTGAGAACCTCGCCCAGGGACAGGCGCTTCTTGGCATCTGGCTGAGCGAACTCCGAAACCAGCTGGAAATCGGGGTCTTTGATGACTGTGGACGGCGGCATGACTACACCATATCACTCGGTGGGATCAGACGTCAAGTGGGCTGCGCCCACCCCAAGCCGAAGCCTGTCTCACTGACTTCCGTCCGGTTCATTTGCCTGCGGTTGCCTGCTCGAAGGCCTTTTCCAGATTCGTGACCAGTGGGGCTTCGCTCGGCTGCAGGCCGCTGCGGCCCGTCATGCGCCACAGGTACTGATTCTGCGGCCAGCCGTGAGCATCGTAAACCGCCAGCACATCTTCCGACGGGCGGCTCATTACCATCAGGATGATATCGGCCTGCTGCGGTTCATAAACCAGAATGAACTTCCCCCACTTCTGAATCGCATCCTGCACCGTGGCAATGGCTTGCCGGTCTTCGGGGAACAGATTCGGGTTGAACTGGTCCCGTCATAGCTGGTGACGTAGATGAAGCGGGCGTTGACCAGCGTTCCCGGAAATGCCGGGATATTCTGCGGAGCGTTTACTTTCGGGGGTTTGGGTGCCGCGAGTGCCAGTGCCGTCGCCAATAACACGACAGTAAGTACTGCGACTGAATTTGTTCCGGTTTTTATAGGACTCTTCATAGAGATTCACTCGGCTTTGCCTTTTCAATTAGTTAGATGACCGTAACCTAGCGGGCGTTGCACGCCATGCCGACAAGGTCTAAGTCATTGAATCGATTGTAACTGGAAGATATTGGAGAGATGGAG
>CAVQOD010000010.1:0-36268 GCA_963714345.1 uncultured Alphaproteobacteria bacterium | reverse complement strand
TGGTCGCGGCCGACGTGATGGTGATGCCGCGCTCCTGCTCCTGCTCCATGAAGTCCATGGTCGCGGCGCCGTCGTGCACCTCGCCCATCTTGTGGCTCTTGCCGGTGTAATAGAGGACGCGCTCGGTCGTCGTCGTCTTGCCGGCATCGATGTGCGCCATGATGCCGAAGTTGCGATAGTCCTCGATCGGATGGGTGCGGGGCATTGGGGTAATCCTTCGCTGTCGCTGGCTTTACCAGCGATAGTGCGAGAACGCGCGGTTGGCTTCCGCCATCCGGTGCGTGTCTTCGCGCTTCTTTACGGCGTTCCCCCTGTTATTCGATGCATCGAGCAGCTCCGCGGACAGCCGCTCGGTCATTGTTTTTTCGTTGCGTTCGCGCGCCGCGGAAATGATCCAGCGGATGCCGAGCGCCTGGCGCCGCGACGTGCGCACTTCGACCGGCACCTGATAGGTGGCGCCGCCGACGCGGCGCGAACGGACCTCGATCGACGGCATGACGTTGTCCAGCGCCTGCTGGAATACGCCGACCGGATTGCCGCGGGTCTTGCCTTCGATGATGTCGAGCGCGCCATAGACGATGTTCTCCGCGACCGACTTCTTGCCGGCATGCATCACCGAGTTCATGAATTTCGTGACCACGACGTTCCCGAATTTCGGGTCCGGCAGGATCTCGCGCTTATCTGCCCTGTGGCGGCGGGACATCTCGTTATTTCCTTCGTCTCACGTTCCTTAATGACGCAAAACGACCCATTACTTCGGCCGCTTTGCTCCGTATTTCGATCGCCGCTGCTTGCGGTTTTTTACGCCTTGCGTGTCGAGCACACCGCGCAGGATGTGATAGCGCACGCCGGGCAAATCTTTGACGCGGCCGCCGCGGATCATCACCACCGAATGCTCCTGCAGGTTATGGCCCTCGCCCGGGATATAGCCGATCACTTCGAAGCCGTTGGTCAGCCGCACCTTGGCGACCTTGCGCAGCGCCGAGTTCGGCTTCTTCGGCGTCGTGGTGTAGACGCGGGTGCAGACGCCGCGCTTTTGCGGGCTCTGCTGCAAAGCCGGCACCTTCTTCTTCGCGTGCTGCGTGACCCGCGGCTTGCGAATGAGCTGGTTGATCGTCGGCATCCGTTACTTTGCTCCTCGTCGTCGTCCACTGTGCGCGCATCACGCGAATCCATCCACGCAAAACCAAATCGCGCCATCCGCTTCCCGGCGCGGAAGGGCGCTTGGCCTTCGCAGAGGACCGCGATGCGAGCGCGGTCATGCCCTGTAGTCTGACTTTCCGAAGTCAGAGGCAGCGTTTGAGCTTCCTTCGTCGAGGCGTCACGCCGCGTCCCTTGGCCCAAGAAGTGCCAAGAAAGCTATCACTTTCAATAGCTTATACGGGGACCCGGCAGGGCCGTTCCGACGGGCGAAGCTCACCGCCTGCCGTAAAGTGGGCGGTATGTATCGGCGCTACCGTCCCAAGTCAAGCCGATATGGGCATAAAAGTGCGATGGCGCAAGCACATCTGCGACATTTGCCGGGTAACCAATCATCCCGGCTCCATGCCCTTGGCGCGGATGAGCCGCGACCACCTCGGCAGTGCGCATAAAGGCAATGCAGTTCTCGGCCGCGGCGCCGATTTTGGGCACCCGCCGAGAGCCCGGCGGCATAGACGATGATGTTCTGCAATTCGCTCGGCAGCGGGCCGACCAGTTCGGCGCCCTTGACCGGCAGGATGGCGACGATCTGCTGCATGCCGATCTCGGCCTCGCCGGCGGCAACGAGCTCGGCCACCGGACGGCTGGTCAGCTTGGTCTTCGGCTTCATCTCCTCGGCGATGCCGAGGCGCTCCAACAGCTCGGCGATATAGGCGCCGCTCGGGCCGTCGCTGTAGGCGATCGACTTTGCTGCCAAGGAGCGCGCGCTTGAGCGCATCGACAGTGCCAATATCGGGCTTCGGCGCGCCGGCGCGCACCGCGAAGCCCGACCGCCGAGCGCGTGATGTCGGCTGGAGTCCGGCGCGATCTTGCCGGCCCGCACCAGCGCATCGAGCTCCGGCCGCGGCAACAGCGCGATGTCGAAAGCCGCGCCGTCCTCGATTTCCTTCTGCAATACCGACGTCAGCCGGAATTCGATCTCGACTTTGACGCCGCTCGCACGCTCGAACAGCGGCACGACATCGAGCATCAGCGAGCGCATGGCGCCGCCGGAGAGGATTTTGATGTGCGTGGGCATGCCCGATTTAGCTCTGCTTGGCTCAGCAAAGGCGGGGTGCCGCCTCACCGCCGGCGATAAAAAAGGGCCGCCCATCGGGCGGCCCTCGTTGTCGTTACGGCAAGCGTTACTCCGCCGCGGGCAGGGCCGCAGGTTCGGCGGCGGCTTCGGCCTTGACGGCGCGCTTCCTTCTCGCGCTCGGCGAGAATGAGCGCATCGCGCTTGATGGCGACTTCGCGGATCTTGTTCATCATGGCGCCGGTCCCGGCCGGGATCAGGCGGCCGACGATGACATTCTCCTTGAGTCCATCGAGCGTGTCGGCCTTGCCGTTGACCGCGGCTTCGGTGAGCACGCGCGTCGTCTCCTGGAACGACGCCGCCGAGATGAACGAGCGGGTCTGCAGCGAGGCCTTGGTGATGCCAAGCAGCACCGGATGCGCGGTCGCCGGCTTCTTGCCTTCGGCCGCGAAACGGGCATTGACCTCGTCGAACTCGGTCTTGTCGACCTGCTCGCCCTGGATCAGGTCGGTCTCGCCGGAATTGTCGATCTCGACCTTCTGCAGCATCTGCCGGACGATCACTTCGATGTGCTTGTCGTTGATGGCGACGCCCTGCAGCCGATAGACGTCCTGGATCTCGTTGACGAGGTAGCCGGCAAGCTCCTCGACGCCCTTGATCGCCAGGATGTCGTGCGGCGCCGGATTGCCTTCGACGATGAAGTCGCCCTTCTCGATCACGTCGCCGTCCTGCAAGTGGATGTGCTTGCCCTTGGGGACGAGATACTCCCTGGGCTCCTCATCCTTGCCGGTCGGCTCGATGGTGATGCGCCGCTTGTTCTTGTAGTCGCGGCCGAAGCGCACCGTGCCGGAGATTTCCGCGATCACCGCGGATTCCTTCGGCCGCCGGGCCTCGAACAGCTCGGCGACGCGCGGCAGACCGCCGGTGATGTCGCGCGTCTTGGCGCTTTCGGTCGGGATACGGGCGATGACGTCGCCCGCGCCGACCTGGCTGCCGGGATCGACCGAGATGATGGCGTCCACCGCCAGCAGATAGCGGGCGTCGCCGCCGCGGCGAGTTTCAGGATTTTGCCGTCCTTGCCCTTGATCACCAGCGCCGGGCGCAGATCCTGCTGGCCGCGGGCGGAGCCGGAGCGCCAATCGATGACCACGCGCTTGGCGATGCCGGTCGACTCGTCGAGCGTTTCCGTCAACGACTGACCTTCGACGAGATCCTCGTAGCCGATCGCGCCTTCGACCTCGGTGAGGATCGGACGGGTATACGGATCCCACTCGGCGATGCGCTGGCCGCGCTTGATGTGCTCGCCGTCGGCGACCTTCAGCCGCGCGCCGTATTGGATGCGGTGCACGGCGCGCTCGGTGCCGTCGGGATCGAGCACGGCCACGATGAGGTTGCGGGTCATCGCGATCATGTCGCCTTCCGAATTGCGGGCGACGTTCAGGTTCTTGATCTTGACGGTGCCCTCGAAGTTCGACTCGACGAACGACTGCTCCGAAATCTGCGCCGCGCCGCCGATGTGGAACGTGCGCATGGTGAGCTGCGTGCCCGGCTCGCCGATCGACTGCGCGGCGATGACGCCCACCGCCTCGCCCATATTGACCGGAGTGCCGCGGGCGAGATCGCGCCCGTAGCACATGCCGCAGCAGCCGCTGGTGGTCTCGCAGGTGAGCACCGAGCGGATCTTGATCTCCTGCACGCCGGCATTGACCAGCTTCTCGACGTGCTGCTCCTCGAGCAGCGTCGCGTTCGGCACCAGCACTTCGTTGCCGGTCGGGTCGCGCACGTCCTCGGCCGTGGTGCGGCCGAGGATGCGGCTTGCCAGCGAAGCGACGACCGTGCCGGCGTCGATGATGGCCCGCACCTTGATGCCGCGCGTCGTGCCGCAGTCCACATCGGTGATGATGCAGTCCTGCGCCACGTCGACGAGGCGCCGGGTCAGATAACCCGAATTCGCCGTCTTCAGCGCGGTGTCGGCGAGACCCTTGCGGGCGCCGTGCGTCGAGTTGAAGTACTCGAGCACCGAGAGGCCTTCCTTGAAGTTCGAGATGATCGGGCTCTCGATGATCTCGCCGGACGGCTTGGCCATCAGGCCGCGCATGCCGGCGAGCTGGCGCATCTGCGCCGGCGAGCCGCGCGCGCCGGAATGCGCCATCATGTAGATCGAGTTGACCTGAGCCTCCTGGCCCTTCTCCGCCGACGGCCGCGACGTGGAGATCTCCTTCATCATCGCTTCGGCGATTTCCTCGGTGCACTTCGACCAGGCATCGACGACCTTGTTGTATTTCTCGCCCTGGGTGATCAGGCCGTCGTTGTATTGCTGCTCGAATTCCTTGACGAGATCGCGGGTCTTCTCGACGCTCGCTTTCTTGGAATGCGGCACCACCATGTCGTCCTTGCCGAACGAGATGCCGGCCTTGAACGCGTGATGGAAGCCGAGCGCCATGACGCGGTCGCAGAAGATCACCGTCTCCTTCTGACCGCAGTGGCGATAGACCGTGTCGATCATCGCCGGAGATTTCGCGCTTCGTCATCAGCTTGTTGACGAGGTCGAATGGCGTCTTGGCGAGCTTCGGCAGGACCGAGCCGAGAATGACGCGGCCGGGTGTGGTGTCGTACCAGCGCGTGACCGGCTTGCCGTTCTCGCCAAGACCTTCCCAGCGGTATTTGATGCGCGAGTGCAGGCTGACGGCCTTCTCGTGCAAAGCAAGCTCGATCTCGGACAAGTTGCCGAATATCTTGGGCCTTTCGCCCTCAACGGCGTCACGGATGATCGAGAGGTAGTACAGGCCGAGCACGATATCCTGCGACGGCACGATGATCGGCGCGCCGTTGGCGGGATGCAGGATGTTGTTGGTCGACATCATCAAAACGCGCGCTTCGAGCTGTGCCTCGAGCGACAGCGGAACGTGAACCGCCATCTGGTCGCCGTCGAAGTCGGCGTTGAACGCCGCGCAAACCAGCGGATGCAGCTGGATCGCCTTGCCTTCGATCAGAACCGGCTCGAACGCCTGGATGCCGAGCCGATGCAACGTCGGCGCGCGGTTGAGCAGCACCGGATGCTCGCGAATGACCTCGTCGAGAATGTCCCAAACCTCGGGCTTCTCCTTCTCGACGAGCTTCTTCGCCTGCTTCACCGTGGTCGACAGGCCCTTGGCGTCGAGCCGCGAATAGATGAACGGCTTGAACAGTTCGAGCGCCATCTTCTTCGGCAAGCCGCACTGATGCAGCTTCAGCTCGGGGCCGACCACGATCACCGAACGGCCGGAATAGTCGACGCGCTTGCCAAGAAGGTTCTGGCGGAACCGGCCCTGCTTGCCCTTGAGCATGTCGGCGAGCGACTTCAGCGGCCGCTTGTTGGCGCCGGTGATGACGCGGCCGCGGCGGCCGTTGTCGAACAAAGCGTCGACCGCCTCCTGCAGCATCCGCTTCTCGTTGCGGATGATGATGTCGGGCGCGCGCAGCTCGATGAGCCGCTTCAGGCGGTTGTTGCGGTTGATGACGCGGCGATAGAGATCGTTGAGGTCGGACGTGGCGAAGCGCCCGCCGTCGAGCGGCACCAGCGGCCGCAGATCGGGCGGGATCACCGGCACATGCGTGAGGATCATCCATTCCGGCTTGTTCTTGGACTGGGTGAACGCCTCGATCAGCTTGAGCCGCTTGGCGAGCTTCTTCGGCTTGAGCTCGGACGTCGAATTCGATGATCTCCTGGCGCAGATCGGCCGCCATCTTTTCGAGATCGAGCGCTTTGAGCATTTCGCGGATCGCTTCGGCGCCGATCATGGCGGTGAAGCTGTCGGCGCCGAACTCGTCCTGCGCCTTGACGTAGTCGTCCTCGGACAGGAGCTGACGGTCCTTGAGCGGAGTGAGACCCGGCTCGAGCACGACGTAATGCTCAAAATAGAGGATGCGCTCGAGGTCCTTGAGCGTCATGTCGAGCAGAAGACCGATCCGGCTCGGCAGCGACTTCAAGAACCAGATATGCGCCACCGGCGCGGCCAATTCGATATGGCCCATGCGCTCGCGGCGCACCCGCGACAACGTCACTTCGACCGAGCACTTCTCGCAGATGATGCCTTTATACTTCATGCGCTTGTACTTGCCGCACAAGCACTCGTAATCCTTGATCGGCCCAAAGATGCGCGCGCAGAACAAGCCGTCGCGCTCGGGCTTGAAGGTGCGGTAATTGATGGTTTCCGGCTTTTTGATCTCGCCGTAGGACCACGACAGAATCTTGTCCGGGCTCGCGATCGAAATCCGGATCTGGTCGAAGACCTGAGCCGGCACCTGCGGGCTGAAAAAATTCATCAGTTCTTGGTTCATCGTCTGCTCCGCTTGCCGACCATGTCGGCCGCTATCGTCATGTCTCTTTCGTCCGTCATGCCCGGGCTTGACCCGGTGCAGCGCTGCCGCCTCGACGCCCGCATGCGATTGCCGGGTCGAGCCCGGCAATGGCGAGTGGCGTTGTCTATTCCGGCCGCCTCGGCGACATGTTGCCGCCGCCGCCGCGCTGCTGCTTGGAATTGTGCAGGTCGACGTTCAAGCCGAGCGAGCGCATTTCCTTGACCAAGCACGTTGAACGATTCCGGAATGCCGGACTCGAACGCGTCGTCGCCGCGCACGATCGATTCGTAGACCTTGGTGCGTCCGGCGACGTCGTCGGATTTCACCGTCAGCATTTCCTGCAACGTGTAGGCGGCGCCGTAGGCTTCGAGCGCCCACACTTCCATTTCGCCGAAACGCTGGCCGCCGAACTGCGCCTTGCCGCCGAGCGGCTGCTGGGTGACGAGGCTGTACGGGCCGATCGACCGGGCGTGGATCTTGTCGTCGACGAGGTGATGCAGCTTCAGCATATAGATGTAGCCGACCGTCACCTTGCGATCGAACGTATCGCCGGTGCGCCCGTCGTAGAGCGACACCTGTCCGGAATGATCGAGGCCGGCGAGATCGAGCATGTTCTCGATATCGGCCTCCTTGGCGCCGTCGAATACCGGCGTCGCAATCGGCACGCCGTGACGCAAGTTGGTTCCAAGCTCGTGGAGACCTTTTTCGTCGAGCGACTTGATGGTCTCGTCCTCGCCGTAGATCTTCTTGAGAAGCTCCTTGAGCGGCTTGGAGTCCTTCTTGCTGTTGTAGAGGTCGACGGCGGCGCCGATCTTCAATCCCATGCCGGCGCAGGCCCAGCCGAGATGGGTCTCCAGGATCTGGCCGACGTTCATGCGGCTCGGCACGCCGAGCGGATTGAGCACGACGTCGACCGGAGTGCCGTCGGCGAGGAACGGCATGTCCTCCGACGGCACGATCTTCGACACCACGCCCTTATTGCCATGGCGGCCGGCCATCTTGTCGCCGGGCTGGATCTTGCGCTTCACGGCGACGAAGACTTTGACCATCTTCATGACGCCGGGCGGCAACTCGTCGCCACGCTGCAGTTTTTCGACCTTGTCGAGGAAGCGCTGCTCGAGCCGCTTCTTCGATTCGTCGTACTGCTTCCGGATGGCCTCGATCTCCGCCATGATCTTGTCGTTCGGCGAAGCGAACATCCACCACTGCGAGCGCGGATATTCTTCGAGCACCGCTCGCGTGATCTTGGTGTCCTTCTTAAAGCCCTTCGGCCCGGCAATGCCCTGGCGGCCTTCCAACAGTTCGGCAAGGCGGCCGTAGACGTTGCGGTCGAGGATCGCCTGCTCGTCGTCGCGATCCTTGGCGAGCCGTTCGATCTCTTCACGCTCGATGGCGAGCGCGCGCTCGTCCTTTTCGACGCCGTGGCGGTTGAAGACGCGGACTTCGACGACGGTGCCCTGCACGCCCGGAGGAACCCGGAGCGAGGTGTCGCGCACGTCGGAGGCCTTCTCGCCGAAGATGGCGCGCAGGAGCTTTTCCTCCGGCGTCATCGGGCTTTCGCCCTTCGGCGTGATCTTGCCGACCAGGATGTCGCCGGCGCGCACTTCGGCGCCGATATAGACGATGCCGGCTTCGTCGAGGTTCTTCAGCGTCTCTTCCGAAACGTTCGGAATATCGCGCGTGATTTCCTCGGGCCCGAGCTTGGTATCGCGCGCCATCACTTCGAATTCCTCGATATGGATCGAAGTGAAGACGTCGTCTTTGACGATGCGCTCGGAGAGCAGGATCGAGTCCTCGAAGTTGTAGCCGTTCCACGGCATGAACGCGACCAGCGCGTTGCGCCCGAGCGCGAGCTCGCCGAGATCGGTCGACGGACCGTCGGCGATGATGTCGCCCTTCTTGACCTGATCGCCCACCTTCACCAGCGGCCGCTGGTTGATGCAGGTGTTCTGGTTGGAGCGCTGGAACTTCATCAGCCGATAGATGTCGACGCCGGGCTTGGTCGGGTCCGGCTCGTCGGTGGCGCGGATGACGATACGGGTGGCGTCGACTTGATCGACCACGCCGGTCCGGCGCGCGGCGATCGCCGCGCCGGAATCGCGGGCGACGACGCCTTCCATGCCGGTGCCGACGAACGGCGCCTCGGCGCGAACCAGCGGCACCGCCTGACGCTGCATGTTGGAGCCCATCAGCGCGCGGTTGGCGTCGTCGTTCTCCAGGAACGGGATGAGCGCCGCGGCCACCGAAACGAGCTGCTTCGGCGACACGTCCATGAAATCCACCTTGTCCGGCGGAATGAGCTGGACGTCGCCGGCATGGCGCACGACGACGAGATCGTCGGTGAAGCGGCCCTTGGCGTCGATCGCGGAGTTGGCCTGGGCGACGGTGTAGCGCCCCTCCTCCATCGCCGAGAGGTAGATCACCTCGTCGGTGACGCGGCCGTCTTTGACTTTGCGATACGGCGTCTCGACGAAGCCGTATTTGTTCACCCGCGCATAGGTCGCGAGCGAATTGATCAGGCCGATATTCGGCCCTTCCGGCGTCTCGATCGGACAGATGCGGCCGTAATGCGTCGGATGCACGTCGCGCACTTCGAAGCCGGCGCGCTCGCGCGTGAGCCCGCCCGGGCCGAGCGCCGAGAGACGCCGCTTGTGCGTGATCTCCGACAGCGGATTGGTCTGATCCATGAACTGCGAGAGCTGCGACGAGCCGAAGAACTCGCGCACCGCGGCGGCCGCCGGCTTGGCGTTGATCAGATCCTGCGGCATCACGGTGTCGATATCGACCGACGACATGCGCTCTTTGATGGCGCGCTCCATGCGCAACAGCCCGATGCGATACTGATTTTCCATCAGTTCGCCGACCGAGCGCACGCGGCGATTGCCGAGATGGTCGATGTCGTCGATTTCGCCTTTGCCGTCGCGCAGATCGACCAGCGTGCGGATCACCGCGATGATGTCTTCCTTGCGCAGGATGCGCATGGTGTCCGGCGCATCGAGGTCGAGCCGCATGTTCATCTTGACGCGGCCGACGGCGGACAGATCGTAACGCTCCGAATCGAAGAACAGCGACTGGAACATGTTCTGCGCCGTGTCGATGGTCGGCGGCTCGCCCGGACGCATGACGCGATAGATGTCGAACAGCGCGTCCTCGCGCGTCATGTTCTTGTCGATCGCCAGCGTGTTGCGGATATAGGCGCCGACATTGACGTGGTCGATGTTGAGAAGCGGCAGCTCCTTGTAGCCCGCCTCGTTGAGCACTTTCAGCGTCTTGTCGGTGATCTCCTCGCCGGCCTCGGCGTAGATCTCGCCGGTCTTGGGATTGACCAGGTCTTCGGCGATGTACTGGCCGACCAGTTCCTCGTCGGACAGGCGCAGCGCCTTGAGCCCCTTCTCGGCGAGTTGCCGGGCCTGGCGCACGGTGAGCTTCTTGCCGGCTTCGAGCACGACCTTGCCGGTATCGGCGTCGACCAGATCGTTGATCGCCTTGTAGCCGCGCAGCCGGTTGGCATCGAACGGCACGCGCCAGCCGTCCTTGGTGCGCTTGTAGGGCACCTGCTTGTAGAAGGTGTTGAGGATTTCCTCGCCGCTCATGCCGAGCGCGTAGAGCAGCGACGTGACGGGAATCTTCCGCCGCCGGTCGACGCGCGCATAGACGATGTCCTTGGCGTCGAACTCGATGTCGAGCCAGGAGCCGCGATAGGGAATGATGCGGGCGGCGAACAACAGCTTGCCCGAGGAATGCGTCTTGCCCTTGTCGTGATCGAAGAACACGCCGGGCGAGCGATGCATCTGCGAGACGATGACGCGCTCGGTGCCGTTGACGACGAAGGTGCCGTTATTGGTCATGAGCGGAATGTCGCCCATGTAGACATCCTGCTCTTTGATGTCCTTGACCGAACGGGCGCCGGTCTCCTCGTCGATATCGAACACGATCAGACGCAGCGTCACCTTGAGCGGCGCGGCGTAGGTCATGCCGCGCTGGCGGCACTCGTCGACGTCGTATTTCGGCGGCTCGAATTCGTATTTGACGAATTCCAGCTGCGAGGTATTGGAAAAGTCGGAAATCGGGAACACCGACTTGAACACGGCCTGCAGGCCCTCGTTGGGCCGGCCGCCTTGCGGCTCCACCACCAGCAGGAATTGGTCGTAGGACGCCTTCTGAACCTCAATGAGGTTCGGCATCTCCGCGACTTCCTCGATTTTTCCGAAAAACTTTCTTACGCGCTTCCGACCGATAAACGTCTGCGCCATCATGTCCTCTCGCTCAATCGAACCATCGGGCTCGAACCGCCGGCAGCCTACACCGTCCGCTCAAACCATCACGCTCGCACCGCAAGGCCAAGAGGCCTCGCGGTTCGAGGTACCGAGGCGATCAAGACGACTCTCCAGAGGGCCGCAATCCATCGCGACCGTCGGGACAGGCGTCACACGCCCTATGTCTCGCGCCCCATTTTCCAGCGATTCGGCCAAAGTTCCGAATCACCAGGATTACGCACGCTAGCACTTCTCGGAATCCCCGGGCTCTCGCTCCGCTCGCCCGGGGATTTCCGTTAAATAAGCACTGCTTACTTAAGCTCAACCTTTGCGCCGACCTTTTCGAGGGTCGCCTTGATCTTGGCGGCCTCGTCCTTGTTGACGCCTTCCTTGACGTTCTTCGGCGCGCCTTCGACCAGATCCTTGGCCTCTTTCAGGCCAAGCCCGGTGATGGCGCGGACTTCCTTGATGACCTCGATCTTCTTCTCGCCGGCAGCGGCGAGAACGACCGTGAATTCGGTCTTTTCCTCAGCCGCAGGCGCCGCGGCCGCGGCCGGACCGGCCGCAACCGCAACCGCGGCGGCAGCCGAAACGCCCCACTTCTCTTCGAGCAGCTTGGCGAGCTCGGCGGCCTCCAGCACGGTGAGGCCGGAGAGGTCGTCGACGATTTTTTGCAGATCAGCCATGAGATTTGTCCTTTGGTTCTAACCTTTGAAGATTGGTGCCTTAGGCAGCCGCGCTTTCCGTCTTGCTGGCATAGGCCTGCACCACGCGGGCGACCTTGGCGGCAGGGGCGTTGACCACCTGCGCGATCTTGGTCGCCGGCGCCTGGATAAGGCCGACGATCTTCGCCCGCAGCTCGTCGAGCGAGGGCAAGGCGGCGAGCGCCTTGACCCCATTCGGGTCGAGCGCGGTCGTGCCCATCGCTCCGCCAAGAATCACGAACCGTTCGTGCGTCTTGGCGAAATCGACGGCGACCTTGGGTGCCGCCACCGGATCGCCAGAGAAGGCGATCAGGGCCGGCCCCTTGAGCAACGGCGCGATCGAAGCGACGTCGCTGCCTTCCAGAGCGATCTTGGCCAGGCGGTTCTTCGCGACCTTTACGCTGGCGCCAGCCTGCTTCATCTGCCGACGCAGAGTTTGCATCTGGGCCACCGTGAGGCCGGAATAATGAGCGACGACGACGACCTTGGTGGTCTTGAAGACCTCGCCAAGGGCCGTGACCACTTCGCTTTTTGCCGCGCGATCCAAAAGCTCTCTCCGGTTGGCGGTCCGTCTTGCGAAAGACCGCCGGGTTGCTGCCGGCCGTCCTGCGCTAAACCCATCGAGGTCATCGACGAACCAGGCAGGACGACATTTAACCCTGCCCCCCGGCCGGCTTGCGCCGTTCCGGGCCATCGAGGTCAGAACCAAAGGGCAATAGGCTTCGTAAGAAGCCTAGCCCTTGTCCTTCACCCGTCTATGCTGGCTCCTCTTGGGCGAATTAAGCCGTTGCCGGCGCCCGCAGTCTCGGACAGGAGCGCGCTTACCAAATCCACCAAGCTTTTCAGCCTCTTAGAAAATCCGAACAGGATATGCTCTAAGAGGAAGCCTTGCTCACATGATTTTCGAGAAGCGCACAAAGGCGCGCCGACAAACCGGGCCGGCACGCCCATGGCCTCTATTTAGACTGCAAAAGCGCTTTGCCAAGCGATTTTACCGACGGTGATTTGCCCGCACTTTGCCGAAGCTCGATCGCGGCTAGCTATACGATGCCGACGAAATGAAGGAGGAGGCTCGACCATGCCGCAAAATACCGATCGCATCCTGACCACCCATGTCGGCAGCCTGATCCGGCCGCCGAAACTGATCGAGTTCTGGCGCGCCATCGAGGACGGCAAGCCCTATGACGAGGCGGCGTTCGAGGCCTGCCTCACCGAATCCGTCGCCGAAGTCGTGCGCCAGCAGGCCGACACCGGCATCGACATCGTCAGCGACGGCGAATTCAGTAAAGGCGCCAACTGGGCCTTCTACGTCCACAAGCGGCTCTCCGGCATCACGCGTCCGACCGGCCACGGCCGAGGAAGCCAAGGACCCGATGGCATCGATGGGCGGCGGGCGCGACCACCAGGCATTTCCCGAATTCTACGCCGAATACGACGCGGCCTCGGGACTGGCGAAACGCCTGGGCAACCGCGTCGTCGTCAACGGCCCGATCAAATATTCCGACACAGCAGGTCTTGCGCGATATTCCAACCTCAAGGCCGGCGTCGCCAAGGCAAAGACACAGCATCCGTCGCTGGAGGCATTCCTGCCGGTCGTCGCGCCGGCCAGCGCGCTGCCCGGCGCCAAGAACGAGCATTACAAGAATGAAGAAGATTTTCTGACCGCGCTCGCCGACGCGCTGCATCAGGAATACAAAGCGATCGTCGACGCCGGGCTTTACGTCCAGGTCGACGACGCCTTCCTGCCCTATATGCACGAGCGCATGGTGCCGCCGATGTCCAACGCCGAGTATCGGCGCTGGGCGCAGCTGCGCGTCGATGCGCTCAACCACGCGCTGCGCGGCATCCCGGAAGAGCGCTCGCGCTATCACATCTGCTGGGGCAGCTGGAACGGCCCGCATGCCTTCGACGTGCCGCTCAAGGACATCATCGATCTCGTGCTTCAGGTGCGCGTCGGCCATTATTCCTTCGAGGCCGCCAATCCGCGCCACGCCCATGAGTGGCGAGTGTGGGAGAGCGTGAAGCTTGCGCCCGGAAAAATCCTGATCCCGGGCGTGATCAGTCACGCCACCAATATCGTCGAGCATCCCGAACTGGTCGCCGAGCGGATCGTGCGGCTCGCCAAGATCGTCGGCCGCGAGAACGTCATGGGCGGCACCGACTGCGGCTTTGCGCAAAGCCCGTTCGCGCGCCGCGTCCATCCCGACCATCATGTGGGCGAAGCTGAAATCGCTGGCCGAAGGCGCGCGCATCGCGACGCAGACGCTGTGGGGCAAACGCGCGGCGGCGTAATCGTCAGCCGTCATTCCGGATTGCCGCAAGGCGCCAAGTCCGGAATGCAAAATCAACGATCAGCGAAAATGGATTCCGGGTCGCGGGCAACACCCGCGCCCCGGATGCCAACTAATGCGGCTGCTGCGAGGCTCGGGAACAAGCTTCGCCGGCTCGACCTTCACGCCCGGGCCCATGGTCGAGGAAATCGCCACCCGGTTGATGAAGTGGCCCTTGGCGCCGGCCGGCCGCGACTTTTGCACCGCGTCGGCAAACGCCATGATGTTCTCGATCAGCTTTTCGGCGCGAAAACGAGGCCTTGCCGACGCCGGCTTGGACGATGCCGGCCTTCTCGGCGCGAAACTCGACCGAGCCACCCTTGGCGCCCTTGACCGCGTTGGTGATGTCCATCGTCACGGTGCCGACCTTGGGATTGGGCATCAGGCCGCGCGGGCCCAACACCTTACCGAGACGGCCGACCAGCGGCATCAGATCCGGCGTGGCGACGACGCGGTCGAAATCGATGGCGCCGCCCTGGACCTTCTCGACCAAATCCTCGGCGCCGACGACGTCGGCGCCGGCCGCCTTGGCCTCGTCGGCCTTGGCGCCGCGGGCGAACACCGCGACCCGCACCGAGCGGCCGGAGCCGTTCGGCAGATTGACCACGCCGCGCACCGTCTGATCGGCGTGGCGCGGATCGACGCCGAGATTCATCGCCACTTCGACGGTCTCGTCGAATTTGGCCTTGGCGCGATCCTTGACCATCTTCACGGCCTCGGCGAGCGGATAGAGCTTCTCACGATCGACGCCTTCCCGCGCCGCGCTCGTGCGTTTTCCAATCGTGCTCATGCCTTCACCTCTAACCCCATGGAGCGTGCCGACCCTTCGATCATGCGCATCGCCGAATCGATGGTGTCGCAGTTCAAGTCTTTCATCTTTTGCTCGGCGATCTCGCGGACCTGGGCCTTGGTCACCGAGCCGGCGATATCGCGGCCCGGAGTTTTCGAGCCGCTTTCGAGCTTGGCCGCCTTCTTGAGAAAGTGCGAAACCGGCGGCTGGCGCATCTCGAAAGTGAACGAGCGGTCGGCATAGACGGTGATGGTGACGGGGATCGGCGCGCCCTTCTCCAGCTTCTGGGTCTGCGCGTTGAACGCCTTGCAGAACTCCATGATGTTCAGCCCGCGCTGGCCGAGCGCAGGCCCGATCGGCGGCGACGGATTGGCCGCCCCCGCCGGCACCTGCAGCTTGACATATCCGGTGATTTTCTTTGCCATTCTCTACTCCTGTTAGTGGTGCGGCTATCGACGGCTGGCGGCCGCCTCACCTCCCACGCCTTCACTTACTTAGCGGCGCATCATTCTGCACCGCATCCGGGACAAGTG
Source organism: uncultured Alphaproteobacteria bacterium (assembly GCA_963714345.1). Classification (GTDB taxonomy): domain Bacteria; phylum Pseudomonadota; class Alphaproteobacteria; order Rhizobiales; family Xanthobacteraceae; genus BOG-931. The sequence goes on along the minus strand of CAVQOD010000010.1, from coordinate 21,099 downwards.
TTATAGCTTCTCCACCTGTCCGAATTCCAGCTCGACCGGCGTGGCGCGGCCGAAGATCGACACCGCGACCTTGAGCCGCGAGCGGCCTTCGTCGACCTCCTCCACCGTGCCGTTGAACGAGGCGAACGGACCGTCCGACACGCGAACCTGCTCGCCCACCTCGAACGACACCGACGGCTTCGGCCGCTCGATGCCTTCCTGCACCTGCTGCAGGATGACGCTGCGCTTCGGCTTCGGCCAGCGGCATCGGCTTGTTGTCGGAGCCGAGGAAGCCGGTCACCTTCGGCGTGTTCTTGATCAGGTGATAGGCTTCGTCGGTCATTTCCATCTTCACCAGCACATAGCCGGGGAAGAACTTGCGCTCGGCGTCGACTTTGCGGCCGCGCCGCACTTCGACGACCTTTTCCTTGGGCACCAGAATTTCCTCGAACTGGCTGGACAGGCCGCGCTGCTTGGCCTGCTCGCGGATCGAATCCGCCACCTTGTTCTCGAAATTCGAGTAGGCGTGGACGGCGTACCATCGGCTCGTCATGTTATGAATTCCGCATCATGAATTTGGGTCGCGATTGTTGGTGAATTGCAAAGCTCAACTGTTGATGCCGAGCAGGAAGCTCACCGCGATGCGCATGACTTGGTCCGCGAGCAGGAAGAAGATCGAGGCGATGACCACCATGACGAACACCATGATGGTGGTCACGGTGGTCTCCTTGCGCGTCGGCCAAGTGACCTTCTGCCCCTCGGCGCGCACTTCCTGCAGAAACTTGAACGGACTGACTTTCGCCATTGCGCTGAATCCAATAGTCATTCCCCGCCCGACTTTTAAGGACGAGACCGACACAGCGGTTCCTTTTGGGGAATATGCTCGCCGCGGAAGTCCGTTACCGGGCCGCTGACGATGGCAGTTATCTACTGCCCGGCCCGGCGATCGTCAAGGTAGAAGAGCTCAGCCTGAATACGGGGTCGAAGTGCTTAGCGCCGAATCCGTCGGACCTGGCGCCCGGATTGGCAGGAGTGGAGGGACTCGAACCCCCAACCCCCGGTTTTGGAGACCGGTGCTCTAGCCATTGAGCTACACTCCTAGGCGTCCGCCGCGGAGAAATGCCTCTGGCGCAATACGGCGCAAGCCGCCCGCCTTCGCTGAGGCCTGACGGCGGGCAACCCTCGCGACGCCGCTGGTCACGAGCTAGCTGCCAAGCGGCGATAGCGCTTGAATGGCGCGAAGGTTGGAGCGGGTGAAGGGAATCGAACCCTCGTCATAAGCTTGGAAGGCTTCTGCTCTACCATTGAGCTACACCCGCGCACCGCGACCGGCCGCAACGGGCGCGGCAAAATAGCGCATCTCCGGCCGACCGGCAAGGGCGGAAACGGATGTAGCCGTTACGATTTGCGTCGATCACTGCGTCAGCCGCGCCGCCGCCACCGCCTGCTGGAACAGCGTCTGCATCGCCGCGGTGATATCGCCGTCGGTGGTCACCGAGAAAAACATTCCCGGCGACGCGCAGCTTTCCATGTTGGGCGAGATCTGGCTCTGAAACGGCGCGATCCAGTCATTGTACCAGGAATTGGTCGGCAGCGGCAGATAGTCGGTGTACAGCACCGCGATCTGGATGCCGCGATTCTTCACCGTCGTGCACCAGGTGGTGCTGAACGGCTGCTGGCAGCGGTTGCCGTCGAGCGTCTGCGAACAGGACGACGAGACTTCGTCGTCGACGCCGTCGGTGACGATGAACAGCACCTCTTGCGGCGTGCTGGCAGGCGTGCCGGTGCCCGGCAGCGGCATGAGGGTATTGATCGCCGACATGGCGGTTTCGAAGTCGGTATCGGTATCGTTGTTCTGGTTGGTCTTGGTCAGCCAATTGTTGGAGTAGACTTCCTCAACGTTGATATTGGCGGCCGCCGCTTGCGCGTTCGTCAGATTTGACGTCAACAGCTGGATTGGGCTCAGCCCGGAACCGTTGAACGTGTAGATCGCCATTTGATATTGCTGGTTCGATCCCTCCATCGACGCCGCCGAGCTCATCAGCGATTGGGTCGCGCTCGCCAAATTCTGCATCCGCGTCACCACGCCCAGATTCTTTGCCAGCGTATAGTTGTCCTCGCCGCCCGGATTGCCCAGGTTATCCGCGGCGGGATCGGACTCATGACAGGCGAATGCGCAACCGCCCTGCGCCGACGTGGCGGCGACCATCGTCGTGATGCCGGCGCTCGTCGCGGCGATGTTCATGGACGGCGAATTGTCGAGCAGCAAATAGAAGTCGATATTCGTCGTCAGGCCGGCTTGCGCGGTCGACGAGCCGGTGATCGTCGTCGTCGGGTAGCCGAAAATTCCCATGAACATGTTGGTCTTCGTCGCCGTGTAATTGACCACGGCGGTCCGTCCCGTGGTCGAAGTCGGTCACGGTGGCGGACAACGTTGCTCACCGTGACATTGGGGAAATTCACGGCTTCGGCATTGAAGGTGTTTTGCGCGGTGCTCTGCGCCGCGGCCGGCGTACCGGTTATGGCCTGATGGTCGACCGCGGACAGCGCGGCAGTGTCGGCCACGGCATCAAGCTTGGCCTTCGCCATGTTGGCGGTGCCGTAATCGATGCCGGCGCCGACGGCGAAGATGAGCGGGATCGCCGTCAGGCCCATCATTATCGCCATGCTGCCGCCATCGTCGCGACGGAAGCGATGCACTTGGCGCATCGCGTCGACCATCAAGCGAATGACATTCGTCATCGGACAAAACCCTTACGGTTACGAGAGCGCCTGCTCAAACAGCCGATGAAAGCCAGCCGGCGCAAAAGCGTGACTCGTCAGGCTCTTCGCATGATGTTTTGCCGTCCCATTTCTAAACATGTCGTGAAATCACTCACCGACCAATCGTTTCGTCACCGCGCCGCCTTTTGCGAAAGCGCAGCTTAAATGCTCGGTTGTTTGCTAACCTTGCGATAAGCATCGGCGGCGTTCGCCGCAGCTCTTGCGCAGAATTCGCCGAAAACTCTTCAGAGTTCGCGCCCGACCATCTTCTTCGATCCTGGCCGGCGGTGCGGCAGACGATGGCGCGGAGCGGGTCAGCGAAGCGACTGACGCACTCCCACCGTCGGAAACACCGCGCCGTCGCAGCGCCGCTCATTAGGGATATCGCGAGAGCGAAGACTTAGTGCGGCAAACGCGAAAATATTTACGCCAGTTCGGAAGCGATCCGGAAAATCTCCGTTTAGATCGTCGGAAGCCTTGCCCCGAGAGCTGCAGGCGCCTTTGGCAGCGGCCCGGGTGGCTCCTGAGTCGGGAGCTCCACAGCTGCTTCTGAGCATTGAGGAAGTCGCGATATTGTCGCGGATTAAAATCAAGCAACGTCCCGCCGGAAGCAAAATGCTGGATGAATGCCATGCCGATCGCGTAAGTCGCGCCGGCGGATAACGCCGGCATCACGACCGCGCTCACAGCCGTCCCCACGACTGGCACGCTCTTGGTCATGCTCGCGGCTCCCATGCCGCTGCTCGCGGGGATCATTGAGCCTGCCAAGCCGGCGATGAGCGCTTTGCCTCGGTTTGCGGAAAACGGAACGCCGTAAATCCGTGAAATACGCCGTAGCATTTGAATTTGCACGCCGCCGACGGCTGCCAGATCGAGGAACGGCACCGGGATAATTCCGGCCACCCCGGACCATAAAGAAAAGCGCTCGACCACTTTTGCTGCATTGGCGCGCCGGCGATCCGGCGGAGGTTCGATCACGGCGGGTAAATGCACTTCCGCTGCAATGGCCGGCGACCCGTTCGCAGATTTTGCCGGCGGCGTCGTTGCCGTTGCCGGTGCAGCCTCAGACTCTGCATCCACGTCACGAGCAGCCCGACCGGCAGCGCCGGCTGTGGCGGGCACCGCTGCCGCGGCCGCGATCACTCCTTCAAGCCGAGCAATATTCTGCAGCAGACGATCGCTGGCGAGACGGAGAAAGAAATAGCCGAACTCCGGATTATCGAAGTAGATTTCGAGCAGCCGGTCATAGGTAATGGCCAGCACCTCGCCATTTTCGATACATTCGACCGTCTGCGTTCTTCGATTATTGGGCGTGACAAAACCAAGTTCGCCCACCAAACGGCCGGGCGGCAGTTCGATGCCGATTTCAGACACCAGAAATTTTCCCGTGACCGTCAGGAACATCTCGTTGGCAGCTTGGCCTTTTCGAAACAGCACATCGCCGCGGCGATAAATTCGACGGTTCATGAACGGCTTGAGCCAGTCCATCGACAGGTCGCCTTGCGCGGCGACGCGCGCCTTCTTGACCAGGCTGCGCATCTGAAACAGGCGCCAGCTGTTGATGGGCAGCAGCAGCAAATACATGAAAAAGGTCGACATCGCCCCGGCGAGCGCCCCGTACGCCATAAAGAAGAGGGCGCTGATGATGCCGAAAACGCGCAGCGGCACCATTGTCCGCATCAGCAGAGTCGCGCCGTAGAAAACCGCGCCGATCAACGCACAGACACTGGCAAAATTGAGATGGGCCGACCCGACGTCGATCAGCCGCTCGAATATCGCGTGCCACGTGACGTTGCTGGGATCGAGGCCGAGTTGAATGAGCAGCTTGTCGAAGGTGAGATTCTGCGTCAAACGATCGAGCTCGCGATCCAGTATCGCCGTCAGATTTTGGTCCGCGCTATTCATTCCCCCTCCGGCGCGATCTGCCCTGGCGACCGCCGCGACTCCTCGGCCGCGACACCATATTCCGGCGTCTTTAAAGTCGATAGCCCCGATGCAAGGGAACCAAGCTCGAAAACGCGCGCCAACGCAGCCGTTTACGGCGGCAACCTCGTTTGCGCTCAGTCGCCGACCTTTATGGGATTCCTATAACTTTTTCATCGTCGACCTCTCGAATTCATATGCCATTGGTGACACCTAATCGCGCGTCAACCGGCGGAGTTTTGCCTGCGCTTGAGTAAAATCGAGACAGCGCGCCGCCAATGGGCATCTGCTGTTGCCCGGGAAAGTTTATTCGGAGAATTCCGATGATGGACGCCGTCATGATGGCGATCGTTTTCGTCTTTTTCGCGCTGTCGATCGCCTATTGCTACGCCTGCGACCGGCTCTGAGGAGAACTGTCATGACCTTCGATTATGCACTCGCCGGTCTCGTGACCGCGGGGCTGCTCGTCTATCTGATCTACGCTCTGCTCAAGCCCGAACTGTTCTGAAAGGACAACGACCATGACCGTCATCGGCTGGGTCCAGATCCTGCTTTATTGCGCGATTATTGTCGCGATCACGCCGGCTCTCGGCGCCTATATGACGCGGGTGTTCAACGGCGAGCGCACCTGGCTGACGCCGATCCTGCGGCCGGTCGAGATTGCGATCTACAAGATCGCCGGGGTCGACGAGCGCCAGGAGCAGCATGCGCTGACCTACACGGTCGGCATGCTGCTGTTTCATGTCGGCGGCCTGCTCATTCTTTATGTGCTGATGCGCGCGCAGGCCCTGCCTGCCGTTCAATCCGGAAGGGCAAAGCGCCGTTGAAGAAGGCCTGTCGCTCAACACGGCGATGAGCTTCATCACCAATACCAACTGGCAGAACTACGCCGGCGAAAACACGATGTCGTATCTCGTGCAGATGCTCGGCCTGACGCACCAGAACTATCTTTCGGCGGCAACCGGCATCGTGCTCGCGGTCGCGGTGATCCGCGGCTTTGCCCGGCATTCGGTTCGCACCGTGGGCAATTTCTGGGTCGATATCACCCGCTGCACGCTCTACATCCTGATCCCGATCTGCGTGCCCTATGCGCTGTTCCTGGTCTGGCAGGGCATCCCGCAGACGCTCGGCCCCTATGTCGACGCCACCACGCTCGAGGGGATCAAGCAGCACATCGCGGTCGGCCCGGTCGCCTCGCAAATCGCCATCAAGATGCTCGGCACCAATGGCGGCGGCTTCTTCAACGCCAACGCCTCGCATCCGTTCGAGAACCCGACGGCGTTGTCGAATTACGTGCAGATCATCTCGATCTTCGCGATCGGCGCGGCGCTGACCAATGTGTTCGGCCGCATGGTCGGCAACCAGCGTCAAGGCTGGGCGATCCTTGCCGTCATGGGCGTGCTGTTCATCGCCGGCGTCTTCGTCTGTTATTGCGGCCGAGGCGCACGGCAATGACGCGCTCAACGCCCTCGGCCTCACCGGCGGCAATATGGAAGGCAAAGAAGTCCGCTTCGGCATCGTCGCCTCGGCTCTGTTTGCCGTCATCACCACCGCCGCCTCATGCGGCGCGGTCAACGCCATGCACGACAGTTTCACCGCGCTCGGCGGCATGATCCCGCTGATCAACATTCAGCTCGGCGAGATCATCGTCGGCGGCGTCGGCTCGGGCATGTACGGCATGCTGCTGTTCGTCATCATCTCGATCTTTGTCGCCGGCCTGATGGTCGGACGCACGCCGGAATATGTCGGCAAAAAAATCGAAGCCAAGGAAGTCAAGATGGCGATGCTCGCCATCCTGGTCCTGCCGCTGATGTATCTCGGCTGGACCGCGGTCGCCATGCTGGTGCCGTCGGCGGTGGCCTCGATGAACAATCCGGGCCCGCATGGCTTCACCGAGGTGCTTTACGCCTACACGTCGCAGACCGGCAATAACGGCTCCGCCTTCGCCGGGCTCAACGGCAACACGCTGTTCTACAATCTCAGCGGCGTCGTCGCGATGGGCGTCGGCCGGTTCTGGATGATCATCCCGACCATGGCGATCGCCGGCTCTCTCGCGGCCAAGAAATTGGTGCCGGCTTCCGCAGGGACCTTCCCGACCGACGGCGGCTTGTTCGTCGGTCTCGTCGTCGGCGTGATCGTGATTGTCGGCGGCCTCACTTTCTTTCCGGCGCTGGCGCTCGGCCCGATCGTCGAGCAGCTCGCGATCAACGCCGGCACGCTTTTCTCATCCAATTAAGGCTTGGAGTGACTTCGATGGAAACCTCAACCCTGCGCAAGAGCATGCCGGTCTCGGCGCTGTTCGATCCGAAGATCGTCGTGCCGGCCATCGGCTCCGCCTTCGTCAAGCTCGATCCGCGCACGCTCATGAAGAATCCCGTCATGTTCGTGCTCGAGGTCGTCACGGCGTTGACGACCGTGATCCTGATCCGCGATCTCTTGACCGGCGGCGGCCACATCGCTGTTCGAATTCCAGATCATCCTGTGGCTGTGGTTCACCGTGCTGTTTGCCAACTTCGCCGAAGCCGTGGCCGAGGGCCGCGGCAAGGCGCAGGCCGACACGCTGCGCCGTCAGCGCACCGAGACCGCGGCCAAGCTTCTCACCGGTGCGGGCAATTCGCAGAACTATCGGCTGGTGCCGTCGACCGACCTCAAGGTCGGCGACATTGTCCTGGTCGAAGCCGGCGACATGATTCCGTCCGACGGCGAGGTGATCGTGGGCATGGCCTCGGTCAACGAGGCGGCGATCACCGGCGAATCGGCGCCGGTCATCCGCGAGTCGGGCGGCGACCGCTCGGCGGTCACCGGCGGCACGCAGGTGCTTTCCGATTGGATCCGCGTGCGCATCACCGCGGCCCCCGGTTCGACCTTTCTCGACCGGATGATCCGCCTGGTCGAAGGCGCCGAACGGCAGAAAACGCCGAACGAGATTGCGCTGAACATTCTCTTGATCGGCCTCACCATCATCTTCGTGTTCGCGACCGCGACGATTCCAAGCTACGTCTATTATGCCGGCAGCACGATTTCGGTTGTGATCCTGGTAGCGCTGTTCGTAACGCTGATCCCGACCACTATCGGCGCGCTGTTGTCGGCCATCGGCATTGCCGGCATGGATCGCCTGGTGCGTTTCAACGTGCTGGCGATGTCGGGCCGCGCGGTCGAGGCGGCAGGCGACGTCGATACATTACTCCTCGACAAGACCGGCACCATCACGCTCGGCAATCGCCAGGCGACCGAGTTCAAACCGCTGCGGGGCGTGACCGAGCAGGAATTGGCGGACGCCGCACAGCTCGCGTCGCTCGCCGACGAGACCCCCGAGGGACGCTCCATTGTGGTGCTGGCCAAGGAGAAATACGGCATCCGCGGCCGCGAGCTTGCCGAACTGCAGGCGAATTTCATCCCGTTTTCCGCACAGACGCGGATGAGCGGCGTGGAGGTCGGCTCGTCATGGGTCCGCAAGGGCGCGGTCGAGGCCATCCTGAATTTTCTCAACGGCGCGCCGGCCATGGTGGCTGCCGGCGGCGCGGCGCCGGCGCTGCGCCCGGGCGTCAGCGGCGAAACGGTGCGCGAAGTCACCGCAATCGCCGACGCCATCGCCAAATCCGGCGGCACGCCGCTCGCCGTCGCCAAGGACGGCCGCTTGCTCGGCGTCGTTCACCTCAAGGACATCGTCAAGGGCGGCATTCGCGAGCGCTTTGCCGAATTGCGCCGCATGGGCATCCGCACCGTGATGATCACCGGCGATAATCCGATGACGGCGGCCGCGATCGCAGCCGAAGCCGGCGTCGACGACTTCCTCGCCCAGGCCACGCCCGAGGAGAAACTGCGGCTCATTCGCGACGAGCAGGGCAAAGGCAAGCTTGTCGCCATGTGCGGCGACGGCACCAACGATGCGCCGGCATTGGCCCAAGCCGACGTCGGCGTCGCCATGAATACCGGCACGCAGGCGGCGCGCGAAGCGGGCAACATGGTCGATCTCGATTCCAACCCGACCAAGCTCATCGAGATCGTCGAGATCGGCAAGCAGCTCTTGATGACCCGCGGCGCGCTGACCACCTTCTCGATCGCCAACGACGTGGCGAAGTATTTCGCCATCATCCCGGCAATGTTCGTCGCCTTCTATCCGCAATTGCAGGCGCTGAACATCATGAGGCTGCAGACGCCGGAAAGCGCCATCCTGTCGGCGATCATCTTCAATGCGCTGATCATCATTGCGCTTATTCCGCTGTCGCTCAAAGGCGTGCGGTATCGCCCGATCGGCGCCGCCGCGCTGTTGCGCCGCAATCTTTGGATTTACGGCGTCGGCGGCGTGATCATTCCGTTCGTCGGCATCAAGGCGATCGACGTCATCGTCACCGCCTTGCATCTGGTTTAAGGAGAACTGCGATGTTGCGCGAAATTCGTCCGGCGATCGTCGTCCTGATCGCTCTAACGCTCATCACCGGCTTGGCCTATCCGCTGGCGATGACCGGAATCGCCCAAGTCATTTTCCCCTACCAGGCGAACGGCAGCATGATCGAACGCGACGGCAAGGTCGTGGGCTCCGCGCTGATCGGCCAGGAATTCGACAGCGACAAATATTTCCATGGCCGGCCGTCGGCGACGACCGCGCCGGATCCCAAGGATCCGACCAAGACGATCGCTGCGCCGTATAATGCCGACAATTCCGGCGGGTCCAACCTGGGACCGTCCAACAAGGCGCTGATCGACCGCGTGAAAGACGATATGGCGAAGCTGAAAAAAGAGAACCCGTCGATGCCGGTACCGGCCGACCTGGTGACGACTTCGGCCAGCGGCCTTGACCCGGATATCTCGCCGGAGGCCGCTCTCTTCCAGGTCCCCCGTATTGCCAAGGCGCGGAATCTGCCGGAAGATCGCATCCGCAAGCTTGTCGACGACAACACCGAAGGTCGTTTGCTTGGCCTATTGGGCGAGCCGCAGGTGAATGTCCTGCTGCTCAACCTCGCGCTCGATCGGTTGAGCGCCGGATGATGCGACGAGCGCCTACAGCTTGAGATTCCATCGCCGATGGCGGAGCAAAGGCGCGAATCCGAACAACGGCCCTCTCCGGAAGCCCTTCTTGAAGCGGCGCGCCGCGAAGAGGGACGCGTCGGCAAGCTTCGAATTTTCGTCGGCGCCGCGCCCGGCGTCGGCAAGACTTACGAAATGCTGCAGCAGGCGCACGCCCGCAAAAAAGACGGCTACGACGTGGTCGCCGGCATCGTCGAAACTCACGGCCGCCGCGAAACCGAAGCGCTGTTGGAGGGGCTTGAAGCCGTTCCGCGCCGGCACGTCGACTATAAGGGACAATCGCTTACCGAGATGGACCTCGACGCCGTCATCGCGCGGCGCCCGCAAATCGCGCTGGTCGACGAACTCGCGCACACCAATGTCGAAGGCAGTCGCCACCCCAAGCGTTATCTCGACGTCGAAGAATTGATGAGCCGCGGCATCGACGTCTATACCACCGTCAATATTCAACACATCGAAAGCCTCAATGACGTTGTCGCGCAGATCACCCATGTGCGCGTGCGCGAGACCGTGCCCGACGCGGTGTTCGACCGCGCCGACGCCGTCGAACTGATCGATCTGACCCCCGGCGATCTGATCCAACGCCTCAAGGAAGGTAAGGTCTACGTTCCGAAACAGGCCGAGCGCGCGCTCGAACATTTCTTCTCGCCCGCCAACCTCACCGCGCTGCGCGAACTCGCTTTGCGCCGCACCGCCGAGCGGGTGGACGAGCAATTGCTCTCGGAAATGCAGGCGCATGCGATCCAAGGACCGTGGGCGGCGGGCGAACGCATCTTGGTTTGCATCAGCGAGGACCTGCGTTCCGCCGGCCTAGTGCGCTACGCCAAGCGACTCGCCGACCGGCTGCATGGGCCCTGGGTCGCGCTTTATGTCGAGGGCCGGCGCAGCCTGCAGCTTTCGGAGGAGGAACGCGACCGCATCGCCGATACGCTGCGGCTCGCCGAGGCGCTCGGCGGCGAGGCCGTCACTTTGCCGTCCAGCGACGACCGCATCGCCGAGGATGTGATCCGCTATTCGCAGGCGAACAATGTCACCCAGATCATCATCGGCAAATCGGCGCGCACCCGGTGGTTCGAAATCCTGCACGGCTCGGTGGTGCACGATCTGGTGCGCCGCTCCGGCAATATCAGCGTCCATGTCATCGCCGGCGACACCGTCGCCGGCCAACCTATTCCGAAGAAGTCGACGCGGCCCGCCGAGCGCAACGATGCTTTCGATCCGCGCCCTTACGGCGCCGCCTTGCTGGCGGTCGCCGTGGCGCTTGCCATCGCCGAGCTGATCGGAGCGGCGATCGGCCCAACCAATAGCGACCTCGTTTTCCTCACTGCCGTCGTTGCCGTCGCCGTTCGTTTCGGCCTGTGGCCGTCGCTGTTCGCCTGCGTCGCTTCGGCGCTTGCCTACAACTTCTTCTTCCTGCCGCCGATTTACACCTTCACCATCGCCGATCCGCACAATGTCACCGCGTTCGGGTTTTTCACCCTTGTCGCAGTCATCGTCTCGAGCGTCGCCGCGCGCGGCCGCACCCAGGCCGTCGCGACCATGGAGCGGGCGCGAACCACCGAGTCGCTGTACGCTTTCAGCCGCAAGCTTGCCGGCGCCGGCACGCTCGACGACGTGCTGTGGGCGACGGCCTACCAGACTGCGCTGATGCTGAAGGTGCGGGTCGTATTGTTGTTGCCCGAGCACGGCACGATCGCGGTGAAGGCCGGTTATCCGCCCGAGGATATTCTCGACGATGCCGATATCGCCGCGGCGAAATGGGCCTGGGAGAACAATCGCGTGGCCGGCCGCGGTTCGGATACTTTGCCGGGCGCCAAGCGCCTGTTCCTGCCGATGCATACCGGGCGCGGCGCCATTGGCGTGATGGGTATAGACAGCGATAGGCAAGGCCCGCTGCTCACGCCCGACCAGCGGCGCCTGCTCGATGCGCTTGCCGATCAAGGCGCGCTCGCTATCGAGCGTGTCAGGCTGGTCGAGGAAATGGATCGCGTCGAACGTAACGCCGAGACCGAACGCTTGCGCTCGGCGCTCCTGACTTCGATTTCCCACGACCTCAAGACCCCGCTCGCCGCGGTGCTCGGATCGGCGGGCACGCTGCGCGATCTCGGGGACAAGCTTTCGGCGGGCGAGAAAGCCGAGCTTCTCAGCACCATTATCGACGAGTCCGAGCGGCTCAACCGCTTCATCGCCAATTTGCTCGACATGACCAAGCTCGAATCCGGCGCGATTGCGCCGAACGTCGCGCTGCACGACCTCGGCGAAATCGTCGGCAGCGCGCTACGCCGCGCCAGCCGCATTCTGTCCCGGCACAAAGTCGAACTGGAACTGGCGCCGGATTTGCCGATGCTCGAACTCGACGCCGTACTGTTCGAACAAGTGTTGTTCAATCTTCTCGACAATGCCGCCAAATATGCCCCGCCGGAAACGACCATCCGTATCCAGGCTTGGCGCAACGGCGACGCGGTGTGCCTGCGCGTGCTCGATGAAGGCAGCGGCATTCCCGCGCCCGACCTCGAACATATCTTCGATAAGTTCTACCGCGCCCAGAAGACCGATCAGGTTCGTGCCGGCACCGGACTGGGGCTTGCGATTTCGCGCGGCTTCGTCGAAGCCATGCATGGCACCATCGTCGCCGCCAATCGCTCCGATCGCAGCGGCGCGATGTTCACGATCAACCTGCCGATCCCGCGTCAAGGACAACTCCTGGACGTCGCCGCATGACCGCCGCTCCGCTCCGTGTGCTGGTGGTCGACGACGAGCCTCCGATCCGCAAGCTTTTGCGCATGGGGCTGACCGCGCAGGGCTATCAGACGCTCGAAGCTCCCAACGGCAAGACCGCGCTCGAACTGCTGAGCCAATCGCCGGATTTAGTCATTCTCGATCTCGGCCTGCCCGACATGCAAGGCCACGAGTTGTTGCGCACCATCCGTGCCCGCAATGAAAGCGTACCCATCGTCGTTCTTTCCAGCCGCGACGACGAGGCCGGCAAAGTCCAAGCGCTCGATTTCGGCGCCGACGACTATGTAACCAAGCCGTTCGGGATGGATGAGCTTTTGGCGCGGATGCGCGCTGCGCTACGCCACCAATTGCAGACGCAAGGCGAGCGCCCGATCTTCCGGGTCGGCGACCTCTCCGTCGATCTCGTTCGCCGCATCGTCAAAGTTGGCGACAAGGACGTCAAACTTTCACCCAAGGAATACGAACTGCTGCGCGTATTGGTGCAGCATGCCGGCAAGGTTCTCACCCACAAATTTCTGCTCGGCGAGCTATGGGACGACCTGACCGACGCGCAATATCTGCGAGTCTATGTCCGCCAGCTCCGGCAAAAAATCGAAGCCGATCCCGAACGGCCGCAGTATGTTCTCACCGAAACCGGGATAGGCTATCGGCTGCGCGCTCCCGATTGATCTCCACTTCTGGGCAGCCGCAGCAGCGGCTCTCCCATACGGATTGCGGCGCCCTCGCGCACATGCGGGCAAAGTGCGAAGCCGTCGGGCGCAAACACGATAATCGTCGAACCGTGCTGGAACCAGCCGAGCTCGTCGCCTTTGCGAACCTCGCAGTCGCAGTCGATGACGCTGCGTCCGCGATAGTCGCGGTCCAATATCTCATCGAGACAATGCAGGCGAATGCTGGCGACCAGGATCGCGGCGACCGCGACCAGCGTCACGCTTTGCCCGCCCGCAAGCGTCATCCGGATCACCGCGCGTTCGTTCTTGCAGAACAGGCGCTCGATCCGTTTCAGCGCGATCGGATTGACGTTCCAGGTGTCGCCGGAGACGTAAGTCACCCGCTCGATGGCGCCGTCATGGGGCGCGTGGAAACGGTGGTACATGCTCGATTTCAGCCGCAGCGTCACATAGCGGCCGTTGCGATAGGCCTCGACCAGGGCGGGATCGCCCAGCAGATCCTCAAGCGTGTAGGGAAAGCCCTTGGCCTGATAGAGTTGCGTCCCTTCGATCGCCCCGCAAGCGCCGACGATGGCGTCGCACGGACTGACCAAGATGTCGGCGGCGCCCTCGATCGGCCGCGCGCCGTCCTTCAGTTCCCGGATGAAGCAATCGTGCAGGCTGCGGAATTCGGTGTTCTTGGCCTCGCTCAGATCGAGGTCGGAGAACAACCGCCAAGTCGCGATCGAGAGGTCACGGACCAGCGGCTGCTCGATCTTGCCGAACCAGCCGATGAACTGCGTCGCCAGCCGCCGCGGAATGCGGTTGGTCAGCAGGAAATTAATATCTTCCTGCTCGAATATTCGAAGGATTTGCGTCCGCACCGTCATGTGACTGTTAACGTCATGGGACTGTTAAATCTCCGCGCTACACCGCGATTTGATGACATGGACTCTAATGACATGGGGCTCAATGACCTGGGGCTCGATCAGTCTCGCCTTCTACGGGCTGGGCGCCGCGGCGGTTGCGACTTCGGTCGCGACCTTGAAGAAGCGGCTTGCGCTGTCGCAAGCCAAGCACAAATCGCTCGCCGGCCATTCCCGGATCGCGCGCCGGCTCGCGGCTTTCGTGCCGTTCTACGACTACGGCGAGGACCGTTTTTTCAGCTGCGATGACGCGCCCGCGGATGTCGCCGCGCGGCGGCGCGACGGTTTCGCCCGGCTTTCCGCGTCCTACAAGACACGCTTTGCCGAGACGATCCGGCGCACCGCCGAAGCAAGCCAGACCATTTCCGATCTGGAATTCACCGATGCCTATCGGGTGCCGTTTCAGTTCAGCCGCAAAGTCAGCGCCGATCTGCCCTCGGCCGCTTTCGTCCAGTCGACCAGCGGCGTAACCATCACCGATCTCGACGGCAACCGATTTTACGATCTCAGCGGATCGTACGGCATCAACGTCCTGGGCTACGACTTCTACAAGGAGACGATCGACCGCGGCATTGCGCGGGTGCGCGCGCTGGGTCCGGTGCTCGGCCCGTATCACCCCGTGATCATCGAGAACACCAAGATGCTCAAGGAGATTTCCGGGCTCGACGAGGTGTCGTTCCATATGTCGGGCACCGAGGCCGTCATGCAGGCGGTGCGGCTCGCCCGCTACCACACCAAGCGTTCGCATCTGGTGCGGTTCTGCGGCGCCTATCACGGCTGGTGGGGCGACGTGCAGCCCGGCATCGGCAATCCGGTGCCGGCGCACGAAACCTATACGCTCACCGATATGTCCGAGGATACGCTCCGCGTCCTGCGCACGCGGCGCAATATCGCCTGCGTGTTGGTCAATCCGCTGCAGGCGTTGCACGTCAACGCGTCCGACGCGACCGACTCCCAGCTTATCGACAGCGGCCGCGGCGCGCATTTCGACCGCGAGGCCTATGCCGAATGGCTCAAACGCCTCCGCGAAGTCTGCACCGAGCGCAGCATCGTTCTGATCTTCGACGAAGTGTTTGTCGGTTTCCGCCTCGCCAAGGGCGGCGCGCAGGACTATTTCGGCGTTCGCGCCGACATCGTGACTTACGGCAAGACGCTGGGCGGCGGACTGCCGATCGGCGTCGTCTGCGGCAAAAGCGAGCTGATGAAGCGCTTCCGCGACGATCGGCCGGGCGATATCTGCTTTGCCCGCGGCACCTTCAACTCGCATCCTTACGTCATGGCGGCGATGAACGAATTTCTGCGCTTTTTGCAGACGCCGCAGGCGGATGCGATTTACGCCGGGCTCGATCCGGTCTGGAACGAGCGCGCGCAGCGGCTCAATGCCCGCCTGGCGGAGGAGGCGTTGCCGGTCGAGATCGCGAATATGTCTTCGATCTGGACCGTCTGCTACACGCAGCCGTCGCGCTACAACTGGATGCTCCAGTATTATCTGCGCGCGGAAGGGCTGGCGCTGAGCTGGACCGGCACCGGGCGGCTGACCTTCAGCCTCAATTACACCGAAGCCGATTTCACCGCGGTCATGGACCGTTTCCTCGCCGCGGCAAAAGCGATGCGCGATGACGGCTGGTGGTGGAAGCAATCCCGCGCTCACCAACAAGGCGATCAAGCGGACCGTCTTGAAGGAGATGATCATGCACCGGCTGTTTCCCCCGCGCGGACGTCGCAAGCAGTAGCCGAACCGGCGAAGCCGCGACGAGCGCGATCAGCTGGCCCGCGGCAGCTCTTCGGCGTCCTCTTCGTCCCAGTGATGCAGGCCGATCTCGGGATCGATCAGTTCGCCGCGCAGCAGGGCGAGCGGCGCCTTATGATAGATTTTGATGTCATGGAACGGGTCGGTGAGGATTTTGGTGGCCCACACGAGACCGGTCTGCACATCTTTGATGAAAAACAAGTGGACGGTGCGGAACATCACTCCGCCGATGCCCAGGCCGAGCCAGATGATGGCGACATGGCGGACGAATTCGGCCTTGTGGCGGCCGGCGTAAACAAGCCGAAAAACCGCGGGCTGTAAAACAGCACCAGCGGCGATAGCGCCCAAATCGTCAACAGCACGACCTTGCGGCGCAGATTATAGCCGACCTTGATCTCTTCCTTGTATTCGTGGCTGGCCTTGTTGACGGTGTCGTAATCCTTCGGCTCGAAGAAAAAGTGGCCGGTTTGCCGGGTCGTCATCGCCACCAGCCAGCCGGCCAGCGCCGAAATCGCAGGATCCCTGAATATCATCACATAGGAAAACAGGAAGCTCATCGCACTGACGAAATGGAGCGACTGATTGATCCGGCTATGGTGATAATAGCGATGATCGTCCCAGCGCTGGGTCCGTAGAGCATCCAAAAAGTTTTCCATTTGCTATCTTTCCCCTCGTGCAGCCGTCCAGCCTTGGGTATGGCGATTTGGTGAATCCCTTGTGACAGGGAATCAGGTCCGCCGTTGCTGCGCATAAGCGTGTGACAGTGGCGTGACCGCCGGCGAAAAATTTTCTGATGAAGCGATCAGCCCGCGGCGCGGACCGGCTCGGCTTCGCTGGCGCGCTCGACGCCGCCATCCTTGCCGAAGCGGATCAGACAGAAGTGTCCAAGGGGCGGCATGGGGCGGCGCTCGATGAGCCTCATGCCGGAAGCCCGCTCGGCCCACCGCGAGTAGCGTTCAAACGAGAATTCGGTGCGCCAGCCGAGCTTGCGCGCCGCCGGCTGGAACCAGTGCTCCAGCGAGCGCCGCAGACCGGCCTCGGCGCCGACGCGGCTGACCAGAACGATCTCGCCGCCCGGCTTGAGCACACGGGCGAACTCGTCGAGGGTAGCCTCCGGATTCGGCACCGTCGTGATGACGTATTGAGCCACGACCACGTCGAACGACTTATCGGGAAAGGACAGATGCTCCGCGTCCATGACCCACAAGCCTTCGACGTTGCTCAAGCCGAATTCGGCGACGCGCTCTTGCGCCTTGCGCAGCATCGGTGCGGAAATATCCACGCCGCAGAGCCGGCACTCCTTGGAATAATGCGGCAGCGAAATTCCGGTGCCGACGCCGACTTCGAGAATGCGCCCGCCGATGCGCTCCGCGGCGGCGATCGCGGCATGTCTGCCGCGTTCGAACACCGCGCCGAAGACGAGGTCATAGACCGGCGCCCATCGCGCATAGGCTTTGGTGACCATTTGATTGTTTAGATCCGTGTCAGACAGAGTGCTCATGCGTGACCCTTGGGTTGCAACCCGGCACCAGCGTTTGCTCGGCTGCGGGAGGCTCGGTTTCGGCGACAGGGGGCGCCATCTCGGCCGCGGAGGCGGCGATCTTGCGCGCGTGGCCGATGAACTGCCGCGCGCTGTTCTCCCAGGAATAGCGCAGCGCGAATTCGCGGCACGACTCGCGGGAGATCCAGAGCGCCTGCATGCAGGCGGCGCGAAGATCCTCGTTCAAGACGCCGATGGGATTGCTGCCAATGACATCCTTCGGGCCGGTTACGGGGAAGGCCGCGATCGGAACCCCGCTGGCAAGCGCCTCGAGCTGCACGACCCCGAACGTATCGGTGCGGCTTGGAAACACGAAGACATCGGCCGCGGCGAGATGCGCGGCAAGGATGCCGTTGTCCAATTGTCCGAGGAACTTTGTCCCGGGAAACCGCCGCTTCAGCTCCCCCTCCTGCGGCCCGGCGCCGATGACGACCTTGCTGCCGGGCAAATCGAGCGACAGGAACGCGGGCAAATTCTTTTCCACGGCGACCCGTCCCACGGTCATGAAGATCGGCCGCGGAAAATCCAGATCGATGGCGCGGTCCGGCCGGAACAGATCGACGTCGACGCCGCGAGTCCACATGCCGAGGTTGCCGAACCCGCGTTCCGAAAGCTCGGTCATGAGCGACGGCGTCGCCACCATCGTCACCGCGGCGGCGGCATGGAAGCGCCGCAGCGCGTTGTAAATCCACTGCGCCGGGATCGGCGAGCGCGCCGAAATATATTCCGGAAACCGCGTGGTATAGCTCGTCGTGAACGGGCGGCCGTTCCTGATGCAGTAAGCTCGCACCGCATGGCCGATCGGTCCCTCCGTTGCGATGTGGATTGCATCCGGCCGCGCGGCGTCGATCCGTTCAGCGATGCGGCCGCGGCGCGGCACGGCCAGTCTGAGCCCGGGATAGGTCGGGACCGGAAAGGTCCAAAAGCCGTCTGGCGACAAAAAATCGATCTCAACGCCAAGCTTGGCGGCGGCGCGCGCCAACGAACCCAGAGTCCGCACGACGCCATTGACCTGCGGACGCCACGCGTCCGTCGCGACCAAGACCTTCATTGCGGCACTTTCGGCCAATGTAGCGTGGCCATCATGTTTTCGAATTGCATGCGATGACAATTACGATTTCATATCTCATTCGTATGACGGTCTCGAAAGTCTGCCGCCGCATAGGTTATGTACGTAACAATGCTGTTACAAATGAATGGGAATTTCCGGCCACGATTTGTTGAACGGAGTTGATTTGGCCCTGACCGCATCGTTTCCCTTTACGCAGACGATCGTCCGCGGCATCGGCCGGAACAAGATCAGTTTCGCCATCAGCTTGGTAATCGTCGTCATCGCCGTTGCTACGCTTTACCATCTGTTGCGTGGTATCGATGTCGGCAAAGTCGTCGCCGCGCTCAAGGCGCAGTCACCGTTGCGTATTCTGATTGCGGGAACGCTGGTGGTCGCCGGCTACGCCAATCTTATTTGTTATGATCTGTTTGCGCTGCACACCATCGGCAGGCAAAAAATTCCGCTGCGGGTCGTCGCTTTCGCGAGCTTCACGAGCTACACGATCGGTCACTCGCTCGGCGCCGCCACGCTGACCTGCGGGCTGGTGCGGTTCCGCGTCTACTCGTTTTGGAACCTTACAGTCGTCGACATCGCCAAAATTGCGTTTGTGACCGGGATGACGTTCTGGCTCGGCAATATATTCGTGCTCGGCGGCGCCGTCGCCTATGCGCCGGCCGCCCTCTCCGTGGTCGATCACCTGCCGCCTTGGGTCAACCGGCTGATCGGGCTGTCCGGCCTGTTTGCCATCGGCTGTTACCTGATCTGGCTCACATTGCAGCCGCGTATCGTCGGACGGGCAAATTGGCGGATCGCTTTGCCCGATCTGCGGCGCACGCTTTTGCAGATCGGCATCGGCACGCTCGACCGCTGCCTGGCGTCGCTATCCATCTTCATGCTGCTGCCGAATAGTCCCACCGTCGGCTTCGCCACGATCGTCGTCGTCTTCGTCCTCGCCACTCTGCTCGGCGCGGTCAGCCATGCGCCGGGCAGCCTCGGCGTGGTCGAAGCCGCGATACTGATCGGCTTGCCGCAATATCAACGCGAGGACCTTCTCGCGACCTTGCTGACGTTCCGCGTGCTTGATTTTTTTCTGCCGCTCATTCTCGCCACAGTCGATGTTCGGGCTGCGCGAATTGCGGCTGATGGCGCGCCGCAGCCCGGCGCGGCCCTCCGACACGGCCATAACCTTGTAAGGCATAGGGCCCCAAGTTAAGGTCACCGCCGGTCGAGTTGGGGCTGACGGGTGGCGAGTAGAATTATGGCTCCAAGGGTGCGGCGAAACCCGCCGCAGCGATGGATCGGGCGGGCGCGCGTAGCAGTCATTCCAATCGTCGTTGGGCTTATTATGGGGCTTGTTGTGGCGGCGCCGCAGCGGGCCGCCGCAGAGACGATCGAGGCGGCGCTCGCCAGAGCTTACGAGAACAACCCACAGCTTAACGCGCAGCGCGCGATCGTCCGGCAGGACGACGAGGCGGTGCCGCAGGCGCTTTCGGGCTATCGTCCGACGATCACCGCCAACGCCACGGTTGGGCGGGAATATACCAATACCAAGAACATCATTCCGCCGACCCAGCCGATTTTGCCGAGCGGCGCCGGATTCGGCGATCGAGGCCTGACGACGCCCTACTCGGTCGGCGCGACGGCCTCGCAAACTTTTTTCAACGGCGAACGAACCGCCAATAGCGTCCGCGAGGCCGAAAGCAAGGTGTCCGCCGCGCGCGAGACGCTGCGCGTCATGGAACAATCGGTGCTGCTCGCCGCCGCCACCGTCTATATGGACGTGTCGCGCGACAGCGCCAACCTCGAAGTGCAGCAGAACAATGTTCTCGTGCTGCAGCGCACGCTCCAGGACACGCGCAATCGCTTCGCCGCCGGCCAGATAACGTCGACCGACGTCGCGCAGTCGGAAGCGCAATTGGCGGCCGCCGAAGCGACCATGCATGCTGCCGAGTCCACCGCTGATGACGACGCGCGCCAATTACCGGCGCATTATCGGCATCGAGCCGGCAAATCTCGCTCCCGCCTCGGCGGTCGATCGGCTGGCGCCATCGACGCTCAACGCCGCGATCGTCGTAGCCGGCTCGCGCAAAATCCAAACGTGCTGGCGGCCTTGTACGGCGTCGACGTTGCACAATTGCAGGTCAAGATCGCCGAAGGCGCGCTTGTGGCCGACGCTGACCGGACAATACAACGTCCAGCAACAGATCTTTTCGACCATCACGACGCCCAAGCTGTACAACGACACCGTGTCGCTGAACCTATCGGTGCCGCTCTACCAGGGCGGTGCGGAATATTCGACCATCCGCTCGAACAAAGAAAACCTCGATCAGCAAAGGCTCAACGTCGATCAAGTGCGCGATCAGAACCGGGCCGACGTCGTGCAGGCCTGGGGCGCAGCTGCAGTCGGCGAAGGCGCAGATCGAGGCCGCGGAACGCCAAAACGATGCCGCCGCGCGGGCGCTGACCGGCGTGCGTAACGAGGCGATCGGCCGGCCAACGCACGACGCAGGATGTACTCAATGCCGAGCAGGCTTTGGTCAATGCGCGGCAAAATCTGATCGTGGCGCAACACGACCGGGTGGTCGCCTCGTACAGTCTGCTCGCCGCAATCGGCCGGCTATCGGCGAGGAACTGAGACTGCCGGTGACGATCTACGATCCAACGATCCATTACCAGCAGGTGCGCGACTCCTGGATCGGCGTGCGCACGCCGAGCGGTCAGTGACCGAATAAAATGCGTGCTGTTGGCGG
>CAVQOD010000009.1:0-306341 GCA_963714345.1 uncultured Alphaproteobacteria bacterium | reverse complement strand
CTGGAGAAGTGCGGCTTCCAATGGACCAGCGTCGGTCTCTACCGCATCCGCGCCATCAACTCGTCAGCGCCGCTCGACCGCTTCCGTCTCGATCGCGGCCTATGGGCCTCGCTCAAGGCATGGGGACGCGCTCGCGAAGTGGCGTAATCGGCGCTCTTCGAATTGTATCTACTGCGCCACGCTTTGAGCGGCAGCAAAAAACGGCGCAAGCTTGTCGACCAACGCCCGCCCGAACTCGCCTTGCGGGTTCGATGGCGGCGCGTGGTCCATCAGCTCCCAACCCTGGATCAGAATACGGGCATGATCGAACGCGCTTTTGAAATCCATCCCCGGATGCAGGCTCTGGCGAAAGAAGGCGTCGCCGAAATAGGTCCAGTCGCGTTCGGGAGCGCAGCCGAACGACGTGTTTTGCGCGTCGGAAGCCGTCAGCACGATGGTGTTGGCGTTCTCGAGCGGCGGCACGAAAATTCCCGAATAACAGGCTGAAACGATCACGATCCGGTTTTTGATGCCGGCGCCGTCAAGCGCCGCCGCGACCTGTTGCGGCGTCAGCTCGGCGACGCCACCGGGCAATTGCACTGCAAAGCCGGCTTTCTCGCCGTGCGAAGTCATAAACAGCACAAGGATGTCATTGTCCTTGTCCATCGCGTTGCCGATGGCCTGCACGGCCGCCTGAAAATTCTGCAAATTGGCGAGCGGAATCGTTTTCAGCGTGTCGCGATCGTTGACAAGGCGGATGATGCGGTCCTTGATCGGCAGCACGCTAGCGATCGCTTGCAGCCCGCCGTCGAGCTCTTTGACGAAAACATCCTGGTCGGCCCAGCCGGCGACGCCGAGCGCGTAAATGTCGGTGGCGCCCTTGTGCGGCGGGGCAAGGCGAGCGACTTCAGCCTGAAGCAATGCCGGCTGTGCATTTTCGATCCGCCTGATTTCCGAGACTAAGACCGGTGCAGCACCGTTTTTGTCGCGATAAAGCGCGTAGAGGAATTCCCACCAATTGGCGCTGCGGGCGTCGAAGTCCGGTGGCAGAAATACCGGGGCCTGAGGCACCAGCGCATTGGCGACGAATAACGCCGCCCATAAGGCGGCAGTTCGTCCGATCAGCCGCAGCCGCGGCTGCGGTTCGAGGCTGCCGATGACGCTCGCCATAGCGCCGACCCACCAAGCGACGGCGGCGGCATAGATCGCGGAATTCGCGGTCGGGCCGGTCCACAGCGCGCCCTGCGCGGCAGCGGGCGTGAAAAGCGACACGGCGCGCGTCAGGCCCGTGGTCGCGATCTCGGCCATGATCGTGAGAATGAACATGGCCGAAAGCGCGGTTGCGCGACCGTTCGGGCGCACGAAGAATGCCGCAACGGCAAGCTCAAGCGCGAGCCAGGCCACGACCGCATTGAGGCCGTAAGGATTGAAACCGTGCCAGGAGCCGGCCGCGGCCAGTTGCAAGGCGATCCGGACGATGGCCGTTACGACGGCAAAACTGAGGAGGACCGGCAGCCCGATAAGGGGCGGTTCGGGCGTGGTCCGCCACACTGCCGCCCGCGCCGCAAAGTTCAGAACCCGCCACACGCTTAACACTCTCCGAAACATGCGACAAAACCGAGTGCCACTCTGCCGCATTTCACCCTATATCAGGTCCACGATATCGGCCAATGCGACAGCGCCGCATTGTCCATCGGCCGTTTGCCCTTTACGAAGTAGATCGATGAAATTTCTCGACGAAGCCAAGGTCTATATTCGTTCCGGCGACGGCGGCAACGGCTGCGTGTCGTTCCGTCGTGAAAAATTCATCGAGTACGGCGGACCGAACGGCGGCGACGGCGGCAAAGGCGGCGACGTCGTCGCCGAGGTCGTCGAAGGCCTCAATACGCTGATCGACTACCGCTACCAGCAGCATTTTACCGCCAAGAACGGCAGGGCCGGCATGGGCAAGGATCGCCATGGCGCCAACGGTCCCGACGTTGTCCTCAAAGTGCCGGTCGGCACGCAAATTTACGAAGAGGACGGCGAGACGCTGCTCGCCGATCTCACCGAATCCGGGCAGCGCACCGTGCTCATCCGCGGCGGCAATGGCGGTTTTGGCAATACGCATTTCAAGTCGTCGACCAACCGCGCACCGCGCCACGCCAATCCCGGCCAGCCAGGCAGCGAACTCACGATCCGGCTTCGGCTCAAGCTGATTGCCGATGCCGGCATTGTCGGATTGCCGAATGCCGGCAAGTCCACATTGCTCGCCGCAGTGAGCGCCGCCAAGCCGAAAATCGCCGATTATCCCTTCACCACGCTGCATCCTCAGCTTGGTGTGGTGAACGTCGATGGCCGCGAATTCGTACTTGCCGATCTTCCCGGCTTGATCGAAGGCGCCCACCAAGGCGTCGGCCTGGGCGACCGCTTTCTCGGCCACGTCGAACGCTGTCGGGTGCTGTTACACTTGGTCGACGGAACGGGAGGCGACGCCGGTGCAGCCTACCAGACCGTCCGTGGCGAACTCTCGGCTTACGGCCACGACCTTATCGACAAACCCGAGATCGTCGCGCTCAACAAGGCCGATGCGCTCAGCCCGGACGAGATCAAGCGGCAAGTGGCGGCCTTGCGGCGCGTCATCAAAAAGAACCCGTTGGTGATTTCCGCGGTCAGCGGCGACGGTGTGGTGGATGTTTTGCGCGCGCTGCTCAAGGTGATCGACCAGGCGCGCCATGGCGCTGACGCGTCGAGCAAACTAGGCGCCGCCTGGCATCCTTGATCGAGCCGGCGTCAGACGCCGATACCGAACGGTAATGAGCCGTCGCGCACGATGCGCGGCAGGAGATCGATTTCCCACGCCAGATATTCGACCATTGCCGCCCTGGTGTCGTCGCCGCGCTCGTAGGGTTTACGCCACTGATCGACGATATCGTCTGCCATCCGGGCTTCGGTGGAGAATGCATGTCCGGCCGATTGCCAGGCCGCGTTGCCGCCGTCGAGAAAGCGCACGGGACGGTCGAGCACGCTTGCCGTCTCGGCGACCGCGAGCCTGGCCAGCACGCCATCCTCCGAGGTGAGCACCAGGGTGCCGCGCAGCGGTATTTTCTTGAACGCGCCGGCAAGCCGGCTTCTGATCGCGAACCAGGCGCCCGGAATGTGCCGCGCGAGATAATTTCGGCTGAGCGAAAGGTCGACGACCGTCGCGGCATTACGCGACAGAAGCGCACTGAGCGCCGCACAATCGATACCCGCACCGGATGGTGTGTCGGTTTCTAGCATTGGCGGAGCGGGCCAGCCGGTCTCGGTGCCGTTCTCCACCAGTATGAAAACGTCCCGCCACCCCATTTGCCGCAGCCAGGACGCCGTCATCGCGGCGCGCACTTCCGCGTCGTCGACCAGCACGATCCGCGCTCCGAGCGTCCCGACATATTGATCCGTCGCCTGGACCAGCTGGCCGCCGGGCGCCGAAATCGCCCCTGGCCAATGGCCCGCTTGGTATTCGGCCGGATCGCGCACGTCGAAGACGTAAAGCGTGCGTTCGGCGTCGGCGCGCCAGGCAGCGAGCGCCGCACCATCGATCCGCTCGACGCCGCAACGATGCGCCACGCTCCGCGCCGCGCTCCGCGCCCACTCGAGGGTCTTTGGCGAAACTGCCGGCGCACGTCGGTTCTTGCCGCTGTCGCAGGCGAAGCCCGCGAGGCTCCAGCCCATCGTTCCGTTGCGCAGCGCGACGACCTTGTTCGGCAGGCCGGCATCGATCAGCGACTGCGCGCCGATGATGCTCCGCGTGCGCCCGGCGCAATTGACGACCACCGTCGTCTGCGGAGCCGGCGCGATCTCGCGCGCGCGAAGCACCAGTTCCGCGCCGGGCACATTGGTCGCGGTCGGTATCGACACCCGCGCATATTCGTCGAACGGCCGGCTGTCGAGCACCACCAGGTCGGCGCCGTCGCGCAATAGTCTTTCGAGTTCGTCGGCGCCGATACTCGGCGTGCCCTTGGCGTGCTCGACATATTCGCCGAACGCCTTGCTGGGGACGTTGACGCCGGAGAACAGCTCAAAGCCTGCCGCCGCCCAAGCATCGACGCCGCCGGCGAGAATGCGCACCTCGGTATAGCCGTTGCGCGACAGGATCGCCGCGGCCCGCTCGGCCACGCCATCGCCGTCGTCGCACAGCACGATGCGCGTCGCGCGGCGCGGCACCAATTGTGCGAATTTCAGTTCGAAACGGCTTAATGGCACCGAACGTGCCAGCAGCAGATGTCTTTGCGAAAAGATCAGTTCCTCGCGCACATCGACGAGCGCGAGCTCGCCGCCGCCGAGCATTGCCCGCAGATCGGCGGCGCTGACGCGCGCCGTCACGTCGCCTGCTGCGGCGACATGCGCTTGACTTCGCCGGTCTTCAAATCGAAGCGCACGCGATGAATCTGATCGAGATTGGTTCCGGTCACCCGGACGAAGCGGGCGTAATCCGGATAGCCGATCGAATGGATTTTGCCGTCCTGATAGATCCCGGCGTGGCCCGGGGTCAGGCGGTACTTCTTCACCGGCGTGAGCTTGGCGTGATCCGGATCGCCACCGTCGTCTTCGCGCTCCCATTCGGTCATGTCGGTGTAATGGGTGGCCTGGCCATAGATCGCCCACGACCCGCCGTGATCGTGTGGCGGGGAGACGCGCGCTTTGTCGTTGATATGGGCAAGGATCTGAAAGCCAAGCGTGGGATCCTCGTAGAGCACGTGCAAGCCACGCGGCGCCTCTTCGCAATGCTCGCGGACAAAGGCGGGATTTTGCAGCAGTTGCTCGAGCCGCGTGCGCACCTCCTCGCGACCCTGCGGGCCGGGATCGCGGGATAGGATGGAGCGACAATCCGAGATGAATTGTTCGAGCTGATAGGCCATTGCTTTCACTCCCAAGGCAAGATCGTTGCCGCTAATTTCGCTCATCCTTGCGGCCGGCGCCAGCGGCTTGTTGACGGGGGTTTGGATATGGCTCTCGCAGCCGTTACATTAGGCGCCATGTTCGGTCTGCCTCGGACTTACGAGCGTCCGCGCAACGTACGGCTCGATACTCTGATCCGCTTGCGGTGGCTTGCCGTTTCCGGCCAGCTCGCCGCGGTGCTGGTCGTGCATTTCGGCCTCGAATTCGAGGTTCCGATCTGGCCCTGCCTCGCGGTGATCGCACTGGCGGCTTTGCTGAATGTGGCGTTGCGCGTCAGTTTCCATCAGACGCAATGGCTTGAGCCCGACCGGGCGGCATGGCTTTTGGCTTTCGACATCGCCGAACTTGCGGCGTTGCTCTATCTCACCGGCGGTCTGGAAAATCCGTTTGCCTTCCTGCTTCTTGGCCCGGTGCTGATCTCGGCGACGGCGTTGCCGCCACGAATGACTCTGTTGATCGGCACGTTCGCCATGTTCTGCGCCACGGCGCTGGTGTTTCTGCACTACGATCTACCGTGGGATGCGGAAAATCCGCTGCAACTGCCGGAAATCTATATGGTCGGCGTGTGGCTCTCGATCCTGCTCGCGATCGGCTATATCGGCGTTTATACATGGCAAGTCGCCGAAGAGGCGCGCCAGCTCTCCGATGCACTGGCGGCGACCGAGCTTGTACTGGCGCGCGAGCAGCATCTGTCCCAGCTCGACGGCCTGGCCGCCGCTGCGGCGCATGAGCTTGGCACGCCGCTCTCGACCATCACGGTGGTGGTGCGCGAAATCGAACGCGCGCTGGAAGCCAATTCTCCTTACGCCGATGATGTGAAACTGTTGCGCGAGCAGGCGCAGCGCTGCCGCGAGATTTTGGCGAAGATCACCGAACTTCCCACCGGCGAACCGTTCGATCGCCTCCCGCTGTCCGCTCTCGTCGAAGAGGCGGTCGCGCCACACCGCAATTTTGGCATCTTGATCGGCGTTACCTATCCGGCCAATCGCACCACCGAACCTGCCGGCGCGCGTAATCCGGCGATCCGCTACGGTCTCGGCAATCTGATCGAGAATGCCGTCGATTTTGCGCACAGCCGGGTTGAGATATCTGCAAAATGGACCGCCGATGAGGTCAGCATCGCCATCGGCGACGACGGACCGGGTTTTGCGCCCGAGGTGGTCGACCGCATCGGCGCGCCCTATGTGACGCATCGGCGCCCCGGCGGCCGCGGCCCCGACGGCGACGAAGACGCAGTGTTCGGCCTGGGCCTGGGCTTTTTCATCGCCAAGACGTTGCTGGAACGCTCCGGCGCCAGGCTCGCGCTCATTAACCAGGCACCGCCGCTGCACGGCGCCACGGTGGCGGTGACCTGGAGTCGTGCCGATTTCGAGCGGCCGATCGTGTCGCCTCCTCTTGAGCCAGCGCCGCGGGCTTCTTAGTTGTTAGGCGGCAACTGGCCCAATTGACGCTGCTTGTTGATTTCGGCGTGACATACGATTTCAGGCCCTCCAAATTGCACCGGTCATCGGTTATAGCGGTGTGGTGGAAGAGCGGGTTTGAGCGATCGTCATCAAGCGCCTCGCATTCGCTTTGACGGAGTACAATTGCCATGATTAACGCAACGGCTGGACCGCTTCCGATAGAGCGGACGCTTCTGATCGTCGAGGACGACAAATCGTTCCTGCAACGTCTTGCCCGCGCCATGGAAGGGCGCGGCTTTGCGGTAACGACCGCCGAATCGGTCGCCGACGGCTTGTTGCAGGTTGAAAAGGCAGCCCCCGCCTTCGCCGTCGTCGACATGCGGCTCGGCGACGGCAACGGGCTCGATGTCGTTTCGGCGATGAAGAAACGCCGGCCCGAAGCGCGCGCCATCATTCTGACCGGCTATGGCAACATCGCGACCGCGGTCAACGCGGTCAAACTCGGCGCCGTCGATTATCTTGCCAAGCCGGTCGATGCCGACGATGTCGCCGCGGCGCTGCTTGCGCTCGACAACAAGAAAATCGACCCACCGGAAAATCCGATGTCGGCCGATCGCGTTCGTTGGGAGCACATTCAGCGCATTTACGAATTGTGCGGCCGCAACGTCTCGGAAACCGCGCGCCGGCTTAATATGCATCGCCGTACCCTGCAGCGCATTCTTGCCAAGCGCGCGCCGAAATAGTAGGCGCGGCCGATTATTCAATGCCGTTTACCCGCGGATAACCGCATCGCTCGGCTTGCCTTGTTGCAACGGGCGAATGGACAATTTTACGCAATTTATTAGGTCAAATTTTGCGCCGCCGGACTACCACTCGGAAACGCGCCTGAACCGGCATAGCGAGCAGCATTAGATGCTTGAAGAGTCGAATTCGCCCGCTCTGGATCGAGAACGGTTGGCCTCGGCCGGCGCAAATGGCGCGCCTCGGCTTCTGGTCATCGATGACGACAGTCTGCACCGAATGGTTATCTGCCGCGCCGCGGCGAAAGCCGGCTACCTGCCGGCCGGCGCGGCGACCTACGACGAAGCCGCGAAGCTGACGCGCGAGACCGCGTTCGACTGCATCACGCTCGATCTGTCGCTCGGCCAGCACGCCGGCAGCGAACTGCTGCTTCATCTGTCTTCTCTCGGCTGCACGGCGCCAATCGTCGTCGTCAGCGGCTGCGATGCGGCGACCTGCAAAGAGGCCGTAAGAGTGGCCGGATCGCTCAGCCTGGACGTTTGGGAATGCATCCCAAAACCCGTCGATCTGGCGATGCTGCGTAATTTTCTCGAGCGTCTTCGAGCGACACGGCTTGCCGCCTAACGCACCCGATTAGATGTCCCGGACAAACGGTCCCTGCGGATCGACCAGCGCCTGCAGCCGCAGGGCCGCGGCATGGGCGAAGCGCAGCATCATCGCCTTGCGGGTCGCGGCCGACAGCCGGTGCTCGGGCGCTTCGCACAGGATCGCGGCGCCGAACGCATCCGCCACGATCAGCCCGGCGTCCGGTGGGAAAATCTCGCATGGCACGTCCACGATCGTGGCAAAGAACAGCCGGTCGCAATGCAGCCGGTACTCCATCCATTTCTGGTCGGCGCGAAAATCAGCCACCGAGGATTTTATTTCGACAATGACGATTTCACCGTCGCCGCCGAGTGCGACCAGATCGGCGCGCCGGCCGGACGGCAGCGGCAATTCAGAAACCACACAATAGCCGAGCGCATGCAGATAGCGCGCCGTGCCGCGGGCAACGGCCAAGGCGGTCTGCGATTGCCGCCCGTCGGTCGGCACCGAGGACGCGAGCGAGGCGAGACTCATGGCCAGAATTCCGGGCAGCGGCAGGTTCGACAGCGGCCGGCAAGCAAGCTTACCCACGCCACGCACTCCGACTGAAACCGCCTCATTCTGCCGCGTCGGCGCGGTCCGGGAAAGCCCCCGCCAAGGCGCCGCGCGATGCCGCGATCACGCCGCGTTCGGTGATCAAACCCGTCACCAACCGGGCCGGCGTCACGTCGAAAGCGTAATTCGCCACCGGCGAATGCTCCGGAACGACGCGCACGGTCTCGATGCGGCCGTCTGCGGCGCGGCCGGTCACGGTTGCAACTTCCTCAGCCCCGCGCTCCTCGATCGGAATTTCGGCGACGCCGTCGGCGACGGTGAAATCGATCGTCGGCGACGGCAACGCGACATAGAACGGGACATTATTGTCGTGCGCTGCGAGCGCCTTCAAATAGGTGCCGATCTTATTGCAGACGTCGCCATTGGCCGTCACGCGATCGGTGCCGACGATGACGATATCGACGAGTCCGTGCTGCATCAGGTGGCCGCCGGTATTGTCGGCGATCACCGTGTGCGGCACGCCGTGCTGGCCGAGTTCCCAGGCGGTCAGCGCAGCGCCTTGATTGCGTGGCCGCGTTTCGTCGGCGAAGACATGCACATCGATGCCTTTGTCGTGCGCCAAATAGATGGGCGCCGTCGCGGTGCCGACGTCGACCGCCGCCAGCCAGCCGGCGTTGCAATGGGTCAGTACGTTTACGGGTTCACCGGCCTTCTTGTGCGCCGCGATGGCCTCGATCAACGGCAAGCCGTTGCGGCCGATCGCGGCATTGATGGCGATGTCTTGCTCGCAGATTTCAGCGGCGCGGCGGTAGGCGGCGGCGGTTCGCTCGTCGCGCGGCCGGTTGCGCACCGCTGCCATCATCTCGTCGAGCCCCCATCGCAGATTGATCGCGGTCGGACGCGTAGCGAGAAGCGTCGCATAAGCGCGATCGAGCGCGTCGTCGGACGCGTCGGCGCGGAGCGCCAGGCACATTCCATAGGCCGCCGCCGCGCCGATCAATGGCGCGCCGCGGATTTGCATGGCGCGGATGGCGTGCGCGGCCTCGTCGAGCGAGGTAAGATGGGCGGTGGCAAAGCGGTGCGGCAGCGCCGTCTGATCGATCACGCCCACGGACCAGCCATCCGGTTCGAGCCAGATGGTCCGCATCGGTTTGCCGTCGACTTTCATATGGTTCAACTAGCAGATTTCCGCAGGCTGTCGATGCCGTAAAGCCGCGGCAACTTGCCAGCGCGCGCAGCATGCCGCAAATTCGCGGCCTCTGCGCAGGAGACGCCGGTGGCCGACATCGACTACGAAGCCGAATACAACAACCGCGCCCGCGTCCCGGAACATCCCGAGATTTTCGCCCGCTGGACGCGCGATGCGGAATTGTTTCGCGCCGAGGCGCTCAAGAGCGGTCGCGCCGAACTCGGCCTCAGTTACGGCGACACCCCGCGGCAATATTTCGACCTGTTTCTGCCCGCGGCCGGCGAGGCCGCGCCGCTTGCGCTTTTCATCCATGGCGGCTGGTGGCGGTCGCTCGATCCCTCTTTTTACAGCCATGTTGCACGCGGTCCGAATGCGCGCGGCATCGCCGTCGCGGTCATGGGCTACGATCTTTGCCCGAACGTCAGCATCGCTGAAATCATCGTGCAAATGCAGCGCGCCGGCGCGTTGTTGTGGCAGCGGTTCGGGCGGCGCATGTTGGTCTACGGACATTCAGCCGGCGGCCATCTCGCAGCCGCACTGGTCGCCACCAACTGGACTTCGCTCTATCCGAAGCTGCCGACCGATTTGATCCCGTCCGGCTATTCGATCTCTGGCGTGTTCGATCTGACCCCCCTCGTCGGCACCAGCGTAAATCAGGATTTGCGGCTCGATGCCGCCAAGGCACGCGATGTCTCGCCAGTGTTCTGGCCGGTCCGGTCCGGCCGTATCTTCGATGCCGTTGTCGGCGGGCTTGAATCGAACGAGTTCAAGCGCCAAAGCCGGATGATCGCGCAGACCTGGCAACAGACCGGCGCGCAGACCCGCTACCAGGAGATTGCCGGCACCAATCACTTCACCGTCATCGAATTGCTGGCCGATCCGCAAAGCGCGATGACCGCGCGGGTCGCCGAACTCGCGCAACAGATCAAGGCTTAGCGATTGCCGGCCGCGCCGCCAGAACGCAGGTCGACGCGGCAAAGATCAAGGCGAAACCGACAAGATCGGCTGCCGTCGGGTGCTCGCCCAAGATCAGGATCGAGGCGACAACGCCGATCACGGGACTGCCGAGAACGCCGAGCGAAGCCGTCGCGGCGGGCAGCCGGCGAATGATCACGAACCACAGTCCATAGGCGACGCCGTTGGCGAAGAAGCCGGTCGACGCGGTGCAAAGCAGCGCCACGCCGCTCGCGCCGGCGACATGCAGACGACCCTCGAAAATCAGCATGAGGGCTGCGGTGACGATGAAAGCGATCGTCACCTGCCAGCTGGCGACGCTCATCGGGTCGGCCTCGATCTGCGCCCATTTGAGGTAAACCGTGCCGCCCGCCCAGCTCAGACCGGTGACGAGCGCCAGCCAGATGCCCGGCGCAATTTTCGTTTCGGCCAACGGATAGATCAGGATGGCGAGACCGCTGGCGCACAGCGCGAGCGCAACCGATTGCGTGCGGTTCGGACGCTCGCCGAGAAACAGCCATGCCAACAGAACGGCCCAGATCGGCATGGTGTAAGCAAGGATCGTGACCCGCGACGTCGCCGCGGTGAGCTGGGCGAAGGACCCGAATACGGTAAAGGCAACGATGTTGAGAAGTGACGCGATCGTGACATGCGCCCACGACCTTGCGTTCGGCAGGCGCAAGCTACGGCCTTGCAAACGGCACGCCAGATAGAGCGTCAGCGCGCCGAGCGCCGCAGTCAGCGTGCGCATGCTCAGCGGCGGAATTTCGTAGAGCGCGATCCGCATGATCGGCCAAGTGACGCCCCAAAGGAAACACAGGACGACGAGCATGACTCGCGCGCCGACATCGGCGCGGCCCGAAGCATCATGCGCGAGGTCGGGATTTCTCACTGATGGGTCACGGCGGCGTTACGGCGCTTTGGGTCCGGCGCCGAGATACCAGTCGGCGATCTGCGCGCCGGTCCAGAATAGCACGTCGGGCTTCTTGCGGATAACCTCGAAGACGCGGCGCAGATATTTTACGCGATGCGGCGCGCCCATGATGTAAGGGTGCACGGACAGCGCCATGATGCGCGCCGAGTGGGCTGCATCCGCGTAAATCTGTTCGAACTGGTCGAGGGCGCGATCGTAGTATTCCGACGCCTTGTGGTGCTGGATCAGCATCATGGCGACGTCATTGCACTCCTGCGTGTAAGGCAGATTGAGGATCGGCTTGCCGCGGGTCTTCAACCACACCGGCTGATCGTCAAGAACCCAATCGGCGACGTAATCGTAGCCTTCCTCGACGAGCACGTCCGGCGTCTGCCAGGTTTCGGTAAGGCCGGGGCCAAGCCAGCCGCGCGGCGGCTTCCCGGTCGCCTTGGCGATAGCGTCGCGGACCTTGCGGATATCGGCGCGCTCGTTCTCCACCTTCTGCAAATTGCGCTGGGTAAAGCCGTGGCCGATGAATTCCCACTTGCGTTCGACCGCCGCCTGCACGATCGCCGGATAGGCGGCCAGCGCCGAGCCGTTGATGGCGATCACGCCCGGTATGGCGAACTCGTCGAAAACCTTGACGAACCGCCAAAATCCGACCCGGTTGCCGTATTCATGCCAAGCCCAATTGGGCACGTCGGGCATCGGCGAGCCGCCGGCCGGGGGCGTGAGCACCGTGCGCGGCATCGGCTGCGTCGGGTCCCAGTCCTCGACATTGATGACCGCCCATACCGCCATGCGGGCGTTATTCGGCAATTTCAGCGGTGCGCGCTCGGTGATGGCCGAATAGGCAATGCGGTCGGCCGGCAGCATCGGCCGTTTCGCGGCGGTTTTTTGTCGAACGATTTTTTTCGGTCGTGCGGTCATTTTGCGGAATCACGCCTTTCGGCCGCAGCGATAGCACGGTCCGATCGTTGGTCCACTCAACCGTCGGTGGCGGATGGGTAGCGCGTCGCCGCCGTGCCGAGCGCGGTCAGCGCCACGGCACAGACGCACAGCGGTACGAACGCCGTCCACGGCCGGCCGGTTGCGTCCCACAGCGCGCCGCTGATCGTCGGGATGATAATCGCCGTGGCGTAGCTGATGGTGAACATGCCGGCGGACACCCGCGCCAGATCGGCGGGCGAACTCAGAAGCGGCGGCAGAGCGAGTGTCGCCGTCAGCGTAATCGCCGTCGTGAAACCGACCAGCGCAGCGCAAGTCAAGATTACCCCGGTGGAATGCCCGAAGATCAGCCCGAGAAATGCCGCCAGGAGAACCGGGCCGAACAGCAAGAACGGCCAGGCGCGCCCCTGCAGGCGATTGGCCAGCAGAAGAAGGATGATGGGAGCAACGATCTGCGCGCCGTTGAGCCACCCCAGCGCCGCGCCAAGGAGCTCCGCCTTGCCCTGGCTGGCGAGATAGTCGCCGAGAAAGGCGTTGGTGCCGAAGAACGGGCTGTTGTTGCTGCCGAAGGTCAGACCCAATAGCCAGACCAGCGGGTTCTTGAAATCCGGCCACCACAGCGCGCCGATCTTGCCGCTCGCAGACGGATCGTCGCCTTTCGGGCTGAAGATGTAGAACACCGGCGCGATGAGCAGTGCAGGCACGGCCCACACCAGGAGATCGAGCCGCCACGAGCCGCCGACCAGAGGCAAGACGAAGGGAATGGTCAGGCCGGTCGCAAACAACGTGCCCATCAGCATGCCGCTGGTATAGGCGATGGTGCCGAGCGCGATGCGGTGCGGCAGCCATTCGCGAACCAATGTCGGCATGCCCGGTTGCATGATGGCAACGCCAAAGCCGGTCGCGATGGCGGCGGCGTAAAGCGTCCACACGTCGATTGCGGCGCTGCGCGCGGCGCCGGCAAAGGCCGCGATGACCATGCCGAGGACCGCCGCGGTGCGGGTGCCGACCCGCGCGATAAGCAGCGATCCGGGAATGGCGGCAATGGCGAACAGCGCCAGCGGCAATCCGATCAGGAGCCCCACCTGGGTCTCGGTCATGTGCAATTCGCGGTGCACCAGCGGGATCACCGGCGGCATGGCGAGGATGGTCATGCGCATGGCCACTCCGGCGAGCCAGAGCAACGACATGAGCTCGATGAGACGACCCACAGGGAGGCCGTCCCGGCTTGCGGCGGAGGTCATGGAAGAAAAACCCGGCGTGGCCCGGCAGCGTGCATGAGTGGCTGGCGTGGCGCAAGGAAGCCGGGTACCGGGCCTCAAGCCAGCCGCTTGCGCCTGGCCGTGAACAAATATAGAACAAGTTCGAGAGGGGTGAGAGCATGTCGGACCTCGCTGCGGCTCAGCGCGCACTCCGTACGACTTTCGGCTTCGAGGCGTTTCGACCGGGGCAGGCCGAGATCGTTAGCGCCGTCCTCGACGGCCGAGATGTGCTGGCAGTCATGCCAACCGGCAGCGGGAAGTCGTTGTGCTACCAGCTTCCGGCGCTGCTTCGCGACAGTCTCACGATCGTGGTGTCGCCGTTGATCGCGCTGATGCGCAATCAGGTCGCGCAGTTACGCGGCTACGGTATCGCCGCCGCCGCGCTGAACTCCGCCAACGATGCAAACGAGAACCGCGCCGTGCTCGATCGCATCGCGCGCGGCGATCTTCGGCTTGTTTATATCGCGCCGGAACGGCTGGTCAGACCGGACACACTCGATCTCCTCAAGCGCGCCAAGGTCACGCTGCTGGCGGTCGACGAGGCGCATTGCATTTCGCAATGGGGCCACGATTTTCGCCCGGAATATGCGGCGCTCGGCACCGTGCAGGCGGCACTTGGCGGTGTGCAAACCGTCGCCTTCACTGCGACCGCCGATGCCGCGACGCGAAGCGACATTTTGGCGAAACTCTTCGGCCGAGAGCCCGTTGTTTTCGTCCACGGCTTCGATCGGCCCAATCTGCGGCTGGCGATGGCAGCGAAAGCCGGCGGCCGCAAGCAAGTTGCGGATTTCGTCGTGGCGCACCGCGGGCAGAGCGGCATCGTCTATTGCAGCTCGCGGCGCAAGACCGAAGCCCTGGCGGAATTTCTGCGCGACACCGGCACCAAGGCGCTGGCCTATCATGCCGGCATGGAGCCCGCGGATCGTTCGCGCCATCAGGACATTTTCCTGCAGGAAGACGGCGTCGTCGTCGTGGCGACCGTGGCGTTCGGCATGGGCATCGACAAACCGGACGTTCGCTTCGTTCTGCACGCCGACATGCCGGCCACTATCGAAAGCTATTACCAGGAAATCGGCCGTGCCGGCCGTGACGGCCTGCCCGCCGATACGCTGACGCTATACGGCATGGGCGATATCCGCTTGCGCCGCATGCAGATCGACGAAACCGACGCAACCGACGCCCAGAAGCGGGTCGACCGGCAACGGCTCAACGCCCTTGTCTCGCTTTGCGAGTCGCCGCGCTGCCGGCGGCAGACGCTGCTCGCCTACTTCGGTGAAACAACGGAGCCCTGCGGCCATTGCGATTTCTGCTGCGACGGCGCCGTGGTGATCGACGGCACCGTCGCGGCGCAGAAAGCACTCTCGGCCATCGTGCGCACCGGTCAGCGTTTCGGCACCGAGCATCTGACCAACGTGCTGATCGGCGAAACTACCGAGGCCGTGGAAAAATTCGAACACGATCGCCTGCCGACCTTCGGCGTTGGCAAGGAGTTCGGTAAGCAGGAATGGCGTTCGATCTTCCGGCAGCTTCATGGCGCCGGCATCGTGGCGCTCGATATCACCGGTCACGGCACCTGGTCAGTGACCGATGCAGGCCGCCGGGTGCTCAAGGGCATCGACAAGGTTACGTTGCGCAAAGACACGCTCAAGCCCGCGACCCGCAAGGTGGTCCGCGCGGCGGCTAATGCCGCCGCCCTGACCGCAGGCGGGGCGGACGACACGGCGCTGTTTGAGGCGCTGCGCAAGCGCCGCTCGGAGCTTGCCAAACAGCAGGGGGTCGCGGCCTACGTGATCTTCGCCGACAAGACCTTGATCGACATGGCGCGGCGCAAGCCGGCGAGCACCGCCGAAATGGCCACGGTGCACGGCGTGGGTGAAAGCAAGCTTCGGCAGTATGGCGCCATTTTCCTGGAAGTCGTTCGCTATCACGCCGCGCAAGCCGCGTAACATGGAGGAGCGGCAAACCCGCTTTTAAGGGCCGCTTCCGGGGGCGGTTACCCGTTGTTGCACCGCAATCCGCTCTATGTTAGCAAACCCGCGATTTACGCGGGTTCGCGGGCTTTTTTCCGCTGCGCTCGCGTATCCAAGTCCCGCTTAAATCCCAAGGGCTTGCACCGACCGTTGCGCCGGGCGCGAGTGTTGCGGAAAAGCTCAAAAGAACGCCAGGCGAGTACGCGAAGTGGCAAGCGAACAACCCATCGTCTCCGGCATGGCGGCCCGCTACGCAACCGCCTTGTTCGATCTCGCCCAGGAGGCAAACGCGATCGATGCGGTGAAGGCCGATCTCGACCGGTTTGACGCGCTGCTTGCGGAAAGTCCCGATCTCACGCGGCTGGTGCGCAGCCCGGTGTTTTCCTCCGCTGAGCAGTTGCAGGCCTTGTCGGCGGTGCTGGAGCGAGCCGGGATCGGCGGGATTGCGGCAAATTTCCTCAAGCTCGTAACGTCGAACCGTCGGCTGTTCGCGGTGCGCGATATGATCAGAGGGTTCCGCGAGCTTGTCGCCCGGCATAAGGGCGAGGCGGTGGCCGAGGTCACGGTCGCCGAAAAGCTCAAGGACGACCATGTCGAGGCGCTGCGCGCCGCGCTCAAATCCGTCAGCGGCAAGGACGTCGACCTCGACATCAAAGTCGATCCCGCCATTATCGGCGGGCTTGTGGTCAAGCTCGGTAGCCGCATGGTCGACACCTCGCTGCGCACCAAGCTCAACGCGATCAAGCACGCCATGAAAGAGGCTCGCTAATGGACATCCGCGCCGCGGAAATCTCCGCAATCCTCAAAGAGCAGATCAAGAATTTCGGCCAAGAGGCCGAAGTCTCGGAAGTCGGCCAAGTGTTATCGGTCGGCGACGGCATCGCCCGCGTCTACGGCCTCGACAACGTCCAATCCGGCGAGATGGTCGAATTCGAGAGCGGCGTCAAAGGTATGGCGCTCAATCTCGAAACCGACAATGTCGGCATCGTGATCTTCGGTTCCGACCGCCAGATCGCGGAAGGCCAGACCGTCAAGCGCACCCGCGCCATCGTCGAGGTGCCGGTCGGCAAAGGCTTGCTTGGCCGCGTCGTCGATGCGCTCGGCGAGCCGATCGACGGCAAGGGACCGATCAAGGCGGACCATAAATCGCGCGTCGACGTCAAAGCACCGGGCATCATTCCGCGCAAATCGGTGCACGAGCCGATGGCGACCGGATTGAAGGCGATCGACGCGCTGATTCCGATCGGCCGCGGCCAGCGCGAACTGATCATCGGCGACCGCCAGACCGGCAAGACCGCGATCGCACTCGATACGATTCTGAACCAGAAATCGCTCAATCAATCCACCGACGAGAAGATCAAGCTGTACTGCGTCTATGTCGCGATCGGGCAAAAGCGCTCCACCGTGGCGCAATTCGTCAAGGTCTTGGAAGAAAACGGCGCGCTCGATTATACGATCGTGGTCGCCGCGACGGCGTCGGATCCGGCGCCGATGCAATTTTTGGCGCCGTTTGCCGGCTGCGCCATGGGCGAATATTTCCGCGACAACGGCATGCACGCGGTGATTATTTACGACGATCTGTCCAAACAGGCGGTCGCCTATCGGCAGATGTCGCTATTGCTGCGGCGGCCGCCGGGGCGCGAGGCCTATCCGGGCGACGTGTTTTATCTGCATTCGCGGCTGCTCGAACGCGCGGCGAAGATGAACGACGACCACGGGGGAGGCTCGCTCACCGCGCTGCCGATCATCGAAACGCAGGCCAACGACGTGTCGGCTTATATTCCGACCAACGTCATTTCCATCACCGACGGCCAGATCTTCCTCGAAACCGATCTGTTCTATCAGGGCATCCGCCCGGCCGTGAACGTCGGCCTTTCGGTGTCGCGCGTCGGCTCGGCGGCGCAGACCAAGGCGATGAAAAAAGTCGCCGGCCGCATCAAGGGCGAGCTCGCGCAATACCGCGAGATGGCCGCGTTCGCCCAGTTCGGTTCCGACCTCGACGCCACCACGCAGCGGCTGCTCAATCGCGGCTCGCGGCTGACCGAACTGCTCAAGCAGCCGCAATTCTCGCCGCTCGCCATGGAAGAGCAGGTCTGCGTCATCTATGCCGGCGTCAACGGCTATCTCGATCCGCTGCCGGTCGATCGCATCCGCGCCTTCGAGGACGGTCTCCTTGGCGCGCTGCACACCCAGCATGGCGACATTCTCAAGACGATCCGGGAATCGCGCGACCTTGACGACGCCACTGCGGAAAAGCTCAAGGGCGTCGTCACCGATTACGCGAAGACGTTTGCTTGAGTGTGCGGATAGATCGAGCTTCGGATGCCCTCGCTTAAAGACCTGCGCAACCGCATCGCCGCAACCAAGGCGACGCAGAAAATCACCAAGGCCATGCAGATGGTCGCGGCGTCGAAACTGCGTCGCGCCCAGGTCGCGGCCGAGGCGGCGCGTCCCTATGCGAGCCACATGGATAGCGTGCTCGGCAATATCGCCGCGTCGGTCGGGGGAGTCGATACCGCGCCCCGCCTGCTGCGCGGTACCGGCAGCGACCAGAAACATCTCCTTCTCGTCTGCACCGCCGAGCGCGGGCTCTGCGGCCCGTTCAATACCGCGATCGTGCGGCTGGCGCGCGAGCGCGCGGCGGCGCTGGCCGCGGAGGGCAAGGAAGTCAAATTCTTTTGCGTCGGCCGCAAAGGCTACGATCAGTTGCGCAGGCTATATGCCCGCCAGATTGTCGAACTGGTCGATCTGCGCTCCGTGCGCACCCTGCGTTTCGAAAACGCGAAGATGATCGCGGAAAAGATCGTCGCGCAATTCGACAAGTTCGAGTTCGACGTCTGCACGCTGTTCTATTCGCGCTTCCGCTCGGTGATTGCCCAGATTCCGACCGCGCGGCAGATCATCCCGCCGGTCTTCGACAAGAATGCAGCCGACGCCTTGGGCGGCGCGGTCTACGAGTTCGAGCCCGACGCCGAAGACATTCTGCATGAGCTTTTGCCGCGGAACCTCGCCGTGCAGATTTTCCGCGCCTTGCTGGAAAATTCCGCATCGTTCTATGGCGCGCAAATGTCGGCGATGGATAACGCGACCCGCAACGCCGGCGACATGATCCGCCGGCAGACACTGAGATACAATCGCACGCGCCAGGCAATGATCACCAAGGAACTGATCGAAATTATCTCCGGGGCCGAAGCGCTGTAACCAATGGCGCGCGGCAAAAATAAGTAAGGACGAGCTCATGGCTAAATCCGTCGGACGTATCACCCAAGTCATCGGCCCCGTGGTCGACGTGCATTTCGACGACGATTTGCCGCCGATCCTCAACGCGCTGGAGACGTCAAAACCAGGGCCACCGGCTCGTCCTCGAAGTCGCGCAGCAGCTTGGCGAGAATACCGTGCGCACGGTCGCCATGGATACCAGCGAGGGACTGGTGCGCGGGCAGGAGGTGACCGATACCGGGGCTCCGATCTCGGTTCCGGTCGGCCAGGGGCTGCTCGGCCGCATTATCAACGTGATCGGCGATCCGGTCGACGAAGCCGGCCCGGTCAAGGGCGAGGCGCTGCGGGCTATCCACCAGGAGGCGCCGGCCTACACGGATCAATCGACCGAAGCGGCGATCCTGGTGACCGGCATCAAAGTCGTCGATCTGCTCGCGCCCTATGCCAAGGGCGGCAAGATCGGCTTGTTCGGCGGCGCCGGTGTCGGCAAGACGGTCCTGATCATGGAATTGATCAACAACGTCGCCAAGGCGCATGGCGGCTATTCGGTGTTTGCCGGCGTCGGCGAGCGCACCCGCGAGGGCAACGACCTCTATCACGAGATGATCGAGTCCGGCGTCAACAAGGACCCGCACAAGGGCTCGGTCGAGGGCTCCAAATGCGCGCTGGTCTATGGCCAGATGAATGAGCCGCCCGGCGCCCGCGCCCGCGTCGGGCTGACCGGGTTAACGGTCGCCGAGCATTTCCGCGACCAGGGCCAGGATGTGCTGTTCTTCGTCGACAACATCTTTCGCTTCACCCAAGCGGGCTCGGAAGTGTCGGCGTTGCTCGGCCGCATTCCTTCGGCGGTCGGCTATCAGCCGACGCTGGCGACCGACATGGGCGCGTTGCAGGAGCGCATCACAACGACCAACAAAGGCTCGGTGACGTCGGTGCAGGCGATCTACGTCCCGGCCGACGACCTCACCGATCCGGCGCCGGCGACCTCGTTCGCCCATCTCGACGCCACGACCGTGCTGTCGCGCGATATCGCCGCCAAGGGCATCTATCCGGCGGTCGATCCGCTCGATTTCGACCTCGCGCATGCTCTCTCCGCTGATCGTCGGCGAGGAACACTACGCCGTCGCGCGCCGGGTGCAGCAAATCCTGCAGCGCTACAAGTCGCTGCAGGACATTATCGCTATTCTCGGCATGGACGAGCTGTCGGAAGAGGACAAGCTCACGGTGGCGCGCGCGCGCAAGATCGAGCGCTTCCTGTCGCAGCCGTTCTTCGTCGCCGAAGTGTTCACCGGCTCGCCCGGCAAGCTCGTCGACCTGCAGGATACCATCAAGGGCTTCAAGGACCTGGTCGACGGCAAATACGATCACCTGCCGGAGGCGGCCTTCTATATGGTCGGCGCCATCGAGGAGGCGGTCGAGAAGGGCAAAAAACTCGCGGCAGAGGCCTAACCGGTATGGCCGCGCTTCATTTCGAATTTGTGTCTCCCGAAAGCGTGCTGTTCTCGGGCGACGTCGATCAGGTGGATTTGCCCGGCAGCGAAGGCGACATGGGCATTCTGCCCGGTCATGCGCCCTTGGTGACGACGTTGCGGCCGGGCATCGTGACCATTTTCCGCGCTGGCCAGCGCGAGCCGGTCGTCGTCACCGGCGGCTTTGCCGAAGTCAGTCCGGCCGGGCTGACGGTGCTCGCCGACAAAGCCGTGGCGCGCAGCGATTTCGATATGACGACGCTCGCTACCGAGATCAAAGACGCCGAGGAAGACGTCGGCGACTGCAAGGACGACGCGCTCCGCGACAAGCTTGGGCGCCACCTCGAGCAACTGAAAGCGCTGCAGGCAGCTCTGGCGTCGTGACGGGCAGTAGATTCCGCCACAATTTCCGGGTGCGGGCGGGGCTATTTCGGGGATAGCCCTGTTGCGCAACGCCGCGTTGCTGGGCATTCTCGATCGCGTCCGAACCGCTCCGGCAGGCTTCCGATGAAGCGAAAAATCGCGGCAATCTTTGCCGCCGACGTCGCCGGCTACAGCAGACTCGTGGCCGAAGACGAAGAAGAAACGCTGCGCCGGCTGGCGTCGTACCGCGCGGTGATGGACGATTTCATCGCACGGGCCGGGGGCCGGATTTTCAACACTGCGGGCGATGCGGTGTTGGCGGAATTTTCCAGCGCCGTCGAAGCGGTGCGCTGCGCGATCGACATCCAGGAAAGCCTGCGCACGCGCAACATGGCCTATCCGCCGAGCCGCCAGATGTGCTTTCGCATCGGCATCACAGTCGGCGACGTGGTCGAACGTGACGGCGATCTGTTGGGCGACGGCGTGAATATCGCTGCGCGGCTGGAAGGTATCGCGCCGGTCGGCGGCATCTGCATTTCGCGCACCGTGCATGAGCAGGTGGCGAACAAATTGTCCGTGCACTTCGCCGATATCGGCGAGCAGCAGGTCAAGAACATTCCGACCCCGGTCCATGCGTATCACATCGAGATGCGGCCGGACGACGCGCGGACCGAGGGACGTTCGGCAAAAGCAGCGGTAAGACACTCGGCCTGGATTGCGCCGACCGCCGTTGCTGTGGCTGGCGTCGTCCTTCTTGGCATTGCGGTTTTCGCCTATCTGACGCTCAGCCGAACCAACGCGCCGCAAGCGGCGAGCCAATCGCAGCCCCTTCGCAAGCGCCGCCGCCACCGGTTGCGATTGAAGCCAAGACGCCTCCTCCGGCCTCGCACCAGGCTGAAGCGCTGGTGCCGGAGACGATTCCGTTCATTCCCGACCGCGCCCGTGCCGCCGTTCGCGACGCCTATGTGCCCGCGGCAGATCACAAGGCGCTGGCGATATCGACCGCTCCAATAGGCTTCAGCACCGGCCAGACCGATGATGCGACCGCGGAATCCGCGGCGCTCGACATGTGCCAGAAGCGCGCGGACGCGTTGGCGCAGCCGCGCAAATGCGAACTCTATGCGGTCGGCAATACGGTCGTTTATATGCACGCTCGTCCGCCGCTGCCGCCGACGCCGTGGGCTGCGCGCGATCCTTCGGTCGAACGGCCTTTGATCGTCGATGACATCCCGCTCGTTCGCGATGCCGGCAAGACCACGATCGAACGAAATTACGTGCCGGCGCGCGCGCCCAAAGCGCTCGCGATTGGCCCGCTCGGCGGGTTTTTCTTCCTGTTCGGTCAGGAATTGACTGACGAGGCAGTGCGGCGGGTGCTTGAGCTTTGCGGCAACAATGCCGGCGTTCCCTGCATGATCGTTGCCGTGAATGACGATTTCATCGTGCCGACGCCGATGACGATGAAGCCGGTCGGCTTTTTCCATCCTGCGAGTGCCACCGTGATCGCTGCGGAATTGCGGGACGATGTCGCGCGCCGCCTGGGCAATGGCAGCGGCTGGACTGCGGTCGCCGCCGGCGCCGGCGGAAAGGCCGGTCTTACGCTTGGGGCCGCGAACGAACAGGCGGCGGTTGACGGCGCCATGGCAGATTGTGTGAAACAGGATCGCTCCTGCCGCGTCATCGCTATCGGCCCGTTCGCCGTCGAGCCGAAATAGCGGTCTTATGTTTTCGCCAAGGGCCGGAATTCGCGGACGACGCGGTCGTAGACCGCGCGCTTGAACGGCACCACGAGATCCGGGACGTTTTGCAGCGGCTCCCAGCGCCAGTCGCTAAATTCCTGCTCATGCCCGGCGGGGTTGCGCACGTTGATCTCGTCGTCATTGCCGGTAAAGCGCATGGCGAACCACTTTTGCGTCTGGCCGCGATATTTGCCTTGCCACGCCTGGCCAACGATTTCACGCGGGATATCGTATTTGAGCCATTCCGCAATCTCGCCCAGACATTCCACCGAGCGGATATTGGTCTCTTCGCGCAGCTCCCGCACCGCCGCGGGCCAC
The DNA here is from genome assembly GCA_963714345.1 of uncultured Alphaproteobacteria bacterium. Taxonomy (GTDB): domain Bacteria; phylum Pseudomonadota; class Alphaproteobacteria; order Rhizobiales; family Xanthobacteraceae; genus BOG-931. Next base: position 283,817 of record CAVQOD010000009.1, on the reverse strand, counting down.
GGCTCTTCGCCTTGATCGATGCCACCCTGCGGCATCTGCCAGGAATGCGTGAGGTCGATGTGTTCGGGTCCCTCGATGCGCCGGCCGATAAACACCAAGCCGTCGCGATTGAACAGCACGCAGCCGACACAGGGACGATAGGGCAGATCTTGCAAGCGCATTGGCAAAATGTATTCGGGAAAGGACGAATAGCGAGGGGCGAGCAGCGAGAATTAGTCTATTCGCTATTGAGCGGCTTTCCTATTCGCTTGCCGTCGACTGCTTGCCCTTCATCGGGACCGCGGTGATCGGGACCAGCAGCAAGCCGCGGCTTGCCGCTGACTTCGCCCATTTGGCGATTTGCCCGATCGATACCGGCAGCGCGGACGCGATACCGACCGCAACGTTGCGCTCGCGGGCGGCCATTTCCAGGCGACCCAGCGCGCGGTCGATTTCGGCCGGCGTCGGCACGGCATCGATGATGACGTCGGCCCGGACGAATGGCAGGTTGTTGGCGCCTGAGATTCGAGCGGCCACGCTCCTCGGGTTCGAGCCGTCGTCGACGAAGATCAGCCCACGTTTTGCGGTCTCGCGCAGGATCGGTGCGAAGGATGTCTCGGAGGCGGTAAATCGCGCGCCCATCGAGTTGGCGAGACCGACATAGCCTTGGAACTGGCTCATCACCCAGTGCAGGCGATCGATATTCTGCTCCGGCGTGAGCGAGGTAAGCAGCGTCTGCGGACCGGGATCGTTGTCGGGATATTCGAATGGCTCCATCGGCACCTGCAGGAGAATCTCGTGACCGGCGGCACGCGCCCGGGCGGCCAGCGAGGCAACCTCCGAGCCATAAGGCACAAAGCCGAGCGTCACCGGACCCGGTAGCTTGGCAATCGCGTCGGACGTCGCATTGGCGCTCACCCCAAGACCTTCGACGATCAACGCAATTCGCGGGGCGTCGGGCTTCCCGGGCAACGGCTGCACCGGTCGCGCAAATGCATCAGCCGCCCGGGTCCCATCGGCGGCGATTTTGGGAATGGCGCCATGCGGCGTCATTTCGATGAATTTCTGGTCAATCGGGACAGCCTGGGTTGCGGCGGCCCCACTTGCCGGCGCCGGAACCACGACGTCCTGCTTCGCCCCAGTCTTGCCGTCGATAATGGTGACCGTCGTGGTATTGGGTGGTGTAGCGGGCGTGGACGGTGCTGCCGGCTCGGTGACCTGCCCTTCGCGCGGTTGGACGCCACTGGAGGCCGGCGCTGCTGGCTGCGGGTTTGGCGGAACGTCCGCGGGTTTGGCGGCAACGCGTAGATTTGCCGGCACGACGGCGATCGGCTCGCCGCCATAAGGATCGTCCGCCACCACCGCCCAAAGCACGAATAGGCCGAGGAACGCGGCGAGCGCTCCGGCTACGAGTTGGGGCACCGGAATCTTGACCGCGCGCCGGCGCTTCTTCGGCTCGCGGCCAAGCGGCGCAGTCAGATCATCGACGGCCATCGATGAATCCTCGGGCCATTCGTGCGCAAATCATGCCCTGGCGAATCATGGCGGAGAGTCTATCACGGCCGGTAAAGGCTCTGGCTCCGGCCGGGAAGCTACACGAGGCTCGGTAAAAAAATCGGGGCGGTCTGTGACCGCCCCGAACTTCAATCCAGCCTAAGTGCTTCCCCTTAATTGGGGACTGAAGCCTTCGGATTTGGCGGGAATGCGGCGTTGCTTGCCGTGCCGCGCAGCAGATCGAGCGCCATGTGGATCGCCTTGTCGTCTTTCTCGTCCGGCGGCACGTAGGACTGTGATCCCGACTTTTCGGCGCCCGTCGCCGCAAGGTGACCGCGTAACGAGGCTTCACCCTCGGAATCGGTTTCGCCCTTTAAGCTGGCCGGCACGTCCTGCGTCACCTCGATATCAGGCTTGATGCCCTGCGCTTGGATCGAACGGCCCGACGGCGTGTAGTAACGCGCGGTGGTCAGCCGCAGCGCGCCATTGCCGGCGCCGAGCGGGATGATGGTCTGCACCGATCCCTTGCCGAATGAACGCGTACCGATCAGCGTCGCCCGTTTATGGTCCTGCAAGGCGCCGGCGACGATCTCCGACGCCGAAGCCGAGCCGCCGTTGATCAGCACAATCACCGGCTTGCCCTTGGTCATGTCGCCCGGACGTGCATTAAAGCGCTGCGTTTCCTCGGGATTGCGACCGCGCGTCGATACGATCTCGCCCTTGTCGAGGAAAGTATCGGACACCGAAATCGCCTGATCGAGGAGGCCGCCGGGATTGTTCCGCAGATCGACGATGTAGCCTTTGATCTTGTCGGCGCCGAGCTGGCTGTTGAGATCGTTGATCGCCTGCTTCAGCCCATCGGTGGTCTGCTCGTTGAACTGCGTGATGCGGATATAGCCGACGTCATCGCCTTCGGCGTGCGAGCGCACCGATTTCACGCGGATGATGTCGCGCACGATCGTCAAATCGATCGGCTTGTCGGCGCCCTTGCGCATGATGGTGAGCTTGATCTTGGAATTCACCGGGCCGCGCATTTTGTCGACGGCTTGATTGAGAGTCAGGCCCTGCACCGCCTCGTCGTCGAGCTTGGTGATGATGTCATTGGCCATAACGCCGGCCTTGGCCGCGGGCGTATCGTCGATTGGCGCCACCACCTTCACCAGGCCGTCCTCCATGGTGACCTCGATGCCGAGGCCGCCGAACTCGCCGCGGGTCTGCACTTGCATGTCGCGGAAGCTTTTCGGATCCATGTAGCTCGAATGCGGATCGAGCCCCGACAACATGCCGTTGATCGCCGATTCGACGAGCTGCTTGTCGTCGGGCTTCTCGACGTAGTCGGCGCGGACGCGCTCAAAGACGTCGCCGAACAGGTCAAGCTGCTGATAGGTGCTTGAGGCGGCCGCGCTTGCGGCCGAGCCGAACAACATGCCGTGTGGCTGAGTGACCAGCAGTGCTACCGCGGCGCCGGCCACTGCACCGAGGATAACCAGATAAGTTTTGCGCATCATCCGCGAACCTTTTCGCCTTCGTTTGTCGCCCACCAGGGGCTGGGGTCGATGGGAGTGCCGTCCTTGCGGAACTCCACATAGAGTACGGGCTGCTTGGGCCCGGTCGTGACGGCTGCCGCTGCTTGCGATGCGTCGCCCATCATCGCTACCGGCTCGCCGGTTAACACGAACTGTCCGAGATCGACAGAAATCCGATCCATCCCCGCTAACAGGACATGATACCCGCCGCCGGCATTGAGGATCAAGAGTTGCCCATAGCTTCGAAACGGTCCGGCGTAAACAACCCAACCGTCGCATGGGGCGGTAATCTCGGCCCCCGGCTGGGCACCGATGGAAAGGCCTTTTTGGGTGCCGCCAACACCGTCGGATCCGCCGAATGCACGGATTGGCACGCCATTGACCGGCAAATGCAGGTGCCCGCGCATAGCGGCGAAGGCAACCGCCGGGGCCAAGCGGCCGGGGTCGCCCAAGGCTGCGAGTTGCGGCTGTATCGCATCGTTGGCAATGGTGCGGGCGGCGTCGCGCGCCGCCCGGGTGGCCGGATCGAGACCGGCTTCAAGCTTGGCAAGCAAATCCTTGATTGAATCGACCTGGCGCGCGAGGCCCGCCGCACGTTGCCGCTCGGCGTTGAGCGCCTGCTCCGCGGAGGCCTCATTCCTCTGCCGTTGGTCGATCAGAAGCGTCAGCCGAAGCTGCTCGTGTCCGAGCAGATCGAGGTCCCCGGACAGGCGGCTGCTTTCGTCCACGATTTGTTGGCGCACGCGCACCAGATCCGACAAATCGCCGGCCAACGCGTCCGCCTGCGCGCGCATTTCGGGCAGCACGGCGCCAAGCGTGATGGCCGTGCGCACCGCTTTGAGCGCGTCCTCCGGCCGCACCATGAGCGCAGGCGGCGGTTGCCGACCAATACGCTGCAAAGCCACGAGAATTTCGACAATCACGTCACGGCGCTCATTAAGCGATTGACGCAGCAGTTTTTCCTGCTCATCGAGCGGCGCAAGGCGTGTGCGCGTGGCGTCAATATTGGCTTCGACGTCCCGGACCCTGGCAGCGGTGCCGATGAGGTCCTGATTAAATTTGCGCCGGTCCAGGCCCAACGCCTCGATCTCCATCTGCAGCTTGGCCTGGCTCGCCACCGAATTGCGTTGGCGGGCGAGCGCCGCGTCGAGGTCCTTGTCATGCTGCTTGAGTGCATCCACGGCGCCCGCCTGGGACGCAGCGCCCTCAGGAGCCGTAGCCGTGGGCGGAACCGGCGGGTTTTGCGCCGCGGGTGTGTCCGCAGGAGCCACACTTGCCGGCGTCTGGGCCAATGCGGCGCAGCTGGCGCTTAGGTCCGCGCCTAGCGGGAGCACGAATGCCAAAGCCGAGCCGAGCACAAAGCGCGGATCGGTGCGGCTCGACCGTCGGAGAATCATCGGGTTCAAGGTTAGGCGGCGACCTCGGAAACGCAAGAGAAACAGCACAAAACGGGCCAGCGTGAGACCGGAATAAGACATTGGCAGCTTCAGGCCGTCACAATTCGGTGAGGCGCGAACACCAGGCGCTTCCATGGCGAATTTCCGGTCGGGTTCAAGCCCGGTGATAAGGGTGTCCGGCAAGGATCGTACCGACGCGGTAAAGCTGCTCAAGCAGCATGATGCGCACCAGCTGGTGTGGCCAGGTCGCCGCACCGAATGCCAGCTTGAGCTTGGCGCGATCGCGCAAGGCTTGCGCTAGCCCGTCGGCGCCGCCGATCACGAAACAAACGGCGGAGCGGCCCTCCTCGCGCCACTTGCGCAACGTGGTCGACAGCGTCGCGCTGTCGAGGTTGTCGCCTCGCTCGTCGAGGATGACAAGGATTGCCTGCTCAGGGATGACATTGGCGATCGCGATTGATTCCTCGACGCGTCTGCGTTCGGCATCGTGCGCGCGGCTTTCGCGAATCTCGACGACTTCGATTTCACGAAGGCCGAAAGCGCGGCCGATCGCTTCGGCGCGCTTGCGATAGGCTGCAGCGAGGTCGCGCTCGGAGCCTTGTTTCAGCCGACCGACGGCGGCGATGACGATACGCATGAGCTTTCTTATGACGGCCGAGATTTCAACCTACCGCGTCCGCTGTCAGCGGCATGTCGACGTAGATCTTATAGGATTGCGACCTCGGCTTGGTCTTGTCCGCTTCATTGAGATATTCGATCGAGCTTTTCCCCAAATAAGCGCGCGGCAAAATCATCACGCGAATGAACCGCGTTGGGCGGTCCGCGGCTTGCGCGAAAACGCCGTCCGGCCCGGTTTCGTACCATGCCCCGCCGGGACCGTATGACGTGGAACGGCCATGGGTGTCGATACGGATGCCGCCTTCGATCACGCAGCGGATGCCCGGTCCTTGGTGCCGATGCAGATACGCGCAGCCGCCCGGCGGAAAGGCAACGCTGTCGCCGCGCAGCAGAAGCGCGCCCTTCGGCGCCGTCTCAAGTCGCGCCGCCAGTTTTTCCCTGGAGACGACGCCGCGGGCCGCATTGCCGCCGCCGGGAGCGGCGTCCGGCACAAGCTCCCAGCGCCACAGCGTCGCGCCGGTGCTCGCCGCCTTGACCGAGACCGCCCCTTCGCTGCCGAGCGTTTCTTCATCGTGCAGCGTACGATCCGCGACGGCGACCGTGCCATGGACGACGAAAATCATGCGCGGCAGGGCCGCCCAGGATACCTCGGCGTCGCTTGCCAACACGTCCTCGTAAAGCCGCAGCGTGGGATACATTCTCCAGTCTCCTTGAGGGCGCGTCATGCGCCCGGCGAGTGTCTGTGCCGATCGTTGCGCACGCAACGGCATTTACACTTGCGCGCCGGCATTGCTAAATCGATTTTGGCGCTGCCCACGTTGCGTTTGCCCACTGTAACGTGCGTCGGAAGGCAGCCATAGCCGGAAGCGACACCCAGCGTTTCCGCTATAAAAACAAATCGGGGAGGATCTCGATGCAACGGACCACGCCGCCATTTCGCGCCGACCATGTCGGCAGCCTGCTGCGACCGGCCGCGCTGAAGGAAGCGCGCGTCAAACGCGAACGCAACGAGATTTCCGCGGACGAATTGCGGGCGGTCGAAGATCGCGAGATCGAAAAGGTGATCAAGAAGCAGGAAGAGATCGGGCTGAAGCTCGCCACCGACGGCGAATTTCGCCGCTCTTGGTGGCATTTCGATTTTTTTCGCGGCCTTGACGGGGTGACATTTTACACAACCGACCGCGGCATCCAGTTTCGCGGCGTGCAGACCAAGGCGGAAGCCATCAAGATTGACGGCAAGATCGGCTTTTCCAGGCATCCGATGCTCGAGCACTTCAAATTTCTAAAGGCGCATACGCGCGTCGTGCCAAAGATGACAATTCCGGCGCCGTCCACATTCCATTTCAGGCAGGGCCGCGCCGCGATCAGTAGCGAGGTCTATCCCGAGTTGGAGCCGTTTTTCGACGACCTCGCCAAGGCCTATCGCGGCGCCATCCGCGCGTTTTACGATGCCGGGTGCCGCTACCTGCAGCTCGACGATACGGCCTGGTCCATGGTGTGCGACCCGAACGAGCGCGCCCAATCAAAAACCCGCGGCGACGATCCAGATGCGCTGCCGAAGCGCTATGCGCGTCTCACCAACGCCGCGCTCGAAGGCAAGCCCGCCGATATGGCGATCACCATGCATTCGTGCCGCGGCAATTTCCGCTCGACCTTTATTGCTTCGGGCGGCTATGAGTTCGTCGCGGAACAACTTCTCGGCAATACCGGCCTCGACGGTTATTTTCTCGAATACGATTCCGAGCGAGCCGGCGGGTTCGAGCCGCTTCGCTTCTTCCCCAAGGGTAAGAAACAGATCGTGCTCGGCCTCGTCACCTCCAAAAGCGGCGTGCTGGAGGGAAAAGACGATATCAAGCGCCGCATCGACGAAGCGGCCAAATACGTCGCGCTCGATCAGCTTTGCCTGTCGCCGCAATGCGGCTTTGCTTCGACCGAAGAGGGCAACGTTCTGTCCGAGGGCGAGCAATGGGCCAAGCTCAAGATGATCGTGGAAATCGCCAATGAAGTGTGGGGTTGATAATGCAACGAACCAAACCGCCGTTCCGCGCCGATCATGTCGGCAGCCTGTTGCGCACGGCGCGCTTAAGGCGGCGCGGGAAAAGCGGGCGCGCGGCGAAATCGGCGCTGAAGCGTTCAAGGCGATCGAAGATCGTGAAATCGAGGGCGTGATCAAGAAACAAGAAGCGGTCAGGCCTCAAATCGATCACCGATGGCGAATACCGGCGCATTTCCTGGAACACGGATTTTCTCGAACAGCTCGATAACGTCGAGTCATATGTCGGCGAGCGCAAAATCAAGCTTTTCGGCGAGCGGACCACAACCCCGGCCGCTGCTGTTGCGCGTCGTCGGCAAGCTCGGAGGCTACAAGCCTCATCCGATGATCGAGCATTTCAAGTTTTTGCAGGCGCACGCCAAACAGACGCCGAAAATGACGATCCCGTCGCCGTCGTCGCTGCATTTCCGCTATGGCCGCGACGCCGTTCCGGAATCGATCTATCCGTCGATGGACGATTTTTATCGCGATCTTGGGCAGTCCTATAGCAAGGTTGTGAACGCCTTTGCCGATGCGGGCTGCCGGTATTTGCAGCTCGACGAAGTCAACCTCACTTATTTATGCGATCCGTCGCTGCGCAAATTGATCGTCGACCGCGGCGAGAACCCGGATACGCTGCCCGCCACTTATGCCGACATGATCAACGCCGCGATTTCCGACATCCCGCCCGACATGGCCATCACCATGCATCTGTGCCGCGGCAATTTTCGTTCGAACTTCGTGGCGTCGGGCGGCTACGAGCCGGTGGCGGAAATTCTCTTCAATACGATCAACGTTCACGGCTATTTCATGGAATACGACTCCGAACGCGCCGGCGGGTTTGAGCCGTTGCGCTTTGTGCCGAAGGGCAAGGCCGTGGTGCTTGGGCTTGTCACCAGCAAAACCGGCACGCTGGAAAAGAAGGACGCCATCAAGCGCCGCATCGAGGAAGCGGCGAAATTCGTCGACCTCGATCAGCTTTGCCTGTCGCCGCAATGCGGCTTTGCCTCGACCGAGGAGGGCAACGTGCTGGCCGAGGACGAGGAATGGGCGAAATTGCGGATGATTGTCGAAATCGCGAGCGAGGTTTGGGGTAAGCGATGAGTTCAACGAACCAAGCCGCCGTTCCGCGCCGATCACGTCGGCAGTCTGTTACGGCCGGCCGAGCTCAAAGCCGCACGCGAGAAATTCGCCAAAGGCGACATTGACGCCGCAGCCCTCAAGGCGGTCGAGGATCGCGCGATCGCGGATGTCATCGGGAAACAGGAAGCGGTCGGGTTGCAATCCATTACCGACGGCGAATTCCGCCGCTCATGGTGGCATCTCGATTTCTTATGGGGTCTCGACGGCGTCGAAAAGCACGTCATGGATACCGGCATCGCGTTTGCCGCCGTCACCACGCGAAACGAAGGCGTGAAGGTCACCGGCAAGATCGGTTTTACCGGTCATCCGATGATCGACCATTTCAAATTCCTCAAGGCCAACACGACGCGAACGCCGAAAATGACCATTCCGGCGCCGTCGGCGCTTTACGGCCGCCCCAGCCCGACGCCGATCGACAAGTCGATTTATTCGACGCTTGATACGTTCTTTGCCGATCTCGGCCAGGCTTACAAGAAAGCGGTGCGCGCCTTCGCCGACGCCGGCTGCCGTTATCTGCAGCTCGACGAGGTCTTTATCGCCATGCTGTGCGATCCGCACTACCGTCAGCAGATGAAAGACCGCGGCGACGATCCCGATGCGCTCGGCACCATCTACGGCGACCTCATCAACACCGCGATTTCCGATATTCCACCCGATATGACGGTGACGATGCATCTGTGCCGCGGCAACTACAAATCGACCTTCATGGGCTCGGGCGGCTATGACGCGATGCAAGAAGTGCTGTTCGACCGCATCAAGGTGCATGGCTATTTCATGGAATACGACACCGCGCGCGCGGGCGGCTTCGAACCGCTGCGGCGCCTGCACAAGGATCGCCTCGCCGTGCTCGGCCTGGTGACGACAAAAACCGGCAAGCTCGAATCCGGCGATACACTCAAACGCCGCATCGAAGAAGCCGCCAAGTTCACCAGCCTTGAGCAGCTCTGCCTGTCGCCGCAATGCGGATTTGCCTCGACCGAGGAGGGCAATATCCTTGCCGAAGACGAACAATGGGCCAAGCTTACGATGATCGGCAAGGTCGCGCGCGAAGTTTGGGGGGCATAGGCGGATGCCGAATATCGTTGCCGGCAAGGTCGCCATCGTCACCGGGGCGGGCCGCGGCATCGGGCGCGGCATTGCGCTTCTGATGGCGCGGGAGGGCGCCCGCGTCGTGGTTTGCGATATCGGCGCGAGCCTCGACGGCGGCGGCGCCGACGCCGGGCCGGCGCAGGCCGTGGTCGATGAGATCAAGCAAGCCGGCGGCGAAGCGATCGCCTCGACGCTCTCGATCAGTGCGCCCGGCAATGCGGAAAAAATCGTCCAGGCCGCGCTCGACGCGTTCGGTCGCGTCGATATCCTCGTCAATAACGCCGGCATTTTGCGCGACCGCATTTTCCACCGCATGAGCTGGTCGGACTGGTCGGACGTGATCGACGTGCATTTGCACGGCAGCTTCGCCATGAGCCGTGCCTGCGCCACGCATTTTCGGGAACAGAATTCCGGCAGTTTCGTGCACATGACCTCGACCTCCGGGCTGGTCGGCAATTTCGGGCAGGCCAATTACATGGCGGCAAAGATGGGTATCGTCGGCCTGTCGCGCGGCATTGCGCTCGACATGGCGCGCTTTGACGTGCGCTCGAACTGCATCGCGCCGTTTGCCTGGACCCGGATGATCGATTCGATCCCGGCCGAGACCGAGGTGGAAAAAGCGCGCGTCGCGGCCTTCCGTGCGATGACGCCGGAGAAAATCGCGCCGCTCGCCGTCTATCTCGGCTCCGATCGCGCCTTCGGCATCAGCGGCCAGATTTTTTCGGTGCGCAACAACGAGATTTATCTGTTCAATCAGACGCGTCCGATCCGCACGCTGCACCGCTCCGACGGCTGGACGCCGGAAAAGCTCGATGCGCAGCTCAAGGGTGCGTTCGCCGCCTCGTTCACCCCGCTCGACCGTTCGAGCGACGTGTTTTCCTGGGACCCGGTGTGATGGCGATCGTCTACGACAAACTGATGGCGCTCGACATTCCGCCCAGGGAGCAAACTTACGACGCGAAAGACTGCATCCTCTACGCGCTCGGTATCGGCTTCGGTCACGATCCGATGAACGAGGACGAGCTGCCTTTTGTCTACGAAAAAAATCTCAAAGTGCTGCCGACCATGGGCACCGTGCTCGGCCACCCCGGCTTTTGGGCGCGTAACCGCGACACCGGCATCGACTGGGTCAAGGTCGTCAACGGCGAGCAGGGCATCATCTTGCACCGGCCGCTCGCCGGAGCGGGAATCGTGATCGGCCGGCAACGCATCGTCGAGGTGATCGACAAGGGCGCCGGCAAGGGGACGCTTGTTCTTTCCGAGCGTAAGATTGCCGATAAGGCGACCGGCGAACCGATCGCGACGGTGACGCATACGATGTTTTGCAGGGGCGATGGCGGCTTCGGCGGTCCGCCGCGCCAAGCGCCGGCGCCGCACGAGCTGCCGGCGCGTCCGCCCGATGCGGTCTGCGATCTCGCCACGCGGCCGGAAGCGGCGCTGATCTATCGGCTAAGCGGCGATCTCAATCCGATCCACTCCGACCCCGCCGTTGCCAAACAAGCCGGATATCCGCGCCCGATCATGCATGGTCTCGGCAGTTTCGGCACCGCGGCGCGCGCGGTTCTGAAAACCTTTTGCGCGTACGATCCGAACAAGCTCGTGGCGTTTGCCGCGCGGTTTTCGGCGCCGGTCTATCCCGGTGAGACGTTGCGCACCGAGATGTGGCGCGACGGCGCAGTCGTGAGCTTTCGCTCCCGGGTGGTGGAGCGCGACGTCATCGCCGTCAATAACGGCCGTGCCGAGGTGCGGCTGCGAGTGAGCTGAGGTAACCCGTTTCCAGCCCATTCTTTACTTGAGGACGCAATCTCGCTGGAGAGCAATTTCACTCGAATTCTATGCGACGTGAACAAGTGTTTCAGCGGCCGCTGCGCCGTGCATGGCCACAAAATTGATCGCGTCGGCAGCGGACATCGCGCGGCCGTAGAGGTAACCCTGCGCCTGCTCACAACCTTGCTCCAGCAGGGCCGCCGCCTGCGCTGATTGCTCGACACCTTCTGCTGTGACGGTCAGCCCTAATCCGTGGCTGAGTCCCAGCAAGGCGCGCACGAACGCGGCCCCGTTGGGGTCGCGCTCGATGTTAGCGACGAAGCTGCGATCGATCTTGACCTTGTCGATCTTGAAATTGCGCAGATGATATAGGCTCGAATAGCCCGTGCCGAAATCGTCCAGGGCAATGCGCACGCCCGCATCCCGCAATGCGCCAAGCACTTGCTGCGCGCCCTCCAGGTCCTGCACAAGGGCCGATTCGGTGAGCTCGATTTCGAGGCGGCGGGGGGAGAGGCCCGCTTCTCCGAGAATTGAGAGAATCCGAAGGCCCAAGGTGCGGTCCTTCAGTTGCGACGGCGAGATGTTGAAGGAGAGAGTAACATCTTCTGGCCACTGGCAGGCGGCGCAGGCGGCCCGGCGGAGCAGGTGATCGGTCATGTCACTGAGTAGGCCGCAGCTTTCCGCAACCGGAATAAAGCGATCAGGCGGGACATTGCCGAGTGTTGGGTGGGTCCATCGGGCCAGCGCCTCGAACCCGGCGACTTGTTTGGTCCGCAGATCGATCAGGGGTTGATAGTAAGGTTGCACGTCCCCGTTGCTGATGGCAGCCGGGAGGTCACGCTCGATAAGATCTCGCTCGCGGATACGCGCATCCATTTCGACTTCAAAGAACCGGGAGGCGGAGCCCGGTTCGGCCTTGGCACGGTACATGGCAATATCGGCCTTGCGCATGATTTCGACCTGGCTCTCGCCATCCTGCGGAATGAGAGCGATGCCGATGCTCACCCCGATTTGATGCCGTGTCGTGCCGGCTGTGATCGGGTGGTAAAATTCCCTGATTACGCGCAGGGCGATGCTGGTCGCCTCCTCCGCTCCGCCCAGTTGACGCGCGAGGATCGCGAATTCGTCGCCACCGAACCGCACGACCAAATCGCCCTCGCGGACTGCCCGATTCAACCGCATGGCGACATTGATGAGGACCTCGTCGCCAACGCCATGGCCGTACACGTCGTTGACGTGCTTGAAATTGTCGAGGTCGAGAAGAAACACGGCATGCGCCCCGTCGGTGCGAGGCGGTCCGGCAATCGCGGTTCTCAGTTCCTGGTCGAACTGGCGGCGGTTGGGAAGCCCAGTCAGAGGATCCTGAAGCGCAAGCTCACGCGCCCGGTGTTCGGCGCTGGTCCGCCGCGCCACTTCCCGCAGCAAGCGCCGCCAGGATAGCGCGAAAAGTCCGGCGCAGAAAAGGCCGGCCAGAGCAACGACTTCGTCGAGTTCGATGACGCGCGCTTGCGTCGGCACGCCAAGCGCTTTTGGAAAGATATCGTATTGGTAGGCAATCAGCGTGGCGACCGACATCAGCGCCAGTAGAAGAAAGCCATCCCGTAGAGCGGTGCGGTAGCGCCTGATCGCAAGTTTGAGGCGTCTAATCAGATGAACTTGCATAAAACTCTATTCGTGTGAGAAATTTTGGATGCAATTCGAGATAGTGGTTGCCCATGAACAAAGAATGAAGCAGCTAATACATAAAGGTCCGTGGAATCTCGCATGTCCGGGCTGGCTTTCTTTGAAGCCTAGGAAATCTCAACAGAATCGACGCGATCTTCGAAAATGCCGAACAACGACGCGCTTGACGAGAGCGCCCGGATTGCAGAAGGAATCGTGAGCGGCGGCGCCGCAATCGCTGACTTGCTTCCTCTCCCTTGGGGGGCGATGATCAAATTTGGACACCCATGGCTGACGACCAATCGCGGAACGAGCATAACGCCGAGCTCGCGCCGATCCGCGCGGCGGTGCGCGCGCTGTGCGCCGATTTTCCCGGCGAATATTGGCGCGCGCTCGACCGCGAACGTTCTTATCCGGAAAAGTTCGTCGCCGCTTTGACCAAGGCCGGCTTTCTCGCGGCGCTGATCCCCGAGGAATATGGCGGCAGCGGGCTCACTATGAGTGCGGCCGCCGCGATCATGGAGGAGATTCAGGCTTCCGGCTGCAACGGCGCCGCCTGCCATGCGCAGATGTACACGATGGGGACGCTGCTCCGCCACGGCAGCGCCGAACAGAAAAGGCGTTATCTGCCCGGAATTGCCCGCGGCGAGCTGCGGCTGCAAGCATTCGGCGTCACCGAGCCGACCTCGGGCACCGACACATTGAGCTTGCGCACCATGGCCGTGCGTGACGGCAACGAAAGCTATGTCGTCAACGGCCAGAAGATTTGGACGTCTCGTGCGGAGCATTCGGATCTCATGCTTCTTCTGGCGCGAACGGCGCCGCGCGAGCAGGCCAAGAAGCGCACCGATGGCCTTTCCGTTTTTCTCGTCGATATGCGGGACGTCAAAGGCAAAGGCCTGACCATCCGTCCGATCCGCACCATGATGAATCACGCCACGACCGAAGTGTTCTTCGAGAATATGCGGGTGCCGGCGGACAATCTCATCGGCGTGGAGGGCGAAGGCTTCCGCTACATTCTCTCCGGCATGAATGCCGAGCGCATCCTGATCGCCGCCGAATGTATCGGCGACGCCAAATGGTTTATCGGCAAGGCTACGGCCTATGCCGGCGAGCGGGTCGTGTTCGGCCGGCCGATCGGCCAGAACCAGGGCGTCCAGTTTCCCATCGCGCGCGCTTACATCGCCATGCGGGCCGCCGAGCTGATGGTGCGCGAGGCGGCAGAGCTCTACGAAGCCGCCAAGGACTGCGGCGCCGAGGCGAACATGGCCAAGCACCTCGCCGCCGAGGCATCGTGGGCGGCAGCCGACATGTGCGTGCAGACCCACGGCGGCTTCGGCTTCGCCGAAGAATTCGATATCGAGCGCAAATTCCGCGAGACCAGGCTTTATACCGTGGCGCCGATCTCGACGAATATGGTGCTGTCCTACATTGCCGAGCATGTGCTCGGCCTGCCGAGGTCGTATTGAGTAGTTCGCTGCCGCTGTCCGGGGTCCTCGTCGTCTCGCTCGAGCAGGCGGTGGCCGCGCCGATGTGCACGTGCCGGCTCGCCGATGCCGGCGCGCGCGTCATCAAGGTCGAGCGGCCGGAAGGCGACTTCGCGCGCGGCTACGACGATCTGGTGCACGGTGAATGCAGCTATTTCGTCTGGCTCAACCGTGGCAAGGAATCTGTCGTGCTCGATCTCGGCAAGCCCGAGGACAAAGCGCTGCTTGCTGCGATGATCGCGCGAGCCGATGTGTTCGTGCAGAATCTAAAGCCCGGCGCGGTCGCCAAGCTCGGCTTCGACATCGCCGAATTACGGCGCCGGCATCCGCGCCTCATTTGTTGCTCGATTTCCGGCTTCGGCGACAGTGGGCCGCATGCCGGGCGGAAGGCCTACGATATGCTGATCCAGGCCGAATCCGGCCTTGCCTCGATTACCGGTACGGTGGAGCCGTCGCGCGTCGGCGTTTCGGTCGTGGACATCGCTTCGGGCATGAATGCCTACCAGGCGATCCTCGAAGCCCTGATCGCGCGGCAACGCACCGGCGAAGGCGCCGCGCTGTCGATATCGATGTTCGACGCCATGGCGGATTGGATGACCGTGCCGCTGCTGCAGCAGGAAGCCGGCGCACCGCCGCAACGCATGGGTCTCGCTCATACATCGATCTCGCCCTACGGCGCGTTCAAGAGCCGCGACGGCGTCGATATTCTCATTTCCATCCAAAGCGACCGCGAATGGCGGGTGCTGGCGGAAAAGGTCTTGAATGACGCCGCGCTCGCGGCCGATCCGGCCTTTGCCACCAATGTCGAACGCGTCAAACGCCGCGCCGCAACCGACGGCAAAGTCGCCAAAATCTTCGGCGCGCTCGACGCGGAAGCGCTCGAGCAAGAGCTTGCCGCCGCCGATATCGCCTTCGCCCGCGTCAACGGACCGGCCGATCTGGCGCGCCATCCGCACTTGCGGCGCATCACCGTTGGCACGCCGAGCGGGCCGGTCTCTTATCCGGCGCCGGCCGAACATAGCTCGGCGTCGCGACGCTACGGCCCGGTGCCGGGGCTGGGCGAGCATACCGAGAAGGTGCGCGCCGAATTCACGGCGGCTACAATAAATGCAAAGTGACAGAGGAGACGTCCATGGACATCGGCTTTATCGGTCTCGGCAATATGGGTGCGCATATGGCGCGCCGCCTGGTCGAGGCCGGCCACAAGGTCATCGTTTATGACACGCGTCAGGAAGCGATCGGCAATCTCGCCGCGCTCGGCGGCGTGGCCGCGCGTTCGCCGAAGGAGGTTGCCGACGCCGCCGAGACGGTGATGGTCAGCCTGCCGACGCCCGACATCGTGCTCAAGGTCGCAACCGGTCCCGACGGCGTCATCGAAGGCAAGCGGGTGCGCCGCTTCGTCGATCTCTCGACCACCGGATCGGTGATGGCGCAGCGGATTTTCAAATTGCTTGCGGACAAAAACATTGTGCAGATCGATGCGCCGGTGTCGGGCGGCGTCAAGGGCGCGGAAAAGGGCACGGTCGCGGTGATGGCGTCGGGCCCGCGCGCCGAGGTCGAAGCGGTCGAGCCGGCGCTCAAAGTGATCGGCAAGTTCTTTTACATTGGCGAGCGGCCCGGCGCGGGGCAGACGATGAAGCTTTGCAACAACGTGCTGTCGGCCGCCGCGATGGCTGCGACGTCGGAGTCGATGGTGGTGGGCGTAAAGGCCGGTCTCGATCCACGCGTCATGGTGGACGTCATCAACGCCAGCTCCGGCCGCTCAACCGCGACCGAGCAAAAATTCCCCGACGTGGTGATACCGCGCAAATTCAATCAGGGATTCACGGCGGGCCTGATGATGAAGGACGTGAACTTATTCGTGTCCGAGGCCAAAGCGCTCGGCGTGCCGATCGAAGTGTGCGAGGCGGTCGCCGCGTTGCTCAAGCTCACCTGCGACGAAATCGGTCCGGAAAAAGATATCACCACCATCGTGCAGCCGATCGAGCACCGTGCCGGGGTCGAAGTGCGGGCGCCGAAGTCTTAAAGACGGAGTTGTTGCCAAGAAACTAGCCGGATTGCACAACCCGGGCCATAATACATTTATTTTCAATGGCTTATTGGAATGCGCCGTTCTGTGACCGCGGTCACTTCGCGCCCCGCACGGGCCGTTAGTGTGGTGGTTACTCGGTCGTCATCGGTCATTATCTCGGTCCCCAACCACCCCCGATGACCATGACGTCCAAGGGGTGAGGTTAGTCCCCCATACACCCCGATGACCCTGGAAAGGGTCAGCCTGGCCCGCCCGAACAAAGCAGTCCGGGCGGGCTTTTCCTTATCCGAAATATGTCCCATGTTCCCTTGCCGGTTTCCCTTGCCAGTTTCTATGGCCGGTCGAGAATTGGCCCCGAACACTGCGCGGCGTCAGGCGTCATGCCACCTCCTCGTCCCACTCCGAGTCTGCTGACGGGTTTGCCGGAACATCTTTCGGCCAACCTTTTCACCAGCGCGACACCGGCAAAGCTCAATGCCGACGAGGTGTTGTTCCTGGCCGGCGATGCCGGCGACGGCTGTTATCGCGTCGAAGACGGTCTTCTCAAGGTCATCATGGTGTCGCGCGGCGGCACGGAGCGAATTCTGGCGTTTCTCGGTCCGGGCGCCATTGTCGGCGAGCTTTCGATCATCGACGGGCTGCCGCGCTCGGCCACGGTCGTGGCCGTGCGCGCCGCCATTTTGAGTTTCCTGAGCCGGGCCGCCTTCGAGGACTTCGCCAAAAAGCATCCCGAAATTTACAAATCGCTGGTGACCTTGATCGCCGCGCGGCTGCGTGAGACCGACGCGGCGCTGGCGGCCGGCAGCTTTTTGCCGCTCCGTGGCCGCGTTGCTTGCACGCTTCTTGAACTGGCGCAGGAATTCGGCCAGGACGTCGGTGCGGGCCGCATCGTCATTCGCCAGAAGATCGGTCAGAGCGACCTCGCCGCCATGGCCGGTATCGCTCGCGAGAACGTCAGCCGAATTCTCAATGACTGGAAGCGGCGCAAATTGGTCAGTCGCCTGTCCGGTTATTATTGCCTTGAGAATAAGGCGCAGCTGCAGAGCGAAGCTGAACTATAGCCTTGCCGGAGCCTGCCTTTCTGAGCCTTGCTGGGCCCCGGCTACCGCCTCGGCAAAACCCCCGCTAAAAGCCTTGTCATGAACACGGCCACGGAAACCCCGCAGCTTGCCGACTTTCGCCGCATCGTTGTGAAGGTCGGCTCCTCGCTTTTGGTCGACGCCAAGGCCGGCAAGCTCAACGAATCGTGGCTCGCTTCGCTGGCCGCCGATCTCGCGGTGCTGCATGGCGGCAAACGCGACCTGCTGGTGGTTTCTTCCGGCGCCATCGCGCTCGGGCGCACGGTGCTCAAATTGCCGGCAGGACCGCTTGAGCTCGAGGACAGCCAGGCCGCCGCGGCGGTCGGCCAGATCGCGCTGGCGCGCACTTGGACCGAGGCGCTGTCGCGCCACGCCATCACGGCCGGCCAGATCCTGGTGACTTTGGGTGATACCGAAGAGCGGCGGCGCTATCTCAACGCCCGCTCGACGATCGACCGGCTCTTGGAATGGCGCGCGGTGCCGGTCATCAACGAGAACGATACCGTCGCAACGAGCGAGATCCGTTACGGCGACAACGACCGGCTGGCCGCGCGGGTCGCTACCATGGTGAGCGCGGATCTGGTCGTTCTGCTGTCCGATGTCGACGGCCTCTATGATGCTCCGCCCGGCACGACCTCGTCGGCGCGACATATACCGCGCGTCGAGCGCATTACGCCCGAAATCGAAGCGATGGCCGGCGCCGCGGGCTCAGATTTGTCGCGGGGCGGCATGCAGACAAAGCTCGAAGCTGCCAAGATCGCTACCGGCGCCGGCACCCACATGGTGATCGCCTCGGGACACATCGAGCATCCGCTCGACGCGATCGCCAAAGGTGCGAGGTGCACCTGGTTTCTTGCCGCGGGAAATCCGGTGACTGCGCGCAAGAAATGGATCGCCGGCTCGCTTGAGCCCAAGGGCACGCTGACCATCGATGCCGGTGCCGTTGCCGCGCTTCGCCGCGGCAACAGCCTGCTCCCGGTCGGAGTGGTCCGGATCGAAGGCGATTTTGCGCGCGGCGACGCGGTCATCATTCGCGGGCCGGACGGCGCGGAAATCGGCCGCGGACTATGCGCCTATGACGCTGAGGATGCGCAAAAGATCAGAGGCCGCTCGTCCGCGGATATCGATACGATCCTCGGCTTTTCCGGCCGAGCCGAGATGGTTCATCGCGACAATCTGGTCGTCGGCCGGGAATAGGGGCAGGCGAGGGCATTGCGAAAAGATGAACCCCGGCCGCTAAAGCGGCCGGGGTTCGACGCCGGGTGATTGAGGGTGAGGGGCTGGGGGGCTTCGCCCGGCGCTTGACTGTCAACGGCGGTGCTGGCGGTGGGTTCCGGCCTGGACCATAATTTTCTTCGCTCTGGCGGCAGCCTTCCCCCTATTGGAAGTTCCATTGCCGCTACGCCTACGGCTGCGCACCCAAGGCGACGTCGGACCGGCGAAATCGCCGCCGGAATCGCTGGCAAGATTGAAGCGCTGGCCGCCCGGCAGGACCACATAACGCGAGTACACGCGCAAATCGCCATGTTCCCCGCCGCGTCCCTCGAGCACATAGGTGGTTCCGATCGGGAACCGCTTGGGCAAGCGGTTCGGCTTATGACCAGCTGACAAATGCATGACACCCTCTCAGTTGCGGAATAGGAATGGGGAACGCCGACAATTTCGTGCAGGTTCCTCGAAATTTGTGACGTGCCCACGAATGCTGTGGATTGCTGTGGGTATTCACCCCCGGGCCCCCAGGCAGGTCGTCGTAACGGCCTCCTGCCGACTGCCTCGCCGGACTTGGCCGAACATGGTAGGAGGTTCCCGAATGCAAGACGGATCAATGCCATGAGGGCGCAATGAACGCCCCGCTCAAGGCGGTCGCAGGGTCGGCGAAGGCCGAAGCCGCGTTAGCGGTCACGATGCGTGAGATCGGCCGCGAGGCGCGCAAAGCGGCGCGGGTGGTGGCGCTTGCTCCGGCGGCGCAACGGACCCAGGCATTGGCGGCGATGGCCAAGGCCATCCGCGGCTCGCAGGCTGCGATCCTCGCCGCCAATGCGGAAGATCGGGCAGAGGCGAAGTCCGGCGGCGCGACGGCGGCGTTCCTCGATAGGCTTTCGCTCGATGCCGCACGCGTCGATGCGATGGCGGCCGGACTCGATGTGATCCGCAAGCTCAAGGATCCGGTCGGCACCGTTATGGCGTCATGGCGCCGTCCGAACGGCATGCGCATCGAGCGCGTACGGGTTCCGCTTGGCGTCGTCGGCGTCATCTATGAAAGTCGGCCCAATGTCACCGCGGATGCCGGCGCGCTTTGCCTCAAAGCGGGCAATGCCGCGATCCTCCGCGGCGGCTCCGAGAGCTTCCGGTCATGCCGCGCGATCCACGCGGCGCTGGTCGAAGGATTGGTCGCAGCCGGGCTGCCCGCCGCGACCATCACCCTCGTTCCGACCCGCGACCGCGAAGCGGTCGGCATGATGCTGGCTGGACTCGACGGCGCCATCGACGTGATCGTGCCGCGCGGCGGCAAAAATCTGGTCAGCCGCGTACAGACCGAGGCGCGCGTGCCGGTGTTCGCTCACCTCGAAGGGGTGTGCCACGTCTATG
Organism: uncultured Alphaproteobacteria bacterium; assembly: GCA_963714345.1. Taxonomy (GTDB): domain Bacteria; phylum Pseudomonadota; class Alphaproteobacteria; order Rhizobiales; family Xanthobacteraceae; genus BOG-931. The sequence continues at coordinate 263,923 of CAVQOD010000009.1, read as the reverse complement.
TCGACGGCAAGGCCAAGCTCGGCATGGCCAAATCGATCGTGCTCAATGCCAAGATGCGCCGCACCGGCGTATGCGGGGCGGCTGAGACCTTGCTCGTCGATCGCGCCGGCGCGGCAAAGCTCCTCAAGCCGCTGGTGACCATGCTGCTGGACGCCGGTTGCGAGATTCGCGGCGACGCTGCGGTCCAGGCCGTCGACAGCCGGGTGAAACCGGCCAGCAAGGCCGATTGGAGCACCGAATATCTCGACGCCATTCTGACCGCCGGTGTGGTCGAGGGCGTCGATGCCGCGATCGCGCATATCGAGCGGTACGGCTCGCATCACACCGACGCGATCGTCACCGAAGACAAGAGCGCGGCGGAGAAATTTTTGCGCGAAGTGGATTCGGCAATCGTGCTGCATAATGCGTCGACGCAATTCGCCGATGGCGGCGAGTTTGGCTTTGGCGCCGAAATCGGCATCGCCACCGGCCGACTGCACGCCCGCGGTCCGGTCGGCGTCGAACAGCTGACGACTTTCAAGTACCGCATACGCGGCAGCGGACAGACGCGGCCATGATCATTCGCCGCCTTCGCCGCGTAGCGGTGCGGCAAGGATGGCGGGCGATGCGTAGGGAGGGGGACTGTTTCTGAAAGCCATGAATTGGGAGCTTGTTCCTGCGCGCCAGGTTGCCGTAACGCCCGGCCGCCGCGGCAGCATTGTTCTGCCGCCCCATGCGCGAGGCATGCGCATCGGCCTGTTCGGCGGCACATTCGATCCCCCACACGCGGCGCACCGCGCGGCATCGTTGCTGGTGATGCATCGCCTCGGTCTCGATCGGCTGTGGTGGCTGGTCACGCCCGGCAATCCGCTCAAGGACATTCGCGGACTGGCGCCGCTCGCCGAGCGCGTTGCCGCGGCCCGCGCTCTTGCCCATCATCCGCGCATCGACGTCAGCGATTTCGAAGCCGATCTCGGCACCAACTACACCTATGGGACTATCAGTTATCTGGTGCGGAGCTGTCCGGGGGTGCGCTTCGTCTGGATCATGGGGGCCGATAATTTACGCCACTTTCATCGCTGGCAGCGCTGGCGCGACATCGCCGCGCTGGTTCCCATCGCGGTGATCGATCGGCTCGGTCCGAGCCTTTACTCGACGGCGGGAGTCGCCGGTCTGGCGCTGGGTTGGGCGCGAATCCCGGAATTGGCGGCAAGGACGCTGCCGGACCGAAAGCCGCCGGTCTGGATTTACTTGCACGGCCTCAAATCGCCGCTATCGTCGACGGCGCTGCGCGCAGCCCGCGGGTTGCGCAAGCCGGCCAAGAAACCGGGTAAATGACAGTTCGTTGAAAGCAAGGTAGTTGAAACTGTTAACTGGCCGTGACTATCTTAGGCAGCGTGGGCTCCGGATTTGGTGGCTGGGGCCGGTAAGGCGCAATCGTAAAAACTGCGATCGAGAAAACTGCGATCGAGAAAACTCGGAGTGAAAGGATAAGCAACCCTGTCCACAGTTGTAATCTCTCGGGCCGAACGTCGCGCGCCCGAAGCGGTCTCCAGAATGCGTCTTGACGCCGAGGAGATCCTCCGCATGGTCCTCGCCCGCCTCGACGATATGAAGGCGGAGGACACCCTCACCATCGATCTTCGGGATAAATCTTCAATCGGCGACTATATGGTCGTGTCCTCCGGCCGGTCGCAGCGCCATGTCGGATCGGTGGCCGACAGGGTCGTCGAGGATTTGCATAAAGCCGGTGTTCGCGCCCACGTCGAAGGCACGCCGCATTGCGACTGGGTGCTGATCGACGCCGGCGACGTCATCGTCCACGTCTTTCGTCCCGAAGTGCGGGACTTCTACAATCTCGAAAAGATGTGGCAGACGGGTCGCCCGGCGCGGCGCGCGAGCTAGCTCGCGCACGACGGAACGTTACCAAGCCGTCATTCCGACATTCGGAATGGCGTCAGGCCGTCATACCGAAGCGGTGATCCACTGCTCGAGCTTTTGCTTCGGCTGCGCGCCGACTTGGCGCGAGGCAAGCTGGCCGTCCTTGAACAGCATCAGTGTCGGGATCGACATGATGCCGTATTTCGCCGCGGTGCCTGGATTTTCGTCGACGTTGAGTTTGACGATCTTGACCTTGCCGTTCAGCGAATTGGAAATTTCCTCGAGCGCCGGTGCGATCATCCGGCAGGGGCCGCACCATTCGGCCCAGAAATCGACGACCACGGGTCCGCTCGCCTTGAGCACGTCCATGTCGAACGTTGCGTCAGTTGTCTTCTCGACCATGACATACCTCGTCTTTTCGGGGGAATTGGCGGCCCGGGCGATGAACCTATGAACCGGTCATTCGGGCGTCAAGGTACCTTCACCGCAGCGTGACGCCCACGATTACCGCCGGTTCGTTAGGATTTTGCCAAGTTCCGCTTCCAGCGCGTCGATCGGTATTTCGATCAGCACAGGAGCGGCGGTGAAGATCAATGCCGCCCGCACCGCTTTATCGGGATAAAGCCGCGCCAGCACCGCGCGGTAGAGCGCGAGCTGAGCAACATAGGCCGCCGGCACCTCGTCGAGCCCGCTCGGCACAGGCCGGTCGGTCTTATAGTCGCCGATCAGGACGGCATCGCCGGTGACCGCCAGGCGGTCCACCTGACCGGAGACGCGCACGCACGCGCCCGTCCGGCGCGCGCGATGCGGCCGACGATCGGCACCTCGGCGCGGCTGCCCGGCGGCGAACAGCTCGGCAAAGTCGGGCGCATCGAGAATGGCGACGACTTGCTGCGCGAGTTCGCGTCTGCTCCGCGGATGAAAAATCCTTTGCGGCGCTTGGCAAGATAATGCTCGGCGGCGTCCTTGCGTCGCGCCGGCGGAATATCGGGCAACGACTGCATCAGCCGATGCACGATCGCGGCCGCGTTCAAGCGCCTTTTGCCGATCGGCGGCGGTAGCGCCGCAGCGGTGGTCGCGGCCGATCTCTCTCGTCAAAGGCCGAGGATGGCGATAGCGGCTGCGGCGCCGGCGCTGCAGCCGGGCGCGGGCTGCCGCAGCCAGAGCGGCAGCTTCGCTGCTGCAGCATTTTTTCATCGCCGACAATGCGGCGGCTCGCGGCGTACGGACGCCGCGCGTCCGCTCTTGCGATAGCGCAGCACTTTTCTGCGCCGTTCTCGTCTCCTCGACCAGGAACGGGTCAAGCGCGCTCGCATATCAGGTCGTACCAGCAGCCTTTCGGCCGCTTCCGCTGGCCTTCGGCGCCGCAGATGATCAACAGATCGGCGGCGCGCGTCATGGCGACATAGAGGAGCCGGCGATATTCGTGCTCGGCTTCGCTGAGCGCAGCTGCCGGGCGGTCGCGACACGCCGGCGCATCGTCGTCCTTGCGGCCCGCCCACACCATCGCGCCGTCCGCGAGCGTGCAGCAGCCGCGGCGGCCGCGGGCCCGGCGGGCGGCGTCATGGTGTCGGCGAGAATCACGATCGGCGCTTCGAGACCCTTGGCGCCGTGCACGGTCATGACGCGCACTTCGTCGCGCGCGATCTCCATGTCGCGCTTGACCTCGGCGCGCGCGTCGCGCAGCCAGGTCGAGGAAACCCTGCAGCGACGGCGTCTCGCGCCGCTCATATTCGAGCGCGAGATTGAGAAATTCGTCGAGCGCGTCGTTGGCTTCGGTGCCGAGCCGCGCCAGAAAGCGCCGCCGCGCGCCGCCGGCGCCGAGAATCTCGGCGTAGAAGGCAAACGGCGTCTTGCGTCGCGCGATCCCGCGCCAGTTTTTCGAGCAGCGCCGCGGCCGCAGCGAATATTGCCGCTCGGCCGGCCTTGCGCACGAGCGCCGTCGCGCAACGACGACCGGCCGCGATTCCATGCGATCGCAAACAGATCGTCGTCCTCAAACCGAACAGCGGGCTGCGCAACACGGTCGCCAGCGCAAGATCGTCCTCCGGCAGCAGCAGCGCGTCGGCGAGCGCCATAAGGTCCATGACCGCGATATGCTCGGTCGAGCACCAGCCGGTCGGCGCCGGCGACCTCGACGTTCTCGTTCTTCAGCGCGCGGATGATCGCCTCGAACAGTTCGCCGCGCTGGCGCACCAGGACCAGAACGTCGCCGTAACGCGCCGGTGCCGCGCCGATCGATCCATCTTGCGCCACCGTGCGCGCGATGCGCTTGGCGAGCTTCACCCGCGGACTGGTTTCGCTGACGGTATCGAACGGCGCATCCCAGCCCTCGATCTCCGCGGCGCTCGTCCGGTTTCTCCGGCTCCCAGATTTCCACCACGCCGGGCGGAGCATTCGGGCAAGGCGATGTGCGGCGGGAAAGCCGTCCTTATCCGACTGACGCTCAGCGCGACATTCGCGGGCTTGAACACCTCGTCGACCGCGCCGAGCACGCTCTCGCCGGAACGGAACGAATGCTCGAATTTGCTGACGATGAATTTCTGTCCGCTGTCCTCATGCGCGCGCCTTGAAATAGCGCGCGCATCTCCGCGAATTCCTTCGGCGCGGCGTTCTGGAACGAATAGATCGACTGCTTTTCGTCGCCGACCGCGAAAATCGTGCGCGTCACGGCTGCGCGCGCCGGCGCCGGCGGTGAACTCGGCGGTCAGCCGGCGCACGATGTCCCACTGCTTGCTGCTGGTATCCTGCGCCTCGTCGACCAGCACATGATCGATGCCGAGATCGAGCTTGTAATGCACCCAGGCCGCATCGGTCGCGGGTTAGCAGTTCCAGCGTCTTGTCGATCAGATCGTCGTAATCGAGCAAGCCGCGGCGCTGCCTTCTCGTTGGCATAGCGCGTCAATACGTCATAGGCGACGGTCAGGATCGCCGCGCTGCGGTCGCGGCAGACCGACGGCGCGCCGGCGCTCGAGCAGCGCGCAGAGCGCTGCTGCTCGCGCTGCCAGGCGCTCGACCAGGTCCGTGTCCGTGATCGCCTTGGTTGACGATCGATTTGCGCGGGCGAGCGTACCCGTGCAAAATATCTCGAGATAGGTTTCGAGCCGGTCCGAGCTACGGCAACGCCGCGAGGCTGCCGAAACGCTCGCGCCTGCTCGCAATCGCTCTTGCCGCCCTGCGCCAGAATTGCGGCGATAGCCGGCCATTCCGACGGTGCGATGGCCGAGCCGGCAAAGCATTTCGTCTTCGATCGCTCTCGACATTGTCGCGCCGCGATCGATGCCGAGCGTCTGCGATAAATTCGCGATCGCGGCATCGACACTGCCGGCGTTCCGTCACCCATTGCGACGACGCGTCGCGCGTGCCGATCGCTTCGCGCACCACGTCGCGAAACGTCTGATCGGCGGCCGCGGTCATGGCGGTAGTGAGCGCGCGGCCGAGCGGGCTGTCCGGTTCGGCGGCACCCTCGAGCAGCACGTCGAGCGTGAGCCGTTCCAGCAGCTGCGTTTGCTCGGCCTCGTCGAGCACGGTGAAACGGGCGGCGACATTCGCCTCGAACGGGAACTGATGCAGCAGCTGCGTGCAGAAGGCGTGGATGGTCTGCACCTTAAGGCCGCCGGGCGTTTCCAGCGCGCGTGCGAACAGCCGCCGCGCCAGCGCGCGCCGCGCGGCGTCCGGGCGTCATGCTCGACTTGCTCGCGGATCGCTTTATCGAGCGCGGCGTCGTCGAGCGTGGTCCATTGCGCCAGCGTGTCGAACACGCGCTTCGCCATATTGGCGGCGGCCGCCTTGGTGAAGGTGATGCAGAGGATTTTTTCCGGCTCGACGCCTTTGAGCAGCAGATTGATCACGCGCTGCGCCAGCACATGGGTTTTGCCCGAGCCGGCATTGGCGGCGACCCAGGCCGAAACCTCGGGATCGGACGCCTCGCTCTTGCTGCCGCCGCACGGTGTCGGGAATGGCGTTCGGCGTTCTCATGGGCCGCCCCGCGCTCGGCAAATGTGCGTCGTCATTCTCGCCGCCGGTCGCTCGACCATTCCTTGACGCGCGCGAGATGGTCGTAGTCGCCGTAATGCGTCGTCCACATCGGGTGCACGAGCGAGCGATACGGCTCGTTGTCGTTGTCGAAGCGCCTGGGCGAGTTCTGGCGAGCTTTTCCAGCGCGCGATCGGCCTGGCTGTCCGGCGTGCCTTCGTTGAAATCGATCGGCTTCGTACTCGCCGGGCCGTGCGCCGCCTTTGAGCATCACATAGCCGATCTCGGCGACCGAAGCGCCGGCAGGAAATATCCTGAAACCGCCATGGCGCAGGATCGCGGCTTCCAGCGTGAGCTGCGGCGCGAGCCCGGTGCGCACCTGCTTTTCGGTGCGCGCCGAGCCGGTCTTGTAATCGAGGATGACGTAACGGCCGTCGGCGCGGCGCTCGATGCGGTCGGCGATGCCGCTCAGCGTGAACGCGCCACCGTTAAGCGAATCGATCTCGCCGCGGATTTCGGCCGCGATGTGCGGCGATTGCCGGCCGCCGCTCGAGCCTCCCATTCGGCGAACCAGCGCGCGATGCGTTCGAAACGCGGCCACCAGAATGCGCGCGCCTCGGGAAAATCGTCGAGCGCGGCGAAATGCGTTCGTCCGAGCGCGATGAGTTCGCGCACCGGGTCGGCTGGCAGGCCGGCGGCGGAAAGCTTGCGTGAAGTCGCCGATGGCGGCATGGATCAGCGAGCCGCGCTCCGCGGCGCCGGGTGCGGATGTCGACCGCATCGAGCGGCGTCAAACGCAAAATGTGCTTGGCGTAGATCGTATAGGGATCGCGCAGCCAGTTTTCGATCTCGGTCACCGAAAGGCCTTCGGGCCGCGCCGCGCGCGGCGGCTTCGGCGCCGGTTGCGGCGCCGGCGTTGACCGTCTCCGGCCGGTCGAGCTCGCGCGCCCAGGTCGAGATAGGTCTCGCCGCGCTCGAGCGCCGCCTGCCAGCGCGCTCCGGCGACCGCGGCGAGCCGCTGGATGAAGCGCGACGGCACCGTTGGCGCGCCGGCGATCTTGGCGGCGTGAGTCAGATCACTTCGCGCGCGCCGAGCAGTTGCGCGAAGTCGTGAGCGGAAAGGCCGATGCGGCGCTCGGGCAGATCGAGACCGAGCGCTAGCCGCATCGGCCGGCTGAGCCAGGCATCGGTTCGGCTTTCCGGCGGCCAGGTGCCCTCGACCAGGCCGCCGAGCACGACGCGATCGCTTCGGTCAGGCGCGCTTCGAGCAGGCCCGAGGATTCGCACGCGCATTCCGAGCCGCAGCGGCCGCCGCACCACCTGGCCGGCCATGCACAGCGGAGAACAGTTCGACATAGTCGGACGTGTCGACGAGCAGGTCCGCGGCGGCCGCTGGCTGGTCGCGAGTTCGTCGAGCGCGTCGGCGAGCTTTGTGCCGTCGGGGCCGGCAAAGCGCGACTTCATCGCCGTCCTGTCGTGACAGGCCGCGAGCACCTCGCGATGGCGCTCGGCAATCTCGCTCAGCGGATGCGATTGCCTGGCGATGCTTTCGAGCGGCGCCAGCGCCGCGGCAGCTCGCGCAACGAGTTCGGCCGGCGGCGTCAAGTTCGCTGTCGGTCAGATCGATGCGCGGATCGGAAGGATGCAGATCGCCCTTCTCCTTGCGTCGAAATTTGTCGAGCTGCGAGCGAAACGTCGTTGAGCGCATGCGCAAGGCCGGCGCTGCCGGCGCGCGGCCGCGGGCCGCGCAGGATCGCGCGCTCCAGCGTGGCGACGGCGCATGTGCTCGCCAAGCCGCAAGAGCGGATGCTTGAGCAGCGCGAGCAGCGTCACCGGCGGCGTGCCGTCGAGCGCGGCCGCGGCGGCAAGCCGGGCGAAGATTCCGGCCGGGGTGTCGGCGAGCGCATCGCCGCCGGAATCCTCTGCCGCGATGTTCCAGCGTCGCAGCGCGGCGACCACGCGGCGCGCCGAGCGCGCGGTCCGGCGTGACCAGCGCGGCAGTCTTGTCGTCCTGCACCGCTTCACGCAGCGCAACCGCGATGGCGAGCGCTTCCTCCTCGGGGTTCGCGGCTTCGATCACGCTCATGGTTTCGAGCGCGTGCGCCGGCGTGCGCTTCAAATCCCGGATCGGCGGCCTCTGCGCGCCACAGATCGGTCGCCGCGGCCGGCCGAAGCGCTTCCGAAATGAGCCGCTCGCGCCCGCGCGGCTGCGCCAAGGTCACGACGGCGTCGCGCGTGATGCCGATCCGCGCGAGCAATGCCTGCATGGCGAATTGCGGATGGCCGGGCGCTGCCGCGATTTCTTTTCTCGTCGCCGGCGATCAGCCGCCAGGAGGCTTCGTCGAGATCGGTATCGAGCCCCGGCAGCACCACCGCGCCATGCGGCAGCCGCGCTATTGTCGCGATCAATTCGGCGGTCGACGGAATCGAACCGGTCGAGCCGGCGACGATCACCGGACCGTCGGTCTTGCGCGCGAGCCGCGCGGTTTCCGCCTTGATCAATGCTGTCACGCCGTTCGACGGCCTCAATGTGATTGCGTTCCTTCAAAATCTCCGGCCATTGCTCACGCGCGATCTGCAGAAATTTCAGCGTCAGCTGCCAATAGGCGTCGAACTGATCCGGCACGAGATTGTCGAGCCGGTCCCAAGACACGCCGCGCGTCGTCATGTCGTCGATCAGCCGCGCAAGATCGTCGGCGAGCGCGCAGGCCGCAGCCGGTGTCTGGGCGATTAGCGGCGTGCCGCTCGCGCCGTGAAGCTCTGGGGATTGAGCCCACTTGGCGATAAGCCGCGTGAGCAACAGCCGCCGTTCTAGTCCGCCGAGCGCCTCCGGCAGCGCGAGCGCCTCGGCGGCGATCTCCCCGGTCGCGGCGTTCGGCGAATGCGATTTCGTCCTCGTCGATGTCGCCGAGGGCAACAATGCGCGGCAGGATGGCGGCGTCGCCTTCAGGCGCGTCGAGGAAAGCATCGCGCATCAGCCGGCAGGCGCGGCGCGTCGGCAGGTAAATCGTTGCCGCGGCCAGCGCTAGCGGATCGTCGGCAACGGCGAAGCCGAGCCTGCCGGCGTTCAACGCCTCGATCAGCGTCGGCAAAAACGGCGCCGACGCCGGTATGGTGAAGACATGCGGGTTCATGGCGGTGATCTAATCGCCGCTGTCGCGGGGACAACGATCTGGTTCGAATATCAGATTCCAAGCTATCGCTTCTAAACCATGGCGGCGAGCGCCGCTTCGGCCGCGGCGACGGCTTCGGGCGTGCCGACATGCATCCACACGCCTTCGAGGCGCAGCCCGAACAGCCGGCCTTTTTCGCCGGCGCGGTCGAACAGCAGCGTCAGCGGAAAAGCGCCGGCGGGCGCCGCAGCGAACAGCGCGGGCGCCAGGATTGCCGCGCCGGCGTAGATGAACGGCACCACCTCCTGCTCGCCGCGGCGGCGCAGCCGGCTGTCAGCCAGCATGGCGTAATCACCGCGGCCGTCATAGCCCAGGCTGCCGGCGGTCGGCGCCAAGAGCAGGAGCGCGTCCATCGCCTCCGCGTCGAAGTTTTCGGCGAGCCGCGCAAAATTAGGTTTGACGCCGTCCAGCCAAAGCGTGTCCGAATTGACCAGAAAGAACGGCGCGTCGCCCAGTTGCGGTAGCGCCTTGGCGATGCCGCCGCCGGTGCCGAGCAGTTCCCCGCGCTCGTCGGAAATGACGATGCGCGGTTCCCGGCGCGGCGCGAGATGCCGCTCCACCGCCTCGGCGAGGTGGTGGACGTTGACCACCGCGCGCTCGACGCCCGCATCGGCAAGACGGTCGAGCCCATAATCGATCAGAGATTTGCCGCCGACCGTGACCAGCGGCTTGGGGATTTGGCCGTTATACGGCCGCATGCGCGTACCGAGCCCCGCAGCCAGCACTATCGCGCTTTTCGGCATCATCGCATTGCCCACCCAGCGACCGCCATCACACGAATCGCGGTATCATAACCCATCCGGAACGGGCACATTTGTGGCGTACCAGATCTTGAGCGCAGTCAAGGCCGGATGCGCCAGCGAGCGCTGCAGGTAGCCCCATAAGCGGGGCATGTGACGCAGGTATTGCGGCTTGCCGTCGCGGCGGTGCAGTCGGGCAAATATGCCGAGGATTTTTGTCGCGCGCTGCGCCGCCAGCGTCGCATAGACGCGCGTGAAGCCGGCGGTGTCGAATTCCCGGTCGTCGCCGAGACGGGAACGCACATAGCGGCCGAGCAACGCCATTTCCATCGCTTCCGGGATATCGACGCGCGCGTCTTGCAACAGCGAGGCGACGTCATAGGCGGCGGGACCGATCAGGGCATCCTGGAAATCGAGAAGGCCGATCCGGGCGATCTCGTCCTGCTGCGCCAGCCATAGCAGGTTGGGCGAATGATAATCGCGCAACACCCAGGTCGGCGGCGCGGCGATCGCCGGCAATAGCGCCTCGCGCCACAGCCGAATGAAAGCGGCGCGCGCAGCCGTTGCCGCGGGCGCTCCGGCGGCGATCAAGTACCAGTCGAGCAGCAGCTCGGCCTCGATCAGGAACGCCTCCATGTCGTAGGCGGGCAGGCGATAGTCGAGCTCCGATGTGACCGGCAGCATGCCCGGCAATTCGCGGCGATGCAGTGCGGCCAGAAGATCGACGGCTATGGCGTAGCGCTCCTCGATTGGCGCCGGCGGATCGCCGTCGACGATACGCTCGTTGCCGAAATCCTCCATGACGATGAGGCCATGATCGAGATCGGCGTGCAGTATTGCCGGCGCCGAGAGACCGAGTTCGCGCACGCCGGCCGCGACCGCGATATAGGGCACGACGTCCTCGGCGAGGTGGGCGATGGCGCTATAGGGTTTGCCGTCGCGTACCGGCGGGCCGTCGGGACGCCGCGGCGCGTTCATCAGGACGAAGCTTCGATCGTCCAGCGTCAGCCGCTCGAAGATTTGCGTCGAGGCGTCGCCCTGCATCCGCAGGCGATGGGCTTCGCCGAATCCGGATTCGTCGAGAAAGGCGCGGATCCGGGCGATGCGCTCGACGCGTGGTGCGAAACCGCCATAGCCGACACAGCGGGCATTGCGCATCTCGGGCCCGCCGCCAGGCACCAGCGTAAACGCGATGTCGAGGCGGTCCGGCGGCAGAAAGCCCGCGGCGCGGTCGGGCCACTCCATCACCACCACGGCGCCTTCGGGCAGATCGTCGAAGCCCAGTTCGGCAAGTTCGGCCGTTCCCGAAACCCGGTAGAGATCGGCATGAACGAGGGCGAAGCGCGGCAGCTCGTAGCTCTGCATAAAGGTGAAGGTCGGGCTCGGTACCTCGACCCGGTCGTCGTCGGCGAGGTAGCGGATCAACGCGCGCGCAAAAGTGGTTTTGCCGGCGCCCAGATCGCCCGACAAGGTGACAAGGTCGCCGGGTTCGAGCGCGGCGGCGATGTCGATCGCCAGCCGCCGCGTCGCCTCTTCATTCGCCAATGTCACGGTAAAGCTTGCACCACCGGGGGTGGTCAGAACCATTGCTACTCCGCTGCCGTCAGCGTGGCGGTTTCCGTAAGCGGGAATGTACATGTCACGGTGGTGCCTTGTCCCACAGCCGAAATGATCGTCACCGTGCCACCGTGCAGTTCAACGAAGGAGCGGACCAGGGAAAGCCCAATTCCCGGCCCGCGATGTTGCGAGCCGAGCGAGTTGGTCTCGAACCAGTCGAATACTTTTTCCAGCACATCGGGCGGAATGCCGGGCCCCTCGTCGGTGACCGAAAAGACCACCGTGTCGGCGCCGCGCGCGGCCGACAATGTGACGGTGGCGCCGCCGGGAGAAAAGCTCACGGCGTTGGCCAACAGATTGAAGAGGATCTGCCGCAGGCGCAGTTTGTCGGCGATAAAGCTGCCGATGTCGGCGGGCGCACCGATGTCCAATGCGAGGCCGGCGCTGACCAGCCGATCCTGTACGCCTTCGGCGGCGGCCGCCATGGCTTCGAGGATATCGACCGGTCCGAGATTGAGCTGCATGCGTCCGGCATCGATGGTCGCCAGATCGAGAATGTTGTTGATCAGCGCCAGCAAGGTATTGGTCGATACCGTGATGTAATCGAGATATTCGCGCTGCTTTTGCGCCAGCGATCCGGTCGCCGGGTCGCCGAGCAGGTGGACGAAACCGATAATATTGGTCAGTGGCGAGCGCAACTCGTAGGACACGTGATGAACGAAATCGATCTTGATCTTGTCGGCGTCTTCGAGCGCTTCGTTGCGTTCGCGCAGCGCGCGCTCGACGTTGACGGAATCGGTCACGTCATGGAACGTGACCAATGTGGCGCCGTCAGGCAGCGGCGCGGTGGTGCAGTCGACCACGCTGCCGTCACGCCGTTCGATCCGGCCGGGAATCGTTTCGCGGCTGTCAATCGCGGTGATGACGTCGCGCAATGCCTGCCAGGCCGGCGCGTCGCCGTGCAGCGGCTGGCATAACGCCGTAATCCTTTCGATATGCGGACGCTCGGCGAGCAGCTGCGGCGACAGCCGCCACATCCGGGCGAAGGCGGCGTTGTGCAGCCGCACCCGGCCGTCGCTGCCGAACACCGCAACGCCTTCGGCGAGATTGTCGAGTGTCTCGCCCTGAACGCGGATCAGCTCCTCGAAACGCCGCTCGAGATCGAGCCGCTCGGTGACGTCGTGGAACAGATAGGTGACGCCCCCGTCCGGATTGGGCGTGGTAACGACGCGCAAAGTGCGTCCGCCGGGCAAATGCCAGGTATGTTCGGTGGCTTCGAGCGCGCGATAGGCCTCATGCAGCTGCGTCTTCCACTGCCGAAAGTCCTGTTCCTCCGGAAGCTTGCGGGCCGCGCGTAACACCTCGATCACCGCCGAATCGGTGGGACCTTGATCGAGGAAGCCGGTGTCGAGGTCCCACAGAGCGCGATAGGCGGCGTTATAAAAGTTCAGCCGGTGGTCGGCGCCGAACATGGCGACCCCGGTCGAAAGTTGGTCAAGTGTCCGGCGATGCGCGTCGGCAAGGCGGCTGAGCGCGCCGTGCAGCGTTTCCACCTCGGTCGCATCTATGCCGATGCCGGCGCTGCCGGTCTCGGTGCGAATATCGAGTACGTCGAAGCTGCGCCGCTCGCCGGCGGCGACGGCGCGCAGCCGGCCCGCATAATAGCCGCCGGCCGTCCGCGTCTGGGCGATGCTTTCGCGCGCGGCGCTATCAAGCAATTCCAGCCGGCGTTCGACGGCGTCGGCCGGACTCTTTCCTTCGACGGCGCGCGTGTAAGCGGCGTTGACGAAGGTGAGATGTCCCGCGGTGTCGCGCGTCCACACCGGCGACGGCAGTTTTTCGGCGAGCGCGCGCAGCGCGGCGAGTTCGGTCGACTGCTTTTCGTAACGGCCGACCAGATCGACCAGCTCGCGCTTGATGCCGTTGGCGTCCTTCAGCCGCAGCACCGCGCGGCCGGCGATGACGCGGCCTTGGGCTTCGACCGGGTGACCGGCGAGCGTCGTGAGCGTCATCGAAAACGCTTCGCCGCGCGCGCGTAGCGCCTCCACCGCGCGCTCCATGGCGCTCGCCTTGGCGGCGCCGAGCCAGCTGCCGAAGGCAAGCACCCGATGCGAGGCGGATACGCCCAACGGCGCCAGATCGCCTTCGATGCCGGGCGCGTCGGAACCCGCCGGCCAATCCACGACCACTTGCGGTTCGGAAAGAATGACCGCGTTGGCGCGATCGAGTTCGCCGCGCAGCCGAGTGATCTCATCGCGCGACCAAGCTTCCAATCGCGCCATGCGCGTGCGTGCACGCACCAGCATGACCGCAGTGACGACGGCAAACAACACCACGCCAAAGACCAATGCGAGAAACGCGATCTGGTGCTGGTCGATGCTGCGATGCGCGGTGAGCACGAGCTCCTGCAGCGCCAGCGCCGGTTGCTCTGCCGCAGCGGCCGGCAATGATGCCATGGAGACGATCGCCGCCAGGGATTCCGCCGATCCCCTGCGAGCGCCGCCGATGCGCATAGCTCCGGCCGGTCCGGATCGTGTCCGGCATACCCCTTCGCCTCTGCTGGCTGCCGCCATCTCGCCAGCCCCCGCCCTGTCCTCGCCCGCAAGCGGGGCAAAGGAAGCTCGGGGGAGACCCCGCGAATCGGACGACTTTACTCTCAAGCGGAATCGCGCCGAAAGAGTCCAGATCGTGAACGTGGGAGCGCTTGCCGTCAGGGCCGCGCGGCGACTCGATCCGGCCTGTTCAGAGCATGCGCATTACGCGCCATATCGTCCACATTGATGCGCGACAGCGCGACGCCGAACGCGGATTCGGCATTGGCCATGGCTGGCAGGACGACCTTGAGCAGAAGATCGGAGCCGGCATCGGGCAGCTCGTTATCTTCGACGGTTCCGGCGGCGCGCAGAATGTCATTGGCGGTAACGCGTTTACGGTCGCGGGCAAGCTCGTAACCGCCGCGCGGTCCGCGAACGCCGCGCAAGATTCCGCAGCGGACAAGTGCTTGCAGAACGGGTTCCAGGTGCCGCGGCGGCAGGCCGTGACGCGCGGCAAGGGTCTTTGCGGAAATCGGCTGCCCATGCAGCTGCATCGCGACATCGATAACCGCGGCGACAGCGAGAACTCCTTTGCGAGGCAACAGAGGCATCGAGAGGAACAAACGCGCGGGCGGGGAGATTGTTCGCCCACCGGGCCAATATCCTACAAATCGCACGGGCCCCAGTTGATCTTCTGTTTAGTCGTGCTCGCTCACAAGATTTGTCGTCATTCCTGTCGAGCCAAATCCTCGCGTTTGACGATCTGTTACGTCTAAATCGGTCGATTCAACAAGAATTACATGTTGTATCGGAGCGATTACCAGCTGTGCGATCCGCATTCCCCGTTTTATTACGATGGGTTCGCTGCCGTGATTGACAAGGATAACTTGTAGTTCCCCGCGGTAGTCGGCGTCGACAGTTCCCGGCGCATTGAGCACCGTGACGCCGTGATGGATGGCCAATCCCGAGCGCGGCCGGATCTGGCCTTCGGTGCCGGGCGGCAAGGCGATGGCGATGCCGGTCGGGATCATGGCCCGGCCGCCGGGTGCGATCTCGAGCGGGGCGTCAGCCGCCACCGCGGCGAGGAGATCGAGGCCGGCGGCGTGCGCGCTTTGATAGGCCGGTAACGGCATGTCTGCGCCGTGCGGCAAGCGCATGATGCGCAGTTCCGTGCTCACCTTTTGTCTCCTGCAAGCTCGGCTGCAATTCGCGCGATGAGCATGCGCGCCACGTCATCTTTGGTCTGCGGCGGCCAGGATTCGACGCCGGACGGCGTGATCAAATGGATGGTGTTGCTGTCACCGCCCATGACGCCGGTCGCCGGCGACACATCGTTGGCAAGGATCCAGTCGCAACCCTTTTTGGCGAGCTTGGTCTTGGCATTGGCGATGATGTGGTCGGTCTCGGCGGCAAAACCAATGACGAGCCGCGGCCGGCCGGATTTGCGATGCGCGATCGTCGACAGGATGTCGGGGTTCTCGACCAGCTTGAGCACCGGCGCGCGGCCTTGCTGTTTCTTGATCTTGGTCGCGCTCGGTTCGGCACTGCGCCAGTCGGCGACGGCAGCTGCGAATATAGCGGCGTCGGCCGGCAGCGATTTCTCCACCGCATCGAGCATTTGCCGCGCCGTCTCGACCTTGACGACGGCGACGCCGGCCGGATCGGGCACATTGACCGGACCGCTCACCAGCACCACGTCGGCGCCGGCGGCGGCAGCGGCAGCGGCGATGGCGTGCCCCTGCTTGCCGGACGAGCGATTGGCGATGAAGCGCACCGGATCGATCGGCTCGCTGGTCGGCCCGGACGTGACCAGAACGCGCCGGCCGGACAGCGGTCCGGCGCCGTGCAGCAGCGCCTCGACGGCGGCGACGATTTCCAGCGGCTCGGCCATACGGCCCAGCCCGGTCTCATCGCGCTCGGCCATCGCGCCGGCATTCGGCCCGACGACGCGAACGCCGTCGGCGGCGAGCTGCGCCAGATTGCGCTGCGTCGCCTTGGCCGCCCACATGTGTGGGTTCATCGCCGGTGCGATCAGGATCGGCCGATCGGTTGCCAGCAACACCGCGGTGGCGAGATCGTCGGCATGGCCGCCCGCCATTTTCGCGATCAGGTCGGCGGTCGCCGGCGCGACAACGACCAGATCGGCATCGCGGGCGAGGCGAATGTGGCCGACGTCGAATTCGCTCTGCGGATCGAACAGGTCGGTATAGGCGCGCTCGCCGGCAAGCGCGCCGACCGCGAGCGGCGTAACGAAGTGCTGCGCGGCTGTCGTTAGAACGCAACGCACGCTGGCGTTACGGTCGTGCAGGCGGCGAATGAGATCGAGCGACTTATAAGCGGCAATGCCGCCGCCGATTATGAGCAAGACGCGTCGGCCGCCGGCAGGAGGCGTCGACTTTTTCTGCGCCGGCCGCGGGCGAGGTTCGAAACGTTCGAGGGTATCGCGGCCGGGGTCTTCGGCTGCCCCCCGCAAAATGACGCGCACCTCGTCTTCCATCGAGCGGCCATGGCGCGCGGCGCGCAGGCGTAACAGCGTCTTGAGCTTGTCGTCGAGTTGACGGACGGTGAGGCTGGCCATTGGCTTTTCCCAACGTAACATCAGGACATTACCGCCGCAGTGATTGCAATGCAATCATTGCAATCAATGGGTCAGCGCGAGCCACAGCAGGAGGGCGGCGATGACCCAGAGCGCGCCGACGGTCCACCGCGCGAGGCGCTTTTCATCCCGCTTGATCTCGGCAAGGGTTTGCGGCGATAGCAGCAGGAGGCCGTCGCGGGTGATCTCGTCCAGCCGTTCGAGCACCCGGGCGCCGTGCGCCAACAGCTCCGGTACATTGCCGAGGAAGCGTCCGATTTCGCCGATCCCTTGGGCGGCGCCTTCGAGCTTGCCGGCGGGGCCAAGATTGCGTTCCATCCATTCGCGCACCACTGGCTCGGCGGTTCTCCACATGTCGAGCTTGGGATCCAGCGAGCGCGCCACGCCCTCGACCACGACCATGGTCTTCTGCAACAGCAGCAGTTCCGGCCGCGTGCGCATGTCGAACAGCTCGGTCACCTCGAACAAGAGCGTGAGCAGATTCGCCATTGAAATATCTTCGGCGGTGCGGTTGTGGATCGGCTCGCCGATGGCGCGGATGGCCTGGGCAAATTCCTCGATCGAATGGCTTGGCGGCACGTAGCCGGCCTCGAAATGAACCTGAGCGGTGCGGTAATAATCCCGGGTGATGAAGCCATGCAGGATTTCCGCCAGGAACAATCGTTCCTTGGCGCCGAGCCGGCCCATGATGCCGAAGTCGACCGCGATCAGCTGGCCGGCATCGTCGACGAACAGATTGCCGGGATGCATGTCGGCGTGGAAAAAGCCGTCGCGCAACGCGTGGCGGAGAAAGGTCTGGATCAGGGCGCGAGCGAGTTGCGGCAGGTCGAAGCCTTTGGCCAAAAGTCGCGCCCGATCCGACAGCGGCGTGGCGTCGATCCATTCCAGCGTCAGTACGCCCTTGGCGGTGCGGTCCCAGTCGACAGCCGGCACGCGGAAATCCGGATCGTCCTTGGTGTTTTCGGCCATTTCCGAAAGCGCCGCCGCCTCCAGGCGGAAATCCATTTCGACCATGACAGACCGGCGCAAGGTATCGACGACTTCAACGAGCCGCAGTCGGCGCGCCTCGGCGGAGAGATTTTCGGCGTGTTGCGCGGCAAAAGTGAAAGCGGCGAGATCGGCGTGAAAACGCCGCTCGACGCCCGGCCGTAACACCTTCACGGCAACGGCCTGCGGCTCGCCCGCCGCGGCCACCGTCGCCCTATGCACCTGCGCGATCGAGGCGGCTGCGACCGGCGGTCCGAAGCTTGCGAATACCGTAGCGACCGGCCGTCCGAACGAGGCGGCCACAGCGGCTTCGGCTTCGGCTTGCGGGAACGGCGGCATTTGATCCTGCAAGTGTTCGAGATCGCGCGCCAAGGCCTGCGCCGACCACGTCCGGCCGCGTCGCCAGGAATTGGCCGAGCTTTACGTAGCCCGGCCCGAGCCGGCTGAGCGCCGTTGACAAGCGAGTTTCCGCTGCCCCGGTCGAGCGGCGCTCGAACAATCGCGCGATGCGCAACAGTGGACGCGCGGGTGCGGGCACCATCGCCGGATCGACAGCGGCGAACACGCCCTCGCGGGCAAACACGAAGCCGGCGCGGCCAAGACGGATCAGATGCGCAGGAGCGGAAATCACAAACGCCAGCCGGAATGCAGCGCCACGATGCCGCCGCTCATCGATTGAAACGATACCCGCGCAAAGCCTGCCGCCTTTAGCATGGCGGCAAAGCGTTGTGGATCGGGAAAGCGGCGGATCGATTCCACGAGATAACGATAAGATTCGGCATCGCCGGTAACGATGCGGCCGAGCATCGGAATGACGTTGAACGAATAAAGGTCGTAAAGCCGGTCGAGGCCCGGCATATCGACTCTGGAGAATTCCAGGCAGACGAATTTGCCGCCGATCTTGAGCACGCGATAGGTCTCGGCCAGAGCCTGTTCGATGCGCGGCACATTGCGGATGCCGAATGCAATAGTGACTGCATCGAAGCTCTTGTCGGCGAACGGCAAGGCTTCGGCATTGGCTTCGGTGAAATTGATGACAGCGTCGAGCTTGCGCGCCGCCGCGCGCTCGCGGCCGACCTCTAACATATCGGCATTGATATCGCAGACCGTCGCCCGAGCTTGCGGGCCGCCGCGCTCGACCACGCGGAAGGCGACGTCGCCGGTGCCGCCGGCGATGTCGAGCAGCGCGAAGGGCAGGGTCTTCGGCGGATTGACCGCGGTAACCAGCGCATCCTTCCAGGCCCGATGCAGCCCGAACGACATCAAATCGTTCATCAGGTCGTAACGGCGGGCCACGCTGTGAAATACATCGTCAACGAGGCCCTGCTTGTCCTCAAGAGGGACCTCTCGGGCGCCGAAATGAACGGTCTCTGTCATCGTTGATCCCTTAAGCGCATAACCATAGCGCGGCGCGTTCAGTGACGCTATGTGTTTGAAATTAACCACATTGCCGCGCCGATGTTGGAATGTCATGCCTGAACTTCCCGAAGTCGAGACCGTGCGTCGAGGCCTCCAGCCGGCCATGGAAGGCCAGCGCTTCATCAAGGTCGAGGTCCGCCGCAGCGATCTGCGCTGGCCGTTGCCGGAGAATTTTGCGCGCCGGCTCAAGGGCAAAACCGTCACCGGTATCGGCCGGCGCGCCAAATACCTGCTCGCCGATCTGTCGTCGGGCGATGTGCTGGTCATGCATCTCGGCATGTCCGGCTCGTTTCATATCTTCCAGGAAAAAGACCGTCAGCTCGGCCGCTATCATCATCAGCGCGACAAGCACATCGCGCACGACCACGTCGTGTTTCACATGTCGTCCGGCGCTACCGTAACCTTCAACGATCCGCGGCGCTTCGGCTCGATGAAGCTCGTGCCGCGAGCCAAGCTCGACGACGAGCCGCTGTTGAAAAGGCTTGGCCCCGAGCCGCTCGGCAATGAATTCGATGCCGCCATGCTGGCGCGGGCCTGCCGAGGCAAAAAGACCAGTCTGAAGGCGGCGCTCTTGGACCAGCGCATCGTCGCCGGGCTTGGCAACATCTATGTCTGCGAAGCGCTCTTTCGCGCGCAACTTTCACCCAAGAGAATGGCGTCGACGATCGCCGGCAGGAAAGGCGAGCCGAACGAGCGCGCCGAACGGCTGGTCGAGGCCATCAAGGCCGTGCTCAACGAGGCGATCGAGAGCGGCGGCTCGTCGCTGCGCGACCATCGGCGCACCGACGGCGAACTCGGCATGTTCCAGCATAATTTCCGCGTTTACGATCGCGAGGGCGAGCCGTGCCCCCCTGCCTACCCTCCCCCGCAAGCAGGGAAGGATAGCAAGAGGACGTGCAGCGGCACCGTCAAGCGCGTCGTGCAGAACGGCCGCTCGACGTTTTATTGTCCGCTGTGTCAGAAATAGCTGGGGAGACAATCGTCCATGAGCAACGACACCATCATCGTCGAGACCCGAGGGCGGGTCGGTCTGGTCCGGCTCAATCGTCCGCAGGTGCTCAATGCGCTCAACGCCGCGCTGATGCGCGAGCTCGCCGATGCCATGGCCGGTTTCGATGCCGACGGCACTATCGGCTGCATCGTCATCACCGGTTCGGACAAGGCGTTTGCGGCCGGCGCCGATATCAAGGAGATGGCGGACAAGGCCTTCACCGAAGTGTTCCTCGGCGACTTCGCCGCGAACTGGCACCGCGTTGCCGAAGTGCGCAAGCCGGTGATCGCCGCGGTCGCGGGCTTCGCGCTCGGCGGCGGCTGCGAGCTTGCCTTGCAATGCGATCTCATCATCGCCGCCGACAATGCCAAGTTCGGTCAGCCGGAAATCAAGCTCGGCGTCATCCCCGGCATCGGCGGCACGCAGCGGCTGACGCACGCGGTCGGCAAGGCCAAGGCGATGGACCTGATCCTCACCGGACGCATGATGGACGCCCAGGAAGCCGAGCGCTCCGGCCTGGTCGCGCGCATCGTGCCGCTGCAAAGCCTGCTCGAGGAGACGCTCAAGATTGCGGACACGATCGCGTCGATGTCGCTGCCATCGGTGCTGGCGGCGAAAGAGGCGGTCAACCGCGCCTTCGAGACCTCGCTCGCCGAGGGGATACGCTTCGAGCGCCGCGTCTTCCATTCCCTGTTCGCGACGCGCGACCAGAAGGAAGGCATGGCCGCCTTCATCGAAAAGCGGCCGCCGAAGTTCGAGCACAAATAGCCCCGGCGCGGTCCGCTCGAACCCACTATATTCCCCGCATGCTGACTGCCGACGAGCTTGAGCGCTATGCGCGCCACATCGTGTTGCGCGAAGTAGGCGGGCCGGGCCAGGCCGCGCTCGGCCGCGCGCGCGTCCTGGTCGTCGGCGCCGGCGGGCTCGGCGCGCCGGTGCTGCTTTATCTGGCCGCCGCCGGCGTCGGCACGCTCGGCGTGGTCGACGACGACGTCGTGGCGCTGTCGAATTTACAGCGGCAGGTGATCCACACGACGCCGGACATCGGCGCGCCGAAGGTCGACAGCGCCGCGGCGATGATCCGGCGGCTCAACCCGCATGTCGCCGTGAAGCAGTACAATACCAGGCTGACCGCAAAGAACGCGCTCGAATTGATCGGCGGCTATGACATCGTCGCCGACGGCTCCGACAATTTCGCCACGCGGTATCTCGTTTCGGATGCTTGCTATTTTGCCAAGAAGCCGCTTGGTCACGGCGGCGCTCGGCACTTTCGACGGCACGCTCACCACGATCCGCGCTCATGAGCGCGGCGCCGATGGCAAGCCGAATCCAACCTACCGCTGCCTGTTTCCCGAGCCGCCGCCGCCCGGCACCGTGCCGGCCTGCGCCGAGGCCGGCATCCTTGGCGCGCTCGCCGGCGTGATCGGCTCGATGATGGCGCTTGAAGTGATCCGCGAGATTGTCGGTTTCGGCGAAAATCTGGTCGGCCGCCTCGTCATGCTCGATGCCCGCGCGATGCGTTTCGAGACGCTGCGCTATGGCTGGGACCCGGCGAACCCGCTGTCGGGCGAGCAACCTTCGATCCGCGACCTGTCAATTCACGCCTAAAGCGCCCGTCACCGGCTTTGCGTGTGATAGACGCTGTTCGGCCGCATGTCGGTTGCCGATGCCACGCGGTTCGTCATGTTGAAGAAGCCGGCGACCGCGGCGATGTCCCAGATGTCGCGATCGGAAAAGCCGGCGCGGCGCACGCCTTCGCGGTCCGCTTCCTCAACCAGCCAGGGTTCGGCGGTGAGCTTGACGGCAAAATCGAGCATGGCGCGCTGCCGCTTCGACAGTCGCGCGGCGCGGTAATTCATCGCCATCAATTCGCCGAGCGGCGGATCGCCGGAAAGCTGGCGCACGGCGGCGCCATGGGCGACCAAACAATAATAGCAGCGGTTATGCGCCGAGACCGCGACCGCGATCATCTCGCGTTCGAGCTTGCTCAAGCCGGACGGCGCCAGCATCAAATCGTTATACATGGCG
Source organism: uncultured Alphaproteobacteria bacterium (assembly GCA_963714345.1). GTDB lineage: Bacteria > Pseudomonadota > Alphaproteobacteria > Rhizobiales > Xanthobacteraceae > BOG-931. The sequence goes on along the minus strand of CAVQOD010000009.1, from coordinate 242,063 downwards.
ACAAAGGCCGAAAGTTTGGCCATGTCGAAGGCGTAGGCCTTGAGCACGTTCGGCACGAAGCCCAGTTTTTCCTCGCATTTGGCGAAATAGGCCGCCATATCGGGCGACAAGCGGCGCCGGCGGAAGCTTAAGCGCGGTAATCGTCGTGTCATCGCTCGCCGCCGCGCTGGGTTGGGCTTTGGTAGAGGAACTCGCTGTCTTGCTGCTGCGCTTGGCCATGAGGAGGATTTCCGTTGAGCCGCTCCTGCCGCGGCGATCGTGATTATATCAGGTGCACGAAATGGCGCCGCAGAGCGCTAGCCGGCACGTCCGGCTGGCCGGTAATATCCCACAGATTGCGAGCGAGATAGGGGAACATGAACGCCCAGGATATTCCCCGCAGCAACGACAGCCATACCGGCGCGGCGTTGCTCGACGCGGCCGCGGCTTTGCTGGCGAAGCGCAGGCCCGACATCCCCGCCGACTTTCTCGCCAATGTTGTTCGGCCTGGCGGTGCCGGACGATCTCGATCGCTACAGCGGCGCGGCGCTTGCCGGCTTCGCCGAGCAATCGTGGGCGTTCCTCGCCGAACGCACAGCCGGCGCGCCCAAGCTCCGCTTCGAGCCGGCCGCCGCGCCACCGGACATTGCCGTGCTTGAGATCGTCAACGACGATATGCCGTTCCTGGTCGATTCCGTGGTCGGCGAACTCAATCAGCGCGGCCTCGATATCCGTTTATTCGTCCATCCGGTGTTTGTGGTCGAGCGCGATCCGGCCGGCGGCTGACCGGATTTATGCCGGCGCCGCCCGCCGCCGGCGGTTCGCGCGAAAGCTTCATCCATCTTCATATCGAGGCGCGGACGATACGGCGCAGCGCACTGAAATCGTTCGCGGCGCTCGAGGGCGTGCTCGCCGACGTGCGCGTCTGCGTGCACGACTGGCAGCCCATGCTGGCGCGGATTCGCAGCGTCATCGCCGAGCTCAGAGAGACGCCGCCGCCGCTTCCGGTCGACGAAATCGCCGAGGCTATCCAGTTTCTGGAATGGATCGCGGAGGAAAATTTCACCTTCCTCGGTGCGCGCGACTTCACCTTTACCGCCGCCGGGGATGTGCTTGAGCCGGACTTCGCCACCGGGCTCGGCCTTCTGCGGTCGCGCGAGGCGGGCTCGCTGCAGCGCTGGAACGAACCGCTGACCATGACGCCCGAGATTCGCGCTTTCCTGGAGGAGCCGAAGCTCCTCATCATCACCAAGTCGACCGTGCGCTCTCCCGTGCACCGGCGCGTCCCGCTCGATTACATCGGCGTCAAGCGGTTCGACCGCTCCGGCAGGCTCGTCGGCGAACACCGCTTCTGCGGCCTCTTCACCTCGACCGCCTATACGCGGCCGGCGCGCACCATTCCCTTTCTGCGTCGCAAGACCGACAGCATCGTCCGTCGCGCCGGCTTCGATCCGTCGAGCCATTCCGGCAAAGCCCTGGTCAATGTGCTGGAAACTTATCCGCGCGACGAGCTGTTCCAGATCGACGAAGACACGCTCTATCAATTCGCGCTTGCCGTCTTGCAGCTCGATGAACGGCCGCGGGTGCGGGTACTGCCGCGGCGCGATCGGTTCGACCGCTTCGTATCGGTTCTCGTCTACATTCCGCGCGATCGCTATGGCGGCCAGATCAGGGCGGCGATCGGCAATTATCTGGTCGCGGCGTTTAACGGGCAACTGAGCGCCTATTACCCCTTCTTCGCCGAAGGTCCGCTGGTGCGGGTGCACTACATTATCGTGCGATCCGGCGGCGAGACGGCAAACCCGGATCGCGCGGCGCTCGACCGCGGGGTCGAGGCCATTGTCCGCAGTTGGACCGATGCGCTGCGTGAGGCGCTCGCGGTGGGTCACGACCCGGTGCTCGGGCGTGCGCTGTTCGGGCGCTATCGCGACGCGTTCCCGATCGATTACCGCGAAGTCTATTCTTCGGCGGATGCGGTCGGCGATATTCGCGTCATCGAAGGTCTCACGCCGGAACAGCCGTTCGGCGTCGATTTTTACCGGCAGGGCGGCGGCGGCGCGGCGCCGTCGCGTGTGGGACTGAAAGTGTTCAGCCACAACCGGGCGATCTCGCTCTCGGAGCGCGTGCCGGTGCTGGAAAACATGGGTTTCCGGGTCCTCGACGAACGCACCTACCACATCCGGCCGGCTGACGCCGCGGAGGTTTGGTTTCATGACATGGAACTCGAAAGTGCATCCGGCCAGCCGATCGACCTCGCTGCGCTCGAACGACGGCTGGAAGCCTGCTTTCTCGTCGTCATGGGAAAAAAGGCCGAGAGTGACGGCTACAACGCGCTGGTGCTGACAGCCGGTTTGGGCTGGCGCGACGTCGCCTTGATCCGCACTTTCTCGCGCTTTCTGCGCCAGATCCGCGTGCCCTATTCGCAAGATTACATGTGGGCGACGCTGCGCAAATACCCAAGCATTGCCGCGGCGATCGTGAGCCTCTTTCAAACCCGTTTCGATCCGCATTTGGCGCCAGCGCAGCATGATCGCGCGGCGCGCGAGGCTACGGCCGCAGCCACAATCGAAACCGCACTGCAGTCGGTCGAGAGCCTCGACGAAGACCGTATCCTTCGTCATTTCGTCAACGCGGTCAGGGCGGCGATCCGCACCAATTTTTATCAGCTCGGCCGCGATGGGCGTGTCAAAGAGCTGATCGCGATCAAGTTCGCCAGCCGCAAAGTCGACGCGATGCCGCTGCCGCGGCCGCTCTACGAAATTTTCGTCTATTCGCCGCGGGTCGAAGCCGTGCATTTGCGCTTCGGCAAAGTGGCGCGTGGCGGCATTCGTTGGTCGGACCGGCCGCAGGACTTCCGCACCGAGGTCCTCGGTCTGGTCAAGGCGCAGAACGTCAAGAACGCGGTGATCGTGCCGGTCGGCGCCAAAGGCGGCTTCGTGCCGAAATTTCTGCCCTCCGGCGGGCCGCGCGAGGCTATCCAGGCGGAAGGCATCGCCACCTACAAAATGTTCATCTCGACGCTGCTCGACATCACCGACAATATCGGAACCGGAACGATCGGCGTGATCCCGCCGCCCGACGTGGTGCGCCACGACGGCGACGATCCTTATCTCGTGGTGGCGGCCGACAAGGGCACGGCGACCTTTTCCGACATCGCCAACGAGCTGGCGATGGCGCATGATTTCTGGCTCGGCGACGCCTTCGCCTCGGGCGGCTCGGCCGGCTATGACCACAAGAAAATGGGCATCACCGCCCGCGGCGCCTGGGAATCGGTGAAGCGCCATTTTCAGGAAATGGACGTCGACATCGCGACCGCGCCGTTTACCGTGGTCGGCGTCGGCGACATGTCGGGCGACGTGTTCGGCAATGGCTTGTTGCGCGAGAAGACGACCAAGCTCATCGCCGCCTTCGATCATCGCGACATTTTCATCGATCCCGATCCCGATCCGGAAGGCAGCTTTGCCGAACGGCGGCGCCTGTTCGATCTGCCGCGCTCGAGCTGGCAGGACTACGACAAGACGCTGATCTCCGAAGGCGGCGGGGTTTATCCGCGCACCGCGAAGGAAATCAGGCTTTCGCGGCAAGCGCAGAAGCTGTTCGGCGTCGGCGAACGCCTGACGCCGCAGGAATTGATCCGCGCCGTGCTCAAAGCCCCGGTCGATCTGATTTTCTTCGGCGGCATTGGGACTTACGTTCGCGCTTCGGACGAGACCGACGAGGCGGTCGGCGACCGCGCCAACGATACCGTCCGGATCGCCGGCAACGATTTGACCTGCAAGGTGATCGGCGAAGGCGCCAATCTCGGTATGACCCAGCGCGGCCGCATCGAGGCGGCGTTTGGCGGCGTGCGGCTCAATACCGACGCCATCGACAATTCAGCCGGCGTGAACACCTCCGACATGGAGGTCAATATCAAAATCGCGCTGAGCATCCCGTTGCGCGACGGCCGCCTGACGGTGGAAGCGCGCAACGCGCTTCTGGCCGAGATGACCGACGAAGTCGCGCAGCTCGTGCTGCGCAATAATTACCTGCAGACGCTGGCGCTTTCGCTCGCGCAGCGCCGCGGCCTGGAGGATTTCGGTTTCCTGCAGCGCCTCATCCAGACGCTGGAAGCGCGCGGCTTGCTCGACCGCGCCGTGGAATTTCTGCCCGACGACATGCAGCTCGCCGAGCGGCGCCGCCGCTCGGAGCCGTTTACGCGGCCGGAGCTCTCGGTGCTGCTCGCCTACGCCAAGTTGACGCTCTACGAGGATTTGCTCGAATCCGCGGTGCCGGACGATCCCTATCTCGCCCGCGAGCTTGCCCGCTATTTTCCCAAGCCGCTCGGCGCGCGTTTCCCCGATGCGCTCGAGCATCATCGGCTGCGCCGCGAAATCATCGCCACTCATCTCGGCAATTCGATGATCAACCGCGGCGGTCCGTCGCTGATCGTGCGCATCTCCGATCAGACCGGCGCCGCCCCGGCCTCGATCGCCGCGGCCTTTGCCGCCGTGCGCGACGGCTACGGCATGACGGCCCTGAACGGTGAAATCGACAGCCTCGACAATAAGGTTCCCGGCAAACTCCAGCTCGATCTCTATGCGGCGGTGCAGGATCTGCTGCTCGATCGCATCGTCTGGTTTCTGCGCAACGTCGATCTTTCCAGGGGCCTTGCCGATGTGGTGGCGCATTACCGCGACGGCATCGCCGCGGTCGCGGCCGTCCTCGACGGCGCGTTGTCGCAGGACTTACGCGATGCGCGCGCGGCGCGGCGGCGGGAACTGGGCGCCGCGGGGGTGCCGGACGCGCTTGCCGGCCGCATTGCCGATCTGCGCGCGCTCGCCGCGGCGCCCGATATCGTCCTTGTTGCGGATCGCACCGGCAAGCCGGTCGGCGAGGTCGCGACAACCTATTTTGCCGCCGGCACGTTTTTTCGTCTCGACCGCATCGCCAGCGCCGCCAACACCATTCCGATCGCCGATTATTTCGACCGGCTGGCGCTCGATCGCGCGCGGGATAGCATCGGCGATGCCGAGCGCCGGCTCACGGCCGCCATGGTCGGCAACGGTTCGGCCGGCGTCGGCGCCGTCGAAGCTTGGGTGGAACCGCGCAAGGCCGAAGTCGAGCGGATCCGCGCCGCGATCCAGGAGATCGCCAATTCCGGGTTGACGCTGTCAAAGCTATCCGTCGCCGCGAGCCTGCTTGGCGATCTGGTGAAAAACTAAGTTCGGCCGCGACGCCGCTCGAATCGGCATAAAAAAGAACCCCAAGCAGTTACGCCGCTTGGGGTCCTTAAGTTGTTGCCTCAACTCAGGCTTATCTGACCGAGCGGTGGGGGTGTCGGGGGATGGGGAGCCGCTCGGCCGGCCTTCATGAGGTACAAATAGGAACGCACCCTACGTCTGCAACTCACTTCACGCATTAGTGTGATCGGCTGGAACAAAAGCACTGCCGCCTTTGCTGCCTCAGCAATGCGTCGCTGCAGATCAGCCAATTGATTCCAGCATGCCGCGCGTCAATGCGCGTCGCCGCCAGGTTCAGCCAGGCCGTAGCGATGCAAGTCGGCGCCGTGGGTGTCGAGCCAGGCCTTGGCGCTCTCATGGTCCGGGCAGATGCGCTGCACCACGCGCCAGAATTTCGCGGAATGATTCATTTCGACGAGATGCGCCACTTCGTGGGCGGCGAGATAATCGAGCACCTGGCTCGGCGCCAGAATGAGCCGCCAGGAAAACGACAGCATGCCGGTCGTCGAGCAGGAGCCCCAGCGGCTCGACTGATCGCGGACGGTGACGCGCCGCACGGTCAGCCCGAGAGCGCGGGCGTAGCGCAGGCTGGCGGCTTCCAGCTCGCGCTTGGCCTCGCGACGCAGGAAATCGCCGACGCGGCGGTCGATGTGCGGGAGCATGGCCGGCGACGCAGAACAGCCGCTCGCCGTTGGCGTCGATCTCGGTCCATACCGTGCCGCGCGTGCCGTGGCGGTGCGCAATTCGGTGCGGCACGCCGCGCACCGGCACCACGACGCCGTCGGCAAACGGCGCCGCTTCCGGCAGCCGACCGAGCCGCGCCGCGATCCAGCCGCCGTGCTTTTGCGCAAACGCGCGGGCCTCCTTCAGCGTGCCGCGCGGCGGCATCGTCAGTATGACTTCGCGCGTCGCCGCCTGGATGCGCAGCGTATAACGGCGCGCTTGTCGGTGCCGCCGCACTCGCACCGCATAGACCGCGTCGTCGAATACGACCTCGATCAGCCTGCGGCTCGCTGGGGCGACGATAGAGCAGCGCATGCAGCGGCATGGCGGAACACCCCGAATCCAATCGCAGGCGGGATAATGCCACATCGCCGATGCCGATGGCGAGATTTACGTTATGCGGCGATCGGTCGATTAGACGGTATGGAGCGCGACGCCATTGCCCGAACGAACGCGGGCGTCGCGCGGCGCTGTTCGACTGGCTCATCGACAGCACGAAGTCGGAAATGCGCGGTGCAATCTCCGAGCGGAAACGCGAGCCGTTGAACACGCCGTAATGGCCGACGCCGGGCTGCAGCCAATGTGCTTTGCGGTCGGGCGGAATGTCGCTGCACAGCCGTTGCGCCGCTTCGGTCTGGCCGACGCCGGAAATATCGTCGTGCTCGCCTTCGACCGTCAGCAGCGCGACGCGCTTGATCTGGCCGAGTTCGATCGGGCGGCCGCGATGGGTCATTTCGCCCTTCGGCAGCGCGTGGCGCACGAAAACGGTATCGACGGTCTGCAAATAGAATTCGGCCGCGAGATCCATCACGGCGAGATATTCGTCGTAGAATTCCTTGTGCTTGTGCGCCGAGTCGCCGTCGCCGCGCACCAGATTGCAGGAACAATTGCTTGTGCGCCTCGATGTGGCGGTCGAGATTCATGCTCACGAAGCCGTTGAGCTGGAGAAAGCCGGGATAGACGTCGCGCATGAAGCCGGGATTCGGAAACGGCACTTTGGTGATGACGTGGCCGCGAAACCAGTCGATGCCGCGCTTTTCGGCGAGCTTGTTCACCGCCGTCGGGTTGACCCGCGTGTCGATCGGCCCGCCCATCAGCACCATCGAAGTCGGAACGTAAGGATCGTTGTCCGCCTCCATCAGCGCGACCGCGGCCATCACCGGCACCGACGGCTGGCACACCGCGACCACATGGGTATCGCCGCCGAGCGCGTGCAGGATCGAAATCACGTAGTCGATGTAATCGTCGAGATCGAACCGCCCTTCCGACAGCGGCACCATGCGGGCATCGACCCAGTCGGTGACATAGACATCGTGATTGGGCAGAAACGCCTCGACGGTGCCGCGCAACAGCGTTGCAAAGTGGCCCGACATCGGCGCCACGATCAGAAGCCGCGGCTGCGGCCGCTTCGGCGGGTGTTCGAACACGCGCTCGAAATGGATGAGCTTGCAGAACGGCCGCTCCCAGACGGTGGAGATGTGGACCGGCACGCGCTCGCCGCCGACCAGCGTCGAATCGATGCGCCATTCGGGCCGGCCGTAGCGGCGCGTCGAGCGCTCGAACAATTCGCAAGCCGCGGCGACCGACTTGCCGAACGTGGTGAAGGACAGCGGATTGACCGGATTCTTGAAAAACAATCGCGTGGCGTCGGCCCAGGCTCGCGACGGATTGAGCGCCGCATGGCTCATTTCGTAGAACCAGTACAGCGGCGTCGACAAGAGAATACCGTTGTCGCCCGGCAAGGCAGGCGCGCCGCCAAACTCTCCGATGGCCATAGATGAACCTTGCCCGGCTTCTTGCTGCAGTGCAGCATCGACGTTTGGGATATGTCATACTACCAACATAAATGCAATTTGTTTCGATTTTCCTGCAATCGGCAGGGCCGGCACACTTCCACGATCAAGGTCAACGCTTGGTACCTATTCGCAGCGCACATAGCGTCCATTCGCCCCACGGTTCGCAACCGCGCCGCAGCCTATTCGCCGCTCTGCATCAGCGAGCCATGGCGGCGGGCGCTTTGCAGCAGCTTGAAAAAGCCGAATAGGCCGGCGGCAAACAGCACGACATTGAGCGCCAGCGCGTCGAGCATCAGGTCGCCGCGAAAGACCTTCTGGATCAGAAGTGCGCGCATGCCCTCGAACACGTAAGTAGGCGGCAACACCCAGGCGATCGGCTGCAGCCAGATCGGCAGCGTGGTGACCGGGTAGTAAACGCAGGTCAGCGGCATGAACAGAAACATGATCGACCAGGCGAAGCTCTCCGCGCCCATGCCGTTGCGCAGGATCAGCCCCGACACGAAAATTCCGATCGCCCAGCTGGTCAGCATCAGGTTGAAAAAGAACGCGACCAGCGCGAGCCCCAGGCCGAAGAGATTGAAGCCGAAAAAGCCGATGGCGAGAAACGTCACCGGCACCGCGCCGATCGCCAGCCGCACCAGGCTCATGACCATCAGCGCGGCGATGAACTCGATCGGCCGCAGCGGGCTCATCATCAGGTTGCCGATGTTGCGCGACCACATTTCCTCGAGAAACGAAATCGAAAAGCCGAGTTGGCCGCGGAACAGAATGTCCCACAACAGCACCGCGCCGATGAAGGTGCCGCCGGCGCGCGCGAAGAAGCCGGCGTTGCTCGCGATGTAATATTGCAGGAAGCCCCAGGTCACCATTTGCACCGTCGGCCAATAGACGAGGTCGAGCAGCCGCGGCCAGGACGAGCGCAAGAGATACCAGTAGCGCAGCATCATGGCGCCGATCCGCTGCGGCGAGCCCCCAGCCCACCCTGCCGCGCTAGCGGGGGGAGGCGGGGAGAGGGCGCTGTCCGTTCGGGAAATCATTGCGCGGCCTCGCTGGTGACGCCGCGCGCGACGTCGAGGAAGACTTCTTCCAGCGTGCGCCGGCCATAGCGCGCCAACAGCTTGGCCGGCGTATCGTCGTCCTCGATGCGGCCGCGCTTCATGATGATGACGCGCTCGCACAGCCGCTCGACCTCGGCCATGTTGTGCGAGGCGAGCAGCACGGTGGCTTGCCGCTCGCGGCAATAGCGCTCGAGATGCGCGCGCACCCAATCGGCGGTGTCGGGATCGAGCGAAGCGGTCGGCTCGTCGAGCAGCAGCACATCCGGGTTGTTGATGAGCGCCTTGGCGAGCGAGACGCGCGTTTTTTGCCCGGCCGACAAACGCCCGGTCGGGCGGTCGAGCAGATCGGTGAGATCGAGCTGCCGGCCGAGCTCGGCGATGCGCTCGCGCAAGTCAGCGACGCCGTAAAGCTTGCCGAACACGGTCAAGTTCTGCCGCACCGTCAGCCGCATCGGCACTTCGACGTAAGGGCTTTCGAAATTCATGCGGTGCAGGACGCGATAGCGCTGCTGCGGCATTTCCGCGCCAAGCACGGTGACGCGGCCCGAGGTCGGCGTGGTCAGGCCCATGATGGTGGCGATGGTCGTGGTCTTGCCGGCGCCGTTGCCGCCGAGCAGTCCGGTGATCGAGCCCGGCGTCAGCGTGAAGGAAATGCCGTCGACCGCCGGGATGGTCTTGTAGATTTTGACGAGGCGTTCGACGGCTATGGGAGGGGAAGCCGGCATCGCGCGCAACATGTGGCGCGCTGCGGCGGCCGAAGCAAGAGGCCGGCCGGAGGCCAACCATGCAGCGATGCGGGTGGTCGCGACGCGCGGGAAGATGGCAAAAGGGCGCAATCGAAAAGCGGGGGAGGGCGGGGTGAGCGATCAGTCTCGCTGGCGCAGGCCGAGCGCATCATCGACGCCGCGATCGAACGCGGCGCCGCACTCAACTGCCGGCCGTTGAGCGTGATCGTGGTCGAGCCGGGCTGCAAGGTGAAGGCGTTCAAGAAGGAAGACGGCTCCTCGATGATCCGCTTCGAAATGGCTTACGGCAAAGCCTATGCGGCTTTGTCGCTCGGCCGCAGCTCGAAGCTGGTGCGCGAGCGGGCCGCAGGAGCGGCCGATCTTCATGCGCTATCTGATCGCGGCGAGCGGCGAGCAGATTTTTCCCGAGGGCGGCGGCATGCTGATCCGCGACGCATGACGGCGAGGTCATCGGCGCGGTCGGCGTCACCGGCGATACCGAGGATCGCGACGAGGAGCTTGCGATCCACGGCATCCACGCCGCGGGATTGAAGACCGACGAGGATTGCGCCGGCATGGGCCGCGAAGTCGGCTTGCCGAAAAAGCGAAGCTGAAGACAACGAGGCAACATGAAAATCGGACTTTTCGATCACGTCGAATATCGGCGAACGGCCGCTGGCGCAGCTGTTCGACGAGCGGCTGCGCTTCGCGGAAGCGGCCGACGAGGCCGGCATCTATTGCCTGCATGTCGCCGAGCATCACGCGACGCCGCTCAATCATGGTGCCGGTGCCGGGCGTCTATCTCGGCGCGGTGGCGCGCGCCACCAAACGCATGCGGCTCGGGCCGCTGGTTTATCTGTTGCCGCTTTATTCGCCGCTGCGGCTGATCGAGGAAATCTGCATGCTCGACCATTTGAGCCACGGCCGGCTCGATGTCGGCGTCGGCCGCGGCGTGTCGCCCTACGAACTGAAATATCCACAAGGTCGAGCACGATCAGTCGCGCGAGATTTTCTTCGACGCGTTCGACTGCGTCAGTGCCGGCCTGACGACGGATTCGCTCACCTACAAAGGCGAGCACTATACCTACGAAAACGTGCCGATCGCGCTGCGGCCGCTGCAGCAGCCGCACCCGCCGTTCTGGTACGCCTCATCGAACGAGATCGGCTCGACCTGGGGCGGCGAGCAGGGCCGCACTATGTGACGCTCGGTCCGACGCCGCTCGCCAAGGCCAATATCGCCGCCTACAAGAAGGCTCTCGCCAAGCGCGGCGCGCCGGTGCAGCCCAAAGCGGAATTTCCCGGCGGCGCGGCGATCGGCGTGCAGCGGCATATTTTTGTCGCCGACACCGATGCGGAAGCGCATCGCTTCGGCAAGCCGGCCATGGATCGGCACCTCGAGCACATCAATTGGCTGCGCGCCAAACACGGCCAAACCGGATTGACCAGCCGCTTGAACGTCGAGCGCGGCGCCAATTTCGAGGACTGTCTCGCCGACGGCACGGCGATCGCCGGCTCGCCGCAAACCGTCCGCGCCGAAATCGAACAGCAGGTCAAGGAACTGGGCGTCAATTATCTGCTGACGTATCTTTTCCTCGGCACGATGTCGTTTGCCGACGCAATGCGGTCGCTGGAACTGTTCCGCGACGAGGTCATGCCGCATCTGGCGAAGCTGTAATGCCTCGTCATTCCGGGGCCGAGCGGAGCGAGGAGCCCGGAATCATAATCACGATTCCGAAAACAGTACCTCGTGATCGTGGTTATGGATCCGGACTTGCCGCGTTGCGGCAATCCGGAATGACTGGAATGGTCACTTCGCGGGGTCGTCCGCCGCGGCTCGATGATCGGCCCGCAGCGCGTCGGGGTGCGGCATGGCGATGACGTTGTAGCCGGAATCGACGAAATGGATTTCGCCGGTGACGCCGGTCGACAGATCCGACAGCAGATAAAGCCCGGCGCCGCCGAGTTCGTCGAGCGTCACGCCGCGATGCAGCGGCGAATGCCGCTGCTGGAACGCGAACATCGCGCGCGCGTCGCCGATGCCGGCGCCGGCGAGCGTGCGGATCGGCCCCGCACGAGATGGCGTTGACGCGGATGCGCGCTGCCGCCGAAATCGACGGCGAGATAGCGCACCGAGGCCTCCAGCGCCGCCTTGGCGACGCCCATGGCGTTGTAGTTCGGCATCGCGCGCTCGCCGCCGTTATAGGTGAGCGTCAGCATGGCGCCGCCGTTCGGCATCATGCGCCGCGGCGCGCTTGGCCACTTCGGTGAACGAGAAGCACGAGATCAGCATGGTGCGCAAGAAATTCTCGCGCGTGGTGTCGGCATAGCGGCCGGTGAGCTGGGTCTTGTCGGAAAAGGCGATGGCGTGGACCAGGAAATCGAGCGTGCCCCAGATGCCGCCGAGCTCGGCGAACACCGCATCGACCGAGGCGATGTCCTCGACGTCGCACGGCAGCACCAGATCGGCGCCGACCGACGCGGCCAGCGGCTTGACGCGCTTGCCGAGCGCATCGCCCTGATAGGTGAAGGCGAGCTTGGCGCCGTGCGCGGCGAGCGTCCGGGCAATGCCCCAGGCAATCGAGTGGTCGTTGGCGACCCCCATGATCAGGCCGCGCTTGCCGTGCATCAGCCCCGGCATGCGTCAGGCATCCAGATGCTTGAACACGATGGAGGCGTTGGTGCCGCCGAAGCCGAAGGAGTTGGACAGCACGCAGCCGAGCTTCACGTCGTCGCGCCGCGCGCGCACGATCGGCATGTCGGCAAAGGCCGGATCGAGCTTCTCGATGTTGGCGCTCTCGCAGATGAAGCCGGCATTCATCATCAGCAGCGAATAGATCGCCTCCTGCGCGCCGGCGGCGCCGAGCGAGTGGCCGGTGAGCGACTTGGTCGCCGAGATCGGCGGGCATTTCTGGCGCCGAACACCTCGCGGATCGCCTCGATCTCCTTGAGATCGCCGATCGGCGTCGAGGTGGCGTGCGGATTGATGTAGTCGACCGGCGGCTTGACGCTGCGCCAGCGCCATCCGCATGCAGCGCACCGCGCCCTCGCCGGAGGGCGCCACCATGTCGGCGCCGTCGGAGGTCGCGCCATAGCCGGCGACCTCGGCGTAGATCTTCGCGCCGCGCGCCTTGGCGTGGTCGAGCTCTTCCAGCACCAGCACGCCGGCGCCGCCGGCGATGACGAAGCCGTCGCGGTCGGCGTCGTAGGCGCGCGAGGCTTTGTCGGGCGTCTCGTTGAATTTCGACGACATCGCGCCCATGGCGTCGAACAGCACCGACAAGCGTCCAGTCCAGCTCCTCGCAGCCGCCGGCGAAGACCATGTCCTGCTTGCCGATCTGGATGGTCTCGTAGGCATTGCCGATGCAATGGTTCGAGGTCGCGCAGGCCGACGAGATCGAATAGTTGACGCCCTTGATCTTGAACCAGGTCGCCAGCGTCGCCGAGGCGGTCGACGACATCGCCTTGGGCACCGCGAACGGGCCGACGCGCTTGGGGCCCTTGGTGCGGGTGATGTCGGCGCTCTCGACGATGGTCCGCGTCGACGGGCCGCCCGAGCCCATGATGATGCCGGTGCGCTCGTTGGAGACGTCGGTCTCGTCGAGGCCGGCGTCGCGGATCGCCTGCTCCATGGCGACGTGGTTCCAGGCGGCGCCGCCGCCGAGAAAACGCATGGCGCGGCGGTCGACCGACTTCGCTCGGATCGAGCGTCGGCGCGCCGTGCACCTGGCAGCGGAAGCCGAGCTCGGCATATTTGTCGGCGCGGACGATGCCCGATTTCGCCTCGCGCAGCGACGCCAGCACTTCCTGCGTGTTGTTGCCGATGGACGAGACGATGCCCATCCCGGTGACGACCACGCGTCTCATGTTTGCCTCGGCCGACTGAATTTTTTGTGAGTTTGAGCATGACCTTTATCCGAAAACCGGTCGCCACTTTTCGGACGATCGATGCCGGCGCGTCAGGCGCCGTTCGGTTGCGGCTCGGCGTTGCGGAACAGGCCGACCTTGAGATCGAGCGCGCGATAGATCACCGAGCCGTCCGCCGAGAGCCAGCCGTCGGCGATGCCGAGCACGAGCTTCGAGCGCATCACGCGCTTGATGTCGATGCCATAGACGATGTTCTTCATCGTCGGCAGCACCTGCCCGGAGAACTTGATCTCGCCCATGCCGAGCGCGCGGCCCTTGCCCGGCGAGCCGAGCCAGCCGAGGAAGAAGCCGAGCAACTGCCACAACGCATCGAGGCCGAGGCAGCCGGGCATCACCGGATCGCCCTTGAAGTGGCAGGGGAAGAACCAGAGGTCCGGCTTGAGCTCGAGCACCGCGCGCACCAGGCCCTTGCCGTACTCGCCGCCCACTTCCGCGATTTCGGAGATGCGGTCGAACATCAGCATCGGCGGCAGCGGCAGTTGCGGGCCTTCGGCAAACAGCTCGCCGCGCCCGCAGGCCAGCAGGTCCTCGTATTCGAAGTTCGTACGGCGTTCCTGCATGGCTTAATCCAGCTCCGCCGTTTCCGGCCCAGTGTCGAATCCCTAACATATTGGGGCAATGCGGCAAAGCTGCATCCCCCTGCAATGCGTCGCTGCGCGGTGGGAAACGCCGCCTGACGGCTCAAATGCGAGGGAGTTGCAGCGGGCGCAGGGTGGCGTATAGTGATTTCACTTGCAACGATCTTTGCGGCCTGACTGCCGCCCGGTGCTGCTATGCCACGCTCGAGTATCGCCTATCGAGTTCATTTGCCTTCGGGTCTGCCGCGCCGTCGAACCGGCAGCCTGAGCCGGTCCGGCCCGATCTCACCGGGTGTCCCTGGCATGACGTCAAGACCAAGCTGCGCGATGTCGGCTTGCGGCCGACGCGGCAACGCATGGCGCTCGGCTGGATTCTGTTCGCCAAAGGCGACCGCCATGTGACGGCGGAAATGCTCTACGAGGAAGCCACCCGCGCCAAGGTGCCGGTGTCGCTCGCCACCGTCTACAACACGCTGCACCAGTTCACCGAAGTCGGCCTGTTGCGCCAGGTCGCGGTCGACGGCTCGAAGGCCTATTTCGACACCAATAATTCCGAGCACCACCACTTCTTCATCGAAGACCAGAACGATCTCATGGACATCCCGTCGAACGACGTGATGGTCGGCAAGGCGCCGGTGCCGCCCGAGGGCTACGAGATCGCCCGCATCGACGTCGTGGTGCGGCTGCGGCGCAAGCGCTAAGAACCCCGATCGTCCTCGCTTTTTGCGAGGCGCTTTCCCGATCCTAAGCACGATAGCTGTCCACGCGGCGCCTCGCAGACGATCTGCGCTCGAACTGGCGCGTACGACTGTCGGTTACGCCTTAGTCCAAATCAATCGCTCTCCACACCCTTTAGGGTCGATAATTATAGTTGCAATATCAAGATATCATGTGCCAATCCGCTATAATTGATATAAAATACATCAGTTCTGGCCTCTACATGATCACTGCCGGCCAACTTCGGGCCTCGCGGGCAATTCTCGGCATCGATCAGCGTACGCTCGCTGAATTCCGCCGGCCTGTCGCTGCCGACCATTCAGCGCATGGAAGCCCGCGACGGCGTGATCCGCGGCAACGTCGACTCGCTGATGAAACTCGTCGCGGCGCTGGATGCGCTCGGCATCGATCTGATCTCCGACAACGCGACGAGCCACGGCGGCGGTCGCGGCGTGCGGCTGAAGAGGCCGCCGCCGTGATGCTGACGATTGCGCTTGTCTGTGCCGCGGCTTTGCTGGCGCTCGCCGTGCTCGCCGTCGCGATCGGCCGCGCCGCGGCGGCGACGCGCATCATCTACGGCGCCTAGCATGATCGTTACGGCGATCTCGCTCGTCGCCGCAGCGGTGCATCTGCTTCGGTGACGCGCCGCCATTGACCGTCACGCTGCCGCTCGGCGTGCCGTGGCTCGGCGCGCATTTCCGCCTCGACGCGCTGTCGGCTTTTTTCCTGGTCGTGGTCGATCTCGGCGCCTTCGGCGCGAGCCTGTTCGCGCTCGGCTACGGCGAGCACGAGACGGCGCCGCAGCGCGTACTGCCGTTCTATGCCGCCTTTCTCGCCGCAATGACGCTTGTCGTCCTTGCCGACGATGCGTTCACCTTTTTGCTGTGCTGGGAATTCATGTCGCTGACGTCATGGGCGCTGGTGATGTCGCATCATCGCGTGCCGGAGAACGTGCACGCCGGCTACGTCTATTTGATCATGGCGAGTTTCGGCACGCTGGCTTTGCTGCTCGCCTTCGGCCTGCTCGCCGGTCCCACCGGGCTTTACACCTTCGACGCGATGCGCGCCGCGCATCCGTCGGCGACGATCGGCGCCTTCGTCGTTGATTTTGGCGCTGATCGGAGCGGGATCGAAAGCCGGCGTCGTGCCGCTGCATGTCTGGCTGCCGCTCGCCCATCCGGCGGCGCCGAGCCACGTTTCCGCGCTGATGAGTGGCGTCATGACCAAGATCGCCGTCTATGCCTTCGTGCGCATCGTCTTCGAGCTTGCCGGCGCGGCGGACTGGTGGTGGAGCATCGTCGTGCTGGCGGTAGGCGGCGTCACCGCGGTGATGGGCGTGCTTTATGCGCTGATGCAGCACGACCTCAAGCGGCTGCTCGCCTATCACACCGTGGAAAATATCGGCATCATCTTCATCGGACTTGGGCTGGCGCTCGCATTTCAGACTTACGGCTTGCCGTCCGCCGCGGCGCTGGCGCTCACCGCGGCGCTGTTTCACGTCTTCAATCATTCGGTGTTCAAGAGCCTGCTGTTCTTCGGCGCCGGCGCGGTGCTCACGGCGACCGGCGAGCGCGACATGGAGCATCTCGGCGGCCTCATCCACCGCATGCCGCAGACCGCGTTCGTCTTCCTGGTCGGCTGCGCGGCGATTTCGGCGCTGCCGCCGCTCAACGGCTTTGCCTCCGAGTGGCTGACCTTCCAGGCGATCCTGCTCAGTCCGGCGCTGCCGTCCTGGGGACTGAAAATTATGGTGCCGGCCGTCGGCGCGCTCCTTGCGCTGTCGGCGGCGCTGGCGGCGGCCTGTTTCGTCAAGGCTTATGGCGTGACGTTTCTCGGACGGCCGCGGACGCCGGCCGCGGCGACCGCCAAAGAAGCCGACCTCTTTTCGCTCGCCGCAATGATGCTGCTGGCGGCGCTGTGTCTCATTGCCGGAATCCTGCCGGGGCTCTTCATCGATGCGCTGGCTCCGGTCAATACGGCGCTGATCGGCGCGCACATGCCGCCGCAAATCGGCGCGCCATGGCTCGCGATCGTCCCGATCACTGCGAGCCGCAGCTCCTATGACGGCCTCTTGGTGTTTTTGTTCATGGTCATGTCCGGCACGCTCGCGGCCTCGGCGATCCACCGCTTGGCGTCCGACCGTTTGCGCCGCGCGCCGGCGTGGGACTGCGGCTACCCCGACGCCAGCCCGGCGACGCAATACACGGCGATGAGCTTCGCCCAGCCGATCCGCCGCGTCTTCGGCACGTCGGTGTTCCACGCGCGCGAGACAGTCGAAATGCCGCCGCCCGGCGACATGCGGCCGGCGCGGCTCATGGTCGAGATCGCACGATCCGATCTGGGACACGATCTATGCGCCGATCGCGACCGGCATCGGCATTGTCGCCGACCGGCTTAATCGCCTGCAATTCCTGACCATCCGCCAGTTTCTCAGTCTGGTCTTCGGCGTGCTCGTCTTTCTGCTCCTGGTGCTCGCGATATGGTCCTGATCCGCGATTTGACCATCCAAGGCGCGCAGATGCTGCTGGTGCTGCTGGTGGCGCCGCTGTTCGTCGGCTTCGTGCGCAAGATGAAAGCGCGACTGCTGCGGCGGCAGGGTCCGCCGCTGATCCAGCCCTATCTCGACCTGGTGCGGCTGATGCGCAAAGAGGTGGTGTTGGCGGAGAACGCTTCCTGGCTGTTCCGCGTCATCCCCTATCTTATCTTCGCCGCCACCTGGGTTGCCGCGTCGCTGGTGCCGACCTTCCGCACCGATCTCGCGTTCTCCTGGTCGGCCGATCTCATCGCCATCATTGCGCTGCTCGGCAGCGCGCGCTTCTTCCTGGCGCTCGCCGGCCTCGACGTCGGCACGAGCTTCGGCGGCATCGGTTCGAGCCGCGAAGTGATGATCGCCTCGCTCGCCGAGCCGGCGATGATCATGATCGTGTTCACGCTGGCGCTGATCGCCGGCTCGACGCAACTCTCCACCATGGCCGCATTCATGGCATCGCCGGCGGTCGGATTGCGGGTCTCGCTCGGAATGGGACTCGTCGCGCTCATCATGGTCGCGATCGCCGAGAACGGCCGCATTCCGATCGACAATCCGGCGACCCATCTCGAACTGACCATGGTGCACGAGGCGATGGTGCTGGAATATTCCGGCCGCCATCTGGCGCTGATCGAATTGGCGAGCGCCCTCAAGCTCGTTCTCTACGTTTCGCTGATCGCATGCCTGTTCGCGCCGTGGGGAATTGAATCGGCCGCCGCCGCGGTGCCGACGCTGGCGCTCGGGGCCACCGCCTATATCGGCAAGCTCGCCGTCGCCGGCTTTTTACTGGCGCTGTTCGAAACGTCGATCGCCAAGATGCGCGTGTTCCGCGTGCCGGAATTTTTCGGTGCCGCGTTGATGCTCGGGCTTTTGGCGACGCTGTTGCGCTTCGTGTCGGGGAGCTTCTGATGAGCCGGATCGATTTCGACGTCGCCCATCTGCTCGCCGGCACGCTGGTGCTGATCAGCTTTCTCGAGCTCTATCAGGACCGCCTGTATTCACTGCTCAACGTCTATGCGCTGCATGCCTTGGTGCTGGCGGCCTCGGTCGCCTGGCAGGCTCTGATCCAGGATGCGCCGCATCTTTATGTCACCGCCGGGATCGCGCTGGTGTTCAAGGCGATTGTCATCCCGGTGGCGTTGCACCGCATGATCGTCCAGCTCGGCATTCATCGCGAGATCGAGAAAGTGGTCGGCGTCGGCTTCACCATGCTTGCCGGCATGGGCCTGGTCGCGCTCTCCATGGTCGTCATGCTGCGGGTGACGCACAACGCCGATCCGCTGGCGCAGGAGGACCTCGCCTTCGCGCTTGCGGTCGTGCTGCTCGGCCTGCTGATGATGGTGACGCGGCGCAATGCGGTCAGCCAGGTGATCGGCTTCATGTCGCTCGAGAACGGCCTCGTCCTGGCGGCGACCGGCGCCAAGGGCATGCCGCTCGTCGTCGAGATCAGTGTCGCGTTTTCGATCCTGATCGCCTTCATCGTGATCGGAATTTTTCTGTTCCGCATCCGCGAGCGCTTCGACACGGTGGACGTGCAGGCGCTCGACCGTTTCCGCGGAGAGCGCCGATGAGGGTCGATGCGCTGACCGGCGTTCTTTTGATCCCGGCGATTGCCGCCGCTTTGTTAGCGGTGCTGCCCGGCTACCGCATGACGGCGCGGCTCAACGTCGCGGCGACGACGGCCACGCTTCTCTGCGCGCTGTCGCTGTTTTGGCGGCGGCCGCCGACCGGCCCTTATCTCCTGGTCGACGATCTCAATGCCACCTTCATCGTGCTCACGACATTCGTCGGCTTCACTACCAGCGTGTTCAGCGCGAGCTATATCGGCCATGAACTCGAAACCGGACGGCTGACGCCGCCGTTCGTGCGCTTCTATCACGCCATGTATCAGGTGCTGATGTTCGCGATGAATCTGGCGCTCATCGCCAACAATATCGGCCTGATGTGGGTGGCGATCGAGATGGCGACGCTGACCACGGTGCTCATGGTCGGCATCTACCGCACCCATGAAGCGCTCGAAGCGGCGTGGAAATATTTCATTCTCGGCAGCGTCGGCATCGCGCTCGCTTTGTTCGGCACCATCCTCGTCTATATGGCGGCACGGCCGGTGGTCGGCGAAGGCCTTGACGCCATGGTATGGACCGTCCTGGTCAAACGCGCCGGCGCTTTCGATCCGGCGCTGCTCGACCTCGCCTTCGTCTTTCTGTTGCTCGGCTACGGCACCAAAGTGGGGCTGGCGCCGCTGCACGCCTGGCTGCCGGACGCCCATGCCGAGGGCCCGACCCCGATCTCGGCGGTGCTGTCGGGATTGCTGCTCAACGTCGCGCTCTACGCGCTGTTGCGTTTCAAGATGCTGCTGGCGGCAAATGCCGGCGCGCTGGCGCCGGGCCCGCTGATGGTGACGCTCGGCTTGATCTCGCTCGTGTTCGCGGCGTTCATGCTCTACCGCCGCCGCGACATCAAACGCATGTTCGCCTACTCGTCGATCGAGCACATGGGCATCATCACCTTTGCCTTCGGCATGGGCGGCCCGATCGCCAATTTCGCCGGCCTGCTGCACATGACCATGCATTCGCTCA
Organism: uncultured Alphaproteobacteria bacterium; assembly: GCA_963714345.1. GTDB lineage: Bacteria > Pseudomonadota > Alphaproteobacteria > Rhizobiales > Xanthobacteraceae > BOG-931. The sequence continues at coordinate 222,235 of CAVQOD010000009.1, read as the reverse complement.
CCAAATCGGCGATCTTCTTCGCCGTCGGTCATGTCGCACAGGTCAAAGGCACGCAGCGTATCGCCGACATGGGCGGGCTTACCGAAACGCATCCCGTGCTGGGCTGGGGCCTGATCCTCGGCGTCGTGGCGATCGCCGGCCTGCCGCCGCTCGGCATCTTCATGAGCGAATTTCTGGTGGTGAGCTCGACCTTCGCCCGCGCGCCCGCGCTCGCGATCATCCTCGTCTTCGGCCTTCTGGTCGGTCTTGGCCGGACTGTTTCTGCGGATCAACAGCATCGCGTTCGGCGAGCCGCGCGGGCCGAGCGCCAAGGCGCAAGCTTCCTATGTGCCGATGTTCGCGCATCTTGCCGATCGTGTTCGCTGCCGGCATCTATATGCCGCCGGCCTTGGTGGCGTGGTTTCAGAACGTCGCCGGATTGCTGGGGTAATCGGATGCCGACGCCTCTTCGACATCATCGAGTCAGGGCGAACGCGCCGAGAGCCATCGGCCCTGGCCGCGTTTTATCGTGACGGCGGACGCCTGGCGCCAAGTAGCGAGCGAAATCGCCGCGGGCCAGTGCCACGCTTCTCGGGCTGTGGGCCGACCAGGCGGCGCTTCCCGTGATTCACATGGCGATCATGGACGACGCCGACGGCGACATCGCGGTGGCGAGTCTCGCCTGCCCGGATGGAAGCTTTCCCTCCGTCGGCGCGTTGCATCCGCCCGCCATCCGTCTCGAACGCGCTATTCAGAGTCTTTATGGTTACGTCGCCGTCGGCACGCCGGATTCGCGGCCCTGGCTCGATCTCGGCTTCTGGGACGTGCAGCATCCGCTCGGCGCACGCGCGAAGAAGCGCCGACAGCGCGTGACGCCTATCAGTTCCTTCCCGTCGAAGGCGAGAGCCTGCACCAGATTCCGGTCGGCCCGGTGCATGCCGGCATCATCGAGCCGGGACATTTCCGCTTCACCGCCGGCGGCGAGACGGTGGTACGGCTCGAAGAGCGGCTCGGCTATGTGCACAAAGGCATCGAGTCGCTGATGGCCGGCGCGCCCATCGAGCAAGCGGCGCGACTTGCCGCTCGCACCTCCGGCGACAGCACCGTCGCTTACGGCATCGCCTTCGCGCATGCGGTCGAGGCGGCGATTGGCATCGAAGCGCCGCCGCGCGCGCAATATCTTGCGCGCGCTGATGGCGGAACTGGAGCGGCTGGCCAATCATCTCGGCGATATCGGCGCGATCTGCAACGACGCGTCGTTCTCGCTGATGCACGCGCATTGCGGGATTTTGCGCGAGCACGTGCTGCGGGCGGCCGATGACGCGTTCGGTCATCGCCTGATGATGGATCGCGTGGTGCCCGGCGGCGTCACCGCCGATCTCGATCACGACGGCACGCCTCGCATTCGCGAATGCATTGCGGCAGATCCAGCAGCGGTTTCCGCGGCTGGTCGAGCTTTACGACAATACCGCGTCGCTGCAGGACCGCACCGCCGCCACCGGCATCCTGCGCGCCGACCTGGCCCGGCAATTCGGCGCGTCCGGTTATGTCGGGCGGGCGAGCGGACGCAATGTCGACGCGCGGAAGGCGCCGGGCTATGCGCCTTATGACCAGCTTCGACTTCGCCGTGCCGGTGCTTACCGCAGGCGACGTCAACGCGCGCGTTTGGATTCGCATCCGCGAAGTCGAGCAAAGCATCGCGCTGATCGAACAGATTCTCGACCGCCTGCCGGATGGCCGATCGCCAGTGGCGCTTCGATGGCGGCGGCGCCGGCGGCGAAGGCCTGGGCCTCGCCGAGAGCTTCCGCGGCGACGTGCTGGCCTGGGTGCGCCTCGACGGGACTCGCGTCGCGCGCTGCCACCTGCGCGATCCGTCGTGGTTCCAGTGGCCGCTGCTTGAAGCGGCGATCGAAGGCAACATCGTCGCCGACTTCCCGCTCTGCAACAAATCGTTCAACTGCTCGTATTCGGGACACGATCTCTGAGCGCGCATTGAGGACACTGAAAGGCGTTATGCGCAGAACGTCATTCGAAAGCCTCACGCACCGGCCGCTGACCGAAGCGCCGCCGGCGCCCGACGATGCCGCGCTCGCCGAATTGGCGGCGGGCGTCGAGCGGGCGGCGCGGCGCCGGCTTGGCCGCAGCCTCGCCATCCGCCAAGTCGATGCCGGCTCGTGCAACGGCTGCGAACTCGAAATCCACGCGCTCAACAATGCCTTCTACGACCTCGAGCGCTTCGGCCTGCGCTTTGTCGCCTCGCCGCGCCATGCCGACGTGTTGCTGGTGACCGGACCGGTCACCAAGAACATGCGCCAGGCGCTGGAGCGAACCTATGCGGCGACGCCGGACCCGAAATGGGTGGTGGCGCTCGGCGATTGCGCATTTGACGGCGGAATTTTTTCGGGCAGCTACGCCGTTGCCGGCGGGGTTTCCAAGGTCGTGCCGGTCGATCTGCACATTCGCGGTTGCCCGCCGCCGCCGATCGAAATCCTCAAGGGCTTGATCGCGCTGTTGGACTCGCAAGCGGCAAGCGTGCCTAGCCGACGCCCGTCGCCCGGCGGCCTCAGTCGATCTTTTCGCCCGGATAGACGCCCCACAGCTCGTTCTGCTGGATCCAGCCGTCAAAGCCCTTGCCGCTGATCTGGCACCAGGTTCCGGTGCAGCTTTTGACCGCACCCAGCACGCCGACCTGCAATCGCGCGCGTCACTGCGCTCGTGGCGTCGGGCTTGTCGTAGAGCGGCGCCAGGTCGGTCTTGCGACTTGAGCTGCACGGCCGCCATGCGCTTTCCCGACAGCAGCGAATGATAGACCCAGCCTTCCGAGCCGTCGGAGTCGCGGATGCGGCGCCAGTCCTCGAATTCGGCGGTGATTTCGACCGGCCAGCCGACGCGGGTATAGATCCAGGAGACGTCGTGGTCCTTGTCCGGGCCATCGCGCACCGCGACGCGGTCCGCCTTGACGCTGACAAAGCGCGGGACCGGCAAGCCCGCTCGGCGCAGGATCGGCCGCGCGCGCCAAGCCACCGGCGCAAATCAAGCAGGATCGCGGCCGCAATCGCAGCCGGGAGCAAAGCAAGCGGCCTGCTGGGGCGCAATGTCATCGCGACTGTCCTGTGCTCCATCGTTCATGCGCCACGACGCCGGCGAGCGCCGGCGCGCTTTGTGGCAGCGCAGCCATCTGGTAGAGAGATTTTAATGAAACCACCTCCCGCCGCTAGTGTCGGCGAGCGGGGTTAAAGAGACCTGAACGGGCGGATGCGGCAAACGGCCGTTGCAACTGGCTGAATTTGCAGGCTGAATTGTTGCAGCCCGTTTCATGCAAGCGGCGCAAGAGGCAGCGAATGGCGACGGGCAAAAAGCCGCTGGTCGTGGTCACCCGCAGGCTGCCGGACAGCGTCGAAATGCGCATGCGCGAATTGTTCGACGCGCGCCTCAATGCCGACGACAGGCCGATGAGCCAGGCGCAACTGGTCGAGGCGGCGAAGACCGCCGACGTCATCGTCCCGACGGTGACCGACCACATCGACCGGTCCGTGCTCAGCCAATCCGGCGAACGATTAAAGCTCATCGCCAATTTCGGCAACGGCGTCGACAATATCGATGTGGCGACCGCGGTGCAGCGCGGCATCACCGTGACCAATACGCCGGGCGTGCTCACCGAGGACACCGCCGACATGACGATGGCGCTGATCCTCGCGGTGCCGCGGCGCCTGGCCGAGGGCGCGCAAGTGCTCACCGGCGACCGCGAATGGAGCGGCTGGAGTCCGACCTGGATGCTCGGCCATCGCATCTGGGGCAAGCGGCTCGGCATTGTCGGCATGGGCCGCATCGGCCAGGCGGTGGCGCGCCGCGCGCACGCCTTCGGCCTGAAAATTCACTATCACGACCGCCGCCGCGTTACGCCGGAGCTCGAGGAGGAACTGCACGCGACCTATTGGGAGAGCCTCGATCAGATGCTCGCCCGCATGGACATCATCTCGATCAATTGTCCGCACACGCCGGCGACCTATCACCTGCTTTCGGCGCGCCGGCTCAAGCTCATCCGCCCCGAGGCCTACATCGTCAACACCGCGCGCGGCGAAGTGATCGACGAGAACGCGCTGGCGCGCCTGATCGAGGCGGAGGAAATCGCCGGCGCCGGTCTCGACGTGTTCGAGCACGAACCGGCGGTGAGCCCGAAGCTCGTCAAGCTCGCGCGCGCCGGCAAGGTCGTGCTGCTGCCGCATCTCGCATCGGCCACGCTCGAAGGCCGCATCGACATGGGCGAGAAGGTCATCGTCAACATCAAGACCTTCCTCGACGGCCATCGCCCGCCGGATCGCGTTCTGCCGTCGATGTTGTAACTGGAAATACGTCAGTCCGCAGCGATGGTGAACCTGCGCATTTGGTTGGCCGCGCCGTCTGATCGTGCTTGGTGCTCGCCGTCACTGCTCGCGACTGCTCGTTCATCGCGCGTGCCGAGGATCGCAGTCCGGATCGCTCGCGATCGCGCCCGCCCAAGGCGATCGTTGCGCATAACGGCATGGTGGTGACGCAGGAGGCGCGCGCGGCGCGCATCGGCGTCGATATTCTGCAAAAGGGCGGCAATGCGGTGGATGCCGCGGTCGCGGTCGGCTTCGCGCTGGCGGTGAGCTATCCGCGCGCCGGCAATATCGGCGGCGGCGGTTTCATGGTGATCCACCGCGCCAACGGCGAGGACACCGCGATCGATTATCGCGAGACCGCGCCGGCGGCGATCAATGCCAAGAGCTTTCTCGACGCGCAGGGCAATGCCGACCCGCAGAAGTCGCGCAATTCGGCGCTCGCCATCGGCGTGCCGGGCACCGTGGCGGGTCTGGCGCTCGCCGAGGAGAAATACGGCTCCGGCCATTTCACGCTTGCCGATCTGATCGCGCCGGCGATCGCGATGGCGCGCGACGGCATCGCCCTCGACCGACGACCATGACCGACGAGCCGACCAACATCCTGGCGCGGCTGGCGCGTTGGCCGTCCTCGGCGAAGATCTTTCTTAAGCCCGACGGCAGCGCCCTGTCGGCCGGCGATCGACTGGTGCAGAGCGACCTTGCCGAGACGCTTGGAAACCATCGCGCGCGACGGCCCGCACGCGTTCTACCAAGGGCCGATCGCCTGGAAAAATCGCCGCCGCCGTGCAGGCTGCGGGCGGCGTGATGACCGTCGACGATCTGAAAGACTACCGCGCCATCGAGCGCGCGCCGGTGCGCGGCAGCTATCGCGGCTACGACATCGTCTCGATGCCGCCGCCGTCGTCCGGGGGCGTCGAGCTCATCGAGATGCTCAATATTCTCGAAGGCTACGACCTCGCGCACGACGACGAGACGCAGACGCTCTTTCTGATGATCGAAGCGATGAAGCGCGCCTATGCCGATCGCGCGCTGTTTCTCGGCGATCCCGACAACGGTCAAGGTTCCGGTGAGCGAAGCTGATTGCGAAAAGCTATGCCGCGACGTGGCGCGCCACCATCGATCCGGAGCACGCAACGCCGGCGAGCGCCATCCGCGCCGGCGGCACGGTCGATCCCGAAGGCCACAACACCACGCATTTCTCGATCGTCGACCGTTTCGGCAATGCGGTGTCCAACACCTACACGCTCAATTTCAGCTATGGCGTTGGGCTGGTCGCGGACGGCACCGGCATTCTTCTCAACAACGAGCTCGACGATTTTGCCGCCAAGCCGGACGCGCCGAACGCCTACGGCCTGATCGGCTTCGAGGCCAACGAGCCGGGGCCCGGCAAGCGGCCGCTGTCGTCGATGACGCCGACCATCGTGCTGAAGGACGGCAAGCCGTTCCTCGTCACCGGCTCGCCGGGCGGCAGCCGCATCATCACCGCGGTGCTGCAGGTGATCGTCAATGTGATCGACCGCGGCATGACTATCGCGGACGCCGTCGCGGCGCCGCGCGTGCACAATCAATGGATGCCCGATCAGGTCTTCGCCGAGCCGCGGCTTCGCACCCGACGTCGTCGCGGCGCTGCAGGCGCGCGGCGACAAGGTCGTGCCGCAGCGGCCGTTCACCTCGGCCAATTCGATCCTGATTACGCCGGAAGGCTTTGTCGGCGCCGCCGATCCGCGCACGCACGGCGCGCTGGCGGTCGGGTATTAGTGCACGTTCCCGAAAAGCCGCCACTTGGGCATCAGAATTGCTGGTTCGCCTGGCTGCACGGTCGACGCCAGCACGATGATGATCAACAGCCGCACACCGCCACCGGGGCAAAGCCGGCAGATCGGCGATGCGCGTGAAGTCCCACAGCCAGCCGCCGATCACCGACAGCACCATCGCCACAGCTATAGCTGATGGTGAACATGCCGGCGGAGGTGCGATGCACGTCGTCCGGCGCGCTGAGCACCGACGGCAGCGCCAGCGCCAGGATCAGCGTCACCGCGCCGGTGAAGCCGAGGATGGCCGCCCAGAACACGATCCAGAGGTCCGTGCATGGTCAGCATGCCGATGAGGCTGAGCAGCGCCAGCGCCCGGTCGCGGCATAGGCCCACGGCTCGTGTCACCAGCCGGCCGGCAATGCCCAGCATCAAGAAAGCCGCCGGCAACTGGCCGACATTGATGCGCGGTGAGCGCGCTGCCGATGAGATCGGGGCGGCCGGCGGCGGTCACGTAATCGGGCAGAAAAGCATTGGTCACAAAATAGTCGCGTTGACGCTGCCGAGAATCAGGCCGAGCTGCCAGATCAGCGGCCGGCGCCAATCCGGCCACCAGCGGCGCCCGGCGCCGGCAGCGGCGTTCTTGGCGCCGCCGAGTTTGTCGGCGCGTAGAGCGCAACGAGCAGCGCGGTGAGCAGAACCGGGATCGACCAGACCAACGAAGTTCAGCCGCCAGCTGTTGTGCGACCAGCGGCAGCACCAGCGGAATGGTGAGCGCGGCGGCGAATATTTCGCCGATCAGGAGGCCGTTCGTATAGACCGCGGTGGCAAAGCCGATGCGCGTGCGGAAACCAGGCGCGCACCAAGCGGCGGCAGCGCCGGCTGCATGATCGAGACGCCGGCCGCCATCACGATCGTCGACGCATAGAGGAAAGCCGGATCGGGAATCGCGCGCGCGCGCCGCCGAACCGACGGCATTGAGCAGCAAGCCCACCACCAAGCGCCGGCACGATGCCGAAGCGCGCGATCAGCAGCGACGCCCGGCACCGCCGCGATCGCAAACAGCATCGGCGGCAGGCTCGACAGCCAGCCGATATCGGTTTCCGACAGATGCAGGTCGGCGTGCAGCAGCGGCACGACCGGCGGCACCGCCAGCACGGTAAGGCGCAAGCAGGCGCCGGACAGCCAGAGCAGCGCAAGTGCGATGGCGCGCTGGCCGGCGGTGTCCTCGATCTGGCTTTCCACGCTGGTCCCGGCTTCATTTGCGGTCGGTTCTTACCATTGACGCGTAGATCGCGCCCGCCCCATGAGAAGCGGAAGTTCCAAGAAACACCGCGCGCATGCCGATATGGCCGCCGATGAAACCGCCGAGCAGCGGGCCGACGACCTGGCCGGCATATTGCGAGGATGTCGAATAGCCGAGCACGCGGCCGACGATAGCGTCCGGCACGTTATGGCGGATGATGCTGGTGACGCATGGCAATAAGCCGCCGAGCGCCAATCCCATCAAAAAGCGCAAGCCCACGAGTTGCCAGCCCGTCGTGACCAAGGCCTGCGGGATCAGCAGCAGCGCGGAGGCCGCCAGCGCTCCGACCAGAACGCGGCCAATGCCCGATGCGGTCGGCGAGCCGGCCGAGACGCGAGGCGGACAGGATGCTGCCGAGGGCTGCCGCCGACATGGCGATGCCCGAAACGATGGTCACGCGCGACGCCTCGACGATTTGCCCGACATAGATCGTGATGATCGGTTCGATCGACATGTTGGCGAGCATCAAAAGCAGCCCCATCACCAGCATGGCGACGACCGGCCGCTTATCGGGAATTTGCGACCAGCCGGCTTGTGCTCGATGTTTTCTTGGTCCGCGCCGGCCGTTTGTCTTCCTTGATGAAGACAGTGGTGGCGATGAAGGTGATGAAGATGACGCTGCCGGCGAGCCAGAAGGTTCCGCGGATGCCGATCAGCGGCGGCAGCGCGCCGCCGATCAGCGGACCGACCAGATTGCCCGCCATGATTCCGGACGTCAGCATGCCGAGCGCCCATCCCGAGCGGCCTCGGCGTTTGCGTCGCCACCAGGATCGTCGAGCCCGAGGCATAGCCGCCGGCAAAGCCGGCAAACAACCGCAAGCCCGACCAGTTCCCACACATTGTGGGCCATGCCGATCAGCGACATCGCCACCGCCATGCCAAGGCTAGCGCGGATCAGCATCAGCTTGCGGCCGTAATGGTCGGCAAGCCGGCCCCACAACGGCGCGACCAGCGCGGCGGCAAAGAACGTCGCGCCATAGGCGACGCCGGACCATTGCGCGATCGCGGCGCGATCCGAGACGCCAAGCTGCTCGACATAGATCGGCAAAAACGGCAGCAGCAACGTCATCGCGACGATGGTCGTGAACGAGCCGAGGAGGCATACGGCGAGGTTTCTCCGCCAGTAGCTGTCTTCCTCGTCCATGCCGTGCGCGCCCGTTTCTATGTCAGCTTTACTGTCGGCTCGTCATGCGCGAAAGCAAATCCGCACCCGAAGCGCTGAGACGGATGCTGCGAGTACGAAGCATGCACCCTGCCGCTTGGATCGATGATTGCGATTTGCACAGATATGTGCGAATATCTACTCATGAATGGCCATGAATTCGAGAGGAAAATCAAACGGATTGGCCGCCGCAGGGTGTACTCGTCTCTTTCGATAGCGGCCACGGTAAAGGAAGCCACGGCCGCTTGTACTATGGCGACAGGTTTACGACTTTGAAGGATCGCAGGAAAGAAATCGGGCCCGGACTTCTTAAAGCCATGCTTGATCAGCTTGGCCTGACCCGGACGGATTTGGAGAACGGATGATGGCGTTTGGATATCGATACAAACTGGAGCGTCAAAAAAACGGCTGGTGGCTTGTTCGCTTCCCGGGGATCCCGGAGGCGCTGACTGAAGGTGAAACCGAGTCCGAGGCGCGGCGCAATGCCGTCGATTGCGTGATTGCGGCGCTTGAAGGTTACATGAAGGCCGGCAGACCGCTGCCGAGACGGGGCGCCGGGCACTCCGGTCCCGATCGGGCCATTTTGCCCTCGCTCGTGACGGCGAAGTTGGCGGTCTATGAAACGATGCGCACGCGTGGGTGGTCAAAGGTGAGGTTGGCGAAGGAACTCGGCATGCCGGAAAACTCGGTGCGCCGTTTGCTCGATCTGCGACACAGTTCGCACATGTGGGTGATCGACGAAGCGTTGGGCAAGATGAATTCGGAGTTAGTAATCGATCTGCCGAAGCTAAGCTCGCGCAAAAGCGCAGCCTAGATCGTTTGAATTTTGGAGCGGGCGAAGGGATTCGAACCCTCGACCCCAACCTTGGCAAGGTTGTGCTCTACCCCTGAGCTACACCCGCATCCGAGAAGGGTAACGCGGCCAAGCCAGGCGCCTGACCACGGCCAAGCTATGCCAAAGAGCTTGCCGCTTTGCAACCGCAAGCGGGCGGGCCTAAATACCGCCCATGCCCGCCTCGCCCGAAGAGCTTTTCGCCTATCTGGATAGGCTCGGCATCGCCCACAAGACCGTCACCCATCCGGCGGTGTTCACCGTCGAGGAAGGCCGCGAGCTGCGCGGCACGATTCCCGGCGGCCATACCAAGAACCTGTTCCTGCGCGACAAAAAGGGCGCGCCGTACCTGGTCGTGGCGAGCGAGGACGCCGCGATCGAACTGCAAATCGCTGCATCGGCTTCTGGGCGCCACCGGGCGGTTCTCGTTCGGCTCGGCCGAGCTCATGCGCGAGCTGCTCGGCGTCGAGCCCGGCTCGGTGACCCCGTTTGCCGTCATCAACGACACAGCCTGCCGCGTCACCGTGGTGCTCGATGCCGCCATGATGGCGCGGCCGGTGCTCAACTTTCATCCGCTGGTGAATACCGCGACGACGACGATTTCTCGCGAGGGACTGCTTAAATTCCTCGAGGCCACCGGGCACCTGCCGCGGATCGAGCCGGTTTCGGCCGCCGACGCCTGAAATGCCCTGATTGCATTCGGCGGTTTTCTTCCCATTTAATCAGGCGAAAGGAGAGATTTCGCCCCGGGAGGGGCCGAGGGAAAGGGCGATTGGGCAAGTCGATGTCAATGTTGCAGCAAGCCGGAACCGCTCCTGCGGACGCGTCGGTCAAGGACACGACGACGCAAACCTTCGTCAAGGACGTCATCGAGGAATCCAAGCGCCAGCCGGTGCTGGTCGATTTCTGGGCGCCGTGGTGCGGCCCCTGCAAGCAGCTCACCCCGGTGCTGGAAAAGGCGGTGAAGGCGGCCAAGGGCAAGGTCAAACTCGTCAAGATGAACATCGACGAGCATCCCGCCATCCCCGGCCAGATGGGCATCCAATCGATCCCCGCCGTGATCGCTTTCGTCAACGGCCAGCCGGCCGACGGCTTCATGGGGGCGCTGCCGGAGAGCCAGGTCATCGCCTTTCTCGAGCGGCTGACCAAGGACCGCATCGGCGGCGAAGCGAAGGATTTGCTGAAGGCCGCCGAGGCCGCGCTCGCCGAAGGCGATGCCGCCGGCGCGGCCGAGATCTATGCGCAGCTTCTCGCCGAGGACGGCGCCAATGTGCCGGCGCTCGCCGGCCTGGCGCGCTGTTACGTCGCGACCGGCGCGCTCGATCAGGCGCGGCAGACGCTGGCCATGGTGCCGGAGGCCAAGCGCAACGACGCCGCGGTTGCCGCCGCGCGCGCCGCGCTCGAACTTGCCGAGCAGGCCAAGACGCTCGGCCCGGTCGCCGAGCTCGAACAGAAGGTCGCCGCCAATCCGCTCGACCATCAGGCGCGCTTCGATCTGGCGCTGGCGCTCAACGGCAAGGGCCAGCGGCATGACGCGCTCGATCAGCTGATCGCCATCGTCAAGCGCGACCGCAAATGGAACGATGACGGCGCGCGCAAGCAGCTCGTCCAGTTTTTCGATGCCTGGGGTCCGACCGACGAAGCCACGATCGAGGGCCGCAAGCGGCTGTCTTCGATTTTGTTTGCGTAAAGAACAATACTCAATGAAATTCGGTGCCGTCGCTGGTGGAGTGCGACATGCCGATGAACGCAGTCTTTAACGGACCGGACGCGCTGCCCGAGGTGATTCCGGTTTTCCCGCTGCCGGGCGCCTTGCTGTTGCCGCGCGGGCAGATGCCGCTCAACATTTTCGAGCCGCGCTATCTGGCGATGATCGATGACGCGCTGCGCTCCGAGCACCGCCTGATCGGCATGATCCAGCCCGATCCGGCGCATCCGGGACCGGACGAGAACAAGCCGCATTTGTTCCGCGTCGGCTGCGTCGGCCGCATGACGCAATTCGCCGAGAGCGGCGACGGCCGCTATCTCATCCAGCTCACCGGCGTCGCGCGCTTTCGCATCGAGGAGGAGCTGCCGGTCGCCACGCCGTACCGGCAATGCCGGGTGACCTATCAGCCTTTCGTCGACGATTTCACCGCGCGCAAGGGCGAGGACGAGGTCGACCGCAAGGCGCTGCTGCGCGCGCTCACGGCGTTTCTCAAGGCCAACAATCTCAAGGCCGACTGGGACGGCATCGAGAACGCGCCCAACGAAGCCCTGGTGAATGCGCTGGCGATGATGTCGCCTTACGACGCCGCCGAGAAGCAGGCCATGCTGGAAGCGCCGGATTTGAAAACCCGCGCCGAGATTCTGGTCGCCGTCACCGAGATCGAGCTTGCCAAGAGCAAGACGCCGGGCGAAACACCGTTGCAGTAATAGACGGCCTCGAACCGGAGCGCCCGATGTCCTCATCGCTCGTCAGACCGTCCCGCCGACAGCGTCGATCCGAAGCTTCTGGAAATCCTGGTCTGCCCGCTGACCAAATGCCGCTCGAATACGACGCGGAGAAGCAGGAGCTGATCTCGCGCGCGGCCAAGCTCGCCTATCCGATCCGCGACGGCATCCCGATCATGCTGCCCGAGGAAGCGCGCCGGATCGATTGACGACGCTGTCATCGTCCGCGCATGCGGACGATCCAGTAATCACTGACATTGCCTTTTGCGCCTTCTGCCGCGACGCTGCGCGTTTACTGGATGCCCCGCCTGCGCGGTGGCACGACAGCAAGTGCTAGGAGGAAAATCGTGATCAAAATCTGGGGGCGGAAAACCTCGTCGAACGTGCAGAAGGTGATGTGGGCGGTCGGCGAGATCGGCCTGCCGCATGAGCGCATCGATGTCGGCGGCTCGTTCGGCAAGAACCGCGAGGCGGCCTATCTGGCGATGAATCCGAACGGGCTGGTGCCGACGCTCGAAGAAGAGGACGGCTTCCTGCTGTGGGAATCGAACTCGATCGTGCGCTATCTCGCCGCCAAGCATAAATCGACCATGCTCGAGCCGGCCGATCTGCGCAACACGGGCCCATGCCAGCAAATGGATGGACTGGCAGCTCTGCGGTCTGCGGACCCGCGATCACGCCGGTGTTTTGGGGGCTGATCCGCACGCCGCCGGAAAAGCGCGATCACGCGGCGATCGAGGACCGGCAAGAAGAAGACGACGGCGGCGATGACCATGATGGACGCAGCAGCTCGGCAAAACCGCTTATCTCGCCGGCGACGGGTTTTCCTACGGCGATATTCCCGTCGGCATCATGGCCTATCGCTACCGCCAGCTGGTGCCGGATCGTCCGCCGCTTGCCGAATTTCGAGCGCTGGTACGCGGCGCTCGCCGCCGCCAGGCGTTCAAGGATCACGTCGCGGCGGTGCCGTTGACGTAAGCCCGTCATTCCGGGTGCGCGCAAAGCGGCAAGTCCGGAATCCATAACCACGACACGAGCCGAACGTGCTCGGCCTAGTTCACGCGTCAGGGATTATGGATTCCGGGCTCGCCGCTTCGGCCGGCACCCGGAATGACGACTTACTCCGCCGCCGCGCGCGCGCCGGCCGAATGCGCCGACACGATATAATCCATCGCCGCCTGCACGCCGCCCTTCTTGTGCGGGATGCCGGCGAGCGACAGCGCCATTTCGGTCATCGCCAGCACGCCCATCATCCAGCCGTCGTTGATGTCGCCGAGATGGCCGATGCGGAAATATTTCTTGGCGTAAGGGCCGAAGCTCGCGCCGTAGGAAATGTTGAAGGTATCGAGCGCCAGCGCGCGGAAGGCGTCGGCGTCGTGGCCGTCCGGCAGCAGCACCGCGGTGATGGTCGGCGAATAATATTTCGGATCGCGGCACAGGATTTCGAGGCCCCAGGCGCGCACCGCGCGCCGCGTCGCTTCGGCGAGCCGGGCGTGGCGGGCGAACACATTGTCGAGGCCTTCCTCGTGCAGCATCTCGATCGACACCGCGAGGCCCTGCAGCATCTGCGTCGCCGGCGTGTAGGGAAAGAAGCCGATCTTGTTCATGGTGAGCATGTCGTCCCAGGCCCAGAACGATTTCGGCAGCTTCGATGTCTTCGCGCGCGCCAGCGCCTTGTCGCTCACGGCATTGAACGACATGCCGGGCGGCAGCATCAGGCCCTTCTGCGCGCCGCCGACGGTGACGTCGACGCCCCATTCGTCGTGGCGGTAATCGGTCGAGGCGAGCGAGGAGATGGTGTCGACCATGAGCAGCGCCGGATGGCCGGCGGCGTTGATCGCCTTGCGGATCGGCTCGATCGGCGACAGGCAGCCGGTCGCGGTCTCGTTGTGCAGCACGCAGACCGCCTTGATCTCGTGCGCCTTGTCCTTGCGCAGATGCTCCTCGATCTTGGCGGCGTCGGCGCCGGTGCGCCAGTCGCCGGGGATGAATTCGGGCTTGAAGCCCGAGCTTTTCGCGCCATGTCCTTCCACAGCGTCGCGAACTGGCCGGTCTCGACCATCAGCACGCGGTCGCCGGGCGACAGCGTATTGACCAGCGCCGCTTCCCAGGCGCCGGTGCCGGTCGCGGTGTAGATGATCACCGGATTGGTGGTCTTGAAGATGGTCTTGATGCCGTCGAGGCAGCGCTTGGCGAGCTTGGCGAATTCCGGCCCGCGATGGTCGATGATCGGCGTATCCATCGCGCGCAGCACGCGGTCGGGCAGCGGCGTCGGCCCTGGAATTTGCAGGAAGTGACGCCCGGCGGCGCGCGAAGCATTCTGCGGCATTATCGGCACTCCTTCGGACGAATTTGATTTGCCCCGGCGGCGCATGTCCGAGAGCGCTCGCGGCTTGTGGCGTTGAATAGCGAATGCGACATTCGGGTCAAGTCTAATTGACGTGAACCGTATTGCATTGTTATCGCGTCACTTTTGGACGTGGAGGAGTAACGTGCCAGCGCGGCTTGTGCCGGGGCTTGAACGCCGCCTCAAGGCGGAACAGGTGGGCGACGTGCGCTTCGACGCCTTTACGCGTGGGCGCTATGCCACCGACGCCTCGCACTACCAGATCATGCCGCTCGGCGTGGTGACGCCGCGCACGATCGAAGAAGCCGAACGGGCGATCGCGATTTGCCGCGCCGAAGGCGTCGCCGGTGACGCCGCGCGGCGGCGGCACGTCGCAGGCCGGGCAGACCGTCAACGAATCGCTGGTCGTCGATTGCTCGCAGCATCTCAACCGCATCGTCGAGCTCGATGCCGCCGGCCGGCGCTGCGTCGTCGAGCCGGGCATCGTGCTCGACGAGCTCAATCGCACGCTCAAACCCTCCGGCCTGTGGTTTCCGGTCGATATCTCGACCGCCTCGCGCGCCACCATCGGCGGCATGGTCGGCAACAATTCCTGCGGCGCGCGCTCGCTGCGCTACGGCAATACGCGCGAGAACGTGCTGTCGATCGATGCGGTGCTGGCCGACGGCACGCGCGCGCATTTCGGCCGGCTCGGCGACCGCGCGAGTCGACGTGCCGCCGGCTCTGGTGCGCGACCTTCTCGCCATCGCCGCGCGCGAGGCCGGCGAGATCGAGCGGCGCTTTCCGAAAGTGCAGCGCCGCGTCGGCGGCTACAATCTCGATGCGCTCGTGCCCGGACGCAACGACATCAATCTCGCGCATCTGCTCGTCGGCTCCGAAGGCACGCTCGCCTTCTCGACCAAGATCGAGCTGAAGCTTTCGCCGCTGCTTGGCCGCCGCGCGGTCGGCGCCTGCCATTTCGGCAGCTTCCACGAGGCGATGAAGGCGGCGCAGCACATCGTCACGCTCGGCCCGATCGCGGTCGAGCTGATCGACCGCACCATGCTCGGCCTCGCCCGCGACATCGCGATGTTCAGGCCGACCGTCGATGCATTCCTGCGCGGCGATCCGGAGGCGATCCTGTTCGTCGAATTCGCCGAGGACGACTGGGACGAGAATTTGCGCCGGCTGCAAGCGGCTCGGCGACCTGATCGGCGATCTCGGCATCGCCTGGGACAAGAGCGGCGCCAAATGGGGCGGCGTGGTCGAGGTGCTCGATCCGAAATTGCAGGCCGGCATCACCGAAGTGCGCACCGCCGGCCTCAACATCATGATGTCGATGAAGGAGGCGGGCAAACCGATCTCCTTCGTCGAGGATTGCGCGGTGCCGCTCGAGCACCTGCGCCGATTACACGGCGCGGCTGACGCGAAATTTTCGAGAAGAACGGCACGCGCGGCACCTGGTATGCGCATGCCGCGGTCGGCTGCCTGCATGTGCGCCCGGTGCTCAATCTGCGGCTCGACAAGGACGTGCGCGCCATGCGCGCCATCGCCGAGGAAGCCTTCGCCATGGTGCGCGAATACAAGGGCTCGCATTCCGGCGAGCACGGCGACGGCATCGTGCGCTCGGAATTCCACGAGTTCATGTTCGGCGCCGAGCTGGTGCACGCCTTCGAGGAGGTGAAGGACCGCTTCGATCCGCAGCATCTGTTCAATCCCGGCAAGATCGTGCGCGCGCCGAAATTCGACGACCGCGGCAATTTCCGCTACGGCCCGGATTATCGCGCCGAGGACATGACGACCGCGCTCGACTGGTCGGCCTATCCGGGCGCCGGCGGCGGTTTCCAGGGCGCGGTCGAAATGTGCAACAACAACGGCGCCTGCCGCGCGCTCGCCGGCGGCGTCATGTGCCCGAGCTATCGCGTCACCCGCGACGAGCGCGACGTGACGCGCGGCCGCGCCAATACGCTGCGCCTTGCCATCACCGGCCAGCTCGGGCCGGATGCGCTCACCTCCGACGACATGGCGGAGACGCTGAAGCTCTGCGTCTCCTGCAAGGCCTGCCGGCGCGAATGCCCGACCGGCGTCGACATGGCGCGCATGAAGATCGAGGTGCTGCGCGCGCGGAGCGGAAAAATTCGGCCTGTCGCTGCACGACCGGCTGGTCGGCTATCTGCCGCGCTACGCGCCTTATGCGGCGCGGCTGCTCGTGGCTGATGAATCTGCGCGACGTTGTTCCGGGCGCGGCGAAACTGTCGGAAGCGATCGCCGGCTTCAGCGCGCGGCGCAGCTTGCCGAAGTGGCGCGCGGATTTTTTCAGAGATCGTCCGGCAAGCGCTGAAGGGAACAGGCGGCGAAGTCGTCCTGTTCGCCGACACCTTCAATCGCTATTTCGAGCGCGAAAATATCGACGCCGCGCTCGCGGTGCTGATCGCCGCCGGCTATCGGGTCCATTTCGCGACGCCGCCCGGACGGCGGCCGGCCGCTGTGCTGCGGCCGCACTTTTCTCTCCGTCGGCAAGGTCGACGAGGCGCGCCGCGGAAGCGGAGCGCACGCTTGCCGCGCTCGCGCCGTTCGTCGCGCGCGGCGTGCCGGTCATCGGCCTCGAGCCGAGCTGCCTGTTCAGCTTCCGCGACGAAATCCCGGCGCTGGTGAAGAGCGATACGGCGCGGCAGCGTTGCCGAGCACGGCGCTGCTGTTCGAGGAATTTCTGGCGCGCGAAGCCAAAGGCCGGAAAGCTCGCTCTCAAGCTCGCGCCGATGAAAAAGCGCGCGCTGCTGCACGGCCATTGCCATCAGAAATCCTTCGATACGATGGCAGCGGTCGAGGCGGCGCTGAAACTCGTTCCCGATCTTGAAGTCGAGACCATCGAATCGAGCTGCTGCGGCATGGCCGGCGCCTTCGGCTATCACGCCGACACGATCGACGTGTCGCGCGCCATGGGCGAGCTGTCGCTGCTGCCGGCCGTGCGCAAGGCGCCCGACGACGCGATCATCGTCGCCGACGGCACGTCGTGCCGGCATCAGATCCACGACGGCGCCGGGCGCGAGGCGATCCATGTCGCGCGCGTGCTGGCGACGGCGTTGCCGTCGGCTGACAGCATCACCGCTCCTGCCGCCAGCGCGCTTTCGTGCCAGCGGCGCAGCGCCAGGTAATTGATCGCCGACAAGAGATAAAAGATCACGATGCCGGCGACGGACAGCAGCAGCAGCGCCGCGAACATGCGCGGGATGTTGAGCCGATAGCCGGATTCGGCGATGCGGTAGGCGAGCCCGGAGCCGGCGCCGGCCGAGCCCGCGGCGATTTCGGCGACCACGGCGCCGATCAGCGACAGCCCGCCGGCGATGCGCAAGCCGCCGAGGATATAAGGCAGCGCCGACGGCAGTTTCAGATTCCACAACATCTGGCCGCGCGAGGCGCCGTAAAGCGCGAACAGGTCGGCGAGATTGCGGTCGACCGAATGCAGGCCGAGCGTGGTGTTGGCCAGCACCGGAAAGAACGCCACGATCCAGGCGCAGGCCAGGACCGCGAGCGGCTGCGGCAGATAGATCAACAACAGCGGCGCGACGGCGACGATCGGCGTCACCTGCAGGATCACCGCGTAGGGATAGAGCGAATATTCGACCAGCCGCGACTGGTTGAACAGAACGGCCAAGCCGACGCCGCCGATCGCCGCGAGCAGAAAGCCCTCGAACGTGGTGAGCAGCGTGACCAGGAGCGATTGGAACAGCAGAGCCCAATCGCGCGACGAGCGTTTGCAGGATCAATCCGGGGTCGGGCAGCACATAGGGCGGAATGTTCTCGATCCGCACCACCAGTTCCCAGATCGCAAGCCCGAGCGCGAGCACGATGATCGGCAGCGCGATGCGCAAGACGCCGGTCGCGGCGTTCACGCGCGGAGCGCAGTCGCGCTCATGGCTCGTCGCCTACCGGCGGCCATGGCCTGCGCCAGCGCTTCCGAGGTGCGGCGGCAGAATGCGGCATAGTCGGCCGAGGTGCGGAAATCCTGGTCGCGCGGATAGGGCGCGTCGATCGCAAGCTCGGTGAAGACGCGGCCCGGCCGCGCCGCCATCACCACGATGCGGCTCGACAGATAGACCGACTCGAACACCGAATGGGTGACGAACACCACCGTGGTGCGCAGCGCCTGCCACACCTGCAACAGATCGTTGTTGAGCTTGAAACGCGTGATCTCGTCGAGCGCGGCGAACGGCTCGTCCATCAGCAGCAGCGCCGGCTCGGTGACCAGCGCGCGCGCGATCGAGACGCGCATGCGCATGCCGCCGGACAATTCGCGCGGATAGGCGCGGCCGAATTCCTTGCAGGCCGACGCGGTCGAGCGCCGCGACGACGCGCGCGCGCGCTTTCTCGGTCGGAGATGCCCTTGAGCTTGAGCGGCAGCAGCACGTTGTTGAACACGCTCGTCCACGGCATCAGCGTCGGCTCCTGGAATACGAAGCCGATGCGGCTTTCGCTTCCGACGCTGCTCGGCGGAGCCGGCCATTCGACGGCGCCCGCGCTCGGCTCGCTCAAGCCGGCGATGATGCGCAACGCGGTCGATTTGCCGCATCCCGACGGGCCGAGGAGCGACACGAATTCGCCGGCGCGCACGTCGAGGTCGAAGCCCGTTGAGCGCCACCGTGCCGTTGGGAAACGTCTTGCCGACGCCGCGCAGCGCGACCAGGGGATTGTCGGAATGCGTTGCGGTCGATGGCATCAGAGTTCTTGCCGTCACCCTGAGGTGCGAGCGAAGCGAGCCTCGAAGGGCGACAGCCTCAGCCTCTCCGCTGCCATCCTTCCCGAGGCAGCCGCTTCGCGCTCGCCACCTCAGGATGAGGCCTCATTGCGCTTTCGGCCGCAAATCGAGCCCGACTTTCTTGTCGACGAATTGCAGCGTGTAGGCCTTGCGATAATCGAGACCGGGCTTGGTGACGCCGGCGCGCACCATCTCGTCGAAGAAGCTTTTCATGCGCGCATCGGTCATGGCGCCGATGCCGAGCGTCAAAGCGTCGCCGGAATCGACGATGCCGTATTTCTTCATCGCATCGACCGAATAGGCCAGAGATCGTCGGTCATTTCCGGGTTCTGCTGTCTTGATCAGCGCATTGGCGGCGGCAGTTGTCGTGATAGAGATAATTGTACCAGCCGATGATCGAGGCATCGATGAAGCGCGGCACCAGATCGGGCTTTTTGTCGACGAGATCGCGGCGCGTCTCGATCAGCGTCGAATAGCCGGCCAAGCCCTCATCGGCGAGCAGAAAGACCTTCGGCGTGAAATGCGCCGCCTTCTCGATGGCGAACGGCTCCGACGTCACATAGCCCTGCATCGCGCTGTTCTTGTTCACCAGGAACGGCTGCGGATTGAAGGTGTAGGGCTTGACCTGGGAATCCTTAAAACCGTAAGTCGGCCTTGAGCCATTGGTAATAGGTGGCGACGCCTTCCTGCGAGACGAACAGCGTCAGGTTCTTCAGATCCTGCAGTTTGTCGATGCCCTGATCGGGATGCGCGATCAGGACCTGCGGGTCCTTCTGAAAAAAGGCCGCGACTTCGACGGTCGGGATGTTCTGGGTCGACCGCGTCGAAGCCTTCGCAGATTGTTGGCGGACAGGAAAAAATCGATCTTGCCGACCGGCAGCAGAATGCGGTTGTTGGCGTTCGGGCCGCCCTGCCGGATGGTGACGTCGAGGCCGTATTTGCGGTAGGTGCCGTCGGCCAGCGCCTGGTAGAAGCCGCCATGCTCGGCCTCGGCCACCCAGTTGGTGCCGAAGGTGACCTTGTCGAGCGCCTGGGCCGCGGCCGGGCGGCGCGCCGCGGCACCGAGGCAACGGCCATCAATGCGGCGCGAAAAGTCGTGTCCACGGCATCGGTTGCTCCTTTCGACAGCGCACGCGACAATAGAGCATGATCCCGAAAAGTGGATACCGGTTTTCGAAAAAGATCATGCTCAAAGAATGCTGCGCGGAAGAAATTTGCGAGCGAGCCGCGACGATGCTGCCCAAGCGCGACTGGATGGAGATGACCTGGCAGGACATCGCCGGCGCCGAAACCGCGCGCTGGATCGCGGTGCTGCCGCTCGCCGCGGTGGAGCAGCACGGGCCGCATCTGCCGCTCGGCGTCGATACCTTCATCGCCGAAGCCTATCTGGCGCGGGTCCGCGACCTGCTTGCCGGACGAGCTGCCGGTGACGTTCCTGCCGGTGCAGCGCGTCGGCGTTTCCGCCGAGCATCTGGCCTTTCCCGGCACGCTGACGCTGTCGGCGACGACCGCGATCGCGGCCTGGACCGAGCTCGGCGACAGCCTGGCGCGGGCCGGACTGCGCAAGCTCGTCCTCGTCACCAGCCACGGCGGCAATGTCGCGGCGATGGAATTGGTGGCGCGCGACCTGCGCACCCGGCTCGGCATGCTCGCGGTCACCGTCGGCTGGCATCGCTTCGGCTATCCCGACGGCGCGTTCTCGGCCGAAGAGAAAAAGCACGGCATCCACGGCGGCGACATCGAGACCTCGCTGATGCTGGCGGCGAAGCCCGACACGGTGCGCATGGATGAGGCGCCGAAGGCGACGCCGGAAACGGTCGCCATGGCGGCGCGAGTTCAAATGGCTCGGCGCCTATCGGCCGGCCGGCTTTGCCTGGATGACGCAGGATCTGCATCCCTCCGGCGCGGTCGGCGACGCGACGCTGGCGACCGCCGGCGAAGGGCGAAGCGGCGCTCGCGCGCGGCGCGCAAGCCTTCGTCGAACTGCTCCGCGAGATCGACCGCTTCGATCTGGCGCGCCTGCGCGACGGGCCGCTCGATTGACAACTTTCCTCCCCCACGCAAAGTGGGGGAGGGGGACCGCGCGCTTGCGCGGTGGAAGGGGCGCGGGCCTCGACGCTCTTTCTGCAACGACAACGAAACGTCAGAGTCAGACGCCCCCTCCACCATGCTTCGCATGGTCCCCCTCCCCCGCTTCGCGGGGGCGGATGACAAGCATCCGTTCTCGCGGCGCGTCTTCGCGTCCGAGCTTTGCCTGCAAGCTTTTACGAACGACCTCCCCGAAGAAGGGAGGCATGGAGCGCCGGGAGGCGCCAAAGTCGTGGCCGCGCCACGCGGGCGAATGTTGCCACTCGCTCGCGCTTCGGGCGCGGCGCGCGCCACAGGACGATCCGCTTGCGCGAACCGCCTGCTTCGGGCGCGCTGCGCCTCCCGGCGCTCCACCGCGGTTTCTCGCCTAAGGCGGCCGGCCCGCCTCGGCTTAAAAACCGCACTCGCTCCATCTCGGCTTAGTCTGCCGGCGGCGGCCTTACCGAGCGAGATTTGATTCGCTCCGATATGTAACCGAAAGGGGGACGATTGTCAAGGGATGTCTATATAGGACACATTCCGGCGTAGCCCAGAGTGGCGCTCAGCGAACAGCTCGAGGGAGACCGCGGCCCGATAGCGGGCCCGCTTGCGCTGCACCGATCCGGGCGCGCTTCACCCCGCAGCGGCGAGATTCACCGGCCCGTCGAACAGGCCGACGATCAGCTTCAGCGCTTCAGCAGCGCGCGCCTCGCTCCAGCCGCCGTGCTTGGCGTTGAGCCGGAATTTGTCCTCGATGTCGGCGCGGGTCAGCGGCTCCTGCGCGCCGCCGCGCATGTAGGGCTGGCGCTCTTCGACCGTCGTGCCGTCGCGCAACGTCACGCGGATGTGGCCGGTGAAATTCTTCGGATAGGGATTTTGCGGATCGATCGCGTAGCGCACCTTGGCGGCGAGCGCGAGCACCGCCGGATCGTGCACCGCGGCGTCGGTGAAATCGCTTAAACCCACATTGCCGCGCACGAAGCCTGTGGCGATGCAATAAGGCGTCGAGAATTTGCCGGAATAGCCGTTGGCGGGATGCTGCTTGGCCGCCAGCGGCTCCCACAGCCGGTGCACCGTGCCTTCGCCGACCTCGCAGACCATGTCGACGACCTGGTCGGGTTTCAGCCCTCGCGCCGCAAGGCGCCGTGAACAGTCGATGTAAGGATGCGTCATGGTCCCGCACGGATAGGGCTTGAACGCCAGCGTTTCGGTCACCCAGCGCGCGCCGAAATCGCCGATCAGCGCGTCGTAGTCGCCCTCGGTGGTGCGCGCGAAGCCGTGAAAGAAGCCATGCACGCCTTCGAACACGGTGCGCGGCCCGGAAAAACCGGCACGGCCAAGGAGCGCCGCGCGCATGCCCGATTGCGCCGCCCAGCCGGCATGCAGCCGCTTGGTCCAGGCGCCCTCGGCCAGATATTCGATGATGCCGCCGGCCATCGACGCGACGGTGCCGAGCGCGTCGACCATCTGGCGGGCGTCGAGTTTGAGCGCCGCGCCGACGCCGGCCGCGGCGCCCATGGCGCCGAACACCGCGGTCGGATGAAAGCCCGCTTTGTGGGTGAGCGTCGGCGCCACCAGGCTCAGCCGGCACATGGTCTCGACGCCGACGGCGATGCCGAGCAGCGCGGCGCGGCCGTCGAGATTTTGCCGCTCGCAGACGGCGAGCAGCGCCGGCACGATGACCGCGCCGGCATGGACCGGGCCGCCTTCGAAGGTGTCGTCGAAATCCTCGCCGTGGATGGCGGTGCCGTTAACGAGCGCGGCGGCCGCCGCGGAAAACGTCTGGGCGTGACCGATCGCCGTGCACGGCCCGTCGTCGTCGCAGCCGGCGAGCGTGATCTTGACGTAATCCTCATTGCGCGCGGTGACGGCGAGACCGACGACGTCGATCAAAAGCTCGACGCATTTCTCCCGCACGGCCGCGGGCAGACGCGCGGCATCGAGCGCGCAGATCTTTTGCGCCAGATGCTCGGCAATGGCGGTTTTGGGGAGGTCGTGGAGGACATTCTTGGCCTCTGGGTTTAGCGGACGACCAGTATTTCTCACCGCCGTGAATTATTGCCAGCGCACAATCAAGTATGCCGCGCCACAACCGTGGGGGCTAACTTAAGCATTCCGATTGCAACTTCGGCGGAACGCGTAGCATAAATACCTCAGAGTCTACTCAAAATGATATCCATAGTTTCAAGCTCTTGCGAGGCGCCTAGTGAGGAGGGCGACGCTGGCGATCATGAGCCAAGCCTCGGCACTGGCGAGGGTGGCTTCGAAGTCTTTGGCGAGGCGGCGGTTGCGGCCAAGCCAGGCGAAGGTGCGCTCGACCACCCAGCGTCGCGGTTCGGCTTTGAAGGTTCCGACATTTTGCGAGCGGGTGACGATCTGGATGGTCCATTTCCCGCAATCGGAGATCGCATTGCGCAGCTTGTCGCCGCGATAAAGGCGATCGGCGAAGATGTGTTGCAGTTTGGGGAACGAGCGGCGCAGCGTGTGCAGCAGCGGCACGGCGCCGTGATTGTCTTGGATGTTGCCGGGCAGGACCAGCAGATCAAGTATCAAGCCGGCCGTGTCGGTGATGATATGACGCTTGCGTCCTTTCACGCGCTTGGCCGCATCAAAGCCGCGCGGACCGCCGCTTTCCGTGGTCTTCACGCTCTGGCTGTCAATGATACCGGCCGATGGCGTGAGCTGACGTCCCATCGCCGCACGGCTGCGTCCCACCAAGACGCGATTGATGCGATGCCAGGTGCCATCATCGCGCCAACGATAAAAGTAACCTTGAACAGTCGAGCGCGGCGGAAAGTGCTTCGGCAATGCTCGCCACTGACACCCCGTCGCCAGAATGTACAGGATTGCGTTCATCACCGCTCGCAGGTCGGTCTCGCGCGGCCGTCCCAACAGTCTTGCCGCCGGCAGCAACGGTTCCATCAATGCCCACTCCGAATCCGTCATGCTACTTGCGTAGTCCAAGCCATCGCGTCGATATTGTGCCCGGGTGGTTTCAGTCCAAGTCATCGTGACCTCCATCGAATCTCGCAAATCCGACGGAATCACAAAGGGCTGAAATCACTCAATTCTTTTTCGGCCAGGCTCTCAGGAGAAGAGGCACCTCATGCTTGAAGCACTACTGGGGGCATCAGCGGCGGCTTTACAGCATGTCGCCAACAACGCCGCCGACGACATCTACAAAGCAACCACTAATGCCGTTGCCGAGAAACTCGGAAAACTGAAAGTCGACTTTGAAATCGGCTTTCAAAAGTATATCCAGCGAAACTTTATCAGATGCTCTCAAGTGAAGACATTGCTTCATCGAACAGAACCAATTTCGTTGGATTCCATATATGTCCCAGCGCACTCAGGTTCAAGAAGCATGAGATCGATGAAGCCAACTTCTCGTCGGGCCTGAGCAATCACAATAGAACGGTCATAACGGGAGTTGCCGGCGCCGGTAAGTCAATGCTGCTCAAAAATCTATTCTTAAACGCCTGCAGGACTCCAACAACCAAAATTCCAATCTATCTTGAACTCCGGAATTTAAACTACATCAAAGGCGGCACTCTCGTCCAATTTGTATTCGAGCAATGGTCGTCATTGGTGCCGGAGTCAAAGCGGCTCAAATGGAATATGCATTGCGTGAGGGCAAATTCATCATATTCATGGATGGATTAGACGAGGTCGACCACACGGTCAGAGACAATGTTTGTCGTGAAATTCTAAGCCTTTCCTACCAATATGAAGCCACTTCCTTTGTTGTTAGCAGTCGTCCCGATCGTAGATTTGGAAGCTGGAACGAGTTCTATGTAGCGGAAGTGCTGCCCTTTTCGTTGCCGCAAGCAGTCGATCTTCTTAACAAAATCGAGTTCGACCCCGATATTAAAAATAGCTTCATAAAATACGTTAAGGATCGACTTTTTAAATCACACCAGATTTCTTATCAAACCCGCTCCTCTGTACAATGATGCTAATGACCTATAGCGAGTTTTCTGAGGTGCCAAGTAAGATGCACATATTCTACGCACGCGCGTTTGACACTCTTTTTGTACGACACGACGCCACAAAACCCTCATTTCAACGTATGTTCCATACTTCTCTGCAATTCTAGCCGCCGCTGGCGCCGTCCTGGATTGCTTCGTCGCTTCGCTCCTCGCAATGACGAGGGAATGCGCGCTCAATACTTCGCCGAGATCGGCAATTCCTCGGCCGGGAACAGCGAGATCACGGTGTGGCCCTTGTCGGTGACCACGATCTCTTCCTCGATGCGGGCCGCCGAATAACCGTCGGTCGCCGGGCAGTAGGTTTCCAGCGCGAACACCATGCCTTCCTTGATCACCGTCGGGTGGTCCATCGACACCACGCGGCTGATGATCGGCCGCTCGTGCAGGTTCAAGCCGAGGCCGTGGCCGAATTGCAGGCCGAACGCCGACAATTCGTCGGGGAAGCCGAATTCCTGCGCCTTCGGCCACACGCTGCACACCTCGGCGGTGGTGACGCCGGGCTTGATCAGGTCGATCGCCAAGTCGAGCCATTCGCGGCACTTCTTGTAGGCGTCCTGCTGCGCCGGCGTGGCGCGGGTGACGTTGAAGGTGCGGTAGTAGCAGGTGCGGTAGCCCATGAAAGCCTGCAGGATGTCGAAGAACACCTGGTCGCCGGGGCGGATCATGCGGTCGGTGAAATTATGCGGATGCGGATTGCAGCGCTCGCCGGAAATGGCGTTGATCGCCTCGACGTCATCGGAGCCGTGGCGATAGAGGAACTCGTTGACCATGCCGACGATGTCGTTTTCGCGGACGCCGGGACGCAGCTTCTCGTTGATCAGGTCGTAGGCGCCGTCGACCATCGCCGCGGCGCGGTTGAGCAGCGCGATCTCGTCGGCCGACTTGACCTCGCGCGCTTCGAGCATGACCTGCTGGCCGTCCTTGACCTTGATGCCGGCCTTTTCCAGCTCGAACATCATCGGCGGCTCGACGATGTCGATGCCGACCGGCATTTTGGCGAGGCCGGCTGATTTGATGATCGAGGCCATTTCCTCGGCGTGGTGCTTCATCAGGCCGAAGGCGGGATCGACCGTGCCGCGCAGGCCGACCAGGCCGGCGCGGCAGTTCTCCGGCTTGAGCCACGGCGAATAGAGCCTGTGGTGCACGGCAGCCGAGCCGAAATCCCACAGGATCGGATCGCCGCCGCGTGTCAGCAGCACCCAGCGCGAAAGCTTGTCGCGCGCCCACTCGCCGATCTTGGTCGAAGTGACGTAGCGCACATTGTTGTCGTCGAACAGAATGAGCGCGCCGAGATCGGACGCTTCGAGCGCGGCTTGCGCCCGGCCGAGCCGGTAGCGGTGCAGGCGCCGGTAATCGACGCGTTCCTCGAAATCGACCCCCATGGTGCCGAGCACCGGCAGATGGCGGCCCCAATTGTAGCGCGGGTTGATGTCCTCGGCGGTGATCTTGATCGGATCGCGCTTGGTGATGTCGTCCATGGCGTACTCCCTTCGCCTCTCCCGTCATCCTGAGGTGCCCGCCGCAGGCGGGCCTCGAAGGATGCGCGGCCACTGTGATTGTCGTTCGTATTGTAGCCTAATCTATCGGTGTTTTGACACGGGTACCGTAGGGGCGGGTTTGAAACCCGCCCCTACGACATCTCGGCGTCACGGCATCGGCACTTCGCCGACGTCCTTGGGGACCTTGTAGCCCTTCTGGGTCGCCGGGCGCTTGGCGATTGCCGTGTACCAGCGCTTGACGTTCGGATACTGGTTGAGATCGACGGTCTGCCACTCATAGCGCGACACCCACGGCCAGATCGCGATGTCGGCGATCGAGTAGGCGTCGGCAACGTATTCACGGTCGGCGAGCCGCTTGTCGAGTACGCCGTAGAGCCGGTGCGCTTCCTTCAGATAGCGCTCCTCGGCATAGGGTGCCTTGCCCGGATTGTATTTGGTGAAGTGATGGACCTGGCCGAACATCGGACCGGGACCGCCCATCTGCCACATCAGCCATTCGATGGTGCGGTAGCGCGCCTCGCCGGATTTCGGCAGGAGCTTGCCGGTCTTGTCGGCGAGATAGATCAGGATCGCGCCGGACTCCATCAGGCTCAGATTGTTGTCGCGGTCGACGATCGCCGGGATGCGGTTGTTCGGCGAGATCTTGAGAAATTCCGGCTTGAACTGCTCGTCCTTGCCGATGTCGACCGCATGCACGGTATAGGGCAGGCCCATTTCCTCGAGCGCGATGGAAATCTTGCGGCCGTTCGGCGTCGTCCAGGTGTAAAGATCGATCACGGTGTTGGTCCTGTGTTGGTTTGGTTAATCGAAGTTCATATTCCGTCATTGCGAGGCGAAGCGAAGCAATCCAGGGCCGGCGGCGCGGAGCTCGGGCATTGCTTCGTCGCTTCGCTCGCATCGCAGATGACGCGTACGCCGCGGTTCTTTTACCCCATAACCGCGCCGAAGCGATATCGGCGCCTTGGCGGATCGCCTTGAGCTTGAGCCAGACCACCGGCTCGATCACCCATTCGCGCCGGGTGAAGGTGCCGAAGCCGCAATCGCTGCGAGGCGATGACGCGCTCGCGGTCGCCGATGGTCGCCACGGCCTCCTCGATGCGCCGCGCCACCACTTCGGGGTGCTCGACGAAATTCGAGGTGGTCTCGACCACGCCGGGAATGAGGATCATGTCTTTCGGGAACGGCACGCGCTTGAGGGCTGCGTATTCGTGGGCATGGCGCGGATTGGAGAACTCGATCGACAGCGCGCCGACCTTGGCCGCATAGAGCGCGGGCAAGATTTTCTCCAGCGCGATGTCGTGGATGTGCGGGCCTTCCCAGTTGCCGTAACAGATATGCAGCCGCACGCGGTCGCGCGGGATGCCTTCGATGCCTTTGTTGATCGCGGCGACATGGCGCTCGCAGCGCTTGACGAAATCGGCATCCGACAGATCGCGGTACATCATCGTGCGATCCATGGCGAGGTCGGGCGCGTCGATCTGCAAGATCAGGCCGGCGTTATGGATGGCCTGGTATTCGTTCTTCATCTCGCGGGCGATGGCGTCGAGATAATCGTCGTGCGACGGGTAATAGGCGTTGAGCATCGTGGTCGAGATGATGCCGGGCGAGGCCGCGGTCATGAACCGCTCGGAAAATGCGTGCAGCTCGTCGGCGATGCGCTTGAAGCCGGCGATCTCGTCGGTGATCGGCTTGAGATCGCGGTATTTGATCTCGGCCTGCGCTTCCGGCGCGCCGTGCTGGCTCTTCGGCGGATTGGGAAAGCGCCGCATCAGATAGCCGACCAGTTCGGGAAACTCCTCGAATTCGCGGCCGCGGCGGCGCTTCGACACGCCGGCAAAGCCCGACATGCGCTGCGGCACGTAGGTCTGAAAGCCGATCCGCCGCTGCTCGCCGTCATTGCCGACGTCGATGCCGGCTTCCATCTGCTTGCCGACGACGTGGCGGACCGCCTTGTCCATTTCGTCGGCCAGCAATTGCGGATCGTAGCTTTTCGCCGTCCTCCTGCATGACCAGAAGATCGCTCAGCGTCTCGTTGCGCGGCAGGCTGCCGACATGGGTGGTGAGAATGCGGTCGCGGCTCGAACAGCATTATGGGGGCTCCGGCGGGGGAATAGGTGACCTTCTCATAGCGTAATTTCGCGGCGAAAACAGTGCCGGCTGGCGTCGCCATTGCCGCCGAATTTTCACGTCGGCATAATGCCTTCTTGTGGGCAACGGGTGGGCAAAAGCCCGTGCCGATGAGGAAACGCAGCGATGAATGACGCTTCGCCGCACGTGGGACCGCCCCCGGAATCGACCATTCCGCGCGACTACAATTTCGCCGCCGATATCCTCAAGCGCAATCTCGACGCCGGCCGCGGCGGCAAGGTCGCTTATATCGACCACCGCGGCCAATACACTTATGGCGAGCTTGCCGAGCGGGTCGAGCGCTTCGGCCATGTGCTGCGCTCGCTCGGCATCCGCCGCGAAGAGCGCATTCTCATCTGTCTCCTCGACACCATCGATTGGCCGACCGCGTTTCTCGGCGCGATCAAGGCCGGCGTCGTCGCCGTTCCGGTCAACACGCTGATGACCGAGGCCGATTACCGCTTCATGCTGCAAGATTCGCGGGCGCGGCTGCTGGTCGTTTCCGAAGCGCTCTATGCCAAATTCGCCGATGCGATCGGCGACAGCGACGACCTCGAGCATGTCATCGTCTCCGGCGACGACGCCCATGCCCATCTGTCGTTCGACGACGTGCTGGCGAGAGCCAAAACCGAGCCGGTCACCGCGGCGACGACGCGCGACGACATGTGCTTCTGGCTCTACACGTCGGGCTCGACCGGGCGGCCGAAGGGCGCGGTGCATACCCACGCCGATCTGAAACTCACCGACGCGCTTTATGCGGCGCCGGTTATCGGCATTACCGAAAACGACATCTGCTATTCGGTGGCGAAGCTGTTCTTCGCCTACGGGCTTGGCAATGCGCTCACCTTTCCGATGTCGGCTGGCGCCACCACCGTGCTATTGGCGGCCCGGCCGACGCCGGACCTTGTCGCGGATCTGCTCAAGCAGCACAACGTCACCGTGTTCTATGCCGTGCCGACTTTCTATGCCGCTTTTCTGGCGAGCCCGGCGGCGCCGGTGCGCTCCGGGCTGAAAATTCGCCGCTGCGTCTCCGCCGGCGAAGCGCTGCCGGCCGAGATCGGCCGGCGCTGGAGCGAGCGCTATGGCGTCGACATTCTCGACGGCCTCGGCTCGACCGAGATGCTGCATATCTTCCTGTCGAACCGGTCCGGCGCGGTGAAATACGGCACCTCCGGCACGCCATTGCCGGGCTACGATATCCGGCTGGTCGACGACGACGGCAACATCGTCACCAAGCGCGGCGATATGGGCGAGCTGCAGGTGCGCGGACCGACCAGCGCGATCATGTATTGGAACAACCGCGAGCAATCGCGCGCGACGTTCCTGGGCGAATGGACGCGCTCGGGCGACAAATATATCGAGGACGACGACGGCTACTTCGTTTACTGCGGCCGGCGCGACGATATGCTCAAGGTGTCCGGCATGTATGTCTCGCCGTTCGAGGTCGAGGGCGCATTGCAAAGCCATCCCGACGTGCTCGAGGCCGCAGTCGTCGGCTGGCCGGACACCGATGCGCTGATCAAGCCCAAGGCCTTCGTGGTGCTCAAGGCTCCGGAAAAGGCCAGCGACGCCTTGGCGCAAACGCTGCAGGACGAGTGCCGCAAGAAGCTCGCGGTCTACAAATATCCGCGCTGGATCGAGTTCCGCACCGAGCTGCCGAAAACCGCGACCGGCAAGATCCAGCGCTTCAAGCTGCGCGCCGAGGCTGCGCCACGTTGACGATGCTGACGATCGTCACCACCACGGCTGCATGGCGAAGGAATAGGTCGCGCCCAGGCCGAACGTGAGCTGATCCGGCGAGCCGCGTTGCGTGACCAGCGGCGAGTCGGCGGCGGCGTCGGTCAGCCGCTCGTATTCGAATAAAGCATGCGCGGTCCATTGCGGATTGAAGGCGTACTGCGCCATCGTGCCGGCGCCGTAAGAATAGAGCCCGCCGCCGGCGCGGTAGACCGGCAGGGCCGGCAGGCCCGAAACCGTCGAGCCGATCGATTGGGCTTGCGTAATCGAGAAATACGGGCTGGTCGCAGCGGCGGATTGCAACGTCATGCGAGGGCCGGCTGACAGCGTCCAGGCCCCCAGCGGGGCGATGGCATCGAGAAAAACATCGCCAGTGACACCGGTCTCGCCGCCGAAGCCCTGACGGACTTCGCCGCGCAGCCGCAGCCATGGCGCCGGCCAATATTCGGCGAACGCGCCGGCCTGCACGGCGTAATCGACGTCGCCGAGCCCATTGAGCGCCGCGTAATCCGACGCCTTGCGTTGCCAGACCAGCTTGAAAGCCGGACCGAGCTTGATCTGGCCGAGATCGATGAGGCTAAAGCCGATGCTGTCGCGCGGGCCGGGAAAGTCCGGCGGCGAGCCCTCGTTGCGGACGGAAAACAGCGGGAAGCCGGTGACGGCGGGCGCGCTTTCAGCGGCGCCCGGCCAAGCCGGGACAACCCGGCCTTCGATCCCCACGGTGACGATCCAGTCGGGCACCGCCGGCAGCGGCATTGGGCGATGCCGGCGCTTGCACCGGCAAATCGGCGGCGTCGGCGAAGCCGGGCAACGCCAGACCCAACAGTCCGATCGCAACACCACAAACGAACGACGCCAGACGCACCCGTTACCCCATCCAGCCCAGCGCCGTCCAAAAAGCACGAATGATGGGATTACGGAAGCCGCGACGGCAAAACATACTGAATTGTTTGTCACAGTCGCGTTACGGCCGCGCGGCAAGCCTACCGGCTAGTACGGCACGCCGCCGCGATATCCCTTCAACGCGTAGATGCGGTACGCCTTGATCGGGTCACCTTTGCGCGTGCGCCAGACCGTCGCGATCGGCTCGACCGTCGCAAAATGCTTTTGCAGTTCCGAAAAATCCTCGGAGGGCTCCGAGGCCACGTAGATGCCGGTGCTGCGCGCCAGCAGCGATTGATCGATCGGCGGCAGAAATTCGTAGCGGATTTTCTCCGAGGTCTGAAACACCGGCATGCCGCGCAGATAAAACGCCAGCTCGGCGTTGGTGTCGTATTCGGCGCTGGCGATATAACCGGCACCGTGCGCGCTCGCCACCGCGCGCGTGTCCGCCGCCCACTGCGCCCAGCCGTCGAATATATCGAGCGGATCCTGCGCCGCCGATATCGGCGCCGGCCAAAAAGTCATCTGCGCGAACATGGCGAGGGTGAAGACGAGGCCGGTCCATGGCGCCGCGGCAAAAGCGTAGCGTACGAGCGGCCCGCGCTCCGGCGCGTCTTGTTGCGCGTCTTGCCCCGCGTCTATCTGCCGCGGCGCGAACGCGGCGACGGCGGCGATCGACGGCGATCGCATAAGCGGCACTCGGCCATTGCGGCAGGACTTCCGCCGACAGCGCGTGGAGGAGGAAATAAGCCAGCATCGGCGCCGCGGCGGCGGCCAGCAACAGCCAGTTCGCCTCTTGCCGGAAAAATCCGCGTAAAGCTCGCGACCGCAAGACCGGCGATGGCGAAAGCGAAAATCAGCGGCGACACAAACAACGTCTGGATGCCGACGAAAGCGCCGACATTGCCGAGGCCGCCGTCGGGAAAGGAATCCAGCGCGTGGCCGAATTGCTTGGCAAACGACGCCCAGTGATGCTGGGCATTCCACAGGATGACCGGGCTGAACAGAAAAAGCGCGATCGATGCCGGCCAGATAGGGCTCGCGCCGCTTGAGCCAAACCCGCATCTGCGCCGACGCCAGGAGCCAGATCGCGATGCCGGCCACCAGGAAGACGCCGGTATATTTGCTGAGCAGCAAGAGCCCCATGGCAACGCCGGCGAGGTACCACCATTCGCCGCGCCCGCTCTTCCAGACCAGCGCCAGTGCGACGCAGCACAGCACCCAGAACAGGATCGCCGGCGTGTCCGGATACATGACGATCGAAAAGAACGCGGTGTGCGGCATCATGTTGAACCACAGCGTCGCCGTGATGCCGAGGCGGCGGTCGTCGAACAGGATGACGGTGAGGGCATAAACCAGCGCCGACGCGGCGATCATCGCTCGCGATCGCCATGCTGCGCACGCCGAAAACGGTGTTGCCGAACAGCGCGGTGCCGAGCCGGATCAAATAGGCGATCATCGGCGGATGGTCGAAATAGCTGATCGCCAGGTGCCGCGACCACAGCCAGTAATAGGCTTCGTCGGTCTCGAGGTCGACGTGGCTGGCGACGAGGCAGCGCAGCGCCACCATCGCGAGCAAAACAACGGCAATCGGCAACAGTGCGCGGAGCCGCCGGCGCCAGCCGCAAGCCGGCCGGCGCCCCGGCCAGCAAGCCGGAACTGCGCGGCGCGGCTTGGGTTGTCTCGCTCATCGGCCTAATTTGACTTCGCTCGGCTTCTCGATGCAAGTGCCGCCCGGCACGCCCGCATTCGGCTGGAAATTTTCACCTCGATATGCGAAGATTCGGTTATTGCCGCGGTAGCTCAGCCGGTAGAGCACCGCATTCGTAATGCGGGGGTCAGAGGTTCGAATCCCTCTCCGCGGCACCAGCTTTCGCAAGCGTGGCGAGGTAAAGGCTACAGCACCGAAGCCCATCTTGGGTGAAGGCGGATCCGTCGCTTGCTACGGCTCGACAGGCCAGTCAAGACATTCGCTCGCATCGCGAGTGAAGGCTGCCGCGCCATTCCTAAAGCGCAAGATAGTCCCATTTGTCGTCGATGAGAGGCTTGAGAAACTGCAGCGGCGCCGCCGTCTTGGCGCCGATCTGGACCGAATAATATTTCTTTCCCGCGCTACGATGCCTCTTCTTGCCGTAGGGTTTGCCTATTCCGTTCTCGGCCGCACACATGAAGGCACCCTGTGCCGCGAAAAACTTTGTACCCAGCCATCGCCACATGCGGGATTGCGAGCGGCGGAATGTGGCGAACGATCGCGGCGAGCTTTTCCTCTTCAAGCCAGGCGACCGACGCGGCGTAATTGGCGTGGCACATCACCGCCTCGAACAAACAGGTCAGGATTAGGTGCCCGGACAGCGTGGTCTTTTCCCGCGCCCATCGGCCGCGGTCCTCGTAACGGCCGAATACCGGCGGATCGTCGCCATCGGGCAGCGTCGTCCATTGGTAGACGCCTTGGTTCTCGAGCATAAAAGTGCAGGCGGCCATTCCTGACCGCGAGTTGTCCGTACTTGCGTTCCCAGTCGTGCGGCACAAACAGAAGGTTCTGCCCGCTCATGACGTCTCTGCGCTTCCCGGCCCAGCGGTACCACCAGCGCAGCGGTAGCGGTAACGGCACGCCGGCGATTTCCGGCTCGCTCATGCCGTCTTCGGGTCGGATCGGGCCGTGCCAGAAATTGACCAGCTCTTGCAGAACGCCAAGGCGATCGTAAACGGTCGTCGGATGCCGCAGCCGATCAAGCGTATGATCGAGTGGGTCCTTTCCCTCGACTATCACGAGCGCCCCCAGCGGCAGCGGTGCGCAATGGTACGAGCGCGCACCGCGGTTTGGAATGGGGTGTCCCAACTTATGCCGGGCATCCACGTCTTTGGGACATCGCCAAGCTGAAACACGTGGATGGCCGCGACAAGCGCGGCCATGACGGCTAGGCTAGGCTTGGATCAATAATCGCCGCTGTCGTGAAAATATTCCCAGGGAGAAAATCTTGCCCGTAATGAGTGGAAAGCGCGCCTTTCTTGATCTGCTCAAGCAGGAAGGCGTGACGGTGATGTTCGGCAATCCCGGCACCACCGAATTGCCGCTGATGGACGCCTTCGCGGTCGAGCACGACATCAAATACATCCTCGGACTGCAGGAAGCGGCGCTGATGGCGATGGCCGACGGCTATGCGCAAGCCTCCGCCGGTCTCGCGGTGCTCAATCTCCATGTCGCGCCCGGGCTCGGCAATGCCATGGGCATGCTCTACGACGCGATGAAGGCGAATGCACCGGTGCTGGTCACCGCCGGCCAACAGGACCTCGAATATCTCGTCACCGAGCCGGTCTTGACCGCCGACCTGCCGACGTTGGCGCGGCCGTTCGTCAAATGGGCGGCCGAAGTGCATCGCGCGGAAGATTTGCCGCGGTACGTGCATCGCGCGGTGAAGACCGCTTTGGCGCCGCCGACCGGGCCGGTGTTCCTCGCGTTGCCCGGCGATATCTTGAAGAACGACGCCGACATGGATTTGCTCGAGCCGACGCGGGTCGCGCCGCGCGTTCGCGGCGACGCCGATGCTATCGCGGCTGCTGCCGAACTCCTCGCCAAGGCCGAGCGGCCGGTCATCATCGCCGGCGACGCCGTGGCGCAAAGCCGCGCCCATAAGGAGCTTGGTCGCGCTCGCCGAAGCCGTCGCCGCGCCGGTCTATGTCGAGTTCATTCCGAACAGCGCCTCGTTTCCGGCGTCGCATCCGCTCTATCGCGGCATGATGACCCGCTCGCAGGCCGGCGTGCGCGAGGTGCTCGACAAGCACGATCTGTTGTTTTCGGTCGGCGGCGATCTGTTCACCTGGTCGCTGCCGTCGCCGGTCGATCCGTGGCCACCCGGGCTGCCGCTCATTCATCTCGACACCGACCCGTGGCAGATCGGCAAGAACTATCCGGCGCAGGTCGCGATCCTCGGCGATCCCAAGGCGACGCTGCCGGACATCACCGCGGGTGTCGCCGCGCGCATGAGCGCGGGGGCCAAAAGCGCCGCGGCGGCGCGGCTGAAGTCGATCACCGAGACGATCAAGAAAGACCGCGACGCGTTTCGCGCCAAGGCGCGCGCGCTTGCCGGCAAGACGCCAGTGGCGCCGCTCGCTTTGCTCGAAGCGATCGGTTCGATGCTGCCGAAAGACGCCGTGGTGATCGAGGAGATTTTGTCTTCGGCGCCGGGCATCCGCTGGGCTGATCGAGAGCGACGACGAGCAAAGCTATTTCGGCTTGCGCGGCGGCGGCATCGGCTGGGGCCTGCCGGCGGCGATCGGCGTCAAGCTTGCGCTGCCGCAGCGCCCGGTGGTGGCGCTCATCGGCGACGGCAGCGCCATGTACACGGTGCAGGGGCTGTGGACCGCGGCGCGCTATCGCCTGCCGATCGTTTGGGTGATCTTCAACAACACCAGTTATCGGATCCTCAAGCAGCGCCTCGTCATGCTCCGCGGCCTTGCCGAGCAGGCCGACACTTTCGTCGGCATGGAGCTCAACGATCCGGCGATCGATTTCGTTGGCCTTGCCCGCTCGCTCGGCATCGACGGCGCGCGTGCCGCGACGGTGCACGATGCCACCGATCTCATCGCCAAGGCGCTCAAGGACAACAAGGCGATGCTGATCGATGTCGACATGGAGCGCGGCTACAAGCCGCTGTGATCCGCCTAGATTCCCGCTTGCGCGGGATTGAGCGGAGTCGGCACGCTTGAGATCAATCACGCAAATGCCGCCCGCCGGATATCCGACAGGCGGCGATCGGAAAGCCAAGCGAGTCGTTTTGCTTAGTAGTACCAAGCCTTGCACCAGTGGTGCTTCATCGCATAGTCGCCCTTGGTCTGGGCCACGTCCCAGGATGGCGTCGAGGCCCACAGCACCTGCGTGGTACCCCAGGGCTGGACCGTATTATTGTACCAGGCGCGGCAGGCGCCAGTATCCTTGAACTTGATCACCGCAAAATCCGCGCGCGCCGGCGTGGCAGCGGCGAGACCAAGCGCGATCGCACCCATTGCAAATACAATACTCTTCATCAGTACCTCCCTATCCAGCCCGTTACGGGGAAAATGACAATGATTACGCTCCCGATCTCGCAGTCTTACGCTTGAGGCCGAGAGGCGTGATCTTGTGTGTCGGGATACCGCATAAAAGTTCAAAGCGATGGGGTCTTAGACGGAAAAAAGCCGGCTACTGTCGGCTTTTCCCAACTGAAGGCGTGTCGAATAAATGTTTATCGGCGATGCACCGCTCAAACTCATCGATCGGCTGCGCATTGATCGGGTTCTGCATCGAATAAAGAACAACAATATCGTCAAGCCAGTAGCCTACTCTGATCGTCAGGCTTCCGCTCCTTAATTCTTCGGCGATGGCAATGACGTCGTGAGGATTTGCCGGCGTGTAGCCGAAAGTCCATTTCGGCTTGCCGTTCGGTTGTTTCTCGCCTGGGGGACGCACAATCAAGTTCCCGATCTTCCCGTCTTCCGGCCCGAAGCCGACCACTTCAGCGCCTGTGGCATATTTGTCCGACGGCCGCACAGTCTCGTCCCGCGCGAATATTTGAAAATCAAATGAAGAAATGACGCCCTTGACCGGTGTGCCCTTGTCGGCGTCGAAGTTCGTGACACCGATCCATCTGCGCGCGGACAAATAAAGCGACAGCTCATCGAGATATTCTCCGCCGGCGGCATTGACCGTCAGCAGGCATCCCACGCCTTGCACTTCAGCACGGTCGTTTACGTCAAAGCTTGGCTCGAAAATGACCTTTTTCTCAATCACCCTTTGCAGATGATCGTTCCTGGTCGTTCCGGCGTCCAAAGGATAAACGCCATACTGAATGTGAATGCCGTCGAATGCAGACGGCGCCGTATTCAGCCGGGCGGGCACCGGAGCTGCAACCAGCAAATTGTTGTCGTCGATCCATCTGGCGAATACACCAAACGAATTGCTGATCGTATCCGGGTAGTCTGAAGTCTTGAAGAAAGTCTTTTTCTCGTCGAAGGGCGCGCCTGGTGGCAGCAACGAAAACAGGACGGGCGACGGAGCTTCATCCCATGTGCACGAGCGCTGGGTCCTGACGACCGTCTGGCGCCCCGTCGGCGACGGTAACCGGTCGACCTCCTCATAACTGCACTTGTTGCTCATACGGAAAGAGATGGCGATGCTGCCAAGAATAACGACGGCAACTAGCGCAGACAGTCCCAATGCGATGCCAAGAACGATGAGTACGGATTTTATAAGCTGTATCATCTGCGGCATCAGCCTTTAGTCAGATCCAGCTCGCTCTGTAATGTTGCGGTCAGTGGTAGCCTACTCACGGACCCTCTGTGCCGGTGCGCGTACAATCAATGCCGGAAATGCCGCGTGCCGGTGAACACCATCGCGATGCCATGCTCGTCGGCGGCTTTGATCACCTCGTCGTCGCGCACCGAGCCGCCGGGCTGGATCACCGCGGTGGCGCCGGCCTCGATGGCGACCAGCAAGCCGTCGGCGAACGGAAAGAAGGCGTCGGACGCCACCACGGATCCCTTGGTCAATGGCTCCTTGAGGCCGGCCTCCAGCGCGGCGTCCTCGCGCCTTGCGCGCGGCGATGCGCGCGGCGTCGACGCGGCTCATCTGGCCGGCGCCGATGCCGACGGTGGCGAGATCCTTGGCATAGACGATGGCGTTCGATTTGACGTGCTTGGCGACGCGGAAGGCAAAGCGCAGGTCGCGCAGCTCGGCATTGCTCGGCGCGCGCTTGGTCACCGGCTTTAATTCCATGTCGTCGACCACGGCATTGTCGCGCGTTTGCACCAACAATCCGCCGGCGACGGTCTTGGCGGTGAGCCCCGCCGCGCGCGGATCGGGCACGCCGCCGGCCAGCAGCAGCCGTAAATTTTTCTTGGCGCCGACAATGGCGACGGCCTCCGCGGTGGCGTCCGGCGCGATGATGACTTCGGTGAAGATTTCGGTAATGGCGCGCGCCGCTTGCGCATCGAGCGTGCGGTTGAGCGCGACGATGCCGCCGAATGCTGAGGTCTTGTCGCAGGCGAAGGCTTTGCGATAGGCGTCCAGCGAGACTGTCGCCCTCGGCGACGCCGCACGGATTGGCGTGCTTGACGATGGCGCAAGCGGCGGTGCGCGCCGGATCGAACTCGGCGACGCATTCGTAAGCCGCGTCGGTGTCGTTGATGTTGTTGTAGGACAGCTGCTTGCCCTGGGCCTGACGTGCGGTGGCGACGCCGAAACGCGCAGTCGGGCGCGCGATAGAACGCGGCCGCCTGGTGCGGGTTCTCGCCGTAGCGCAATGTCTCGATCAGCCGGCCGCCGAAGGCGCGGTAGTCCGGCGCGATGTCGTCGAGCGCTTGCGCGAACCAGTTGGCAATCGCCGCGTCATAGGCCGCGGTGCGGGCAAACGCCTTGGCGGCGAGCTTGCGGCGCAGCGCGAGCGTCGTCATGCCGTTGTGCGACGGTGAGTTCGTCGAGCAGCACCGCGTAGTCGCTCGGCTCGACCACCACGGCGACGTCGTTGTGGTTCTTCGCCGCGGCGCGGATCATGGCCGGACCGCCGATGTCGATGTTCTCGATGCTGTCGGCAAAATCGCCGCCGCGCGCGACGGTGGCTTCGAACGGATAGAGATTGACGACCAGAATATCGATCGGGCGGATGTGGTGCGCGCGCATCGCCTCGGTATGCTCGGCGTTGGCGCGGATCGCCAAGTAACCCGCCATGCACCGCCGGATGCAGCGTCTTGACGCGGCCGTCCATCATTTCCGGAAATCCGGTCAATTCGCTGACCTCGATGACCGTCAGGCCGGCATCGCTCAGCGTCTTGCGGGTGCCGCCGGTCGAGACGAGCTCGATGCCGAAGCCGGACAGCGTGCGCGCAAAATCGACGACGCCGGTCTTATCGGAGACGGAAATGAGCGCGCGCGCGGCGCGGCGAAGGTGTTCGGTCATGGCCTGTATTTACACTCACAATCCGATTTCGTCATTCCGGATCGCCGCGCAGCGGCGAGTTCCGGAATCCATAACCACGAACAGAGATTATGGCTTCCGGGCTCCTCGCTGCGCTCGGCCCCGGAATGACGCCCTACAGCGGCAGCCGCGGCTCTTCCTCCTCGCGGACGCGGCGCGCCGCGGCGGCCACGGCAACGGCGTGCTGCAAGCTCCACTGCACGCGCGAGGCGGTGCGGGCGTGGCCGTGGATGACGATCTGGGTGGTGCGCCGCGGGCCTTGGCTGCCGGCGAGATAAACGCTGTCCTCCAGCTCGACGCGGTCCTCGTGCGCGGTAAAGGTCCACACTTCCTTGTTCGGCGTCATCAGCATCACGCCATGGGCGTCGGTGAGCCGGGTGGCCTTGACCGATGGGATGCAGGTGGAAGCGGATGGCGAATTGGTCGCGCGCCGTGCGGATCTGCGTGCCGCCGTCGGCGGCGAGGAAGATGTCCTCGCCGTCGATCCGCGTGCCGTCGGCCGCCAGCATCAGTGTGCGCTCGTGGATGATGCCGAAGCGGTCGGCATAGCCGTCGTGCGCGGCGCGCAACGCGATGACCCCGGGCGCGTCCTCGCGCGTCACCGACACGGTGCTCGGCCCGTCCAGCATCGGCGCGCCGCCGAGCACGCGGCGAAACATCGCCAGTTCGACGAAGCGCGCCGACGACGTGTCGTTGAACGTCACCGTCGAATGCGCCGCGGTCGCCCGCGCCAGCTGCCGCCAGTTCTCGCGGCCGGTCGGCCGGCATGCCGCAATTCACGACGATCAGGCTTTGCTTCGGGGTGGAGAATTCGAACGACAGGCAACCGGCATGCGCATCGAGGCTCATTTCGATCGGCGGCGCGCGGCCGGTATCCATGATCAGGACGCCGCCATTGGCTTCGACGCGCTGAAAAGCCGAATAGGGCGCACTGGAGAGCGGCGCGCCGCGGGTTTCGTCATAGGCGAGCAGCGTCAGGATCAGATCGGCCGGCGTCGCGCCCATGCCGTTGAAATGCGCGAAGGTTCCCTCGGAGTGCCGGAAGAAGCGCAGCATCGGCATCATGCGGTCGATGGCGTTCGACAGGGCTTGCGGCGGCGCGATATTGCGCGCCGTGAAAGCCTGCCGCAGCGGCAAAAATTCAAGCAATATCTCGATGATCGCGCCGGGATCGCGGCTGAATGGCCGCCGTCGGGGAGGATTTGCCGCTCGATCTCGTGCTGCAGGCGCTCGGTGGCGGACTTGATGTGGCGCGCCTGGCCGGCAATGCACAGCGCGGCATAGGCGAGCGCAATGGCCGCCTGCATGCGCGCGACGCCGCGGTGCGCATCGCCCGCGGTATGGCGCAGATAGCGCACCTGCCGCACCAGGCTGCGCAGGAAGCGCCGGTAGAAGCGCACGTCGGCGTCCTGCAAAATGAGCGTCGACTGGCTGAGCCAGGAGATGATGCGGCGCGACAGCACATCCGGACGCCACGCCAGCGGATGCCACGAGCCTTGCAGCGTGATCCATTCGTCGACCAGCGCGCGGGCATTGGCGCGGGTGATGCCGGATTCCGCGGCGCGCAGATGGCGCAGCCAGCCGAAGCCGAGCAACGCCGCCGCCCATTCGTCCGACGGCGGCTCCATCTCGAAAATCGAGCGGCCGTCGCCGACCACGACCTTGCCGGCGAAGGCGAAGCGGCCGGCATAGATTTCGCTGGCGCGCGTGGCGTCGGCGGTGCGCAGATCCTGCGGCGCGATCAGGAGCCGGTCGGCCTTGAGCGGCATGGAGCGGCCAGCGCAGGAACGGATGGCCGTTGACGCGGCCGGCGAGCCGCCGCATGGCGCCGCGAAGGAGGAGCCAAGACAGCTTCGCATGGTTCGCGACGGAAACGCGCGACATCGGCCCGCTCGCCCCTCAACAATCAAAAAGCCCGCCCGCGGATGCAGCGGCATCCCGCGGCGGCGACCATAACGAAACGATGACAGAACGGCCAACACCCGCATAGCGATTTGATATCGCTACCCTTTTACCAGCCGCGCGGCATAGAAGCCGTCGAGGCCGGACGAGCCGCGAATCGGCATCGGCAAGCTGGCATGGCAGCGTGCGCAGGTCGCCGTCTTTGCTGATGAACTCGCCAAGATCGAAAGCATGATCGAAAGCATGGCCGAAAACCTCCGCCGCGGCGATCGGCGCGCGCCGCAGGCTTGGGTCGCGCGCCAGAAGATCGGCGACGATGGCTTCGTTCTCCTCCGGCTGAGCGAACAGGTGCAATAGACCAGCGTGCCGCCGGGTGTGGTCAGCGCCGCGGCGCGCTCGATCAAGCGGCGTTGCAGGCCGGCGAGCTTGACGATGTCGGCTTCGCTCTTGAGCCACGGCACATCGGGATGGCGGCGGATGGTTCCGGTCGAGGAGCACGGCGCATCGAGCAGCACGGCGTCGAACTGTTGCTCCGGCGCCCAGGCCGCGGCATCGGCGCAGACGAGCTCGGCTGCAAGCGACAGCCGCGCCAGATTGTCGGCAAGCCGCGTCAGCCGCGCAGGCGCGCGGTCGACGGCGGTGACGTGCGCGCCGGCGGCGGCGAGCTGCGCCGTCTTGCCGCCCGGCGCGGCGCACAGATCGGCGACGCGGCGGCCGCGCAACGTCGCCGAACAGACGCGCCGGCAGCGCGGCGGCGGCGTCCTGCACCCACCACGCGCCTTCGGCAAAGCCGGGCAGTGCGGTGACGGCGCCATGCGCGATGGTGCGCACCGATGCCGGTCGGCAGCACGCGGCCGTCGAGCTTCGCCGCCCAGAATTCGGCGTCGCTTTTGACCGTGAGGTCGAGCGCCGGCTTCGTTGCCGTTGGCCGCGGCGATGGCATGCGCGGTCGCGGCGCCGTAAGTCGCGGTCCAGCGCGCCAACAGCCAGTCGGGCGTGTCGAGCGCCGGCATATCGAGCGCGGCAAGCGCGCGTCTTGCCGTCGCGGGCGAGCCGCCGCAGCACCGCATTGACCAGGCCGGCAAAGCGCGCCGCGTAACGGTCGGCTTGCGCCAGCCGCACCGCAAGATCGACCGCGGCATGGTCCGGCACGTCGAGAAACAGGATTTGCGCGGCGCCGAGCAGGAGCGCGGTCTCGACCCGCGGCGCTTGCGGCGGCAGACCACGTTCGAGAAGCGGCCAAAGGAGATGGCGCAAGGTGCCGAGCCGGCGCAGCACGGTAGCGACCAGCGCGCGCGCCAGCGCGCGGTCGCGCTCCTCCAGCGCGGCAAGCTCGCGTCGGTGCGAGTCGAGCAGCTCATCGAGCGCGCGGCGGCGGCGCAGCACGCCTTCGATGATGTCGGCGGCGACGCGGCGCACGGCGAGGCCGGGCACGTCGTCGGCGCGACCGGAGCGCGGGCCGTGGTCTTCGCGCGCGCATTCGCCAGCCGAAAATTCCTCCTTGCGGGAGCGGCAGCGGCTACGCCAAGTCAGATGCGCGATGCCAACCGAGTCCGCAACGCAGCTACGCCAAGTCCGCAGCCACCGATGCCGCAAGCAAATCCGCCGGCAAGCGCCCGCTGACGCCGGCGGCCGAGCGCGCCTTGGCCGAGGCCGCAGCTCGCCGCGCCAAGCAGGCGGCTCAGCCGGCCGGCGCGCCGCAGGAGCTTTGCCGGCCGCGGCGGTCTCGATCCGACCCGCTACGGCGATTGGGAAATCAACGGCTTAATCTCGGATTTCTGAATAAGGCCAGTTCCGGCACGACAGGTATTCGCGGCCATTTGACAAGTTTTCCTATGTATGAGAATATAATCCTTCCCGTTAGATTAAATTATCATATGCAATCTTTGAGGGTTGCGGCGGTGAGACGCTACTTTCCCTTTGCAGCATTCTCGCAGCCGCGCCGCGGCCAATCCGTTGCCGGTCGCGGCGGCGATCTTTGTGCTCGGCTCGCGGCGGGGGCGATGGTGCGGCCGTCGCTGTGGTCGCGTCGAGCGCGGCGTCCGGTCGCGCCTGCACTCGCGGCCGTGAACGCCGTGCGACGCCGACGGCGGCCGACATTCCGCTCGCGCACCGGCTCGATCCACGCATCGTCTATCCGATCGACGTGCTGCGCATCATCGACGGCGACACCTTCGAGGCGCGGGTGCGGGTGTGGCCGGGGCTCGACGTCGATACCAAGGTGCGGCTGCGCGGCGTCGATGCGGCCGAGCTGCATGCGCGCTGCGCCGGCGAACTCGAGCAGGCGCAAGCCGCGCGCGTGGCGCTGGAAAAAATATTGGGCGAAGGCGGCGTGACGATTTCGCGCGTCGGCGTCGACAAATATGGCGGGCGGGTCGACGCCACGATCGCGACGCGCAGCACCGCCGACGTGTCGGCGGCGCTGCTCAATGGCGGCTTTGCGCGCGCTTACGACGGCGGCAAGCGCGGCTCGTGGTGCGGATAACAGAAGTCAGTAATCAGGGGTCAGTAATCAGAAGTGACACGGTGCGGCGCGACCATTCCTCTGATTACTGACCACTGATTACTGATCCCTGATTACCTGGTCACCACCACCCGCGTGCCGACGCTGACGCGATTGTATAGGTCGGTGATGTCGGCGTTGTGCATGCGGATGCAGCCGTGCGACACGAACTTGCCGATCGAGCCTTCATTGTTGGTGCCGTGGATGGCGTATTGGCCGCCGCCGGACAGCGTCATCGCCGCGACGCCCATCGGATTTTGCGGCGAGCCGCCGGGGACGACCGCCGGCA
Organism: uncultured Alphaproteobacteria bacterium; assembly: GCA_963714345.1. Classification (GTDB taxonomy): domain Bacteria; phylum Pseudomonadota; class Alphaproteobacteria; order Rhizobiales; family Xanthobacteraceae; genus BOG-931. The sequence goes on along the minus strand of CAVQOD010000009.1, from coordinate 178,382 downwards.
GCCGGGAATAGTCCTTGCGGATCGATTCCGGCGCTTCCCAGGCCGGCCTGATGTATTTGCCGTCGATGAAGGCGGTGCCGGACCATTGCATGCCGAGGCGGCCGACGCCGACCGGATAGCGGATCGCTTCGCCCATGCCGACGAAGTAATACAGCGCCCGCTCGTTGGTGCGGATCACGATGGTGCCGGGCAGATAGCCGTCGCGCACCGCCACCACATCGCCGTGGGCCTGCGCCGCACTTGGCGCGAAAGCGAACAGCCGACGACGGCCGCCAGCACGGCCGAAAACAGAATTTTCCCTCGCATCGTCACATTCCCTGACTGCACGAAGCCGCCCCACTGAACCGCAGGTCCCCATCCTAGCCGAAACTCCGGCAGTCCTCAGCACCGCGGCGGCAACAGGGTAAGGTTTTCGCTAATTTTTCGCGGAGTGTGGTGCGGGTGCACCAGTAGCGGGCAAGTTCCGTCATCCTGAGGCGCGAGCGTAGCGAGCCTCGAAGGGCGACGGCCCGGGCTCGTGCATCCTTCGAGGGCCAGCTTCGCGGCCGCCTCAGGATGACGGAATGAAGCTACGCGCTCTCCTTGCTCTTGTTCTGCCGGTTATTGACGAGATCGTCGACCACCGCCGGATCGGCCAGCGTCGAGGTGTCGCCGAGATTGCCGAATTCGTCCTCGGCGATCTTGCGCAAGATGCGGCGCATGATCTTGCCGGAACGCGTCTTCGGCAGGCTAGGCGCGAACTGGATGAGGTCGGGCGAGGCGATCGGCCGAAATCTCCGTGCGCACCCATGCGACCAGCTCCTTGCGCAAGCGCCTCGGTCGGCTGCTCGCCGGTCATCAGCGTGACGTAGGCATAGATGCCCTGGCCCTTGATGTCGTGCGGATAGCCGACCACGGCGGCCTCCGACACTTTCGGATGCGCCACCAGCGCCGATTCCACCTCCGCGGTGCCGAGCCGATGGCCGGCGACGTTGATGACGTCGTCGACGCGGCCGGTGATCCAGTAATAGCCGTCGGCGTCGCGGCGGCAGCCGTCGCCGGTGAAGTACTTGCCCGGATAGGCGGAGAAATAGGTGTCGATGAAGCGCTGATGATCGCCATAGACGGTGCGCATCTGGCCGGGCCAGGAATCGGCGATGCACAGGTTGCCGCTGGTGGCGCCGTCCTGCACTTTGCCTTCGGCGTCGACGATCTGCGGCACGATGCCGAAGAACGGCGTCGTCGCCGAACCGGGCTTCAGCGCGCGTCGCGCCGGGCAGCGGCGTGATCAGAATGCCGCCGGTCTCGGTCTGCCACCAGGTGTCGACGATCGGGCAGCGGTTGTCGCCGACGACGCGATAATACCATTCCCAGGCTTCCGGATTGATCGGCTCGCCGACCGAGCCGAGCAGCCGCAACGAGGCGCGCGAGGTCTTTTTCACCGGCTCGTCGCCGGCCTGCATCAGCGCGCGGATCGCGGTCGGCGCGGTGTAGAAGATATTGACCTTGTGCTTGTCGATGACCTCCCAGAACCGCGACATCGACGGATAGTTCGGCACGCCTTCGAACATCAGCGTGGTGGCGCCGTTTGCGAGCGGCCCATAGACGATGTAGCTGTGGCCGGTGACCCAGCCGACGTCGGCGGTGCACCAATAAATGTCGCCGTCGTGATAGTCGAAGACGTATTGGTGCGTCATCGAGGTGTAGACCAGATAGCCGGCGGTGGTGTGCAACACGCCCTTCGGCTTGCCGGTCGAGCCCGAGGTGTAAAGGATGAACAGCGGATCTTCCGCGTTCATGTCGGCGCACGGGCACTCGGCGGTGACCACGTCCTTGGCCTCGTGGTACCAGACGTCGCGCACCGGATCCATGTCGACCGGCGCCGCCGGTGCGCTTGACGACGATGACGAAATCGACGCCGCCGCATTTGGCGATCGCCGCATCGGTATTGGCCTTGAGCGGAATCTTGCGGCCGCCGCGGATGCCTTCGTCGGCGGTGATGACGATGTTGGATTTGCAGTCCTCGATGCGGCCGGCGAGCGAATCCGGCGAGAAGCCGCCGAACACCACGGAATGGATGGCGCCGATGCGCGCGCAGGCCAGCATGGCGTAAGCGGCTTCCGGAATCATCGGCATGTAGATGGTGACGCGGTCGCCCTTCTTGACGTTGCGGTTGCGCAGAATGTTGGCGAAGCGGCAGACCTCGTCGTGCAACTCCTTATAGGTGATGTGCTTGGAATCTTTCGGATCGTCGCCTTCCCAAATGATCGCGGTCTGGTCGCCGCGTGCGTGCAGATGGCGGTCGATGCAATTGTAGGCGACGTTGGTCGAGCCATCCTCGAACCATTTGATCGATACGTCGGGTTTTACGAAAGAGGTGTTCTTGACCTTGCTGAAATGCCTGGTCCAGTGAATGCGCTTGGCCGCTTCGCCCCAGAACGCGTCGGGGTCGGCGAGCGAACGCCGGTACATGTCCTGGTATTTGGCGTCGTCGATAAAGGCGCGCGTCTTCCACTCGGCGGGCACTTCGTAAATCTTGTCCGACATTTCGTCATCCTCCACGCGCACGCGGCTCGTATCCGCCGGATTATGGGCGTTTCCTTAAGCTCATTATGCGACGGCGGCCCGACGAGCGACAAGGCTCCATCCCCCATGCATACTACTCAGCAGCTCGCGTTGCTCTCCGTTACTTATCACTCTTTTGAGGACATACCCCTGGGTTGTGGGGAAGTGGGGCATGTTTGCCGCCGCGCGCTGCTTCTTTGTGGCGCTGGCAATAGCGGCTGTACCCGTCGTGCGGTCGCACAAGTGATTCCGCCGAGCGAGCAGCCCGGTCGGGCGCGTGAGCTATTCACGCAACCGCCAGCGCCGCAGGCCCAGCCCGCCGGCCCTGCCGTCACGTTGCCGAGCACGGTTGCGCCGAAAGGCGCCGACAAAATCTTCCTGCGCGTGCGCGCGGTACAGGTCGTCGGCTCGACGGTCTACTCCGCCGAGCAGTTCGCGCCGCTCTATGCCGATCTGATCGGACGGCGCGTTTCACTTGCGACCATCTACGAAGTGGCGCAACGGATCACTGCGAAATATGGCAACGACGGCTACGCGCTGTCTCGCGCGAACGTGCCGCCGCAAAATCTTGATCCCAACGGCGCGATCGTTCGCATCCAGGTCGTTGAGGGCTACATCGACAAGGTCGAGTGGCCACCGCAGCTTGCGCGCTATCGCGATTTCTTCACAAGCTACGGGGCGAATATCACTGCAGAGCGGCCGGCCAATATCCGGACGATTCAGCGATATTTGTTGCTTGCCGGAGATTTACCGGGACTCAAATTCAGCACGGCACTGCGACCGTCCAAAATTGATCGAGACGCCTCCACGCTGGTCGTCCAAGTTGCCGAAAAGCCGATCGACGCCAACGCCCACGTCGACAACCGCGGCACCGCGGCGCGTCGACCGTTCGAGTATTATGGCTCCGCTACGCTGAATAATTGCTCGGCTGGCAGAAGCACTACGCTGACCTATGCGGCGTCGTCCGCTCAAAGAACTAACTACGCCGCGGCCGATTATCGCCAAGTCTTGAACAGCGAGGGGCTCACGTTCTTCGCCGACTTCAGCCACGCCTGGGCAACGCCCGCACGTGCAGCTTGAGCAATGCTCTATCGCACATTGGGACCATACGGCGACGCCGCCTCTCGTATCCGGTCCTGCGCTCGCGCGAGCGCAATCTCACACTCTCGGGACAGTTCTTCGCCAGCAATAGTGAAAGCACATCTATGGGGGCGCCGTTCAACGATACCGCTTCGCGATCTTTCTACCCGCGCCGACAGCGATTCGCCGATCCATGGCAAGGCATCAATCTTTGTATGCGATTTCTGCAGGCATCGAAGGCTTTGGTAGTACTCAGAATGGCAATCCGCTGGCGTCGCGCGCCGTAGGAACCGTCGATTCAGCAAGATCGAGGGCTACGCCGGCCACACCCAGCCGCTCATGCGATTCTCCCTACGCGAGCCACCACGCCGTATCCATTCGAGCCGCTTTTACGCCCGAGCATGCGTTCGCGCCGTTCTTTGTCGCGCCTTCTATCCCTCGCAGTTCCTCAGCATACCTGCATCGAAGCACCGCGAGCTTCGCTACACGTGCGTCGCTGCCTTCGCCAGATCTCGCAAGCGCAACTCTACGGCTTCACCACTGGGCGACCTTTACACGCTGCACCGCCATCGGACGCCGCCGTACATCGATGCCGCTTCCGTGGCGCCGATGCGGTGGGCTGGCGAGCCATCTACCGCCACCTATCGGTGCCAGAGGTATCGCAGCCCGCCGCAGTTGGCGGTTCTTTCATCGTCCGCGAACTGGAGCATGCATGAGCCGCTGCGCCTATTTCTCACACCTCGCGATTGCCGATCGGCTCGCGTCTGCCTACGCGCCACGCGCTTCCTCTTTGCCGCTCGGCCACCGTGCAGGCCAGGCACGCCTCAGTCGTCGTCATCATCAGTCAAGCGCCATCATCAATTGGACACTTTAACATCGGTGGCAAGCACAAATCAACTGCCGCGCGAGTCCGTCGAGCTCATCGCGTGACCGGCGGCTGGCCCCTCGATCCTCGGCATCGCTGACCTCGAACGGCAAGTCCTCCTCGTCAATCGCGACGGCATCCTGTTCGGCTCTGGCGCCAGGTGAATATCGGCGGGTTCCTCGCCACCACCAACGATATCCCCAACAGCGATTTCATGGCCGGGCACGCTACAATTTCTCTATCCCGGCATCCCTCAGCGCTCGGTCGTCAATCAGGCTCAATCACCGCGCCAGCGGCGGCTTCGCGGCGCTGCGTGGCGCCCGGCGTGCGCAATACCGGCACCATCGCGGCACGCTCGGCACGATCGCGCTGGCTGCCGGCAACGCCTTCACGCTCGACTTCTACGGCGACAATCTGATCACCCTCGCGCTCAACAACTCGATCGCCTCGCCCGTGTCATCGATATCTCGACCGGGCAACCGCTCAGATCGCTGGTCAGCATGCCGGCACGCTCAAGGCCAATGGCGGCACGGTCAATCTCACGGCGGTCGTCGCGCGTCCGGTCGTCTATTCCGTCATCAACAATACCGGCGTCATCGAGGCGAATAGCGATCGGCACCCACAACGGCATGATCGTGCTCAGCGCAGCTACCGCGGCAACCAAGCCTGTCGGCGCCCCTACCCAGACTGTGAAGCTCTCCGGACGTTCTCTGCCGCCGAAGGCGGAAGGGAACCACCAGCGGCACCATTTTGGTAACGGTCGAGACGGCTCAGCGGCGCGAACATAACCGCTTCGGGCAAGGCGGTGGAGGCACCGTCTTTATCGGAGGCGATACCGGCGGCGGCAATCCGAGCGCGCTCGTGGCGTCCATCGCGGGAGCCGCGCTTGAACCTTTCGTAGTGCCAACTGCCACGACGGTGAACGTTCACGCCGCCTCCGTCATCAATGCATCAGCTACAGACCCCGGCAATGGCGGCAAGGTCGTCCTGTGGTCGAACTAGTCAACTACTTTCTATGAGACAGTTCTCTCTAATATCATCTCGCTGTCTAGCGATATCATATTTATCTAAACGTCTTCTCATTATCTCACTTTTGATAGCGCACTGGTATACCCCTCAGCCGCGCAAGGAGCATCTAGCTATCGCCCTTGATCCGTATTATCTGACCATAGATGCTAGCGCCGCTGCAACAATATCTACTGACCTTGCTAGCTCCAACATCACAGTGCAAACCAGCGGGTCCGCAGCGCGAGTGGTCCAGTCACAACAAATCCGCGGTATAGCGACATTTTCGTCTAGCCATATTCGTGTATTAGCGCCAACTATCTACTCTCAGCGCCTATCGCATATATGCCACGCTTAATCTCACTCCACTCACCCCTTCGCACATCTTCTCCCTCCTTTCCTGCGTGCGGATACACGGACAGGCGTCGGTACGGTGATCTTTGACGCACTAGCATGATTGATTTCTCTGGTGCAAGTGGCCTCGCGTACGTGGATATTTTCTATATCCCGCTGGCGCTACTCATCACCATTTTCATCGCATATTGTTAGCACCTCGTTCGTATCTCCCGGATCGACGGCGCCTACATGCTAGTTAACAACGTTACTGATCTACAGAACATCCAAATACCTTTCCGGTGCTTACGCGCTGGAGGACATTGATGCTTCGAGCGTCAATTTTGCTCCAATTAGCAACCTCACCACGTCTTTTACCGGACAATTCCGGGGAGCACTGTTCGATGTTGTAGAGGCAAGCATCCCAACGCTTAGCACGACGATCTCAAACCTTTCTATCAATTCGTCTCTTCATTACGTTGTACTATTCCAGATCAACGACGGCATCCTCTATGGATTTAATCTTAGCAATGCTTCCGTAATCGCCAACGTCTCGAACGCCGACGTCGGCATAGTGGCCGGTCTGAACTCGGACCTTATTCAGACAGTTTCAGTGTCAGGCTCCGTTAGCGCAAACGGGCAACTCAGTTGCGTTGGCGCGCTGGTCTGGACAAACAAGTTATGTCGAGTTCAGTAAGAGCAGTGCGAGCGTAACCGACAACAGCACGAACCCTTGTTGTGGTCTTTCAGGTGTCGGCGGCCTTATAGGCGCGAACATTCCCCCCGTATTCATCTATGGTTCCAGTGCCACAGTACCGGTCCAAGGGGTGGATAACTCCGTTGGTGCGCTCGTCTCGTATGCGACCAGCGGCGTGAGTTTTCCTTTGCAACCGGTGCGTTGTAGCGGACGGCGGCTATGCTGGGGGATTGGTCGGCTACGCGAGCGCGAACGTTTTTGAAAATACCTATGCACAGGTGCGGTCACAAATACCAATCGTCGCTGGAGGATTGGTAGGAGTGCAGGATAATAACAACGCAATCCTGACTTCTTATGCCGTCGGACCAGTTAGCGGCACGATAACAGGGGATTGATTGGCGCGATAGGTCCAGGCGGCGCGCAATTGGTGCCGTCGCAGTCATATTGGGACGTTCAAACGACCGGACAAACGCAAAGTGCCGGAGAGATAGGAACCGGATCGACGGATGCGCTGATGAAGCAAATCTAACTACGCCGCGTTCTATTTCACGCCAACCACGATGACCTTTCCTCCCTTTCCTCCAACTACTTATCCGGCGAATTGGTCAATCAGCGCTTCCATAAACAATGACTATCCCTACCTCACCCAGTTTCCACCATCTGGTTCATCTGCATCGTCACCCGCTGCAATCCCCACGTTGCCGCCAGCGCAAATCAAATAAATCCTATTCTTACGACGACTACATTCAACTTAACGTCTGTGGAGTCAGCAGCTTCAGTCATTTCCAATTTAGCGGAGACGCTGTCAAACAATCTATCCGCTGCCGAGCAGTCTCCACTTGGACAAATAATACTTCAATCAGAGCGCAGCGCGCGGAGCGTTTGCACCAGTTGGCTGCAGCCGCTAAATTACATTTCAACGCTCGCAACGGCAGCTAGTTATTTTCAATCCGTAATGCTCTGATGGGAACCACAGCCCTCGTTGAAGGCACTACCGTTGATGTTAGCGGCTTTGTTGTGACAATCCCACCCCCACAGTCATCCATCTACTCAATTCCCATCATATCACTACCTACCTCCCTCCCTATTTAATCATTATTAAGCGCGGTCCTTAAGCCGCGCGGCATCGCTAGCCCTTCACCCCGCCCATCTTGCAGACGATTTTCCATTCCTCGGCGCTGACCGGCTGCACGGAAAGCCGCGAGTACTTCACCAGCGCCATGTCCTTGAGTTTCGGTTCCGCCTTGATTGCCGCCAGCGTCACCGGCTTCGGCAGCGGCTCGACCGCCACGGTCTGCACGGCCACCCAGGGCTCGCCCTTGTTCGCCGTCGGATCCGCATAGGCTTCGCGGATGATCTCGCCGATGCCGACCACCTGCTTCTGGTCGCCGGTATGATAAAAGAAAAACTTCTCGCCCTTCTTCATCTCTTGGAGATGCCGGCGCGCGGTGAAATTGCGCACGCCGCTCCACGTCTCGCCCTTCTTGCCGCGCTTGACCTGATCGTCCCAGGAAAATTCCTCGGGTTCGGTCTTCAGAAGCCAATACGCCATGATCATCCCTCCGCCTTGCAACGGCCGCGTCAACAGCGATCTCGATCGCCGCATCGACGCTCATCGTCTTGTCGAGCAGAGCGACGACGGCCGTCGAGATCGGCATGTCGACATTACGCTCGCGCGCCATATCGACCAGCACCGACGCGGTGAACGCGCCTTCGGCGAGGCCAGTGGTTTTCTGGATCGTATCGGGATCATGGCCGCGGCCGAGATTGACCCCGAAGCTGAAATTGCGCGACTGCGGGCTCGAGCAGGTGAGCAGGAGATCGCCGAGCCCGGACAGGCCCATCATGGTTTCCGGCTTGGCGCCGTAGGCTTTGCCGAACCGGACCAGCTCGGCAAAGCCGCGCGTGGTCAGCGCCGCGAGCGCGCTGGCGCCGAGCCCGCGACCGGCAACGACGCCGGCGGCGATGGCCAGCACATTCTTGGCCGCGCCGCCGATCTCGACGCCGCGCATGTCGCTGGAGTGGTAGGGCCGGAAGCGTCGCCGAGCCGACGGCTTGCGCCAATTCGGCGGCAAGCTTGCCGTCGCGCGCCGCCAGCGTGACCGCCGTCGGCAAGCCGCGCGCCACATCGGCGGCGAAGCTCGGCCCCGACAGAATCGCCGGCGCCGCGTTGGGCGCGCATTCGGCGATCACCTCGCTCATGAACTTTTTTGCTGCCGCGCTCGATGCCTTTGGCGCAGACGATCAGCGGCGTGCCTGCCGCAAGCAATGGCGCGAGCGCCGTTGGCGACGGCGCGCACGGCTTGGGCGGGAACGACCAGGAGGATCGCCTCGGCGGCGACGGCAGCGGCGAGATCGCCGGCAATGATGACACTGTCGTCGATGCGGACGCCGGGCAGGAACCGGCTTTCGCGCTTGGCCTTCAGTGCTTCCGCATTGGCGGCGTCCGCTTCCCACAGCGTGACCTTGCGGCCGGCCCGCGCGCAGGTCAGCGCCAAGGCCGTGCCCCAGGCGCCCGCGCCGATGACCGCGATGCTGACTGAAAGCCATGCGAGCGCCGACTATAGCAATTCGCCGCGCAGCAATTTCGGGACTTCGCCGACCAGACCCGCCGCCTCGCGGATGAACAGGCGCTTTAATCCGGGCAGCCGGTCGACCAGGCCGAGGCCGACATCGCGCACGGCGCGCAGCACGTCGGAGCCGTTGGAGAACAGCCGGTTCAGCCCGTCGGTGGCGAGCCCCATGGTCATGGTATCGAAGCGCCGCCAGCGCTGATAACGCTCGAGCACGTTCGCCGCGCCCGGATCGAGCCCGAGCCGCGCCGCATCGACGATCACCTCGGCGAGCGCGGCGACGTCCTTCAATCCCATATTGAGCCCCTGGCCGGCGATCGGATGGATGACATGCGCGGCGTCGCCGACCAGCGCGATGCGGTCGGCGATGAAGGCGCGGGCGACGAAGAAGCCGAGCGGATGCACGCGCCGCGCGCCGATCACCTTGAGGTCGCCGAGATGCAGCTTGAAACGCTGCTCCAGCTCGGCATGGAACGCATCGTCGGGCAGCGCCACGATGCGCGCCGCCTCCGCCGTCGTCTCGGTCCACACGATCGAGGAGCGGCGGCCTTTGAGCGGCAGGATCGCGAACGGACCGGCGGGGAGAAAATGCTCCTCGGCGCGCCCGTCATGGTCGCGCTCATGCGCGACATTGATGACGATGGCGGACTGGCCGTAATTCCAGCCATGCGTGGCGATGCCGGCCGCGCTGCGAATATTCGAGCGCGCGCCGTCGGCGGCGACGAGCAGCCGGGCGTTTACGTCAGCGCCGTCACTCAGCGCCGCCGTCACGCAGTCGCCTTCGCGTGCGAATTTGGCGACGGCGCATGGCTGCAGCGCGACGCCGATCTCGCGCGCCTTCGCGGCCAGCGCGTCGACCAGAAGCCGGTTCTCGATCATGTGGGCGAAAGGCTCGCCCGGCTCGATCTCGCCGGCGAAAGTCAGGAAGGTCGGCCGCACCGCATCGCCGAGCCGGCTGTCGGTCACGACCATGTCGAGGATCGGCTGCGCATCGGCCGCGATCGCCGGCCAAACGCCGATGGTCGCGAACAAGCGCCGCACCGCCGCAACGATGGCCGAGGCGCGCTCGTCGTCGCCGTGGCTTGCGCCAAGCGCCGGATCGGCGACCGCAACCGCAAACGACGGTCCCAGCCCCTGCCGCAAGGCGATGGCAAGCGTCAGCCCGGCAAATCCGCCGCCGGCGATCAGCACGTCAACATTGCTACGCGTCATACCCTATCCTAGCACGCTTGTAACGGGACCGGACTTGACCCACCTGCCGAACCTATATGCAAGGAAGTGCGCGGCCGGAACCGTCCCGGCGCGAGGGAAGACAGCATGGCCTCCGCCGTCCAGGAACTGGTCGATATTCTCAATCTCGAACCGCTCGAAGTGAATCTGTTTCGCGGCCGTTCGCCGCAATCGCGCTGGCAACGGGTGTTCGGCGGCCAGGTCATCGGCCAAGCGCTGGTCGCGGCCTGCCGCACCGTCGATGACGTGGCGACCCGGCCGCCGCATTCGCTGCACGCTTATTTTCTGCTCGGCGGCGATCCCAAAGTGCCGATCATCTACGACGTCGACCGCATTCGCGACGGCAAAAGCTTCACCACGCGCAACGTCAAGGCGATCCAGCACGGCCATGCGATCTTTTCGATGTCGGTGTCGTTTCATGTGCACGAGGAAGGCTTGTCGCATCAGTTCGCGATGCCCGACGTGCCGAAGCCCGACGAGTTGCCGGACGAAGCCGAATTGAAAAAAAGCGTATGGCCGAGCATGCCCGAGCCGGTGCGGCGCTATTACGAACGCGAACGGCCGATCGAGCTGCGGCCGGTCGAATACAACCGCTATCTCGGCGAAACTCTGAAAGACGGCCGCTTTCACGTCTGGATCCGCGCCACCGGCCGGCTGCCCGACGAACCGGCGATCCATCAATGCGTGCTGGCCTATGCCTCCGACATGATGCTGCTCGATGCGGCGCTGATTCCGCACCGGCGCTCGGTGTTCAGCGAGGACATCATGGCGGCGAGCCTCGATCATGCGCTGTGGTTCCACCGGCCGTTCCGCGCCGACGAGTGGCTGCTTTATGCGCAGGACAGCCCGAACCTCGCCGGCTCCCGCGGCTTTGCGCGCGGTCTGATCTTTGCCGAAGACGGCACGCTGGTCGCCTCGGTCGCTCAGGAAGGTCTGCTGCGGCAACGCCGTGGCACCAGCGCCTGACCCACGCCGCTGCGCTTTAAGCCCCGGTTAAGGTGCACCGCCAAACACTAGCCTAATTTTTGGGCACAATGAGGGCCGGCCACGTGCGCAATCCGCGCGGCTATGGTCGACAAAGCCCGAGCGAGAGCCGCCTCGAACCGATTGCGCCTGTTTAACAGAGGCTTGGGTCAGGTCTGTGAGTGGTCTGTGAGACTTGGCACGGGGCTTGATTGCGGCAGGTCCGGCGATGACGGTGCGCGGCCAGGGTTTGCTCGCTCGTCGCTTGGGCGGCGCCCAGCGTATCGAGGCAACGAACAGCCAAGGGGGAGACAACAATGAAAGTGGTGATGGCCATCATAAAGCCCTTCAAACTCGACGACGTCCGCGACGCTCTGACCAAGGTCGGCGTTCAGGGTCTGACGGTAACGGAAGTGAAGGGCTACGGGCGGCAGAAGGGCCATACCGAAATCTACCGCGGCGCCGAATATGCGGTGAGCTTCCTGCCCAAGATCAAAATCGAGATCGCCTGCCCGTCCAGCCAGGTCGACAAAGTCATCGACACGATCACCGCGGCGGCCAAAACCGGACAGATCGGCGACGGCAAGATTTTCGTGTTCGGTCTCGACCACGCGGTGCGGATCCGCACCGGCGAAACCGACGCCGCCGCGCTGTAGCGCATATCCCGCAAAAAGCCTGCCCTCGGACTTGATCCGAGGGTGGATACCGGTTTTGCGATAAGGACATGCGCCGCTAAACAACACTGCGCTTTTTAGACTCGCGCTCACCCGTCAATTTTGATGCAATTCCTCCCCAGCGGACGGCAATCTCGATCGTCCGCCGCGGGAAAGAAGCGCAATGACCATGATGATCGCAGCGCGGCTGCACGCTTATGGCGAGCCGATGACGCTCGACCGGATCGACGTGCCGGAGCCGCGTCCGACCGATGTGCTGGTCGAGGTCAAGGCCTGCGGCGTCGTACCGAACCTGGCGCGCGTCGTCAGCAATTTCTTCGGCAAGCTCACGCCCGACAACAAGATGATGCCGCCGCTGCCGGCGATTTTCGGCCTCGATCCGGCGGGCGTCGTCGCCAAGGTCGGCGAGCAGGTCTGGGCGGTGCGCCCCGGCGAGCGGGTCTACGTCAATCCGGCGCGCTCTTGCGGCTCGTGCCGGATGTGCCGCAGCGGCCAGGCGCAGGATTGTCCGAGCTGGACGCTGCAAGGTTACTTTGGCCGCTCGCAGGACATCATGCGGGCCTATCCTTACGGCGGGCTCGCCCAGTTCATCACCGCGCCGGCGAGCGCGCTGGTCAAGCTGCCGGACACTATGAGCTTCGAGGCGGCGGCACGGCTGGGCTATCTCGGCACTGCCTATGCGGCGATGAAAAAGATCGGTGTCGGTCCCGGACAGACGCTCTTGATCAACGGCATCAGCGGCCAGCTCGGGCTCAATGCCGCGCAATTGGCGCTGGCGATGGGCGCCACCAAAATTTTCGGTACGGGCCGCAATCAGGCGCTGCTCGACAAGGTCAGAGCGCTGGCGCCGGGCCGTATCGATGTGCTTGCCGTTGCCGACGCCGCGCTCCCCGAAGCCGGGAGGGCAGCCCGATCCGCTTGGTCGCCTGGGCGAAAGCGGCGACCGACGGTCATGGCGTCGACGGCATGATCGATTGCCTGCCGCCCGGCGCGCCGGCAAGCGCGATGATGCGTGCGCTCTACTGCCTCCGCCGCGGCGGCCGCGCGGTCAATGTCGGCGCGGTGATGGAGACGCTGCCGCTCAATGCCTTCTGGCTGATGACCAACCGCATCGGCCTGCAAGGCTCGGTGTGGTTCACCACCGGCGAAGGCGAGGAGATGGCGGCGATGGCGGGCGCCGGCACGCTCGATCTTGTCGGCGCTCGAACACCGCGTGTCGCCGCTGTCCAAAGTCAACGAGGTGCTGGCCGGCATGGACGATCGCGACGGCGGCTTCACCAATTTCGTCATCGACCCGACACGGGTGTAGGGACTGGGTCATCGCGCGGGCTCGGCGCAGCCGCGTGCGGCAAAATCGCGGCAACGCGATGCCCACGCCGCTGGCGAGAGAGCAGACGATTTTGCCCACCCTACGCAGCGCCTGCGAAACCTGCTAAATCCAACTGCCAAAGAACAAGCCCAGCGAGGACGCCATGTATCCCAATCTCGAACTCTTCATCGACGGCAAGTGGCACGGCAGCGACGGCCGCAAGGGCGAGGATGTGCTCAATCCGGCGACGGAAAAGCCGCTGGCGCAGCTGCCGCATGCGAGCAAGGCCGACCTCGATGCCGCGCTGGAAGCGGCCAAGAAAGGCTTCGCGGTGTGGCGCGCTGCCTCGGCCTACGACCGCTGCAAGATCATGCACAAGGCCGCCGACCTGATGCGCGAGCGCCACGACGCCATGGCCAAGATCATGGTGCTGGAGCAAGGCAAAACTTATCCGGAGGCCCGCGCCGAAGTGATCGGCTCGGCCGACATCATCGATTGGTATGCGGAAGAAGGCCGCCGCTCTTACGGCCGCATCGTGCCGGGCCGCGGCAAGGGCGTGCGTCAGCTCGTGGTGCAGGAGCCGATCGGCATCGTCGCGGCGTTTACGCCGTGGAACTTCCCGGTGCTCACTCCGGCGCGGAAAATCGGCGGCGCGCTCGCCGCCGGCTGCTCGCTCATCCTCAAGGCGTCCGAGGAAACTCCGGGCTCGTGCATCGAGCTGGTGCGCTGCTTCGCCGATGCCGGCGTGCCGGCCGGCGTATTGAACCTGGTGTTCGGCGTGCCGGCGGAAGTCTCCGAATATCTGCTCGGCAAGGATGCGGTCCGCAAAATTTCCTTCACCGGCTCGATTCCGGTCGGCAAGCATCTGGCCGCGCTCGCGGCCAAGGGCATGAAGCGCACCACCATGGAGCTCGGCGGCCATTCGCCGGTCGTGGTGTTCGCCGACGCCGATCCGGAGAAGGCGGCCGACACCATCGCCGCTTTCAAATACCGCAACGCCGGCCAGGTGTGCATCTCGCCGACGCGCTTCTACATTCAGGAAGACGTCTATCCGCGTTTCCTCAAGCGCTTCACCGAATACGCCAACGGCATCAAGCTCGGCGACGGCCTGGAAAAGGGCATCACCATGGGGCCGATGGCCAATTCGCGCCGCATCGACGCCATGGAGAGCTTCGTCAACGACGCCAAGAATCGCGGCGGCAAGATCGAGACCGGCGGCAAGCGGCGCGGCAACCAGGGCTACTTCTACGAGCCGACGGTGATCACCGAAGTGCCCGACGACGCCAAGATCATGACGCAGGAGCCGTTCGGCCCGGTCGCGCCGGTCGTCACGTTTAAGACTTTCGACGAGGTGGTCGAGCGCGCCAATTCGCTGGAATTCGGACTGGCCGCTTATGCCTTCACCACGTCGAGCGCGACCGCCGCCGCGATCGGCGACGCGCTGGAGTCCGGCATGGTCGGCGTCAACTCGGTCGCGATCTCGACGCCGGAGACGCCGTTCGGCGGCGTCAAAGAGAGCGGTCACGGCAGCGAGGGCGGCATCGAGGGCCTCGGCGCCTATCTGGTGACCAAATTCATCTCGCAGGGCTGAAAATATTTTCGCGCGACTCGGAGCCGCCGACCGCGATGCCGGCGGCTCTTTGTATTTGAATTTAATAAAACGTATTTGGATCTGATAAAAATGAGAATCCGATAATACGCGATCCCCCGGCGTCGCGATCGCGCCACGTTTCGGGCGCGAATGTGTCGGCCGCATGGCCGCGCTGTGCGTTTTCACTGATGAACAAGTTTACAGGAACGAAAGCCCATGATGTTGAATTGTCGACCGTGGCGGGGATGGGAAGCGCCGGGTCGTCGATGGATATTCTGGCTGCCATGTTCGCCTATCTGGTCTGCATCACCGGGCTCGTCGCCGGGCTGGTCATGTCATTCGTGGTGTTTTTTTCCGCTCCCGGCCAATTCTCGCCGCCGCCCGCTCAGACGATTACGATGGCGGCCGCGCAGCGTTCGATCAAGACGGCACTGACGTCGCCGCCCATCAAAACAATGGCCAAGGCCGAGGCCGCCGAGAAGCAAGTTGCCGCTGCCGCCGCGGAAGCGAAAGCCGTCCCGCCGCCGACCATCGCCCTCGACGCCCGGCAAAAGCCGCTATTCTCGCAAGCTCATTTGCGCCGGCTCGCCGAGAAGGAGCGCGAAAGGCAATTGGCGTATCGCGAGCGCCCGAGCTTCGAGACCCGCTTTCTGCACTATGACGATTGATGGCCGGTCATTCGATCAGAGCATGATCCCGAAAAGTGGAAGCCGGTTTTCGGATAGGATCATGCTCAAATCAACAACCCAGACCTTGATCCGATTCATCTGAATTGGATCAGGGTCTAGGCGTAGGAACGTTCCAAAAAACTCACCGCATCGTCGGCAAGGATGCTTGGATCGCGTTCGCCGCGCTGCGCCATTTCGATGATGCGCTTGGCGATGATTTCCTGCGCCGCCCGCTGGTAGCCCGGCGAGGCGAGCTTGCTGCCCGATAGCTCAACTTTGTTCCAGGCGGCTTCGAAGACCGAAACCAGAAACTCAACCATTTCCGGCTCAAACGCCGATTGCGCCAAAAGGGGAATTATCGGCATGACACAGTCCGTGCTTGCAATCCATATCATCAACTGGCGACGAAGAGATTCGATACCTTGGAGCGGTCGAGCACCGCTGTCGCGGTGTTGCCGAAGAACAACGTTTCGCCGGGCCGCCGGCTGACGCCCAGCACAATGAGATCGTAGCCGCGCCTCGATTCGTCGCAAGATCGCCTCGTCGGGCGCCATATTGGCGCGCGTCGTCGCGCGTAATTCGACTTCATAGCGCTCAGCCAAGGCGCCGATGTCCTTGAACACGGCCAGTTCATTGCGCCGGGTGGCGCGCCGGCGCGGCGCGGTCTTGCGGCCGTCGCCGTTCGCGCGCGTGACATAGAGCACCGTGACCTTGCGCGTCGCTGGCGCGCGCCAAGGTCAAGTCCGACCTCGACGGCGCGGCGCGACACCGTCGGTGCCGTTCACCGGAATGAGGATGCGGCGTAAGCCGGTCGGCTCGGGCGATCCGGCTGCGCATGCGAATTCGACGATCGCGAGCGGGCCATCAAAGCCGCTGGTGATGCGCGAGACATCTTTACTGAAGCCGCCCTTCGGATTGCGGGTCTTGGCGATGCCGACGACCAGGAGATCGTATCCCTTGCGGGCTTCGCCGGCGACCGCCTCGGTGATCGATCGAGTTCCTGCTGCCGTCTGGTGACGTCGACGCTGCCGGGCTTCTCCTCGTCCGGATGGGCTTCGAGCGTCGTCGCCGCCTCGGCGGCGGTCTCGACCTCCCGTTCCGAATCGTCGCCGTCCGGCTTGTCCGCGGCGGCTTTGTGTCGGAGTCTTCCGACGATTTCTCCTTTTCCGCTTCGGTCTTTGCCGCCTTCTTGTCGCGGCCGACGTCGCTCAGATCGAGAATCGTGGTCGGCTTGCCGCCGGAGCCGGCGATCGCGCCGGCGAGCCGCGCCGCGATCTTGCCGTTGGCGCTGTCGTCGGCGGCGAGCAGCAGCCGCTCGAGATTGGTCACGAAGCCCTTGGCGTCGAGCTCCTCGCGCTCGAGCCGCAGCCGTTCCTTCTTGCGCATCGGCAGCCGCTTGAGCGCCCAGCGCAGCATCGGCGGCATCGCCAGAGTGGTGACCACCGCCATGGTGACGATCAGCGTGAAGAGATTCTGGTTGAGCACGCCCATCGACAGGCCGATCGTGGCGACGATCACCTCGGTCGAGCCGCGCGCATTCATGCCGCAACCGAGCGCCAGCGATTCGCGCGCCGGTGCAGCCCGCCGAGCTTGCCGCCGACAAACGCGCCGAGAGAATTTGCCGATGCTGGCGATCAGGATGAGGCCGGCGGTAAGCAGCGCCAGATCGCCGATTGCGCAGCACGGTGAGATCGGCGCGCAAGTCCGGACAGGCCGAAGAACACCGGCATGAACAGAGCGATGATGAGACCGCGCAGCTGTTCGTCGATGTGCCGCGTCAGGATCGGCGATTCGCCGATCAGGATGCCGGCGACGAAAGCGCCGAGCACCGTGTTGACGCCGATCAATTGCGTCGTCAGCGCCATCGCCGATCATGATCACCAGGATCACGGTGATGACCGGAAATTCGCTCTCGAAATTGTCGTTGGCCCAGCGGATCAGGCTGAACACGATGCGCCGGCCGACGGTGAGGCTGACAAGCATGAACAACGCCGTGCCGATGATGGCGCGGCCGACCGACCAGACGTCGACGCGTGCCGGCCGAGGCGAGGCCGAAAGCGACCGCGATGATGACCCAGCCGATCGTGTCTTCGAGGATCGCCGAGGCGACGATGATCTGGCCGAGATCGCGGCGCATGAAATTCATCTCGCGCACCACCATGGCGACGATCTTCACCGACGAGATCGACAGCGCCGTGCCGAGGAAGATCGCCGTGACCAGCCGTGCTTCCAGGTCTCGGCAAGATCGCGTCCGGCAGGAATTCGCCGAGCGCGAAACCGCAGACGAACGGCAGCGCCACGCCGGCGGCGGCGACCGTGACGGCGGCGCGGCCGACCCGGCGCACCAGCTGCAGGTCGGTTTCCATGCCGGTCAGCAACAGCAGCATCAGGATGCCGAGCTGCGAGACGGCGTCGATCATGCTCTTCTGCGCGGCGCCGGCCGGAAACAACGCATGCTGCGCCGACGGCCAGACCAGGCCGAACAGCGACGGGCCGAGCAGGAGGCCGCCGATGAGCTGGCCCATCACCGGCGGCTGGCCGATGCGCTGCGCCGCCTCGCCCATCAGCCGGCCGACCAGGAGGAGAAGACCGAGTTCGGCGATGAAAATAGCTTCGGATGGGCCCGCTGCGCCATCGGTCGCCGCCGCGGCGGCTGTCGCAGTGGCCGCGGTTAAGCAGAGACTAATTGCGATCAAGTTGCCGGGCCAACGGCGCAATGTGCGGGTTTGGCTATATCCGCCGGCAGGTCCGTGACCTGATGCCTGCATCGCGTATCCAAGGGGATAACTCTCACCGCAGCGATAACGCACGACGCGGCTGTATGATCCGTGGCGTGCGGTGGCGCGCCAAATCGCTCGGTGTCGCTGGATTATGAAGGATCGCTGCGCGAAGCAGGCTGGCGGAGAGGGAGGGATTCGAACCCCCGATACGGTTGCCCGTATGCCGCATTTCGAGTGCGGTGCTTTCAACCGCTCAGCCACCTCTCCGGAAGGCAGAAGCCTGAGCGTCGCGGCGCAGTATGTAGCGGCGACGCCCGCGGCGAAACAAGGGCGGCGAGAGTCGATTAAAGCTCCCAGCCGATCTTGCGATCGAGCGAATAGGGCCCGCCGCCGCGCAGCGCGATGGCGAAAAAGATCAAGTCCCCACAGGAACGTATATTCCCAGCCGTGGTGCGCCCAGGCCCAGCCGTTGGGGACGAAAAGCAGGCTGATAACTGCAAGCTCGATCGCAATCGAAGCCGCGAAGAAGCGCGTGAACAAGCCGAGCATGACGCAGACGGCGCCGATCGTTTCGTTGATGAAGACGATATAGGCGACGAGCAGTGCCGGCTCGAAGCCGATCTTGGCGAACTCTTCCGCGGCCGTCGCCATCGGCGGCCCGATCAGCCTGTGGTAGCCGTGCGCCAACATGGTGCCGCCGACGGCGACGCGGATGAGCGGCCACGACAGCGGAACGACAACATCATAGAACGGCTGCAGGAACGGCAGCAGCAGTTTGGGCTTGGCCTGCGTCTCCGCCATGATTTCCTCCCTGGTTCGCGTCCACCTGCGCTGCATCAACCCCGCGGACCGGCGATTTATTTCGGCGCCATCACCAGCGAATAACGCTCGTCCGCCGCCAGGCATTCGGCCAGCGGCAAGCCGAGTTCCTTGCGCACGATATTGGTGCCGAGCACCAGCGAGACGATTTTGTAGAAGGCGTGGCGGCGGCTCATGCCTTCGCGGCCCATGCCGCAATCGGTCGAGATCACCAGCCGCTCGGGCGGAATGTATTTGAGCGCGGCGCGGATTTTCTCCGCCACCTCGTCCGGGCTTTCGACCTGCAGCGTGTGATGGTCGATGACGCCGATGGCGATCTTCTTGTCGGTGATGGTCTTGCCGATGGCTTCGAGGTCGATGCCGCCGGAGCTTGACGATTCGAAGGTGATGACGTCGGCGTCGACCGTATTGTAGGTCTCCAGCGCCGGCTTGTAGCTCTGCACCGGCCGCGAACATGCGCTGCTGCGAAGGATTGCCCCAGCAGGAATGCGCCCACACTTCGGTCTTGGCGCGCAAGCCCCTTCACGGTGCGATTGAACACCTCGACCATCAATTGCGGCGTGATCACCTTGTCCTGGATCTTGCGCACCGCGATCAGATGGATCTGCGGCTCCTCGATCTGGATCACCGGGCAGCCGGCGTCGGCCAGCTCGTGATATTCCTCGTTGAAGGCGTCGGCGATCGCGAACATGCGGTCGGGCACGCTCTTGTAGTGGCGGTCCTGCAGCGCAAAGGCGACGATCTCCGCCGATACCGCGCCGAATTTGACCGGCTTCGTGGTGAAGCGCTGCGCCGCCTTCCACATCGCGGTGTATTGCAGATTGCCGCGCCCGATCGGGCCGGTGATGACCGGCATGACGCGCGATTCCAGATAATCGTGCAGAATGTGGCCGCGCGGAAACAGGATGCCGCCGCGGCCGGCCGGCGTCGGCTCGGGATGCGCCGCGTCGAGCCCGCTCATGTGGTTGGGCGGATAGGCGGTCCAGCTCTGGCCGCCGACGTCGTCGTCGAAGCGGCAGTCGCCGTCGGTGACGATGTCGAGGCCGGCAAGCTCCTGATCGCGCAGATAACAGGTCAGCGCGTCTTCATATTGCTCGCGGAAGCGGCGGCTGACCATCGCCTCGAGAAAATGCCGGGTGCCGAGATTCTCGGTGTACCAGCTCGGCCGCGGCAGCGAGCCGGTGATCGTCGTCGGCAATTTGATGTCTTTGGTGCCCCGATACATGCTTGAACGCCTCCCCAATGATCGCCGAGCGAGTCGTTGCTCGCCCGCCGCTCACGCGCGTAGCTTAGCAAGCCGCGCCGGCCGATGATAAGCACGTTGCTCATGACGATTGCTGGCCGCGCCCACCGCGCGCGCGATGGGCATGGTGGGCAGCGCGATGCGGCAGAGGTCCGGCGCGAATGACGCGCTCAGCTGCCGGTGAAAACCGGCTTGCGCTTTTCCATGAAGGCGGTGCGGCCTTCGGTGTAATCGCGGCTGGCAAAGCACTGCTCGACCATTTCGGCCGAGCGCGCCAGATTGCGCTTGGAATCTTCCTTGACGATTTCGCCGACCGTGAACTTCACCGCCTTGATGGTGAGCGGCGCATTGGCGCTGATCATGTCGGTGATGCTTTTGACGTAGTCTCAAGCTCCGCCGCCGGCACCACGCGGTTGACCAGCCCCATGATGCGCGCTTCCTCGGCGTCGAACTGGCGCGCGGTGTAGAAAATCTCCTTGGCGAAGGACGGCCCGACGATGTCGACCAGCCGCTTTAAGCCGCTATAGCCGTAGCCCAGGCCGAGCTTTGCCGCCGGCACCGCGAAGCGCGAATTGTCGGAGCGATGCGCAGGTCGCAGCAGGTGGCGAGCCCGAGCCCGCCGCCGATGCAATAGCCGCGGATCATGGCGATGGTCGGCTTGGGAAAATCGGCGATGCTGGCATAGGTCGCGTCGGTCTTGGTGTTGTAGGAGCGCACGGCTTCGATCGTGGCGCGCTCGCTGCCGAATTTCGAGATGTCGGCGCCCGACACGAAGGCCTTGCCGCCGGCGCCGGTCAGCACCACGACGCGGATGTCGTTGTCGGCGGCAAAGCCGTTGAGAATGTCGCGTGGTCGCCTCCCACATTTCCAGCGACACCGCGTTGTGCCGCTCGGGATTGTTGAAGGTCACGATGCCGACGCCGCCTTCCTTGCGCGAGAGCATCTTGTCGGTCTGCGTCATTGCTTGCTCCTGTTCCTTTACTTCGTCATGGGCGGGCTTGACCCGGCATCCATGCTGCGTCATCGCCGCCATGGATTGCCGGGTCAAGCCCGGCAATGACGATGGTCATTATTCACACCGCATTGGCCTTGTGCAGCGCCGCGATGTCGCGCGCGGAAAAACCGAATTCCTTGAGCACCGCATCGGTGTGCTCGCCGAGCTCCGGCGGCCGCGCCACGAGCCGCGACGGCGTGCGCGACAGCGTCACCGGCTGGGCGACGAGCCGCATCTTGCTTTTGTCCTTCTTGGTCACGCTCTGCGCCATGCCGAGATGCTCGACCTGCGGATCGGCGAACACCTGGTCGATCGCATAGATCGGCCCGCACGGCACGCCGGCCTTGTTGAAGCGCTCGATCCACTCGGCGCTGGTGCGGCCGGCCGATATAGGTGTCGATCTCGGCATTGAGCGCGTCGCGGTTTTTCGAGCGCGCCGCGCCGGTCTGATAGTTCGGATTTTGCAGGAGCGCCGGCGCCTCGGCGGCCTCGCAGAACCGCTCCCAGATTTTCTGCCCGGTGGCGGCAATGTTGATGTGGCCGTCCTTGGTCTTGAACACGCCGGTCGGAATGCTGGTCGGATGATTGTTGCCGGCCTGCTTGGCGACCTCGCCGCTGACCAGATAGCGCGCCGCCTGAAAATCGAGCATGAAAATCTGCGCCTGCAGCAGCGAGGTCTCGATGTGCTGGCCCTTGTGCGATTTCTCGCGCTCGAGCAGCGCGACCAGGATGCCGAGCGCCGCGAACAGTCCGGCGCTGAGATCGGCGATCGGAATGCCGACGCGCACCGGCCCCTGCCCCGGCAGGCCGGTGATCGACATCAGCCCGCCCATGCCTTGCGCGATCTGGTCGAAGCCGGGCCGGTTGGCGTAAGGCCCGTCCTGGCCGAAGCCGGAAATGCTGGCATAGACCAGGCGCGGATTGATCTTGGCGAGGGTCTTGTAGTCGATGCCGAGCCGCTTTTTCACGTCGGGGCGGAAATTCTCCACCACGACGTCGGCCTTCTTGACCATGCGCTTGAACGCGGCGAGCCCCGCCGGGCGACTTCAGATTGAGCGTCATGCTGCGCTTGTTGCGATGCAGGTTCTGAAAGTCGCGGCCCTCGCGCGGCCCGCCCATCGGCTCTTCCGGTCCCGGCGGCGATCTCGATCTTGATGACATTGGCGCCCCAATCGGCGAGCTGGCGCACGCAGGTCGGCCCCGAGCGCACCCGGGTGAGATCGAGCACCGTGAAGCGGGCAAGAGCCTTCGAAGCGCGGGGAAAGGGCATTGCTGGCGTCTCCGATGCCGGTCTGCGTGCCGGCTTCATTTTTGCCGGCCAAGTCAGCGCCGGGAAGGGCGCAGAACTTCCCCGATCTCGATCGGCATTGTCCACCGGCTCGGCGCGGCCGTGCCAGCCGGTCGTTCCTGCCGTGCAGAAGCGATACAGTGGCGCCGCCAACGGCCATCTTTCCGGCACTTTCGAGAGGCGATCATGAACGAGGATGCTTTTAATGTCAGCGTGCGCAAATTCCTGAAAAAAGTCGGCATCACCTCGCAGCGCGAGATCGAGCAGGCGGTGCGTGCCGCCTGGCCGGCGGCCGGCTGAAAGGCAACGAAGCGCTGCCGGCCAAGGTGACTGCTCACGCGTCGAAGGCATCGGCCTGTCGGTCGAGATCGAGGGCGCCGTCGAGCTTGAATGAAACGTGCCGCCACGTCGCACCGAATTGCCGGGAAACAATCATGATTGATCTGCGCCGTCCGCTCATCGCGTTCATGCTCGTCGCCGCCGCTGCAGCGCCGCGGTCGCGCAGGATCATCCGCGGTCACGGCGGCGACGCGCGCTCCGATCGCGCAAGCGAGGAACGCCAGCAGGAAAGCCGGCAGAGCGGCGCACGGCGCAGGCAGAACGGCCCCGGCGTGCTTTCGCTGCTGCCGGGCGATGCCGTCACCGAGCACAGCATCGATCGTCAAATCCGGCAAGCTCGCCTATACGGCGACCGCCGGAACGTTCTCGCTGTTCGATCAATCGGGCGAGCGCTCGGCGGAAATCTTCTACACGGCCTATGTCGCCAAGACCGACAAGCAGCCGACAGCCGGCGGCGCGGCCGGTGACCTTCGTCTTCAACGGCGGCCCCGGCGCGGCATCGGCGTTCCTCAATCTCGGGCTGGTCGGGCCGCGCATCGCCGAATTCGGCGATAACGGCCGCGACGGCTCGCAGGTCCGCCTGGTGGATAATCCCGATACCTGGCTCGCCTTCACCGATCTGGTGCTGATCGATCCGGTCGGCACCGGCTGGAGCCGGCCGGCCAAGCCCGACGGCGGCAGCACGTTCTGGAGCGTGCACGGCGACGCCGAATCCATGGCCAAGGTCATCGCGCTCTATGTCGCCAAAAACAGCCGCGCCAGCTTCGCCGAAATTCATCCTCGGCG
The DNA here is from genome assembly GCA_963714345.1 of uncultured Alphaproteobacteria bacterium. Classification (GTDB taxonomy): domain Bacteria; phylum Pseudomonadota; class Alphaproteobacteria; order Rhizobiales; family Xanthobacteraceae; genus BOG-931. The sequence continues at coordinate 154,661 of CAVQOD010000009.1, read as the reverse complement.
AAAGCTATGGCGGCTTTCGCGCCGCCAAGGTCGCGCGCGCGCTGCAGAACGATCAGGGCATCGTGGTTTCCGGCATCCTGATGGTGTCGCCGATGCTCGAGGGCGCATTCCAGTTCGGCGGCGACCGCTTCGCGCTCGGCGCCGCGCTGCAACTGCCGTCGCTCGCGGCGGCCGAGCTCGAGCGCAAAGGCGCGTTCAGCCAGGAGGCGCTGGCGCAGGCCGAGCATTTCGCGCTGACCGATTATCTCACCACGCTGGCCGGACCGCCGCTGCAGGGCGACGCGGCGAAGAATTTTTATGCGCGCGTCGCAAAAATCGACCGGCCTGCCGGTGGACGTCGTCGCGCAGTCGCGCGGCTTCATTCGACGACGCCTATGTCAAGAACCTCGCCGGCGATCACAAGATCGTCAGCCATTATGATGCGACCTTCGCGTCCGACGATCCCTATCCCGAAACGCCGGCCGCGCGCGGCCCGGATCCGATCCTCGACGGCATGGTCCGCGCCTATGGCAGCGCCTTTGTCGGCTACGCGCGCGACGAACTCGGCTTCAAGACCGAGATGAGCTACAATCTGCTCGACGGCGGCATTTCCAGCAAATGGGATTGGGAGCAGGGCCACGGCCAGCCGAGCGTCACCGACGATCTGCGCGTGCTGCTGGCGCTGACGCCGTCGTTCCGGCTGATGATCGGCCACGGCTATAGCGACATGGTCACGCCCTATGCGGTGACGCGCTATCTGCTGCAGCACCTGCCGCCGTTCGACGGCGAAGAGCGCACCGCACTGAAGCTCTACCGCGGCGGCCACATGTTTTATCTCGATCCGGACTCGCGCAAGGCGTTCACCGCCGACGCCCGGACGATGTATGTCGCCGCCATGATGGTTGCCCGCCGACAACTAAACGTCGGATCGGCGCAGCGCGTTCGTTCGCCGTTAACCACGATTGCGCGGCGCTGGGTGTTGCTCGCCGCGTGAGCGATGCGGCAGCGGCGCTTTGTCTCACCATTTGACGCACGATTGCGCGGCAATCGCCCAACCGCACGTTATCGTGCGAATATCTCCCTGTCTGGCGGTCGCGGCGTACGCCAATGGCTAAAAATGGGCTTCGCGGCCACGCTGTGACCGGCGCAACGCGGCTGTTCGCGTTGCATTCCGCGCCGTAATGCGACATTCGTTTGATTGAACGAAGTCGGTCATTTAGCCATAAATGGCCGGCTTTCACGACGACACCAAGAACAGTCTTCAAGGAGAGGAAGAAGATGTCCAAGGATCTTATCAGCGTCCCCGTTAAGCGCCGGACGCTACTCAAGGCCGGCCTTGCGATCGGCGCCATGCAAGTGGCGAGCCCGTTCGTGGTGAAGTCGCTCGCCGACGAGCCGGTCAAGATCGGCCTCGACAATCCGCTGACCGGCACCTTTGCCGCGCTCGGCAAGAACGAATTGATCGGCGCCCAGCTTGCGCTCGACCAGATCAACGCCAAGAACGGCATTCTCGGCCGCAAGGTCGAGCTGCTGGTCGAGGATTCGACCAGCGCCGACGCCGCCGACCGCGGTGCAGAAGGCCAACAAGCTGATCGACCGCGACAAGGTCAACTTCCTGCTCGGCAACATCAACTCGGGGCTGGCGCAGGCGATGGCGAACGTCAGCTTTCGAGAAGGGCGTGTTCCATATCGTGCCCGGCGGCCACACCGACAGCGTCACCGGCACGCAGTGCCACTGGAATGTGTTCCGCGTCTGCAACACGACGCGCATGGAGACCAATTCGGTCTCCAAGCTGCTGCTCGATAAGTACGGCAAGAAGTGGTACTTCATCACCACCGACTACGCCTTCGGCCACTCGCTGCAGCAGGGCTTCGAAGCGAGCCTGAAGGCGGCCGGCGGCACCGAGCTGGGCGGCGACATGGTGCCGCTGCAGTAGCACCGACTTCTCGTCCTATCTGATCAAGGCGCAGTCGACCAATCCGGATGCGCTCATTCTTCTGCTTGCCGGCGACGACATGATCAACTGCCTCAAGCAGGCGGTGCAGTTCGGGCTCGACAAGAAGATCCACATCGCCGGCGCGCAGCAGGAGCTCGAAGTCAATCTGGGCCTGCCGCCCGAAGCGCTGTTCGGCGACTGGGTGTTCGAGTGGTACTGGAAGCAGCCCGGCGTGCCGCATGTCGAGGAGTTCGTCGCCGACGTCCGCAAGCGCAGCGGCGGCAAGGTGCCGACGGCGCGCACCTGGTTCGGCTTCGCGGCGGTCCATACCTGCAAGCTCGCCGCCGAGAAGGCGAAGTCGCTCGATCCGGTCAAGATGGCCAAGGCGATGCAGGGCCTGGTGCTGCCGCCCGAGATCGCGCTGATGCCGAACAACCCGTTCTACCGCGATGGCGACAACCAGCTGATGCCGACGCTGTTCGTCGGCCATTCGCAGCCGGCGCCGAAGGGCGGCGATCCGGAGGATCTGTTCGCCGTCACTCAGGAGGTGAAGGGCGTCGAGGCGGCGCTGCCGGTCGAGCAGACCGGCTGCAAGCTGGTGTGGCCGTCGTAACGCATGACGCGGCCGGGGACTGCGCCCGTTGCGGCGCCCGGATTCGATTTCAGTACGGAGGGGTGCTTGCACTGCCGGCCATAGCCGTGGACTGGTCAGGCCCGCCCATTCGCGAGGCCGGGCCGATCTTGGCCGGGCGTCGCGTTGGCGGATGCTGTAATCGCCGCATGACGCAGCTCTTGCTCTTCAACGTCTTCAACGGGCTCATCATCGGCGCGTTCTACGCGCTGATGGCGCTGGGGCTGTCGCTGATCCTCAATCTGTCCGGCGTCATCAATTTCGCCCATGGCGGGTTTCTGGCGATCGGCGGCTATCTCGCCTACACGCTGATGCCCTATCTCGGCTTCTGGGGCGCGCTGGTTGCTGGCGCCGTTCCTGACCGGCGTTCATCGGCATCCTGGTCGAACGCGTGCTGATCCGCCGGCTCTATGGCCGCGATCCGCTCTACAGCCTGCTGCTGACCTTCGGCCTGGCCTTCATGATCGAGGACGGCACGCGCTTCATTTGGGGCGCGCAGAGCCTGCCGTTCTCGATCCCGAATTGGCTGTCGAGCCCGCTCAGCAGCGAATTCTTCTTCCTTACCGGCTACCGCGTGTTCATGGTGCTGTTGGTGACGCTGGCAGTGGCGGGGCTGTTCGTGATCCTGAACTACACGCGGCTCGGCATTCGCATTCGCGCCGGCACGCTCGATCTCGAGACTGTTTCCGTGCTGGGCGTCAACGTGCGCGTTCTGCGCAACCTGAATTTCGGCCTCGGCATCTATCTCGCGGGTCTCGCCGGTGTGCTCGCCGTCGGCATGCTGGGCCTGCAGCCGACGGTCGGCGATAATCTCATCATGCCGAGCTTCATCGCCATCATCGTCGGCGGCCTCGGCTCGCTGCCCGGCACGCTGCTGGGCGGATTGCTGATCGGCGTCGCCTCCGGCGTCACCAGCGTGTTCTTCCCTTCGGCAAGCGAGGCGGTGATCTACGTGATGATGGCCGCGGTGCTGATCGTCGCGGCCGCGCGGGCTTTTCGGCGAGGAGGGGCGCTTCTGATGCCGAAGCTCGACAAGCGCGCCGCCGACGTCCTGGTCTGGGCGCTGCTGCTGACCGCGCCGTTCTGGATGCCCCTGTCGGCAGCTATGTCGAGCTCGGCAGCCGCGTGCTGATCTACGCACTGGCCGCGATGGCGCTCAATTTCCTGCTCGGCTACACCGGCGTGCTGTCGTTCGGCCACGCCGCCTATTTCGGCCTCGGCGCCTACGGCACCGCCTTGACCATCAAGTTGCTCTACCCGAGCACGCCGCTTCGGCATGCTGGTCGGCATCCTCGTCGGCACCGTCGCCGCGGCGCTGATCGGCCCGATGATCGCGCGGCTGCGCGGCGTCTATTTCGCCATGTGCACCATCGCCTTCGGCCAGGTGTTCTACTTCATCGCCTTTCAGTGGTTCTCGCTCACCGGCGGCGACGACGGCGTGAGCGCCTGGCACCGCGTGCCGATCGATCTCGGCTTCACCAGCCTCGACATCCTCAACAACAACAAGGCGTTCTATTACTTCGTGCTGGCGGTGTTCGCGGCGTCGGCGGGCGGTGATGGCGTTCCTGCTGCGCTCGCCGTTCGGCCGCACGCTCCTGGCGATCCGCGAGAACGAGCGCCGCGCGCGCTTTCTCGGCATTCCGGTGGACCGGCACATCTGGATGTCGTGGGTGATCTCCTGCTTCTTCGTCAGCGTCGCCGGCACGCTCTACGCGCTGCTGAACGATTTCGTCGATCCGCGCGCGCTGCGCTGGGACCAGTCGGGCATGTTCGTCATCATGGCGGTGCTGGGCGGCATGCGCAGCTTCTGGGGGCCGCTGATCGGCGCGGCGATCTTCATCGTGCTCGCAGGACTACCTTTCGAGCCACACCGAGAACTGGATGTCCTTCATCGGCCTGTTCTTCGTGCTGATCGTGCTGTTCTTCCCGCGCGGCGTGCTTGGCATCATTCGGCGAAAGGCGACATCGTGAGCCTGTTGCGGGTCGAAAACGTCTCGAAGCATTTCGGCAGCCTGGTCGCCGTCAACGACGTATCGATGATGGTCGAGCCGGGCGAACTGCGCGCCGTGATCGGCCCCAACGGCGCCGGCAAGACCACGTTCTTCAACCTGATCAGCGGCTTCCTCACGCCGAGCTCCGGCCGCATTGTTTTCGACGGCGACGACGTCACGCAGATCTGTTGCCGGCGCGCCGGGTGTGGCGCGGCATCGCCCGGACCTTCCAGATCACCGAAGTGTTCCCTGAGCTCACGATCCGCGAAAATCTGCGCATCGCGGTCGAGGTGGCCGAGCGGCTATCGGTTGCGGCTGTGGCAGTCGCAGGATGCCGACGGCGAGGTCAAGGCGCGCGTCGTCGACTTGCTGGAAATGAGCGGCTTGACCGAGAAGGCCGACCGGCTGGTCGGCGAGCTTGCGCACGGCGACCAGCGCGCCACCGAGATCATGATGGCGCTGGCGCTCAAGCCGCGGCTGCTTGCTGCTCGACGAGCCGACCGCCGGCATGGGCGACCAGGAGACCTACGACATCACCCAATTGATCCGCAAGCTGCATCGCGACCAGAAGCTGACGATCGTGCTGATCGAGCACGATATGCGCGTCGTGTTCCATCTCGCCGACCGCATCATGGTGCTCGATCAGGGCAAATTTCTCGCCGAAGGCACGCCGCAGGAGATCGCCGCCAACGAGGCGGTGCAGGCGGCCTATTTGGGGAAGGTAGCAGCGTGAGCGGCGTCGTGCTCGAGGCCGAAGGCCTCCACACCTATTACGGCAAGAGCCACATCCTGCACGGCGTCGGCCTTGAGGTGCGCGAGGGCGAGATCGTCGCGCTGCTCGGCCGCAACGGCGCCGGCAAGACGACGACGCTGCGCAGCCTGATGGGTCTGACGCATGCGCGCGACGGCGCGGTGCGCATCTTCGGCCACGCCACCACCGACTGGCCGCCGTATCGCGATCGCCACATCTCGGCGTCGGCTATGTTCCGGAAGGCCGCCGCATCTTTCCCAATCTGACGGTCGAGGAAAATCTCAAAGTGCCGATCGAGCGGCCCGGCCCGTGGACGATCGCGCGCATCTACGAGCTGTTTCCGCGGCTTGCCGAGCGCAAGAACAACAAGGGCCGGCAGCTGTCCGGCGGCGAGCAGGAAATGCTGGCGATCGCGCGCGCGCTGCTGTTGAACCCAAAGCTCCTGCTGCTCGACGAGCCGAGCCAGGGCCTCGCGCCGCTGATCGTGCAGGACGTGTTCAAGGTGGTCGTCTCGGCGCGCGAGCAGGGCATTTCGGTGCTGCTGGTCGAGCAGAATGTGCGCGCCGCCGTGGAAGTCGCCGACCGCGCCTATGTGCTCGACGACGGCCACGTCGTCTATTCCGGTCCGGCCGCCGAGTTCGCCAAGGACGAAGAGCGCGTGCGCTCGCTGGCCGGCGCCAGCGCCGAGGAATGGACGCCGCGGGCTTAGAGCGCGATCTGCACCGCAGATCCGGGACCGCCGCAAGCTCGGCGTTTTTAACGATCCCGATTCTGCGGCGCGGCGTGCCGCGCCGCGCCCGGGATACGGCAAATCAGCTCGATTTGTTGGGGTCGAGACCGTATTTCGCGCACATCGTGGCGACGATGGCCCTGTCCTTGCCGCCGGCGATGAGGCCCATGACGGCGGATGTGACTTTGTTGCCCGCCATCCGTGCTTCCACGATATAGGCCTGCTCGCCGTTATAGGCGGGATATGGGCTTTGGGCGTCGACGATGGCGCAGTAATTGACCGAATGGTCGGTCACGATCGTGGGGAACTTCGCCCATCGGTATTTTGCCGATGCCGGATTGCGCAGCGACGGTGCGACCGCGTCGACGATGGCTTTCTTTTCCGCCGGCGTGAGGTCGCGCAGCGGACCGCCGGCGGCGGCGCCATTATCGGCGGAAGTCGGCACGGCGGCCGCTGTCGCGGCGGCGCCGTCTGTCCCATTCGTCGCGCAGCCGGAAAGCCCAAGGCCAACCGCCAACGCGGCAATCACGCTAAATCTTGCTACTTGCACGTTTTATCCGTCGTTTAAGGGAGGTTTGGAGATGGCGGCCTAGTTTCCGGCTCGGCTCGATACTCGGACCTGGCCGATCGTAACTTTCGGCGGGTGCCGGTGTCGGCGTCGCCCGCGCGACCCTCGACTCCGGCTCGCCGTTCGGGCCGATCGTGTAGACGTGGTTGTTGATCATCGCCCGGCCGTCGCGCGTCGGGTTGCTCATTTCCTTGACGTTGTCGCTGACCAGCGTTTCCGCCGCGTCCGGATGCCCGGTATTGAGCAGGCGAAGATGGGTCACGAACATTTTCGGATAGATCAGCGACGAGGCCGGCACTTTCAACCCCATGAATTTCGCGACGTCGCCGACGAACGCGTTGCAGTTATAAAGCTCCGCGCTCCATACATGCGAGCGGCCTTGCAGACCCTTGATGTAATCCGTAACGCGGTCGTATTCTTCCTTGTTCATCAGCACGCGATAGCGCGACGTCACGTATTTGTTCTCGAGATCGCCGTCGGTCCATCCGGTTTCGGCGGGCACGGGCACATAATGGCCGATCACCCAGGCCGTCGAGTCGTCGCCGACCGGAGACAGTCCCGCGACGTCGTCTTTGGTCGGCGGTACGCCGACCCGGCCATGCACGATATAGGTGTGGCCGTAGTCCCAGGCATAGCGGGAGCGGAACTCGATGTAATAGTCGCCCGATCCGGTGGTGACCACGCCCGGCGTCGGATTGGCGGTGCGCAGGATCGTTGGTGAGCTTTGCGCATTCGCGGCTGAAATCCCAAGGGCCGGCCCCAAGGCCGGTCAAGAGCGCCAAAATAACGGCGATCGCCAACTTTGCAGGCCGTCGACGGTCGCTCAGCCAATGCCGCATGATGCCCTCCGAGACCATGACACGGGTCCATACCCGACCCATCGGGGTCACTTCCCGATGACCGAATGTCCCCACATTGTCGCCGGCGCGGCGCGATTCGCTACGGTTCATCGCGTCCAGTGCCGTAATGGTACAGTAATTGCACTTTGCCCGATGGCAAATGTTCGGCAGCCATTCTGGATTTTCGGCAGTGCGCCATATTTGCAACGCTAGCCCTCCGGCTGGCCGCGACGCGCAACTCGGCCGCCGGCCATCGGCTTTAATCCGCTTTGAGCGAAATTTATGAGCCAATGGCCCAGTTAGCGGACCATTTTGCGCCCCAAACGCGAAGCCGCACGATTGGAACCGCAAACGCGGTGCATTCAAATGATGACTGTGGCTTTTCAGCACTAGAGGACCGAGAGCCCCCTCTGTATGGTTAAACCTGTCATGACAAGGGGGAGTTCCCTATGAAGAAGATCGTTATAGCAACGGCCGCGGTGCTGGCTCTCCTGAGCATCGCCGGCTGCGCTCAGACCGGCAAGGGCAAGGCCCCGCCGCCGGTAGTTACCAAGGGGTAATGCCGTAGGGCATTGTATGGGGGAAGGGCCGGCTTCGCGCCGGCCCCTTTCTTTTTTGGGGTCCCGGTTTGACCCTGGCTGGGAGCGGGTGGCCGGCTATTCCGCCGCCCGTTTATGCACCAGCGCGGCAGCGGCTTTGTCATAGCTTTCCTCGCGCGCCAGCTGCTCCTTGAGCCCGACCAGATCGTAATAATCCTCAAGCGGCAGCAGGTGGTCGAACGTCGCGGTCAGCGAGTTTTCCCGCTTGAGGATGCGCAACACGTTGCGTACCGCCTGCGCCGCCGCGAACAGCGCGAGCGACGGGAACGTCGCCGCGACGACACCGGCGGCTTCGAGGTCCGCCAGGCTGCGCTGCTTCAACCCCGCCGCCTGCGACAGCGTCGCCATATGCGGCCCGCCGACTTCGCGTATGACGCGCTTGATATCGTCGACGGTGTCGACGCCCATCGGCTTCGCCATGTCGGCGCCGGCATCCATGAACAACTGGCAGCGCCCGATTGCCGCGTTGAGGCCTTCGACGCCCGCGGCATCGGTGCGGCCGGCGATGAAGAAGTCGGGATCGCGGCGGGCATCGAGCGCTGCTTTGATCTTGGCCAGCATCTGCTCGACCGGGATCACCTGCTTGCCGGGCAGGTAGCCGCAGCGATTGGGAAAGACCTGGTCGCTGATGAAGATGCCGGCGACGCCGGCGGCCTCGAAGGCGCGCACCATCTGCCGCACATTGTTGACGCCGCCGAATCCGGTATCGGCGTCGACATAGACCGGGATTTCGACGGCGGCGGAGATGCGCCCGTAATGATCGGCGTAGTCGCGCATATTCGACTGGCCGATATCGGGCTGCGCCAGCATCGAGCCGATGGCGGCGTAGCCGCCGGCGCACAGCGCCTCGAAACCCTCGGCTTCCATGATGCGCGCCGACAGCGCGTCATAGGCGCCGGGCATCAGCACCAGCCGCTTGCCCGCCATGATCGCCCGGAATTTCTTGCGCACGCTCATCACGCGATCTCCCTTTTCACGCTGTGCCGATTACCGGCTGTCCTGCGCCGTCTGCAACCACGGCTGCGCCGCGGCGGCGCGGCGCTCCCAGCCGACGATTTCGTCCATGTGCTTGAGCGTCATGCCGATATCGTCGAGGCCTTCGAGGAGCCGCGTGCGATCCGCCGCGGCGATTTCGAAAGCGATGTCCGGCCCGCCGGGACCGCTGATGCGCTGCGTCACCAGATCGACCGTGAACGGCGCGGCGCCATCGGCGGCGACGACGCGGGCGATGAAGGCATCGGCGTCTTGCGGGCCGAGCACCACCGGCAACACGCCGTTCTGCAGGCAATTCTCGCGGTAGATATCGGCGAAGCTCTTCGCCACGATGACGCGGATGTCGTTCGCCAGCATGCTCCACACCGCGGACTCGCGCGAGGAGCCGGCGCCGAAATTATGCCCGGTGACCAGAATGCCGGCGGCGCGGAACTGCGGCTTGTTGAGCACGAAATCGGGATCTTCGCTGCCGTCCTCGCGCTGGCGCGCGCGGTGAAACAGCATCGCCTTGTAGTCCTCCTTGAGGCTGCGCGAATGCATGATCGGCGCGATCTGGTCGGTATTGATGTCGTCCTTGAGGAGCGGCGCGGCGATGCCGGTATGACTGGTGAAGGGCTGCATCATGCCGCTCCCGGCCAGCAATTGCCGCACGTCGGCGATGCGGCCGGCGATCGCGGTGGCCGCGGCGGTCGCCGGGCTGGCGAGATGGGTGCGCACTTTCGGCCCTTGGCGGTTTTCGAAATTGCGGTTGGTGGTCGACACGCAGCGCTCGCCGGGCTGGCCGCGATCGCCATTGCCGCCGGCGCACATCGAGCACCCGGACTCGCCCCAGAAGAAACCGGCGTCGCGGAACACGCGGTCGAGCCCGGCGGCTTCGGCCTCGCGCTTTACGCTCGACGAGCCGGGCACGACCATGGCGACGACGCCGTCGGCGACGCGCCGGCCGCGCACCACCGCGGCGGCAGTCTGCAAATCCGGCAGCCGGCTATTGGTGCAGGAACCGATGAAGACGCGATTGACCGGCAGGCCGGCAAGCGGCGTTCCCGGCGCAAGGCCCATATAGGCGAAGGCGCTTTCCGCCGCGGCGCGCCGGCTTGGATCGACCGCCGCCGGCTCGGGCACGCGGCCCGAAATGCCGACGACTTGGCTCGGATCGGTGCCCCAGGTGATCTGCGGCTCGAGACCGGTGCAATCGAGCACGACCTCGCGGTCGAACGCGGCGTCGTCGTCGGTTTGCAGCGTGCGCCAATAGTCGAGCGCGCGATCCCACAGCGCGCCCTGCCGGCGCATAGGGCCGGCCTGCAAGCCAGGCGAAGGTCGCCTCGTCGGGCGCGACGAAGCCGGAGCGGCCGCCCATTTCGATATTGAGGTTGCACAGCGTCATGCGCTGCTCGATCGGCATCGCGCGCGCCGCGGCGCCGGCATATTCCACGGCATAGCCGCGCGCGCCGGCGACGCCGAGTTCGGCGATCAGCCGCAAAGCGATGTCCTTGGCGTTGATATGAGGCCCGAGCGCGCCGTCGAGCCGCACCCGCATGCGCTTGGGGCGCTTGAGCGCCATCACCTGGGTGACGAGGATATGCGCAAGCTCGCTGGTGCCGCAGCCGAAGGCGAGCGCGCCGACGCCGCCGACGGTGCTGGCGTGACTGTCGGGCACCGCGTGCGTCGCGCCCGGCAGCACGATGCCGAGCTCCGGCGCCACGACGTGCGAAATGCCCTGCTCGGGATCGTCGATGTCGAACAGCCTGATGCCGTTGCTGCGGCAGCCCTCGCGCATCGCCTTGATGAAGGCGGTTCCCGAGGGATTGGTGTCGTCGTCGCGGCCGGGCTTCGTCGCCACGGTGTGATCCTGCACCGCGAAGGTCAGGTCGGGCCGGTGCACCGTGCGCTGCTGCTTCTGCCAATTGCGCAAAGGCGTGATGGGCGTGCAGTTCGTGGAGCACATGGCGGTCGATATAGAGGAGATCGCGGCCATCGGCGCGCTGGCCGACGCAATGGAAGTCCCAGATTTTGTCGAACAAAGTGCGGGCATGGCGGTTGATATGACGTTTGACATGGCCGCTGCTATCTACCGCCGCAGCCCGGCCAGAGCAACCCGCCGCGCAGAGGACACTGCCATGCCCCGCGTCGTCGGCATCGACCATCTGGTTTTGAGCGTCGGCGACTTCGCGCGCTCCAAGGCGTTTTACGGCAAGCTGCTTAAATTTCCTCGGCTTCAAGCTCAAGCACGACTACGACGACATGGCCGGCTGGAGCAACGGCAAGACGCTGTTGTGGATCGCCGCCGCGGATGCGCAAGGCAAGAAGCATAAATACCGCAAAGGCGATATCGGCTTTCATCACTATGCGTTCGAGCTTTCGAGCCGCAAGGACGTCGATGCGCTGGGCGCTTTTCTCGAAGACAACGCCATGACCGTCGTCGATCCGCCGGGCGAGTATTACGGCCGCAATTATTACGCCGTCTATTTCACCGATCCCGACGGCATGAAGCTCGAGGGCATGATCTGGGCGCCGCCCGAGAAAAACGCACAAGCCCGCATCGCGAAAGAAAGCCGCGAACAGCGGAAGGCGCAAAAGCTGACGTGCCGGCGCCGCTTTCAGGACGCCGCGCGCAGCAGCTGGCGCACATGCGCGACGACGGTGTTGCGGCCGCGGCGCTTGGCGGCATAGAGCGCGGTGTCGGCCGCCTCGATCAGATCGGCGGTCGTTTGAAATTTGTCGGGCACCACGGATTCGACGCCGATGCTGACGGTGACGTGGCCGCACGGCGATTCCGAGTGATTGATCTGGAGGTCTTCGACCGGCTTTGCGCGCCTCTTCGGCAAGCGCGGCGGCCCGTTCGATGTCGAGGCCGGGCAGCAGCAGCGCGAATTCCTCGCCGCCGTAGCGGGCGACCAGCACGGCCTCGTCGAGCGTCACCAGCGACAGCGTCTCGCCGACCGCACGCAGGCAGGTGTCGCCGGCGACATGGCCGTAACGGTCGTTGAACAGCTTGAAGTGATCGATGTCGACCATCATCAGCGCGATCGGCTGCGCACTTCTCGCCGGCGCGCTGCCATTCCCGCTCGATCTCGCGGTCGAAGCCGCGCCGGTTGGCAAGCCCGCTCAACCCATCGAGGCTCGCCAGCTCTTCGAGATGCTGATTGGCGATCTGCAATTCCTCTTCGCGCGCGGCGAGCTTGGCCGCCATGTCGTCGAGCGCGGCCGCCAGCGGCGCGAATTCGGCGACCCAGGGCTCCTGCGAGGCGCGCACGTGCAGATCGCCGCGGCCGAACCGCGCCGCGGTGCGCACCAGCGATCGGATCGGCCGCACCACCAGCTGCTCGCCGCCGAACCATGCCAGCAGCAGGACGAACATGCCGAACACGCAAAGCTGCAGGTAGGCGAAGTCGATCTTGCTGTCGATGCCGCTATGCACGGCATTTTCGTCGAGGCCGACCGCCAGCCGCGCGTTCGTCCATGGCACGCGGACATAGGCGAAGATGCGACGCACGCCGTCGAAGCCGGTCGCCGTCATCGTGCCTTCGTCGTTGGCGAGCATTTCCCGCGTCAGGGCATGGCCGGCGAACTGCTTGCCGATGAAGCGCTGCTGGTCGGCGGAGCCCGCGACCAGCGTGCCGTTGCCGTCGAGCAGCATGACCGAGGCGCCGGAATGCTGCGCGGCGGTCGACGCCAGATCGCCGATCCATTGCAGATTGATCACCGCGAGCACGACCCCTTTGACGGAGCCGTCGTCGGCGATGACGGGAAAGGTGGCGACCAGGCTTGGCGCCTGATTGAGTCGATTGATCAGATAATTGCTCAGCGCAAATTCGCGCGAATGCAGAGCATTCTGAAAATGCGGACGATCTGAAACGTTCAATCCGATTGCGGCCGGTTCGGTCGAGCACGTGATGCGCCCGTCGGGCGAGGCGACGGAGAGGTCGCGGATCCAGGGAATGTTGCTCGTCAGGTCGGCCATATATTGCTTGCAGTTGGACCGATCGATCGGCACTTCGGCATAGACGCGCGACACGATCTGGAGCACCGCGCGGACCGAAGAAATGATGTCGCGTTGTGACTCGACGCCGCGTCGGGCCAGGTCGATCACTTCGGCGTTGGCGCGCTCGGTGCGCGCGGCGCGGGCCGTTTCAAGTCCGTGGACGCGCTCGAGCATCAGCGGAGCGATCGCCAGGAGGGCAAGCACGATCAGCCGGGCGCGAATGCTCAGAAACGGCTTGTTCCGTCGCGATGCGGTCTGCGGTTTTGCTTGGTCGCCCGGCATGATGCTGTTCCCGCCCCGGTTCCAAAAACTAGCGGACACGCGTAAAAATGGGCCTCGCGCGATCGCTAAACTGTTCACGCTATCGTTGACCATATGGAAACCATGAACAGGCAGGACGGCATTACGTCGGTGCGCGAGGAAATCGCGCGGGCCTGCCGCGAGGCCGGGCGCGATCCGGCCAGCGTTACGCTGGTGGCGGTGTCGAAGACATTCGGCGCCGAGGCGATCGAGCCGGTCATCGCCGCCGGCCAGCGCGTGTTCGGCGAAAACCGCGTCCAGGAAGCGAAAACCAAATGGCCGCCGCTGATCGCGCGCCATCCAACGATCGAACTGCACCTGGTCGGGTCGCTGCAATCGAACAAGGCCAAGGATGCGGTGGCGCTGTTCGACGCCATCCATTCGGTCGATCGGGCAAGCCTGGCCGAGGCGCTGGCCAAGGAGATCGCCAAACAGAATCGCCATCCGCGCCTGTTCGCGGAAATCAATACCGGCGCCGAAACGCAGAAGTCCGGCGTGCATCCGGGGGAGGCTGACGCCTTTCTCGCGGCCTGCCGCGACCGCTACGGCCTGGTTATTTCCGGCCTGATGTGCATTCCCCCGCACGATGAAGCGCCGGCGCCGCATTTTGCGCTCACGGCCAAAATCGCCCGCCGCAATGGGCTGCAATTCCTGTCGATGGGCATGAGCGCCGATTTCCCGACGGCGATCGCGTTCGGCGCCACCCATGTGCGCGTCGGCACCGCGATCTTCGGCGCACGGGCGCCGGTTAGAAGTGAATCATGATTTGTGTCTTCGGCGACAAAACCGAAGCAGTTGCAGCAACTCATTCCGCCGCAGGCCGACACAGCCCGCGGTCGGCGCAAATCCATCCCGTGCGACATGGATGAAGACGGCGCTGCCGCGGCCGGCGACGCGCGGCCGGGTATTGTGGTCGATTTCGACGATCAGGTCGTAGAGCCCGTCATCCCGGCATAGCCGGTCGCCTGGTTCATTGGCCGACCGCCGGAACGGACGGTTATAGCGGCGGTCCGCGGGGTCCTCGCACCAGGCGTCGTTGCGGCCGATCCGCCGCACCGGCAGCAGACTCCGGGGTCGCGGCAGGCGATCGGCCCGCCACCACAGGCGCACCGGGTGAAACCGGCCGGCCGGTGTGCCGCCGTCGCCCTCGCGCTTATCGGCCTTGATCCCGCTGCGGCCGAGCGCGACCCACAACGGCTTGAGCGTCCCGGCGCCGGGAAACAGCCAACCCTGCGAACGCCGGCCCGGGCGCGGCTTGATGCGGATGAAGCGAAACGTGGTTCGTCGCATCCCAACCCCTTGGATTCCCAAGCCCCGCCTGCTCCTATATCCTGAGTTCTTGTACTTCGCGCCATGGGCGCGGCAAAGCGGCGGCGGGGCCGGGATTTCATGCCGAATACGCGGAAAATACTTATTGTCGACGACGATGCCGAGCTGCGCGACGCGCTGACCGAGCAGCTGTCGCTGCACGAGGAGTTCGAGGCCGTCGCGGTCGAGAACGGCAGCAAAGGCGTGCAGGCGGCCAAGACCGGGCAGATCGATCTTGTCCTCATGGATGTGGGGCTGCCCGATATCGACGGCCGCGAAGCGGTGCGCATCCTGCGCAAGAACGGCTTTAAGGCGCCGATCATCATGCTCACCGGCCATGACACCGATTCCGATACGATCCTCGGCCTCGAGTCCGGCGCCAACGATTACGTGACCAAGCCGTTCCGCTTCGCCGTGCTGTTGGCGCGCATCCGCGCGCAGCTGCGCCAGCACGAAGCGAGCGAGGACGCGGTCTTCACCATCGGCCCCTATACGTTCCGGCCAAGCTCCAAGCTTTTGCTCAATCCCAAGGGCAACAAGGTGCGGCTGACCGAAAAGGAAACGTCGATCCTGCGCTATCTCTATCGCGCCGGTCAGCGCCCGGTGTCGCGCGAGACGCTGCTGCAGGAAGTCTGGGGCTACAATTCCGGCGTCACCACGCACACGCTGGAGACGCACATTTATCGCTTGCGGCAGAAGATCGAAAAGGACGCCGCAACGCCTGCTATCCTGGTCACCGAAGCCGGCGGCTATAAGCTGGTGCCATGACTCGCTACCATAAGTTGGCAGCATGATTTTGCGCCCAGACCGCGGAACGGTATGACCATCGAGGATGACATCGCGTTTCTGAGCCAGGTGCCGGTTCTGCGCCGCCTCGGCGCTCCGGCCTTGCGCATCCTCGCCATCGGCGCCGAGGCCTATTCGGTCGAAGCCGGCCAAATGCTGTTCGCAGCCGGCGAGGCCGCCGACTGCGCCTACGTCGTCCAACAGGGCTCGTTTGCGCTCAAGCCGGAACGCGCCGCCGACGCCGAGATCGTCGCCGAGCCGGGCACGTTGCTCGGCGAATCCGCGCTCTTGTCGCAAACGCAGCGGCCGGCCACGGCGATCGCGCGCGAAGATTCCATCGTGCTGCGCATCTCGCGCACCATGTTCCTGAGCATGCTGGAAAGCTATCCGGAGGCCGCGCAGCGGCTGCGCGAGCTGATCGCGGCGCGCGCCGATCAATGGGCCCGCGAGATGGAGAACGTGCGCGCCGTGCTGGCCCGCGATACCGGACCGCGATCCTAACCCTTCAGTTCTTCGCCTTGCCGGCGGTGCTCGATTTCCAGGCTGACCAGCCGTGCCAGTAGCGTCGCCGGATAGAGCTGTCCGATCACGCCTTCGAGATTGGCGAGACTGCGCGCCAATGGATGCAACGGCGTGATGTCGCCGTAGCCGACTGACGTCAGCGTCGTGAAGCTGAAATAGAGCAGCGCCGCGCCGGAGCCGTATTCCGTGCCGGCGTGCGGCAGATTGCTGAACGAGCCCGGCAGCAACACCTCCATCAGCCGGTAGATCGTGAAAAACAACAGCGCGAAATTCAGGTAGAGCACGACGGCGCCTTGCACGCGATGAAAGCTCACGCGCCCGGACGCGAAAACCGCGCGGGCGATAACGAAGCTCAATGCGGTAATGGCCAGGAAACGGCCGCCCGCGCTCAGCCATTCTGTCAGCGGTGACGGATCTTCGCGCCACAGCAACGTTCCGACCGGGCTCAGCACGACGGCAACCAGTCACTGCGATCGCTGCAATGTGGCTGTGCCAAGTGACGATCAGGATGGAGATGACCAGCACGATGAACATCACCGGCAATACCAATGCCGGCAAAACGCCCATGCCGGTGAGCGGAATGATCAGGAAAATCATCAGGCTTTCGATGATCAACAGTGCCGTCAGGCCCGGCTCGCGGCTGGTCTCGTGCCACGCCTTGAGGCGGCTGCGCCAAGTCTCCAGCGAGATCGTCGAACCGGGCTTTACCGCGGTCATGGTTTAGAGCTCCAGGGTCGCCGTCACCGGCACGTGGTCGGACGGCCGCGCGGCGCCGCGATAATCCTTGGCGATCTTGACGGCCGAGACGCGGTCGGCGAGCCATCGGAGGTCCAGACATGGTCGAGACGGCGGCCGCGGTCGGCGGCGCGCCAGTCGGCGGCCCGATAGCTCCACCATGTGTAAAGCTTCGCCGGCTCCGGCGTGAGCCGGCGCATGCTGTCGATCCAGCCGCCGGCGCCCAGCGCGCGCGTGAATTTCTCGCATTCGATCGGCGTGTGCGACACCACGCGCAGCATCTGCTTGTGGCTCCAGACGTCGTGTTCGAGCGGCGCGACGTTGAGGTCGCCGACCAGGATGGCGCGCGCGGACGGCGCCGGCCGCAACGCCGGGGCATCCCGCATCTCGTCGAGAAAGGCGAGCTTGTGGGCGAATTTCGGATTGACCGCCGGGTCGGGAATGTCGCCGCCGGCGGGGACGTAGAAATTATGCACCGTGATGGGGTCGCGCAGTCCGGCGCGCTCGCCGAACACCGCGGAGACATGGCGGCAGTCGGTCTTGCCGCAGAAGCTTTGGATATTGAAGCTTTCGAACGGCAATCGCGATAGCACGACGACGCCGTGATAGCCCTTCTGGCCGTTGAGCGCGACGTGATCGTAGCCGAGCCGCTTGAAGCGCTTGCGCGGAAAAGCGTCGTCCGGACATTTGGTCTCTTGCAGGCAAAGTATGTCGGGACGGACCGCCTTGATGAATTTGGCGACCAGATCGATGCGCAGCCGCACCGAATTGATGTTCCAGGTTGTCAGTCTGAACTTCATTTTAGCAATCGGTAATCAGTTCGCGCAGCATATAAACGTTGAACGGCGAACGAGCCAACTGCTTTCCGATTACTGACCGCTGATTACCGGCTACTGATTGCTGATGCTGCCCTGATTGCCCTGATAGTTGATCACGAACAGGTCCGGATCGGGCTTTTTCGTGGTGTCGAGATTGTAGACCGCGACCGTGGTGTCGAAGCCTTGTGGATCGGTGACGGTCCACTGCTTGAGCGTGAGATCCTTGGCGTCGAACATGATCATCAGCTTGTCGGTGCCGATCATCAATTGCTTCTGCTCGATGGTGACGGTGGCGAAAGTATCGTCGGACGTGACGCTGACGACGTCGGTGTCGCGAAGCAGATCGATGCGGTCGGCGAGCAGATAACGCAGCGGCGTCTGCGACAGCGGATAGAGGTCCTGCGTCGCGAGCTTGCGGTCGCGCACGACGACCGAGGAGCCGTCGGCGATGATGTCGATCGGGCTCGGCGGATTGTACTCGAAACGCACGCGGCCGGGCTTTTGCAGATAGAATGTTCCCTGCGTTCGTCCGCCGTCGGGTCCGATCTGGACGAAATTTCCGACCATGGTCTGGAGGCTCGACAGATACAGGCTGATGCGGTCGAGCAGCGCGCGCTGCTTGTTGTCGAACGCGGTCGCCTGGTTCGACGAGCCGTTATTGGAAAACGGGAAGAAACCCGGGGCGTGGACGCCTTGCGATGCCTGGGGCGATTGAGGCGCCTGCGGTATCGGCGCGGGAGGCAGCGGAATGCTGTCGGTTGCGGCAGGTGACGAAGCGACGCCGGTTTTCGGCAACGGCGCCGGCGTCGGCAGCGGCACGTCCTCGGCATATGCGGTCGCCGGCCTGACCGTGCTGAGCCCGCACATCAACGCCGCGATCACGATCGCCGGGCCGAGTTTAGCCAAGCCGCTTGCCGCCATATCCCTCTCCCGCCATTGCGTCCCAGTCGATGCACCCGAATGATGCATCTTTAAGCACCCGCGCGACTAGCATAAAGCACGCCCGCGACTGACACTGTCCGCTAGACGCCCGGTATGGCGAATTCGCGGCTACTCTTCCTGGCTTAAGGCCCGAACGCGCGATTCTCAATAGCGGTCATCGTCGGCGCCCTCGACCAGAATTTCTCGCTTGCCGGCGTGGTTGGGCTGGCCGACGATGCCTTCTTGCTCCATGCGCTCCATCAGCGAGGCGGCGCGGTTATAGCCGATTTGCAGCCGGCGCTGAATGTAGCTCGTGGAAGCCTTGCGGTCGCGTGTGACGATTTGCACCGCCTGCTGGTAGAGGTCGCCGCCCTCGGCGCCGCATCGCGGTTGCGTCGAAGATCGGATTGCCATCCTCGTCGTGCGGCTCCTCGGCGGTGACGGCTTCGAGATATTCCGGCGCGCCTTGCGACTTGAGGTGGCGCACCACCTTCTCGACCTCTTCGTCGGAGACGAACGGTCCGTGGACGCGGCTGATGCGGCCGCCGCCGGCCATATAAAGCATGTCGCCCTGGCCGAGCAGCTGCTCGGCGCCTTGTTCGCCCAATATGGTGCGGCTGTCGATTTTCGAGGTGACCTGAAACGAGATGCGGGTCGGGAAATTGGCCTTGATCGTGCCGGTGATGACGTCGACCGAGGGCCGCTGCGTCGCCAGGATGACGTGCAGGCCGGCGGCGCGCGCCATCTGCGCCAGCCGCTGCACCGCGCCTTCGATGTCCTTGCCGGCGACCATCATCAGGTCGGCCATCTCGTCGACGATGACGACGATGTAAGGCAGCGGCTCGAGATCGAGCTCCTCGTTCTCGTAGATCGCCTCGCCGGTTTCGCGATTGTAGCCGGTATGGACGGTGCGGCTGAGTTTCTCGCCCTTGTTCTTGGCCTCGGCGACGCGCGCATTGTAGCCGTCGATATTGCGCACGCCGAGCTTCGACATTTTCTTGTAGCGCTCCTCCATCTCGCGCACCGCCCATTTCAGCGCGACCACCGCCTTTTTCGGATCGGTGACGACGGGCGTGAGGAGATGCGGGATGCCGTCATAGACGGACAGTTCCAGCATTTTCGGATCGACCATGATCAGCCGGCATTGATCGGGCTGCAGCCGATAGACCAGGCTGAGGATCATGGTGTTGATGGCGACCGATTTGCCGGAGCCGGTGGTGCCGGCGATCAGCAGATGCGGCATGCGCTGCAGATCGACCAGCACCGCTTCGCCGCCGATCGCCTTGCCGAGGCACAGCGGCAGCCGCGCCGCGCTCTCGGCATAATCGCGCGAGGCGAGCAGTTCGCGCAAATAGACCTTCTCGCGGGTCGGATTCGGCAGTTCGATGCCGATGGCGTTGCGTCCCGAGACCACGGCGACGCGCGCGGACAGCGCGCTCATCGAGCGGGCGATGTCGTCGGCGAGGCTGATGACGCGCGACGATTTTATGCCCGGCGCCGGTTCGAGCTCGTACAGCGTCACCACCGGGCCGGGCCGCGCATTGATGATCTCGCCGCGCACGCCGAAATCGCCGAGCACGCCTTCGAGCGCGGTGGCGTTTTCCTGCAAGATTTCGGAGCTGACGGTGGCGCGCCCGACTTTGCTCGGCGGCGTGAGCAATTCGAGCGGCGGCAGGCCGTAACCGCTGCCGGAGCGGCGCGGCGCCTGCGGCGCGCGCGGCTTGCGCGCGCGCGGGGCGGCTTCTAGCTCGTCGTCTTCCGTCTCGTCCTCATCGACGTCGGGCGCTGCGGCATTATCGAAGCGCGGCTCGACGCGCCGGCGCGGCATCGCGATGTCGTCGCGCGACGGCAGCGGCGTCCGCTGCCGGCCGCGGAACAGCCGCGCCAGCCGGGCGCGGAAGCTCAACAGGGAATGCGCCAAATAGCCGAGCGATATCCAGCCGCTCGTCATCGTCCTCGGCCGGTTCGTCGGCTTCTTCTTCATCCTCCTCATCCGCGTCGTCGGCGTCGCGCCAGAGAATGCCGGCGGCGCCGGCGAAGGTGAAAAGCGCGGCGACGCCGAGCACGATGGCGGCGGCGAGCCGTTGCGTTCCGGACAGCGGCGCATGCAGCACATAAGCCGGCAGGCGCAGTACGGCGTCGCCGATGACGCCGCCGAGCCCGCACGGCAGCGGCCAGTGCGCGCTGTTCGGCAGGCAGGATGCGAAACCGGCGGTCAGCACCGCGCCGGCGAGCCAAAGCAGCACGCGCAGCCGCTCGTGGCTGAGTTGCCGGTGGCCGAGCAGCCGATAGCCCCACACCGCGATCGGCAACAACAACGCCAGCGCGCCGAGGCCCAACAGCTGCATCATCAAGTCGGCGGCGATCGCGCCGGGCATGCCGAGCAGATTGTGCACCGGCGCGTCGGTGGCGTGGCTCAGCGACGGATCCTGCACCGACCAGGTGCCAAGCGCGAGCGCCGCCATCATGGTGAGGCTGATCAGCGCCACGCCGCCGAGCTCGCGCAGCCGGCGCTGCAAAATGGCGCCGAGCTGGCCGGACAGAGGGGCCATTCCGTCAAGGCTGCGGTCGATCATCGACATGGCTGCAACTCAATCTCGTCATTGCGAGGAGCGTTAGCGACGAAGCAATCCAGAGTCGGCGCCAGCGGCCCCTGGATTGCTTCGCCTCCGGCTCGCAATGACGATGAAATATTCGATGGGGTCATCATCTGCTCAGCCGAGCACCGCCACCAGGCGATGCATCGCCTCGGCGGTGATCTCGTTGTTCTGCACCATGGCGACGCGGATATAGTCGGCGCCGGGATTGCTGCCGTCGGCCTGCTCGCGCGCCAGATAGCGGCCGGGCACGACGCGAAGTCCCGCCTCGCGCCACAGCCGCAGCGTCGCCGCTTCGCTGCCGCCCTGCGCCGAGACGTCGAGCCAGAGAAAAAATCCGCCGGCGGGACGGCGATAGCCGTAACGGTCGCCGATGATCTGGTCGGCGAGATCGAATTTCTCGCGATAGAGCCGCCGGTTCTCCTCGACATGCTTTTCGTCGTTGTAGGCGGCGATGGCGACATGCTGCATTGGCGTCGGCACCATCGGCGCGGCGACATTGCGCAGTTCGAGATAGGTCCGCATGAAGCTGCGGTCGCCGGCGGCAAAGCCGATGCGCAAGCCCGGCAGGCTCGAGCGCTTCGACAGCGAGTGGAAGACGGCGACGTTGGCGAAATCCGCCCCCGCCGCTTCGAGCATGCCGTGCGGCGGACGATCGCTGTAAATCTCGCAATAGCATTCGTCGGAGAAAATCAGAAAGCCGAAACGCCGCGCCAGCGCGGTGAGCTTTTCGAGATAGGCGAGATCGGCGACCGCGCCCTGCGGATTGGACGGCGAGGCGATATAGAACGCGACCGTGCGCGCCAGCAGCTCCTCGTCGAGCGCATCGAGGTCCGGCAGGAAGCCGGTCTCGCGCGTCGTCGGCAGATAGACCGGCTCGCAGTCGGCGGCGATCGCGCCGGCTGCATAAGCGGCATAAAACGGATTGGGAATGAGCACGGCCGGCCGGCCGGGGCGCGGCGCGACCCAGTTCTTGGCGGCAAGCGCTGCGAGAAACAGTCCCTCGCGGGTGCCGTTGAGCACCAGCACTTCGCTTGCCGGATCGACCGGCCGCGCCAGCGTGTAGCGGCGGCCGAGCCATCCGGCGACGGCGACGCCGAATTCGTCGAGCCCCTTGTTGGCCGGATAGCGGCCGAACTCGGCGACATGCGCGGCGATCACCGGCCCGACGAAAGCCGGAATCGGATGCTGCGGCTCGCCGACGGCGAGACTGATCGGCGGCTTGCCGGGCGGCGTATCGCCGAGGAGCTCGCGCGTGCGCACGAACGGCGAGCGGCCGTTGGGCGCGCGCACCGACGCCGCACCTGCTTCGGCGCCATTACGGATCGGGGCAGACTCGCGGGTCATCCTGTACATCAGTCAACAGCGGGGCCGCCCGCCGCATCACCGGTGGCATAGCATAGGAGGGCGCAGGTTAAGACCCGATTAACCATCGTGGTCGGGGTGGTCATTCCGGGGCGCGTAGCGAGCCCGGAATGACGCTTACGCCGCGATCTTCACGTATTCGAAATCGCCCGGCTTGTTGTCGATGCCGATGCGCGGCGGGGCGATCCAGCTGGCGAACTGGCCGGGCTCGGTGACCGGCTTCATCAGGCTGCCGATGAAATCGCCGTCGTCCTTCGACGGCAGCCATTGGCCCTTGTCGCGGTTCCAGGTCGCCTCGTCGACGAGCTTGCCCGCCGGCGAGACTTGGACGTCCTTGAACTCGCCGATCTGGCGGTGGAAGCCGACATGCGGCAGTTCGAATTTGAAGGCGACGCCGGTCTTGTCGATGATCTTGTTCCAGCGGTCGAGCCCGCGCTGGCAGTCGGCGGTGTAATCGTCGCGCAGCCGCATATTGATCGCGGTCAGCGCCGGCTCGTCGACGCGCTTGATCTCGCCGTCGACGAATTTGAGCACCGGATAGGTCGCGTGTTCGAGCCGGTGATCGTCGTCGATCTTGGTCTCCTGGAAGCGGCCCTTGAGCCCGGCGGTGAAGGTATTGGCCGCATTGGTCGAGACTTCCGAGCCGAACAGATCGAGCGACAGCGTGTAATGCAGATTGAGCTTTTTCTGCATCGTCGGCAGGTCGATGACGCCGAGCGCGCGCACCTTCTCGATGTCGTCCGGGTCGTCGATGCCGGCGGCTTGCATCGCCTCGCAGGTGCGCTGGATGGTGCGGCCGACGCCGGTCTCGCCGACGAACATGTGATGCGCTTCCTCGGTCAGCATGAAGCGGCAGGTGCGCGACAGCGGATCGAAGCCGGATTGGGCGAGGCTCTCCAATTGCATCTTGCCGTCACGGTCGGTGAAGAACGTGAACATGTGGAACGACAGCCAGTCCGGCGTCGCTTCGTTGAACGCGCCGAGCATGCGCGGCTTGTCGGCGTCGCCGGAGCGGCGCTGCAACAGTTCGGCGGCTTCCTCGCGGCCGTCGCGGCCGAAATATTTCTGCAGCAGATAGACCATCGCCCAGAGGTGGCGGCCTTCCTCGACATTGACCTGGAAGACGTTGCGCATGTCGTAGAGCGACGGCGCGGTCTTGCCGAGATGGCGCTGCTGCTCGACCGAAGCCGGCTCGGTGTCGCCCTGGATGACGATCAGGCGGCGCAGCATGGCGCGATATTCGCCGGGAATATCCTGCCAGGCCGGCTCGCCGTAATGGCGGCCGAACGGGATTTTGCGGCCTTCCTCCTGCGGCGCCAGCAGAATGCCCCAGCGGTAATCGGGCATTTTGACGTAATCGAATTTCGCCCAGCCCTTCGGATCGACCGAGACCGCGGTGCGCAGATAGACCAGCGCCTCCTGGAATCCTTCCGGCCCCATGTCCTTCCACCAGTCGATATAGCCGGGATGCCAGCTTTCCAGCGCGCGCAGCACCTGGCGGTCTTCGGCGAGATTGACGTTGTTCGGAATTTTGGTGGAGTAGTCGACGGTCTCGATGTCCATGGCTGTTCCTCTTTCGCGCTCCGTAGAACGTCTCCCTCTCCCTGCGTGCGGGGAGAGGGTGGGGTGAGGGGGCTTCGCCGCTTGGCTCAGAATTGCGGTGAGGCCCCCTCACCCTCGTTCGCTTCGCTCACTCGACCTTGTAACTTTCGAATCGCCGCCCGGGTTAGAGTAGCTGGCGCGGTGGCAGGCGTGAGACCGCACCGACCTAGGGACACCAAGCCCGTGGGAGAGCCAGGGTCTTCGCCTGTCGTTCCATCGAACCCGAACAGTCGCTTGGGCCGCACAGCGAGCCCGTTTGCGCAAGGAAGGGATCAGATGGACGCCATCGTGGTTGGTATCGATGTTGCCAAGGACCGCTTGGATATTTGCGTGCGTCCGAGCGGTGAGAGTTTTGTCGTCGCCCGTAGCGGTGCGGGTATCGAGCAACTGACGAAGCGACTGCATGAGCTTGAGCCGCGCGTCGTCGCTATAGAAGCTACCGGCGGTTTTGAGACCGTCGTCGCAGCGGGCCTGGCGGCGGCAGAGCTGCCGGTGATCGTGGTCAATCCGGCACAGGTGCGGGCGTTTGCCCAGGCGCTCGGCAAAAGGGCCAAGACCGATCCGATCGACGCGGCGGTGATTGCGCATTTTGTCGAAGCCACCCAGGCAACACCGCGACCGCTGCCCAACGAGGCTACCCGATTGCTCGCCGATCTGGTGGCGCGGCGGCGCCAGATCATCGACATGATGGTGGCCGAAGGTCAGCGTCAACGGCGCCTGACCAACAAGCGTTTGCAGAAAAGCATTGCGCGGCTGCGCAAGGCGCTGGAGAAGGAGTTGGCCGAGCTCGACGGCGAGATCGACGATCATGTGCGGGGCTCCCCGGTGTGGGCCGAGAAGGAGGATTCTGCTGGCCTCCGTTCCTGGTGTCGGATCGGTCATCGCCCGTACCCTGATCGCCCAATTGCCGGAATTGGGCTCGCTTGATCGCCGCAAGGTTGCCGCGCTTGTCGGCCTTGCGCCGTGGACCCGACAGTCCGGCCAGTGGCGTGGCAAAAGCTTCATCGGCGGCGGCCGCAAGTCCGTCCGCAGCGCGTTGTACATGGCCGCCATGGTTGCCGCCCGTCACAATCCGGTCCTCAAACAATTCCGCGACAAGCTGGTCGCAGCAGGCAAGCCTAAACTCGTCGCTCTCATCGCCGTAGCCCGAAAGCTCCTCACCATCCTCAACGCTATCCTGCGAGACAAACGGCCATGGCAGCCAAAAAACGCTTGACCACTAAGACAGTCGCTCTCCCCGCGCAGCGGGGAGAGGTGAATTCCCTCTTCACACTCTCCTCGTATCGAACACCGGCTTCTGGCCGGTGCCGTAGCGCTTGAGCGCGCCGTCCTCGCCGATGGCGTTGGGGCGCTGGAAAATCCAGTTCTGCCACGCGGTCAGCCGCGCGAAGATTTTCAATTCCATGGTCTCCGGCCCGGCGAAGCGCAGATTGGCTTCGAGGCCGGTGAGCGCGTCGGGCGAGAAGCTGGCGCGCTCTTCGAGAAACACGCGCACCTCGTCGTCCCAGTCGATGTCGTCGAGCGCGAAAGTGACGAGGCCGAGTTTTTGCGCGCGTTCGGCATCGAGCATTTTGCCGCGCTCGGCTTTCGCCGTGTCGACATCGGCGGGATTCGCCAGAAAGCGGCAGGCGAGCCGCGTCAGCCCGTTCGCCATCGGATAGGCGCCGAAATTGACGTCGGTCAGCGCGATCGCCGCCGGCGGCTTGTTGTCGCCGTCGCGCAGCCCGACCAGCATGTAGGAGCGGTCGGACTGGCAAACGGCAGTTCGGCGAGCGTGCCGGCAAAGCACGAGCCGGGCTCGATCAGCGTCACCAGCGAGCGCGAGGTGAGATCGACGCGCTTGAGCACGCGCTTCCACAACAGCCGGATTTCGCGCGCCAGCCAGTGCTCCTTGATTGGCGTCGAGGAAGCGGTCGTAGGCCAGCACCTGGGCCGGGTCGCCGGACGACTTGAACACGATCGCCGCGACGTCGAGTTCGTTGAGCCGGATATGCAGGATGGCGTCGTCGAGCTCGCGCGCGAGTGTCGAGCGGCCAGAAATCGGCGCCGAGCGCCAGCCATGGCGTCGGCCGAAGCCGGCGGCGGCGCCGCGGGGCCGCGCAAAGTCACCGTGGCGATCCGCTCGGCGCGGGCGAATTCGACCGCGACCGCGCCGTATTCGACGCTGTCCGGCGCAAATGTCCGCGTCAGCGGCGTCGAGCTTGATGCCGCTCGCCGTGCTGTTGCGCGAAGACTTGGCGGCCAATTCCCTGGCGCGCGCGGCGATCCGCGTCGTCGAATTTCGAACCCGGCACCACGTCGTCGACCAGCCGCCACTCGACCGCGCGCTTGCCTTTGACGCCTTCCTCGGTGGTGCAGAACACGTCGGCATGGTCGCGGCGCACTTTGCGCTTGTCGGACGACGCGGGTGAGCCCGCCGGTGCCGGGCAGCACCGCAAGCAGCGGCAATTCCGGCAGCGACACCGCGGCCGAACCGTCGTCGACCAGCATGATGTGATCGGTGGCGAGCGCCAGTTCGTAGCCGCCGCCGGCCGCGGTGCCGTTGATGGCGCAGATCGATTTGAGGCCGGAATTCTCGCTCAAATCCTCGATGCCGTTGCGGGTCTCGTTGGTGAACTTGCAGAAATTGACCTTGTGCGCGTGGCTCGCGCCGGCCAGCATGCGGATATTGGCGCCGGCGGAAAACACCCGCGGCTTGCCCGAGCGCAGCACCACGACGCGCGCTTGCGGATGCTCGAAGCGCAGCCGGTCGATGGCGTCGGCCAGCTCGATATCGACGCCGAGATCGTAGGAATTCAGTTTCAGCTCGTAGCCTTCGAACAGGCCGGCCTTCTCGTCGACGTCCATGGTGAGCGTCGCCACGTCGCCGTCGATCGCAAGCTGCCAATGCCGATAGCGCGCCGGCTCGGTCTGGAAATCGATCCGCGCTTGGCCGTTCGCCAAAGGACGCTGCGTCGCATGATCGGCGTCGCCCATAACGGTCGTCCCGGCCTTGGTCGCGGTAATGTATTATAATGCATCGCTGCAATACGGCAGGCTGTTCATATGCACTATAATTCATGATGCGGCAACCCCGGAATCGGCCGCCGCTTCGCCTTCGTGATGGTCGCGCAACAGCCGATTGATGAAATCGGCGACGGCGTTCGAGCGTCAGCTCCGGCGCCTCGCGCTGCGGCACGTGGCGGACGCCGGGCAGCAGCAGAGTCTCGACCGGGCAGAAGCACTCGCGCTTGCGCCGCCTCGATTTGCTTGAGCGTGCCGTATTGGTCGTCCTCGCCCTGCACGATCAGGATCGGCACGCGGATGTAGCCGAGCGCTTCGGTGATATCCCATTTGGGCATGTCCGGATGCAGCCATGGCTCGTTCCAAGAGCGGAAGGCGCAATCGACGTCGGCGTGCCAGGGTTTGAGTCTGTTCGCGCAGCGCGCCGGATTCGAACGATTTGCGCGCGCGGCGGATTTCGGCGAGCCCGATTTCCTCGGTGAAGAAATGCGGCGCGATCAGCACCAGGCCGCGCACGCGATGGTCCTGCACGCTGCCGGCATAGATGGTCGGCGATCGAGGCGCCGTCGCTGTGGCCGAGCAGAAGGCCGCGCTGGAAGCCGATCGCCGCGAGCACGCGCGGCAGTACCTCGCAGGCCTCTTCATGCATGAAAGTGGTCGTGCGCGGCAGTGCGCCGGGGCCCGAGCGGCCATAGCCGGCGCGCGAATAGACGAACACGCCGGCGCCGGTCGCGGCGGCAAGCTGATCGGGAAACGAGCCCCAGGCTGCGACGCTGCCGAGACCTTCGTGCAGCATCACGATGGTCGGCGCCGCGTCGGGCCGCGGCCCGATCATGCGGTATTCGAGCCGCAGCGGCGGCAGATCGAGAAAGCCGGAATCGGCGAGCGTCACGACCGCGATCCTTCCGTCACTCCCCGCTTGCGGGCGGAGCGCAGAGTCAACGCCGGTCAAGACGCCGCAATTCCAACAGCTTGGCAAAACTCTGCTCGACGCCGGCGCCGGAGGTGTCGACCTCGGCTTCGGCGCGGGCATAATCGGCGCGGCGCGCTTCGAGGATCGCGACGAGATCAGCCATCGCCTTTGGAATCGGCCTCGCGGTTCTGCCGCCATCGGGCGGAAATCGCCCTGCGCCATGACCCGGCTCATGTGATCTTCCGGCCGCGCCTTGATCCAGATCGTATGGCTGCGGCGCAGCAGCAGCGCGTAGGTCTCCGGGTTCGGCAACGATGCCGCCGGCGGTGGTGATGACCGCGGCCTCGTGCGTGGCGATGACGCGCTCGAGCGCGCTTCGCTCATGACGGCGGAACGTCGCGGTGCCGGCCATCTCGATCAGATCGGGAATGCTGGCGCCGTAATCCTCCTCGACGACGCGGTCGAGCTCGATGAACGGCCAGCCGAGATGCTGCGCCGAGCATCCGGCCGAGCGTCGACTTGCCGGCGCCGCGCAGGCCGACCAGCGCAATGCGCCGCGCCCGGTCGGCGCCGCCGGCGCGCGCAACGCGCGCCTCGATCAGCTTGGCGAGTTCCGGCAATTCGCCTGTCCGGCAGCTTGCGCGAGGAGATCGAGCACCGCGCCAGCGCCGCGGCGCGCGCGCCGGTCGCCGGCAGCAACGCGGCGGCGGGCAGATCGAGCGCCTGCGCGATGGCGCGGAGGACGCTCGCCGACGGATTGCCGGCGCCGCTCTCGATCTGCGCCAGATAGCGCTCGGAGGTTTCCGACGCTTGCGCCAATTGCCGGCGCGTCATGCCGCGCTTGGCGCGATGGCGCCGCACCGTCGCGGCCGATGGCGGCGAGGAACGCGGCGACAGCGGCGGTGCCGCTCGGCGCGGCGGGCGCAGGCTTTTGCGGGTCTTGGTCTTTGCAGTCGGCACGGCGGCATGAACCTCATGCACTATAGTTCATGTTCGATAATGCTTGAATGCTGCCACAATGACAAGCGAGCAGCGCTGCGACGGCCGGCCCTACCCGAAAATCTTCCGCCAGCCGCCGCTGTCCTGCGCCGGCGCGCGGCTCGTTCTCTTCGACGGCTTCGGGGCCGGGATCGTCGGGCGCGTGGACGAGCGGGATGACCGGCTCGGGCTTGAGTTCGGCTTTGGCTTCGGCTTTGGCTCGGCTTGTCGCCGCGCAGTGACGGCTCTCCGCGGCCCGGCGCCTCGGCCGGAGCGTCTCGGCGCCGCCGGCGCAGGCGTTTGCGGCGGCGGCGCGACAGTGACTCGACCGGCGCCGCGACACCGGTTCCGGCTCGATCACCGGCGCGCTCTGCATCCCGGTGAGCGGGCACGCGCCATTCGAAGGCGTCGAGCCGGCCGCTCACCGGAGACGCCGGCAGCCAGCGATCGGACACATGGCCGTCGGCCGTCCAGGCCGGGTCGGGCGCGGCATGCACCGCGCGCGCCAGCCATTCGCGGGCGCGGCCCTCGTCGTTGTGCTCGGTCCGCTCCAGCTCGGCCATCAGCAACGCAATGCGCTTGGTCGGCGCCGCGAGATAAGGCGCAAGCGCGGCGCGCGCCTTGGCGAATTCCTGCGCGTTGAGCGCGGCGCGCGCGACCGCGAGCGCGCCTTCGACATGGCCGGGCACTTTCCCGCCAGCGCTTCGATGCGTTTGAGCCGGTCGCGCGCGGAATCGCCGGAGCGAAGCTCGGCTATAGGCCTGCGCCAGTTCGGGATGCGGATTGGCGCGCCAGGCCTTGTCGATGATGCGCGTGCGCCTTGCGCAACTGGCCGCCTTCGGCGAGCAGGCCGCGCCGGCGAGCGCCGCCGCCGGCACCGAAGGTCGGCGCGAGCTTTTGCGCTTCGAGCGCCGACGGCCTTGGCGCTGTCGCGATCGGTGTCCTCCACCGCATGCGCGTGGGCGGTGAGCAGCACCGCGCGCTGGCGGCGATAGACGTCCCTGGCGAGCGTGCGCGCATTGGCTTCCGAGCAAAGCCAGCGCGCCGGCCCAGTCGCCGTCCTTGCAGCGCGCCTCGAGCACCGCGCGGCTCGCCCAGCCGAGCGACGGCGCGGTGCGGGCCGCTTCCTCGGCAAAAGCCCGCGCGCTCGCCGTGATCGTTGCGGCGATGCGCTTCGATGAACAAGCCCGTGCAGGCCGAGCGGCTTGGTGTCGGCGCGGCCCGCCATGGCGCGGAAAGCGCGCTCGGCGCCGTCGCGGTCGCCTGAAAGCTGCGCCGATTGCGCGTAGAGCAGCAGCGCCAGCGGCTCGCGCGGGCGCGAGCCGGTTGACCGCCGCGGCGTGCTTTTGCGCGGCGGCGATGTCGCCGGCGCCGACCGCGATCAGTCCCTTGGAAATCGCTTCGTAGGCGCGCACGCCGCGGCGATGGCGCAGGTGCCGCGACAAGACGGCCCGGCGACCGCAGGATCGGCGCGGATCAAGCTCCAGACCAGAAGCAGCACCGCCAGCGCCGCGAGTGAGTGCGCCGCGCCGAGCACCATCAACGAGGTTTTGATCCGCATCCCCTGCCAGATGATGACGACGTCGCCCGGCCGGTCGGCGAGCCAGACGACGCCGACCGACAGCGCGCCGACGACAATGAGAAAAAGAACGATGCGGATCATTGCGAGGCCGGCTTGCTGATGCGCCGCAGAGCGCGGCGGCGGCAATCCGCCGGCTGCCGCAATCGCTGCCTCGCGTGCTTTCGCTTTTGCCACCCAGGATCGGCGGCGAGCGGTTTTGCGGCTTCCGGCAGTGCGGCGATGTCGCTCAGCGCCGCGGCAATGTCGGCGTGCTCGGCGTCGACTTCGATCCGCGCGATGACGGCTGCCGGATCGTTGCCGGCCGGCGCATCGACCGGCGTGATGCTGGACGAGCTGCTGGGCGTTGGCCTCCAGCCGCTCGAGGAAACTGTCGATCCGCCGGACGGTGTTTCGGCCGCGCGCTGCAAGGCCGGCGTCAGCGCTTGCCAATTCGTGCGCCAGCGCCGCGGCGCTCGGCACGCCGGTTGCGGCGAACGATTGCAGCGGCGCGGTAGCGTCTGGCGCGACGCCGAGCGATTGCACCGCGGCCAGCTCGGCCTGATATGGCGCGCCGCGTTCGACCGCGGCGCGCAGCGCTGCGGCGGCGATGGTCAAGCCGCGCCGCCTGATCGTCGGCGCCCGACGGCAGGGTGGGCGGCATTTTCGGAGAGCGCCTTTACCGTGCTTTCCAACGCCGCGATCCGGTTCGCCAGCGCGTCGAGGTCGCTCTTTGCCCGCTTGCCTGGCTTGCGACTTGGGTGGCCACCTGGCTGGCTGCCTGGCTCGCGGCTTCACTTGCTGCCTTGCTTACTGCTTCATTCGCGGTCTGGCTTGCGCTCTGGCTTGCATTGGCGCTTGCGCTCTTCGCCGCTTCGGCCGCGGCCTGCGCGGCGTCGGCCGTCTTTCGCCGCGCTTTGGCTTGTTGCGGCGATGTCATCGAGGCGGCGGTTCAAAGCGACGCGAGCGAATCGGAAAGCGCTTTCGTTTGCGTTTGCGCCGCGGCGACGCGATCGGCGCGCCGACGCTTGGTTTCGCTGTGCCTGGATGGTGCGTTCGATTTTGTCGAGCCGGGCCGCGATGTCCGCCCCGTTAGTCGGCGCGGGCTGCGGCGCCGCAGATGTTTGCGGCGCTGCGGCGGCGAGGCGGCGCCGCAGTCTCGCGCGACGGGACAAAGCCGGCGAACCAAAGTCCGGCGACGATCGCGGCCATGACGATAGCGCCGACCGATCGCGCCTACGGCATGACGATTTGAGGCGGCCGGTGGAAGCGGCAGCCGGCAGCGGCACTCGGCTGCGGGCCCGCAGTGTTGGGCTAGAGATTCCGGTGGCGGCGTGCCGGCGGAATCCCCGCCGGATGGCGCCGGCGCATCCGGCTGGTCGACTTCCGTCGCCTTCAGTTCGATGGTCGGCGGCCGCCGGCCTGGTTTGCTGTCAGGCTCGCTCGTCATGCTGTCCTCAAAGCGAGTTCGAACGCGGTCATCGAATCGAGGTCCTCAGCCAGCCCCAGGGGACGGCATAGTACGCGGCGGCGGTAGCGGCAACATGCCGGACAAACCCTAACAAGTGCGGCATAATCACGTGGTTCAGCCGCATAATGCCACGCAGTGCCGCCTCGTCGGGCTGCGCCGCGATGCGGACATTCGCAGCGCCCGCCGCCGTGAGCGGCTCCGCGATCCTCGCCGACAGACAGAAATGCGCCGGCTTCTCAAGCGCGGCTTCGAGCAGGCCGGTTTGGCGCGCGGCGGTGAGATACGCCTCGGCGCTGCGGCGCGAAAAATGCAGCACGCCGTCGACTTGCCGGCCAGCGCCGCGGCCGCTTGAGCCGGGAGCTTTGCGCCGCGACCACGCGATAAACCACGCCGTATCGACGACGAAATTTTTCGCGCGCAATGCGCCGGCGAGATCGCCGGAGCGGTCCTCGCCGGCGAGATAAAGCAGCCGCGCCGGCGGTTCTGATCGCGCGGCGACGAGCGCTGGCGAGATCGTCGCCATCGCCGTCGGCGGAGGTGACCTCGGCGAAGCCTGCGGCGCGCAGCTGTTGCGCGCTTTGCTCGCCGACCGCGAACACAGGAATGCGGCGAAGCTCGTCCCGGCGCTTATGCCCGGCGATCGCGCGCACCGCGTTGGCGCTGGTGACCAGAATTGCCGACCACGGCCCGTCGCCAAGTTCGGCACTCGGATAAAAACTCGACGGTCAGGAGCGGCGCGACGATCGGCGTCGTGGCCGCGGGCGCGCAACGCGGCGGCGGTGCGCTCGGCGTCGGCTGCGGGCCGCGTGAGCAGAATTCGCACCGCTTAAGCCCGCGTCGAAAAAGCCGGGACCGGCCCGCGCTTTAAGCTCGCGGCCGGCATCGGCGCCGAGCGCCGCGGCATCGGCGCGGGGCCCTTCGCGCGAAACCTCCAGCGCCTCGCTGCCGTCGGTCTTGGCGATCAGGCCGCGAAAGCGCACCGCGCCGTCGCGGACGCGCGCATGGCCGGCGATCGGCGTGCGGCAGGAGCCGTCGAGCACGGCAAGAAAGGCGCGCTCGGCGGCGCAGCGCCGTCGCCGTGTCGGGATCGTCCACGGCGGCGACCAGCGCGCGGGTCTTGGTATCGTCGGCGCGCGTCTCGATGCCGATGGCGCCCTGACCGACCGCCGGCAGGAACTCGTCGAGGTCGAGGACGGCGGTGGCCGCGGCGGCGAGCCCGAGCCGCTTCAAGTCCGGCCAGCGCCAGCACGGTCGCGTCGACGTCGCCGGCTTCGAGCTTGCGCAGCCGCGTCTCGACATTGCCGCGCAGCGGCACGATGGCGAGATCGCGGCCGCAAGTGCTTGAGGAGAGCCTGCCGCCGCAGCGAGGCGGTGCCGACCACGGCGCCGTGCGGCAGTTCGCGCAAGCTTTTGGCTTTGCGGCTGATGAAGGCGTCGCGCGCGTCCTCGCGCGGCAGAAACGCCGACAGCACTAGGCCCGCCGGCAGCACGGTCGGCATGTCTTTCGACGAATGCACGGCGAGATCGATAGCGCCGGCGAGCAGCGCCTCCTCGATTTCCTTGGTGAAGAGGCCCTTGCCGCCGGCCTCGGCGAGCGGCCGGTCCTGAATCGTGTCGCCCGTGGTGCGGATGATCTTGATCTCGATCCGCTCCAGTGCCAAGCCGCAGGCCTTGGCGAGGCGGCTTCGCACCTCGCGCGCCTGGGCCAGCGCCAGCGGTGAGCCGCGCGAGCCGATGCGCAAAAGCGGACGTTGCGGTCGAAGATTGGGCCATTGCAGGGGACATATAATACACCGATGATCATCCTCGGCATCGAGACAACCTGCGACGAGACCGCCGCGGCCGTGGTCAGCCGGACCGCGGACGGGCGCGGCCAGATCCTGTCCAATGTCGTGCTGTCGCAAATCAGCGAGCACGCCGAATTCGGCGGCGTGGTGCCCGAGATCGCCGCCCGCGCCCATGTCGAGGCGCTCGATCACATCATCGCCAAGGCGATGGACGAGGCGAAGGTCTCCTTCGCGAGCCTCGACGGCGTTGCCGCCGCCGCCGGTCCGGGCCTGATCGGCGGCGTCATCGTCGGGCTGACGACGGCGAAGGCCATTGCGCTTGCGCACGACAAGCCGCTGATCGCCGTCAATCATCTCGAAGCGCATGCGCTCACCGCGCGGCTGACCGACGCGACGCCGTTTCCGTTATTGCCTGTTTCTCGCCTCCGGCGGCCATACCCAGATTCTCGGCGTGCGCGGGGTCGGCGACTATCTGCGGCTTGGCGGCACGCTCGACGATGCGATCGGCGAGGCCTTCGACAAGACGGCGAAATTGCTCGGCCTCGGCTATCCGGGCGGCCCGCTGGTCGAGAGGGAAGCCGCGCGCGGCGACGCCGCGCGCTTTGCGCTGCCGCGGCCGATGAGCGGACGCGCGCGATGCCGATTTCTCGCTGTCGGGGCTGAAGACCGCGTTGCGGCTCGAAGCGGAGAAGATCGCGCCGCTGACGGACCAAGACGTCGCCGATCTGTGCGCTTCGTTCCAGCAGGCGGTGGTCGACGTCGTCAAAGACCGGCTGCGCTCGGGCTTGCGCATGTTCCGGCTGCGCGATCGGCACTCCGACCGCGCTGGTTTGCGCCGGCGGCGTTGCCGCCAATCAGGCGATCCGCAAAGTGCTGCATCGCGTCGCCTTCGAAATCGGCGCCGAGCTGGTGGCGCCGCCGCCGGCGCTGTGCACCGACAACGGCGCCATGATCGCCTGGGCCGGCGCCGAGCGGCTGGCGCTGGGCCTGACCGATCCGCTCGATGTCGCGCCGCGCGCCGCTGGCCGCTGGACGAGGTGGCGAAGGGGCGGCGCGATCTCGTCATTCCGGATTGCCGCGCAGCGGAGTCCGAAATCTGCTCCGACCGGGATTGCCGGGCTCGCTTCGCGCGCCCCAATGACGTCACTGCTCGAAGCGGTCGATGAACCAGCGCAACAGCCGCGTCCAGATTTCGTCCTTGCCGACGGCATCCTCGATGCCGTGCTCGAGGCTGGGATTATCATTGACCTCCATGACCACGATGCCATGGTCGGTTTGCTTGAGGTCGACGCCGTAAAAGCCGTCGCCGATCGGCCGCGCCGCGCGGACCGCGATGTCGATCACCTCGGCAGGCGCCTGGTCCAGACCGAAGGCGCGGAAACCGCCCTCGTGCGAGGAGCCGTCGGGCCGGTATTTCACCACCTGCCAATGGCCGCGCGCCATGCGGTATTGGCAGACGAACAGCGGCTCGCCGGCAAGCACGCCGACCCGCCAGTCGAAATCGGTCGGCAGGAATTTTTGCGCCAGGACCAGATCGGTCTCCTCGAACAACTCATCCGCGATCTGCTTGAACTGGGCCGCGGATTCGATCTTGTGCACGCCGCGCGAGAACGAGCCGTCCGGGATTTTGACCACCATCGGCAGACCGAGCTCGTCGATCACTCTGGAAAGGTCGGTGTCTTCGGCGACGATGACGGTCGGCGGCGTCGGCACCTGGTTCTGCTGCAACAGCTCCATCAGGAATACTTTATTGGTGCAGCGGATCATCGACATCGGATCGTCGATGACCGGCATGCCCTCCTGCCAGGCGCGGCGGGCGAAGCGGTAAGTGTGATTGTCGATCGACGTGGTTTCGCGGATGAACAGCCCGTCATATTCCGCGAGCTCGGCAAGCTGGCGCTTGGTAATCAGCTCGACATCGACTGAGTTTTTCTCGGCGATGCGACGAAAATGCTTGATCGAGTCCGGCGAAGACGGCGCCGTCTTTTCGTTCGGGTCATAAAGTACCGCCAGATCGTATTTGGCGACCGAACGCACCTTGGGGTCGCGCCACTCCCGCTTGGTGTGGTTGTTCAGCGACTCGCGGAAGAATTCGGCCTCGCCGTTGGCGAGCCTGGTGATGGTACGCGGGCGGATACGGTCGATCGACAGCCAGGTTCCCGGTTCGACGGTCACTTCGAGAGCCGGGCAGCGGAACATGTCGAACAACAGACGGCCAAACGGCTCGAAGCGCTCGTCGCGCGCCAGGCCGAAACAAACCAGGAGCTTGAATTCGCCCTCCGGCTGGAAATCGGCGCGCCGGGCGCAGCGGTTCAGCTCGTCTTCGAGGTCGGGCAGCGCGTACTCGTAAAGCTTCTGCTCGCGCAGCTCGAGCATGGTCTCGACCGTCGGCACCACGCGGTGGCCGCGCGCCTCGGCCAACAGCGACGCGTAATAGCCCTTCGACTGGTAGGCGTAAGAGCGGGCGAGATTGACGAGCTTCGGGCGCGCCATGTCGAACAGGCGGGGCCGCGCCAGATATTCGCTCGTGGTGATGACCTTGTGCGGGGTCTCCGCATTGGGCAGGTCGCGTGGCTGATCGACCAGGATGACCCAGCCGGTCATGGGCGGGTCCCTTTCCAGTCGATGCCACTATGCAAGACTTGGCCGGTCAAGACTTGGCCGATCATGCTTTCGAAATCAGGCACGGCACAATTCGTCATAGCCGGAATCGAAACGATTGGCGACAGCGCCGGACGCGATGTCCACCATGAAAGCCGATTCGCGGCGCGAAGTCAGGCGGGTCGGTGGCGGGTTTCGGCAACGAGCGGCTTTTCGAAGCGGAGCGCGTCGATACGGCCGTCATAATAGCGCCGCCGCCGGCCGAACAGGCGATAACCCGAAGTTTCATAGAGCGCGATCGCCCCGGCGTCGTCCGCGCGGACTTCGAGCCGCATGCGCCGGCAGCCGTGTCGCTTGGCGCCGGCCTCGGCCGCCGCCAGCAGCCGCCTTGCATAGCCCCGCCGCTGGAACCCGCTGCCGACCGCAATCGTGTAGAGACGAGCAAGCTTGGAATCCCGCCGATATAGCACCAGCGCACAGCCGGCGACCGCCTCGTCGGCCTCGGCAATAATGAGTGTGCAATTGGGCGATCCGATGAAGCGGCGAAAGCTGCGCCGTGAAATCTGATGATCCCGCCCGAAGAATTCTCTTTCGAAGGCAAGCAACGCGTCGAGATCGTTCAGCCGGCCGCGGCGAAATTTTGCCGCCGGCGGGCGTGAGTTTTTCCTCACGGCGCGCGCCCTTGGTCCTGTTCGATCCGCGCGATCATCGTTTCCAGCCGCTCCAAGCGGTCGGCTTCGCCGGGCGGTTTGTCCCAGCGCAGCCGGTTAATGCGGGGAAATCGCATCGCCAGACCGGATTTGTGGCGCGTGGAGCGCTGCAGGCCCTCGAAGGCGACTTCGAGCACCAGCCCCTGATCCGCATCATGCACGACCTCGCGCACCGGACCGAACCGCTCGGTGGTGTTGCGACGCACGAAGCGGTCGATCTGCAGGAGCTCCTCGTCGGTGAAGCCGAAATAGGCTTTGCCGACGGGCACGAGCTCGTCTCCTGTTTCGCCATTCCTCCAGACGCCGAACGTGTAGTCGGAATAATACGAGGAGCGCTTGCCGTGGCCGCGTTGGGCATACATCAAGACCGCGTCGATGATGAACGGATCGCGCTTCCATTTCCACCATGGTCCTTTCGGCCGCCCCGGCAAATAGGGCGCGTCGCGGCGCTTGAGCATGACGCCTTCGACCGCCGCGGCATCCGCGCCGGCGCCGGCGGCTCCCGGATCTTGCCGCGCTGTCGTGAGCTCATCCCAACTTGCGAAGCCGATCATCGGCGACAGGTCGATCCGCTCGTCGCCAAGCCGTGCGACGAAATCTTCGAGCCGCGCGCGGCGCTCGACAAAGGAACGCTCGCGCAAATCCTCGTCGCCGTCGGCAAGCAGATCGTAGGCGCGCAAATGGGCGGGAAATTCGGCGAGCAGCTTCGGCGTGACGGTTTTGCGATTGAGCCGCTGTTGCAACACGTTGAACGACTGCACACGGCGATCGCGCATGACCAAAAGCTCGCCGTCGATGGCGCCGGGCAGGCGCAGCGCCTCGAGCAGGTCGGGAAAGCTTTTGGAAATGTCCTCGCCGGTGCGCGAGTAGAGGCGGGCGATCAGATGGCGGCCAAGTTTGTCGTCGTGTCTGTTGTCGCGGTGCCCGGCGACGGCCTGCACGCGAATGCCGTCCCATTTCCATTCCGCGGTGAACTCCGATGCATCGAGGCTTTGCAAATCGGCGTCGTCGAGCGCATGCGCCAGCATCGGCGGCCGGAACGGCGCCACGTCGCCGCTCGCCGGCTTCTCGGCGCGGCCTTCGAGCCAGGCGAACAGCTCGCGATAGGGCGGCGCGAGGCCAGGCCAGATCAGTTCGATCTCTTGCGCATCCTTGCCGGCCAGCGCGCCGACGGCAGCTTTGGCAAGCCGCGCCGAAACGCCGATGCGCAGGCCGCCGGTGACGAGCTTGATCAGCGCCCAGCGGCCGGTCTCGTCGAGCGCATCGAGCCAGCGCGCCAGCTGTTGCGGCAATTGCGCCTTGCCGAGGGTGCTCAGCGTTTCGATGACGGTGGTGAGGGAAAGTTGCCCACTCTCCTTCCCCGCCGGCGGGGGAGGAAAGATCGTCGGCCACATCAGCGCGACGGTTTCGGACAGGTCGCCGACATAATCGTAGGACAGCTCAAACAGCACCGGATCGGTACGCTCGGCGATCAGGCTGCGGACCAGACCGGCTTTGGCGTGCGGAAAACTGAGCGCCCCGGTCAGCGCGGCGAGCGCCCAGCCGCGTTCGGGATCGGCGGTGGTGCGGAAATAGTCCGTCATCAGCCGCAGCTTGGCGTTGCGGCCGGGCTCATAGGCGAGACGGTCGAGAAGTTCGGCGAAGCGGTTCATGAATCTCCGCCGCCATCGTCGGCGCCGCCGGCTTCGTCTTCATCGCCGTAGCCGACGATGTCGAGCGGCCGCGCTTTCAGCCCGCGCGTGCCGCACCAGTGCACCAGCGCGTCCTCCTGGCCATGCGTCACCCAGATTTCGCCGGCGCCGGTCGCGGCGATGGTCGCGGTCAGCCCATTCCAGTCGGCATGATCGGAAATAACCAGCGGCAGCTCGACGCCGTATTGCCGGGCGCGGGCGCGCACGCGCATCCAGCCGGAGGCGAAGGCGGCGAGCGGATCGGGGAAGCGCCGCGTCCACACGTCTTTGAGCGCCGACGGCGGGCAGAGCGTGATCGTGCCGGCGAGCTCGGCTTTGCCGGCGCCGCGCACCGGGCGCAGCTCGCCCAGCTCAATGCCGCGGCTCGCGTAATAGTGCGTGATGCTCTTCCATCGCGCCGTGCAGATAGACCGGCGCGTGATAGCCGGCTTGGCGCAGCAAGGCGATGACGCGCTGCGCCTTGCCGAGCGAATAGGCGCCGACCAGATGCGCCCGCTCCGGAAACAACGCGACCGAATGCAAAAGCTTGGCGATTTCGCCGTCGGGATCGCCGTGCCGGAACACCGGCAGCGCGAAGGTCGCCTCGGTGATAAAAACGTCGCAAGGGACGAGTTCGAACGGCGCGCAAGTCGGATCGGCGACGTTCTTGTAGTCGCCGGAGGCGACGATGCGCAGCCCGTTCGCCGCGACCGCGATCTGCGCCGAGCCGAGGACGTGACCGGCGGGGTGGAACGTGACGGTGACGCCATCGAGCGTGACGCTCTCGCCATAAGCGATGGCCTGCGTGGTGCCGGCGAAATTCTCGCCGTAGCGCAGCCGCATCAGATCGAGCGTCTCTTGCGTCGCCAGCACGGCGCCGTGGCCGGCGCGGGCGTGGTCGGAATGCGCGTGCGTGATCAGCGCCCGCTCGACCGGACGAGTCGGGTCGATGTGGAAGCCGCCGGCCTTGCAGCACACGCCGGCCGGCGTCGGCACCAGGATGTCTTCGGGACGCATTTGCTTTAGATAAACTCGGAATGTCATTCCGGAAGCCGCGCAGTTATGACCGATACCGGCCCGCTGTTTGTCTCTTCCGGCAATCTGCTTGCCGACCGGCGCTACAAGGCGGCGATCGAGCTCGCTTCGCGCGGCGACTTTCCTGCCGCGGCCGATATCCTATCGCAGACGGTCGAGCTGACGCCGAATTTCGCCACGGCCTGGTTTGCGCTCGGCGCCATCCGCGACCGGCTCGGCGACCGCGCCGGCGCCGTCGCCGCGTTCGAGCGGACCCGCGATGCCGATCCTGAGGATTATCACGGCGCGCGGCTGCAGCTCGCCCGCCTCGGCGCCGGCGAAGCCGCGCCGGCGATGACCGAAACCTATGTGCGCCGGCTGTTCGACCAATATGCCGGCCGCTACGACACCGCGCTCACCGAGCATCTGCATTATCGCGGGCCGGCGATGCTGCGCGACGCGGTCGAAGCGGCGATGCGCGCCGGCCGGCAAGCGGCCGATGCACTTTCGCGCGATGCTCGATCTCGGCTGCGGCACCGGGCTCGCCGGCGCCGCGTTCCGTCCGTTCGTCGATCGGCTGGTCGGCGTCGACCTGTCGCCGGCGATGATCGCGCAAGGCTGCGGCCAAAGGACTGTACGATCGGCTGGCGACTGCCGATCTTGCCGGCTTTCTCGCCGAGGAAAGCGCCAGCGGCCGGACAATATCGATCTCGTCGACCGCCGCCGATGTTTTCGTTTACGTCAACGATCTTGCGCCGATCATCGCGTGCGATCGCGCGCGTGCTGGCGCCGGGCGGCCTCTTGGCCTTCACGGTGGAAACCCATTCCGGTGATGGCGTGAAGCTGTTGCCGACGCTGCGCTTCGCCTACGGTGCGGCGTACCTGCGAACGGCAACCGCGGCGGCAGGTCTGACGCTGCTCACGCTCGCTGCGGCGGCCATTCGCACCGAGAACGGCGTCCCGGTCCACGGCCTCGTCGCGGTGCGCGATGCGTCAGGCGTAGCTCTTGATGCTGTCGGCCACCGAATCGGCGACGTGTTCCTTGGTGATGATGCCTTTGACGTCGGCCTCGGTCGGTACGCCCTTGCCGGAGACGACGACCGCCATGGCGCCGCCGCGCCGCCACATCCGCTTGATCACTTCGAAGGCGATGTCGTCCTCGCGCGCGATGGTGAAATCGCGCTGCGCCACGTCGCCGAGCGTGACGCCGGTATAGGCGTCCTCCAGGCCGCGCCGCAGCGCGGTGTTGACGCGCAGCACGCCGAAGATCCGATTGTTGCGGATCACGACGACATGCTTCATCGCCGCCTTGATGCTCCGGCTGGCGCAGAAAAGCGTCGAAATCGGTCGTGGCCGGCAGGACCAAGACATTCGTGTCCATGATCTCGTTGGCGTGGCGCACCAACAGCATGTTGGCGTGCAGCGCCTTCGGAATCAGATGGCCGCGGCCGACCAGCTTGATGGTGTAGATATTTTCCCGCGACAGCACGCGCCGCACGCCGATGGCGAGCGCGACGGCAAGAATCATCGGCATGACCAGCGCGTAATCGCGGGTCATTTCGAAGATCATGGTGACGGCGGTCATCGCCGCGCCGGTGCCGCCGGCCACCATCGCCGCCATGCCGACGATGGCGAAATTGGCGATGCCGGCTTCCGGCAACGGATGGATCAGGTTGACCAACAGGCCGAATGCGCCGCCGAGCGTCGCGCCCATATAAAGCGACGGCGAGAAAATGCCGCCCGACGCGCCGGAGCCGAGGCTGATCGAGGTCGCGGCGAGCTTGGCGACATAGAGCAGCGGCAGGATGGCAAGCGGCGCCAGCTGGCTCGTCAGCAAGGCCTGGATCGTCGCGTAGCCGACACCTTCGACGTAATAGTGCCCGTAGAAATGAAACAGCACATAAATCAGCACGCCGACCAGCAGCATGCCGATGGCGTGACGCAGATAAGGATTTTCGATCCGCTCGAACGCGTCCTCCGCAGCCGACAGGCCGCGCACGAAAGCCGCCGCGGCGACGCCCATGACCGCGCCCAGGAGCGCATAAAGGCCGAGCGCGACCATCGACGACGGCTGGTGGCCGAGCGCCGGCAGGATCGGAACGGCAAAGGCCGGCTGCGGGCCGA
This sequence comes from uncultured Alphaproteobacteria bacterium, assembly GCA_963714345.1. GTDB lineage: Bacteria > Pseudomonadota > Alphaproteobacteria > Rhizobiales > Xanthobacteraceae > BOG-931. Next base: position 112,878 of record CAVQOD010000009.1, on the reverse strand, counting down.
GAAACCAGTTGCCGACGAAGGTGGCGGTGCCGGTGGCGAGCGCCACGGGGAGAAAAGTGCGCACGCTCACTTCCGGCATCATCAGTTCGATCGCGAACATGACGCCGCCGATCGGCGTGTTGAAGGTCGCCGCGATGCCGGCGCCGGCGCCGGCGGCGACCAGCGTGATGCGCTGCCAGGGATCGAGCTTCAAAAGCTGGCCGATGCTGGAGCCGAGCGAGGCGCCGATCTGAATGATCGGCCCCTCGCGGCCGACGGCCGCGCCGCTGCCGATGGAAAACGCCGATGCGATCGATTTCACCACGGCGACGATCGGCCGGATGACGCCTTCCTTGTAGTAGATGGCGTCCATCACCTCGGGCACGCCGTGGCCGCGCGCTTCCGGCGCGAAATTGGTGACCAGCGCGGTGACCACCATGCCGCCGATGACCGGGGCAAGGATGATGAAAGGACCCCATGGCCCCGGCGGCGTAAAAATATTGGCGTCGTAGTGGACCGAAAAAGTACCAAGGAAAAACAGGTTATGAATCGCGGCGATCAGCCCGCGAAAGAATATCGCGCCGAACCCGGTGATGAATCCGGTGATCAGCGCAAGACATGACAGGAAAACGAGCCCGCGTTGCTGTTCCGGTGCGGGGTCGGTCGTTGGCAAGGACATAATGCCGGGTCCTTAGCGTGCATCAGCCGGCGCGTCCACCGCCACGTCCACCGCCACGTCCACCGCCACGTCCACCGCCACGTCGCGCTCGACCGAAAGTGCCGCCGCGGCTAACGTGGAATGTGGCTTTGCTTGAGAAAATCACACCGCTTCCGGACCATTTCGCGCGCTGGTTCGCCAGCCGCGGCTGGATGCCGCGCGCGCATCAGCTGGCACTTCTGGCCAAGGCGCAGGCCGGGCGCTCGGTGTTGCTGATCGCGCCGACCGGCGGCGGCAAGACGCTCGCCGGCTTTCTGCCGAGCCTCGTGGAGTTGAGCGGCCTTGGCGCGATTTCCGCCGCGGTTCCGCCCGAGCGCGAGGAGGGAAGCAGACTTATCTCGGTCGGCCGCGACGTGCGCCGCGCCGGCGGGCTGCACACGCTCTACATTTCGCCGCTTAAAGCGCTCGCGGTCGATATTGCGCGCAATCTCGAAGCGCCGGTTGCCGAAATGCGGCTGCCGATCCGCATCGAGACCCGCACCGGCGACACGCCGACGTCGAAGCGGCAGCGCCAGCGCCGCGATCCGCCGGATATTCTGCTGACGACGCCGGAGCAGCTGGCGCTGCTGCTCGCTTCCGCCGATGCGCCCTATCTGTTCGGCTCGCTCAAGCGGGTCATTCTCGACGAATTGCATGCGCTGGTGACGTCGAAGCGCGGCGATCTGCTCTCGCTCGGTCTGGCGCGGCTGTTCCGCCTCGCGCCCGGTCTGACCAGCATCGGGCTTTCGGCGACCGTCGCCGAACCCGAAGACCTTTGCCGGTTCATGGTGCCGCAGCGCGACGGCGCAGCGCGCGCCGATCTGATTGTCGCACAGGCTGGCGCCGCGCCGGACGTCGCGATGCTCGATAGCGACGAGCGGCTGCCTTGGGCCGGCCATTCCGCGCGCTATGCGCTCGGCGAACTCTATGCGCTGATCAAGGCGCACCGCACCACGCTCGTTTTCGTCAATACGCGCAGCCAGGCCGAGGGCATTTTCCAGGATCTCTGGCATCTCAACGACGACAATCTCGCCATTGCGCTGCATCACGGCTCGCTCGACGTGGCGCAGCGGCGCAAGGTCGAAAGCGCGATGGCGAGCGGGCGGCTGCGCGCGGTGGTGTGCACCTCCTCGCTCGATCTCGGGGTCGACTGGGGCGACGTCGATCTCGTCGTCAATGTCGGCGCGCCGAAGGGGGCGTCGCGGCTATTGCAACGCATCGGCCGCGCCAATCACCGCATGGACGAGCCGTCGAAAGGCGTGCTCATTCCGGCCAACCGCTTCGAGGTCCTCGAATGCCGTGCCGCGCTCGATGCCATCGCGGTGAACGCGCAAGACACGCCGGCGCCGCGCATCGGCGCGCTCGACGTGCTCGCTCAGCACGTCCTCGGCTGCGCCTGCGGCGAGCCATTCTCGAGCGACGATCTCTATGCCGAGGTGACGCTCGCCGCGCCTTATGCGGCGCTCAGCCGCGCGGATTTCGACGCCGTGGTCGATTTCGTCGCCACCGGCGGCTATGCGCTCAAGGCCTATGAGCGTTTCGCGCGGATCAGCCCGGGCAAGGACGGCCGTTGGCGCATCGCCAATCCCAACGTGGCGCAGCGCTACCGGCTCAATGTCGGCACCATCGTCGAGGCTGACATGCTCAAAGTGCGGCTGGTTCGCTCGCGCGCTGCGAGAATGATTCCGCGCGGCGGCCGGCTCCTCGGCGAGGTCGAGGAATATTTCGTCGAGACCATGGTGCCGGGCGACACTTTCGTGTTCGCCGGCGAAATCCTCAAATACGAGGCGATCGTCGAGGACCAGGTTTACGTTTCGCGCTCGGCGTCCGAGGATCCGAAAGTGCCGGCCTATGAGGGCGGCAAATTCCCGCTTTCGACCTATCTCGCCGACCGGGTGCGCGGCATCATTTCCGATCCGCGCGCCTGGCGGCAACTGCCGACGCAAGTCTGCGAGTGGCTCGAAATTCAACAGTGGCGCTCGCAAATGCCGGGCCGCCGCGAACTCCTGGTCGAGACCTTCCCGCGCGCCAATAAGCACTATCTGGTCTGCTATCCGTTCGAAGGACGGCTCGCGCACCAGACGCTGGGCATGCTGCTGACGCGCCGGCTCGAACGCGCGCGGTTAAAGCCCTTGGGCTTCGTCGCCAACGAATATGCGCTGGCGGTCTGGGGCATCGGCGATGTCGCAGCGCGCATCGCACGCGGCGAACTCTCGCTCGCCGCATTGTTCGACGAAGACATGCTCGGCGACGATCTCGAAGCCTGGCTCGCCGAATCGGCGCTGATGAAGCGCACGTTTCGCAATTGCGCGATCATCGCCGGGCTGATCGAGCGGCGCTTTCCGGGTCAGGAAAAATCGCGCCGGCAGGTTACCATCTCGACCGACCTCGTTTACGACGTGCTGCGCAGCCATCAGCCCGACCATGTGCTGTTGCGCGCCGCGCGCGCCGATGCCGCCACCGGGCTCCTCGACGTGCGCCGGCTCGGCGAAATGCTCTCGCGCATCAAGGGCCGAATCGTCCATAAGGCGCTCGATCATGTTTCGCCGCTGGCGGTGCCGGTCATGCTGGAGATCGGGCGCGAGGCGGTCTATGGCGAGGCGGCCGATACGCTTCTCGCCGAGACCGAGGCCGAATTGGTGAAGGAGGCGATGCAGTGAAGGGTAACGCTTTTCCCGCTCATTCCCGCGTAAGCGGGAATCCAGCTTCTGGGTCCCCGCTTTCGCGGGGACGAGCGGATGAGGTATCCTCACTCTCGCCGGCGTTACGCTCGTGGCCGATCCGGCCGGCGCGCTGTATTGGCCGGACGAAAAATTGCTCGCGGTCGCCGATCTGCATCTGGAAAAAGGTTCGGCCTTCGCCGCGCGCGGCGTGCTGTTGCCGCCTTACGACACGGCGACGACCTTGGCGCGGCTCGCCGGGCTCGTCGAGCGCTACGCGCCGCGTCGTGTCATCGCGCTCGGCGACAGCTTTCACGATGGCGGCGGCCCGGCGCGGATGGGCGACATCAGCCGCGTCGCGCTCAAAGCGTTGCAGCGCGGCCGCGATTGGGTCTGGATCGCCGGCAATCACGATCCCGACCGGCGCGACAATATCGGCGGCCGGTTCGCCGATGTTTTGGCGCTCGGCGGTTTGACGTTTCGGCATCAACCGTCGCCGCAAGGAAGCGACGGCGAAATCGCCGGCCATCTGCATCCGCTGGCGCGCGTCGCGCGGCGCGGGCGCGCGGTGAGCCGGCGCTGCTTCGCCAGCGACGGACGGCGCCTCGTCATGCCGGCTTTCGGCGCTTATGCCGGCGGTCTCAATGTGCGCGACCGCGCCATCGTCTCGTTATTCGGCGCGCTGTCGTTTACCGCGCATATGCTGGGCTCGGGCCGGCTTTACGCCGTTCCCGCCGCGCGCTGTCTCGCCGATTGAGTTTTAGTTCAGTTTGGATTCGAGCGTGAGAGGTTTGCCGGCGATCGGCCGCGGCTTCGATTTCTCGGCATGCTCGGACGCATCCCAGCCGCCCGGCGGCGCCTTGACGCCCATGGCGTTGTCCGGCTGCGGCTCGGCGGTCCATTTCTGCACCGCAAGTTTCGCCGCCGCCAGCGCTTGCGCGTCGAGATGGGCGGCGACCTCGTCGCGCTTCTTGGCGGCGTCGCCGTCGCCCTTGCTCGCCGCCAGCGCGAACCACTTGTAGGACTCCGCGTAATTTTGCTCGACGCCGATGCCGCGCGCGTAAAGGATGGCGAGATTGTATTGGCTGTCGGTAATGCCGCGGTCGGCGGCCTTGCGGAACCATTGCGCGGCGGTGCGGTAATCCGCCGGGCCGTCGATGCCTTCGGCATAGAGCACCGCGAGATTGTGCATCGCCTTGGCGTTGCCCTTCGCGGCGGCGGCGGCATAGAGGTCGCGCGCCGCGGCGAGGTCCTTTCTGACCCCGATGCCTTTCTCGTAAAAGCCGCCGAGACGGAATTGCGCCGGCGCCAGGCCTTGCTTGGCGGCGAGTTCGAGCCAGCGCACCGCTTCGCCATCGCTCTGCAGGCCGCCATGGCCTTCGGCAAAACGCGTCGCGACCTCGAACTCGGCCGCGGCGTCGCCGGCAATCGCGGCCGCGCGCAATTTCGGTCCGCCGATCGTGGCCGGCAGCTTTTCAACGACCATTGCGGGCGCTGACGCCGCCGGAACTTGACCCGCCGCGATGCTCGCCGGCGGCTGCGCTTGTGGCGGCGGCGGTACACGGCGCGGCAGCGCGCCGGTTATGTCGCCCCAGTTCGGCAGCGCCGATTGCCGTTGCGGCATCGGCGGCGTTGCCGCTGGTGCGCTGGGCATCGTGCTTGGCGGCGCAGTCGGCGTCGGGTCGGACGATGCGCCAGGCGCTGGGGCAGTCGGCGTGCCGGGCACGGCGGTCGGCGCAGATTGGCCCGGAGCGCCCGGAACCGGCAGAATCAGCGGGCCCGATTGCGGTTCCGTCTTGGACGAATCCGCCTCCGGCAAAACTTTCGGCGGCGCCGGCTGCTGTTTGGCGCGGCCGGCGGTGCCGCCGGATTGTCGCTTGGAGTTGCGCGGTCCTGGAACATGCGCAATGCGATGTGCAGGAAGGCGCCGGCAATGAGCACCGCGCCTCCGGCGACGATCAGCTTGCGCAGGCGCGACGGTTTCGCCGATTGCGCGACATGGATCGTGGCGCTTTCGCCGCGCGCCTGGCGCTCGGGCGGCGCCGCGGCGGCGGCCTGCGCGGCGCGCCGCGCGGCGGCGATGAAATTCGGCTTGGCGCCCGGCTCGGCGAAACGGCGGCTTGGCAAAACCGGCGGCGGCTTCCGATGCGGCGATGCGTTCGGCGGCCGACGGCGTCGCGCGCTGACCGCCGGCGGAGCCGGGCTCCAGCGGATGGTCGGGCGGCAGATTTGGATCGATCGGCGTCCGCGGTGTGGCGCCGCGCCGTCCAGGAATTTCCGCATTTGCCGTCGGCGTCGCCGGCGTCTCCGGCGCAGCTGCCGCGCACGGCCGCAGCTTGGCTGCGCGAGGCGGCGCCGGTTCGGGCGCCGGCTCGGCGTCGGTTGACGCCTCCGCTCTGGGGGCACCCTCATGCATGCCGCTTTCGATCATCGCCAGACGGTCGACCACGTGCTCGACCGCGCCGTGGACCGCTTCGAGCGAATCCTGGGTGCGCCGCTCGCTACGCTTGATTTCGGCGACATCGCGCTCGATCGCGTCGGCCGGTTTGCGCGTTGCGCCGACCGTCGCAGCGCCGCCGCTGCCGCGGATCTGGTCGATATGCACCAGCAAATCGGCGAGGCCGCGCTCGACCGCTTCGAGATTGCCGAGCCGCGCGTCGGAGGTGTCGAGCCGCTTGATCAATTGGGCGATGCGATCTTCGAGCGCGCCGAGCGCGGCGTGATCGGTGTGGGTGAGCTGGACCCATTCGAGTTTTTCGATCAGCCCGGAGAGAAGCTTCTCCAGCTCGCGCGGCACGGCATGGCCGGCTTCGCTCGAAGCGCTGAGCGCGTTGGCCAGCGTATCGAGGCGGCTCTCCAGCGCCGACACGGCGTGTCCGCTGGCCGCGGTATTGGCGACGCCGTCGACTTTGGCGGCCAGCAAACGCACGTCCTCCGCCACCTTAGTCAGCGTGTCGTTGGAGGCGACATGGGAGACGATGCCGCGCAGCGCGCCGATCGCGGTTTCGAGCTGCTGCAGCGCGGCCGGGTCTTCCTTGGCGATGATCAAGTCGACCTTTTGCGACAGCGCCTTCACCGCATCGTCGAACCCGACCAGATTCTCGGCGGGCGTCAAGTTGCGCAGCGCGTCGCGGACTTCGCTCAAGCCGCTCTCGAGTCCGGCCAGCACGCCCAAATCGACGCCGGATTCGCGGGAATGATCGAGGCGCTTGGCCAGCGCCTGGACCTCGATTTCGAGCGATTCCACGGCGCGGCGCGGCAGCGCTCCGGTGATCTGCTCCCTGATGTCCGTGAGATCCCTGCGAAACGATTTGATGACCTTTTCGAGGTCGCCCGACGGCCGCAGCGATTCGATCTGCGTCGTGATGTAGCGCAGTTGCTCCTCCAGATTGCTGATGTCGAGGGGCGGCTCCGACATATATTGGCTGTCAGGCAACGGCGGCGGCGCCGGCGTTGCCGCCGGGTCGGAGGACGCCGCAACGGGAGCGCCTGGAGTGACCGCGTCGTCGCCATAAAGCGTGCGTTGGCGTTCGGCGATCTCGGCGACGGCGTTGTCGACGGACACCAGCGGCTTATGGCTCGGGGGCGGTTGCCGTGACGCGGGCGCGGCGGCTGGCTGATAGCCGCGCCGCTGCGGCACGGGCGCGCCGGTGAGCCGCGGCGCATCGGTTTGCGCCATGCGTTCGAGCTGCTGCGTCAGCCGATCGAGGCGGGCTGGACTTCGCCAAATTCTTCGCGGGCCAGTGCGGCTTCGCGTTCGCTCTCGATTTCGCGTTCGCGCCGGCGGCGCGGCGGCGGCTCGGGCTCGTCATAGCGGGATCTGCGGCGGGGCTCGCGGCGGTCGTCACGACGCGACCCGTGGCGGATATCGTCCCGCCAGTCGTCCTCATCGTCATCGTAATCAGCGGCGCGCATCGGCTCGCCATAATCGTCGTCGCTCTGGCGGATGACGCTGTTGAGCCATTCCCCGACCGACATGCCGGAGCGGCGCGCGGCGTCGCGGGCGGCTTCGCGCGTTTCTGGACGGAGGCCTCTCAGGTTCCACGGACCGCCAGATTTCATTGCGCGCCAAGCCACTTCGGGAGGAAAACGAGATGGCCCTGTTGTGAGCGATCGCTCGTTAACAGACGAAGCGGAGGGCGCGGTCTTGTGTCCTCGGCGCCGACTCTTTCGGATTAGCGTAAACAACCCGTTAACGGTCCGGCGGCGGCGGATTCCGCTGGGGTTCCAGGGGTCCGTTGCGCAACGCAGAAACGCCCTAAATCGCGGTCGTGATGCCCTCGTGAATCAGCTACTTTAGCCGCCGATCCGCCAGCGGCGGACGCGGGGAGGGACGTCATGCCGAGCTACAAGGCTCCCGTCGACGACGTGATGTTCCTGTTGAGCGACGTGTTCCATATCGATCGCTACAACAATCTGCCGGGCTTTGCCGAAGCGACGCCCGATCTCGTCGAGGCAGTGCTCGCGGAGGCGGCAAAATTCGCCGAAGAGGTGCTTACCCCGCTCAACCGCGTCGGCGACAAGGAAGGCTGCCGCCGCCATGACGACGGTTCGGTGACGACGCCGACCGGATTCAAGGACGCTTATAAGAAGCTCACCGCCGGCGGCTGGATCGGCATCTCGGCGCCCGCCGAATTCGGCGGCCAGGGCCTGCCGATGGTGCTGGCGCAGGCCGTCAACGAGTTTCTCTGCTCGGCGAACATGGCGTTCGCCATGTATCCGGGCCTCACCGAGGGCGCGATCGCGGCGCTGCACATGCACGCATCGGCGGAGCAGAAGGCGCTTTACCTGCCCAAGCTCATCGCCGGGCAATGGGCCGGCACCATGAACCTGACCGAGCCGCAATGCGGCACCGATCTCGGTCTGGTGCGCACCCGCGCCACGCCGCAAGCCGACGGCAGCTACAAGATCACCGGCACCAAGATTTTCATCTCCGCCGGCGAGCACGATCTGGCCGAGAACATCGTTCATCTCGTGCTGGCCCGTATCGAAGGCGCGCCGGACGGCACGCGCGGAATTTCACTGTTCATCGTGCCGAAATTCCTGCCCGATGCCGGCGGCAATCTCGGCGCGCGCAACGCGGTGTCGTGCGGCTCGATCGAGGAGAAGATGGGCATTCACGGCAACGCCACCTGCGTGATGAATTACGACGGCGCCACCGGCTGGCTGATGGGCGAAGCCAACCGCGGCCTGGCGGCGATGTTCACGATGATGAACGAGGCGCGGCTCGGCGTCGGCGTGCAGGGCCTGGCGCTGTCCGAAGTCGCTTATCAGAACGCCGCCGCTTACGCCAAAGAGCGGCTCGCCGGCCGCGCCTTGACCGGCGCGAAATTTCCGCAACAGCCCGCCGATCCGATCATCGTGCATCCGGACGTGCGCCGCATGCTGATGACGATCCGCGCCTTCAACGAGGCGGCGCGCGCGCTGGTGCTGTGGATCGCGCTCGCAAGCGACGTCGCGCACCGCTCCGAAGACGCCAAGGAGCGGCAGGCCGCCGAGGATCGTTTGGGCCTGATGACGCCGGTGATCAAAGGCGTGCTCACCGATCAGGGCTTTGCCAATACGGTCTCGGCGCAGCAGATATTCGGCGGCCACGGTTACATTGCCGAGCATGGCATGGAGCAGTTCGTGCGCGATGCCCGCATCGCCATGCTGTACGAAGGCGCCAACGGCATCCAGGCGCTCGACCTCGTCGGCCGCAAGCTGCCGAAAGACGGCGGCCGCGCTTTGCAGGCTTTCTTCGCCGAAGTGACCGCCTACATTAAGGAGCGCAGCGCGGATGCAGGCATGGCGCCTTTTGTGACGCCGCTCGGTCAGGCGCTTGGCGAATTGCAGCAGGCGACCATGTGGTTCTTGCAGAACGCGCTCGGCAATCCCGATAATGCCGGCGCCGGCGCGACTGACTATATGCACCTCTTCGGCCTGGTCGTGCTCGGCTATATGTGGTGCCTGATCGCCGAGGCGGCCAAAAGCCAACCGGCAAATGGAGGAGACGGCGCGGCGGGACGGATGGCGGAGCGGCTCGACGACCGGCCGCTTTTTCATGGAGCGGATGCTGCCGGCGTCGGCGACGCATCTGGCGCGCATCAAGGCCGGCGCGGCGTCGACCATGGAATTGCCGGCCGAGGCCTTCTAGCTATTCGTTGAGTGTGTTTTCGCGTCCGCGGTGAAGTTTGAGAGGAATTCATGCCCGACGCCTTCATTTACGATCACGTGCGCACGCCGCGCGGCCGCGGCAAGGTCGACGGCTCGCTGCACGAAGTGACCGCGCTCAATCTCGCGAGCCAAGCGCTTGGCGCCATCAAGAGCCGCAATAACCTCGATACCGCTCTGGTCGATGACGTGGTGATGGGCGTGGTCGATCCGGTCGGCGAGGCGGCCGCCGATATCGCGCGCACCGCGGCGCTGGTCGCCGGCTTTGGCGACAGCGTACCCGGCGTGCAGATCAACCGCTTCTGCGCCTCGGGCCTCGATGCGGTGAATTTCGCCGCGGCGCAGATCATGTCCGGGCAGCAGGAGCTGGCGATCGGCGGCGGCGTCGAATCGATGAGCCGGGTCGGCATCGGCTCGGCCGGCGGCGCCTGGGCGGTCGATCCGTCGATCGCGGTCGCGCATTATTTCCTGCCGCAAGGCATTTCCGCCGACCTGATCGCGACCAAATACGGATTTTCGCGCGACGACGTCGACGCCTATGCGGTGGAGAGCCAGAAGCGCGCGGCGGCGGCATGGGAGGAAGGCCGCTTCAACCACTCGGTCATGGCGGTGAAGGACGTCAACGGGCTGACCATCCTGGCCAAGGACGAGCACATGCGGCCGGGCACGACGATGCAGTCGCTGGCCGCGTTGCAGCCCTCCTTCGTGCAGATGGGTGAACTGGGCGGCTTTGATGCGGTCGCCATCCAGGCGCATCCGGAAGTGGAATACGTCAATCACGTCCATCACGCCGGCAATTCCTCGGGCATCGTCGACGGCGCCGCGGCGGTCCTGGTCGGCAACAAAGAGGCCGGGCAGAAAGCCGGACTGAAGCCGCGCGCGCGCGTGCGCGCCTTCGCCAATATCGGCTCCGATCCGGCGCTGATGCTGACCGGTCCGATCGACGTCACCAAAAAAGTGCTCAAAACCGCCGGCATGACGCTCGCCGATATCGATCTCATCGAGATCAACGAGGCCTTCGCCTCGGTGGTGTTGCGCTATCTGCAGGCCTTCGACCTCGATGCGGCCAAGGTCAACGTCAACGGCGGCGCCATCGCCCTGGGCCATCCGCTCGGCGCCACCGGCGCGATGATCCTCGGCACCCTGGTCGACGAAATGGAGCGGCGCAACGTCTCGACCGGGCTGGTCACGCTCTGCATCGGCGCCGGCATGGGCACCGCCACCATCATCGAGCGGGTGTGAATCGGATGCCGAAAATCGACATCGCCAAGCTTCCGGTCGACACCCGCACCGGTTATCCGCAGCCGTTCGATCGCGTGGTGGTCGGCCGCGAACGCAAGCGGCTCGGCAACGCCGCCGGCCTCGACCAGTTCGGCGTCAATCTGACGACGCTGAAGCCCGGCGCGGCGTCGGCGTTGCGGCACTGGCACGAGAAGGAAGATGAGTTCGTCTACATCCTCGAAGGCGAAGTGGTGCTGATCGAGGACGACGGCGAGACCGTGCTCAAGCCGGGCGATGCCGCAGGCTTCAAGGCCAACAGCCGCAACGGCCATCAGCTGGTCAACCGAGCAACCGCGACGCCGTCTATCTGGAAATCGGCACGCGCTCGAAGCATGAACGCGTCGACTATCCCGACGTCGACCTGATGGTGGTGCGCGACGATAAGGGCATGCGTTACACCCACAAGAACGGCGAACCCTATGGCTGAGAGCAAGACGACCTTTGCCAATTTCACGCTCGACATCGACGGCGACGGCATTGCGCTCGTCACCTGGAATGCGCCGGGGCGCACGATGAATGTCATCGATGCCGCGGCTACCGAGGAGCTGTCGGCGATCGTCGAGGAACTGGCGACCGACGGCGCCGTCAAGGGCGTCGTCATCACCTCGGGCAAGGATACGTTCTGCGCCGGCGCCGATCTCACGATGCTTGGAAAGCTTGAGCCGCACATTTCGCCGATCTCGTCGCGTCGCAAGGCGAGGAAGCGGCCAATGCGCGGCTGTTCGAGGAGAGCCGCAAATTGTCGCTGCTGTGCCGCCGCATCGAGACCTGCGGCAAGCCGTGGGTCGCGGCGATCAACGGCACCGCGGTGGGCGGCGGTTTCGAGCTGACGCTCGCCTGCCATCACCGCATCGCCGCCGACAACGGCCGCACCCGGCTCGGCCTGCCCGAGATCAAGATCGGCCTGTTCCCCGGCGCCGGCGGCACGCAACGCATCGCGCGCATGCTGCCGCCGTCCGACGCGCTGCAATTTTTGCTCAAGGGCGATCAGCTGCAGCTCAATCGCGCCAAGGCGATGAAGCTCATCGACGCCGTGGTGCCGCACGGCGATCTGATCAAAGCGGCGAAGGACTGGATCAAGACCGGCGGCACGGCCAAAGCGCCGTGGGACGTCGACGGCTTCAAGCTGCCGGGCGGCCCGGTCTATTCCAAGGCCGGCATGATGGTGTTCCCGCCGGCGAACGCCATCTACCGGCGCGAGACCTACGACAATTATCCGGCCGCGCGCGCCATCTTGCAGGTCGTCTATGAGGGTTTGCAGCTGCCGATCGATCAGGCGCTGCGCGTCGAATCGCGCTGGTTCGCCAAAATTCTCCGCTCGCCGGAAGCGGCGGCGATGATCCGCTCGCTGTTCGTCTCGATGCAGGAGCTCAACAAGGGCGCGCGGCGTCCGGCCGTTCCGGCGAAGCCGCTGAAAAAGATCGGCGTGCTCGGCGCCGGCTTCATGGGCGCCGGCATCGCTTATGTCAGCGCGCTCGCCGGGCTCGACGTCGTGCTGATCGACCGCGATCCGGAAACCGCGGAAAAGGGCAAGGCGCATTCGCAGAAGCTGATGACCGATCAGGTCAATCGCGGCCGCGCCACCGCCGCCGACCGCGACGCGGTGCTTGCGCGCATTCAAGCCGACCGCCGATTTCGTCGAGCTGAAGGATTGCGATCTGGTCGTCGAAGCCGTGTTCGAGGATCGCAAGGTCAAGGAAGAGGTGATTTCGCGGACGCAGAACGTGATCGGCGAGCAGGCGATCTTCGGCTCCAACACCTCGACCCTGCCGATCACCTCGCTGGCCGCTGCGTTCAAGGATCGCGCCCGCTTCATCGGCATCCATTTTTTCTCGCCGGTCGAACGCATGATGCTGGTCGAGATCATCATGGGCAAGGAAACCGGCGACGCGGCGCTCGCCGCCGCGCTCGATTACGTGCGCGCCATCCGCAAGACGCCGATCGTCGTCAACGATTCGCGCGGCTTCTATACGTCGCGGGTGGTCGGGACCTATATCCGCGAAGGCCATCTGATGCTGACCGAAGGCGTGCCGGCGGCGATGATCGAGAATGTCGGCCGCATGGCCGGCATGCCGGTCGGGCCGCTGGCGCTCAACGACGAGGTCGCCGTCGATCTGGCCTGGAAGATCCTCAAAGCCACCGAGGCCGATCTCGGCGCCAAGATGATCGATCTCAAGCAGAAGGCGCTGCTCGAGGAGATGGTGGAGAAGCGCGGACGCTACGGCCGCAAGAACGGCAAGGGCTTTTATGATTATCCGCAGAACGGGCCGAAGCGGCTGTGGCCGGGGCTTGCCGATCTGCAGCCGAAACAGCTCGATCCCGACACCATCGATATTGCCGTTCTGGAGCGCCGGCTGCTTGGCGATCCAGGCGCTCGAATCCGCGCGCTGCATCGAGGAGAAGGTCGTCACCGACGTGCGCGAAGCCGACGTCGGCTCGATCCTCGGCTTCGGCTTTGCACCTTTCACCGGCGGCACGATTTCCTATATCGACGGCATGGGCGCCCAAGCCTTTGTCGCTCTCTGCAACGGTCTCGCCAATGATTACGGCGAACGCTTCAAGCCGTGCAAGCTGCTCATCGACATGGCGAAGAAGGGCGACACTTTCTACCGCCGCTTTCCGCCGCAGCAACGCTTGGCGGTCGCCTAAACGTCATGAGCGCCGCATTGCCCTCCCTCGCGTACCGCGTATAAGGTCGCGGCCGATTTTTCCCGGGACCCTGCATGGCGCGTGATCAAGTCGACCTGACGCCGATCGAGCGGCGCGACGATCTCGTGCATTGGCTTGCACAGGGCGCCAAACCCAAATCGCAATTCCGTATCGGCACCGAGCACGAGAAGTTCGCCTTCACGCTCGAAGGCCACCGGCCGGTGCCGTACGAGGGCCGCCGCGGCATTCGCGCGCTGCTCGAAGGCATGCAGCATCTGCTCGGCTGGCAGCCGATCATGGAGGGACCGAACGTCATCGGCCTGTTCGACGTCACCGGCGGCGGCGCGATCTCGCTCGAGCCCGGCGGCCAATTCGAACTGTCCGGCGCGCAGGTCGAAAGCGTGCACCAGACCTCGAGCGAACTGATGGCGCATCTGGCGCAGGTGCGCGAAGTGGCGCAGCCGCTGCACATCGGCTTTCTCGGCATCGGCATGACGCCGAGCTGGACGCGCGCCGAAATGCCGAAGATGCCGAAGGGCCGCTACAAGATCATGACCGCCTACATGCCGAAAGTCGGCACGCTCGGCCTCGACATGATGTATCGCACCTGCACGGTGCAGACCAATCTCGACTTCGCGTCCGAAGCCGACATGGTCAAGAAGCTGCGCGTCTCGATCGCGCTGCAGCCGGTGGCGACGGCGCTGTTCGCCAACTCGCCGTTCACCGAGGGCAAGCCCAACGGCTATCTGTCGTTTCGCTCGGAAATCTGGCGCGACACCGACAATGCGCGCGCCGGCATGCTGCCCTGGGCTTTCGAGCCGGGCATGGGATTCGAGCGCTGGGTCGACTATGCGCTCGACGTGCCGATGTATTTCGTCAAGCACGGCGAGGAGTACGTGGACGCCTCCGGGCAATCGTTCCGCGACCTGTTGGCGGGCAAGCTGCCGGCGATGCCGGGAGCGCGCGCCACGATCTCCGACTGGGCGAACCACCTCAGCACGATCTTCCCGGAGGTGCGGCTCAAGCGCTATCTGGAAATGCGCGGCGCCGATTCCGGCTCGCTGCCGAATCTGCTGGCGCTGCCGGCCTTGTGGGTCGGCATTCTCTATGACGACGTCAGCCTCGATGCGGCATGGGACCTGGTCAAAGACTGGACCGCCGAAGAGCGGCAAAAGCTGCGCGACGACGTGCCGAAACAAGGCCTCGCGGCGACGGTCCGCGGCCGCACCGTGTTTGAGATCGCAAACGAAGTTGTCAAGCTGGCGCGCGCCGGGCTCGCGCGCCGCAAATGTCTCGATGCCGGCGGTCAGGACGAGACGCGCTATCTCGAAGTCCTGGAAGACCGCCTGGCGCGCGGCACGACGCCGGCGCAGGAGCTGCTGGAAAAATTCCACGGCCCATGGGGCGGCTCGGTCGATCCGATCTACACCGAAGAGGCGTATTGAGGAAGCACGCCCGCTTTCCGAATTCGCTCAAATCACTGATCGATGTCGTAGAGCCGCTTTGCCTCGGTCAGCGCCGCGTTGCAAGCCGACGCGTTGCCGGCGGCATCTGCTTGGCGCGCAGCTTCGAGGGCGGCGTCCGCGTCTTTGCGCGCAATATGCTCCGCGTGCCCGACGTCCTCCGGCGTCGGCTGGTGATGCAGCTGCGCGCCGAGCGTTTGCGAAAAGGTCGGTCCGCTCTTTGGGCCTGGCGGGCTGGCGCGGACCTGCTGCTCGACCGCAGCGATCTGTGCGGTGCATGGACCGCTATGGGCGACGCCGGCGCCGGCAAGCAATGCGACGATCGCGATGCAAAAAAACAGGCCGCGCGCGACGATGTCGTGCAATCCGCTGCTCTGCCGGTCAGGAGCGCTCATGTCTGCCTCTCCGGACTGCAGAATAGGCCGGTTCAAGCTCCGAGTTCCAGAGCGGTCTCGCACTGCCGCCTGCCCCGCACCGATATCGGGATTTACCTCTTGTTCACCAAGCTGGCGAGCGAACGAACCGCGCCGGCACCGGTAAATGCGCCCTTTATCGGTAACCCGATGATTTTGATCTTATTTTTACGTCTGATCGGCAGAGTCCCGTCTATGACCAAAAGTGCGACTGTGGAAGTGCAACGCCAGCATGCCGAACGGCAACTGTTCGGCGCCCGCCGGGCGTTGGCTCATCTCGTCGAAATGTACGATACCGGTCAGTGGCGTCACTACTACAAAAAAGAAGAGGCATTCGCCGAGGCGGTGCGCGACGCGCGGCAAGTGGTCGAGCAGTGGACCGATATCGTCAACCAAATTAGCGGCGGAACGAGCTAACAGGTGCTCGTTAGGTGCGGCGCGCCAGCGGATCGCGGCGCGGTAATCGCTCACGCCTCGTGCAATGCTTCGTCGACCGGTGCGATGCGCCGACAGGCCGCACGAACGGCGAGGCGCCGCCTAGACTTGAGCCGTGAACCAGACCATGATCCGCCCGACCACGAACGCGGCGGGAGGATGGGGTGCTCGAACATTATCACAATATCAATTCGGTCTGTGCCCAGAAGGTGCGCATCGCGCTCAACGAGAAGGGCCTCCAGCCCCGGGAGCATCTTCTCACCCTGCGCGGCGACCAGTTCGACCCGGCCTATCTCAAGCTCAATCCGAATGGCGTCGTGCCGACGCTGGTGCACGACGGCAACACGATCATCGAATCGTCGCTGATCCTGTATTATCTCGATGATGCCTTTCCGGCTCCGCCGCTGATGCCGAAGGAGCCGAAGCTTCGGCATCGCGTGCGGCTCTTTAATAAGCTGATCGACGAATATCTGCACAATTCGTGCATGATCCTCACCTTTGCGACGGCGTTCCGGCCGAACTTTCTCAAGCTGCCGCGCGAGGCCTGGCTTGCCGAAGTCAATAAATCGCCGCTCAAGCGCCGCGCCGAATACAAGCGCAGCGTCATCGAGCACGGGCTCGATTCCGAATTCGTCGTCGATGCGATCAACCAGCATAAAAAATTGTTGGCATGGATGAGCGAGTCGCTGCAAAGCGGCCCGTATCTTGCCGGCGCGGGCTTTTCCAATGCGGATTGTGCGGTCGTGCCCTATATCCTGCGCCTCGAACTTCTCAAGCTCGCGAGCATGTGGGACCGCTATCCGGCGATCGGCGATTGGTGGGCGCGGATGCGCGAGCGCGCCTCGGTCAAAGCCGCGATTTTCGACCGCATGACCGAGAGCGACTGGGCGCCATTCCGCAATCTCGCGCCCGATCCATGGCCGAAGGTGGAACTGCTGTTGCAGGCGGCGGCCTAAGCGCCGCAGGCGGCGCACGCAGTCCGTCCCAGGAGCGTCGGGGCTTGGCTCTGTGATGGCATCGGTCGTCAATGCTGCCTTTGGCGCGCTGGTGGCGACCGCGTTCTTTACCGCTTTCGGCTATGCGATTGGCCGCCACGTCCTGCCGCGCGTGCTCGCGCTCGGCGCAGCGCCGGTCGTCGGGTGGGCGCTGTTTAGCGCGGTGACACTGCCGGTCCTGACGTTCATTGGGCTTACGCCGCCTGCGGTCGCGGGCATGGCAGCGCTTTTTCTTATCGTCGCCGGCGGCGCACTGATAACGCCAAGCGCAACCGCCGATGCGGGGCAAAAGCCGAGCATCCCATTATGGACCTACGCGCTTGCCGCGGTTCTCGCTCTGGTGCCGGCGAGTGCGATCGTGCCGAAATTTTCCGAAGGCGGCGCGCACCTTGCGGACCCCATATTCGATCACGCCAAAATCGCCGTCATCGACGCCATGACGCGGCAGGGCTTGCCGCCGATCGACCCGGTGTTCGGCGCCATCGGCGCACCGGGCCGGCTCGCCTATTATTACCTCTGGCATTTCAGCGCCGCAGAGCTGGCGCTGCCGCTGCGCATCAGTGGATGGGAAGCCGATATCGGCCTGACCTGGTTCACCGCTTTCGCGTCGCTGACCTTGATGATGGGCGTCGCCGTCTGGCTCAGCGAGCGAGCGGGCGCCGCGATCCTGGTCGTCGCTCTCGCCGCAGCGGCGTCGCTGCGCACCACGCTGAGCGTTTTTTTCGGCAGCTTTTCGCTTGAGCCGTTCATGGCATCGCCCAATGGCTTTGCCGGCTGGCTATTCCAGTCCGCCTGGGTGCCGCAACATCTGATGTCGGCGTCATGCCTGGTCGCGGCGATGGTGCTCATCGCTCATTACGCCTATCGACCCAGTGCCGCGCGGTTTTTGACCCTGGTCCTGGTCGTCGTTGCGAGCTTTGAAAGCTCCGCCTTTGTCGGTGGGGTGACGGCCATCGCCGCGGCGTTGATTGCGGCGCCAATTCTCTTGCCCAGCGTACGACGGGAGCGGCGCATGACGGTTTTCGCCGGCTTGGCCGCCGCCGCAGCACTCTGCGCCTTGATTGCCGCGCCATTCATCCGCGACCAAGCGGCCGCGCTTGCCGCGCGTGGCGACGGCAGCCCGATCGTGATCGGCCAGTTCGCCGTACTCGGCGATTTGTTTCCGCGCACGCTGCGCCGCGTCCTCGACCTGCCGGCTTATTGGCTCGTTCTGCTGCCCATCGAATTTCCGGCGACTTATATCGCCGGCTTGATTGCGCTCGTCGTGACGCAGCGGACCTTGGCGCCGGGACTGGAAAAAACCGTCGTTGCAATCTTCATCGCGCTCGCCGGCGTCGGCCTTGTGGTGTCGTGGCTCCTGGTCAGCACCGTGGGCGACAACAACGATCTTGGCCTGCGCGCGGTCTTGCCGGCCGCCATGGTGCTGATCGTTGGCGCGGCGTCGGCAATGATGCGCGCTCCGCATCGTAAGCTGATCGCTGCCGCGGCTTTGGGCGGCCTCGCACTCGGCCTGCCCGACACCATCGCGATGGCGCGATATAACATGATCGGATCGCCGGCAGCGGACGCGCAAATTTTCGCGCAGGCACCCGAATTATGGGCTGCGGTCCGCCGCTATACCGCGCCGACCGCGCGCGTCGCCAACAATCCGCTTTATCTGCAAGACTTGACGCCGTGGCCGGCGAATATGTCATGGGCGCTGTTGGCCGATCGCAGTTCGTGCTTTGCCGGCCGCGAAATGGCGCTTGCTTTTGCGCCGTTGACGCCGGATCGCCGCGAGGCGATCAACGCGCAATTCATCCGCGTCTTCGCCGGGCAGGGCAGCGCCAGCGACATCGACGCCATGGCGACAAAATTTGCCTGCGATGTGGTGGTCGTCGTGCCGCAGGACGGCGCTTGGACCAAGGATCCGTTCGCCGCAAGCCCCGATTATCGCCTGGCAGAGACGCGCGACCGGAAAATGGCGGATTTACGCGACGAGTCGCTCGACTCAAATCCCGGCAAACCAGTTAAAGCCCTGCTTGCTCCAGAATGTCTCGCGGAAATCGTTGGTGACTTCGATCGCCTTGATCCATTTTGCGTTCTTGTAGCCGAGCTTGGTCGACGTGCGTAACCGCAGCGGAAAGCCGAACGGATCGGTGATGACGTCGCCGGCATATTTGGTGGCGAGGATGGTCTGCGGATGCAGCGCGCGTCGCCATGTCGATGCTTTCGGTATAGTTGTCGGCGCAGATGAAATAGACGTATTTGGCCGTCAGGTCGGCGCCGACGCGGCCGAGAAAATCGCGCAGGTTCGGACCCGACCATTGTCCGATATAGTCCCAGCCCTCGACGCAAACATGCCGGATGATGATGTCCTGCTCCGGCAATTGGTAAATCTGCTGCGCCGTCCACGGCTGTTTGTTGGCGATGCGGCCGAGGAGTTCCAGCTGCCAGGTCGCGCCGTCGACCGGTTTGACGTCCTCGATATCGTAATAGGCGTTAAAGCGCGGCGGCTTGACCACCTGCGACGGCGAGAATGTCGGCGCCAGATGGTTCGGCCGGAATATCGTCTCCTGTACGCCGTCGTTCCAGGCCGACACGGCGCGCAGGAACTATTGCACGGGAGGTTCCTCGCTGACGTCGCAGCCCGTCAGCAGGCCGAGCGCGCCAAGACTGACCGCGCCGCGAACAAGACTGACCGCGCCGCGAATGAGGCCGCGACGATCGACCTCGCCGACCAAAGGCCGCGCCGTTGCCGGCACGCTCCGGGATCGCAAGATTGGCGGCGTCGGAAATCGAATCGGCATCGTTTCACCGCATCATTGCTTGATTCATGGCTTGATTCACGGCGTGGCTTGGAGCTTAGGGTCGACGGCAGCGGCGCGGCGCTCGTCGTCATCGACGACGGGCCCGCCGGTCACCATGGCGACGAGGCTCTGCGGCACCAGTAATGCCAGCGACACATGGACGACGATGAACGCAACGATGGCCGACATGCAAAGGAAGTGCACCAGCCGAATGGTCTGAAAGCTGCCGAACAGCCCTGCCAGCTCGGAGAATTGGATCGGCTTCCATAACGCCAGACCGGAAATCACGATCAGAACGCCGACCAGCATGACGCCGAGATAGAGGACCTTCTGCACCGCATTGTAATGCGTCAGGTCGTCGTGGCGCAGGCGAAAGCGCAACGCCTCGCCGATCGTCACAAAAAGTTCGCGCACGGAAACTGGAAACAGCTTTCGCCGGAAGCGGCCGCTTGAGATTCCGTAGGTGAGATAAGCGAGCCCATTGAGCACGAAAATCCACATGCCGAAGAAATGCCATTGCAGTCCGTATTGCGCCCACTTGCCGATGACGATCCAGTCGGGGAAATGCAGAAAGCCGAAGATCACGTCGTCGTTATAAATCTTCCATCCGCTGCCGATCATGATGAAAATGGCGGCGGCATTGATCCAGTGCATGATGCGCAGCGGCAGCGGGTGAAGGCGCGGCGGCGGTGCGTCTGAAGTAACCGACAATGTTGACATCGGAAATCCGGGATGGCGACGTTGGGACCCTACGGTTACGGTATTTGGTACGCAAGGCGGACCGGTTCACAAAATCGCGTGGCATTTTTGATCGGGAGGTAGGCAGATGCGAATGCAAATTTATGCGCTCGGCTTGGTGTTTGTCTGCGCAAGCGGTCTCGCAGGACCGGCCGCACCGGCACGTTCGGCGCCGCTGGATCGGCCATTCGTCGTGGCGCAAGCGATGATTCCGCCAACCGGCATGGGCGCGCAAGACATGACTATGGCGGCGCAGGATATGGCCGAGGAGGAGCGCATGCGCCGGCGATTTCCGCAAGCCGTGCGCGTCGGCGATCTGATCGGTCTGCCGGTGCTTGACGACGACAGCCGCACCCTCGGCCATGTCCGGCAAGTGGTGCGCACGCCGGCAGGGCAAAATCAAGCTGATCGTTGCCTATGGCGGCTTCCTCGGCTTCGGCACGCGACCGGTCGCCGTGCCGATCGAGGTGGTGGGAATTTTAGGCCGTCAGCTCGCCTCGCTCGATATGCCGCCGAAGGACTATGCCGCCGCGCCGACGTGGCGGGACACCGGCGATACGGCCGTTCCGAACGACGACAGCATTCGCATCGCGTTGGCGCGCCGCTAAGCGACGGCTGTCCGATCACGACTTTGTGAGTGCGATAACTTTTTGGTGTTTCGACACTTGGTAGGTCTGAGGCGGAAGTGATTGGCGCTGAGCCGGCCGCTTTGGCAAGCAGATCATATTGCGTTGCTGAATTGATTAAGGGGGGCTTCGCATGGATGGCGTGCGTCCATTTGACGGCAACTTCCGATTGCGATATGGCGCCGCAGCCACGGCGTCCTGCGGCATCGCTTTCATGGCAAAGGCGTCGGCGCCAGGGCGCGCCAAGACCCGTCTGGTGCCGCCGCTGACCTTCGATGAAGCAGCTGCGCTCAATACCGCATTCCTCTGCGACGTCGCCGATAACCTGCTGCTCGCCGCCCGATCACGCCGCGCCGCATGGCGGAATTGCCGGCTACGCGGCTTACGGACCGACCGGGGCGGAGGATTTCTTCCGCCACACCTTGCCGGGAGCGATCGGCTTGATCGGCGCTTGGCTGCCCAATTTCGGCGATTGTCTCCTTCACACCATCGAACGAGATTTTTTCAGGCGCGGCCACGCTTCGGCCGTAGTGCTCAACTCCGACAGTCCGACTTTGCCGACCGCACTGCTGATCGAGACCGCCGCGGTGCTGGCGCGGCCGGGCGATCGCGCCGTGCTCGGTCCGTCGCAGCGACGGCGGCTATTATCTGCTTGGGCTCAAGGCCGCGCATCGCCGCATGTTCGAAGACATCGCTTGGAGCACGGAGCGCGTCGCCGAACAGACGCTTGCAACGCGCCCGCGACATCGGTCTCGAGGTTCATACCCTGCCGGTGTGGTACGATGTCGATGATACCGACGGCTTGCGCCGGCTCAATGCCGAACTGAGCGGCGAGGACGAACGCCGGCGCGACGCGTATGCGCCGCATTATGCCGTGCAGACGGCGAAATTGATGCAGCGGCTGTGGCGCGATCACGACTTCGGCGGCCGGATCGGCCGCCTCATGCAGATCGACGAAGCGCGCGCCTAAGGCGGCTACGACACGAAAGCGTCATTGCCACCAGGCGAGAGACACATGCAGCGGGCGGCGACAAAACGGGCGATCGATCCCCAGCGCTATTTCGAGAGCGTGACGACGGACAGCGAAATCCCCGAGCACGAGCCGGTCTGCCTTTATCTGGAGACGACCAACCGCTGCAATCTCCTGTGCACGACCTGCCCGCGCACCTACGAGGAGCTCGAGCCGCCGGCCGACATGAGCTGGGAGCTGTTCACCTCGATCGTCGATCAAATCCCGCAGTTGCAGCGCGCCGTGCTGCATGGCGTCGGCGAGCCGATGCTGGTCAAAAATTTGCCGCGCATGGTGCGGTATCTGAAGGATCGCGGCACCTATGTTCTGTTCAACACCAACGGCACGGTGCTCAACGAGAAAAACGGCCGGGCGCTGATCGCCGCCGGGCTCGACGAGTTGCGCGTCTCGTTCGACGCGGCGAACGCGAAATCCTATCTCGCCATTCGCGGCAAGAACTATTTCAATCGCATCCTGAAAAACGTCCGCGCCTTCCGCGAACTGCAGGAGCGCGAAGGCCACGCTCAAGCCGCGGGTGTCGGCGTGGCTCACCGGCTTGCGCGAAACCGTCGAGGAATTGCCGGATTTCGTCCGGCGTCGCGGCCGAGACCGGCGTCAAGGAAGTCCATCTGCAGCGGCTGGTGTTCTTCAAGGACAACGCCATCGGCATGGCGCGGCCGGACCAGGCGCTTTACGAGCAGCTGTCCGGCGACGGAGGCCGTTCATATCGACCGCGCCGCCGCGCTCGCCCGCACGCTCGGCATCGACGTTCAGCGCCTCGGGCGGCGCCTCGGAACCCGGCATCAGCCTCAAGCGCAGCGACAATGGCTCGGCCGGTCGGGATCGCCCTGGTCGCTGTGCCGGCGGCCGTGGACGGTGATGTATTTCACCGCCAACGGCCGCGCGTTGCCGTGCTGCATCGCGCCGTTCTCGCAGCGCGGCTACGAGAATTACACGCTCGGCGACGCCACCCAGCAGACCTTGCGCGAAATCTGGACCGGGCCGGCCTACGCCGATTTCCGCAAGGCGCTCAAATCGAACAAGCCGCCGGAGGCCTGCGCCAGCTGCGGATTGCGCTGGAGCCTGTAGCCATGCCGCCGCAGGCGGCGCGCGTGGCCGTCGTCATTCCGACCTTCAACGAGGCGGAGTCCATCGCCGCCGTCGTCGCCGAATTGCCGCGCGATATCGTCGACCGGGTGATCGTGGCCGATGGCGGCAGCAGCGACGGCACGCAGGAACGCGCGCGCGGCGCCGGCGCCGAAGTCATCGACGTCGGCCGCGGCTACGGCCGCGCCTGCCTCGCCGGCGCGCAGGCGGCCGACGACGCCGACATCATCGTCTTCATGGACGGCGACGGCGCCGACGATCCCGCCGCCATCGCGGCGCTGGTCGCGCCGCTCGCCGCCGGCGATTTCGATTTCGTCATCGCCTCGCGCGCGCGCGGCGAGCGCGAAGCCGGGCAGCATGGCCTCGCATCAGCTCCTCGCCGGCCTCGTCGCCGGCTGGCTGACCAAACTGCTCTATGGCGTGCGCTACACCGACATGTGCGCGTTCCGCGCCATTCGCCGCGACACCTTGCTGGCGCTCGGCATGCGCGAAATGACCTACGGCTGGAACCTCGAAATGCAGATGCGGGTGGCGCGCGCAGGCCTTGCGCGTGCTCGAACTGCCGGTCGCCTACCGGCGCCGCCTCGGCGGCGAATCGAAAGTCGCGGGCTCGCTGCGCGGCTCGCTGCACGCCGGTGCGAAAATCATGTCGACCTTCGCGCGCGTGGCGATCGAGCCGATGCGGCAGGGCGCACCTTAGGCGGGCTATATCGCCACTTTGCGCAGGAAGCCGTCGACGCTGCCGCGCAGGCTCTCGGCGGCCTTTTCGACGGCGGTCAGACGCCGTCAAGACCGTATCCGCCGAGCTCTGCATGTCGGCAATGGCGCCGGAGACGCGTTGCAGCACCGCAACCACCGATCGCGTGCCGACCGCGGCGGCCGCGACGTTGTTCGAAATCTCGCCGGTCGCCGCATTTTGCTGCTCGACCGACCTGGCGATCGCGGTGGTGAATTGCCGGATTTCCTCCATGCGGCCGGTGATGCTGCCGATGGCGCGCACCGCGCTTTGCGTCGAGGATTGCACCGCCGCGATCTGCGCGGCGATGTCGTCGGTCGCCTTTGCGGTCTGCACGGCGAGCGCCTTCACCTCGGAGGCGACCACGGCAAAGCCTTTGCCGGCCGCGCCGGCGCGCGCCGCTTCGATCGTGGCATTGAGCGCCAGCAAATTGGTCTGCCCGGCCACGCTTTGAATAAGCTTGACGACGTCGTCGATCTTTTGCGCCGCCTGCGCAAGCCCGGCGATGATCTCGTTGGTCGATTGCGCCTCGGTCGGTCGCCGCGCGCACCACTTCGCTGGCGCTGACGACCTGGCGATTGATCTCGGCGATCGATTTCGACAACTCGTCCGCCGCGGCCGCGGCGCTCTCGACGCCGCCGAACGCGTCGTTGGAGGTGCGCACCGCGCCGGCGGTATGCGCGGTGCGTCTCGCTCGACGTTGCCGACAGCGCGGTAGCCGTCGATTTCATCGCCGCAACGCTGTCGGTGACGGTCTTGCAGCACGCCTTCGACGCTGCCGCGAAACCAGGCGATGGCGTCGTCGATGACGGCGCGGCGCGCTTCCTGCTCGCTCAGCAGCGCGCTTTTTTGCTCGGCGGAACGCCGCGCGGTGATGTCGTCATGGGTGCCAACCCAATACCGGCCTCCGGGTATTGCGCGATTGACGACGGAAATGGCGCGCCCGTCCGGCGCTTCGGTCACGAAGCTCACAATCTTTGCCGGCGGTCATGCTGTCCATGAGCTCGGCGCAATACTGCGCGGGATCGCGGTCGCAGGCTGCCGGATCTCGAAGCGATGACGGACGATGTCGATGAGCTGGGCGCCGGGCTTCACGATGTCCGGCGACAGATCCGTACATCGTCAGATATCGCTCATTGCAGACGACCAGGCGGCCGGCGGCATCGAACATCACCACGCCCTGGGTCATATTGTTGAGTGCCAGCGTCGACATATGGTTGTTGCCGCTACTTCGGCCGATAAAGCAGAACGATCGCGCCTGCCAGCAAAACGACGAGGCATGCGGCCACAACAACAGGCATCGCGCGTTTCCGCCCTGCGATTGTCCACTTTGCCCCTTATCTAACCGACAGCAATTTACGGCTCGTTAATGAATCGGTTGCGTTGCCAGACAATATTTGTCTCTGTCGCTCGCCCGCGCATCCGCGGCCGGCGGTCGATGCCGGGAATATGCTGTTGCGCTATAACGTGGATCGCCAATCCACCGGGGCCATCCAATGATCAAGCGCTACAGCGACCACGCCGCCAACGAGCGAACCTTTCTCGCCTGGGTCCGCACCGCCATCGCGGTGATGGCCTTCGGCTTTGTCATCGAACGGTTCGATCTGTTCCTGCAGGCCATTGCGCCGCAGACGCATGGAACGGCAGGTCAGCCCGCATGGCCAGATCTTTGCCAACGTCGCCGGGCTTGCCTTCATCGCCATCGGCATCGCCATGATCGCCATTGCCGGCTGGCGGTTTGCCCGCACCGCCAAGGACATCGAAAGCGACACCGAGGTGCCGAGCACCGGCGAGCGCTTCGATGTCGGACTCGCCGTGCTGATCGGCCTCCTTGGCGTCGCGCTGTTTCTCTATTTGTCGCGCGCGGTGTTGCCGGCGATCTGATGCCTCGCGTCGAATGGGCCATCCATTATTGCGGTCGATCCGCCCAAAATTAACCGGCGCGGCGATCGGCCGGCGCTTGCGCACGCGACGCTTCACGTTAAAGGCAACGTCGCGCGGCATGCCGCGCCGTAAGCGTTCACGTCACCCAACGCGCTCCGACTAGCCGCTGCGCATCCCGCGCCGGCGACCGTTCGAGCGTTGGGAGTTTCGATGTGAAGCGAATTCTCGATATTTTCACTGCCGGCGTCACCACCTTCGCGCAAGCGCCGCGCGCCGCCCGCATCGGCATGCTCCTGTTTTTCGCCGCCGCGGCGGCGGACGGCATTCTGATGCCGTTCTTCGCGCTGTGGGCGCACAAGGACGCCGGCATCACAATCGAATTCATTGGGCTGTTGCTCGGCTGCTATGCCGGCGGCGAACTGTTGGCGACGCCATTTCTCGGCGGCATTGCCGACCGGATCGGCCGGCGGCCGGTATTGCTGGTCTCGACGTCCGGCGTCGGTCTGGGCTTTCTCGGCCTGTTCTTCGTCCACGGCGCGATCGCGGCCGCTGGCGGCGCTGCTCGCGATCGGCGTGTTCGAAAGCGTCCTGCATCCGACCGCCGCGACGGTGATCGCTGACGTCGTGCCGGCCGAAACGCCGCCGCGCGCATTTTGCGCTGCGGCGGGTGATGTCGAATGCCGGCAGCATGGCGGACCCGCGTTCGGCGCGCTGTTGGCGCTGCACTCGCTGCGCCTGGTCTTCCTCGGCGCGTCCGCGTCGCTGTTGGTCGGCGCCGTCGTCGTTGCCGTCTGGCTGCACGAAACCCGGCCGAAATCCGCAAACGGCGAGGCGGACGATGACGACGACGAATCTCTCCTTGTCCTGACTGCGGTTTTTCGCGATTCCCGTCTCGCCGGCCTCTTGCTGCCGGTCGCCGTGCTGGAAATCGCGCTGAGCTGGATCCAGGCGGTGATGCCGCTTTATGCCGATGCCGCCGGCACGCTCACAGCATCGGGCATCGGCTTGCTGTTCGCCTATGCCGGCGCGCTCGGTGTGGTGCTGCAATTTCCGCTGACGCAAGCGAGTTCGCGCCTGAGCGGCTTCGCCATCGTGCTGTGGAGCGGCCTCATGCAGGCGGTTGCCTTTGCGCTGCTGTTCGCTTCGCCGGCGCTGGCCTCGCTTGTCGCCGCGGTGACGCTGCTGGCGCTGTCGCAAATGCTGTATGGGCCGCTGGTGCAAACCGTCATTACCGAGCTTGCGCCGAAGGCCGCGCAAGCGACCTATCAGGCGGCCTTCTCGGTGGCGTCCGACCTGCGCGACGCCGCCGGACCCGCGATCGGAACCTGGCTGTTTGCGCTCGGCAGCGGACTGCCGTGGGCCAGCGGCGCCGTGATCTCGTTCGCCGCCGCGCTCGGGCTGGCCGCCGCCGCGCGCCGCCATGAAACGAGGTGAAGCGGTTGCCGGACCAATCGCAGCGCCGCGCCAGTCGGCATTCGTCATGCCGTTGCCAGCGCGTCCGGCGCGACCTCGTCGGTCATCACCTTGAAGCCCACCAGCGTGCACGGGCCGAACGAGGTCACGATCGCGACGTCGGTGGCGTCGCGGCCGCGCGCCATCAAAATGCGGCCGATGCGCGGTGTGTTGTGGCGGGCATCGAAGGTGTACCAGCGGCCGCCGAGATAGACCTCGAACCAGGCGGAAAAATCCATCGGCGTCGGATCGGGCGGCACGCCGATGTCGCCGAGATAGCCGGTGCAGTAGCGCGCCGGAACGTTCATGCAGCGGCACAGCGTGACCGCGAGATGGGCGAAGTCGCGGCACACGCCGCGCCGCTCGGTGTATGCATCCCAAGCGGTTTTGGTCGGGCTGGCATGCTCGTAGCCGAACGTGATGCGATCGTGCACGTAATCGCAGATCGCTTGAACCAGCGGCCAGCCTTTCGCAACCTGGCCGAACAGCGACCACGCCGTATTCGACAGGCGATCGGTCTCGCAGTAGCGGCTGCCGAGCAGATAGATCAGAACCTCCACCGGCAGGTCTTCCAGCGCATGCTGCTCCGCCTGCGGCGCCGTTTCGTCCGGCGTCCCATTGTCCTCGATAACGAAATCCGCGGACATCGTCAGCCGGCCGGCGGGCGCGCGGATCACGTGGCAGAAATTGCCGAAACTGTCGTGATAGGTGTTGGGCACGATCGGCGGATCAAGCCGCATGCGATCGAGCGTGATGAGATCGGCAAAGCGCGACGGATGGACGCTCAGCGTCAGGATCATCGGCGTCGGTTGCGGACAATCGTAGGAAATCTCGTAGCCGGCGCGAATCTTCATCGCTGACTGCTTCGGTCTCCGGCGGCGGTTTCCCGTTCGATGGCCAAGGCGGACGTCCTGACTTGTGCTACGACGTCATCCGCATGCTATGCCTTGTTATGCATTTCTTGGGCCAAATATCGTGCATGTTTGGGCGGTCGTGAGCATCGATGAATGAAGTGACGAACAAACTATTGGCCGCGGACGAGCCGCGGCCGGTGACGGTTTACAACGCCGATGCGACATCGCCGTTCCTCTTGGTTGCCGATCATGCCGGCAATTTGATGCCGCGCGCGCTCGGCCGCGCTCGGTCTCGTCGAGGCGGAATTGCAGCGCCACATCGCCTGGGATATCGGCATCGCCGGGCTCGGCCGCCTGTTGGCGGATGCGCTCGACGCGATGCTCATCCAGCAAAACTATTCGCGCCTCGTCATCGACTGCAACCGGCCGCTGGATGCGCCGTCGTCGATTCCGGACGATCAGCGAATCGACGGCGATCCCCGGCAATATCGGGCTCGACGAAGCCAACAAGGCCGCGCGCGCGCGCGAAATATTCCGGCCCTATCACGACGCGCATCGAAGCCGAGCTGGAGCGCCGGCGGCAGGCCGGCCGTGCCGCGGCGCTGGTCGCGCTGCACAGCTTCACGCCGGTGTTCAAAGACGAGGTGCGGCCCTGGCATGCCGCGCGTGCTCTACAATCGCGATCCGCGCTTCGCCCACCGCCTCATCGCGCTCTTGAACGCGGAAGCAGGACTTACGGTCGGCGAAAATGCGCCCTACACCGTGAGCGACGCGACCGACTACACCATCCCGGTGCACGCCGAGCGCCGCGGCCTGCATCACGTGCTGATCGAGATCCGTCAGGACTTGCTCGCGGACGAGAGCGGGCAGAGTGGATGGGCGTTGCGCTTGGCGCGCTTGTTGCCGCTCGGCTACCGGGATTTATGAGAGTGGATAATGAGTGGTGCCCAGGGGCGGATCGAAGAAACTCTACCCGCCGGGAGCCTGGCCGGAAACGGAGCTCCGCCCGTCCGATCAGTTGCGTTTTGAAGCCGTGACCGCAGCGGGTTCGATCTTCGGATCGATGTCGTCCATCCGCACCAAAATGTCCGTGACCGGATTATCAGTCCAGGCATGGGTCACGAAATCCCGGTGCGGGGCATCGCCGGCCGGCAGGAATGCCACCATGCCCTGGAGGTGGTTCGGCCGCAGCTCGGAGCCGTACTGCACCGAACGCTCGGCGAGCGCATGCTCGAGATCGGCATTGTGACGTGCCGTGTACGGCGTGTAGGAACTGACGAAGAAGGCCGAGCGGTTGGCGGCAATCCAGTCGGCAAACTCATCGATGCCGGCGTAGAGCGAGTCGAGCAGGACAAGGCCGCGGATGCGTGAGTTTGCACCACCGCGCGCCAGCACCGACAACGTCGGCCCAAAGCCGCCACTGTAGGACACGATCACAATCGGCATGTTGGCGAAGGCCGCGGCACTGTGCGGATCGCCGTAGAGCGTGGCGAGCTTCTGCGCCGCCTCGTCGAGGAAGCGCTTGAAACCATCCGGCTCCCAGAACTTTCCCGCACTGGAATCGGCGGCGTCGTAAGCAAACTGCGGCGCGACCAGCACCGCATTGGTCCCCGCCGCCGTGATCTGATCCGGCAGGCGCTGCCGGTCGCGAACGTCGCGCGCCAGCGTCGCGCCATGGCCATGGAAGAACACCACCATGACGGCCGGCAGCTTCGGATCGAATCCGGCCGGAATGTGGAGGAGTACGTGATCGTCGCCGAACGTTTGCGATTCCCATAGCACGCGACCGCGGAAATCGACGTGGCCGCGCTGCTCTTGCGAGCCGGCAGTGAGGAACGGCCGGTCAGAGCCCGGTACCGTGCCGTGATAAGGGAATGGTGCCGTCGCGAAATCGGCGAGCGTCGTCTTTGGCTCCGTGGTCGCGGGCAGACGAGGTATGGCAATCGGTGCGGTTTGCGGCGCGGCGCGTGCGCTCGGCGCGCTGCGGTCGGCTGATGCGATGCGGACCGGCGCTTTGGGCGCGGCGGCCGCGGGTTGCAGCCGTTCAGCTTCACGCGTCGGCTGGAAGAAGCTCCATTCCTTGGCGACGACGTTGGCGGCGGATTCGCCGCCGTGAGGTGCCGGCTGAGGCGCCGCCTTGCCGAGGCTTCCTGACATATCATAACGCGCGGCGAAGCTCGCGGCGGCCGGATTGTCGCGCGCGTAGATCGTTGTGCCCATCGAGTCCGCTTTCGCGGTATTTGCGTCAGCGTCGCCGGGCGTCGAATAGGCCGATTGTGGACCGAACAGTCCGGACGAGTGTAGTTGATTGTAGAGCACCAAGCCCCAGCTCAAGGAGGCGACGGCAATCAGCATGCTGGAGATCAGCGGCAGGTTCTGCTCGATCAGATGGAGTAGCGCGTCCGTCAGCGTGGCGGGCTTGCGGCTTGTGGCATACCGGCCGCGCCGGAATTCACCGCCGCGCGCGTGAGCGATCGGTAGAGCAACCGTTTCACCGCGATGGCGCAGCTCCGGATCGACATGGAAATGGCGTGAGCGAGGCGCAGCGCCAGAGCCGATAACCGGCCGGCGCGACACCTGAGGCAACGCTGGGCTGAGTACCCGGTTCGGCAATTTTTCCCCGTCCCGACGTAACCCCAGCTTCGGCGACAATTTTGTCGCTATTTTGACCGCTCTTGTCAGCCAGCTCAGCGCCGCGGGAACAGGTAACTGTGAGCATCGCGCAATGGCGGCGGCGTTATTGCTGCGCTGGCGACGAACTTCGGATGCACTTTCGCCCAAGCGGGAGTGTCAGGCGAGCCAACCATAATCCCCGGCGCCCCATCCACCGGAATGGTTAGCGAAGGGTTAATGCTGGCTTCGGTCACGGCCGGCGCGATCTTCTCGGCGAGCAGCAGATTCAATTCATTGTGCTGCCAGCGATAACCGATGCCAAAGTCGAGCGGGATGGCATTGCCGGTGCGGAACAGCTCCGCCATGCTCGGCTGATAGTCACCCGGGAATATCGGGAGGGGGGCGACATAGTGCCCAAACGGCTGCAGCCGCCATTTCTTGGCATCGAAATAAGCAAGCGGAATGCCGCTGTCGTCTTGCAGGATGGTGGCGCTGTGGTCGAGCAGGAAACTGCGGACCTTGGTGAAGCCGCCGGTATGCAAGAGATACGACGCGCTCTTGATGAAGCTGTCGGCGGCGCCGAGCTTGGCGCAGAACGCGAGGTAGCCGGATCGCCGCACACCGTCGTCGGATAGATCGGTGCTGAAATAATACAGCATCTGGTTCGGGCCGCTCCCGTCGGAAAAGACAATCTTCACCCCGCGGGTGACTTCGCCAACGCTACGTTCGCTTGGGCCTTTCGACGCCGCTTCGTTCGGCGCGATGAAATTTCCCTGCGCGTCGATACTGACGAAACTCGCCTCGTGGATGGTCTTGCCGGTCCGCGCCAAAAAGACATACAGGACCGGCAGCGTACCGAAGACCGGGCCTTCGTTGAGCTGGGACTGCATGTTCTTGGTGATGAAATAACTGAGGTTGAGAATCGTATAGAGCGAGACTTTCAGATTTTGCAGAGTTTGATCGACGCTGCCGCGCGGCAGTTCCGTCAATTGCGGGATGTCACCGACCGGCTCAAGGCCGCTGAACACGTAGGTCGAGGCATGCGGAAAAAATGATGTGGCGTAGAGAAAATCGGGGCCGCTGAACATGTACAGCATGGTATTTTGATTCTTATCAAGCCGCGCTGCGGCGAAAGCGCGGACCTTGGACAGGGTGGCCCGATCCTCTTGCGCGAAAATCGAATCGAAGGAGCGCGCGTGCTGCGCCCACTGCGGGTCGTTCGTCAGCGCGGCGAGAGGTGAATCGGGTGCAAGCGGCAGGCCGGCAAGGAAGTGCGCGGTATCGTCGGGGCTCGCCGTCCCGGCGCTTCGAGCCGGCGCCGTGGTCAGGGCCAGGACACCGGCCAAAAGGGCGACCGCGATCAATTTATGCACGGTCAACGACATCTGCCTTCAGGGGTACTGTTCGGGAAACGTCGGAAGAGGGAACATTCGATAACAGGCGAGATGCATAATAGATCACCAGGCCGGCCAACATCATAGCGACGCCGCCGAGAGACTGCATCGGCCGGCTGACGATGAGATAATACATCACGAACAAGGTCACAGTGAGGAAAACCAGCGGCGTCAAAGGGTAACCCCAGGCGCGATACGGCCGCAAGAGATTTGGGTGGGTGATTCGCATCTTGACGACGCCGAGCACCGTAAAAAATGAGCAGAAGGCGAGGCTGAACTGGATGAAATCCAGCACCGCTTCGAAGCTCTGGGTCAACAGCAACAAGTTCGAGACCAAGAGCTGAAAGACAATGGCGACGGCCGGCACGCCGTACTTCGACTTGCGCGAGAACAGGCGCAGCAGGGGCATGTCCTCGCCCATCGTCATGGTGACGCGCGGGCCGATCCACGTCATGGCGCTGATGGAAGATACCAGCCCGAGGCTGATCAGCGCGCCGACGATGCGTCCGCCAAAAGGGCCGAACACATGTTTGCCGGCTACCACCGCGACGTCGAGTTGGCCGGTCAATTCCTGCATCGGCGTCGTGGCCAAAAAGACCGCGTTGAGTCCGACATAGAGAACGATGACGATTGCGGTGCCCGCCAACAACGCGCGCGGCAAATTGCGGGCGGGCTCGCGCAGTTCGCCGGCGATATAGGTGGCCGCATTCCAGCCGGAATAGGAATACATCACAAACACAAGGCTTATGGCGAACGGCGCGCCGGTGACGACGGCGAGGTCGGCGGAGCTCGGCGCAAATGAAATCGGCTGCGGATCGCCGATTGCGAAACCGGCGATGATGAACGCAACAATGAGGATGAGTTTGAGCACTGTCCAAACGTTATGGAACGCGCTGCCGAACCGAAAACCGCTCAGGTGCACCAGGGCAGCGAGCCAGGTTATGCCGAGCCCGAGCATCAGCGGCGGCGCCTGCGGCGCGATAGATTTGAAATAGCTGCCAAACGCCATGGCAGCGAGCGCTATCGGCGCCGCGAAGCCGACGGTCGCCGACAGCCAGCCGGCCACAAACCCGAACGCCGGATGATAAATCCGGCGCAGAAAGTTGTACTCGCCGCTCGATCGCGGCAGCATGGTGGCCAGCTCGGCGTAGCAGAAGGCCCCACAGATCGCCGCGACGCCGCCGACGATCCACAGCAAAAGCAGCGAGAAGCCGGACTTGATGTCGGCGACCTGAAATCCGAGGCTGGTAAAGACGCCGACGCCTACCATGTCGGCGATGACGATCGCCGTTGCCGTAATACCTGAAACCAGGCCGCTGGATGCGCGACTTGAACTAGACTCGCTCATGCTTCCTCAGCCCGGGTTCGCCATTACAAATCGCAACAGGTCAAAATTCAACAGGCTTTGGCATGTCCGGACCCACAAGAAGGTCCAGCGATGGAACGGTCCGGCCGTACTCTTGCCCCGTTAGTGACGAGCAACACAAGGGCCGTGGCCGCAAGCAAAGAATAGCGTCGTTCTTGACCTGAGCAGGCTAAAATTGGCGGATCGGCGCCAGTATGCTGGGAGTTGAGAGAGCGACTACAAAGTGACGAAGCGGCGATGTTGTGGTGCCCAGGGGCGGAATTGAACCACCGACACCTGCATTTTCAGTGCAGTGCTCTACCAACTGAGCTACCTGGGCCCACGGGCCGCGCTTATAGAGGCTCGATTTCGGGCTGTCCAGAATAGGCGCCGCGAGCCCGTCATTGCGAGCGAGCAAGAGCAGGCGCAATTCAGGCTCGCCTCGCCGCTACTCCTCGCGCCGCTCGTCCTCTTCCTCGTCCTCCGTCACCGGCACGGCGTAGACGCCGGAGAACCAGCGGTGCAGATCGACGTCGGCGCAGCGTTTTGAGCAGAACGGCCGGAACATTTCGTCGGCCGGCTTGCCGCAGATCGGACATTTTCCGCGATTTTTGCCGTCAGGCCATGACGGCCATATGGGGCGCGCGATCCGCAGGCGCCAACGGTCACAGCGTATTGAGCCAGCCGAAATGGATCGGGAAACCCTCGCCATCGAGCAGCGTCGTGGTCTCGTAAAGCGGCAAGCCGACCACATTGGAATAGGAGCCGACGATCTTGACCATGAAACTTCCGGCGATGCCCTGTGCCGCGTAGCCGCCGGCCTTGCCGCGCCATTCGCCGGACGCGAGATAGGCCTCGATGTCCTGGTCCGAGAGCCGTTTGAAGCGCACGCGGGTTTCGACATAGCGCTGCCGGAACGTTTCCTTCGGCGTCACCAGGCAGACGGCGGTATGGACGCGGTGATTGCGGCCGGACAGGAGCCGCAGGCACTGCGCCGCCTCGTCGAGCAACTCGGCCTTGGGCAGGATGCGGCGGCCGACGGCGACGATGGTGTCGGCGGCCAGGATGTAGGCGCCTTTGAGTTCGTCGTCGATGCGCACCATGGCAAGCGCGGCTTCCGCCTTCTCGCGCGCCAGCCGTGTGGCGCAGGCGCGCGGCAGCTCGCCCCGCTTCGGCGTCTCGTCGATGTCGGTCGGACGCAGCGCATCCGGCTCGATGCCAACCTGATTGATCAGCGAGAGCCGGCGCGGCGAACCCGAAGCGAGTACCAGTTTTTGGCGGCCGATCATTTGAACCGGTAGGTAATGCGGCCTTTGGTCAAATCGTAAGGCGTCATTTCCACGAGCACCTTGTCGCCGGCGAGGACGCGGATGCGATTCTTGCGCATGCGGCCCGCGGTGTGAGCGATGATTTCATGCTCGTTCTCGAGCTTGACGCGAAAGGTGGCGTTCGGGAGCAGTTCCGTCACGACACCGGGAAACTCCAAAAGCTCTTCCTTCGCCATTCGATTCCCGGAAAGTGCTGCTGTCTGGCCGCGACGACCTACGGGCATATTTTACGGAGAGATTTTGCAATGTCTCGGCCAAAATTCGCGCGGAACCTAGCGGATGACGGGCCGCTTCACAACTGCGGGGCTCTGCCGTAGGGGCGGGTTTGAAACCCGCCCCTGCGCTGTCGGCTTCATTCATTGCCCGTGCCTCGGCGTGACGAACCGCTCGCGGATGTGCGCCAAGAGCTGATCGCGCACCGCGCGATAGGCGTCGAGCCGTTGCTCGCGGCTGCCTTCGACCGCGCTCGGGTCCGCGGTCGGCCAGTATTCGACGTCGACGGCGCTGGTACGGGTGAGTTCGAGCGCGCGGTGATGCGCTTCCGGCGCCAGCGTGACGATGAGATCGAAATTAAGTCCTTCCCACTCGTCCAGCTCCTCGAAGGTCGTCGGCTTGTGCCGCGAAATATCGAGCCCGATCTCGGCCATGGCGGCGACCGCGAACGGATCGAGCTCGCCTTTGCGCACGCCGGCCGATCCGACATAGACGGCGCGTCCGAATATCTGCCCGAACAGAGCCGCCGCGATCGGCGAGCGCACCGCATTGCGGCTGCAGGCGAACAGGACGCCAGTGGTGCGGCGGCATCGAGGCGTTCGGCGGCATAGGTCTCGGACCTTGCTCGCCCGACGAAGCGGGCTTCGCGAGGCGGGAAACCGGTATCCACTTTTCC
Source organism: uncultured Alphaproteobacteria bacterium (assembly GCA_963714345.1). GTDB lineage: Bacteria > Pseudomonadota > Alphaproteobacteria > Rhizobiales > Xanthobacteraceae > BOG-931. The sequence continues at coordinate 77,389 of CAVQOD010000009.1, read as the reverse complement.
GATCATGCTCAGCCCTTCCAGTGCAGGACCGCGATCAGCGTGAACAGCCGCCGCGCCGTGGCGAAATCGAGATCGACCTTACGCTTGAGCCGCTCCAACACTAAGTGCGAGCCCTCGTCGTGCAAGCCGCGCCGCGCCATGTCGAGAGCCTCGATGCGGTCCGGCGTCGCCGTGCGGATCGCCGCGTAATAGCTGTCGCAGACGACGAAATAATCTTTGGCGATACGGCGGAACGGCGCCAGCGACAGCATGTGGGCGATCAACGGCGCGCCGTCCGCCAGCCGGATGTCGAACACCAGGCGGCTGCCGCTGATACCGAGTTGCAGCGTATAGGGTCCGCCGTCGTGGCCGGCCGGACGGAATTTGTTGTCCTCGATGAGGTCGTAGATGGCGACGCGCCGCTCGTGCTCGATGTCGTCATTGGAGCTGCCGAGCGAAGCTTCGTCGAGCGTGACCGCAGTGAGGCGGCCGGCGTCTTCCTTTACTGAGCCTTTTCGCGCCATCACCGATTGAGCCGGATGGCGACCGAGCGGGCATGGGCCTGCAATCCTTCGGCGTCGCCGAGCGTGATCGCCGCGCCGCCGAGCGCGCGCAATTGCTCGGGGCCGCATTTGAGGATCGAGGTGCGCTTCATGAAATCGAGCACGCCAAGGCCGGAGGAAAACCGCGCCGATCGCGCCGTCGGCAGCACGTGGTTGGAGCCGGCCACGTAATCGCCGATCGCTTCCGGGGTATACGCGCCGATGAAAATCGCGCCGGCATTGCGGATACGCCCGGCGAGCCGCTCGGCATCGGCGGCGGCGATTTCGAGGTGCTCGGGGGCGATGGCGTCGGTGAGCGCGACCGCGTCATCGAGATCGCGGACCAGGATGATAGCGCCGAAATCCCGCCACGACGCGCCGGCGATCTTGCCGCGCGGCAGCCCCTCCAGTTGGCCTTCGATGGCGCGCTCGGTCGCCGCGGCGAGCGCTTCGTCGTCGGTAATCAGTATCGACTGCGCGCTCTCGTCATGCTCGGCCTGCGCCAACAAATCGGCGGCGAGCCAGTCGGGATTGCCGGTCTTGTCGGCGATGATCAGCACTTCGGACGGGCCGGCGATCATGTCGATGCCGACTTTGCCGAACACGATGCGCTTGGCGGCCGCCACATAGGCGTTGCCGGGGCCGACGATTTTGGCGACCGGCGCGACAGTTGCAGTGCCGTAAGCCAAAGCCGCGATCGCCTGCGCGCCGCCGATGCGGAAGATTTCGTCGACGCCGGCAAGCTTCGCCGCCGCGAGCACCAGCGGATTGAGCTTGCCGCCGGGCGCCGGCACCACCATCGCGATCCGCGGCACGCCGGCGACCTTGGCCGGCACCGCGTTCATCAGGACCGAGGACGGATAAGCGGCGGTGCCGCCCGGCACATAAAGGCCGACTGCCTCGATCGCGGTCCAGCGCGAGCCAAGTTCGACGCCAAGCGCGTCGGTGAAGCGATCGTCCTGCGGCACTTGCCGGCGGTGGTAAGCCTCGATGCGGCTGCGGGCGAATTCGAGCGCATCGAGCGCCTCGCGGCTGCATGCCGCGGCGGCGGCTGCGATTTCGGACGCGGTCACGCGCAGGCCGGCGCGTTCGAGATCGAGCTTGTCGAACTTCGCCGTGTAGTCGCTGAGCGCGCGATCGCCGCGGGCGGCGACGTCGGCAACGATTGCACGGACGGTGTCCTCAACATCGGCCGCCGCTTCGCGCTTGGTGTCGAGAAAAGCCCGGAATTTTCGGGCAAAATCGCCGGCGCGACTGTCGAGGTGGATTGCCATGATACTGAACTGGATTTCGGCCGGCGCTGGTTCAATACCGATTTTGCCGGCGTTGCAGCGCTCAGTAGCAGCCCTCTGAAATTATAACAATTCTAATATTCCGCTTTTAGATTGACAAAAAGTCCGCTGGTGCCCAACTCCTTCACTGATCCAGTCACGGGCTTTGAAAGGTGCTTTGCCGGCGATGAATCTATGCGCGCTCCCAGGTCTCGCCCGGCGGCTGTCGGCATCGCTCGCTGTCGCCGCGGCGCTTGTTTTGACGGCAGGCGCGGCGCGCGCCGACGACACCGTCAAGCTTTCGCTCACGATCAAAGATCAAAAATTCGATCCCGCCGAGTTGCATGCGCCGCCCAGCCAGGCCATCGAAATCGACGTTCGCAATCTCAATCCGATCGTATCGGAGTTCGAAAGCTCCGATCTGCACTTCGAGAAGATCGTTCCGGCCGGCAGTCAAGCCGCAGTCCATGTGCGGCCGCTGCAGCCGGGCCGTTATAATTTCTACGACGACTTTCACCACGCAACCCAGGGCTATTTGGTGGTGCCGTGAAACTGAAACGTCGAATGAGAATCTTATCGTGAGGTCGCCGTGCTTGCCGCGTTGCTGATCGTGTTTCGTGAAGTTTTCGAGGCCGGCCTCATCGTCGGCATCGTCATGGCCGTGACGGCGGGCGTCGGCGGCCGCTCGCTGTGGATCGCCGGCGGCGTCGCCGCCGGCGTGCTCGGGGCCTGCGTCGTGGCGCTGTTCACGACCGGACTGTCGGAACTGTTCGGCGGCAGCGGCCAGGAAGTGTTCAACGCCGGCATTCTCGGTTTCGCGGTGCTGATGCTGACCTGGCACAATGTGTGGATGGCGCACCATGGCCGCGAGCTTGTCGCCGAGCTGCGCGCCGCCGGCGAGGCGGTGGTGGCCGGATCGAAATCGCTTTTCGCCCTCGCCGTCGTGGTGGCGATCGCGGTGCTGCGGGAAGGCTCCGAGGTCGTGCTGTTTCTCTATGGCGTCGCCGCGGCGCAAGGCGGCGCCAGCTGGGCCATGGTCGCCGGCGGGTTCATCGGCTTATTGCTCGGCTCGTCGGTCTGCCTGTTGACCTATCTCGGCCTCATCACCATCCCGACGCGCTATCTGTTCAGCGTGACCAGCGCCTTGATCGCGCTGCTTGCCGCGGGCATGGCGGCGCAGGCCATCGCTTTTCTCGAACAGGCCAATATCGTCACCGCGCTCGACCAGACGGTGTGGAACACATCCTGGATTTTGAGCGATTCCAGCTTCTTGGGCCGGGCGCTGCACACGCTGATCGGCTATGTCGATCAGCCGACCGCCATGCAGTTGGTCGTCTATGTGGCGACGCTCGCCACCATCGCCGTGCTGATGAAACTGTTTGCCACGCCGGCGGCACAGCGGCCGCGCACCGCTTAAATCAGGTGGCCGCCGAGCCGGCGGTGAAATGGTCCGGGCACAGCGCCGCAACGGAAACTTCGCCGAGATCCGCCAGTTCCGCTTCCAGGCATTCGACCTCGAGACGGATAATGGCGCCGCCGGAGAAGATCAGCGACACCACGCCGGCCGGAGCATCGTTCTCGGAAAACTCGACGGCGAGCAGATTGAGCAGCGCCTTTTTATTGGTCTGGGCGAGATTACGGCACTTGCAGGCGTTGACGCGCTCGAAGCGCAATACAGTCCGGCAGCGCCGGTAATCGGCCTTGTCCGGCTTGAAGGCCGTCTTGGCGTCCGTCTTGGCATCGACCGCGCTCATCCAGTCGAAACGGTTGAGCGCCATCATGAAGCGATGCTCGCGCGGCTGCCAAAAGATATCGGCGACCTTGACCATGGCATCCTGCAGATGCGCCGACACCACCTCGATGTCATCTTTGTCGAGGGCGACGAGCTTGAGATCGTCCGTGCACGAATTCATTGACCGCCCAGTTTGCCGCGCTTTTTCGACCGCTACTGACAAAGCTAAGAACAACCTCCGCACGCCGCAAGCCCCTGCGCATTGCAGCCTCGCCGACCGCATCAAAACGATACGCAGGCCGGCCGCACAATGACGCCGACCGAGTGCTGATGGAATTGGCGCTTGTAGGCCGTCACGACGGCGTCGAGCTTGGCTTGATCGTCGGCGTTGCCGGGCAGCACGATTTCGACCCGTTTTGTCGCTTCGCGCGCCGGCGCGCCGCCCGCGGGATCGCGCCATTGCCCGATCGCATCGGTGATCGTCAAGCCGGCGGGAAAGCGCGGCGTCAGCTCGCCGGCGACGAAACGCGCGAAAGCGCCTTCGCTGACGCCGATGCGGTGCCCGACATCGCGGCCGAACAAAAGTTCGGCGACCTGTTTCGGCTGCTGCGCGCCGTGACAAGGCAGCCCCGGAACCTGGGCGCCGCCGGCATTTCCGGCAACAGCAAACACCATGGCGCTAAGCGCTGAAACTAACGCGACCCGCATCGGGGCACTCGCCGGCTCGAAGATCGAACCGGCGAGCGTAACCGGGCGTTTGATTATTTGCACCCCGCTGGGCTGGCCGTCTTGCCCGCCGGGCAGCTTGGCTTTGCCGCCGGGTGCGGCGGTGGCGGCGGCGTTGGCTTCACGAATGCCGGGGTCGGAGCCGGATGCGGCGGCGGCGCTGATGACCGCGCCGGCGGCGCCGGGGGTTTCACAAATGATCGAGAGCCAACGTAACGAGAATGACGAGCAACGACAACAATGCACGCACAAGTGTTCCCATGATGTTCCCGACGTCGTCCGATGTTGGCGCATCAAAAGATACTACCAGCAACGGGTCCCAATAATGTCGGGGTGCGGAGATTTGTTGGTCGCGGGCAGCCGCCTGTCATGCGACCGCCATCCGGCATTGCTCATCTGTGTTGCTCTTCGCCAGCGGGTTCATTTCGGGTCCGCGTCAGATTTCAAGCTGCCGGAACGGCATATTTACGGTCGTTCGATTTGCATCCTGTGCTCGGGCGCGCTAAAACAATCTAACAAAAGCATTTGTTAACTCGCCTGCCGTATCTGCGATCACCGCTATTGCGGTGAGTTCCGTGATCGCATATGTGGCGGCTCTCGGCTCGCTCGAAGGTAATCTCCATCCAACCAAACGGCTTTTCTTTTACATTCGTAAGGGATACAAGCTGGCTTTCTTTGAAAGGGAGGCATCATGGCCAAGAGGAAGAAAAAGCGGCGCTCGTGGACTTCAAGCGAAGTTCGTGAGCTGAAGACGATGGCACGCAAGAAAACTTCGGCGTCGCAAATTGCCAAGAAGCTGAAGAGGACCGAGGGCGCCACCCGCCAGAAGGCCTTCAGCATCGGGCTCTCGCTCGACTCCCGTTCCTGATTTTTAGCAGCACATCTGCTTTATACGCGTTGCGCGGCGCCGGCCTCTGGATTTCAGGGGTCGGCGCGCCGGGACGTGGATATTTGTTTGGTGATGCGCGGCCCGTGCTTCGCCGCTGGCACTAGCGCGGCGGCGGCCCGTTGTGGTAACGGGGTAAGCCATCGCGGCCGCTGCAATAGTGATGTCGGCGTTGGCCGGCACCCTTCGCCGTGCCGGGCGCCGATGGTTCCCGGCCGGCCCGTGCATTAACTAACGGCCGTGAACCCGCCGCAAAGCGGGTGTAACTATATGGAAACAAGAGTATACTGATCCTGTCTGGTCGGGGGATCGCAAGTTCCGGCATACGCTGGTCGCTGCCGGTCGTTCCCAAACGCGGGCGAGGTTTGCCGCCCGCTACGATGGTACGCACGTTCCATGAACCACAGTCTCGGCCCGCTGCGGCAGCAGCCCGCCAGTTCCGAACTTGCCGCCGCGCTCGCCGCCTGCCGGCGGGCTTTCGTCGCCATCGCGCTGTTTTCCGGCATGAGCAATATCCTCATGCTCTCCGGCGCGCTCTTCATGCTCGAAATTTACGACCGGGTGCTGCCCAGCCGCAGCATACCGACCCTGGTCGGGCTGTTGATCTTGGTGGCCGGGCTATACAGCGCGCAGGGCGTGATCGATATGATCAGGAGCCGCATCCTGGTGCGCGTCGGGCGCAGCCTCGACGAAACCATGAGTTTGCGGGTCTATGACGCGATCGTGCGGCTGCCGCTCAAAATCGGCGCCAAAGGCGACGGCACCCAGCCAATCCGCGATCTCGATGCGGTGCGCAGCTTTCTGTCCGGCAGCGGGCCCATTGCCTTCTTCGATCTGCCGTGGATGCCGGTCTATCTCGCCATATGTTTCCTGTTCCACACTTATCTTGGCCTCACCGCACTCTTTGGCGCCATCGTCCTTGTCACGCTGACAGTGGCGACCGAGATAAAGACCCGCCGTCCGACCCGCAGCGCCGCCCAATTCGCCGCGGCGCGCAACGCGCTTTTGGAAGCGAGCCGGCGCAACGCCGAGGCGATCACGGCGATGGGCATGGCCGGCCGCATCTCCAAACACTGGCACGACCTCAATCGCAACTTCGTGGAATTCGAGCGGCCGCGCCAGCGACGTCGGCGGCGGACTCGGCGCATTTTCGCGGGTGTTGCGGATGTTGCTGCAATCCGCAATTCTGGCGGTCGGCGCTTGGCTCGTGATCGATCAGGAATCGACGCCGGGCATCATGATCGCCGCCTCAATCCTTGGCTCCCGCGCGCTTGCTCCGATCGATTTGGCGATCGCCAATTGGCGCGGTTTCGTCGGGGCGCGACAAAGCTGGCAACGGCTGTCGAGATTGCTCGGCCATCTGCCGCCTAACAGCGAACCGATGCCGCTCAAGCCGCCGGCGCGCACGCTCGTGGTACAAAACGCAGCCGTTGTCCCGCCCGGTCATCAACGGATTGTCTGCCAGGACGTCAATTTCACGCTTGCCGCGGGCAAAGCGCTCGGCGTGATCGGGCCGACGGCGTCGGGAAAATCCTCGCTGGCGCGCATGCTGGTTGGGGTCTGGGCGCCGGTCCGCGGCACTGTCCGGCTCGATGGTGCGACGCTCGATCAATGGTCGCCGGAGGCATTGGGCCGGCACGTCGGTTACGTGCCGCAGGACGTCGAATTGTTCAACGGCACGGTGGCGCAGAATATCGCCCGGTTCGAAGATCCGCCGGATCCGGACGCGGTCATCGCCGCGGCGCAGGCCGCCGGCGTCCACGATCTGGTCATCAATCTCCCCGAAGGTTACGAAACCATGGTCGGCGAACAGGGCAGCGCGCTGTCCGCCGGCCAGGCGCAGCGCATTGCGTTGGCGCGGGCGCTGTATCGCGATCCGTTCCTCGTCGTTCTCGACGAGCCGAATTCCAATCTCGATGCCGAAGGCGACGAAGCGCTGACCCGAGCCATCCTCGGCCTGCGCGCCCGCGGCGCCATAGCCATCGTGGTGGCGCACCGCCCGAGCGCAATCGCCGGCGTCGACTATATTCTTATCATGGGTAAGGGCCGCCAGCAGCAATTCGGGCCGAAGGAGGAAATCCTCTCGCGCCTGACGCCGCCGAGCGCGCCGCCGCGGGCCTTGAAAGTAGCCGAGCAAGGAGGCGCAGGATGAGTGGCGCCAGAAAGCGCAGCCGCAACGCCACGCTGGCTTGGCTGACCCGGCCGGTCGTCGGGGCGATCGACGTCGCCAAAGCCGGACTGCACTGGGCGTTCGGCGAAACCGGCCCGGCGCACAGCGTCAACGAATCGATCCGCCGGCACATCATCGCCGGCAGTGTCCTGGTCGGAGTCCTGGCATTCGGCCTCGGCGGCTGGGCCTCGACCGCGGAAATTGCCGGCGCGCTGATTGCGCCGGGCGATGTCGTCGTCGACTCCAATATCCAGAAGGTGCAGCACCCCACCGGCGGCGTGGTCGGCAAATTGTTCGTGCATGACGGCGACCACGTCAAGGCGGGACAAATTCTCATTCAACTTGATGAGACCGTCACGCAGGCCAATCTGGCCATCGTCACCAAGGGCCTTACCGAACTTTATGCGCGCAAAGCGCGGCTTGCCGCCGAACGCGACGGCGCCGATTCGGTCGCCGTGCCGGAAGAGCTCGCCGGCCATCTCGACGATCCGGGCGTGCAGCCGAGCGCTGGCGAGCGAGCGCAGGCTGTTCGACTTGCGGCGGCAAGACCGCGCCGGCCAGAAAAAGCAGCTCCAGGAACGGATCACCCAGTTGCAGCAGGAGATCGCCGGGCTCACCGCGCAACAGGACGCCAAGGACAAGGAAGTCGCGCTGATCGAGCAGGAGCTCAAAGGCGTCCGCGATCTGTATGCGAAGAATTTGGTGCAGCTTAACCGGCTCACCTCGCTCGAGCGCGACGAAGCGCAGCTCGAGGGCGCGCGCGGCCAGCTCGTCGCTCAAGCCGCGGAAGCCAAGGGCAAGATCGCCGAAACGCAGCTGCAAATCATCCAGGTCGATGCGGACCTCGCCAGCGACGTCGCCAAGGAGCTGCGCGAGACCGACAGCAAGATCGGCGAATTCGTCGAACGCAAAATCACCGCGGAAGATCAGCTCAAACGCACCGACATCCGCGCGCCGCAAGACGGCATCGTGTTCCAGATGACCGCAAATACCGTCGGCGGCGTCATCACCGCCGGCGATCCGACCATGATGATCGTGCCCGAGGACGACAAGCTGCAGGTCGAGGTCAAAGTCGATCCCAAGGACATCGACGACGTGCAGGTCGATCAGCCCGTAGTGCTGCGCTTCACCTCATTCAACGCGCGCACGACGCCGGAGATCAACGCCAAGGTGGTGCGGATCGGCGCCGATACCACCACCGATCAGCGCACCGGCCGCACCTATTATACGGTCCGCATCGGCATGACCGACGACGAGATCAAGCGGCTCGGCGACGTCAAGCTCACTCCGGGCATGCCGGTCGAGGCCTATATCGAGACCGGCGAGCGCACTATGCTGTCCTATCTCATCAAGCCCTTGCACGACCAGCTGATGCGGTCGTTCCGGGAAAAATAATCGTCATTCCATCCTGCCGCGCTCCGCCAAGTGGGATAGAATGACAGCCGTGTTGCGGGGACTCTCAGGATCATGACCAGGATAGCCGGCTGGGCGCGCCAGTTCGGGGTGGCGCGCGCGGTTTGCCTCGTGCTGTTGTTCGCGCTCATTCCGCTGCGGCTCGCCGACCCGCGGCCGCTTGAGGAACTGCGGCTGCGGACCTTCGATTTCTACCAGGTCCTGCGCCCGCGCGTGCAAGACGGCTATCCGGTCGTCATCGTCGATATCGACGAGGCCAGCCTCAAGGCGATCGGGCAATGGCCGTGGCCGCGCACCACCGTGGCCGATCTCGTCACCCGCATCACCCAGCTCGGGGGCGGTCGTCATCGGCTTCGACATCATCTTTGCCGAACCGGACCGCATGTCGCCGGCGATCGCCGAACAGAGTTTCCGCGGTATCGACGCCGACACCCGCGCCAAGCTCGACAGCCTGCCGAGCAACGACGACGTTCTGGCCGATGCGATCAAGCATTCGCGCGTCGTAGTCGGTGAGGCCGGCGCCGCGACCCCGACCCCGACGCCGCCGGGTGAGGCGGCGCTGCAGACCGGCTTCGCCGTTCGCGGACCCAATCCGGCGCCTTATCTGGTGACCTTTCCCGGAATCCTGCGCAACGTTCCAGCGATCGAGATAGCCGCGGCCGGCCGCGGCCTGTTCTCGATCAATCCCGAGCGCGACGGCATCATCCGCCTCGTACCGGTGATCATGGAGGCGCAAGGCGCGTTGGTGCCCTCGCTCACCATGGAGATGCTGCGGGTCGTCACCCAATCGGGCGCCATTTTGGTGCGCGTCAACGATGCCGGCGTGCAGTCCGTGGCGGTACCGGGCCTCGAAGTGCCGACCGATCAGAACGGTCAATTCTGGGTGCATTTCAACAAGCACGATCCGGCCCGGTTCGTTTCGGCCAAGGATGTGCTGCAAGGCACCGTGCCCGCGGATCGCTTTCGCGGCAGGCTGGTCCTCATCGGCACCTCGGCGATCGGCCTGCTCGACCTCAAGACGACGCCGGTCGAGGCGGCGATGCCCGGGGTCGAAGTGCATGCTCAAATCCTCGAAAGCGTCTTGAACAAGTCGCTACTGGTCCACCCGGACTACGCCATCGGCGCCGAGCTGACGGCCGCGGTGTTGATCGGTCTGGCGATCATCGTTGCGGCGCCGATGTTGTCGGCGACCGTCGTCGTGATCCTCGGCGTCGGGATGATCGCCGGGCTGATCGGCCTGTCGCTCTATTTGTTCGAGGCGGACAATCTGCTCATCGATTTCACCTACCCGTTGATCTCGAGCTGGCTGATCTATCTGGTGCTGACCTTCGTCAATTATTTTCGCGAGCAGAAGCAGCGCCAGCAGATCCGTTCCGCCTTCGGCTATTACCTTTCGCCGCACATGGTCGAGCAACTGGCCCGCTCGCCGGAAAAGCTCGTGCTCGGCGGCGAGGAGCGGCGCATGACCATCCTGTTCAGCGACGTGCGTGGCTTCACCACCATCTCCGAGCACTACAAGGACGATCCGCAAGGCCTGACGCGGCTGATGAACCGCTTCCTCACGCCGCTGACCAACGCCATCATCGAGCGCAAAGGCACCATCGACAAATATATCGGCGATGCCATCATGGCGTTCTGGAACGCTCCGGTCGATGACGCCGAACAGGAGGCCAATGCCTGCGATGCGGCGCTGGAAATGCAGGCCCGCGCCGCGGCGCTCAACGTCGAGCTCAAGCGCGAGGCCGAGGCCAATGGCGGGGTCTATATGCCGCTGCGCATCGGCGTCGGGCTCAACACCGGGCCGTGCGTCGTCGGCAATATGGGATCGGATTTCCGCTTCAACTATTCGGTGCTCGGCGACACCGTCAACTTTGCGTCGCGGCTCGAAGCGCGGACCAAGGATTATCGCCTTCGGTTGGTGGTCGGCTCGCGTACCGCCGAAGGCGCCAAGCAGAAATTCGCCACGATGGAAATCGATCTGATCCAGGTGAAGGGCAAAACGCAGCCCGAGGCGGTATTCGCGGTGCTTGGCCGTGCCGAGGTCGAGCAGGATCCGCACTGCCGCGAATTGCGCGAGCTAAACGCCCAGATGCTGGCGCGTTTCCGCAAGCAGCAATGGGATGAGGCGCAAAATCTGATCGCGCGCTGCCGCAAGATCGCCGACGAATTCGACGTCGCGGGTCTCTACGAGATGTATGAGGAGCGCATCGCCACCTATCGCGCCGAGCCGCCCGGAGCGGATTGGGACGGCGTCTACGAAGCCGAGTCGAAATAGCGCTACCTTAGAAGTTACGAGGCCGGCGCCGGCATCCGCTGGGCGACGGCGATGGCCGGCGGCACGAACTCCCGCACGCCGGCGTCGTCGAGCACGAACAGCGGAGCGATCCCGGGCATCTCGACGTCTTTGACCATCGTCAGCCAGCGATTGTCGAGCATGATCCAGTCGCCGCCATTGCGTACGGCGACGACGGCGTGGTCCTCGTTGGCGGCGATATTGCGGACGATCACCAGCTTGACGTCCTGCGCAGGCATGCCCGCCGCGGTCAGCGCGACGTATTTGGCGATGGCGTAATCCTCGCAATCGCCGCGGCCGGTGGTGAAGGTCTCAAGCGGCGGGCTCCAGCGGTCGGGCACCCCCCATTGCGCCATGTCGCTCATCGGCTCGATCGCCATATTGACGGCGCGGTTGATGACGCCGATGCGGGCGCAGGCCGCTCAGCGCGCGGCCTTGCGCGACGATGGCGAGAAAATTTCGCGCCGCTTGCGGGCAGCGATCGTTGCTGCTTGCGCAATCGGCGAAGATTTCATTGTCGGCGCGAATTCTCGATTCGACGCCCTGCCACTTGGTCAAGACCCGCCGAACGCGACGGGCGTGGCGGCGAGGTCGAACGGCTCCGACATCCGCGGCGGCGGCGGTGACAGCGGGCTCTCCGGTTGCGCCGGATCGAGTGCCGCCATCCGCGTAGATCCCGTCGGCGCGCGGATTATTCTCTCGCTTGCGCTTGGTCATTGCCGTCGGATTTATCGGCCGGCCCGGCGGCGGCGACTTGCCGTTGCGTGGGTGCTAAGGCGGGTGCCAACGCCGGCGGCGAGGGGCGCGAGCGCAGGATTATCGTTTCCGACATGTCGGCCGCTGCTGCCTGCGTAGGCGCCTCGGCGCGCAAAGCGTTTTGCAGTGGCGCTTGGTCTTTGCCGCCGGAATTTTCCGCCAGGCTATTGGCGGCGACGGCAGCGACTGGCTGTTGCGCCGGCGTCGAAAGCAGGCGCTGTCGCCGAAGCGAGCACCGCCGCCGATGGCGTACTCCAGAACGTGTCGGTATCGCTGCCGGCGGCTGCCGGCCACACCAGGATGCATGCGGCAAATGCGAATGCCGCCACACGACGCAACATTTTGACGTCCCTGAACACCCGGGTCCGGCGCTGATGCGCTCTCTCCCGGTTTTGTTGTTCGGAGACGCCTTAACCCGGCCGTCGCTGCCGTCCGGTTAAAGGCCGCGTTGCGCGGCCGGCGGAACGAAATCAGCGTGTAGCAACCGCCAAGCGGTTGCCGACAATTTTAGCGATCGCGTTGAAATTGCTTTTACAGCGGGCCGTTTCTGCGATTAAATGCGACAGTTGGCTTTGAAACTAACGTCGCCTTGCAATGCGGCGACAAAGGGGGGAGTTCGGATGCGCCTCATAAAAATATGCGTTCTTGCCGTCTGCGGCCTCGCGCTCGGTCTTGGCGTTCGCGCCGCCTCGGCGCAGGACAAGACTTTCACGCTGAAACTGTCGCACTGGGTGCCGCCGTCGCATCCGTTGCAGAAGGCGATCCAGGACTGGGCCGACGACATCGAGAAGGCCTCGAACGGCACCATCAAATACCAGATCTATCCCTCGCAGCAGCTCGGCAAGGCGTTCGACCATTACGACATGGCGCGCGACGGCATCGCCGACTTCGCCTACGTCAATCCGGGCTATCAGCCGGGCCGCTTCCCGATCATCGCGGCGGGCGAGCTGCCGTTCCTGGTCGGCAAGGCCAAGGGCGGCAATCGCGCGGTCGACGCCTGGTACCGGCAATACGCCGCGACCGAAATGAAGGACGTGCATTACTGCTTCGCCTTCGTGCTCGATCCGCTGGCGTGGCACTCCACCAATAAGAAGATCGTGGTGCCGGACGACATCAAAGGCATGAAGGTGCGGCCGGCCCAAGGCACCATCGCGGCCTGGGTGACGCAGCTCGGCGGCACCAATGTCGAGGCCAGCGCGCCGGAGGTGCGGGACGTTCTCGCCAAGGGCGTCGCCGACGCCGTCACCTTCCCGTGGGGCTCGATGTTCCTGTTCGGCATCGACAAGGTGACCAAATACGACATGGACGAGCCGCTCGGCTCGGTGATGTTCGCGTGGATCATGAACAAGGACACTTACGCGGCCATGTCGGCGTCGCAGCAGAAGGTGATCGACGATCACTGCACGTCCGAATGGGCCGCCCGATTCGCCGACCCGTGGGCCGACTTCGAGCACGCCGGCCTCGCCAAGATGCAGCAGACGCCGGGCCACGAGGTCTACAAGATCTCCGACGAGCAGCTTGCCGAGTGGAAGAAGTCGGCCGAACCGCTCAAGCAGAAGTGGGCGGACGGCGTGAAGAAGGTGGGCGGCGATCCCGACGCGATCTACAAAGGCCTGGAAGCGTCACTGACCCAATACAACGCGGGCTTCTGACCGACGCGAAGGCAATGAGGGCGGCGGCGGGTTTCCCGCCGCCGTCGCCATACGGGACCAGTGCCGATGTCAGAACCCGACGTTGCCGCCGCTGCAGCAGCCGCGCCCGCGACGGCGCGCAAGCCCAATGCGATGGATCGCTTCATCGACGGCATCGAGCTGATTGCCGCGTTCTTCATCGGCCTCGTCGCGCTCGACATCTTCGTTTCGGTGATGCTGCGCTACTTCTTCAGCGTGCAGATTCCCGACGGCTACGATTTCGGCCGGTTGCTGCTCGGCATTGTCATCTTCTGGGGCATCGCCGCGACGTCGTACCGGGGCAATCACATCACCGTCGACCTGGTTTATGCCAATGTCGGTGAGCGCATGCAGCGCGTCATCGATGTCTTCGCGACACTGGTATTGTTGTTCGTGGTGACGGTGCAGACCTACACTTTGTTCGACAAGGTCCGCGGCACCTATGCCGACAACGTGCTGACCTTCGATCTGCGGCTGCCGGTATGGCCGTTTTTCCTGGTCGCCTGGATCGGCGACGTGTCGGCGGTCCTGCTGATTGCGGTGCGGACCTACCGGCTGATCTTCCATCCCGAATTGCTCGGCGGCAAATACCAGTACAAGCCGGTCGAGTGAGACATCATCGCATGAGGCATCCGTGAGTCCCGACGCCGTCGCGATTCTCGGCTTCGTCAGCCTGTTCGCGCTGATGCTGCTGCGCGTGCCGGTCGGCATGGCGATGGGCCTGGTCGGCGTCACCGGCTTCGCTTATCTGGTCGGCGGCACGCCGGCGCTGAAAAGCGTCGGGCTGACCTCGATGCGCACGGTGACCGATTACACCTTCGGCGTCATCCCGATGTTCCTGTTGATGGGCGCCTTCGTGTCCAATTCGGGGATGAGCCGCGAACTGTTTCGCGCCGCCAATTCCTTTGTCGGCCACTTTAAGGGCGGGCTCGGCATCGCCACCATCGCCGCTTGCGCCGGCTTTGCCGCGATCTCGGGCTCCTCGGTCGCCACCGCGGCGACCTTTGCCACCGTCGCCTACCCGGAGATGCGGCGTTACAATTATCCGCAGAGCTTCGCCACCGGCGTGATTGCCGCCGGCGGCACGCTCGGCGCCATGCTGCCGCCGTCGACCGTGCTTGCCGTCTACGGCATCATCACCGAACAGGACATCGGCAAGCTGTTCATCGCCGGCATTATCCCGGGGCTCCTGGCCGCGGCCATGGACATGATGACGGTGGTGCTGATCGGCAAGCTGCGGCCGAACTTTCTGCCGTCGGCGCCGCGGCACAGCTGGGCCGAGCGCCGCGCCGGACTGCGCGACATCTGGGCGACGCTGCTGCTCTTCCTCCTCGTCATCGGCGGCCTCTATGGCGGGCTGTTCACGCCGACCGAGGCCGGCGGCGTCGGCGCTTCCGGCGCGTTCATCATCGGTGTGGCGCGGGGTAAACTATCGCGCACGGAAATCCGCCGCTCGCTGTTGCAGGCGGTGCGCACCGCCGCCGCCGTATTGACGGTGCTGATCGGCGCGCTGTTGTTCGGCTATTTCCTCACCGTGACGCAGACGCCGCAAAAGGTGACCGAATTTCTCACCGGCCTGGGGCTCGGCCGCTACGGCGTGCTGGCGCTGATCATGCTGATGTACATCGTGCTCGGCTGCCTCATGGATTCGCTCGCCATGATCATCCTGACGATCCCGATCATATTTCCGGTGGTCACGCAGCTCGGCTTCGATCCGATCTGGTTCGGCGTGATCATCGTGATGACGGTCGAACTCGGCCTCATTCATCCGCCGGTCGGCATGAACGTCTTCGTGATCAAGACCGTGGTGCAGGACGTGAGCTTTTCGACGATCTTTATCGGCGTGCTGCCGTTTATCGTCACCGACCTCATTCGGCTGGTGATTCTGATCGCATTTCCGATTCTGGCGCTGTGGTTGCCGTCACATATGTGAGGGGTGACGCTTAATTCCGGCCGCCGCCGGCGAGCACCGCGCGGGTGGCGCGGTCGGGGCCGAAATCGTCGACGCTGTCGATCGCCAACAGGTCGGCAAGGCGCGTGCGCGCGCGGTTGACGCGGCTCTTGATGGTGCCGACGGCGCAGCCGCAGATCGCTGCGGCGTCATCGTAGGAGAAGCCGGAGGCGCCGACCAGGATCAGCGCCTCGCGCTGATCGGACGGCAACTTCGCCAGCGCCGTGCGGAATTCCTCGAATTCGACCCGGCCGGTCTGCTCGGGATGCGATTTCAGCGTTTCGGCATAACGGCCGTCGGCGTCCTCCACTTCGCGACGCCGTTTGCGGTATTCGGAGCGGAACAGGTTGCGCAGAATGGTGAACAGCCATGCCGGCATGTTGGTGCCGGGCTGAAACGAGTCGATATGCGCCAGCGCGCGCAACAGCGTTTCCTGCACCAGATCGTCGGCGCGGTCGATATTGCCGCACAGCGAGATGGCAAAGGCGCGCAGGCTCGGCACAGTGCCGAGGACTTGATCGCGTATCGCAGGGTCGAGCTTCATTGCTGACTGGTCCACCATCAATCCTGGTCTTGGTCGCCTAGCCGGCGAACCAAATCGGCGAGGTGCTGCGGCACGCCCTGACTGACGACGTCGTTGTACATGGCGCGCAGCTGCTGGCCGATCCGCGCTTGAACTTCCCGGCCCAGACGGGCTTCGGGTTTGTGGGTCGTGGCGGCTGGCCTGGCCATGGGATCCTGATTCTCCGGCTTCTCCGCGACCGGCTCCAACGGCTCAAGGTTGGTTTTGCGGTGCTTCATCGTGTCGTCTTTCCCCCACTCGCCCATTGCCGACCCATCCCTGGGATCCCGTTAACTTGCGCTAACGCACTGACAGGCCCCATAGTTCCGCTGCCCAAACCGAATTGGAACTTTTTTTGTGCTGCAGCGTTTTTGCCAGTAACCTCAGCACTATGGAAGGGGAGGGTGTATTGTCGACTTCGCAAGCCGTACTCCAGCACCTGCCGTCGCTGCGCCGCTATGCGCGCGCCTTGACCGGCAGTCAGGCCTCAGGCGACGCCTATGTCGTCGCTACCGTGGAATCGCTGATTGCCAGCCCGAAAATCCTGGAATCGGGCTCCAATTCGCGGGTGGCGCTCTATCGTCTGTTCACCAAAATCTGGAACTCCGTGGCGGTCAACGGCAAGGCCGAAGCCGGGGAGGTGGTGCTGCCGCCGGAGCAGCACCTGACCCAGATTACGCCGCGGCCGCGCCAAGCCTTTCTCTTGGTGGCGCTCGAAGGCTTTTCGGAGGAAGACGCCGCCGAGGTTCTCGATTGCGACCTGCCGACGCTACGGGAGCTGGTCGAAGAATCGGGCCGCGAACTCGCCGCCGAGATCGCGACCGATGTGCTGATCATCGAGGACGAGACATTTATCGCCATGGATATCGAGGCCCTGGTCGAAAGCCTCGGTCATAATGTCATCGGCATCGCCCGCACCCACAGCGAGGCGCTGGCGCTGGCCAAGCAGAAACGGCCGGGACTCATTCTCGCCGACATCCAGCTGGCCGACGGCAGTTCGGGGCTCGATGCCGTGAACGAACTGCTCGGCTCGTTCGAGGTGCCGGTCATCTTCATTACCGCCTATCCGGAACGCTTCCTGACCGGACAGCGCCCGGAGCCGGCCTTCCTGATCGCCAAGCCGTTCCAAGTGGCGGTCGTTTCCGCGGTGGTCAGTCAAGCGCTGTTCTTCGGCCGTAAGGCGCGGCAGCGCGAGCGCAAGCCGGCCGAGCGTCAAGCGACGCTGTAATTTTTGAATCCTCGCACGCGATGCAAAATGGCCGGGCCGTGTCCCGGCCATTTTTCTTTTTGGATCGCGAAGACGGATCGCGCCGCAAAGTGGCGCTGCTGCGTCAAAAATGTGCGGGGAAAAAGTTTAGGGCGCAGCCGATCGGCATATCGGCTGCGCCCAACATGGCCGGCCAAGCACGGGGGGAGGGGGGAAGAATGGCCGTCCGCCATAACAAGCATGGATCGGCAGGTTTGTTCCTCGCGGTACGCTTGTCACAGACCCGTGAAAATCCCGCCCGTCAAAATCCCGCGCGAAAATTCCGGCTATGAAGATTTGCGACCGTAGTCCGGCGCCTGAACCATTCCGCGCTCAATCACGACACAGTGACTGTGGCAGGCCGACGGAACCCGTTGTGGCACTGGGCCGTTGTCTTGCCGGTTGGTGTGATCGGCGTGGGGGGCTTTTCGTGTGCCTGATCGGTCGTCACGCACGACTGGATCGGCGGAGCGGAGAAGTCCTATGGCCCGGTTGTTTGTTCGCCTTGTGGGCGCTTTGGGAGCGACGGCGCTGGCGCTGTTCTTCCTCGGTCTCCTGCCGTTTCTCAGTGCGGTTCCGACCGCCGGGGCGGGTTACGTTGCCACTTCGCCCGGCTTCACCGTGAACCGCGAGTTCAAGGGCGATCGGCTGCCGGTTCATGCCGCGCTCAATGCGTCGGTGTGGCAAATGGAATTCGCATCCCAAATATTTGCATCCCCGGCTCGCGCGCAGGCGCCGGGCGAAATCCCGTTCGGCTGCGATCCCGCCTTCTCGCCGGTTTCGGCGCCGCGACTGGCCTATATCTACGGCCGCTGTCTGTCGTAGCCGTAAACGGTCAGGGGAATTCCTTATCCATCGATTGCCGATGGGCCGGAGCTTCGCCGCCGCCGCAGTATTGCGCTGAACCAATTGCGCGCGACGCACGTCTCATAAAAAACAGCAGTTAGGCCGGTTTGCACAATGCCGCGCAAGCGAGCAGGCGCTCGTCGTGAGCGTTTATTTGTTTGTTTTGTGTTTGTTTGATGCAGCTCATGGAACTTTCCACTTCGTCAAACACTTGTTGCGATCGAGAACGGCATTTCGACAGGGGAGCCTGCCATGTGGACAAATCCGGCCAAGCAACGAACGACGATTTTCTGTGCGGCGCTGATCGCGTGCGCGATGGCGCTCCCGGCCGCGCCCGCTGCGGCGCAGACTTTCCCGGCGCAGCCGCAATATGCGCCGGCGGCCGAGCAGCCCGGCGACGACGGCGATCTGTCGGCCTCGCTGCAGCGGCAAGTGGTGCCCTACCCGACCAACGAGCCGGCCGGCACCATCGTCATCGATACCGCGCACGCCTACCTTTATCTGACGCTCGGCCGCAGCCAGGCGCTGCGCTATGGCATCGGCGTCGGCCGGCAGGGATTCACTTGGTCGGGGAGCGAAACCATCGTGCGCAAGGCCGAATGGCCGGATTGGTTTCCGCCGGCGGAGATGGTCGCCCGGCAGCCCTATCTGCCGCGTTTCGTCGCCGGCGGCCCCGGCAATCCGCTCGGCGCCCGCGCCATGTATCTCGGCAATACCGATTACCGCATCCACGGCACCAACGATCCGTCCTCGATCGGCAAGCACATGTCGAGCGGCTGCATTCGCCTGCTCAATGCCGACGTGATCGATCTTTATAGCCGCGTCGGCATCGGCACCAAGGTCGTGGTGCTGCCGAACGACCAAAGGCAGGCCGCGATCGACGCCGGCGACCGCGTCGCCACCGAAGACATACGGCAGGACTCGCGCAACGCGTCGCCGTCCGGGTTCCACGCGGCCGGCGTCTATTGAGCTAGCCTGGCACCAAGCCAAGAGGCTTTCCTGGCGGGGCTGGAATCCGGCATAATCGGGTTCCGGCCTCTTCTCTTTATTGCAACCAATCACGATCTTTATGCATTGGCGGTAATAGTGAAAGCGTCAAGGCATGGGCATGCCTGATCAAAACAAGTCCGACACAATCGAACCGGAGTTTGCTGCGCTGGGGCAGATCACGCCCAACCATCCGGTGCGGGAAAATATCGCCAATCTCGAAAATGAACTGCGCAGCCGCGCCAGGCAGCAGGAAGCGCTGGCGCAGCTCGGCGAGCGGGCGCTCGTCGAGCCCGATCTCGAGCGGCTCCTCAACGACGCCGTCAGCACGGTCGCGCTGACGCTGGCGGTCGACTTCGTCAAAATCCTGGAGCTCTTGCCCGGCAATGGCGAACTGATGCTGCGCGCCGGCTTCGGCTGGAACAGCGACCTGGTCGGCACGATTTTGACGACGAGCGTGCCGAACGGCTACGCGCGCTTCACCTTGGATAGTTCCATCCCGGTCGTCATCGCCGACTTTGCCGGCGAGCGCAGGTTTGAAGTTCCCCAATATTTGAAGGACCACGGCTGCGTGAGCGGCATGAACGTGACCATCGCCGGCCGCGACGGCCGCGCCTATGGCATCCTCGGCGTCTGCGCCGCGAAAAAGCGGCCGTTCAGCGCGCAGGAGACCGCCTTCCTCGCCGCCGCCGGCAACCTGCTCGCCGGCGCCATCCAGCGCCGCCAGCTCGAACAGCGCCACGAGCTGATGATCCGCGACATGCGCCATCGCTCCGGCAATCTGTTCTCGCAGCTGTTGGCCTTGTTCTCGCAGACGGCGCGGACCTCGAAAAGCATTGCCGATCTCGCCAGCAAGTATCAGGCGCGCGTGCTGGCCATGGCCAACGCCCATCGGCTGATCACCGAGGGCGGCTGGCAATCGATCCCGATCATGGAACTGATCTATGTCGTGCTCGGTCCTTACATCGACCGGGCGTCGCTCGACGGGCCGAATATCGATCTCGAACCGGATCCGGTTTTCAATCTCAGCGCGGCGCTGCACGAGCTTGCCGCCAACGCGATCAAGCATGGCAGCCTGTCGCGCTCCAAGGGCCAGCTCGATCTGCGCTGGTCGGTCGACCGCACGCAGCGCGGCATGACGCTCACCCTCGACTGGGTGGAGAAGAACGGCCCGCCGGCGCGGCGGCCGCGGAAAGTCGGCTTCGGCTCGCGTCTGATCGATCTCGTCATCGAACGGCAGCTCAACGGCGAAGTGACCCGCACGTTTTCGCGCAAGGGGCTCAGCGTGAAGCTCGTCGTGCCGCTGACGCATGAGCGCTGGCCGTCGCCAGCCGCCGTCACCAACAATGACTTGCCGCAGCCGGTCGTAGGCACCGTAGGCTGGCGGCAAATCGCCACGGAGTTGCCGGCTTGCCGCCAAGACGCACGCCATTCGAACAGATTGCGTTATTGCTGCAGGGCGGCGGCGCGCTCGGCTCGTATCAAGCCGGGGTCTATCAGGCGCTCGCCGAGGCGGATCTGCATCCAGATTGGGTCGCGGGCATCTCGATCGGGGCGATCAATTCGGCGATCATTGCCGGCAATGCGCCGGAGCGGCGCGTCGATTGCCTGCGCGAATTCTGGGAGACCGTCAGCGCCTCGCCGTTGGGAATTCCCTATTTCAAATCGGTCGAATTGCGCGACGAGGTGAACCACCAATTCGTCAATCAAGCCCGCGCCATGGGCATCCTGCTGTTCGGCGCGCCGAATTTTTTCGTGCCCCGTATGCCGCCGGCGATGCTGTGGCCGGGCGGTCGCGCCGACAAAGCGAGCTACTACGACAATACGCCGCTTTGGACGACGCTCAAGCGGCTGGTCGATTTCGACCGTATCAACGCCGGCGCCATGCGCTTTAGCGTCGGTGCGGTCGATGTCTGCAGCGGCAATTTCACCTATTTCGACACCACGACGCACCGGATCGGCGTCGAGCACATCGTCGCCAGCGGCTCGTTGCCGCCTGGCTTTCCGGCGACCGAGATTGACGGCCAGTATTTCTGGGACGGCGGGTTGATCTCCAACACCCCGCTGCAATGGGTGCTCGACTTCCGGCCCCGGCGCGACACGCTGGCGTTCCAGGTCGATCTGTGGAATGCGCGCGGCGAATTGCCGAAGGATATGGTTGAAGTGGAAGTGCGCCACAAGGAAATCGTGTATTCGAGCCGGACCCGCGCGGCGACGGATCAGTACAAGCACGAGCAGAAACTCCGGATTGCGGCGGCGAGCCTGCTCAAGAAGCTTCCGGAGGGCCTCCGCGACAGCGCCGATGCCAGGCTATTGGCGCAGGAAGCCGACGACAAAGTGTGCAATATCGTGCACCTGATCTATCGCTCCCAAGCCTATGAAGGCATCGCCAAGGACTTTGAGTTTTCCCGTCGCACCATGGAAGAGCACTGGATGGCCGGCTACCACAATGCCCGCCAAACGCTGGCGAACCCGGAAGTGTTGCAGCTTCCCGACCGGCAGGACGGAGTTCGCACATTCGATCTCGGCGAAGGTCGCCAGCCTTAAAGAGCGATCGCATGGAGGAGATTCGTTCTCGCGCATCATGAAAGAAGAAGTGGTGAGTTTTCAGTCCGCGGGCTTGCGCCTGCACGGCGTGTTGGGCGTGCCCGAGGGCTTGCGGCCGTCCGAGCGGCGCGCCGCGTTTCTGGTGCTGCACGGCTTCGGCTCCAACAGCGAAAGCCCGACGGTGCTGGCGCCGACGCGGGTGTTGAGCGAGTTCGGCTACGTGACGCTGCGCTTCGACATGCGCGGTTGCGGCAAGAGCGAAGGCGAGTTCGGCCGCGTCATCTGTCTCGAACAAGTCGAGGATTTGGGCAATGCGCTCGACTTTCTCAGCCATCATCCCGCCGTCGATCCCGGCCGCATCGGCGCCATCGGCTCGAGCTTCGGCGGCGCGGTCGCGGTCTATGCCGGCGGCGTCAATCCGCGCCTCGCCGCGGTCGTCTCCAACGGCGGCTGGGGCCACGGCGAGCGCAAATTCCGCGGCCAGCATCCGACGCCGAAGCCTGGGCGAAATTCGACCAAAGATGCTCGAAGAGGGCCGCGCCCATCGCGCCCGCACCGGGCAATCGCTGATGGTGCCGCGCTACGACATTGTGCCGATCCCCAATCATGTGCGCGAAAATCTGGAGCGGCAGAAAGTCGGCATGCTGGCGCCGAATTCCGTCGAAATGTTTCCGGCCGAGACGGCGCAAAGCATGTTCGACTTCCGCGCCGAGGAGGTCGTCGGCAAGATCGCGCCGCGGCCGCTGCTGTTGATCCACGCCGCCAACGATTCGGTGACGCCGACCGAGCAGTCGATCGAGATGTTCAAGCGCGCCGGCCAGCCCGCGGAGCTGCATCTGTTCAGCGGGCTCGATCATTTCCTGTTCGCGGAAAATTCGACGCGGGTGTGGTCGCTGTTGCGCAATTGGCTCGACCTCTATTTCCCGGCGGCCAAGTAAGACGGTGCGCGCGATGCGGTATTCATCATTTGCTTCGTCATTCCGGGGCCGAGCGAAGCGAGGAGCCCGGAATCCATATCCACAATTCGTGATTATGCGATTCCGGACTTGCCGCTGCGCGGCAATCCGGAATGACGAGCGAGATAAATCTATGAGCAGTGACAGGGTTTTGTCGGCCACGACGAGCTCGGCCGCTTCATCCGCGACGTGCTGGTCGCCAAAGGCGCGCGCGCCGAGGATGCCGCCGTCGTCGCCGCAGGCCTGGTCTGGGCCAATCTGCGCGGCGGCGACGGCCACGGCGTGTCGCGGCTGCCGCGCTATCTGAAACTCATCGACAACGGCGAGATCGATATGAAGATCAAGCCGCGGCTCTTACAGGACCGCGGCGCGAGTTTCGTGCTCGACTGCGGCCACGGTTTTGGCCCGGTCGCGGTGATGGCAAGCCGCCGCGCTCGCGGTCGAGCGGGCCAAGCAGGCCGGCATCTGCTTCGGCTTGGTGCGCGAAACCACGCATACCGGCGCCATCGGCCGCTATGCGCAATGGATCGCCGAGCGAGGTTTTGCCGCGGTGCTGATGGGCGCCGGGCCCGCTTTGATGGCCTATCACGGCGCGCGGGTGGCGAGCATGGCGACGAGCCCGATCGCCATCGCGGTGCCGAGCGGCAACGGCCCGATCGTGCTCGACATGGCGACCTCGACCATCTCCAACGGCAAGATTTTGCAGGCGCGCGCCACCGGCACGCCGCTGCCGCCGAACACGGTGCTCAGCGCGGCGGGCGAGCCGACCACCGATCCGAACCAGGCCGAGATTTTGCTGCCGCTCGGCGGGCCGAAAGGCTCAGGTCTCGGCTTGATGTTCGAACTCCTCGCCAGCGTGCTCGCCGCGGCGCCGATCCAGGCCCGCGCGCTCGGCCCGGAGAAGCGCGACCGCAACACCGGCAATACCGCGATGTTCGTCATCGATATCGCAAGCTTCCGGCCGCTCGCCGATTACACCCACGACGCCGATGTGCTCGCCGGGATCCTCAAAGCGCTGCCGCGGCAGGCGGGCTTCGACGAGATCACGCTGCCCGGCGAGCGCTCCGCCCGCACCGAAGCCGCCCGCCGCAAATCGGGCATTCCGATTCCGGCAAAGCTGTGGACGGAGCTTGAGGGAATTGCCAAGGCGCAGGCGGTCAAATTGCCGGCGCGCTTAGCGTCGTAAGGTGGGTGCTGCGGCGCGAGCGTCGCTTATTCTGCCTTGACCCCGGCCGCGCGGATCACGCCGCCCCAGCGTTGCCGTTCGCCGCCGAGAAAAACCGCCATTTCCGCCGGCGTGTCGCCGACCGCGGTGGCGCTCATGTCGACGAGCCGCTTGGCCATGTCCGGTTGGTGGATCGCCTCGGCGACGGCCGACGACAGCTTGGCGGCGATCTCCGGCGGAGTTCCCGGCGGCGCGACCATGCCGAACCAGGTCGACGCCTGATATCCCGGCAGCACTTCGGCCAAGGCCGGGACGTCGGGCAGGAACGGGTTGCGCTGTTCGCTGCCGACGGCGAGCGCGCGCAGCTTGCCGGCTTTGATCAGGGGCAGCACGGTTGAGAGCTCGATGAACATCATGTCGATCCGGCCGCCGAGGAGGTCGGTCAGCGCCGGCGCGCTGCCCTTGTAGGGGACGTGGACGATCTCGATCCCCGCCATCGCTTTGAACAGTTCGCCGGCAAGATGGCCGCTGGTGCCATAGCCCTGCGAGGCAAAATTCAGCTGGTTGGGATGCGCCTTGGCGAAGGCGATCAGCTGCGGACGGTGGTCGCCTCCTCCTTCGGCGGCACGGCCAGCACCAGCGGCACGGTGGCGATGAGCGCGATCGGCACGAAGCTGTCCGGATCGTAGGCGAGCTGTTTGAAAAGCGTCTGGTTGACGACCAGCGGCGCCGGATAGGTGAACAGCAGCGTGTAGCCGTCCGGCGCGGCTTTGGCGCGCCTCTTCGGCGCCGATATTGCCGCCGGCGCCGGGCTTGTTGTCGACGATCACGGGCTGGCCCCATTTCTCGGACAGCTTCTGCGCCGTCATGCGCACCAGCGTGTCGGTCGTCGCGCCGGCCGGCGACGGCACGATGATCTTGATCGGCCGCACCGGATAGGTTTGCGCCTGGCTCCAGGCCGGAATGCCGAGCCCGATCGCCGCCGCCAGCAAAAATCGCAGGATCGTCTTCATAGGCGTCGTCTCCCCGTTCAGATTTATGCGCGTAGCGGACCGGCTCTCGCCGCCCGGCATCCATCAAGATTATCGCCAGCCGAGGCCAGGGGCGACATGTTTCAGGATCGCCTCGATGACGTGGGCGTTATAGTCGACCCCGAGTTGATTAGGCACGGTCAAGAGCAATGTATCGGCCTCGGCGATGGCTTCGTCTTTCTTAAGTTGCTCGATGAGGATGTCCGGTTCGGCGGCGTAACTGCGGCCGAAAATGGCGCGCGTGTTGTCGCCGAGGAAGCCGACCGTGTCGTCGTTCTCGTTGCCGCGCCCGAAAAAAGCGCGGTCGCGGTCGTCGACGAGCGCAAAGATGCTGCGGCTCACCGATACCCGCGGCTCGCGCGCATGACCGGCCGCCTTCCACGCCGCACGGAACATCCGGATCTGCTCCGCCTGCTGGATGTGGAACGGGCGTCCGCTCTCGTCCATTTTGAGCGTCGAACTCTGCAAATTCATGCCGAGCTTGGCCGCCCACTCCGCCGTGGCGTTGGTACCGGCGCCCCACCAGATGCGATCGCGCAAGCCCTCCGCGTACGGCTCGACGCGCAGCAGGCCCGGAGGATTGGGGAACATCGGTTGCGGGCTTGGCCGCGCAAACCCCTCGCCACGCAGCACTTCGAGCAACACCTCGGTGTGGCGTCTGGCCATGTCGGCATCGGTTTTGCCCTCGGCTGGGGCGTAACCGAAATAGCGCCAGCCGTCGATCACCTGCTCGGGCGAACCGCGGCTGATGCCCAGTTGCAGGCGGCCGCCGGCGATGAGGTCGGCTGAACCTGCGTCCTCCGCCATGTACAGAGGATTCTCATACCGCATATCGATGACCGCCGTGCCGATCTCAATGCGCTTGGTCTTGGCGCCGGCGGCAGCCAGCAGCGGGAAGGGCGAGCCGAGCTGGCGGGCGAAATGATGCACGCGGAAGTAAGCTCCGTCCGCGCCGATTGCCTCGGCGGCCACAGCCAAGTCGATCGATTGCAGGAGCGCATCGGACGCCGATCGCGTTTGCGACTGAGGCGAGGCCGTCCAATGGCCGAATGACAGGAAACCGATCTTCTTCATGGACACACATTGTGGGAGATAAGTTGGCCTCGCCAGGGGGCGCCCACAAGGGGCGCCCCTACTACCCCTCCGCCAGCCGCAGGCCGATCAGCCGGTCGAGCGTGGCGTGGTCGGCGAGGAGTTCTGCCGAGGGGCCGCTGTGGACGATCCGGCCGCGTTCGAGGACGAGCGCGTGTTGCGTCAGCGGCAGCGCGATCTCGACGTGCTGCTCGACCAGAATGAAGGCGCATGTGCCTTCCTTGGTCATGCGGGCGATGGCTGCCGCAAGCTCGTCGACGACGATCGGCGCCAGGCCTTCGAGCGGCTCGTCGAGCAACAACAGCGCCGGATTGGTCATCAGCGCGCGCGCGATCGCCAGCATCTGCTGCTCGCCGCCGGACAGCTGATTGCCGAAATTGCGCCGGCGTTCGGCAAGCCGCGGAAACAGATCGTACACGGCCGGCAAGTCCCAGCGCCCCGCGCGCGCGGCGACGGTGAGGTTTTCCTCGACCGTCAGCGTGGCGAAAATCTCGCGCTCCTGCGCCACCCAGCCGATGCCGGCCTGCGCGCGGCGGTGCGGTGGCCGCGCCGTGATGTCCTCGCCGCGCCACAAAATGCGGCCGCGGCCGATTTGGGTGTAACCCATGATGGTGAGAAGGAGCGTCGACTTGCCGACGCCGTTGCGCCCGAGGACGGCAAGGCCGCCGCGCTCCGGCACCTCGAACGACACGCCGTCGAGCACCACGGCGGAGCCGTAACCGGCGCGGACGTCGGAAAGCGACAACAGCGGCTCGGTCATGAAGCGCCGCCCGCCAGGCTTTTTTGCAAGGCGCCGTCATGACGCGCCTTGCCGAGATAGACGGCGCGCACGCGCGGATCGGCGGCGATCTCGGCCGGCGTGCCTTCGACCAGCACGCGGCCGCCGACCATGACGATAACGCGGGAGGCGAAGCGAAACACCAGATCCATGTCGTGCTCGATGAACAGCACGGTGATGTCGCGCGACAGACCGGCGATGGCGGCAAACAAATCCTTGCTTTCCTCGCGCGGCACGCCAGCCGCCGGCTCGTCGAGCAGCAGCACTTTGGGCTGCGTCGCCAGAGCGAGCGCGATTTCGAGCAGGCGTTGCTGACCGTAGGGCAGTTCGCGGGTGCGCCGGTGGCAGATCGGCGCCAGCGTCAGCCGGGCAAGAATGTCGTGGGCCTCGTCGATTTCGTCGCCATAGGCGGTGAGCGGCCGCCACCAGGTGCCGCGCGACGCGGCGCCGCTCGCACACCGCGAGCGTCACCGATTCGAGCGCGGTGAGATGCGGAAACAGCGAATTGATCTGGAAGGTGCGAACGAGCCCGCGCCGCACCCGCTGTTCCGGCGGCAGCGCGGTGATGTCCTCGTCGCCGAGAAAGATGCGGCCGGCATCCGGGCGGAGCATGCCGGTCATCAGATTGATCAGCGTGGTTTTGCCGGCGCCGTTGGGGCCGATCAGCGCGTAGCGGACTCCCACCGGCAGGTCGATCTCGACGTCGGCGGCGACGATCAGCGACCCGAAGCTCTTATTGACGCCGCGCGCGGTGAGGGCGCTTTGGCTCACGGCGCGGCCTTCATGCGCAAGGCGTTTGCGCGCTGCAGCAACAGCGCAAACCCGCCGATAATGCCGTCCGGCAAGAACATCACCACGGCGATCAACAACAGGCCGATCCAGAAATACCAGAATTGCGGATTGAGCCCGGAAAACTGGTCGCGCGCGACCATATAGACGGCGGCGCCGACCAGCCCGCCGTAGAGACGGCCGGTGCCGCCGAGGATGAGCATGACCAGCACGTCGGCCGAGCGCTGAAAGCCCAGGGCTTCGAGCGAGACGGTCTCCGTGGTCTGCGCCAACAGCGCGCCGGCGACGCCGGCGATGACGGCGGCGATGGTGTAGATGGTGCGGATATGCGCTCGCGTCGCCGCGCCGATCGCCGGCATGCGCTGGCCGTTCTCGCGAATGCCGCGCAGCGCCAGGCCGAACGGCGAATGGATGATCCGCCGCGCCACGAGGAATATGACAAACAGCACGGCAAGCGCGTAGCTGTAGGCGGTGTAGCCGTAAAGATCCAAATCGAATTTGCCGAGGATCGGCCAGGTATGGATGCCTTGCAGGCCGTCGAAGCCGCCGGTGATCCAGCTCGCGCTGTTGGCGGCCTCCTGCAGCACCAGGCCGAGACCGAGCGTGATCATGATCAAAGCGAGATGCCGAAACCGCGCGATGATGAAGCTGGTGAGATAGCCGAACACGCCGGCGGCGAGCCCGGCGATCAACAGACCGGACAACGGCTCGCCCCAGCCCCAGACCGAGAGCAGGCCCGCGGTATAGGCGCCGACGCCGAAATAAGCGGCATGGCCGAGCGAGATGATGCCGGAAAAGCCCAGGATAAGGTCGAGCGACAGGGCGAACAAGGCCGTGATCGCGACCTGGCTCGCCAGAATCAGATAATTCGGCGCCAGCACGAACGGCGTGAGCGCGGCGAGCCAGAAAGCGACCTCGCTCCAGCGCCAGCGGATCTGAGCTTGCAGAAAATCATGCGGGCCGGCGGCGGTGATCGTTTCGCTCGCCACGACTAGCGCCTCCCGAACAGGCCGTTCGGCCGCCACATGATCATCATCATCATCACCAGGTAGATGAGCACCGAGCCGAGCGCCGGGATGTAGTACTTGCCGGCCATGTCGCTCACCCCGAGCAGCATAGCGGCGACGAACGAACCGGCGATCGAGCCGAGACCGCCGACCGAAACGACGATCAACACATAGATCAGGTAGGTCAGGGCGAACGACGGATCGAGCCCGAGCATGGCGATGGCCAGCGCGCCGCCGAGGCCGGCTAACCCGCTGCCCAGCGCGAAGGTGATCGCGAACAGGCCGTCGACGTCGATGCCGAGCCCGCGCGCCATGCGTTGATTGTTCACCGCCGCGCGCACCTGCGCGCCGAACCGCGTCGCTTCCACCGTGACCACGAGCAGAATCGTGATTGCCAGTGCCGCGCCGATCAGAAACAGCCGATAGACGGCGAAATTCAAACCGGCGAAGGCAATGGAGCCCTGCAGATAGGGCGGCAGTTGCACCGGCTGTTGGTCCGTTCCGTAGATGTAAGCGGCAGCGGCGATCGACACGAAGACAATGCCGATGGTGAGCAGGCACTGATTGAGCTCGCCGGCATTATAGAAGCGCCGGAAGAATACCCGTTCGAGCACGACGCTCGCGGCGGCGGCGGCGATGAACGCCGCCGGCAGCGTCGCCAAGAACGGCCAGCCGAGCGCGTTCATCAAGGTGACGGTGACATAGCCGCCCAGCATGGCGAAGCTGCAATGCGCCAGGTTGACGAAATTCATCATGCCGAGCGTCACCGACAGCCCGACCGACATCAGGAACAGGAGCATCCCGTAAGCCAGGCCGTCGAACAGCATGCCGAACACGGAAAGCATGGCCGGGCGCCTACGGCGCGCTTGGTGTCACGGCGTTACGTGGCCCGGATCACTTCTGCGCATGCTCCGGGTCCTTGACGTTCGGCACGCTGTCGATTTCGACATTGCGCAATTCGTTGCCGACTTTCTCGACGCGGCGAATATAGACCGTCTGGACGATGTCGCGCGTCTCCGGGTCGATCATGATCGGGCCGCGCGGGCTTTCCCAGCTCATGCCCTTGGCGGCGGCGATCAATGCATCGCCGTCGGCCTGGCCGCCGGTCTTCTGCAGCGCCGCATAGATCAGATGCGTGCCGTCGTAACCGCCGACCGAAAAGAAATCCGGGTTGCGATGGAATTCGTCGTTATAGGCCTTGACGAATTCCTGGTTCATCGGCGACTGATGATTGTAGTCGTAGTCGGCCACCGTGATGATGCCGAGCGCGACGTCGCCCATGCTTTTCAGCGCGGTTTCCGAGCCGAGCGCATCTTGTCCCAATACCTTTATTTTCGAGGTGTCGATGCCGCGCTCCGACAGCGCCTTGCCGACCGCGCCCGGCTGCGCGCCGCCGGGAATCCAGATGTAGATAGCGTCGGGACCCTTGTCCTTGGCGGCTTGTATGAAGGCGGAGAAATCGGGATTTGCCACCGGAAAGCGCACCGAACCGACGATCTGGGCGCCGCCGTCCGTAGCGCATTTCTGGAACCACTTCTCCGCGTCGATGCCCGGGCCGTAGTCGGACACCATCGTATAGATCGTCTTGATGCCGTGCTTGGCCGCCCAGGCGCCGAGCGTGCAGTTGAGCTGCGGAGTGGTCGATGAAGTCCGCGCGATATAGGGCGATTTGGTGGTGATGATCGAGGTCGCCGCGTTCATGACCACCATGAACTTCTTGGCTTGGGCGGAGACGTCGGCGGCCGCCAGCGCATTGGGGGTGAGCGAGAAACCGCCGAGGATATCGGCATGGTCGCGCACGATGGCCTCTTGCGACAGCCGTTTGGCGAGATCCGGTGCGATGCCGCCGGTGTCCTTGCGGATGAGCACGATCTTCTTGCCGGCAACCGTATCGCCGTGCTGTTTCATATACAGGGTAACGCCGTGATCGATCTGGGCGCCGGTATCGGCGAATTGACCGGAATACTCGTTGATCATCCCGATATTGACCGCATCCTGCGCGCTGGCCGGACCGAGGCCCATAATCGCCAGCGCGAGTCCGGCGGCGCCACATAAGATCTTTTGCATTGTTCCCTCCCAGTTCGCGTGATGCTTAACGCGATTTCAGGGCATATCCTCTTCCAGGTTGAACGCGAGTGCAACGCGTGTTTATTGACGCAGTGTCGGAGTGGGCCGCCGCCCCTTGGCGCGCGTTGGACCGTTGAGCCGCGTCGAGAATGGTGGAATACCGGGGATTGCATATGGACGGACAACAGAGCTCCGCAGGCTCAATCGACGAGGACGAAGTCGCGCGATTTTCGCGCATCGCCGGGCAATGGTGGGATCCGCGCGGCCCGATGGCGGCGCTGCATAAATTCAATCCCGTCCGCCTGGCCTATATCCGCGACCGCCTGGCCGGGCATTTCGGCCGCGATGCGAAACGGCTCGACAGTCTTGCCGGTCTGCGCCTGCTCGATATCGGCTGCGGTGGCGGCATTTTGTCCGAGCCAATGGCGCGGCTTGGCGCTGCGGTCGTCGGGGCCGATCCTTCGGAGCGCAATATCGCGGTGGCGCAGCAGCACGCGGCGCGCTCGGGGCTGGCTATCGATTACCGCAACACCAGCGCCGAGGCGCTCGCTTCGGCCGGAGAACGCTTTGACGCGGTGCTCGCCATGGAAGTGGTCGAGCACGTGACCGACGCCGCGCAGTTCATCGCTGTCGCTGCAAATATGGTCAAGCCGGGCGGCCTCCTCTTTGTCGCGACGCTCAATCGCACCGTGAAAAGCTTCGCGCTGGCGATCGTCGGCGCCGAATACATTTTGCGCTGGCTGCCGCGCGGCACCCATCAATGGGACAAGTTCGTCACGCCAAACGAGCTTGAAATCGCCGTCGAACAAAGCGGTCTGCAGATCGTCAACCAAACCGGCGTGATCTATAATCTGCTTGCCGACCGCTGGCAGCTGTCCGCCGATATGGACGTCAATTACATGGTCGTTGCCGGGACGGCGGCGTGACGGCTTAGTTCTTGTCGTCGGGCAAGATCGGCAGCGGATGAAATTCGATGCCTTCGTCGTGCAATTCCTTTGCCTGTTCCGGTGACGCCTCACCGTAGATCGAGCGATGCTCGGTCTCGCCGTAATGGATTTTGCGCGCTTCTTCGGGGAATCGCGGCCCCACATAACTTGCATTCTTCGTGATGTGGTCGCGCAGCTCTTTCAGCTTCTGCCGCAATTCGCGCTCCGGCGGCGACATCATGGCGACCGGGCTCTTCGGCGGGATCGGCGGCATCGGCGCCGGCTGGAGCGGCGGCGGCGTCGGAACCGGCGGTGCGGGCGACGGGCCCGGCGGCTGCGGCATGGTCGGCTCCGCGAATGCCGATCCCGACGCAAGGCTCGGCGCCATGATCGACTTTTCGACTTTCGCCGAGCCGCAAATCGGACAAGTCACCAGCGCGCGCTTGGCCTGCTTGTCGTAAGCGGCCGAATTCTGAAACCAGCTTTCGAAGCTGTGGCCCTTCTCGCAGGCCAGCGCGTAGCGGATCATAGCGGCTCCCGCACGGCGTGCAGATAGGTCGGCTCGGCCATCGGCTCGACCAGTTCGAACCGCCGACCATGACGCAGCGACGGAATCCGCGCCCGCGCTGCCGCGACGTTGGCCGGATCGACCTCCGCGATCAGAACGCCAGGTTCGATGCCGCCCTCGGCAAGGATGCGGCCCCACGGATCGACGACCAGCGAATGGCCGAACGTCTCGCGCCCGTTCTCGTGCTTGCCGCCTTGCGCCGCGGCGAATACGAAACAGCCGTTCTCGATGGCGCGCGCGCGCATCAAGACGTGCCAATGCGCCTCGCCGGTTTGCCGGGTGAAAGCCGAGGGGATCGCCAGGAACGACGCCCCTGCTTCGGCCAGCGCGCGATACAGCGCCGGGAACCGCAGGTCGTAGCACACGGTCAATCCGAGCCGGCCCCACGGCAGATCGGCGACGACGGCAAGTTCGCCGGCGCGATAATTGTTGGATTCGCGATAGCTCTCGCCGCCGGCAAGATCGACGTCGAACATATGAATCTTGTCATAGCGGGCGGCCACCTCGCCCTTGCGGTCGATCAGGAAGGAACGGTTCGCGGCTTTCTCCGGCGACGCCTTGACGGCAAGCGAACCGATATGGATGAAGATGCCGAGCTTGCGGGCGAGCTCCCGCAGCGTCGCCAGCGTCGGATCATGCTCCTCGCTGACGATTTTGTCGAACAGCTGGTCGCGCTTGAGCGCCAGGATATTGGTCATTTCGGGCGTCAACACATAATCGGCGCCGCCGCGCTTGGCCTCGTCGACAGCCGTCAGTAGCGCGCCAAGATTGTGCTGCGGGTCGAGCCCCGACCGCATCTGAACGAGGCCGACCTTGAAAGTGGATGCGGTGGCTCCGCTCATGCCCGCGGCTCTTTGGTGGACTCTTGGCCGGCCCTTCATTGGCTTGCGCCAACAGCGGGTCGAGCCTGCCGGCGTCTTCAAGCGCATACAGATCGTCGCAGCCGCCGACATGAGTCGAGCCGATGAAAATCTGCGGAAAAGTACTGCGTCCGTTGGCGCGCGCGATCATCTCTTTGCGTTTGTCCCGGTTGGCGCTGACGTCGATCTCATGAAAGCTTACACCCTTACGCGAGAGCAGTTCCTTCGCGTCGAAGCAATAAGGGCAGTAGGCAATAGTATAGATATCGATTGCGGCCATGTTAGTACGTACGATTCTCGCCAATGCGGCGTAAGTTCCGGCGAATTGCTTATATGGACGTTCGCGCCGGGTCGGCAACCCTGGCAAAAATCAGCACGTCGACATTGGCGGCACCGGCGCGAAGCAGGGCTCGGGCGCAGCCGTCGACCGTGGCGCCGGAGGTGAGTACGTCATCGACCAGAACCAGGCGGCGGCCGGCGACCGCACCTCTTGCCTCCGGCGGCACCCGGAAGGCTCCTTGGACATTGGCCGCGCGCTCGGTTCGCGACAACCCGACTTGCTGCGCGGTCGGCTTGACGCGCTTGAGCACGCCGGCTGCGATCGGCACGGAGCTTTCGGCCGAGATCGCGGCGGCGAGCATGGCGGATTGGTTGAAGCGCCGCGCCCACAAGCGGCGCCAGTGCAGCGGCACCGGCACGAGCGCGTCCGCTTCGGCCAGCAGCTCGCGCCCGGCATGGCTGACCCACCGCCCCATCATCGGCGCGAGGTCGAGCCGGTCGCCATATTTGAGGGCATGCACCAGCGCCCGCGCTATTTCATCGAAGCGAACCGCGGCGCGGGCGCGCCGGTAGGCGGGCGGGTCGGCTATCGCCTCCATGGACAGTATGCCCGGTCCCGGGTCATACACGAACGGAATGCCGAGCCGCTCGCAATAGGGGCGGGTGATGAAGGAAAGTTTTGACCAGCACGCCGGACACAGCGCGCGGCCCTCGACGGGTTCGCGGCAGGCCGGGCACAGCGGCGGCAGAGCGAGATCGAGAGCCGTGCCCAGCACCGTGCGCACAGCATCGGCGGCTCGTTTGAGCTGCGCAGGCAAGGTCATGCCGGCCGAAGGCGTCATGACGCCACGCTATCGCGCTATGATGGAAATGTCATCGTCGCAAGCAAAATTATGACCGAAGACCCGGTGATTTTCGACCGCGCGCTCATTCGCCGCCGCCGCCGCCGCGCCCTGGCATTGGGTCCGGCGACGTTTTTGCTCGACCGCGCGGCGGCCGATTTTGCCGACCGGCTTGCCGCGGTGCTGCGCCGTTTCGACGTTGCACTCGATCTCGGCACGCCTGGCGAGGCGGTGCGTGCGGCGCTGTCCCGTCTCGGCTCGATTGGCACAATCATTCGGACCGAAACGGTCCTGCCGGCTGGCGCGGCGCGCGCCGAAAAACTTGTCGGCGCCGACGAAGAGGCGCTGCCATTCGGCAACGGCACGCTCGATCTCGTCGTGTCGGCATTGGCGCTGCAATTCGTCAACGATCTGCCCGGAACGCTGGTGCAAATTCGCCGTGCGCTCAAGCCCGACGGCTTGTTTCTTGCCGCGCTGATCGGCGGCGAGACCCTGACCGAGCTGCGTCAAGCGTTCGCCGCGGCGGAGAGCGAGATAGAAAGCGGGGCTTCGCCCCGCGTGGCGCCCTTTGCCGACCTGCGTGAGCTCGGCGCCTTGCTGCAGCGTGCGGGGTTTGCGTTGCCGGTGACCGACGTCGACCGGCTGACGGTGCGCTACGATTCCGCATTCGGCCTGATGCGCGATCTGCGGCGCATGGGCGCGACCAACGCGCTCAATGCCCGCCGTCGTGCGCCGCTCAAACGGGCGACGCTCATGCGAATGGCCGAGATCTACGCGCAGCGTTTCGCCGACGCTGACGGGCGCGTGCGCGCGACGTTCGAGATCGTTTGGCTGTCGGGCTGGGCGCCGCATCCCAGCCAGCAGCAGCCGCTTCGGCCGGGTGCGGCGCAAGCACGGCTCGCCGATGCACTGGGCACGCGCGAAATTCCAACGGGTGAGAAGCCTCGTCGTTAGCGCCGTTTCGGTTCTGGTTGTCTCAGATTCGGGTGACTCTCGCGCTCGATACCGCATGCAACCGCGGTCTGAGTAATGCCACGTAGGCTGCATCATCTCATCCTTAACTACGCCGGAAGTAACACTGCCGGCGATCGGTCGAATTCGACGATCACGCGTTGTCCAAAATAACATCGCAATTTAAGGTCGCGGAGTACAAAATGAACGGACGAGGATCCGAAGTCAGCTGCCTGCTAGGCTTAACGCCGTCTCTAGATACTTGTCACAATTTCTTACAAACGCTGCAATGGCTACCGGATGCGACCGCGGTCCCGCCGATACGGGAGTAGGAGCGTGTCGCAACAAGAACTAAGCCGAATTCGTCTGCGCGCCATTTCCGGTCTGGCAGCCTGGCACAATCGTCCTATCCGCTATCTCATCCTCTGCGGCGTGCTGATCATTGCAGCGATTGTGGCGGCCACCGCGATAATGGTCGGCAATCTTCGCGATCGCGCATTGTCCGAAAGTGAGCGCGAGCTCAAGAACACCGCGTTGATACTTGCCGAACAGCTCGATCGAACGTTTCAGGCAATCGACCTGGTTCAAAGCAGCGTGATTGCCAAGATCCAGTCGCTTGAGATTGCTTCAAGCGGGGACTATGCGCGCCAAATGTCGAGTAAAGATGTGCATCAGATGCTCAAGGCCAGCACCACCGGCCTGACCCAAGCCTATGCCATTTCGCTCATAAATGCCGATGGGCAGATGCTCAATTTCTCGCGCTTTTGGCCGGCTCCGGACATCAGCGTCGCCGATCGCGAATTCTTTCTAGCACTTAAGTCCGCTCCGGGGCTGACGTCGTTCATCAGTCTACCTGGGCACAATCGCACCGACGGCGCGTGGACGCTGTTTCTCGCCCGCAAGGTCACGGCCGCGAATGGCGAGTTTTTAGGTCTCGTTTTGGGAGTCGTCGAACTGTCCTACTTCGACAAGTTTTTCAGCTCCGTTTCGCTCGGCGAAGGCAGCTCAATTGCTTTGTATCGCGGTGACGGCGTCCTGCTGACGCGGTTTCCTCAAGCCGAGTCCTTCATCGGAAAGATTTTTCTATCTCCCTTCAACGCTCTAGGCGGCGGCGATAGCGCCACAACTCGCATCGTCGGCCAAATTGGCGGCAGGGATCGCCTGCTGGCAATTCACCGCCTCGCGGACTTCCCAATGTTCATATCGGTCGGAGTGGATACCAATGCCGCGCTCGCCATATGGCAAAAACAAACAGACACACTTCTCGGCGCGGGAAGTCTTGCAGCCTTGACGGTCGCGCTCATGATTTTTCTGATCGTGCGACAGCAGGCCCGAGCAAATGGCTTGTCCATGCAAAGTTTGGCGCTGGAAAGGGAGCGGCTCGATACGGCACTCAACAATATGTCGCAAGGCCTCATAATGTTTGATTCGACGGACCGGGTCGTCGTTTGCAATGATCTCTACATCAAGATGTATGGATTGTCGCGCGAGATCGTGAAGCCGGGTTGCTCATTTTCTGAACTGCTTCGGTATCGGGCCGAAGCTGGCGAACTCGTGCATCCCGACCTTGAGCGCTATCGCGCGAATCTCGCGGCGGCGATGGCGCAGGGTCAGGTCATGACTTCAATCCTCGAAACGGCGGACGGGCGTGAGATTTTGGTGACTAATTCGCCCATGAGTGCCGGTGGCAGGGTTGCCACTCATAATGACATCACCGAGCGGCGAAGAGCGGAGGCGAAGATTGCGTATATGGCGCACCACGATGCGCTGACCGAATTGCCCAATCGACCCAAGCTTTACCAGCAGTTGCGAGAGACGCTGACGAGGCTGAAACGAGGGGAGCAAGTAGCCGTATTCTGCCTGGATCTTGATCGTTTCAAAGACGTGAACGATGCGTACGGGCATGCCGTGGGCGATCTTCTCCTCAAGGCGGTTGCAGGCCGGCTACGCCAATGCGTTCGAGAGACCGACATGGTCGCCCGCCTTGGCGGGGACGAGTTCGCCATTATGCAAGCCGGTACTTCCCAGCCGACAGACGCGACCGCGCTGGCCTCGCGTCTCATCGAGGCAATCGGCGCCCCTTATGAGCTTGGCGGTGATCTAGTTACGGTCGAATTGAGCATTGGGATCGCGCTCGCGCCGGGCGATGGTCTCGATTCGGATCAGCTTCTAAAAAACGCCGACATGGCGTTGTATCGCGCTAAGTCAGACGGTCACGGTCTCTACCGTTTCTTCGAGCCGCAAATGGATGCACGGATGCAGGTGCGGCGGAGACTTGAGATCGATCTGCGCAAAGCCATCGCGAACGGCGAATTTGAGCTGTTCTACCAGCCTTTGGTCGATATGCAGACAGAGCGCGTCACAGGTTTTGAAGCACTCATCCGCTGGCATCATCCCGAGCGCGGCATGATCCCGCCGCTTGAATTCATCTCTGTCGCGGAAGAAACCGGTCTCATCGTCCCAATCGGTGACTGGGTGCTGCGTGAGGCCTGTATGGAAGCCGCCACTTGGCCGAGCAATGTGAAGGTCGCCGTAAATCTGTCGCCGATCCAATTCAAGACCAAAGGTCTATTGCTGTCCGTCACGTCAGCACTTGCAGCATCCGGATTATCGGCAAGGCGTTTGGAATTGGAGATTACCAAATCCGCGCTGCTGTGTGATGGCGATGCGACTCTCGCGATCCTCGACGAATTACGAGGTCTCGGAGTCGGAATATCGATGGACGATTTCGGAACCGGGTACTCCTCGCTCAGTTATCTGCGCAAGTTTCCCTTCGACAAGATCAAAATCGATCAATCGTTCATATTCGACATGTCGGGCCACAACGATAGTCTTGCGATCGTGCGAGCTGTGATCGCGATGGGCAGCGGGCTCGGCATCGCCACGACTGCGGAA
The DNA here is from genome assembly GCA_963714345.1 of uncultured Alphaproteobacteria bacterium. Lineage (GTDB taxonomy): Bacteria > Pseudomonadota > Alphaproteobacteria > Rhizobiales > Xanthobacteraceae > BOG-931. The sequence continues at coordinate 39,606 of CAVQOD010000009.1, read as the reverse complement.
GGGGTAGAGACAGCCGAGCAATTTGAGCAATTGAAATTGGAAGGATGCACCGAAGTTCAGGGCTACCTGTTCAGTCCGCCGCGGCCGGCAGCGGAAGTCAAAGGGCTGCTTGCCTCCATCAATCCCACGCTCAAGGCGATAGCCTGATCCATCGCGATGGAACGCTAAGCGAGCGGCTTATTTCATCGCTGTGAGCACGCTCGAATACAGGCCGTTGACGCTCGAGCCGAGGGTCACGATGGTGGTGGCGATGGCGACCGCGATGCCCGACGCGATCATCGCATATTCGATTGCAGTCGCCCCGCCTTCGTCCCGGATGAGGCGCAGAGCAAGGGCGACGATCGGCAGTTTTTCGAGCTTCGACATGGTCTTTAGCCCTTCTGGCGTTCGGATCATAGCAGCGTCGTGAGATGCGAGATCAGCGGTTCGTCGGCCGGCGGCATCGGAAAATTACGCAGCTCTTGCGGTCGCACCCATTTGAGCTGTTGCCCTTCCCGCGCCTCGACGAAGCCTTCCCACCGCCGGCAAACGTAAAGCGGCATGAGCAGGTAGAAGTCGGGATAGAGGTGACTCGCGAAGGTCAACGGTGCGAGGCAGTCCTCCTTGACGGCGATACCCAGTTCCTCCTTCAGCTCGCGGATCAAGCTCTGCTCGGGCCGTTCGTCGGGCTCGACTTTACCGCCGGGAAACTCCCACAAGCCCGCCATCGACTTGCCCGGCGGACGTTGTGCGATGAGCACGCGGCCATCGGGATCGATCAGCGCGCAGGCGGCAACGAGAACGAGTCTGACGCTCACGGCCTGCCTCAATCTACGGAGTGGAGGGTAAAGGCATATTCAACCCGAACCTCTACATTACCGCATTCGGCGCACTGGTTAACGAAAGGTATCAGGTCCGGTCAGGCTTTCGCCGGCTCGATCAATTCCAAGACCGCATCGGCAAACGCCCGCGGCGCTTCCTGCGGCGGATTGTGACCGATCCCCGGCAGCACACGGCGCGAGAAACTCCCGGTGAAATAGGCGCCATGTGCCGTCGTGGCCTCCGCAGGCTGGACGCCGTCGGCCGCGCCCTGCAGTGCGATCGTCGGCACCGCGATCTTGGGCTGTGCGGTGAGCAGCGCTTCGATCTCCTCCAGCGCCGGATCGCCGGCCGCATAGCCGAAGCGATGGCGATAGGATTGGATGGTCACCGCGACAAAATCCGGATTGTCGAAGGAAACCGCGCTGCGCTCGAAGGTCGCGTCGTCGAAGTTCCACGGCGGCGACCACAGCTGCCACAGCAAGCGGGCCAAGGCCCGGCGGTTGGCGTCGAGCCCGGCGCGGCCGCGCTCGCTGTGGAAATAATATTGGTACCAAAGCCGGTGCTCCGACGCCGGATCGAGCGGTTTTCCGGCGGCGGGGATGTTCTGCAGATTGTAACCGTTGCCGGTGACGAGGCCGCGCACCCGCTGCGGCCACAGCGCCGCAACGATACAGGCGGCGCGGCCGCCCCAATCGTATCCCGCCAGCAACGCGCGTTCGATGGCGAGCGCGTCCATCAATTCGCGCAAATCGTTGCCGAGTGCCGCCTGCTGGCCCGAGCGGGGCGTTTGCGCGGACAGAAATCGCGTCTGCCCAAAGCCGCGCAGATAAGGCACGATCGCGCGGCAGCCGGCGGCGTCAAGCGCCGGGATGGCCTCATCGTAGCAGCGCGGATCGTACGGCCAGCCATGCAGCAAGAACACCGGCGTGCCGTCCGCCGCGCCGCTTTCTTCATAGGCGATGTCGAGCGTCGAAGTGTGGATGTGTTTGACCGCGGCGGGCATCTGGGTCGTTTTGGGCGCTAGCTGCGGTAATCGCCGTTGATCGCGACATACTCTTTGGTGAGATCGCAGGTCAGCACGCGGTCGCGGCCTTTGCCGAGGCCGAGCGCGACTTTGAGCGCGATCTCGGGCTTCTTCATCGCCGCCGAGACGGCCGTCTCGTCATAGGCCGGATCGCGCGCGCCATCATGCGCGACGCGGATGCCGTTGAACCAGATCGACAGCCGGTCGCGGTCGGCGGGCTCGCCGGCCTTGCCGACCGCCATCACCACGCGGCCCCAATTGGCGTCCTCGCCCGCGATCGCGGTCTTGACCAGCGGCGAATTGGCGATCGATAGCGCAATGCGGCGCGCCGAAGATTTGGATACCGCGCCTTCGACCACGATCTCGACCAGCTTGCGTGCGCCCTCGCCGTCGCGCGCCACTTGTTCGGCAAGATTGGCGAGCACGCCGTTGAGCGCCTTACGGAACGGCAGGAGACGCGGATCGCGGGCTCGCGCGATGCGCGGCGCTCCGCGCGCGGCGCCGGTGGCGAAGGCGAGCAGCGTGTCCGAGGTCGAGGTGTCGCCGTCGATGGTGACGGCGTTGAATGTGTCGACGACGCCTTCGCGCAGCAGGGTCTGCAACGCCGGCGCCGCGATCGGCGCGTCGGTGAAGACGAAGGCGAGCATGGTCGCCATGTCCGGCGCGATCATGCCGGCGCCCTTGGCGAAACCATTGATGGTCACGCTCGCGCCGCCAAGCCGCGCCTGTGCGGTGGCGAGTTTCGGAAACGTGTCCGTCGTCATGATGGCGCCGGCGGCGTCGGCATAGCCACTGGCGGTGGCCTCTATGGCGAGCTTTGACAAGACGCCGTCGAAAGCCTGCGCCGGCAGCGGCTCGCCGATGACCCCGGTCGAAGCCAGAAATACTTCTGCGGTCTTGCAGCCGACCGCGGCGGCCGCGAGCTTTGCGGTAAAGGCGCAAGCCTCGCGTCCGCTTTTGCCGGTGAAGGCATTGGCATTGCCGGAATTGACGACCAGCGCGCGGGCGCGCCCACCCTTAAGCCTGGCGCGGCACCATTCCACCGGCGCCGACGGACATTTCGAGCGCGTAAACACGCCGGCGACGCTGGCGCCTTCGTCGAAAACAGCCAGGACGACATCGGTGCGGTCCCGATAGCGGATACCGGCGGCGGCCGTCGCCAAGCGCACGCCGGCGACGGCCGGCATGGTGGGAATCGATTTCGGAGCGAGGGGGGAGATGGGCGAAGACACCGGCAAAGTCCTTCTGTCGTGGCCGAAATTGTTCCGGCCATCCACGTCTTGCAGTTTCCATGTTTTAAAGACGTAGATGCCCGGGACAAGCCCGGGCATGACCAATCAAAAGATTGGTCACTTCTTCGCCGGCGCGGCGGGATTAAGCGTCGAGGGGTCCGGCGGCGGCGCCGGCTGGTCGAGGCGCTCGATGGTCGCCGATTTACGCAAATTCTCGACCAGTTCGGCTTGGGCTTTATGGGTGACGAAATTCTCGATCTGGCCGCGCACCTGGTCGAAGGTCGGCGTCGGCTTGGTGCGCTTATCCTCGACCTTGATGATGTGCCAGCCAAACTGGGTATGGACCGGATCGGAAATCTGGCCTTTCTCGAGCTTGAACGCGACGTCGGAAAATTCCGGCACCATCTGGTCCTTGGTGAAGTAGCCGAGATCGCCGCCATCGGCGGCGCCCGGGTCCTTGGACTTTTCCTTGGCGAGCGTGGCGAAGTCCGTGCCTTTCTTCAGCTCGGCTTCGATGTCCTTGGCTTCTTGTTCGGTCGGCACCAGGATATGCCGTGCGTGGACTTCTTCCTCCGGCGGCATCTGCTTGACCGCCTCGTCATAGACCTTGTGCATGGCGTCGTCGGTCAAGGCCGCTTTGCCGGTATCCTGCAGCAGCGTTTCCATCAGCACTTTATTGCGCTCGAAGGCGAGATGGCGCTTGACGTCGTCGCGGTCGCCGATCTTCTGCTTGTCGGCCGCCTGCGCCAAAATGACGATGTCCGAGAGATAAGTGATCAGGTATTCGCGTTTCTGCTCGGGCGCCATTTGCGGCATGTTGCCGCCGACCTCATCTTCGGCCAGCGCGAGGTCGCTCTGATGGATATCGACGCCGTTGACGCGGGCGAGGACCGGGTCGGAATCCTGCGCTTTTGCAACGGCGGGTGCGATGAGGAATGCCGCGAGCGCGAATGCGCCGAGTGCGCGGCCGAGCGGGCGGATGGAAGCCATGAACACGATCCTTTGGCGAAGCGGTGCTGCGCCGGGTTATTGTGGGTTTGTCGGACGCCGGCGGGCGGTCCGGGGTCGGGCGGACACTCGCCGAATCCTCAGGTCTTGGCAATGGCAGAATCCGGGCGGCGTCTGGCAGCGCCGAATAAGCCGCGTCGCATTGACAAAAAATCGACCCCCTCCTATCTCTCGAACAGACATTGGGACCTTCAGTCGCCTTGCAGAAGCCCGAATAGCCCCGCATTTTCCGTCGGTTGGGCGCCGCCGCCGGCAGAAAAGACGAAAGCATGATCGCAGCATTGGGAAGCGGATTTCCGAAACGATCGTGCGCAATCAGGCCGCTTGGCCGGCCAGCCCGAAATCGAGAAGGATGATGCGATGATCGGCGCTGTCGCCCGCAAGCTGTTCGGTTCCTCCAACGAGCGTCGCATCCGTTCGTACCGGCCTCGCGTCGAAGCTATCAACGCTTTGGAACAGGAGCTTGAAGCGCTGTCCGACGAGGCGTTGCGCGCACGCAGCGACGACTTCAAGAAGCAGTTGTCCGAGGGGGCGACCCTCGACGATATCCTGGTGCCGGCCTTCGCCACCGTCCGCGAAGCCGGCAAGCGCACGCTCGGTCAGCGCCATTTCGACGTCCAGCTGATCGGCGGCATGGTGCTGCACGATGGCAAGATTGCCGAGATGAAGACCGGCGAGGGCAAGACCTTGGTCGCCACGCTGCCGGTCTATCTCAATGCCCTTGCCGGCGGCGGCGTCCATGTCGTGACCGTGAACGACTATCTGGCCAAGCGCGACGCCGAATGGATGGGCCAGATCTACAAGTTTTTGGGACTCACCGTCGGCGTCATCGTGCACGGGCTCGACGACAACGAACGCAAGAAGCAATACGACAGCGACGTCACCTACGGCACCAATAACGAGCTCGGCTTCGATTATCTGCGCGACAATATGAAGTACCGGCTCGAAGACATGGTGCAGCGCGGCCACGTCTACGCCATCGTCGACGAAGTGGATTCGATCTTGGTCGACGAGGCGCGTACGCCGCTGATCATTTCCGGTCCGCTCGACGACCGCTCGGAGTTCTACAACACCATCGACGCCTATATGCCGAGGCTCGCCAAGGAGGACTACGAGCTCGATGAAAAGCAGCGCTCCGTCAATCTCACCGAAACCGGCATGGAGAAGATGGAGACCTGGCTGCGCGATGCCGGCCAGCTCAAGTCCGATTCGCTCTATGACGTCGAGAACGTCTCGGTGGTGCATCACGTCAATCAGGCGTTGCGCGCGCACAAGCTATTCCAGCGCGACAAGGACTACATCGTGCGCAACGGCGAGGTCGTCATCATCGACGAGTTTACCGGCCGCATGATGCCGGGCCGCCGCTATTCGGAAGGCCTGCATCAGGCGCTCGAGGCCAAGGAGCGTCAACCGATCCAGCCCGAGAACCAGACGCTCGCCTCGATCACTTTTCAGAATTACTTCCGCATGTACGAGAAACTTGCCGGCATGACCGGCACCGCGGCGACCGAGGCCGACGAGTTCCAGGACATCTACAATCTCGAAGTTCTGGAAATTCCTACCAACATGCCGATGATCCGCCTCGACGACGACGACGAGGTCTATCGCACCGCGGTCGAGAAATTCCGGGCGATCCTGGCGCTGATCGAGGACTGCAAGGCGCGCGGCCAGCCGGTGCTGGTCGGCACCACCTCGATCGAGAAATCCGAAAAGCTTGCGGAAATGCTGCGCCAGCAGGGCTGGGAGCAGCACGATTTCTCCGATCCGAATGCGTTTGCCGCGCTGTATTCCGGCGACGAGGGCGCGTCGAAGGCCAAGGTCTTCGCCATCCTCAATGCGCGCTATCACGAGCAGGAAGCCTATATTGTCTCCCAGGCCGGTGTGCCCGGCGCCATCACCATTGCGACGAACATGGCCGGCCGCGGCACCGACATCCAGCTCGGCGGCAATGCCGACATGCGCATCCGCCAGGAGTTGACCGACATCGAGGATCCGCGCGAACGCGAGAAGGGTCCGCGCGCCGCCGAGATTCGCGCCCAGGTCGCGCGCCTGAAGGAGAAGGCGCTCGGCGCCGGCGGGCTTTGCGTGCTCGGCACCGAACGGCACGAGAGCCGCCGCATCGATAATCAGTTGCGCGGCCGTTCCGGCCGTCAGGGCGATCCCGGCCACTCGAAATTCTTCTTATCGCTCGAAGACGACCTGATGCGCATCTTCGGCACCGATAAGCTCGACGGCATGTTGCAGAAGCTCGGGCTTAAGGAGAACGAGGCGATCATCCATCCCTGGATCAACAAGGCGCTGGAAAAAGCGCAGCAGAAGGTCGAGGCGCGCAATTTCGATATCCGCAAAAACATCCTGAAGTTCGACAACGTGATGAACGATCAGCGCAAGGTCATCTTCGATCAGCGCGTCGAATGGATGGAAGATCAAACGGTCGGCGAGGTGGTTGGCGACATGCGGCATACGGTGATCGATGATTTGGTCGCCAAGCATGTGCCGGAACACGCCTATCCGGAGCAATGGGACGTCGTTGGCTTGCGCGAGGAGCTCACGCGCGTGCTCGGCCTCGATCTGCCGGTGGTCGAATGGGCCAAGGAAGAAGGCATCGCCGACGAGGAAATCTTCGCCCGCGTCGAGCGGCGCGCCGACGAGCATATGGCGGCGAAGGTCGCGCAATGGGGCCCCGACGTCATCCGCTACGTCGAGAAGTCGGTCCTGCTGCAGTCGCTCGACCACCTCTGGCGCGAGCACCTCGTCATGCTCGACCATCTGCGCAACGTGATCGGGCTGCGCGGTTACGGCCAGCGCGATCCGCTCAACGAATATAAGGCGGAATCCTTCAGCCTGTTCGAAGCCATGAGTCAGAGCCTGCGCGAGGCGGTGACGGCGCAACTGATGCGGGTCGAAATCCAGGCAGCGCCGCCGCCGGAGCAGCCGCCCGCGCAATTGCCGGTTATGGCGGCGCACAAGATCGATCCGACCACCGGCGAGGACGAGATGGCCCTGGCCATGGCGGGCGCCGAAACCTTGGCGCGTCACGGCATCGGTCAAGGGTTCGGTCGCGCTCTCGGGGCAGCCGCGGCGACAAGCCCGGCCGCGCCGGCTCCGGGAGGTGCGATGGCAGTGGGCGCACAAGCCCCCGTAGCCTCGGTGCGCAATCCCAGTGACCCGCAAAGCTGGGGCAAAGTCGGCCGCAATGAGGCCTGCCCGTGCGGCTCAGGGAAGAAATTCAAGCACTGTCACGGAAAATACGCGTAGCGGGATCAGGCGTCAGTCATCGAGGATCGATCATCAGGCAGTAATGCCCGATACTTGGCATCTGGCACCCGATTACTGGAGTCCCGCCCAGCGGCCGTCGAACGAGCCCGCCGGAACCACAGGCTGCGCGCCGCGCATCAGGCCGGTACTGCCGGTCGATGGTGGTGCGGCCGTGGCGCTCTGCGCTGACGCGTCCTGCGATTTGGTTCTCGGCTTTGGCGCTTGCGCCGTCTGCGGCGCAGCGCTCTGCGGCTCGGCTCGAGCCGTTTCGCTCTTCGGCGGCTCGTTCCTGTGAGGATTGGGATTTAGCCCGGCGAGGACGGCGCCTTGGGCATCGACGGGAGGCGGCGTCTGCGGCTTCTTCGGTTCGAACAGGCTGGCGAAGAAGTTCGAATGGCTTTGCGAATTCGAGTTGGTGGCGGCGGCGCCGCTGTCGGCCGCTGATGCAACAGCAGGCGCCGGAGCAGGAGCCGCAGCCGCGCTTTGCTGGTTGTTCGCTGTGGCGTTGAACAGGCCGCCAAACAATCCGGAGGAGGAACTGGCCACCTGGGTTTGAGCAAAACCATCCTGCGGATTTTCGCGCGGGCCGCTCAGCATCGGCGCCGGCATGCCGGGATGGATCGGCGGCGCATGCAGCCGGCCTTCGTTGTCATAGAGCGGCTGAGTCTCCGCCAGCTTCGAGGCAAAGACACGATTCATGCCGCCGTCGGTGCCCCAGACGATCGGCTCGGTCGGCGCGTTTTCCTTGACCAGCTGGGCGAGCTGATATTCGTCGTTGCGCTGCTTTTCCAACGCCGGTCCGGCGATATCCTGCGGCACTTGATAGACCGGGCAGCGGCCGGTCGGATTGAAAACGAGCGGCTTGGTCGAACCATCCGGCGGCTGCGCGTCGAACACATAATGACGGTCGCAGACGTCGACCTTGGGTTCGAGATGGGTCACCTCGAAATGGTCGTTGCCTTCTTTGAGCATCGTCCAGAACGGCATGTTCGGATTATTACGGTGCTTGGCCAAATTCGCCGCTGTCAGCCGGAACGGATAGGCCTGGATCTGGAATTGCTTTTGTCCGGCCAGGAAGGAGTTCCGCGCCAACGAGTAGATTTCGCCGATCTGCTCGTCGGTCATGGCGTAGCAGCCGCGCGATGAGCAGTCGCCGTGGATCATCAGGAACGCGCCGCTATAGTTATTCGCCTTGTCGAAAGCGTTGGGGAAACCGATGTTGATGGCGAGATAGTAGTTGGAATTGGGATTCATCAATCCTGGCGTGATCGCATAGAAGCCCTCCGGCGCCTGGCGGTCGCCTTCGGTTTTCTTCGGCCCGAGTTCGCCCGACCAGCGGCAGATCGGATACACCTTGAGCAACTGAAACTGCCCGGTGGTGTCCTGTTTCCAGACCTCGAGCTCCGATTCCTCCTTAAAGATGCGGACCAGGATCGGCGAATCCTTCGGCATATTTTTCTGCTGCAGGAGCGCCAGCATTTCCGGCGACAGCTCCTTCATCGCGCGGGTCGGCAGCTGATAACCTTCTTCGCCATAGCAGCCGGCAAGCGCCAGCGCGGCGGCGCCGAGCAGCGCCGCGGTCACGAACAGGCGCAGGCTCGAGGCGCATGACGAAAGCGCGCGAACAACACAGGCGCGGATCAAGGCAATATTCCCCGACAGATGGGCCATCCCCTTGCCATCACTTGCTAATCGTTATCCATAAGCAATGGCTTTCGCAAGGCAGCAGGCCGCCGGCGCTCGCTCTCAACATGCGCCGCATCAATGAATGGTAAATTATCGTCGAATTTGACGGCTGAATCCAAGGCATTAACAGCCATTCCCGCAAGCGGGGACCAATCTGGGCGGGATTGTGGCAAGGCCTGTTTCCGGGCGTAGCCCGCCGGAGAAGAGGCCCTGTCAGACGAGCGTCCGCCCCAGCGCCGAAAACTTTTCGCGGCGCAGCCGTACGATCGTCGCGCGGTCGAGGCCGCGCAATTCGCCGAGCGCGTCGGCGATCGCTTCGCCGACTGCGGCGACAGCGGCGCCGGGGTCGCGATGCGCGCCGCCGGTCGGCTCGCCGACGACCATGTCGACGACGCCAAAGCGCACCAGATCCTGCGCGGTGATTTTCATGCTGGATGCCGCCTCCTGAGCCTTGGCGGTGTCGCGCCACAGGATCGAAGCCGCGCCCTCGGGCGAGATCACGCTGTAGATGGAATGCTCCAACATCAAGACACGGTTGGCGGTGGCGATCGCGATGGCGCCCCCCGAGCCGCCTTCGCCGATGATCGTCGCAACATTCGGGACGCCGATTTCGAGGCAGGCTGCGGTGGATCGGGCGATGGCCTCGGCTTGGCCGCGTTCCTCGGCGCCGATGCCGGGATAGGCGCCGGCGGTGTCGATGAGCGCAATGACCGGGATATCGAAGTGGTCGGCCATGCCCATCAGCCGCGCCGCCTTGCGATAGCCCTTCGGGCCGCGCCATGCCGAAATTGTGCGCCAGCCGGCTCTCGGTATCGGAGCCTTTTTCATGGCCGATGAGGCAGACGGCTTCGCCGCGGAACCGGCCGAAGCCGCCGACGATGGCGGCGTCTTCGCCGTGCTTGCGGTCGCCGGCCAGCGGCACGAAATCGGCAATCAGCGCCGCGATGTAGTCGAGGCAATGCGGCCGCTGCGGATGCCGCGCCACTTGCGTTTTCTGCCACGGCGTCAGTCCGGCATAGAGTTCCTTGAGCGACTGCGCCGCCTTGCCTTCGATGCGGGTGATCTCGTCGGCGATGGCCTCGCCGTCGCTGTTGAGCGCGCGCAGTTCGTCGATCTTGGCCTCAAGTTCGGCCACCGGTTTTTCGAAGTCGAGGTAGCTACGCATCACGGGGAACTTGCAAAAAAGGGTGAACGGTTTGCGCCAGGGCTTGGACCAAGCCAGCCTTGTAGGAAGCCTTGTACCAAGCCTTGGACCAAGCCATGTACCGAGCTTGTGCCGGTTTGTGCAAAGGCGCGGCTAACTCGCCTTCAGATCGCCCCGAAGTCATGATAACGGCCACGTCCGGTATTAACCCTGCGCCAGCGGATGCAGATCGCGCACCAGGCTTTTCAGCCGTTCTTCCAGCACATGGGTATAAATCTGCGTGGTCGAAATGTCGGCGTGGCCGAGCAGCGTCTGCACCACGCGCAGATCGGCGCCATTGTGCAACAGGTGGCTGGCGAAGGCATGGCGCAGCACATGCGGGCTGAGCTGCGCGGCGCGTAACCCCGCGCCGCCCGCCAGCGCTTTCAATTCGCGGGCAAAATGCTGGCGGGTGAGGTGGCCGCTTTCGCCGAACGACGGGAACAACCATTTCGATGAAGCCCCGCCGCCTATTTCCGCAAGCAGATTGAGATAGGCGACCATCGCGCGCTTGGCCGCCTCATTGAGCGGCACCAGGCGTTCCTTGTTGCCTTTGCCGCGCACCACAATCACTCGCGTATCCTTGCGGGCCGCCGATAGTGGCAGCGCCACGAGCTCGGACACGCGCAATCCCGTCGCATAAAGAACTTCGAGCAGGCAAGTGAGCCTCACCGCGCGCAGTCGCGCCGGCGACGGCGTCGCCGGATCATTTTTGCCGGCGGCGGAAAGCAAGCGATCGACTTCGGCGAGCGTCAGCGTCTTAGGCAAAGCGCGCTCGCGCTTGGGGCCTTCGAGCACGGCGGCAGGATCGTCGCCGCGTTGCCCTTCCGCGTAAAGAAACCGGTAGAGCTGACGGACCGCGGACAGCCGTCGCGCCACGGTCGTTACGCGCAAGCCACGCCGGGAAAGCTCGCCAAGATAGGCGCGCAAATCGGCGGTGTTGGCTTTGGCGACGGAGCGGCCGGCACTTTTGAGATAGATCGAAAAGTCTTCCAGGTCGCGGCTGTAGGCGGCGAGCGTATTCTTTCCCGCGCCGCGTTCCGCCGCCAGCATGTCGAGATACAACGCCACGAGCCGCGCGTCGGTATGCCGCGTGACGCGAGCGGTGCTGCGGGTTTCGGCGCGAACCGTTGCACGAGCCTTTGCACGTGCCATGGGCAAGCCCCTCAGCGATCCTTGAAGAATCTGTCGGGCGGGATCGACACCGACATGTCGCGCGGGTGCGGCTGGACGAAGTACGCCAGCGCGTAAATACCGCCATAGACGGCCGCGCAGATTAACGCGATGACTGAAAGTAGCCGCAGCAGGCTCGGCATCGTCTAGACCATGATCCGATCAAGTTTAATCAGATCATGGTCCAGATGTGTTTGTTGGAGCATGATCTTTTCCGACCTTGCTTCGCCCGCCGAAGCGGGCTTCGCGAAGGCGGGAAACCGGTTTCCACTTTTCGGGATCATGCTCTAGCGTCCCGATTCCGAAGCTCGCACGCCCGCGCTCATCCCATTGGTGCCCGCGAACCGGACCGAGTACGATCATGTTCGGCTCGGACTGGCAAGTGACCTCGATTGTGTTATTCGGCGCGCCGTCCGGATCTCGTCATAGGCATTGTCGAGGCAGCATGGCGGTCAGTCGGGATATGCGTTAAATGTCTGATACTACAGTACAAAATAGTGAAACTGCGGCGGTTTCGACAACCGCGATTACGGCCGCGCTGGGCCGCCGTTCGGTCGTGCTGGTCGGCATGATGGGGGTCGGTAAATCCTCGATCGGCCGCCGGCTCGGCGGCCGGCTGGGCGTGCCCTTTGTCGATGCCGACGCCGAGATCGAGAAGGCCGCCGGCATGAGCATTGCGGATATTTTTGACCGTCATGGCGAGGCCTATTTCCGCAGCGGCGAGGCGCGCGTGATTGCGCGGCTGCTTGACGGCGGGCCGCAAGTGCTGGCGACCGGCGGCGGCGCCGTCATGAATGCCGATACCCGCGCCGCGATCAAGGCGAAGGGCGTCTCGATCTGGCTATCCGCCGAATTGGACCTGCTGATGCGCCGGATCAACAAGCGTAAGAACGATCGGCCGATGTTGCTGACCGCCGATCCGGCCGCGACCTTGCGCCAGTTGCTGGCCGAGCGTGAGCCGGTCTATGCGCAGGCCGACATCACCGTGCAATCGCGCGAAGTGCCGCACGATGCGATCGTCGCCGAGATCATCCGTGCGCTAGCCGACTTCCTCAACACGCGCGCCCCGCCGGCGGCAAAGGACGGCGCAAAGGACGGCAAATGACGGCAACGCTTGGCACCGATCCCACTGTCGTTGAAGTCGCGCTCGGCGCCCGCAGCTACGACATCGTCATCGGGCGCGGCGTCATCGATTCGCTCGGCGCGCGGATCGCGGCGCTGCGGCCTGGCGCCAAAGCTTTTATCGTTACCGACGACAATGTGGCGCGTTACGTGTTGGCGAACGCCGAAGCGGCGCTGGTCAAAGCAGGCGTAGCGGCGCACCGCGCCATCGTGCCAGCCGGGGAAGCCTCGAAGAGCTTTGCCGTATTCGAGCAAGTCTGCGAGGCGATCGTCGCGTCGCGGATGGAGCGCGGCGATCTTATCATTGCGCTCGGCGGCGGCGTCGTCGGCGATCTTGCCGGTTTCGCCGCGGCGGCGGTGCGGCGCGGGCTCGATTATGTGCAAGTGCCGACCACGCTATTGGCGCAAGTCGATTCCTCGGTCGGCGGCAAGACCGCGATCGATTCCGCACACGGCAAAAATCTCATCGGCGCTTTCCATCAGCCGATTCTGGTGCTGGCCGATACCGCGCTCCTCGATACCCTGCCGGATCGGGAATTCCGCGCCGGTTATGCAGAGGTCGCCAAATACGGCCTGCTCGGCGATGCCGACTTCTTCGCCTGGCTCGAAGCCAATTGGCGTGACATTTTTTCCGGCGGCCACGCATCAGGCAGCGTCGCGCGCGAGCAGGCCGTCGCGGTATGCTGTCGGGCCAAGGCCGCGATCGTCGCCCGCGACGAGCGCGAAACCGGCGACCGCGCGCTCCTTAATCTCGGCCACACGTTCGGCCACGCGCTGGAGGCGGCCTGCGGTTTTTCCGACCGGCTCCTGCACGGCGAAGCGATCGCGATCGGCATGGCTTTGGCCTTCGAATTCTCGGCACGCCGGCAAGGGCTGGTTTCGAAGGCGGCGGCCGCGCGCGCCATCCGCCACCTGGCCGAGGTCGGCTTACCGACCAGGATCGGGGATATTCCGGGCGAACGACCCACCGTTGACCAATTGTTGGCCCTGATCGCGCAGGACAAGAAAGTAAAGCGCGGCATGCTTACATTTATCCTGGTGCGCGGCATCGGCGCGGCCTTCGTCGAGGCCGGCGTCGCCGAGCGCGAGGTTCGTGCGTTCCTTAGCGAGAAGCTCGACGAACGATGACGTTCATGGATTGGCTCACGGTCGCGGCGGTCGCGATCTGCCTCGTAGTGTCGGCCTTCTACTCGGCCAGCGAGACGGCGCTGACCGCTTCATCGCGCGCCGCCATGAACCGGCTGGAAAAGGGGGGCAATCGCGACGCCGGCATCGTCAATCGGCTGATGGCGACGCGCGAGCGGCTGCTCGGCGCGGTTTTGTTTGCCAACAACTTCACCAATATTGCCGCCTCGACCATGGCGACCGGCTTGTTGCTCGCGTTTTTCGGCAAGACCGGCGAGATTTACGCCACTTTCGTCATGACCATTCTTATTTTCGTCGTCGCCGAGGTGCTGCCGAAAACCGCCGCCTTCAACGAGCCCGACCGCATGGCGCTCTTGGTGGCGCAGCCGATCGCGCGCACGGTGCGTTTGTTTGCGCCGATGCTGCGGACCGTCGAATGGATGGTGAAGATCATCCTGCACGGGCTGGGCATGCCGGTCGGCAAGATCCAGTCGATTCTGTCGCCGCGCGAGGAATTGCGCGGCACCGTCGATCTCATGCACCGCGCCGGGGTCGTGGAGAAGCTCGACCGCGATATGATGGGCGGGCTTCTCGATCTGCGCGAGCTCACCGTGTCCGACGTGATGGTCCACCGCACCAAAATGGTGATGCTCGACGCCGACGAGCCGCCGCGGGACATTGTCGAGGCGGTACTTGCGACCGGCATCACCCGCCTGCCGCTGTGGCGCGGCTCGCCGGACAACGTGATCGGGGTGCTGCACGCCAAGGAATTTTTGCGGGCGCTGCACGCGGCTAACGGCGATCCGGAAAAGATCGACATCCCCGCCTTGCTCAAGCCGGCTTGGTTCGTGCCCGACACCACGCCGCTCTACGAGCAGCTCAAGGCGTTCCGCAATCGCAAGACGCCGTTCGCGCTCGTCGTCGACGAATACGGCGAGCTCGAGGGCCTGGTGACGCTGGAAGACATCGTCGAAGAGATCGTCGGCGACATCAGCGACGAGCACGACGTCGCGGTGCCCGGCGTGCGGGCGCTGCCGGACGGCTCCGTCAATGTCGACGGCGCGGTGCCGGTACGCGATCTCAACCGGGCGATGGACTGGAACATTCCCGACGACGAAGCCACCACCATCGCCGGCGTCGTCATTCACGAGGCGCGCTCCATCCCCGAGCCCGGCCAGAGTTTTACCTTTCACGGCTTCCGCTTCCAGGTCTTGCGCAAGAACCGAAACCGCATCACCGCGCTGCGCGTCGCGCCGTTGGCGCGCAAGATAACGGCCAAAGCGAGTTGAAAGCAGCCTATGGCAAACCCTCCGATCAATTCCGGCGTTCGCATCGGTCATGTGCATCTCAAAGTCGCCGATCTCGATCGCGCGCTAAACTTCTATTGCGGCGTGCTCGGTTTCGAGCCGATGCAGCGGGTGCGCGGCGCGGCGTTCATTTCCGCCGGCGGCTATCATCATCACATCGGGCTCAACACCTGGGAGAGCCATGGCGGCTCGCCGCCGCCGCTCGGCTCGACCGGCCTCTACCATCTCGCCATCCTTTATCCGACCCGGGCGCAACTCGCCGACGCGCTGCGCCGCCTCATCGAGGCCAATATTCCGCTCGAAGGCGCCTCCGACCACGGCGTGAGCGAGGCGCTCTATCTGCGCGATCCCGACGACAACGGCGTCGAGCTTTATTGGGACCGGCCGAAGCAACAGTGGCCGCTCGACGCCGACGGCAAGCTCGCAATGTTCACCCACCGGCTCGATCTGGCGGGGCTGTTGCGCGAGGCCGAGAACGTGCCGCAGCCAGTCGCCGATCAGGAGCCGGATCGAGCAGCGGCGAATTCGGGGTGTTAGCCGCTCTCCCCCGGCGCCTGGGCATGGATGGCGAGCGCATGGACGCGGCTCTTGAGCTCGTTCGCCAGCGCCGCGTTGATCATGCGGTGGCGTTCGAGCCGGCTCTTCCCGCGGAAGGCTTCCGACACGATATAAAGCCGGTAATGGCTCTCGCCGCCCGGCCGGTGTCCGGCATGTCCTTGGTGCAAATGGGACTCGTCTTCGACATGCAGGCTGTCGGGCGCGAAAGCCGCCAGCAGTTTTGTCGTGATGATGTCGGCCATTCCCATTGGGCTGGCTTAGCGACAAGGGGGCGTTAAGGTCAATGTCCGCCAAAATCCGGCAATGTCCGGTTTTGATTCTGTCAAGTCTTGAAGCTGTCAGCGACCCGCCCGCATAATCACAACGATGAGCACCAATTCTCCACTGTTCGATCGCATCCGGGTCAAGCCCGATCGGGACCGCCGCCTGAACGCGGAGCTGCCGCCCTGCCAATGGCCGCGCTGCAAGGCGCATGCGACCCACCGCGCCCCGAAAGGCCGGTTGCGCGCCTCCGAATATTGGCAGTTCTGCCTCGAACACGTGCGCGAATATAACAATTCGTACAATTTCTTCGCCGGCATGAGCGAAGACGCGGTTGCGCAATATCAGAAGGAAGCGATCACCGGGCACCGCCCGACGTGGAAGATGGGCTCGCTCGGCGGCAAGCGTGCGGCAAAGCGCAGCCGCGGCCCATTTCGCGGCTTCGAAGGGCCAGCCGACGATCCGTTCTCGCTATTCGGCGAAGCTGGCGCTCAGGGCGCCGGCCATGCGCGGGCCGCGGCCGAGGGCCGCAAGATATTCAATGCGCAGCGCCGCGCGCTCGACGCGCTCGGACTTGAAGCCGATGCCAAGCGGGCCGATATCAAGAGTAGGTTCAAGGCGTTGGTGAAACGGCACCACCCTGACGCCAATGGTGGCGACCGTGGTTCGGAAGCGCAGTTGCGAGAAATTATCCAGGCCTATAACTACCTGAAGTCAGCGGGTTTTTGCTGATCCTGTGGGTAGTTGTCGCGCCCGTTGGCCGGGCTTTTATCGCTTCGAGCCTTTCTGCTACATCTACCGCGACATCCGACCGCCGGTGATAGCCGATTTGCGCCTCGGAGGTACCGAGGGCATGGAGGAACAATGAGCCTCACAACTGACAATGCACCCGGCTTGCCGGATATGAAGGTTTCGATCCGACAAGTGTTCGGCATCGACAGCGATTTGGAAGTGCCGGCCTATTCCGAGCCGGACGAGCATGTGCCCGAAACCGATGCGGACTATCGCTTCGACAAACCGACCACGCTCGCGATCCTGGCCGGTTTTGCCAGGAACCGCCGCGTCATCGTCACCGGCTACCACGGCACCGGCAAATCGACCCATATCGAGCAGGTTGCGGCACGGCTGAACTGGCCCTGCGTGCGCGTCAATCTCGACAGCCACATCAGCCGGGTCGATCTGATCGGCAAGGACGCCATCGTGATCCGCGACGGTATGCAGGTCACCGAATTCCGCGACGGCATCTTGCCGTGGGCGCTGCAGAACAACGTCGCGCTCTGTTTCGACGAATACGACGCCGGGCGGCCCGATGTCATGTTCGTAATCCAGCGGGTGCTGGAATCCTCGGGCCGGCTGACGCTGCTCGACCAGAACAAGGTGATCAAGCCGCACCCGGCGTTCCGCCTGTTCGCGACCGCCAATACGGTCGGTCTCGGCGACACGTCCGGCCTCTATCACGGCACCCAGCAGATCAACCAGGGCCAGATGGACCGCTGGTCGATCGTCACCACGCTCAATTACCTGCCGCACGACAACGAGGTCGATATCGTGCTCGCCAAGGCGAAGCACTATCGCACGGCGGAAGGCCGCGACATCGTCTCCAAGATGGTGCGCGTCGCCGACCTCACCCGCAACGCCTTCATGAACGGCGATATCTCGACGGTGATGAGCCCGCGCACGGTCATCATCTGGTCCGAGAACGCCGAAATCTTCGGCGACATCGGCTTTGCTTTCCGGCTCACCTTCGTCAACAAATGCGACGAGTTGGAACGGCCGCTGGTGGCGGAATTCTATCAGCGCTGTTTCGGTCAGGAGCTGCCGGAGAGCGCGGTCAACGTGGCGCTGAGCTGATGCTGTCCGCGCCAAAGGCGCCGCAATGAACTCCAACATCAAGCCGAAGAGCAACGCAAAAGAGGCGCCGACCGAGCCGTTCAAACGCGCCGTCGGCGTGTGCACGCGCGCCATTGCCGGCAAGGGCGATCTGGAAGTGTCGTTCGCCTCCGAGCGTCCCGGGCTGACCGGCGGCAAGGTCGCGGCTGCCGGAACCGCCGCGCCGGCTCAACGAGCGCGAAGCGGCGATCGTGCGCGGCCACGCCGATTCCATCGCGCTCCGCCTCGCCTGCCACGACCCGGCGGTGCATCGCAAGCTCGCCCCCGGCGGCCAGCAGGCGCGCGCCGTGTTCGAGGCCGTCGAGCAGGCGAGGGTGGAGGCAATCGGCTCGCGGCGCATGGGCGGGGTCGCCAAAAATCTCACCGCCATGCTCGACGACAAGTTTCATCGCGGCAAGTTCGACGAAATCACCGACCGCGCCGACGCGCCGATCGAAGACGCGCTGGCCATGATCGTGCGCGAGCGGTTGACCGGCGAGGCCCCGCCGCCCACGGCGCGCAAGCTCGTCGAGCTGTGGCGTCCGCTGATTGAGGAGCGCGCCGGCCGCGATCTCGACCGCCTCGAACGCGTGCTCGACGATCAGCGCCGCTTCGGCGACGTCGTGCACGACCTGCTCGATTGCCTGGACATGGGCGAGGATCGTTCGAGCGAATCCGACGACGAAGAAGGCGAGGAGGGTGACGAGCAGAACCAGAAGGACGAAACCGGCCAGGACGGCGACGCGTCCGATGCCGCCGAAAGCGATCAGATGAGCGCCGAGGCCGAGGCGTCGGCCGACGAATTGCCGGACAGCGCGTCGGAAGCGGTCGATGCGCCGGCTGCCGAAATGGCCGACGACGCCGAGATGGGCGATTCGGAAACCGCCGCCGAGCCGTGGCGGCCGCGCAACGAGCGCAACGAGCCGCGCGGGCCGGATTATCGGCCGTTCACGGCCAAGTTCGACGAGACGGTGGGCGCCGAGGAATTATGCGAGCCGGAGGAGCTCGACCGGCTGCGCGGCTATCTCGACAAGCAGCTTTCGCATTTGCAGGGCGTCGTCGCGCGCCTGGCCAATCGTCTCCAGCGTCTGCTTCTGGCGCAGCAAAATCGCGCCTGGGAATTCGATCTTGAGGAAGGCCTGCTGGATCCGGCGCGGCTGTCGCGGGTCATCGTCGATCCGATGCATCCGCTGTCGTTCAAGCGCGAGAAGGACACCGATTTCCGCGACACCGTGGTGACGCTGCTGCTTGACAATTCCGGTTCGATGCGCGGCCGCCCGATTACGGTGGCGGCCACCTGCGCCGACATTCTGGCGCGGACGCTGGAACGCTGCGGCGTCAAGGTGGAAATTCTGGGCTTCACCACCCGGGCCTGGAAAGGCG
This sequence comes from uncultured Alphaproteobacteria bacterium, assembly GCA_963714345.1. Taxonomy (GTDB): domain Bacteria; phylum Pseudomonadota; class Alphaproteobacteria; order Rhizobiales; family Xanthobacteraceae; genus BOG-931. The sequence continues at coordinate 20,616 of CAVQOD010000009.1, read as the reverse complement.
GCCAGTCGCGCGAAGCCTGGCTCGCCGCGGGCAAGCCGCCCAATCCCGGCCGGCTCAACGATCTGCGCCACATCATCTACAAGTCGGCCGACGCGCCGTGGCGCCGCGCGCGCAAAAACCTCGGCCTGATGATGCGCGAGGGGCTGCTCAAGGAGAACATCGACGGCGAGGCGCTCGATTGGGCGCACAAGCGGCTGTTGGCGCGGGCGGAGTCGCGCAAGATCCTCATGATGATTTCCGACGGCGCGCCGGTCGACGACTCGACGCTGTCGGTCAATCCCGGCAATTATCTGGAGCGGCATTTGCGCTGGGTGATCGAAGACATCGAGACCCGCTCGCCGGTCGAGCTGATCGCCATCGGCATCGGTCACGACGTCACGCGCTATTACCGGCGCGCGGTGACCATCGTCGACGCCGAGGAACTTGGCGGCGTGATGACCGAAAAACTCGCCGAATTGTTCGAGGAAAATCCGGGGGAACAGCCGGTGCGCCCGGCGCGGGCGCCGCGCCGTCTCAATGCGTAAGGCGGTAAGCCCGGAGCCGCTCATAAAACGTTGCTTTCGCTCATACCGCCGCACGCCATGTCCACAAAAAGCGTGCACCGAACGATGGGGAGGACGACATGACTCGACGCCAAAATTGGCTGCGCCTTGCCGCAGTCGCCTTGCTGATATTTACCGGCACATCGCTGGCTGACGCCCAGACCGCGAATTATCCCGACAAGTCCGTGACGATTATCTCCGACGCGGGGGCCGGCGCCAGCCCGGATGTCGCCATGCGTATCGTTGCCGCGGGGCTCAGCGCAATCTGGGGACAGCAGGCCGTGGTGGTCAATCACCCCGGCGCCAACGGCAGCATCGCCGCACGCGCGGCGAGCGAGGCCGCTCCCGACGGCTATACGCTCTATTCGCCCGCATTATCGACGTTCTTGGCGCTGCCGACGGTGGCGCCCAATCTGCCGGTCAAGCTGCCGCGCGATTTCCTGCCGATCGGTTTCATCGCCAACCAGCCGATGTTTATTGCCGTCGATCCGAAGAGCGGCATCACCTCGCTGCCGCAGTTCATCGATCGCGCCAAGAAGGCGCCGGGAACGCTTTCGATCGCGGTATCCGGCATCGGCCGCATGACGCATCTGACAGGTTTGCTGATGCAGCAGAAGGCTGGCATCAAGCTCATCCCGGTGCCCTATAACGGCGGCCCGTCTGCGGCGCTAAGCGACGTCGCTTCGGGCCGGGTGAACATGATCATCGAGGGCTATCCGGGCATCATCGGCGCGGTCAATGCCGGACAGGTGAAGCTCGTCGCGGTCGCCTCGCCGCAGCGACTGCCGGAATTTCCCGATCTGCCGACCGTTGCCGAAACGATACCGGGGTTTGCCGCGGCGGGGTGGCTTATCGTGGCAGCCCCAGTCGGCACACCGGCGCCGATCATCGACAAAGTGAGCGCCGACCTAACCACGGTGCTCAAGGATCCGGACGTGAAGAAAAAGCTGCTGGCGACCGGCAGCTACACGATTCCCATGACGCCGGAGCAAACGCTCGCCTATGTCGACAAGCAGCAGGACACCTGGTTCCCGGTGCTCAAGACAATTCCAACGCGTTAAATCGACTCCGGCGATACGCCGCAGCCGGCTGGCCGCGGCGGCAACGCCATGCGCCCGTCAATGCTTTCCGGGAAAGCCGCCGAGGCCGTTGAACGTCATGTAAAGCGAGTAGGCGCTGACTGAGATGGCAATCACCATTTCGAGCAGCAGACACGCAATGCCATATTTGTACCACGGCTCGTTCGGGGTAACGCGGATCTCAACCGGATTCATATCGCAACTCCTGATTTTTATTTCGCAGCGGCGGTGCCGCAGTTCAGGCGCTCTGCCCGGCGAGGCCTTGGCCGAACAATCCATGCTCCTCGGGATGTCGCTCGTAGCGCGCCGCCCAGAAATAGAACAGCACGAACGGCACGAACATGTAGAGCGCCACGTAAAGATATCCCATGTGGATGTTGCGCTGCCGGCGAAAATCAGCGGATAGACGATGCCGCCCGCGGTGGAGACGCCGCCGATGAAGCCGGCGGCGATGCCCGGACGATCCGGAAACAACAGCGGTACCAAGGCGAAGGTACCGCCAGTGCCGAACGACAGGAAAATGCCGAACGCGACCAACACCGCGACCGACCAGTGCAGCGACCCGTAAACGCCGGCCACCGTCAGCCCGATCATCGCCAGCGTGATCAGGATCAGCGCGATTCCAAGCCAATGCAGACGCGGCGCGTAGGACAGTTCCTTGGCGATGAAAGGCAGCGGCGTCCAGCCCTTGCGCTGGAACAGATCCGACATGAATCCGGCGAACGGCCGGAACAGCGAGGCGTTGAAGGATTCCACGGCCGCGAAGGTACCGGCGGCGATCTGCACTCCGGCAACGCTGGTGAAGCCGAGGGCGAGAAGTTCGGGGTGGAAGCCGCGGGTGAAGTAGCCCGGCAGCCAGGCGTTCATCGCGATTTCCAGACCGAACGACATCGCGTAGGCGAGCATCAAGGCAATGGCGATATAGCGGGTCCAGACGAAGACCGCGCCGCGCATGTCGCTGCCGCGCCGCGCGGCGTCGCGCCGTTCGGCTGTCTTGGCCGCGTTGCCGCGGACGAGATACCAAGCCGCAATGACAAGCGCGATCACGCCGAGCCAGAGAAAGGCGCTGTGATAGTCGGTGCCGAAGATGACGCGGCAGAAACAACGCGCCGACACCGGCGCCGACATTGCCGGTGCCGGCATAGAGTCCCTCGGCGGTGCCGATCTCGTGGGAATCGAACCACTGCGCGACGTGCTGAATGCCGACCACGAATGAGACGCCGGCGATCGCGACGATGACGCGCTCGGCGAACAGCATTTCGTAACTGGTCGTGTAAGCGGATGCGATCGACACCGCTCCGCACCCGGCCAGGATCGCGGCAAATGTCCGCGGCGCGCCGAAGCGATCCGAGGCCCAGCCGGCGACGATGCGTCCGACCGGCGCCATCCAGATTGCGGAACTCGCCAACAGGCCGAGATCCTTGATGCTCAGGTGATAGTTCGCTGCGATGCTTGGGCTGAACGCGGCCGTCGAGAACCACATCAGGAAGCACCAGAAGAAGCCGACGGTCGCTATGACGAGTTGTTCCACTTTGTGGGTGCGCATAGCTGCCGCTCCTTTCGGAATTGGACGCTTAGTACCTCCGGCAACGCATCGGTTTGCTCCGCCGCGCGGCGCGTTCGCGGCGATGGTCAGAACCGCCGGCGCTTCGTTCGGAGCAAGGCATGTGCCAATGCCGCGTTCGCGATCAGATTGCGCAAGCCCTGGGCATCGGAACGCTTCCAAGAAGCACCGCCGACGCAAGGCGAGACGACAGCGCTATGATTTTGCGGTTCTGCCCGTGTCGAGCGCTGTAACGGCCGCGGCGGGTGTCGGGGCGCTCCCGTTCACACGGATGCGGCGCAAGGAACGCTGCGATCGTGGTGCGGTGCACAAAGTTTCTGCATTCTGCGGGTCTGGTAGGCAAGCTTCGTATCTCGATGGAGTGCGGCACAGGCTCTAAGCCACTGCGGCATTTTGGCTTCTGGCTTCGGGGCGCTTTGGCATGAAGCTTGAACCTTAATGCGCGGCCGATTGTGCGACGCCACAAGGAGCGCCGGCAGTCCGCTCCAAATGCGACGGTTTCTAGCGATCGCCGCACGCCGCAGGAACGCCGAGCGCCAACTGAACGCCAATGCGAGGCGTGGTGGAATGCGGTCATTGCGGCGGCCATCAAGCAGGAGGATTGCGATGACGCCGCAACAGGTGAAAGCGATCCAGGACAGTTTCAGCAAAGTCGCGCCGATCTCCGAACAGGCTGCGGCGCTTTTTTACGGACGGCTGTTCGAGATCGCGCCGCGTGTCAAACCGCTGTTTCACGGCGATATGAAAGAGCAGGGTCGCAAACTAATGGCGACCCTCGCTGTAGTCGTGAACGGATTGAGCAATCTCGAAGCCGTGTTACCGGCGGCGAGCGCGCTCGCCAAGCGCCACGTCGATTACGGCGTCAAGGCCGCCGATTATGAGCCGGTCGGCGCGGCACTGTTGTGGACCTTGGAGCGCGGCCTCGGCGAGCAATGGACCGCGGAATTGGCGCGCGGCCTGGGGCGCCGCCTATTCCGTCCTGTCCGATTTCATGATCGGCGAAGCTTATGGCCGCAGCGCCGCGGCGGAGTAACGGCCAATGAGCGAACCGCTTGTCATCATCGGCAACGGCATGGCCGGCACGCGGCTGTGCGAGGAGCTCGCGCAGCGCGCTTTGGGCCGTTATGCCATCGCCGTCGATCGGTGCGGAGCCGCGGCTTGCCTATAATCGCGTGCTGCTGTCGTCCGTCTTGGCCGGCGATGTTCCGGCAAGCGATATCGCGCTCAAACCGGCGGTTTGGTGGCGCGACTGCGGCGTGACGCTCTGTTACGGCGCCGCGGTGACGGCGGTCGATGTCGCCGCCCGCGCGGTGACGCACGCGGACGGCAAGATGCTGCACTACTGCCAAGCTCGTCTTTGCCACCGGCTCGCGGCCGATCCGCTTGCCGATCGCCGGCGCCGATCTGCACGGCGTGCTCACCTTTCGGGACATGGCCGACGTCACCACGATTGCCGGCGCCGCGCGCCGCGGCGGCCGCGCCGTCGTGATCGGCGGCGGCCTTCTTGGCATTGAAGCCGCCTATGGCCTTGCCAAAGCCGGCGTTGGCGTCACGCTTGTTCATCTGATGGATCGCCTGATGGAGCGCCAGCTCGACGTCCGCGCCGCGGCGATGCTCAAGCGCGCGGTCGAAGCGAAAGGAATCGAAGTCCTGCTCGAAGCCGCAACCAGCCGCTTGCTGGGCGAAAACCGCGTCGAGGCGGTCGAATTGAAGGACGGCCGCGTCCTTGCGGCGGAGACTGGTCGTGGTGGCGGTCGGGATCAGTCCGAATGCCGGTCTCGCCGCCGCGGCGGGTCTTGCCGTGAACCGCGGCATTCTGGTTGACGATCATCTCTCGACCAGCGCAGCCGACGTCTTCGCCATCGGCGAATGCGCCGAACATCGCGGCGTCTGCTACGGGCTGGTCGGAGCCGGCCAACGAGCAGGCGCGCCTGCTTGCCGAGCGGCTGGCCGGGCGCGAGGTCCATTATGGCGGCAGCATCAACGCCACCAATCTCAAGGTTTCCGGCGTTCAGGTGTTTTCTGCCGGCGATTTCCTCGGCGCGCCGGGCAGCGAATCCATCGTGCTCGCCGATCCTGGGCTGGGCATCTACCGAAAACTTGTGATCGCCGGACGGATCGCTTGGCCGGTGCCGTGCTCTACGGCGATACCGCCGACGCGCGCGTGGTATCTCGAACTCATTCGTTCAGGTGCACCGGTCGAATCCTTCCGCGACGACCTCGTGTTCGGTCGCGCGCTGGCCGAACGGCAAGCGGCATGACGGCGCTGTCCGCGCCAGGGCAAATGCCGGCACGGCAAGCATCATGAACATCGTGACGCCGCTGTCCCGTGCCGTGCGCACCACCTGCCCGTATTGCGGTGTCGGTTGCGGCATTCTCGCGACGCCCGATGGCGAAGGCAGCGCAATCATTGCCGGCGATCCCGAACACCCAGCCAATTTTGGCCGGCTGTGTTCGAAGGGCTCCGCGCTTGGCGAGACGCTTGACGCTCGACCGGCGTCTGCTACAGCCGTTGCTGCGGCAGCCGGACGGCGCGCTCGCCCGCGTCGGTTGGGAAGCGGCGCTCGACACCGCGGCGGCCGGCCTGCGCGCGATCATCGATCGCTACGGTCCTGACGCGGTCGCCTTCTATCTCTCCGGCCAATTACTCACCGAGGATTACTACGTCGCCAACAAGCTGATGAAGGGCTTTCTCGGCTCGTCCAACGTCGACACCAATTCGCGCCTGTGCATGGCGTCTTCGGTTGCCGGCCACCGCCGCGCCTTTGGCGCCGATACCGTGCCCGGCACCTACCGCGACATCGATGAGGCCGATCTCATCGTGCTGGTCGGCTCGAACGCGGCGTGGTGCCATCCGGTGCTATTTCAGCGGATGATCGCCGCAAAGCGCGAACGCGGCGCTAAACTCGTCGTCATCGATCCACGGCGCACCGCGACGGCGGAAGACTGCCGATCTATTCCTGCCGATCGCGCCCGGCATGGACACCGCGCTGTTCTGCGGCCTGCTCAGCCATCTCGCCGAAGCTTCGGCGCTCGATCGCACCTTTATCGAGGCGCACACCACCGGCTTTGCCGAGGCGCTGGCGCGTGCGCGCGAAATCGCCGCCTGACGTAGCGGCGACCGCCGCCGCGACGGCGCTTGAACAGGCCGACGTCGCTCAATTCTTCGAACTGTTTCGCAACGCCGAGCGCGTCGTCACCTGTTTCTCGCAGGGCGTCAATCAATCGGCGCAAGGCACCGACAAAGTGAACGCCATCATCAACGTTCACCTAGCGACTGGCCGCATCGGCCGCCCGGGCATGGGCCCGTTTTCGCTCACCGGCCAGCCCAACGCGATGGGCGGCCGCGAGGTCGGCGGACTCGCCAACCAGCTTGCCGCCCATATGGGTTTTTCGCCTGTCGAGACCGATCGCGTACGCGCGCTTCTGGAATGCGCCGCGCATGGCGACGGCCGAGGGACTGAAAGCCGTCGATCTGTTCGAAGCGATCGAGCGCGGCACGGTCAAGGCGCTGTGGGTGATGGCGACCAATCCGGCGGTGTCGCTGCCGCGCGCGGGGGCGATGCGCGCGGCGCTCAACAAGCTCGAACTCTTCATCGTGTCCGAAAACGTGCTCGAGCAACGACACCATCGAGGCTGGCGCGCAGCTGCTGCTGCCGGCGGCGGCCTGGGGCGAGAAGGACGGCACCGTCACCAATTCGGAGCGGCGCATTTCGCGTCAACGCGCCTTTCTGCCGTTGCCGGGCGCAGCGCGGCCGGATTGGTGGATCGTCAGTGAAGTGGCGCGGCGGCTTGGGGTTTGGCGATGCATTCAACTACCGCGGTCCGGCCGATATTTTCCGCGAGCATGCGGCGCTGTCGGCCTTCGAGAATGACGGGCAGCGCGATTTCGACATCGGCGCGCTCGCCGCACTTTCGGATGCGGCCTATGACGCACTCGATCCGGTGATGTGGCCTGCGCGGACCGGCGAGCCGCGCGGCGAGCGACGGTTTTTCGGCGCCGGAGATTTCTTTCACGCCCGATCGCCGCGCCCGCTTCGTCGCGCCGCAGCAGCCCCGGCCGCGAGCGGCGCGACCAGCGAGTTTCCGCTGCGGCTCAACACCGGCCGGGTGCGCGACCAGTGGCATACGATGACGCGAACCGGGATGAGTCCGCGTCTGTGCGCCCATTCGCCCGAGCCGTTTGTCGAGATCCATCCCGGGACGCCGAGGCGGCGAAGCTTGCCGATGGCGGTTTTGCCAAAATCACGACGGCATACGGCAACGCGATCCTGAAAGTCTCCGTTCACGCCGGCCAGCGGCGGGGCTCGATCTTCGCGCCGATCCATTGGAGCGATGCCACGGCGGCGCACGCGCGTGTCGGCGACTTGGTCACTGCGGCGAACGATCCGTTTTCCGGCCAGCCGGAGATGAAAGCCACTCCGGCGCGCGTCGAACCGGTCGATTTCGCCTATCGCGGCTTTGTCGCTGACGCGGCGGCCGGTGGCCCTGCCGGCCGGGCACGTGGTTTGCGCGGCTGGCGGTTGCCGGAGGCGATGGGCTGTTGTTTGCGACCAACGAGCCGGCCGGCTCTCTGGCGGGACTTTGTGCGTGAACTAATGCCGACGGCACCGAGGTTGCCGAATATTCGATCCAGCGGCGCGGGCTTGCTCGCTTTGCCGCGTTCCGTGCCGGTCACCTCGAAAGCTGCTTGTTCGTCGGGCCGGCGCAATCGCCGCCGCAGTGGGATGTCGTGCGTGCTCTGTTCGAGACTGGCGAGTTGACCGAGCGCGAGCGGCGGACGCTGCTTTCCGGTCGCAGCATCGACGGGATGGCCGAAACCGGACCCGTGATCTGCGCCTGTTTCGGCGTCGGACTTGCGGCAATCCGCGAAGCTATTGCCGGAGGAAAAGCCGCCAACGTCGCGGATATCGGCCGCACGCTTCGCGCCGGAACGAATTGCGGCTCCTGCGTTCCCGAGTTGCGCGGGATTATCGCGCAACTGTGCCGGCCGGCTTATGTCAGTTAGGCGCGCGCCCCGCCGAGGATCGACGCCGCCATCGCGCGCGGGTCGCGCGGGCGCCAGGCGCCGATGTCGACGCTGTGCAGGAAATCGCCGACATGGCGATTGAACAGTTCCGGCTCCTCAAGGTTGATCGCGTGCCCGGTATTGGGCAGCACCACCAGCGCCGACGTTTGGATGGTGCGCTTGAGCAGCAGCGCCGGTTCGAGGCAGGGAAAATCCTCATCGCCGGTCATGATCAAGGTTGGCGCCGCGATCGTTTTGATCTTGTCGACAAGCTCGAACAGCGACGGCCGCCGTTTTTGGACGCCGCGCATGGTGAGCGCCGCGCCTTTGCCGGAATGCTGCGCCAGCTGTTCGACGAACTCCCGAAAACCCCGCGGGTCTTTGTTCTGCAATTGCACCCGCGCCGGCGCCTGCGCGTAACTCTGCGCTGCATCCGCCATGCTCGAGCTCTCGAACCGCGCCGCGGCGGCTTCGGTCTCCGCGGCGAACTGCGCCCGCTTGTCGGGCGACGCGCCGTAGCCGCAGCCCGCGACCACGAGCGAGCGGGCGCGCTGCGGATAGGTGAAGCCGAAATGCAGCGTGGCGAAGCCGCCCATCGACAGGCCGACGATATGCGCCTTGTCGATCTTTAGCGCATCGAGCACGGCGCGGATGTCGTCGCGCGCGCGATCCTGCGAATAGCGTTCGACGTCGTCGGGAACGTCGGAGGGCGGATAGCCGCGCGCATTGTAGGCGATGCAGCGGTACAGCCGGCTGAAATGGCGAATCTGGCTCTCGTAAGAGCGGTAATCGCCGGCAAATTCATGCACGAAGACGACCGGCAGGCCGGCTCCCGTTTCCTCGTAGTACAATTTGACGCCGTCGTCGGCCGTCACGTGAGGCATGGTCACACCGCGGTTATTTTGCGTAATGTCATTGTTCCATTGCGCAAGCCGAGGACGTCACAGTGCCCGACACTTTGGGATTTCGCAAACGCATCGGCATCGTGGTGCCCTCGACCAACACCACGGTGCAGCCGGAATGCGAGGCGCTCCGCCCGCGCGGCGTCACCAATCATACCGCGCGCTCGACCATCAAAGAACGGCCGCTCAATACCGAGCAGGCTTTCTTCGAGCACATGGCCGCCATGCGCGAGGGCATCGCCACCGCGATCGATCAGATCATGACGGCGGGGTTGGATCATCTCATCATCGGCATTGCGCTCGAAACCTTCTGGGGCGGCGTTGCCGCGGCGGCCAAGCTGCAGGACGAGCTGACGCAGCGCGCCGGCGTCGGCATATCCATGGGTTCGACCGCGGCGGTCGCTGCGTTGCGGGCCTTTGGCGCCAGGCGGATCGCGGTTTTGACGCCGCATCAGCCGCGCGGCGACGACATGGTGCGGCTCTATCTGAGCGAAGCGGGGTTCGAAATCGTGCGCCTTGATCGGATTGAAATGCGTCACCCCGCGCGCCATTGCCCAGGTGGCCGCGGCGGATATCCGAAACGCGCTCAAAGATCTCGACGGTCCCGACGTCGATGCGCTGCTTCAGGTCGGCACCGCGCTGCCGACGGTCGCGATCGCGGCGGAAGCCGAGCGCTGGCTCGGCAAGCCGGTGCTGGCGATCAATGCGGTGACATATTGGGACGCGTTGCGCCGCTGCGGTATCGACGATCGCGTTGCGGGCTACGGGCGAATTCTTGAGGAATTTTAGCCGGTAATGCTACGCCGCCGCGGCGGCAGCGCGCTTTTTGACGACTTGGCGCTTGAGTTCGAGGACGCGCGGCGACAATTCGGCATCCTTGGCCTTGAGCAGGAAAGCGTCGAATCCGCCGCGATGGTCGACGGTTTTCAGCGCATTGGCGCAAATCCGCAAGCGGAACGAGCGGCCGAGCGCATCCGACAAGAGCGTGACATTGAGGAGATTGGGCAGAAACCGGCGCTTGGTCTTGCGGTTGGAATGGCTGACGCGGTGCCCGATCTGGCGCGTCTTGCCGGTGAGTTCACAACGCCATGCCATGATGCAATATCCTCGAAACCCGAATACCTATACCTCGTTCCCGCGGCCGCCTGAGACGATTTTGGGAGATGGCGCGGAGCTATAAGCGGGGCTTCCTTGAGCGTCAAGCGCGCGCCAATAGTAGGTCTAACGCGGATAGAATCAGGTATTGGCCGGCAGCGGCGCGAAACCACAGAAACGACGCATTCTCAGACAAAACAATGCCGTCCAGCCGGGGAATTTGAGAGAAGCTCTTGCCCGCCTTTGTCATAGCGTCTGTCAATTGCCCGCCGTAAATGCCGCGCCGCATCCGCGGCGTTTTTCATGTTGGCGCTGTTCGCCGTCGTGGCGGCCGACGCCGGCCATCGCGCCGCCGCCCAGGGCCGGCTTGAGGCCCAATATACCGTCAGCATTTCCGGAATCCCGATCGGACGCGGCAACTGGATCATCGACATTGCCAACGATCAGTATACCGCCGCGGCGAGCGGCACGACGACGGGCCTCATCAAGTTCTTCACCGGCGCCCACGGCACCGGCGCCGCGCACGGCACCATGGCCGCCGGTCAGCCGATGCCGACGAGCTATGGCGAGACCATCATCTACGATCACAAGGTCGACGACGTGCGCATGGCGCTCACCGGCGGCAATGTGACGGACTATGCGGTCGAGCCGCCGCTGCCGCCGGCGCCGGACCGCGTTCCGGTGACCGATGCGGACCGCCGCGGCGTCTTCGATCCCATGACGTCGATGCTCAACCGCGTCGCCGGCACCGGCGATCCGGTGACGCCGCAGGCCTGCAATCGCAGTGTCCCGGTGTTCGACGGCCGCGTGCGTTACGATTTGCGCAGCGAATATCGGCGTATGGAAACTGTCAAAGCGGACCGCGGCTATGCCGGGCCGGTAGTGGTTTGCGCAGTGTTTTTCACGCCGATCTCTGGATATGTCCCGGATCGCCCGGCGATCAAATATCTCGTGACGTTGCGCGACGCCGAAGTGTGGCTGGCGCCGATCGCCGGCACCCGCGTGCTGGTGCCGTTTCGCTTCTCGATGCCGACGCCGCTCGGCACGGGGCTGTTGCAGGCGACTGAATTCCTTTCGGTCGCGCAGCCCGCACCGCGTACGGCGGCAAAGACGGAATGATCGCTGCCGGCGCGATCTGGCCCGTTCGCTGCGGCTGCTGTCGTCCCCGCTATCCACAGGATGATGACCCTTGACTCGGCGCGGAATTGTGATTGTTGCACCCGTTAACAGTTTTGGCCTCGGCGCTGCCGGCCAAAAACGCCGGATTCCACCCGATCTGGTATTCTAAGCCGGCCGCTGCGCCATATATCGCAGTGAACGAACCTGAACTCACTCCGAGTCGCCGATTCGGCCGCGATTCGTTCCAGAACTCGTTCCACACGTTAAGCACAGGGCTTTCCAGCGTCACGTTGTGGTACAGAAGAGCGTTCCCCACCTTCCTCCCGTGCCTGCGGAAGAGCTAAGGAGGGGCGTCAATGCCGGGCTTTTGATGCCGATTTCGTTCTCGCCTCCCGCCGATCGTAATTTGCGTGCCCGTGGTGCCGGCGTTACCGCCGTGCTGGGGCCGACCAATACCGGCAAGACGCATCTCGCGATCGAGCGGATGCTGGCGCATTCGTCGGGCCTGATCGGTCTGCCGCTGCGGCTACTGGCGCGCGAAGTCTATAACCGGGCCGTGGAACGGGTCGGCGCCGACGCGGTGGCGCTGATCACCGGCGAAGAGAAGATCAAGCCGCCGAACCCGCGCTTTTGGGTCGCCACCGTCGAGGCGATGCCGCGCGATCTCGATGTGGCTTTCCTCGCCATCGATGAGATCCAGCTCGCCGCCGATTTCGAGCGCGGCCATGTCTTCACCGACCGCATGCTGAACCGGCGCGGCCGCGAGGAAACGCTGGTGCTCGGCGCCGCCACCATGAAACCGATCGTCGAGCGGCTTTTGCCCGGCGCCAGCATCGTCAGCCGGCCGCGGCTGTCGCAGCTCACTTTCTCGGGCGAAAAGAAACTGACGCGGTTGCCCCGCCGTTCCGCCGTCGTCGCGTTTTCGGCCGAGGAGGTCTACGCCATTGCGGAATTGATCCGCCGCCAGCGCGGCGGCGCCGCGGTGGTGCTCGGCGCGCTGTCGCCGCGTACGCGCAATGCCCAAGTCGAGCTCTATCAGTCGGGTCAGGTCGACTACTTGGTGGCGACCGACGCGATCGGCATGGGGCTCAATCTGGACGTCGATCACATCGCCTTTGCTTCCGACCGTAAATTCGACGGCTATCAGTTTCGCAAGCTCAGTCCCTCCGAACTCGCCCAGATCGCCGGCCGCGCCGGCCGCGCCACCCGCGACGGGACGTTCGGCACCAGCGGCCGTTGTCCGCCGTTCGATACCGAGCTGGTGCAGGCGCTCGAATCGCACACTTTCGAGTCGGTGAAATTGGTGCAATGGCGCAATACCGATCTCGACTTCTCTTCGGTCGGCGCCTTGCAGGCGACGCTCGCTGCGGCGCCGAGCGAAAGCGCGTTGGCGCGCGCGCCGGTCGCCGAAGACATCTTGGTGCTCGATCATGCGGCGCGCGACGACGAGGTGCGCGCCATGACGCGGACGGCCGCCGACGTCGAACGGCTTTGGGACGTCTGCCAGCTGCCGGATTATCGAAAGATCGCGCCGGCCAACCACGCCGAGCTGGCGGTCACGGTCTACGGCTTTCTGCAGCGCGACGGCGCAATCAAGACGGACTGGTTCGCCCATCAGATGGCGCAGGCCGACCGCACCGATGGCGATATCGATACGCTGTCCAATCGCATCGCCCATATCCGGACCTGGACCTTTGCCGCCAATCGGCCGAATTGGCTTGCCGATCCCGAGCACTGGCAGGGCGTCACGCGCGGCGTGGAGGATCGGCTCTCGGACGCCCTGCATGAGCGGCTGACTGAGCGTTTCGTCGATCGCCGCACCAGCGTCTTGATGCGGCGGCTGCGCGAGAACGCGACCTTCGAGCCCGAGTTCAACAAGACCGGCGAAGTCGCCGTCGAAGGCCACGTCATCGGCCGGCTCGACGGATTTGTTTTCGTGCCGGATGCGTCGTCGGGCGGCTCGGAGGCGAAAGCGTTGCAAAATGCCGCGCAAAAAGCGCTCGCCGGCGAGATCGCCGCGCGGGCCACGCGGCTCGCCGAGGCGCCGGACGCGCAATTCGTGCTCGCGACCGATGGCGCGTTGCGCTGGACCGGCGCCGCGGTCGGCAAGCTGCAGGCCGGCGAGGAGGTTTTGCATCCCCGCGTGCGTCTCATTGCCGACGAGCATCTGACCGGCGCGCCGCGCGACGCGGTCGAGGCGCGGCTCAACGCCTGGCTCAAATCCCATATCGAAAAACTGCTCGGGCCGCTGTCGCAATTGGCGGCGGCTGAGGACGTGACCGGCATCGCCCGCGGCGTCGCCTTCCAATTGGTCGAAGCGCTCGGCGTGCTCGATCGCCAACGCGTCGCCGAGGACGTGAAAGGTCTGGAGCAGCCGGCGCGCGCCACGTTGCGCAAATACGGCGTGCGGTTCGGCGCCTATCACATCTATCTGCCGATTCTGCTCAAACCGGCGCCGCGCACACTCGCCGCGCAACTGTGGGCGCTCCGGCATGAGGGGCCGCAGAGCAAAGGCCTCGACGATCTGTTACATCTCGCCGGCAGCGGCCGCACCTCGATGCCGGCCAATCGCGAGATCGATCCGGCGCTCTATCGTACGGCCGGCTATCGCGTTTGTGGCGAGCGCGCCGTGCGCGTCGATATTCTGGAACGGCTGGCGGATCTGATCCGGCCTGCGCTTTCCTGGCGCGACGGCGGCGGACCGAAGCCGCCGGGCGCGGTCGTCGGCGGCGGCTTTACCGTCGTCAACGGCATGACATCGCTGACCGGCGCGTCGGGCGAAGATTTTGCTTCGATCCTGCGTTCGCTCGGCTATCGCATGGAGCGGCGCCCGAAGCCGCCGGAACCCGTAGCTGCCGTGACCGAGCCGCTGCAGCGGAGCCGTCGCCGGTCGCGCCGATCCTAGAGGCAGCGCGACTGGCGATGGCGCAAGCAGACGACCGACGCCGATCGATGCGGAGGCTCTCGCGGCAGAGCGATCGATCAAATTGTACGCCGGCAATTGACGCCGCGGAATCGACAATGACGAGCGAGCCCGCGTCCGTCGAAAACGCCGCCGCAGACGTCGAACCGAGCGACGCTTTGCCGGCGACGGAAGTCCGTGGCGGAGCCGCAACCGAGTGAGGCGGCCAGCTCCGCCCTCGGCTGACGCAGGTCGCGGCCGATGTTGTGCAGGCGACCGCCGCGCAGGATGAGTCGGCCGCCGAACCGGTCTTGATCGAAGTCTGGCGGCCCGGGACGGGCCGAGGGCAGCCATCGGCCGCGCCGCAGGCATCGCGAACGGCGCCAGGCCGAGACGCGCACGGCATCGTCAGCGGCTTGGCGCCGCGCCGCGGCGAGCCGAGCCGTGAGCAGGCGGCTCCGGCCGGGCGAGGTGGCGGCCCCGCCGACGGCGCGAGCGACGACGCCATGCGACTGGCGCCGTGGCCGCCCAAGCAAGAACGCCATCCGCGCCACCGCCGCAGGCATGCGGCGAGCATCGCCGCGATCGGCCGCCACGCGACCGCGACCGGCCACAACGCGAGCGCGATCGGCCGCCGGTCAAGCGCTTCGAGCGGCGCGAAAAAGCGCCCGATCCAAATTCGCCGTTTGCCAAGCTCGCGGCCTTGAAGGCGCAGCTCGAGGCCGACGCCAAGGAGCGACGTTGAGTGCCAGCCGAACTCGATCGGCAGCGCATCGACCGATGGCTATGGCATGCCCGCCTGGTGCGCACGCGTGGCGCTGCGGCAGCGCTTGCGGGCGCAGGTTATGTCCGCATCAATGGCGCGCGTATCGATGCGCCCGGTCGCATGGTGCGGACCGGCGACGTGATCACGGTCGCGCTCGACCGCCGCGTCCGGGTCTTGAAGGTGAGGGGTTTTGTCGAGCGGCGGGGTCCCGCTGTCGGCGTTGCAGACGCTATATGATGATTTGGGGTAAGTCCCGGGCGGCTTGGCCGCGGCCAGCCTTGCGCGCCCCTGACCCATGCGATAGGAGCAAAGTTGCAAAAAAGCCCGTTCAGAGTGTGCAAATGACCTATATCGTCAACGACAATTGCATCAAATGTAAATACATGGACTGCGTCGAAGTCTGCCCCGTGGATTGCTTTTACGAGGGCGAAAACATGCTGGTCATCCATCCGGATGAATGCATCGATTGCGGTGTTTGCGAGCCGGAATGCCCGGTCGACGCGATCAAGCCCGATACCGAGCCCGGCGTCGAAAAGTGGCTTGGGGTCAATGCCGAATTCGCAAAAACGTGGCCCAATATCACGGCCAAGAAGGCTCCGCCGGCCGACGCCAAGGAATGGGAGGGCGTCGCCAACAAGTTCGATGAGCATTTTTCCGCGAATCCTGGCACCGGTGACTAGGAACAATTTAGAGGTTGTAGAGCGTTAACCGTTATTAACGATTTCGCCGGGCGATGGCTGCTGCGACGGTTTCGCAACGCCATAACGCTTTGATTTTGGCTGAAAATGTGATATATAGCTCGCACATAATGAAAAAGACCCCCGAAACGCTGCTCCCCGTCCGGGAGCATATTTTTTCGGGGGCGTTTTCGAGGAACCGTCAATAGAGGCGTGAAATTCCACGCGAGAGCAGTGGCAGAGAAAACTCGTCGTCGACCTAAGAAGAGTGCGACCGGCATGAGCCGGAAGGCAACAAAAACCTCCTCCCGCGCGAGCCGGAGGCCCTCACAGTCCACGCGGGCTGCGGCCCGGAGCCGGGTCAGCGTGGCAAAGCCCGTGCAAAGGCGCAAGCCGGAGCCGGAAGGAGCAACTTTGGGAATGAATGCGAAGAAGACTACTCAACGACAAGGCTTCAAAACTCAGGAATTCATCGTCTATCCGGCTCACGGCGTGGGCCAGATCGTCGCGATCGAAGAGCAGGAGGTCGCCGGCGCACGGCTTGAGCTGTTCGTCATCAATTTCGTCAAGGACAAGATGACGCTGCGGGTGCCGACTTCGAAGGTAGCCTCCGTTGGCATGCGCAAGCTTGCCGAGACGCCGATGGTCAAACGGGCTCTCGAGACGCTCAAAGGTCGCGCGCGGATCAAGCGCACCATGTGGTCGCGACGCGCCCAGGAATACGAGGCCAAGATCAATTCCGGCGATATCGTCGCCATCGCCGAGGTCGTTCGCGATCTTTTCCGGTCGGAAACCCAGCCGGAACAGTCCTATTCCGAGCGGCAGCTTTACGAAGCGGCGCTCGATCGGCTGTCACGCGAAGTGTCTGCCGTGCAGCGGATTACCGAGACCGAAGCGATCAAGGAGATCGAAGCGGCGCTCGCCAAGGGCCCACGTCGCGGCCCGAAGCCGGAGACGGAAGAAGAAGCCGTTGTCGAGGAAGAGGCGGCGTAGGCTTGCGGACATTCCAGGTTACAAAGGCCCGGCAGAAATGCCGGGCCTTTTGTTTTGATTGCAGCCGCCAACGATGCCCAGAATGACCCGGGCGATGCCGGCAAAACACCTATGGTTAGTCATAAATTAAGCTTCATTTGAAAGGACATAGGAGGCGCAGCGCGAGGCATCGGGGGCCGAGAATGGGGCGAAACAAGGCGTTCACGCGCGGCCGAGTTTATCCGGCGCTCGTCGCCGGCCTGATCGGCTATCTGATCGGCGGCTGGCACCCGGCCACTACGCAGACTCAAATCCTGTCGGCGGCCCAGTCGGTCGCTCTGCGATTCCCCCAACAATGGCGCGTCGCGCCGCCAGCGGCCGACACCGCCGACCTTGCGCCGGCCCCGGTGCTAGTCGATGCATCGGCGACAACGCCGGCCGCGGCAAACAGCGCGGACGATCCTGCCATGTTCGACCCCGAGCCAATGGCGCCGCAGCCAATCCATCAGGCCGTTTCACAAGCGCCGGCGGCTGTGCAACTGACCACGGCCGATGCCGGTTCACTCCCACCACTCAACGCGACTGAGACGGCGCCATCGTCGGTTATCCCGGGGGCGCCGGTGCGCTCGCCCAAGACGCCGGCCATTGCCGCCGCCCCGCTGCGAGCCAATCGCGCGCCCGCCGTCGCCACGAGCCGCGTCGCCATGAACCGTCCGGGCTTCATGCTCGACGATGCGCAGATCGCGAGCATTAAGGAGCGGCTGCATCTGACGCCGGATCAGCAGCAAATGTGGCCGGCGGTCGAAGCGGCGCTCCGCAACATCGCCTATACGCGCGCGCAACAGGCACGCCGACGCGGCTTTTCCGGCGAACTGTGCAGGTGGCCGCCATCGATCCGGAGAGCGTGGAAGGTCTCAAATCCGCAGCCGTCCCGCTGATCATGAGTTTTGACGACGAGCAAAAGCAAGAAGTGCGTAATCTCGCCCACGTCATGGGGCTCGATCAGCTCGCCTCGGAATTCTGAATTCCCGAACGCCACAAACCGGATTAATCTTCGGTCACTGCGGTTTCCTCGGAAAGATTTGCGCGCCCGCGGTCGCAACAGATCGGCCGTGCACTTAGCGCCGATCAAAGCCAAGCCGACAAAACAGAATAATTCGCCCAGTTCCAGCGGCTTGGCGACGGAGAAGCTGTAGAGCGGGGCGTAAAGGAAATAGGCGGCGCAGATCGTCGCAACGATCGCGCCCAGCATAGCCGGCAGCCTGCCATACAGCACCGCCACCAGCGCCGTCGGCAGCAAATAAAAGAACACAAGGTGCTGCGGTCCGACCAGCTCGGCTCTGACCGTGCACAGGACCGCGGTGACCGCGGATATGATCGCCAGCGCTACGGCAATGGGCAGTGCCGCTTTCACGACCTGCATGATTTCCCCCCAAGCAGTTCCCCCGGCCTTTCCGGCTCGTTAAGCAATGATAGCCGAGGTAAAACGCAGTGAAAATAGGTGAAAAGCGGTAGAGTAAACAGGGGCAAGCGGTCACTCGACGACGATTTTCACCTCGCTGCCCGGCTTTAGCCGGTCGCCCGGCTCGATCCCGTTGAGCACGCGGAAGCGGTCGGCGGCGCGGTCCGCAACGGCCATCCGCGCCGCCAGCTTCTCCACCGTATCGCCGGGCGCGACTTTCACGATTTTCAGCCGCAGCGGCTTGGCCTGTTCGATTTCGGCGAGGCTCATGCGGCGGAAGGTGTCGACGGAGTCGCGAAACGCGCGGTCGGTGTCGGACGTGCGATGTTTGGCGGCAAAGATGAAGCGGTAGACGTCGCTGCCGAAGCGGATGGCATAAAGCCGGAAGTCCCATTGATCGCCCTTGGCCACCGCGGTCGCGCCGGGAAAGCCGTTGACGGTGACGTCTTCGACGGTCGCCGGGTCGATGTTTTCGATCCAGCCCGACGTGAGATATTGCGCGAGCGTCTGCTCGGCGGGCACGTGCACGACGTCGAGCCGGAGCGCCTCGCCGCCGCCGTGCTTGACGCCCAAAACGGCCTGGGCGGTGTTGTCGAGGGCGAATCCCTCCGGCGCGGTGAAGGTGAAGCCGAGCTTCGGATGCAGGAAGCGCCGGCCGCGCACAAAGCCTTCGCTCGGATCCTCGCCATAGACGATGCCGTCGATGTCGCCGAAATAGGCGTCTCTCGATTGCTCGCGCTCGGCCGCGCTGACGCTGGCCGGCGGTTTGTATTGGCGCGCATTGGCAATCGCCTGGGTGACCCGCTCCGGGGTCGACGGGTGCGACGACAGGAAATCCGGCGCCGCCGGATTGATGGCGTTGCTTTGCTCGGGCTTGAGCTCGGAGTTGCGTTCCAGCGCGGTGAGAAAGCGGGCCGCCCCGTAAGGATCGTAGCCGGCGTGGGCGGCGATGCCGATGCCGATCGCGTCCGCTTCGAACTCCTGCTTTTGCGAAAAACTTGCCAGTTCCAGCTTCGACTTGGCGAGCGCCAACGCGCCCGCTTCCGGATCGCTGACCACGTCGTTGATGACGCGGCTGACCAGCTCGACTTGCTGTTCTTCCTTCTCGCGAAGCTCGGCGTGGCGGGCGATGACATGGCCCATTTCATGCGCGATCACGGAGGCAAGCTCGGAATCGTCGTCGGCGAGCGCGATCAATCCGCGCGTCACATAAAGCTGGCCGGTCGGCAGCGCGAAAGCGTTGATCGATTGCGAATTGAGGATCGTGACCTTGTAATGCAGGTCGGGCTTTTCCGACGCCGCCACCAGGCGTTCGACCATCTGCTCGATCATGCTTTGCAGCCGCGGGTCGTTATAGACGCCCGCCATAGGTCGCCAGGATGCGCTGATGCTCGCGCAGCACCGCCGGCGACATCCCGGCATCGGCCTGCTTGGTTGGCGCCGTAATCCCCGCCAGCGGCACATCGCCCGATGGCGCGGCGGTGCAGGCCGCAAGCAGGACGGCTGCGAGCGCGACGCCCGCTTGGCATAGTCGGTGGCTGGCGATGCCCGCTTGTCCCCGTGTCACCACTTCACCCAAATCGGCCGCGCATCCGGCCGGGCAGATTAATCGCGATCCGCGGTCTCGATCTGCTCCGGACGCGTCGCCTCGATCGAGGGGCTGCCGCGAGCTGCCCCCATATTGCCGCGCGCCTCGATAAAGCCGCGGACAATGACGCGTCGGCCGGCGAGGCTTGGCAAATCTATCCCCGCCGCGGCGAAACTGCGCTCGTTTCGTTTCCGGACCGTAACCGCAAAATCCTCGGACCAATGCGGCCCGAAATTCACGTAGATCGTGGCACCGCTTTGACGCACGGACACCACATGGCCCTCGACCAGCGCAAATTGGCCCTTATGCGCCAGCACATCCGCAGGGGTCTCGGCGTCAATGAGGTCATAATACGGATCGGCCCATAGGCCAAGCCGGGCCTTGCGGGCGGCATTTTCCCGGGCCAACAGCGCCGCGGCGCAGGCGGGACTGCCGACCTGGTCGCCGACCCGGGCAAAGCCGGCCGCAATCAGTTCGCCCTGCACGAACAATTCGTCGCCATCGCGCTCGGTGTACGCATAGGCGACGATGCGGCCATAGCGGTCGGTCGCAGCTTGCGCGCGCCGCAGCACGACGTTGTCGCCGCCGGCCAATGCATCGAGCGCGGCCTGCGCTGCCTTGGCTGCCGCGGCGCCGGGCGCGGCAGCAGGGTGGATTGTTGCGGCGCGGCAGCGGCGGCACTTCGATGGCGGCCAGACGCACCTCGCGGCCGTCGGCGAGCGTGAATGTGCGGCCGTCGCTCACTTGGCGTCACGCGGCGCGTGCGATCTCATCGCCGCCGCAAGGTGGAGGCTGTTCCTGCGCCAGCGCAATCGAGCCGGCGCATGTGATAATGAGCACGGCCGTGCTATAGGAAATATGTCCGCGCATGGACATGTGACATCCCAACCCGGTCCCGTAGCTCAGCAGGATAGAGCAGCGGTTTCCTAAACCGAAGGTC
>CAVQOD010000008.1:0-39233 GCA_963714345.1 uncultured Alphaproteobacteria bacterium | reverse complement strand
GTTTTCCGGGACCGCCACCTAATACAATCAAGTACTTAGCTTCATCATTGGCAGCAGTGGCAACAATAATTGGCAACAGGAGTGTGGCCCCGGAGCTTCGCGCGCATCGAGTGCGCACATATGATTGACGCGACCGCGTGGTACGTGGCGGCGGCGGGACCGTGCGACAGGGTTTGAAACCAGCTAAACGGTATCGCATCGAACGCACGACCAAGGGACCGAGCGCCGCTGGCTACGTTGAACCGCCTTCCACACGAGTTTGATTTCCGCGTCCTCAAGACATCGCTTCCGCTCGGTGTCCTCGGGATTGCGCGGCGATCTTCTCGCATGGCGAATCGATGCCACGCGCGGCGCGGCCCAACCGCACCACCGTGCACCGCGCAGCCCACCCGGCGCCTCCACATCCTGCGAAAAGATGTTACAGAATTCCGCGCGCAGGCGCGAGCGACCCTTCAGCCTGCCTGGCCGGCGGCGCCCGTGCTTTCGACCGCGCCCGATAGGACAGCGTCGGACGGCGAGTTTGACCACGTTCGGCCAATATGCGAGATCGGAAAGCTGCATGTCTGAGTTGCGAGCCGAACATGCCGACGCGGAATTGCCCGGCCGCGACATCTTGAGCGATCGTGAGCGGGCGAAGAAAACCGCCGCGGACCTGTTGTTGGCCGCCGCCCGTGCGCTCGACGCCGGAAAGGGCACTGCGGCGCGGGATTATCTCAAGTCGTTCCCGCTGACACCTTGCGATCATTCTCACGCCTCATCGCCATCGCACTCTGGAAACGAATCCTGAGATCGAGCCCTAATCGCGAATCGCCAACTTTACTGGCTGCGATCGATGCCATCCGTTCGGCCGTCGCGAACTTCGCGCATGTTTTGAACGCCTATCAAGCGTTACCGGATTTGGAAGCAGAGCTCGGTGCGGCGGAAGCTGCCGCAATTATCGCAACTACCTTATGGGATTGCGTCTTGTCCGCAGGTCCGGCCCTCTTCAAGCGTGTATTCGATTTGTTTTTTAGAGCTGGCGGCGATTATTGCGTCTCTGCCTACGAGCAGTTCTTGGCCGAACACGCCAACTATGTTCCCGGTTATTACGACTTTGCTTTGCTCACGAAAGTCTCTGGCAAAAGCGCATCCGAATTCGCGGGACTGGCCAACGACATCGTAAGAAATACCGAACGGAGTGATCTTGCCCCGCTGCTCGACGTCTATCTGTTACAGATGCGGCAGGCTCCCGCAGCCGAGATCGTCGCCGGGGCGCTTGCGCTTAAATCTTCGTTCCAGCGTGAGGCTGTCGCCGATTATATGACCTATATCGGCTACACGACCGAGGAATTGAGGACGGTCGTTGCCGCATTGGGGATCTGACCGAAATGTCGCCCGCACGCCAATCAGTCAATTGGTTCATGCAGGCGCGACTTGCGAATGCGGAGGGCAGTTGGGCCGAGGCAGTGAGATGCGCGGAGCTGCCCGCTCCGATTTAAACTATCGCAACGCCGCCGATCTGTTGCGTGCCCATGCGTTAGCCCGCATGAAGAACGTCGACGGCGCGAGAACCGTGCTGGATGCGGTTCAAACCGATGCTGACGCGTCTCATTTCGATCGCGCGCGAGCGACCTTCATCCGCGTCACGACCGAACTGGTGCGGCGGGGATTGCCGACGCCGGAGGAACGGTGCGTGGAGATAGTCGCGCCTGGGCGGGCCGCCCGCTGGCGCAATCGCTCTGGGTCGGCCGCAAGCTCCGCTGGATCGAACGGCTCTCGATCGCGTCGTATCTGCGTAACGGGTGGCGTTTCCAGCTCTACGTCTATGATGAGCCGGACAATGTGCCCGAGGGCTGTGAAGTTCTCGATGCCGCAGCGATCATCCCCGTCAAGGAAGTGTTCCGGGAAAGTGGGCGTAGCGGCCTTCACGCCGGGTCGATCGGCGCTTTTTCTGATCTGTTTCGCTACCCAACTCTTGTTCGAGCGTGGCGGTCTGTGGACCGACACCGACGTCATCAATTTCAGACTATACGAGCCCGATGGCCGAAAATTCGTCTGCACCGAAATCAGCGATGCCGGCCTGGTCACTTTGAATGGGGCAATCATGGCGGCGCCGGCCGGCGACGCTATGATGGAGCGGGCCTACCAGCGAGCGAGCGCGCTCCTCGGCGCCAAGGATAAAATGTTTTTCACCCGGGTCGGGCCCTATCTTCTTGCCGAGCTGGCGCTCGAATTCGGCGTCGAACTCACTTGAACTCATGCCACTCGGATTTCTCGGTCCTATTTCCTGGATGAACACCGCATTTCTTCTTCGCTCTTACGACACAGTGACGGCGCGCGCGGAATTCCGATACGCCATCAATGTTCACGTCTACACCGAGGTGTGGCGCATGTTCGGCCTCGGCCTCGACCGCCCCCCGGACCGGGCGACCTTCCTGGGCCGGCTTCATGCGGACCATTTCAACGAAGCGAACGTCCAGCAGGAAAATACGCGTTCATGAGCGCAACTATTGCCGAATCCTGTTCGCTTTCATCGCTCATCGGCTTTGCGGCAGACCGCGGCTTTGTCGGGCTCGCTTTGGACGGCGCCGATATTCGCGCCGCCGTCAGGTCTGAAACAGACACAGCGCTGCTCGGGCGGGCGGCGGAGATTGCGGCGCGCAACAACGAAAAAATCTGGCAGGAAAGGCTTGCCCGCCGCGCGTTCGAAATCGATCCCGACGGACCCTGTCTATCCAGATTGCACCTAGCAGCTGTCTTGGCGGCCGCCGGCCGCTGCGACGAGGCCGAGGCCTTGCTCGCCGGATACCAAGCTGACCCCCACATTGAATTCTATCGCCGGATTCGCGGCGTGCTCTACGCCAAGCAGGGTCAGACCGAAAGAGCGATGGATATCTTTGATGCGTTGCCCGGACGAACGGCGTTTCATCCGGCGCCGATCGTGCTGACGACCGCACAGGAGATGCTGGAGCAATGCACCACAGCGCAGATGGAACCGCTGTTGGCGCGGCTCGCGCAAGAATATCCCGCGCATCTGCACATTCGCGGCCTCTATCTGCGCTTTGCACTTTTGGCCGGCTACGTCGAGAAAGCGCGAGAACTCGCCGAGGTTGCGGAAGATGCGCTGACCACCGCGACGACTTTCGACCGACGCTCGTTTACCGAGGCGGTGGCCGATTCCCTAGAATGGCCCGGCTGGATCAATGCGCTGTTCGATTTCGTTCGCCAAGCCATTGATCGTGACCCGACGCATTGGAGTCTTTATGACCGCGCCTCGCGCGCGGCGCGGTGGACGAGCCGCGACAAGGAATTCACGGCCATCGTTGAGTTAATACTCGAAACAGACACGAACAAGGCGGGGCCGCTGGCCATAGCGTGCCGATGGCACGTCGATGAAAGCAGGCTCGATCTGGCGTCGAAACTTCTCGATGGCATCCGGCCACTTTCGGCCGATCTCTTCCTGCAGTCGCGACTTTACCTGTGCTTATACAGCCGGGATGTAGAAAAAATCGATCTGGCCTTCGACGACTGCGCCAAATGCGGGATTGCGATTCTCGGACCGGCGGTCGCGTACAGCATTCACACTTATTATTACAACTGCTCACCGGAGCGGCTGCGAAGCTGCCTCATCAAGCTCGAGCCGTTTGCTGCATCGGTTCCGGGCAACGTTTATTTTTGGCAAATCTATTTGCGTTGTCTCATCGCCAACGGCGAAGAGCAGCGCGCTGAGGCCAGTTATGCCGCACTGCCAGCGGGGCTTGCAAACGCCGCGGTGCTGAAGCCCTTCAGCATGTTCTTTGACGCGAAGGCGGGCCGCCACGACAAAGCGCGAAAAGGCTGGACCAACTATATCCGCAGCACACGCCATCTCTGCGTCAATGCCCGATCGAGTTATCCGCGAACAATTCGACTCCGATATTCCGATGCGGCCAATGCCGTGCTCCTGTTTGTGACGCTGTTCAATGCGGTCGATTACATTGACGCTTTTCTTGCTCATTACCGCGCGCTCGGTGTCGATCATTTTTTTATCATCGACAATGGCTCGACCGATGGCTCCTTCGAGCGCCTGCAAGAGGAAGCCGATGTGTCGCTGTTCTTAAATCGGGACAGCTTCGCCAAGGCCGGATTTGGAATTCTATGGGTAAATCATCTGATGCAGCGCTTTGGCGTTGGGCACTGGTGCTTTCACGTAGATATCGACGAGTTATTTGTCTTCCCGGACTGGGACGGCGCCCGGTCGTTGCGCGATCTTTTGTCATACTGCGAGGACAACGGCTTCGCTTGTGTCCCGGCGATCGAATTGGACATGTATCCGGAAAATCTGGACACTCCTGCGGACGTCGATCCATTCGCAGCAAGCTGTTACTTCGATCTGGATTACGTTGTGACGGAGACCGAGCTGCCGCCCTACCTGATGGTGCAGGGCGGAATACGGCAGCGTCTCACTGGGTTGCCCCTGTCAATGCAGAAGACACCGCTCGTACTCGCGGCATCTGACGTGCGCTTCATAGAATGCAACCATAGCACGACACACCTCCCCGTGGCCGATATTCGCGCCGCGCTTCTGCACTATAAATTCATTGGCGACATGCGGCGCCGGGTGAAGCAGGCGGTCGCCAGGGGCGAACATTTCGCCGAAGCGATCACCTATCGCCGTCTCGATACTGCTGTAAGTTCAATCGGCTCGGGCGACACCCTGCTCTCGCAGCATAGTTGCCGCTACGACGGTCCCGGCGCTCTCCTGCGGCAGGGTCTTATCCGAAGCAGCCCGCAGTGGGACGTGTACTGGATGCAACAGTCCGGCAAAAAAGTAGGCGGCATTGCGACGGTAGATTGACCGCCGCCAATTGCACTCTTAGGGTTGAGTTGAGCCTGATATGAAGAGCCGAGGAATTGAGGGATGAAGTGGGTCGGGCGCTTAATGACCTCCGTCGCGGCCTTGCTGCTGACGACGGGAGGCCTTTCTGCGTCAACGGCGGGAACTGAATTGTCACCTGATGCGGCCTGGGCTGCCGCAGTCAGAAGTGATTCGCCGGAAGCCTATGCCGCCTTCGCCATGATGTATCCGGAAAGCCCGCAGGCCGCCGCCGCCTATGCCAAGTTGTCCGGCACCGATACCGCTTCGATGATCGCCGCCGAGTTGGCAGGCGCGTCTTTCCGTAGCGACGATGGAAGCACAAGCAGTTCGCCGGGCATGCTGCCGGGGACGATAATGCTGATCTAGACGGTTTGGGACTCGGGGATTGACGTGGACTACCTTAGAATTGGCACCCAGCTGGTTTTCTGTGCCGCAGTCGCAATTTGTCTCGCAGGCACGCTGCCATCGCTTGCCGACGCGGCGGACATGGCGACCAAAGCGCCGCCAGTCGCGACGCCGAGCGCAAGCGACACTAATTCGTCGGTGTTTTGGTTCGGCGGCGATTTCAAGAATGATGTTGCTGCGGGCAATGTCGGTGGCATCTACGCGTTCAGCGGCAACCTTGACGCCCCGGGCTGGCTCGTCCGCGGGCAATTCACCGACGTCGGATACGACTTCTCGACCCCGCTCGGCGCCAACGGCAAGGGCAGCGGCAATTTCGCCGAAGGAAGCGGCGCCATCGGTTATCAGGTGATCGGCAACGGTCTTGTCGCGTCAGCTTTCGTTGGACCTGATTACCAGAATTACAGCATCAATCCCGCCTCGGCGGCCAGTCCGAATGTCGGCGACCGATGGGGCGCAATCTTTTTCGGCCGGGTCGCGACCGCCCCCGGCACGCGATTTCCCTCCGCGGTGGATGGCGATTATTCAACGGCCAACGACAGCTTCTGGGTGCGTGGCAGAACCGGCGTCACGTTCAATACCGTCACAGTTGGCCCTGAAGTGATAGCGCTGGGCAATAATGATTTCGACGAATTCCGCGCCGGCGGCTATGCCTCCTACGACCTCACGAGCAAGCTGATCCTCCAGGGCGATCTTGGCTATGCCGACACTCTGCGCCTCACCAACAGTTCAACCGCGCGTGGCGGCAACGGCTTGTATGGCGGCGTAGCGCTGGTTTTCCTGCACTGACCTTTATCCAGCACGGTCTGGATAATGCGTCGGGCCCCGGGGCCTCCACAGCCTGCAAAAAGATGCTACAGGTCTGCGCCGCCTGTCGGCGACTGGCCGATGGGCGTGGAATTTTGGCAACGACGGATCGAGATATGCCGAGGGCGCGGTGAAGCGCCTCCCTGAGCCATATATCTGCAAACCCAAAACTAAACTTAGCTTGTTGAAAGAGCCGTCCAAACGGATCATCTTCAATAGAGCCAACAATCGCGGCAATTCTATCATCGGCCATAATCTTCTGGGTCATGTGTGCCATCAATGGCGCTTCTTTCAACGTTTTCTGAACGGCATTCTCTAGCTCCGAACGCTTGAGAAAAAACTCACTTGCAAGCCTGACAAACGTTCCGCCAGCATCGGCAACGACAATCGAGTTCACAAACGTCTCTACATCATCCCTTTTTAATGGTGATTTCTGCACCAATCGGGGCCATGTCCGCTTCGCTCCGATTGTGTTGCAAAACTCGACTGGTTTTTGCAGCTAGGGCGGATTTGAGCATTGGTCAGTTCGTGGCATGCTCCGCTGAGAGCGTCTGACTGCGTTATCGTCACACACTTTGGCAGACCGGCTACGCCCCACAGGGGACTGCCGCCGATGGCGGCGGGCGGCAGAGGAACTTGACGAGGCGCCGCAGGTTCTGAGCGGTTGCGGTCAGTAGCACCTCATCTTTAGCCCCACTTAAGCCTCGCAGTCGAAGCCGGTCGAGCTTGAGGATACGCTTCATGTGAGCAAAGCACATCTCGACCTTTTTGCGCTCCCGACGTGATTGTTCGTAAGCCTCGGTCTTCGTCAGTGCGCGGGCGACATCGCGAGCTTCCTCATGAACATCGCGGGGAATCTGTCGCATAGGCGTGTTGGGGGAGCACTGCATTTTGAGCGCGCAGACATCGCAGTCGCGCTTTGAGGCACGATAGCGAAGCGTACCGCCGTCGATGATTGTTCCGGTGGTGTGCAGCAGCTTCCCACCTGGGCAGATATAGACGTTGCGCTCCCGGTCGAAGACAAAATCGGCGCGGCTGAGGGTGCCATCGGAGCGTGCCGATTTGTCCCAGACCGGAATGTGCGGGGCTATCTTGCGGTCCACCAACCACTTGAGCAGCCTGACTGCACCATAAGCAGTGTCGGCTGCGAGCCGCTGTGGTCGAAGCTGAAAGCGCCGCCCGACCCGGTCCAGCATGGTCCTCGTAATGGCGATCTCTACAATCCGGTTGGCGCGCGTGCCCTCGGCGTCGACGATGATCCCGGCTTTGTTGTCGATGAGATAATTGGCGTCGTAAGCGAAAAAAGGATCGGTGTTCTTCCTCGCAACCCACGCTGCCTGCGGATCGGTCAGCGACACCTCTTTAGGGGGCTTGCGTCTGCTGCCCCCATCGAATTTGTCGTCATCTTCGCTGTGCTCCGCACCATTTTGGGCGGCATCTAAAGCAGTCAGATACTCGCGGACGGCGCGGGATGCTTCCTCAGCCTTCGGCCAACTTATTGGCTGATCGCCCGGTAGCCGCTTCTTCTTGCCGGCATCAGCCCTGATCAGGCTTGCATCGATCGAAAATCCCTCGCCGCCCACCAGGCCAGCGCGATTTGCTCCGTGTCGCTGCTGCCTTTACCCCTGAAAATGGACATCGGCTGTTCTCCACTGACATGTCTGCTTAGTTGGCGGCCGCTTTCATTCAAATTTGGCGCCTCAAAACGGCGGGGCTTTCTTTTTTATTGCGCCCAATACCACATCATCCATACGAACCCGATGATCATTCCGACACCAAAGAGGATGGCGAAAATGATCGCCGATACCAAAAGGTCCACAGGGGCCACACGATTTATAGACGATGCCTCAGGTGGCGGCCCGTTTCGTTCCCGGGACGCGTGAGGACCACGCGGTTTTCCATCCAGTATGTTCACGCTAGGCTCCTGCGATGCGATCAGTAAGGCGCCCTCAGGTGGCGGCCTTTTTGTTCTTAGCCACAACGACCGTCTGCAGGTTCAGCGCCTCGATGATGGTCTGAGTTGGCGGCCGGACGTTGGACAGAACCTTGCTTACGCTCGTCCGAGGGATGCCGGTTTTTTTGGGACCACGCACTGACGCTGCCCGCTCGCTTTATTTCAGAGCGCAACAGCGAAACGATGTCCTTGGTTTCCAATACACGCATGGCGGCCTCACTTGGCGGCCTCTTTCATTTCAAACCATCGGCGTAATGTCGCCTATTGGCCGTGCGCCCCGAAGGCGCGAATCATCAGTGGAGGAGAGATTCCACCCAGAGAGTTGTCGATTGATCTGGTAGCTGACGAGCGGCTCGGCCGGGTAACCGGCAGGGCCGGAGCCTCGTGACAAAGGTCGCCTTGGGCGACTGAGCGATCCGACGGGCCGTAACGTGAGTGAAGCCTGAGCAGGCCTCGAAAGTGACAATGCGGATGCCGACCCTCCGGCCATTTGGGGAAGGCTGCATGAGCGGGGAAGCAATCGACACGCGCACCCGCTCGATCCGCCGGGGTAGTGGGCACGGCACGTCGGAAAGGTGGTTCGGGTAATCGGGGGAGACCCGTCACGGGCGAGGGTAGTGGCCTCAACATCGCGACAGGCGGTGGCCATGGCGGGAGTTCGGACAGGGTCGTAAGAGCGTTGAGGCCGGGTAATGCCGGCGGAGCAAAGGACCCTGACTTCTGGTGCGCTTTCGAAGATGGCGAGGTGAGGTGATTGGCGATGAGCCTGGCAACACCTGATACGATCCGGAGCCTTCAGAGAAAGCTGTATCGCAAGGCGAAGGCGGAGCCTGCCTTCCGCTTCTATCTGCTCTACGACAAGATTTATCGTGAAGACATTCTGCGCCATGCCTATGCGTTGGCCCGCGCCAATGCGGGTGCGCCGGGTATGGATGGAATGACATTCGCGGCGATCGAAGCGTCGGGCCTGGAGAGCTGGCTGGCGGGCCTGCGTGAGGAACTGATCTCGAAGACATACCGGCCCGATCCGGTGCGGCGGGTGATGATCCCGAAGCCGGATGGAGGCGAGCGACCGCTCGGCATTCCGACGATCCGGGATCGGGTGGTCCAGACCGCCGCCAAGATCGTGCTGGAACCGATCTTCGAGGCTGACTTCGAGGACAATGCCTACGGCTACCGTCCCGCGCGCGGGGCGGTGGACGCGGTCAAGGAAGTGCACCGGCATGTTTGCCGGGGTTACACCGACGTGGTCGACGCCGATTTGTCCCGCTACTTCGATTCGATCCCGCACGACGAGCTTCTCAAATCAGTAGCTCGCCGCATCGTGGACCGGCACGTGCTGCGGCTGATCAAGCTGTGGCTGAAAGCGCCGATCGAGGAACGGGATGAGGCACGGGACCCGGCGCATCGGTGGTGGCAAGAGCAACGCGCGCGGCACGCCTCAGGGCGGCGTCGCGAGCCCGATGCTTGCCAACATCTACATGAACCGGTTCCTGAAGTATTGGCGGCTGACCGGACGCGGGGAAGCGTTCCGTGCACACGTCGTCGCGTATGCCGACGACTTCGTCATCCTCAGCCGCGGACGTGCGGCTGAGGCTCTGGCGTGGACGAAGGCGGTGATGACGCGGCTCGGGCTCACCATCAACGAGGCAAAGACCTCGTTGAAGAATGCCCGGCAAGAACGCTTCGACTTCCTCGGCTACTCGTTCGGACCTCACCGTTTTAAAGCAAACGGCAAATGGTATCTGAGCGCGAGCCCGTCCAAGAAGAGCGTGCAACGGCTCAAGACGAAGGTCGGCAATCTGCTGGTGCCGGGCAACAACGATCCGTGGCCCGAAGTGCGCGACACGCTGAACAGGTCTCTGCTTGGCTGGTCGAACTACTTCTGCCACGGGACGTGTCGATCGGCATTCCGTGGTGTTGACCAATACGTCTATGAGCGCGTGCGCGACTTCCTCGCCAGACGGCACAAAATGGCAGGGCGCGGGACCAAACGCTTCTCCCGTGATGTCGTCTATGGAGAACGCCGACTCCTGCGCCTCGAACGCCTGCCACTCACTGCACCGTCGTGTGCCATGCGGTGAAACCAGTCGGAGAGCCGGATGCCGGAGACCGGCACGTCCGGTTCGATGAGCGGGGATGGGAAACGGGGCGTTGGCCATAGGCCCCAAGTTACCGCGCCCATCCTCGACTCTACCAGTTAATGCGGTGCAGCGCCATGTCGGCTATCAGGGGTAAAGCGAGCCGCACCAGCGCGCGCCAATTCTTAAGCGGATCGGCGATTTAGGAAGTCGAAAAAGCTCTTTCTTTGGCGTTCGGCATCTTGTTGCTGGCGATCACGCTGAACATAAGCGGCCTTATGCGCTCGCTTGCAGAAATGAAGTCTGCCATTTCGATGTGAAAGCAGTCCCAGCCTACCGCCACAAAATGCACACCGCTTCATGGTGCCTCCCGTCATGGGGCCGGTGCCACGAGGCACCTTGCGGCAGGATAGGTCGGCAGCGGTTCCTATTTCGCTAACGCACGGCTGCCCAAGGGTCGGTAGGAGCCGGCGGCGTCGGAATCTTACGCAGCGCAGCCTTGTGCGCCGCATCTATTTCCAGCTGTCGCTTGTGAGCCTTATGGGCGCGCGCCACAGCGGCGTCATGCTTGGCGAGGAACGTGTGCGTGTTCTCTCCGCCTTCGATGTGCTGCGAAAGAGCAACGCCGGTGAATGAAAGAAGTGCGAGCGCTACCGCTGTCACAGATTTAATTGGGGCCATCCTAATCGCCTAACACGCGCCGCGTATGGCGACCGCCTCACGCCGAACCAAGTAATTACCCAGGACCAAAACATCCATTTTTGTTCGTAGAAAGCTGTCCAGGGCCTCCTCCGGGCGGCAGCCGACCGGTTCGTTTTCGCGTATCCCGAGCTCTTTATACGCCGAACTCCCAGTAAGAATGCGGCGGTATCGGCAAGCAACGTCCCGCTATGATGTCCGATCGGCGCCGTGACGCGGTCGAATACTGAAGCGACCGTTTGCCGCCGTCAATTGACGCGCAAGCTGGACATTTCCGGTTTACCCTCAACTCCAGACGATGGTCTTTCCCACATTGCGGCAGCACGATCTTATCGGGGATGGGGCAGATGGCACTCAGCATCGGAAGGCGAGAGTTCATATCCGCGCTCGGTCGCCGCACTTTCATGAAGGTTGGCGGCGGAGCGCTGGCGGCAGGGCTCGCGCCGTCCGTGGCGGCTGAGGCCCGAACATTGCTCGACCACAGCTGGTTTGGCGAGCGAAGCGCCGTATCCCGTCAAGTGGTATCCGTTCACGGGACATCCTGACTCGGACACGTGTTGGTCGCTCTCCGTCGGGCCTGACGGCCGGATCTACGCGGCGGCTTGCGCGGAGAGCGTGCCCGGGCGGCGTGGTGAAACCGGTGCGGTACAACGAACAGCGCGACGACCTCGACTATCTCTTCGATCTCGCCGAAAAAGTGGACGATCCCGGCGACTCGGTCGCGCTTCGCAGTGCAAGATTCACTACAGCTTCGCGCCATCGATGCACGACGGCGTGCTGTACATGGCGACACATCTTTCCGGACCGCCGATCGATCTGCCGGCTTATTCGCCGTGGTATTCGTGGCACGACGCGAAGCAGCTGCTTTCGCGGCTCGGCGCTGCTCGCTTTCGACACGCGCAACGATCAAATTCTCTGGTGGGACACGCTGATCCCGAAAGAAGGCTGCCGCTGCTTGCTGCACGATGAAGAGCGCGGACTTGCTCTACGCCATGAGTTATCCGCGTGATCATTTTATCATCTACGATCTGCAAAACGCGCAAGCGGCGCGACCTCGGCCGCATCAGTTCGATCAATCCGCAGGCGCTGTTCCTCGACAAGCAGTCATCGCGTGTGCACCAGCAGCGACTACGGACGGTTGGTGCGCTACACGCCGGAGACGGATCGGCTGGAAATTTCTCCGGTCTGCTGGCGCATGATCTGAATTACCAAACCGGCTGGCATAGCGTGTTTTATGACGTGGCGCCCGTCGCCTGACCGCGAGATGCGTCTACGCTTCGACCTGGTGCCCGAATCCGCGGCTGATGCGCATCTGGCTGAATGAAGGCGAGTGGCCGCGCGTCGAGGATCTCGGACCGGCCACGCAGCCGCGCGACACCAGTTTTCCGATCGATATGTACGACGATCACTGCGGCGGGCTGACATTCGGTGGCGACGGCAAGCTTTACTACGTGGCTTCGCGCTGGCGCGACGCGAAATATCAATCCGACGCCGGAATCGCGGAAACAAAATGAAGGCGTGGTCTGGCGCCTCGATCCGCAGACGCTCGCAGCGGGAGGAAGTCGCGCGACTCGAGCATCCCACCGGGCTGGCGCATTATGTTTCGCGGGGCGCGGTGGACCACAACGGCGATCTGTTCTTCGGACACGTGGGCAATCATCCGTCGGGCATCTTCAAAGTGTCGATGCCGGCCGACCGCAAGCGGAAAAACGCGCATCTGCCCATTCGGATGTGGGGCTGACGGATGACGACGATGCAGACAACGAAACTAAAATTCGATCCCGAATTCGCCGGAGATCAAGGCGTATCAGAACGAACTCGCGCACCAGTTTGTGCGCGAGGGCACGATGGTGGCGTTTCCTACGTGCCTGCCGGGCATGACCACGCCGATTACCGCTCGACGAGAGCCGCATCACGGCGCTCGACATCAATGCCGATGGACATGTCTACGGTGGAACGAGCGGACGGCAGGCCCACCTTTTTGGAGCGGCGTTTCATCGATCTCACGGGAATTGTGCTAGACGCCGGAATCGTCGCGGGTGCCACGAGCACCGTGGCCGTTTGTTGCGGCCCGTCGGGCGGCACGATCGCTTTCGTGAACGGACCGCAGGGTGGCCGCGCCGTGGCAGTACCGCACATCAGATCTTGCGATGAGATTGGATCCAGGAGTGGGGGGCTCAAGCCGGCGTCGCTCCAAGATCTCGGCGAGTGTGTTCCGGGCGAGGCTGTGGTTCACGCCGTCGCCGCGCCGTGCGGGAAATACCGTCGTTGGTGTCACGACGCATCACCTGTTCACCATCGATGTGGAGTCGGGACGGATTGCCGTCGTGGGAGAGGCGCCGGGTCGCGGTCATCTCGTCGATGGATCGCGGCGGAGTCTTCGGACAAGATGATGGAGCGCGACTCTGGCGCTTCGATCTTGCTTCCGGCCAGCATCCGACGTGGCGCCGGTTGATCTTCCCGACGGTGACTGGACCGTGCCGCTAGCGATGGGCGCGCGATCGTCAACACGTGGCTTGCTCTTCACCGCCGACGCTGGCGGGCGCGCTTGTTCTTCTTTCGACGAGAATAAAGGCTTCCGTTTGCTTGGACAAAGCGCATCTCGCGCCGGTCGGACCGATGGCGGTGACTGCGGACGGCAGGCTCTTTGGTTTCTGCGGAACGGAGATGGCAAATCTGTTCTGCTGCGATCCCGCGTCAGGCAGCATCGACCAATCTTGGAGTTGCAGTGTCCGTTCTGGAGCAGCGCCGCTATGGCTACCGGTTCGGCGATGCCGTCACCGGTCCCGACGGTGAAATTATATTCGGCGAGGACGACAACGGCGGACATCTGTGGCTCTATTTTCCAAAGATCGCGTCGTCAGGGGCACGCGACGCAACACGATGATCGAGTTTAGAGCATCGCTATGGGCTCTCCGCGACCGCTTCACGCCGAACCAAGTAATTGCCCAGCACCAAAACATCCATTTTGGTTCGCAGAAAGCAGTCCAGGGCCTCCTCCGGGCGGCAGACGACCGGCTCGTTTTCGTTGAATGACGTGTTGAGCACCATCGGCACGCCGGTCAGACGGAAGAACGCCTCGATCACGGCGTAGTATCGGGGATTGCTGGCGCGATCGACGGTCTGCAGCCGGCCGGTGCCGTCGACGTGGGTTACGGCCGGTATTTGCCCGCGGCGTTCGGGGCGGATGGGAAAGACCTGCAGCATGAACGGCACGTCGTCGTCGCGCTCGAACCAATCGGCGACCGCCTCGCGCAGCACCGAGGGGGCGAACGGACGGAACAATTCGCGGCGCTTGATCTTGAGATTGAGGATGTCCTTCATGTCGGCGCGCCGCGGATCGCCGAGGATCGAGCGATTGCCGAGCGCGCGCGGTCCCCATTCCATGCGGCCCTGAAACCAGCCGACCACCAGCCCATCGGCGATGGCGCGCGCGGTGACTTCGACGAGTTCTTTCTCGTCGTCGACGTGGCGCACGCTGCAATGCTCGGCTTCGATCGCGGCGCGCCGGTCGTCGAGGAGCGCGCCGATCTCGGCATCGGTGAACGACGGGCCCCAATAAGCGTGCGTCATCGGCGCGGTGCGCGCGCCGGCGCGATGCCAGACGGCATAGGCCGCGCCGATCGCGCCGCCGGCGTCGCCGGCGGCGGACTGCAGATAGCATTGCGTGAAAGCCGTGCGGTCGCGGATCTTGCCGTTGGCGACGGAATTGTAGGCGCAGCCGCCGGCGAGCGCGATCGCGGTGTGGCCGTAGCGGCGCTGCAGCGTGTTCAACAGATGAAAGAACGCGTCCTCATAGGCGGCCTGGGTCGCGAAGGCGAGATTGCGATGACGATCCTCGATCGGCGTCATCCGGGTCGCGCGGCGGCCCGAGCGCGTCGACCAGAGCCTGCGAGAACAGCGGACCGCAGACCGGCGCGCCGCCGTGCCATTCATAGGCGATGTCTTCGCTGTGGTGGCGGAAGTATTTCAGATCGAGCGCAAAGCTGCCGTCGTCGCGCAATGACAACAGCCGTTTGACCTCGTCCCGGCACGACGCGTCGCCGTAGGCGGCAAGCCCCATCAGCTTGTATTCGTCGCCGTAATGCGGGAAGCCGAGATATTGCGTCATCGCCTGGTAGAAGATGCCGAGCGAATGCGGAAACAGGACCCGGCCGTCGAGCGACAGCGAGGTGTCATCGCCGCGGCCCCAGGCGGCGCTGGCGAAATCGCCGAAGCCGTCGACCGACACCACGACGGCTTCGCGAAAGGGCGACGGATAAAACGCCGAGGCGAGATGGGCCAGATGGTGCTCGATATACTCGATCGTGCCGGAAAAGCGCCGGCCGGGCAGGGCGCTCAGTTCGTCGGCGATGCCGGCGACCTGTTTGCGGTTGCGCAGCCGGCCGAGCAGCAAGCGCGGGCTCGGCCGGTGCGATGCGACATAAGCGAGTTTGCGGAGAAAGTTGGCGCGGCCGTTGCGGTTGACGGCGACATGGGTCACGTCGCCGAGATCGGCTCCGGCTTCATTCAGGCAATAGGCGATCGCCTGCGACGGGAAGCCGGCCCAATGCTTGATGCGGCGAAACCGCTCCTCTTCGGCGGCGGCCACCAACGGCCGTCGCGCACGATGCAGGCCGCCGCATCGGCGTGATAGGCGTTGATGCCCAGGATCAAGAGGTCCGATGCCATGCTTAGGAGCGCCACACTCTCACGCCGCACCGCGGACGCGGCGTGGCACGCCTAGCGGCATTTTCGGTACAGAGCAAACAGCGGAGGGCCGGAGAGATAAATCATGGTGCTGCGCAAGCCGCCATTGCGGTCGATCCACTGGCGAATCGGATTGGGATAGAGGTTCATCAGCGTGCGCGTCGCGGGATCGTTGATGACCCGGAAACCGAAAAAGCCACGGCAGGCGGCGTGAAAGCCGAGCACGGCGTCGTTGGTGACGCAAATCCGGTCTGCGGCACGATGCCGAGCACCATGGTGCAGGCGGACGAGCATTTGCCGTCGATGACGACCTGTCGCCGGCGTCGCGAAGCGCCGTAAAGCGCGACCAATAGGCGCCGATATTGCCACCCTCGTCGTCGGCGATACGGACGACGGCCGCCGCAGTCCGCGGCAACGCGGCGACAAGCACCACGGCAAGCACCACCGCAAGCCACGGCGAAGCTATCAGCGATTTTGGCAAAGCAGCACCCTCGGTCCGCGCAAGCACCTGGCCAACGACCGAGGGCAGAAAATCAGCAGATCATGGACTTATGGGGGCGCCGGAGCCATTCGATGTCTGCGAAGCTTCGTATATCCCCACGCCGAGCAGTCCGCCGGCCACACCGAGCATCGCCACGCCTGTCCAGGAGAAACTGCTATCCTGCGCATAGGATCCGGACGCGCAGGGCGACAGCGGCGCGATGGTGGTAATGCCATCCGGCTGAACGGCAACCTTGCAACCATCGTCATAGACGACTGTTGCCGTGCCGCCGGGAGCCACCATGACGGAATCACCCGCTTTCGCGGTCATCGCGCCACCAACTGGCTCAAAACCCTGGCCGTGATTGATCGATAGACTACCCTGGCCGGGTTCGACGGTGGTGGCTAGGCAGGGACTGGCAGCGAGCACAACGCAACTCATCGCACATAGGAAAAGTCGCATTCTTGCCGTCTCCATTTCCGAATCAGTTGAGCATTTATATCACTCGAAAGGTGTTAATCGAAGCTTACGTGCCCCGTGTTAGCTCTTGATATGGGATAGGCTTTACTTTACGCGCCGCTACCGCGGTGTGATTTGCTCAATCGCTAGATTTCAGCCGGCGCGCGCAAATGCAAAATAAGCGGGCAGGTCGATGCGCCGCTCGCTAACATTCAATCGTCAATGCGGATGGGTGTATTTGATCGCCACTTTCAAGCGGCGAAATTGAAACAGACTAAACAGCGATCGACGCCAATCGCTTGATCCTAAGGGCTGATGCCTTCATAAACCACGAAGCCTACAGCCGCCCCCCAGACTGGCCAAAAAACGCAGGTAGAATTGTCCGAACACCAACTGCCTGGCTGGCTGAAGGAAGGTCCGGTTTGCGCGGAGGAGCCCGACGCGCATGGCGACAGTCGAGCGACGGTTTTCACCGTTCCCGGCTCGACGTTGTCGGTGCAGCCGTCGTTGTAGGCAATCACGGCGGAGCTGTTAGGGCCAACCATGACGGAGGTTCCGGCGTGCACTTTCACGGGCCGCCTGATCTCGGTGAAACCTTTGCCGCGATTGACCAACACATCGCCTTGGGAGGGGTCAACGGTTGCGGCCGAAGATGTCCCAGCTTGAGCCGCTGAGGAGCACCGCGGACGCGAAGCACAACGCGCCGAGGAGATTTCGCTGCTTCATAATGCAACCCCCACTTCACTGCCGGTAACTCTTCGTTAACGTAGCCTTCAAGGGTCGGACGTGGAAAGCGCCAAACAGCAAACACAAGGGTAAAACCTCATTTTCTTTCGGGGGTGTAGCCGTTGTGCAACAGAGGCCGTTGACGTAGCAACAGTGCTAATTCGGGGGCACGAGCGAGGTAACAGCGGCGAATTGGGTAGGGTGGGAGGGTCATTCGGTCGTAATAACACCGGCCATAATGACGCCACCTTTGTTGAGACCTAAATGACTGCAATTCAAGCATTTTTGTGAGGAATTCCGAAACGGTGATCGACCTCCATTGCCACATCCTGCCTGGGATCGACGACGGCGCGACTGATGTGTCGGTTTCGCTCGCCATGGCGCGGGCCTTGGTTGAGCAGGGGGTCACGGTGGTGGCCTGCACGCCGCATATTTTGCCGGGCCTCTACCACAATTCCGGTCCGGCGATCCGGGAGGCTACCGGCAGCTGCAGGGGGTTTTGGAGCAGGAGGGAATTCCGCTTCAGCTGGTGACCGGCGCCGACGTCCATATGACCCCCGATTTCGTCGCCGGGCTTCGGTCCGGCGGCTCCTGACGCTCGCCGATTCGCGCTATGTGCTGGTCGAGCCGCCGCACCATACCGCGCCGCCGCAATTGGAAGATTTTTTCTTCAACCTGATGGTCGCGGGCTATGTCCCGATCCTCACCCATCCCGAGCGGCTTTCCTGGGTTCCGTCGCGCTACGAGATGATAAAAAAACTAGTGCGCGGCGGGGTTTGGATGCAGATCACGGCGGGCTCTTTCGCTGGCGCCTTCGGCCGTAATGCCCTATACTGGGCGGAGCGTATGTTGGATGACGGCTGTGTTCACGTTCTGGCGTCCGATGCTCACGATGCAGAGCGCCGACCCCCAGACTTAGCTGCGGGGCATGAGTTTGTCGCAAAGCGTGTTGGTGCTGAAGAAGCGCAATGCCTGGTTTTAACGCGACCGATGGGGATATTGGAGGATCAAGCGCCTTCGAGCTTGCCGGGACCATTAGCGGTGGCAGATGCTGAATTCCATGTCTTCCCGATCGACAGACGATGCGGTGGCGCAGGGCCGGGCGGCTCGAGCGCGGCGACGCTGGCGGTGGTCTGCGCGGCATGTCTGGCCGGTTGCGCCGGCTCTTCAGGTAATTATGCGCCGTCTCAAGGGATGGCGGCGCCGGCGACGCGTCCGCTGCGGGCTACAACTCGAACGGCGCGGTGACTTCGCTCGGGGCCTCGGCGGATGGATCAGGCTTTGCGCCGACCGGGTCGGTGCATGTGACCGCGGCGGCAGCGCAATCGGCCGAGGAACTGACTTCGGCCGCAACGGTCGGCACCAACGCCTATTTGATCGGCCCGATGGATGTTCTCGATATCTCGGTCTACCAGGTGCCTGATCTCGCCAAGACGGTGCAAGTCGGGGATGACGGCAGCATCAATTATCCGCTGCTCGGCGAGGTTCCGGCTGCCGGCAAGACCGCGCATGGCTTGGAGCGCGAATCTGCAGGCCAAGCTCGGCGCCAAATTTATTCGTTCGCCGCAGGTCACGGTGTTCGTCAAGGAATCCAACAGCCAGCGGGTCACGGTCGAGGGTTCGGTCAAGACTTCCGGCGTCTTGCCATTAAAGGGCAGGACCACGCTGATGCAAGTTCTGGCGATGTCCGGCGGCGTCGATCAGGATACCGATTCCGGCAATGTCGTCATCTTCCGCACCATCAACGGCACGCGTTCGGCCGCAAGATTCGATTTTGACGCGATCAAAGCCGGCAATGCCGTCGATCCGGAGCTCAAGCCTGGCGATGTCATCGTCGTCGACACGTCGAGCACCAAACTTGCCCTGTCGAACGTGATGAAAGTGCTGCCGCTGGCGACGACCGCCGCAGTCTTTTCGGGGATGTGATATTGCCGTCATGAATTACCAGCGCGCCAACTTGCCCGAGGACCGCAACGCCAAGGCTGGCGCCGTCGCATGGCGGCGTCGCAATCGCGCTGCGCGATGCGTGACCCGTATATGAGCGCGGTCGGCTACTATGGCGTGCCGCCGACGGAGGCGGGTCGGACTTTCAGCTCGATCTTCGTCGAATATCTCGAATATCGTCATCAAGCGCCGCTGGATGATCCTCAGCATCGTTGGGGCGGCCTCGTGTTCGCGGTGCCGCGTGACGCTTGATGCAGACCCCGCTCTACACCTCGACCGTGCGGCTGCAGATCGATCCGCAGGTCAGCCAAGATCGTCGAGGGCGGCAATATCACGCCCTACGAAGGTCCGGATCTCGAGTTCAACGAAGACGCAATACGAGCTTCTGCAAGGCCGTACCATGGCCGAGCGCGTGGCCTCGGCGTTGAAGCTCGGCGAGCGATCCGGATTTCTTCCAGCCGCGCGATTTTTCCATCATGGGCTTTGTGAAGGGACTGTTGGGATTTGGCGGCGCCGCCCGCAGCAAGCCATCAGACAGCAACCGCGCCGATCTCGATGACTGCGGCGGCGGGCGATTGTGCTCGGCAATCGCGCGGTGCTGCCGGTCGCCGGCTCGCGGCTGGTCGATATCACTTACTCGGACCCGAATCCGGCGCGGGCGCAAAGGATTGCCGGCGGCTTTGCCGATGCGTTCATTGCTTCCAATCTCGACAAGCGGTTTCAGGCCAATTCCTATGCCAAAGTCTTTCTCGAGGACCAGCTCGCACAATTGAAGCTGCGGCTGGAGACAATCCGAAAAAGCGCTGTTGGATTTCGGGCAGAAGGAACAAATCGTTCAGACCAACTGACAAGGAATCGATCGCCGAAACCAATCTGGCGGCCGCCAATGCGGCGCTGAGCACGCTGGTCGCGGAGCGCATGAAAAACGAGGAGCTTTGGAAGCAGCTCGCAGGCCACCAATGCGATCAACCTGCCGCAGCTTCTGTCCAATCCGGTCATCGAGGACTTGCGCGCCAAGCGCAACACGCTGGAGACCGATTACCAGGAGAAGCTGCAGACGTTCAAGCCGAGTTATCCGGCGATGATGCAGCTCAGCAACCAGATCGCCGAAATCGATCGGCAGCTGGCCGCCGAAGTCAAACGCTGAAGAGCTCCTACAAGGCGGCTTACGACTCGTCGTTGAGCCAAGAAGACTGCAATGAAGGAGCGGATCGAGAGCCTGCGGGACGATGTGCTCGATCTGCAAAAACGCAGCATCCAGTACAACATTCTCAAACGCGAGGTCGACACCAATCAGTCGCTCTATGACGGTCTGTTGCAGCGCTACAAAGAAGTCGACATCGCCGGCGGTGTCGGGGCCAACAATGTTTTCGTCGTCGACACGGCCACGTTGCCGGGCGGCCCGTCGTCGCCGAACATGTCGCGCGCGCTGCTTGATGTCGTCTGGTGCTCGGCACTCGGACTCGGCATTGGGTGCTGGCTCTCCTGCTCGAGCGTCTCGATGACACGCTGCGCTCGCCCGAAGAGGTCGAACGGGCGCTCGGATTCGCAACGCTCGGCATCATTCCAAAGATCGAGCTGGCCAGCACGCTCGAAGCGGAATTGGCCGACCCGCGCTCGCATCTGGCGGAAGCGTATCGCTCGCTATGCACCGCTTTGCAGCTTTCGACGGAAAGCGGGTTGCCGAAGACGCTCCTGGTAACCAGCGCCGGACCCGGCGAAGGCAAATCCACGACCTGTCATGACGCTCGCGCGGCATTTTGCCAAGGTCGGCATGAAGGTTCTTGCTGGTCGACGCCGATCTACGCAAGCCGTCGCTGCACACCAAACTCAATCTCGACAATACGCTCGGGCTTAGCAACTATCTCACGGCGCTTCGCCGCCGCCTAAGCTGCTGCAAAAAACCGACGTGCCCAACCTCGCTTTCATGGCTTCCGGTCCGCTGCCGCCCAATGCCGCGGATCTGCTCGGCAGTTCGCGCCTGATTGTCGCTGCTCTCGGTCGGCCTGGAAGTGTTTGATTTGATCATTGTCGACAGTCCGCCGGTCATGGGGCTGGCCGACGCGCCGCTGTTGTCGAGCGCGGTCGCGATCGACGATCTTCGTCGTTGGCGCCGGACAGGTGCGGACCAAGCTGATTCGCGGCGCCGTCAAGCGGCTGCAGAGTCACGCAGCTCGATCATCGGCACGGTGATCACCCGATTCGATGCCCGTAGTAGCTATGGGTATGGCTACGGGTATGGCTATGGCTATGGCTATGGTTACGGCGATGGCGATGATCAAGGCGGTCATGGCGCTGCGGTCGAGCCGGCGATCGCCGATGCTGGCGCGCAGCGGCGGCTGACGAAAGATTCCGGGCGGATGGCGGGCAGTGGCGTTATGTCGGACCGGATGGCACTGAAGACTGCCATCGATCTGTTGCATGTGCCGTCGCAAGTTCGGCTCGTCAGGTCGGAGCCGTTACCGGACGGTGTGCCGACGCTGCTGCGCATTGCGGCAGCGGATGAGGAGGCCGCGCAAACCGCAGCCGTCCTGACGGACCGCTCCCCGGAGCTCATCGGCAAAGCCGCCATGTTCTTCATCGAGCAGATTCTGTTTGCGCCGGATGCGGACAGTTACCGCGTGCTCGGCACTGCGCCCCAGGCGACGTCGAGCGAACTTCGCCGCAATGTCGCGCTGTTGATGCGCTGGCTCCACCCCGATCTCGATCCGCGCGGCGAGCGGTCGGTCTTTATCGGCCGCGTGACGACGGCATGGAACAATCTGAAAACGCCGGAGCGGCGCGCGGCCTATGACGAGCAGTTGGCGCGTCACGCGCAAACGCGCAAGTCGCACAGCAAGTCGAAGAAATTGCGCCGGCGGCGGTCGGATGCCAGCAAGCTCGCCGGCAATGGTGAAATGCCGCGCCATCGGCCAAGCGGGCGGCGTGTCGGCGGCACGGTCAAGATCGGCTTCCTGCGGCGCGCGCTCGCGGCTTTGTTCGTGCGGCCGTCGCGATAGGCAATGGGGCGCGTAGGACTGTAAACGCATGGCGTTTTTTTCGACCAAAGCAAATCGCCGGCAGCGACGCTCGCGACAGGTCGCTGTGGCCTCGCCGATGATCGTTGTGCGGGGCCGCGGTGACGGGGAGGTCGTCGCGGACGCGAAGCCGGCCTCCCATGGCCGATTGCGGACCGTGGTGCTGGCGAGTGCCGCGGCGATCCTGATCTGGCTTGTGGTGGCACACAGTCTGGTCCTCTATCTCGCCGATGCGGCGCCGAAAGCCGCATTATGGTTTGATGCGCAGCAGCCACAGGCGCTGATCAATGTCGCCGATCAACTCCTCAATGCGCATAACGCGGCGCCTGGTGGTGCCGCGGCCGGTCAAGGCCCGCAAGAACCATCTGCCGGGGCGGCTGACTCCGCAACGACCGCTGCGGAGCAGACGTCGGGGGCGCCCGCGGGGCAAGCCAGCGCATCAGCCATCGCCGCGCCCCAGCCGTCAAATTCGGCAAAGGTCAATTCGGCATTCGAAACATTCGGCCAGTATCAGACGGTCGATCTGGGCGCGATCAGCGAAAAAGCTACAGCCGCTCTCCTAAGCGACCCGCTCGATCCGCGGGCGCTGCGCATCCTGGGCCAGGCCGCCGATGCGGCCGGCAACGCGCAGGATGCGTTTAAGTACATGCACGCGGCGGCTGCGCTCTCCTCGCATGAAACAATCGCCCAATACTGGCTGATGCGCAAAACCACCGAAGCCGGAGATTACCAGGACGCGATCCGCTACGCCGATGTGATGATGCGGAGCAACGACCAGCTGGCTCACTATGTCGTGCCCTATTTGGCGCACTTTGCCGGCAACCAAGCAACCATCGGCGCCGTCAAAACGCTGGTCGATGCCGATCCGCCATGGCGAAGTGCGTTCTTCTCTTATTTGTATCCAAGCGTAACGGACGTTCGCACACCGTTGGCGATATTGCTGTCGCTAAAGACCACGCCGGCGCCGCCGACGGCCGAAGAGCTTAACGGCTATCTGACTTATCTCGTCGACCATCGATTCTATAATCTTGCCTATTATGCCTGGCTGCAATTTCTCTCACCGGAGGAACTGCAACATGTCGGCTTGCTCTATAACGGCAATTTTGCCACGCCGCCTTCGGGCTCGCTGTTCGACTGGCACATTACGCAAGGGTCTGGCGTCGCCGTCGATATCGAGCCGGCCGATGCGGGGCAACAAGCGTTGACGGTGGATTTCCTTTACGGTCGTGTCGACTACCACAGCGTCAGCGAACTGGTGATGCTGGCGCCCGGAACCTATCGCTTTCAAGGTCGATACAAAGGCGAGCTTATCGGTCCGCGCGGTCTCAAGTGGCGGGTGGCATGCGCCGAAGACAATGCGGCGATCGCCGAAAGTCCAATGATCGGCGGCGAGGTG
Source organism: uncultured Alphaproteobacteria bacterium (assembly GCA_963714345.1). Taxonomy (GTDB): domain Bacteria; phylum Pseudomonadota; class Alphaproteobacteria; order Rhizobiales; family Xanthobacteraceae; genus BOG-931. Next base: position 15,741 of record CAVQOD010000008.1, on the reverse strand, counting down.
CAGCAATGGACGGATTTGGATTTCAGCTTCACGGTGCCGGCGGCCAAATGCGCCGCACAGTATATCCGGCTCGATCTGGATGCGCGCATGGCCTCCGAGCAACTGGTGACTGGGTCGATGATGTTCACGGCGCTGACCATCGCGCCGTCCGACGCTGGCGCCGCCGCGGGCGACGAATCGGATGGCGATGATGCCGACAAACCAAAGCCGTGACGAGTTGTAATCCTTGGCAGAAACATCGTAGCTGATGACTTTTCTTAACAACATCCGGACCACTTCGTTGTTGCCGCGCATCGGCCGGCGGGACGTCGCACGGGTATGGGCGCAGCGGCCGAGCCTGACGTTCGGACTGTGCGCGATCACGCTTATTGCTTCACTCCTGCTTGGCGGCGGCACCCGAGGCGGTTTTTTGTCCGACACGATTCTGGAATTGATCGCGATCCCGGCGTTTCTCGCCGCGGTGTCGGCGCTCATTGCGATGCCGTGGGCCGACCGACAAGGTAGTGCGGTGTGGGCATTGACGCTGTGTCTGGCGATCGTGGCTTTGCCGCTCTTGCAGCTCGTGCCGCTGCCGCCGTGGATTTGGACCAGACTGCCGCATCGTGACGAGGTGGCCGGCATTTTTGCGCTGGTGCATGAGGATTTGCCATGGTTGCCGATCAGCGTTTCACCCAGCCTGACCTGGGCCGCGGTGCTGTCGCTGTTGCCGCCGCTCGCCGTTTTCCTTGGGGTGATACAACTTGGCTACCGAGAGCGGCGCGTGCTGAGCCTGATCTTAGTCGCGATCGGCATCGCTTCCGCGCTCCTTGGCCTGCTGCAGGTTGCGCAAGGAGAATCAAGTCCATGGCGCTTCTTTTCTGTGACCAATCCCACCGAGGCGGTCGGCTTTTTTGCCAACCGAAATCATCTGGCGGCGCTGCTTAATGCAGTGCTGCTGTTCGGCGCCGCTTGGGCCGTTCATATCGGCTATTCGGTCGGTCATTGGCGGCAACGCCGGAATATTGAGACGGCATCGGTTGTGGCGCTGACGGCGAGCTTTCTTGGACTGGTCATTCTGATCTCGGCCGAGGGCAGCAGCCGATCCCGCGCCGGCATCGGCCTTCTGATCGTGGCGCTGTTTGGGGCGTTGATGCTCGCCATCATGGATCGCCGGCGATCCTCAACATCGACGCCGGTGAAGCTCCTTCTCGGCTCGGTGATTATTGCCGTCCTATTGGTCCTGCAATTTTCGCTTTATCGCTTGCTCGATCGCTTTGACGATCCGCTGGAGAATCTCAAATCCAATTCGCCCAAAACACCATCCACGCTGCAGAAGCCTATATGCCGTTCGGCAGCGGCTTTGGCACATTCACCGCGGTGTATCCGAGTTTCGAGCCGCCGCAAGATGTGCTCGACAATCGCTACGTCAATCATGCCCATGACGACGTTCTCGAACTATGGCTCGAAGGCGGGGCCATGAGCCTTTTGCTGATGGCCGTTTTTTCAGGTTGGCTGTTCTTGGCGTCGACCAAGGCCTGGCGCCAAGCCCGCGCCGATGCCCATGCGATCGATGTGCTCTTGGCGCGAGCAGCAACCATCGTCATTCCGATTATCATCGTCCATTCGGTATTCGACTACCCATTGCGGACCGACGCCATGATGGCAGTGCTCGCGCTGTCGTGTGCGTTGTTGGTCGAACCGCTCAAGTTCATCGCCAAAAAGGACGTCGAGCCACAATTCGCTCGTGCTCAATTTGCTTCTGCCGGGGAGGTGCGTCTGCAGCTCGCGCCGGTCCGGGAAATCAGCGAGGAAGAAAAGCGCCGATTGGCCAGATTGAAGGGCGAGACGGCGTTGGAAGATTTTCCTGAACTTCTTGAAGCGCCAAGACCGCGACTGCTCGACAGTCCGGACGAGACAACAAGCGGGCTTGCGATTGAGACCGGCGAAATTGGGGCAGAAGAGCGCGATCCATACGACCAGCTGTCGGAGTATGTCCCGGTCGATTTGGATGAGGTCGCGGATCACCCCGAGCGGTATGTTGCGAAGGCGCCGGATATGGGCGCGCCGCGGCGTCTATTCAGTGTCCCGCAAGAACAGTGGCGCGAGCCGGTGCACGACGCGCCGCTGCAAGTTCTGGACGACGCCGAACAACCATCAGAACCGGCGTTCGATCCGCGCAGTCCCGCGCCGGTCGACAGTGCAGGCAAAGCCGGTGCCGCAACAGAAAACGTTGGCGACATGGCCTATACGCTGGCGCAGTTTAACCGCTTGTCAGCGGTGCTGATGGCGCGAAGCGAGGCGGCGACGACGCAAGTGACCGAATCGGGACGCGGGGACGGTGCTGCGGGCGTACCCACCAACCGGTTCGCGGAGGTGGCGGAACGGAGAATGAAGGTCCTGCACTCCGTGAAGCTGGTGGGAATTCCGGGCGCCCCGCGGGAGCCCGCGGAACCGCCGCGCCCGGCGGCGCCACAACGGCCGCCGACGGCGGAGAAAATTTCGGACGCGTCTGCCGCGCAGCCGCTCGAACCGGCTCAGCGAAGACTGCGGGCATTGCGCGCGGTGGAAAGTTTTATTCAGACTACCGAACTGGCGGCGGCTGACCCGACCGCGTCGCTCGAAATATCGGAACCGGCAAGCGGCTCCGGAGACGCCGAGCCGACGGTCCAGTTCGATCGTGCACACGAAAGCTCGCCCAATCATGGCGGGGATGCGGGCGAACCCGATTTATTGTCAGCTTCGGCGCCCGCGGCAAGCGAGGAGGTTGTCGGCTATTCCGGGCCGCTCCTGGCATCGAACCAGGCACCGACGCCACTTGCAGCGCCAGAGGATCCAGACGCGGCAGGGGTGGCGAGCGAAGTGCCGGCACAATTGCTCGAAGCGGAGCCGCAGGACGATGCGGTCGAACCCACGATCGGCACCGAAGTGTTTGCCGAGCTTGTCGAGCCTATGGCGCAATCGGCGCGAACGGCACCCGACCAGGCGGCGCTGGCCCAGCAACAGGTGCCGGCGGCGGTCGAGCCTCTTCGACCACCAGAGGCGCCGCAACCGCAGACGCAATGGAGCGATGACATTGAATGGCCGCAGCAATGGCGTCCCGATTCTGGTGGCAACGCGACCGTGATGCCAAGTCCTGCGCAGCAACAAGACATCGATGATGAGCCCTTAGCCGCTGCCGAACCGGCGGCCTTGGAAAACACCGTCCGTACGCCCGAGGATGTCGCACCACCCATTGCAGCGCCGGCCGAACCAAACCGCAGCCCTGAGGAAACCGCCGAGGCCCCGATCCCCGCACCGGCGGCCAAACCGCGACGTGCTGCGCCGGCGCCGGCGGCAACGTTTGCCGAATTGCCAGCATTGCCGGATAAGTCACGATGGGGCGATGATATCGAGTGGCCTGAAGAATGGCGCAAATGACCCGAATAGCCGACCCGGTTAGCCGACCTGGCAGCCGCGGACATCAGCGAATCGTGCTGGTTGGGCCGGTAGCCGTCGGTGCTTTGAAGTTTGGGTCGCGCACGGTAGAATGATGACTCTTAGCCGCCCCCGGCGCCACGTTAGCCGCCGATGGGCCAAAATAGCCGTCAAAACGGCAGAATGAGGCGTCGATCTTGGGTTCTCGCGATTCACCCGAGGTGCGGTAGCGCGGCCGAAATCGTCATCGCCTCGACCATTCAAACGCCATTGATACGATTAGCGCTCACGAAGGTTGTTGCCCGACGATGTGCGGAATAAACGGCATTTTCGCGTTCCATGGCGCGGCCGATCGGCCTTCTGAGGCGGAGCTGTTGCGGACCCGCGAAGCGATGCATGCGCGCGGGCCCGATGGTGCAGGCATCTGGTGGGATCCGGATCGCCGCTGTGGGCTCGGGCATCGCCGGCTTTCCATCATCGATCTATCGGCCGGCGCGGCACAGCCGATGGTCAGCGGCGATGGTGAGTTGATCGTTGTTTTTAACGGCGAGATTTACAATTACCCCGTCTTGCGGCGCCAGCTTGAAGCGGAGGGCGCGCAATTTCGCTCGAACTCCGACACCGAGGTGCTGCTCCATCTGTATGCGCGACGTGGCGCCGCGATGGTCCATGAGTTGCGCGGCATGTTCGCTTTCGCCATCTGGGACGCACGGCAAGCAGGGATTATTTCTCGCGCGCGATCCCTACGGCATCAAGCCGCTCTACACGGTCGACGACGGCCGGACCTTCCGGTTCGCGTCGCAGGTCAAGGCGCTCCTGGCCGGTCGGGAGGTTTCGCGCGATGTCGAGCCGGCCGGCCTGGTCGGGTTTTATCTGTTCGGCAGTGTGCCGGAACCGTTTACGCTTTATCGCGATATTCGCGCGCTCGAGGCGGGCCATACGCAATGGATCGATGCGGCCGGCCCGCAACCGCCGCGCGCCTATGTGAAGCTTGCCGAGATCCTCAAAGCCGGCAGCCGCCAACCAAATCCGCCGGCCGAACTCGTACCGCGGCTTCGCAGCGTCGCGCTCGACAGCGTTCGGGCGCATCTATTGGCTGACGTCGAAGTCGGCCTCTTTCTCTCCGCGGGAGTGGATTCCGGGGCGCTCCTTGGCTTGATGCGCGATGCCGGCCAGCGCGATATCCGCGCGATCACGCTGGCATTCGATGAATTTAAGGATAGCGACGAGGACGAGGGGCCGCATGCCGCACGCGTCGCCGCGCGCTATGACGCACGCCATATCTTGCGCCGGGTCAGCGAGCGGGAATTCGACAATGACCTGCCCACGATTTTCGACGCCATGGATCAGCCGTCGATCGATGGAATCAATACCTGGTTCATCGCCAAGGCCGCGAAGGAAGCCGGCCTGAAGGTCGCCCTGTCCGGAATTGGCGGCGACGAACTGCTCGCCGGTTATCCGAGCTTTCTCGACGTGCCGCGCTGGCGGCGCCGCTTTGGTGGCGCTGGCGAGAGTGCCGGGGTTCGGTGCGTTAGCCCGGACCTTGGTCCAGGCGCTGGCCCCGCAATTGGCGCGGCGGCAACCGAAGGCGGCTGGTCTATTCGAATATTCCGGCAGCTGGGCCGGCGCCTATCTGTTGCGGCGCGGTCTATTCCTGCCGCATGAACTCGACGCCGTTCTCGATCCGGACCTCGCGCGCGAGGGTTTGCGCCGGCTCGAACCGATCGGCGGGCTCGCAGCGTCCATCACGCCCGATCCCGACAGCGATGTCGGCCGACTTTGCGCACTCGAATCCGTCGCAGTATTTGCGCAACCAGTTGCTGCGCGATGCCGATTGGGCCGGCATGGCGCATTCGCTCGAAATCCGCGTGCCGCTGGTCGATGTCAAATTGCTCACCGATTTTGCCCCCACGCTCGCGGCCTTAACGCCGGGCCAGGGCAAAGCCGCCCTGGCGCACGCGCCCTCCGTCCCACTGCCCGACGAGATCGTGGCTCGCGCCAAGACCGGCTTCGGCGTGCCGACGGGCGATTGGATGGCCAAGAGCCTGGCCGGGAATGCCCCAGCGCCGGCGCGCGGCGCCGCGCCGAAGGGGCTCGTCTCGCGGAGCTGGTCGCAAATCGTGCTGCCGCACGTGATGGCGGCTAATGAGAATTCCAGGATCGAGGCGCTCGCCTCATGACGAGACCTGCGTTTCCACTCGGCCACGTGATGGAGCGTGCGTGAGCACCACCTCGATGCACGAGCATTCCGAAGCGCTATCGGGACAATCTCAGCCGTGCCCTTGCCATGCCGGCGATGGCGGAATTGCCGAAGCTCGGCGCGGCGCTTCACGAGGCCTGGCGAACCGGACATAGCGTGTATTTGTGCGGCAATGGCGGCAGTGCCGGCAATGCGATTCATCTCGCCAACGACCTTCTTTACGGCGCGGGACTGCGTAACGGCGGCGGCCTGAAGGTCGAGGCGCTGAGCGCCAATCCTGCGGTCCTGACCTGCCTCGCCAATGACGTTGGCTACGCCCACATCTTTGCCGAGCAGCTGAAGGTCAAGGCCAATGCCGGCGACGTTCTGATCGTGCTGTCCGGCAGCGGCAATTCGGAAAATGTCGTCAAGGCGCTGGAAGTCGGCAACGCCAAAGGCATGACGACATTTGCGGTGCTCGGCTATTCCGGCGGCCGCTGCAAGGCCATTGCCCAACACGCCATTCACTTTGCCGATCGACGATATGCAAGTCGCCGAGGATCTGCAGCTCATTGTCGGGCATATCTGCATGCAGTGGCTTCATGCCAACCCGGTCGCCGAGGCCGCGACGCCGCGCGAAGCGGTCGCAGCGCGCTCGTAATACGCTTCGTCTCTGCCAATGCATCACTTTGTGACCGGAGCCGCGGGCTTCATCGGCAGCCAACTGGTCGATCGCCTGCTTGAGGACGGTCATCACGTCACCGGCGTCGATGATCTGTCGCTCGGCCGCTTGGCGCATTTGGCGACGGCGCAAAAAAACGCAAAGTTCTTCTTCATTGAGCGTGATATCAGCCAGACCGATGCGGCTACGGGATGCTTGAGCCGGGCCGCGGCGCTTGCGCGGAACTCCGGATCTGATCTGGCATCTGGCGGCCAACAGCGACATTGCGAGCGGTGCAGCGGAACCGGCGGTGGACTTTCGCCGGACGTTGCAGACCACCTTCGCAATCATCGAGGCGGCGCGGGAAAGGGACGTGCGCAAAATCGCCTTTGCCTCGACGTCCGCGATTTACGGTGAGAATGACGAAGCACTCGACGAGAACGCCGGTCCACTATTGCCGATTTCGTTTTACGGCGCGACCAAGCTCGCGAGCGAGGCACTGCTCAGCGCGGCGGCCGAGACCTCGCTGGACCAGATCTGGATCTTTCGTTTTCCCAATGTGGTGGGGCCGCGGGCCACGCATGGCGCGATCTTCGACTTCATGGCGCAGCTTGAAGCCAAACCAGCAGCGCTGAAAGTGCTCGGCGACGGCACCCAGACCAAGCCATACCTTCATGTCGCAGAACTGATCGCGGCGATGCAGTTCATCGTCGACAAGGCCAAGGAACGGCGCAACGTTTTCAACATTGGGCCGATTGGCGCAGGTACGAGTGTCGCCTTCATCGCCGCCAAGGTGATCGCGCGATTATGTCCCGGGATTGCCATTGCCTATACCGGTGGCGATCGCGGTTGGGTCGGCGACGTGCCACGATTCCGCTACGCCACCGGGAAACTCGCCCGCTTGGGCTGGCTGCCGAAACTTTCGTCGGACGACGCTGTACTCCGCGCCATTAACGAGCTCGCCGCTGCGCCCGTTGCATAAAACGATGGATTTTCGCACGCCCGCCAGTCGGCCGCGCGAGCGACGATCGATCATCTCGCGATCATCGCCGGCGGCAAAGGCGCAGCGGCTCGGGGAATTGTTTCCCGGCCTGCCGAAGGCTCTGGTCCCGATCGGCGGCAAGCCGGTTCTCGCCCATCAGCTCGAATTGGCGGCGGGATGCGGCGTTACTGCGGTAACCATTCTCGCCGGCCATCTGAGCGGAAAGATCGCCGATTTTGTCGGCGACGGTTCGGCCTTCGGCGTCAAGGCACAAATCTTTGTGGAGACTGAGCCGCTGGGCAGCGCCGGTGCGCTGGTGCAGCATCTCGACGCCCTGCCGGAGCACTTCTTCGTTTTCTACGGCGACGTGATGGCGGCCGTCGATCTGACGCGAATGGCGCAATTCCACCTCGACTGCAAAGCCGACTTCACCTGTCTCGCTCACCCCAACGATCATCCGCTGGATTCCGATTTGCTGGAAGTCGCCGATGACGGACGGCTGACCGCAATCCACGCCTATCCGCATCCGCCAGACCGCGATTTTGCCAATCTGGTCAACGCCGCGCTCTATGCGGTGCGGCGCGAAGCGCTGCGACCGTGGTTCGGACGCCGGAAAGAGTCTCGATTTTACCAAAGATTCCTGGCGGGCCTGCTTGCCGCCGGCGCCCGCGTATTCGCCTATCGCTCGAGCGAATACGCGAGCGACATGGGAACGCCAAAGCGGCTCAAGCAAGTCGAGGCCGACTGGCAGGCCGGCAAGATCGACATCGGCCAATCCGGCCGCTTGCGTCCGGCGGTGTTTCTCGACCGCGACGGTACCCTGAATGTCGAGAAGGATGGCGTCCGCCAGCCGCAGGATCTGGAGATTTTGCCCGGCGTCGCCGAAGCGCTGATCGCGCTGCGGCACGCCGGATTTCAGCCTTGTCGTTTTGACCAACCAGCCGATCGTCGCCCGCGGCGAGGCGACCGAAGCCGAACTTGCCGCCGTGCATCGGCGGCTGGAATGGGAGCTCGGCAAGGCCGGCGCCTATCTCGATGGCATCTATGTATGCCCGCATCACCCGGACCGCGGCTTTCCCGGCGAACGCGCCGACCTGAAGATCGCATGCGATTGCCGCAAGCCGGCGACCGGCCTGGTCGAACGCGCCCGCCGCGATCTCGGCATCGATCTGTCGCCGTCCTGGATGATCGGCGATCAGACCCGGGATGTCGAGATTGGCGGGCCGGGCTGGCCTACGTTCGATCCTGGTGCGAACCGGTGCGGCCGGCCGCGACGGCAAGTTCCAATGCGTGGCGGACCATGTCGCGCCCGATCTGCAGCGGGCCGTCGCGTTCATCCTGTCCGAGCAAGAGGCGCAGCGCGCGTGATCATTTCGCGCACGCCCCTGCGCGTGAGTTTTCTCGGCGGCGGTTCCGACCTGCCGGCCTATTATCGCCGTCACGGCGGCGCCGTGCTGTCGACTGCCATCGACCAATCGGTTTATGTCACGGTCAGCCGCAAGTTCGACGATGCGGTGCGGGTCAGCTATTCGCACACCGAAGAGGTCGCCCATGCGCGCGACGTGGTGCACCCCCTGGTGCGCGAGGCGCTGGCGATGCTGGGCATCGACGGCGGCATCGAGATCACCTCGATCGCCGACATTCCGGCCAAGCGGCACCGGTCTCGGCTCGTCGAGCTCCTTCACCGTCGGGCTGCTCAATGCGCTGCACGCCTATCAGGGCCGCCACGTGCCGGCGGAAGAAGCTGGCCGGCGGAATGCTGCACGATCGAGATCGAGCGCTGCGGCGAGCCGATCGGCAAGCAGGACCAGTATGCCGCGGCGTTCGGCGGCTTTAATTTCATCCGCTTCCACGGCGACGAGCGCGTCGAGGTGAACAAGGTCGTCTGCGCGCCCGGCGTGATCGCCGGCATCCAGGAGCGGCTGTTGTTCTTCTACACCGGCATCACCCGCTCGGCCTCCGAATCTGCTGGGCGGCAATCGCAGGAAATGGCCGCAGACGCCTGCAAGCAGAAAGGCATGGCGGACATGGTGCGGCTTGCCGAAGCCGCCTATGCCGAGCTGTGCGCCGGCAAGGCGACCTCGCTCGGCGAAATGCTCGACGACGCCTGGCAGATCAAGAAGCGCATGACCGACGGCATCAGCAATACGCTGGTCGACGACGCCTATGCCGCCGCGATCGGCGCCGGCGCCGAGGGCGGCAAATTGCTCGGCGCCGGCGGCGGCGGCTTTCTGATGTTCTATGCCGAGCCGGAGCGGCACGACGCCATTCGCCGCGCGCTCGGCGGCCTTGCGCGAAACGCCGTTCCGCTTCGCCGCGCATGGCTCCAGCATCATCTTCGTGCACTGATGACGGGCGGAAAGCCCAGCTCCACCGAGTCGTGTCCTGCAGCCCGGCCGCGCCGACCGCCACTACTGGCGCGACCTCTGGCGCTACCGCGAACTCTTCCAGGTTCTGGCCTGGCGCGACCTCGCGATCCGCTACAAGCAGACCGCCATCGGCGTCGTTTGGGCGGTGATCCGGCCGCTTCTGACGATGGTTATTTTCACGGTCGTTTTCGGCCGGCTGGCCAAGCTGCCGACCGAAGGCGCGGCGCCCTATGCGCTGATGGTCTTTGCCGGCATGCTGCCGTGGTTTCTTTTTCCAGCATTCTCGGCGACGCCTCGAACAGCATCGTCAGCAACTGCCAACCTGATCGGCAAAGTCTATTTCCCGCGCATCATCGTTCCGAGTGCGGCAGCGGTAGTGGCGCTGGTCGATTTTCGCATCAACCTCGTGCTCATGGTCATGCTCATGGGCTGGTACCGCTTCGCGCCGAGCTGGCACATTGTCTTTCTTCCCGGCATTTGCCATCTTGGCCGTGCTGGCGGCGCTGGGGCCCGGCCTCATCATCACCTCGTTGAACGTCAAATACCGCGACTTTCGCTACATCATTCCGTTCATCATGCAGTTTGGCCTCTATGTCTCGCCGGTCGGCTTCTCCAGCAGCGATAGTGCCCGACGCTGGCGCTTCTGTACGAGCCTGAATCCGCTGGTCGGCGTCATCGACGGCTTCCGCTGGTGCCTGCTCGGCGGCGACAGTGCGCTCTATTGGCCGGGTCTCGTGTTGAGCATCGCGGTGGTCGCGCTGCTGTTTTGGCTCGGCATCGCCTATTTCCGGCGCACCGAAAAGATTTTTGCGGATCTGATCTGATGTCGAGCGATGTCGTGATCCGCGCCGAGGGGCTCGGCAAGAAATACGTCATCGGCCACGAGGCTGGCGGTGCGGGCCGCGGCACCTTCCGCGACGCTATCGCGCACGTGTCGCGCGCGGCTTCGGCCGCGCCGTTGCCGACATGGCGCGCGGGCGCGCCATCGTCGCCGGCGACATGGTCGAGGAGTTCTGGGCGCTGAAGGATGTCAGCTTCGAAGTGCAAGCGCGGCGAGGTGCTCGGCATCATCGGCCGCAACGGCGCCGGCAAAAGCACGCTGCTGAAAATCCTGAGCCGCATCACCGAGCCGACCGAGGGCCGGGTGCGCATCAATGGCCGCGTGGCCAGCCTGCTCGAAGTCGGCACCGGATTCCATCCCGAACTGACCGGCCGCGAGAACATCTTCCTCAATGGCGCCATCCTCGGCATGACCCGGGCGGAGATCCGCCAGAAAGTTCGATGAGATCGTCGACTTTTGCGGAGGTCGAGCGTTTCTGGATACGCCGGTGAAGCGCTATTCGTCGGGCATGTATGTGCGGTCTGGCGTTTGCGGTGGCGGCGCATCTGGAACCGGAGATCCTGTCGTCGACGAAGTGCTGCGGTCGGCGACGCGGAATTCCAGAAGAAGTGCCTCGGCAAGATGGGACGTGGCGACCGCAGGGCGGACCGTGCTGTTCGTCAGCCATAATATCGAAGCGCTGCGGCGGACATGCGAGGTCGGCCTTGTTCTGTCGGATGGCCGGGTCAAAGCAACCGGCAGCATGAACGAATGTATCAATAAATATATCGGTATTCTGGACGGGCCGGCCGCTCAGCACCGTCTCGTCTTTCCGCCGGTGGCAGAAGAAGGCTATCGAATTGTCGATATCGAAATATACGATGAACGCATGCAGCCTATCGCATGCCCATCGACCTGGCAGCCGGTGATTTTTGCTATACGCTTCTTTGCTCCAAAGAGAACGACGGGTGGGTCTGTCACATTTCAGATATCCAAAACCGACGGTTCGATATTGACTTGCTCCACCACGCCGGATCAGGACTTCAAGGTCGACTTTGAGGAGGGTGAGAATATCGTGTACCTCGCATTCGATTCGCTCGCCCTATCGGCGGGCACCTACATTATCGGCGCGGGCTTGGCGATTGCGAATGTAAAATGGTTTTGCAACGAGCCGCACTGTGCGGTGATGGAGGTCGCGTCTCGAAACGTCTATAACGCGCAGCTTTCGCCGGGGGTTGCGCGATATCCTATCCCGATGCCGTGCCGACGGGCCCGGCCACGAAGCCTTTGCCCCACGCGTTGCGGAAATCGCGCGGTCTTGAGTGCTGTCGGCAGAGCCAGAGGCATGCTGTCGGCGCTCAAACGGGCCGGTCGGCGCCTGTTAAAGGTCTCTGGGAACCAGGAAAATACTGACCGCGCTTCGTCGACTGATCCGCAGGCAACGGCGATAATGGAACGCTTTGATAAGTCTGCGCGACTCGCCGGCGGCGGACGTCGGCGAGGAGTTCCGTTTTTTGGATTATTGCCGCAAGAATGCGGATATTTCCAACGCCCAGGTCTTTCAATATTTGTTTGTGCTGTTCCAGACCAACAAGCGCGGCGGACTTTTTCGTCGAATTCGGCGCCGGCAACGGTGTCGATCTGAGCAACACGAATTTGCTGGAGACGCAATTCGGATGGTACGGCATAGTGGCGGAGCCCGCCCAATCCTGGCACGACAGTCTGCGAGGGGCGCGCGCTTGCGTCGTCGATCCGCGCTGTGTCTGGAGCCGCAGCGGAGACCAAGTCGAGTTCAACGAGGTGACGCAACCCGAATTTTCGACGGTTGCGCGATACTCGGCAGCTGATCGGCATTCGGCCAAGCGGGAAAAGGGTCGTCGTTACCTTGTCGAGACTGTATCGCTCAGCGATCTCTTGCAGCAAAACAATGCACCGCGGCAAATCGATTATTTGTCGATCGACACGGAAGGCTCCGAGCTCGAAATTCTCAGGGCTTTTGATTTTGACCTGATGAAATTCTCGGGCCTGATCACCGTCGAACATAACTACGGTAAGGATCGCGACGAGATCAACCGGTTGCTGCAGTCGGGCGGCTTTACGCGCAAATTTCCGGCGGCCTCGCTATGGGACGACTGGTACGTCAGGGTTGGGAGGCAACCGTCAGGCCGCTGATGCGTGGCTACGGGTCGCCATGGCGCATGATACTTCTATTCTTCGCTGTCCGATCAGCGGAAGAAACTTGACTTCGCTACTGCTGCGGATGCCGCTGAACTGCGTGCCGAAATTGCGGTAGAAGCTCGAGATCATCTCGATGGCTCGCCAGTTGGTGATCTGTTCGACGGCTTCGTACGCGCAGCCGAAGAGTTAATTTATTATCCGATTCTCGAAAATGTTTTCATTCTACTGCCAGACTTCGCGATTGTGCCCGACGCGGTGCGCAAGAGCTACGAGGCGCATCTGATGCCGGCGGCCACCCGTGCCGTTATGGGTTTCTACGATGAGGTCGGCTGGCGTAAGACCGATCAGAGGCGTATTCCATGACGCCGACATTAATGAGGACTTTCGCGAGGTCAGCCGAAACTACATTCACATGTGTCATTTGCGTGTGAACGACTATCTGCCGCGACGCCGGCAAATACCTGCTCTACGTCTCCTCCCGCTGATACAATACGACGAGTATCTGACCTATTCGGCGAATTTCGACAGACGGATCTGCTGCGACGTATCCTTCGCGGCGCTCAAGGGTGCCGCGTCCCGCCTGGGGGAGAAAGCGCATCTGTATCCAGGCCGACATCACGAATTTGCCTTTGCAGGATGGCGCTGTCGACGGCTTTTGCCGAAGCCTTGTACGATTTATCACGTGCCGGCGGAAGGCGGCAGCTCGCGGCGTTCCGCGAACTGGAACGCGTGACGCGTCCACGGGCGGCTGCGGCGTGGTGGTGTATTCCTGGGCAGCCATGCCCCTGCGAGCGTCAAGCTCCGGGCGCGGGCGCGCGTCCTTGCCGGACTGCGAAGCCGGGCGCGCACCTCTGCTGCGCCCTTTCATACCCGACGGCGTCGTGCGGTGGGTCAAGAAGGAAATCCGCCCCGGTCGCCGTCGTACCGCAATTCGCAGGAAATATGCGGCGTCACAGCATTCCTTCCATGCCTTATCCGTACCGCTGGTATGCAGCGAAATTGGGCGGGACCGAGACTATGGCGTCTGCGCGGGTCGGCGGAGCGTCAGCGTGCCGTTTCTCAAGTCGTATTCCCGGACAACTTCCTTTATTGGCCGCTCGGCGCTCGTTTGGCTCTACGCTTTGGAAACCTGTTTCCGAGCGCTTTGGGCCGGATCGGCGATTATCCGATGTTCGTGTTCGATAAGCCGGCGTCAAACTGAAAGACGCCGTGCGCTGCCCCAGTCTAAGCGAGCTTCCGCCGCCGCCCGAGGCCGCACCGGCTGGCCGTGGACGGTCGGAATTCCGCCGCCGCCCGCGGCAAAGCCGGACGGTTCGTCCTGGCCGCGGGTGTCGATCGTGACGCCGAGCTACAATCAGGGCCAATATCTGGAAGAGACCATCCGCTCGGTGCTGCTGCAGGGCTATCTGGACCTGGAGTATTTCGTTATCGACGGCGAACAGCACCGATAATTCGATCGACGTTATTCGCAAATACGCGCGGTGGATCGAGCACTGGGTCAGCGAAAAGGACAACGGCCAAGCCGACGCCATCAATAAGGGTCTGGCGCGGGCGAGTGGCGAAATTTTCAATTCATCAATCCGGACGATTTCTGACGCAAGACGCGCTTCAATCGTCGCGCGGAACATGCAAGCCCATGACGCGGTCGCAGGAGTCGTCATTGATTTCGACGCCAGAGGCGACTCGAACGCCGCTGGCGAGCCGAAACTTAAAGCCAGCAAATTTTGTCACCCGGCCAAACGGATATCTTTATCACCAGCCGGGCGTCTGGCTGCGGACCGATCGGTCGCGCCCTCGGCGGTTTTAACGCGATGTACCGCTACAAGTTCGATTGGGAGTTGGCGCTGCGTTATTTTGAACGTTGGCCCGAGTCGCTTATGTCGACGACACGCTGGCACTTTTTCGGATCATGAGGCGTCAAAGACCATTTCCGAAGGCATGGGCTTTTGGGAGGAGGACTGATTGCGCGCGAGCTCTTGGTGCACCTGTCGTCGATGCCGATACGCGTTCGGCATTGAAGCGGTTTTCCGACGCGGCATTGGCGGCTGCGGGTCGATGAGCTCGTCAGAGGCCCGGGCTCTCCCGGGGGCAAGCTTCGTCGGGGCTCGTACGGGAAGCGATGTAGGATCCCCTCGGCGGATTGACCGGTATAGCTTGGGAGCGTTGCGCGCATCCTGGCTGATTTGCAAAGTTGGAAAATCTAGCCGTGTCCAATAGCCGGTGCGCGTGCGGGTCGAGCAGAGAGTAATGAAGCTTTCATCCGACAGATGCAGTGCTGATGAGTTAATTCAGGGAAGGAGAATGATGAAGTGCTGAACACGGTTGCTTATCGTCTGCTCATCGCCACTTAATCCCGTGACCTTACCTTCATCGCTTGAGATTGATCACGCAAAGCTCTTATCACAGGTCTATGATGTCGCAACACTTTTGGCGCGCTCGCCGGAAAAATGCTGGCAGGAAGCGGCGTTCGGAAGTTGATAAGGCGGCTCATCACCTCCTAAATAAGCAAAATTTAAAGGCACTCGGCCGTCTGCTTGTTGCCTTTTTTTGACCACTCACGCGGTTTCAGGGTAGAAGTTGATTGTATGGAGGGGGTAACGGTCTATGAAGGCTTGGCGTCGCGATCAGTGTTTGAGCAGGGGTTCGAAGCGGAACTTGGCGCTTGGATTTTTGCCGCGTTCGCAGCCTTTCGCAAATATCGCGTTTTGGAAGGGGCCCCAGATTTTGTGCACGCTCATGGGCGCTTTTTGAATGCAGGCGCTTTTGCCTTAGCTACGAAGAAATCGGCAGGCATTCCTTATATCTATACCGAGCATTCAAGCTTTTATCATCGTGGTTTAGCACCCGAAGCTTCCAAGCCCATCCTCAAGGAGATCATTGAAGGCGCAGCCGTCTATAGCGTCGTGAGTCCGTTTCTTGCAGAAACTGTGGAACAATATCTTGCAAGTCCTGTCCGTCAAGATCCGTGCATTCCAAACATCGCGGATGAGATATTTGAAGGGGAAGTGCCATGTGCGCCTCCTGAGGAAGCCCATTCGTGTTTGTAAACATCGCAGCGTTAGAGCATCATAAGGGCGTGGACACGCTACTGCGAGCCTTCGCGAGCGCCTTTAGTGGAGATAGGGACCATGTCCTCAGGATTTGCGGTTCTGGTCTT
Organism: uncultured Alphaproteobacteria bacterium; assembly: GCA_963714345.1. Taxonomy (GTDB): domain Bacteria; phylum Pseudomonadota; class Alphaproteobacteria; order Rhizobiales; family Xanthobacteraceae; genus BOG-931. The sequence goes on along the minus strand of CAVQOD010000008.1, from coordinate 2 downwards.
CT
>CAVQOD010000007.1:0-10241 GCA_963714345.1 uncultured Alphaproteobacteria bacterium | reverse complement strand
CCGCGAAAGTCCGGAAAATGGTCAGCTTAAACCTCCGACATCCGCACTCTTATAAGCGCCATCTCGCCGTAGCGACACGTAGTCTTGAGTTCAATAGCTGTTTAAACCAATGTAAAAACGATGTTCGGTAAAAGGGCCGAAGCTATTTTTTGGGATTGAAATCAATGCGGTCAGTGCCCACCGCCCCGGCGGGTGGCCGAAGGGGCCAGTACCGCCGCTCCTAAAGGAACAATAGGAGACCCAGAACACATCGCGAAAGCCACCGCTGATGTCGCTGATGGGTCAACCGCGTTGTTTGAGCCATCCAGTGGCGACTTCCGCCATTACCCTGAACGCCGACATTTGCTTGCTCCGCGACGTCCGTCGAAAAGGGCCATTAGGCGACAGAGTGGATGCAGTAAACAACGCCTCACTCGATAACCTCATCAGCAGTCGCGAGCAGCGACGGTGGAACTGTCAGCCCAATCGCCCTGGCGGTCTTTACGTTGACCCCCAGCGCGTATTTCGTCGGAGCCTGCACCGGCAGATTGCCTGTCTCCCGCCCTTTAAAATGCGGTCGAACATAGCTTGCCGCGCGTCGGAACTCATCGACGCGATCCGGTCCGTATGCGATCAAGCCGCCCGGCAGCGACAAGCTCAGGGTCGGCATAGACCGCGGGCAGCTTGAGCTTTGCCGCAAGTTCAAGGATGAGATCCCGATGAAGCGACTGGCCAGCTGTGGGGGTCACGACTAGGCCGCCATGCCCGGATCAGGTGTTGAAGGTTTGGCCGGTCGATAAGAAGGTGGGGAACGTTCGCAACAGGGGCGCTGAACTGGCTCTCCCGGTTCAGTGAGGCGGCGATTATCCCTCATAAAAACCGCTTCCGCCTCTCTGACCGGCTATGTACGAGGAGCCACGGGCTTTATTAGGCCGCTCGCTAGGGTTCTCTATCTCCCAAAGCAGCGCATCGACGCGGTAGTAAGCAATCGCTGTGCTCAACACACAAAGTGACGTGAATTTGGAATAGACTACGCCAATGGACAATGCACTCCCGGCTGTTCCAGATCTTGAGGAAAATGCGACCCCACGTCGTCATCGTCGGCGCTGGATTTGGTGGCTTATGGGCCGCCAAAACACTCGCCAATGCTCCCGTCGAAGTCGTCGTAATCGATCGCCAGAACTATCATCTGTTCCAGCCGCTACTCGATCAAGTGGCGACTGCTGGGCTATCGCCTTTTGATATTGCGGCACCGATCCGCGGTATTGTCGGTAAGTACCGTAACGTTACAGTGATGCTGGTTCCGTCGAAAGCGTCGACGTCCTGACTCGCAAGGTTTAAATTGAGGGTGGACGCAGTGTGCCCTACGACTACCTTATTCTCGCGACTGGTGCCCGCCACGCCTATTTCGGCCATGACGATTGGGAGCCCTTTGCCCCGGGGCTAAAACGCATAGAGGACGCGACCGAGATCCGACGTCGTATTTTGCTTGCGTTCGAAGAAGCGGAAAATGAGACAGATCCGGACGAGCGACGGCACCTCATGAACATTGCGATCGTGGGTGGCGGCCCAACGGGAGTTGAGTTGGTGGGCGCCATCGCAGAACTGGCGCGTCGAGCGCTGGCGAAGGATTTCCGTAACATCGATCCACGTGCCGCACGCATTTTTCTGATTGAGGCCGGACCGTCACTACTAGCTACAATGCCAGCGGATCTCTCTAATGACGCCCAGCATCGGCTCGAAAAGCTCGGCGTTGAGGTTCGTCTCAACGCGCCGGTGACTGCAGTCGATGCGGCGGGAGTGACGATAGGCGCGGCAGAAATTGAAGGCCGAACGGTGCTCTGGGCAGCGGGCGTTGCAGCTTCACCTGCAGGGCAGTGGATCGGTGCCGAATGCGACCGCGTCGGTCGGATTAAGGTCAACGCCGATCTGTCGGTGCCTGGCCATCCCGAAATCTTCGCAATTGGCGATACGGCGTTGGTGATCGACACCGTCGGAAAGCCGCTGCCCGGTGTGGCGCCAGTCGCAAAGCAGCAGGGGGTCTATGTCGGGCAACTTATCAAAGCCCGTATGGTTGGCGGGAAGGTCGTGCCATTCCACTATCGCGATTACGGGAACTTGCCACCATCGGCCTAGGCTGCCGTCATCGACTTCGGTTGGATTCACCTTCGTGGTTCTCTGGCGTGGGTAATCTGAAGCGTCGCCCACATCTTCTTTTTAATTGGCTTCCGCAACCGGCTCACGGTAGCGCTCGATCGGCGACGGGCATATTTCACGTTTCAGCGCGGCGCGCGTGGCTGATCACTGGATCTCGATTTTGATTTAATAACATACGCGCTTTCTTTCGCATAACCACGAGCGGTTGCCTTGACCCGGTGACGTCGCATCTTGAATTTCGCGAAGTGCGCGCACAGCTCTACGGTGTTGGGTCTGTTCCAATGCCGTTAGCAACGCGATCGGATAAATCAAGACTAAGACCGATCCGAAACGCCAGGTCTATAGAGATCATCCCACTCGCGCCAAGCGAGCGCGTGACCACCAAGAGAAAGCGCTTGACGATGCGCTCAAGAATACCTTTCCGGCTTCCGATCCGATTTCAATCGAGCAACCGACTATGCCTACCAGTAATCACAAGGCAAAGGCTTAAGGTCGTGTTCGAAGGGGGAAATAAGGCCCTGCTAATTATGCGCAGCAAATTTGATGTCGAGACGCTTTTAGTGACAATTCGCATAATGATAGATTACGGAACCGTTCCGATGTGCGACATGCAGCCACCGCACTCGCCGATGCCGCGGAAAATTAGATCCGTAAGGGTCGCGGCATGGGGAGCGCGCCCGGGCGAAACGGTGTCACAATCAAGATCCTTATGCGCTGTTGGCTTCAGTCCTCTTTCAAACCATAAGCCAGATTGTTGCCGGTGGCGCCGTAATATTTGTACGGCAGGAACTTGCCAGTCATGCCGATCTTGACGCGGTCGCCCTTCGGGATCGCTTTGGCGCGCGATGTCCATGTCGAAATCGATCGCCGACATGATGCCGTCGCCGAACTCCTCCTCGATCAGCGCCTTCAACGCCGGGCCGTTGACCATGATCAGTTCGTAGAAGCGATAGATCAGCGGATCGGTCGGCGGCATCGGCGTGCCGGTGCCGCGCATCGGCACCTCGTTGAGCAGCGTCTGCTCGCCTTTCGTGAGACCGAACAGTTTGGCGGCGTTGGCCGCCTGAGGCTTGGTCAATTTCATCTGGCCGAGGATGGCGCCGGTCACCAGGATCGGCGACATGCCGCCGATCTGTTCGCAAATGTATTTCCAGGTCCAGCCCTTCTCGCGCTTGATGTCGAGAAGCTTCTCTGTGAGATCGTTACGGTTCATTTATGTCTCCCTTGTTGGTTCGCACGATTGCCGTCGGCTGCGCAGCTCGATTTGCCGTCACCGCAACATCAGCTCAATCCTCGCGAATCCAGCTCGCGCGTCGGATCGCCTGTTCGCAGATCATAGTCGAGCGCAAAGCCGATGAAGCCGATGATCAGCACGGTGGCGGCGAGGCGGTCGTATTCGAGCGCATCGCGGGCGTCGTTGATGGCGTAGCCGAGGCCGGAAGTCACGCCGAGGAACTCGGCCGGCACCAGCACGATCCAGGCGACGCCGACCGCAAGACGGATGCCGGTCAACGAATCCTGCGCGATCGCCGGCAGGATGATCGTAAACAGCATGTGCCAGGGACGCGCGCCGAGATTGCGGGCGACCTTGAACCATGCCGGATCGATGCGCCGAAAACCGTGTGCGGTCGAAAACAATATCGGCCATACCGCGGCGACGCCGATCAGAAATACGATGGCGCCGTTCCAGGTGCGAATGCCATGACCGCGATCGGCATCCAGGCGAGCGGCGAGATCATGCGCAGGAACTGAAACGGCACCGCGCTTGCCTCGCGCGCCGGCTCGGAAGCGGCCGATCAGAATGCCGCATGGCACGCCGACGGCTATCGCCCAGGCGAGGCCGGCGGCAATCCGGCCGAGGCTCGGTATCGTCATCCGAATCGCCTCGCCGGTGAGCAGCATGCGCCACAGCCGCGCGAAAGTCGGCACCGGGGCGAAGCCGGCGAAGTTCGCGGTCGCCGGATTGGAGGCGATAATCCAGCCGCCGATCCACCAGACCGCCAGCAACACGGCGATGCCGATGAGCACGAATGCCGCGACTGCGGGCGGCGGCGGGAATGCGATCCGGCCGTCGACATCGGCGCGCGGCAGCGTCCTGCTCCAGTATCGTCGACGGCAATGCTCGAGGCTCATAGCGCCAGCACCTCGGTACGGTTGAACGGATCGCTCGGATTGACGCTCGGATCGTTCTTCCATTCCGGATATTTGTTCATCGCGTTGCGGACGAAGTCGTAATTGACCAGATCCTTGGCGACGAATTCGGGGTCGAGCTTCTTCAGGAACGTGGTGTCGCCTCCGACCAGCGTGTCGTTCATCGCTTTGACGATCAGCTTGGTTGCCGAAGGATAAGGCCAAGGCTGGAAATCGATTCGCCCGATATGCCATTGCGGATGCTTGATGGCGCCGCTCGGGCCGTAGAAGGCATCGTCGTAATAGGTCATTGCCCGGTCGATGATGGGGTCGGGCAGCGGCAGGTAACTGCTCGCCGTCCGTGGAGAGCAGCTTGGCCACCTCGCTCTTGTGTTGCGAGGCATAGATTTCCGCCCGCACCAGCGCATTCATTACTTTCTGCGTCCATTCCGGCTTTTTGGTCACCACGTCCTCGTGCATGCACAGAACGCAGCACGGATGGTTCTTCCAGATGTCGCCGGTGAAGCGCAGGATGCGGCCACCGGCCTTGATCTCGCCAAGCGCATTGAACGGCTCGGCGACGGTGTAGCCGTCGATTTTTTTGGCGGCCAAGGCGGCCGGCATGTCCGGCGGCTGCATGACCTGCAAATTGCATTCGTTCGCCGCGATCGCCTCGCCCTGTTCCTTGATCACCGGCTTAATCTTCGATTGGCGCAGCGCGTATTGCAGCACGATGTTGTGCATCGAATACCAGAACGGCACCGCAATCTGCTTGCCGCCGAGATCGGCGAAAGATTTGATGCCGGTGTCGTGCGCCGACGACGACGCCGGAGCCGTTGGTGTGCGCCCAGGCCATGATCTTGACCGGGAAATTGTTGTTGTAACGCATCCATATCGGGATCGGCTTGAGCAAATGGACGAGATTGAACTTGCCGGCGGCGAAGGCCTCGACCAGCGGCGACCAGCCGCGGATCAGGGTCGGGCGCTCCGCGGTCAGACCTTCATCCTTGAAAAATCCCATGCCGTGCGCGACCAGGAGCGCGGTCGCATCGGTGATCGGCAAATAGCCGATCCGCACGACATCGTCGTCGGCGGCGTGCGCGGCGGAATCAAATCCGCCGAGCAAGCGGACCGAACATCGAAGCCAGCCCGCCCGCCGCGAGCATGTCGAGCGTGTGCCGCCGGGTGACGGAACGACGCAGATCCGTCGCCTTCGGCGTGGACCACGTCATCGCTCCACAGTAGAAACACATCTGCAATCTCCCTACGTCGGTCAACGGTGTCCGGCGGCAACGATTTTGAGGGTGTCGTGGCCGGCACGCGGCGTGCGGCTCGATCGCGCGGCCGGAGGCGCGCTCAAAAGCCACTTGCAAGGCCGCCTGCGCCGCCTGCGTTTCGGCGCCGCGGCGATCGCGGTCTTGCCGGTCGATCTCGATCGGCACGATTTCGGCGATCTCGGCGGGGTCGGACTTCATGACGATCGCGCGGTCGGCCATGACGACCGCTTCGGCGATGTCGTGGGTGACGATGACGACGGTGATGCCGATTTCGATGGCGATACGGCGTACGTCGCGCTGCAGGGCGCGGCGCGTCACCGCATCGAGCGCCGAAAACGGCTCGTCGAGCAACAGGACTTCCGGCCGCACCGCCAGCGAACGGGCGAGCGCAACGCGCTGCTGCTGGCCGCCCGACAAGTCCTGCACGTTGCGCGCGGCGTAGTCTTCAAGCTCGACCAGCCGGAGCAGTTCGTCGACACGGCTGGCGATCTCTTTTCGCGGCCGGCGCGCAAACTTCAGGCCTAGCCCGACACTTTGCTCGACGGTCATCCATGGATAGAGGTGCGGCTGCTGGAACATGACGATCCAGCGCGGCGAGGGGCGCCACACCAGCGCACCATCGATGTGAACCTCTCCGGCGGTTGGCGGCATCAAGCCCGACAAAATGTGCAGCAGCGTCGACTTGCCGCAACCTGAACGGCCGACCAGCGCCACCGCTTCGCCGGGCTGCACCTCGAAGTTGATATTGTTCAAGGCGAATTGCGGCGAGCGGCGATAGCGGTGACTGACGCCGGTAACGGCGATATGCGCACCCGGCCGCCGCACTTCCTGAATGGATTGGCGTGCATGGCTTCAAACCGCTCCTTCAAGCGGAGCCGTGCCCGCCGTGCGATGTTATCGCCGTCGGCGCGGGACGGCAGCGCCGCCGCCAGGACGGCGCCGCTCACGCCGGTTCTCAAGCTGCCGCCTTCGACGGCTTGTTGGCGCATAAGGAAGCCCTTCCTCGATCGGCAGCGCCGGATCACGCGACCATTCGTTCCAGGAGCCGAAATACAGGCTCACATCCTTGATGCCGGCTTCTTTCAGTGCGACCAGCGTGTTCGAGGCGCGGGCGCCCTTGAAGCAGTAGAGAACGACCGGCGTATCCGGCGTGATGCCGACGGTCGCGCATTCGGCCAGGATTTCCGCCGGCGACTTGAACATTGGACCTGCCGGAGTCGGCTTCATCATGCGGTACCATTCGATCCATACGGCGCCCGGGATGCGGCCCTTGCGCGGGCAAAAATCCTTGCCATAGGGCGACGAACTGTCGGCGATCCACTCGTCGACGTCGCGCGTGTCGAGCTTGATCTGGTTGGGATCGGCGACGGCCGCTTTCATGGCCTGCAGGTCGACCAGAATGCTTGCGGCCTTCGGATCGATCGGGAAGGTCTTCGGCTGCGGCTGTCGGCACTTCCGTCGTGGTCGGCAGGCTGGCCGCTGTCCACGCCACATAGCCGCCATGCAGGATCATGACCTTCGGGTAGCCGAGATAGCGCAGCAGCACGTAACCGCGGCAGGATTGGCCGAAGCCGGTATCCATCGACTGCTCGTAGACCACCGCGGTTTCGCCGCCGGACAGACCGGCCGCGCCGAAGATCGCGGCGAACTTGTCGCGCATTGCCGCCACGCCTTCCGGCGTCGACGTCGCCAGATAAGTGAAAATGTCGTGGATGTTGACGGCGCCCGGCAGATGACCGGCCGCGTAGCTTTTGGGATCGCGGGTGTCGATGAGGACGATGCCGGGAGATTTGAGCTGTTCGAACAGCTCGGCAGGCGTCATGAGGACTTTGTCGCTCATTATTCGCTCCTGTGTTTGACGTCGATCGAATCCCGGCAAGAATTCACGAAACAGTCGGCCTGTTTCGGCATGGTCGTTTCCTCATTAGCATGCCGGCATTGCTTCGCCTTTCGCTTGCCGCCAGCTAGTTCGCCATATCGGCGAGCATCTTGCGCAATTGCTTGGTCGCCGGCGTCACGATGGCCACGAAATAAGCCTCGCGGAGCCGCCGCTGCGCCCTTGCATTGGCGATATAGCCGCTCGCGCCGCAGTGGAGCATCGCGGCATGTGCCGCGTTGACCGATGCTTCGCCGGCGGCAAGTCGCGCCTCGATCACCGCCCGCCAGTACGCGGGATCTGTCTCAAACGGCGTTGTGGCAAGGCGCGCAACGTCGGCTTCCATGGCGGCAAGTTGTTCGGCAAGGTCCTCAGGTTGGACATCGAGATATTTGTTGACGTGGCCAGCCGGCCTTTGGTTCGTTCCATCAGCCTGATGCAATCGCGGATCAGGCCGAACGCCATGCCGGCTTGCAGCAAGACGAATCCGGCGCGGATGCGTTTGACGAACTCATCGGCCGGGTCAGCAACGACCCAGGCATTCGGAACAACGACATCACGCAGCTGCACCGAAAATGTGCGGGTGCCGTCGAGCGCAAGAAACTTGGTATTTGCCGAAAGGTTCACTCCCTCGGCGGCACAAGGCACAATCGCCATCACATTGTGTTTGCAGCCGCCATCGTCGACTTCGAAGATGGCGCCGAAATAATGCTCATCGCCCAGATTGGAGACGTATGGCAGCAGACCGTTGACGATATAGCCGTCGCCGCTGCGTCTGCCCTTCAAACGCATATGCTCGATGCCGAAGAAGCTCTTCATCGGGTTCGACAGCGCCGTGCCGCCGAGCGCGTCGCCACGCGCCGCGCGGCGCCCGATGTCCATTCTTCAGCGGCTCATTGTCGGATGCGAAGATGTACCAGGCGAGCGCGTCCTGACACCACATGCAGAACGACGTCGACAGGCAGTATTCGCCCGGCCGCCGCCATCGCGTTGATGGCGGTGCCGAGCGTGACGCTGTCGCTGCCGTCGGGAAGATGATGCGCGAACGCACCGAGGCGGCCGAATTCGCGCATCACGCTCTCAGGATAAAGGCCCTCTTTGTCGATTTTCTGCACCAGGGGGACGAGGTCGCGCGCACACGCGGCACGAACAGCGTCGACCACGTCGATTGCCGGATGCCGTCGCCTCACGTCTCTCAGAATCGGGCTTATATCCAGCATCGAGCTGTCCCCGTATCGTGCCTGTGTCGCCGACGTTGCGCGTCGCAACCGTCAGGCCAATGCGACTTCGAGATTGACCGGCCGTGAAAACGTGTTGGCCACCGGCGACCAATTTCGCGCGTGGGAGACCAATGCTTGCAGCTCTTCGCGCGGGCGATCGGCTTCGAAGGTCACCTTGGCGCGGACATCGGTGAAGCCGACGGGTTTGTCCGACAGGTCGCCGGTACCCCACACACGCGGTGATATTGAGATCGCCTTCGAGCTCAATCTCGAGCCGGTAAACGGTGATGCCCCTTGCGACCGCATTGGCGTGAATGCCGACGGCGAGACAGGATCCCAGTGCCGCAAGCGAGGCTTCCGAAGGATTTGGCGCGGTGTCGTCGCCCAGCAATCCTGGCGGCTCATCGACGACGTAGGGCGGCAAGCTGCGGATGAAATTGAGATGGCGGAAACGACCCTCGGCGACGGTTTTGCACTTGAGTGTCTTGATCACCTTGGGATCGGCTTTGCCCTTGGCAATCAGTTCGTCGAGGCCCTCTCTATCGATCGGGGCCAGGCACCCGGTCATGGCCGGGCTTGCTCAGGTCGGTCACCGCAGTTTTGACAGCGACTTGATTCATGGGAGTTCCTCTCCTTTTCCCGGCCCCGAGGAGGGCCAATGTAGATACAGACCGTTCTGTATGAAGCATGAGTCGTGCCAGTTTGCGGCACCGCAGAAAGTGCAAAGGAATCAATGGAGCTATTGAGCTGCGGCGCAAAGGCTTGAGTGTCATCGCCATTTTATCGATCAAACCGCAGTCAATCTTGCTCGATTTTGTAGCATTGCGGCATGCCAGGATCGCCGGTGGCGCAATCCAGAACAGACTGTTCGGTTTCCTGGATTGCGATTTCTCGCTGCCGCAGCGGTATTTGGGTCGATATGGACGACGTGAGCCACATCGCCATCAATTCCGCAACGACGCCGATCCCCGGTTCCACCGCGCGAGCGATTGATCGAGAGCGCGCGAACTCTGTTCTGCCGCTATGGCATCAATTCTGTCGGCGTCGATTCGATCATTGAAGCGGCAGGAACGGCAAAGACCACGCTCTATAAATTGTTCGGTTCGAAGGACGGTCTGGTCGAGGCCGTTCTTGAGCGCGAGGGCCGCCTCTGGCGCACTTGGTTCTTGAATGCCATTGACGGCCCCGGCGGCAGTGCGCGTGAGCGGCTCGACCGTATTGGCCCGGCGTTGAAGATTTGGTTCAGCCGCGAGGATTTTTTTGGTTGCCCGTTCATCAATGCCGTCGGTGAATCCGACAAAGCGGATGACCGCCTGCGCCCGCTGGCGATCGCCCACAAGAAGATCGTGCTCGAACGCCTATCGGCAGTTATGCGCGGAAGCCGGAGATCCGGAGCCCGAACAGGCGGCGCACACGCTCGGACTGATCATAGACGGAGCCATCGTGATGGCGCTGATCACCCGCGAGCCTCGGCCGCGGAAGTTGCAAGCCGCGCTTGCTCGGCGTTCATGTGGCGCAAAAGGGCGAGGCGCGTCGAACTCGTCGAGCCGGGCGAAACGGTGAGTGTGACGCGCGTAATGACAGATTATGGACTGCCGAAGC
>CAVQOD010000006.1:0-116321 GCA_963714345.1 uncultured Alphaproteobacteria bacterium | reverse complement strand
ACCCGGTCGCGCTGTCCTTCCCGTTCCAGAGTTGACGTCCTAGCCGAGTTAGGGATTACGGCGTCGGTCGGCCACCATGGTTTCGAGGAACTACTTGATGTCGTCGCCGATTTCAACGATTGTCCGCGCGTTGGTCCGGCACTGGCCACTGCTCCGGTCGCCGTTACGCGCTCACATTGTCTCGCGCGCAAACGAAGCGTGCTCGACGGCGTGAGGCGGCAGCACCAGCCGTTCGACAAAGCCGATCAGGGCAAAGAACACGATACCCAACAAGGTCAGCGCCACGATGCCGGCGAACAGCAGCGCCGTGTCCATGTTGCCGTTGGCGAGCAGCAGCAGATAGCCGAGACCGCCCTGGCCGCCGACGAATTCGCCGACGACGGCGCCGACGACGGCGAAGGTGATGGAGATTTTCAATCCGGCGAAAATCGACGGCAGCGCGTTCGGCAATTGGATCTTGAAGAAAGTCGCAACGGGTCCGAGTCCCATCGAATGGGCGAGGTAGATTTTCTCGCGCTCCAGCGCCGCCAGCCCCATGGCGGTGTTGATGACGACCGGGAAGAACGCGATGAGGAACGCGATCAGCACCTTGGGCAGAAGCCCAAAGCCGAACCACACCAGGAACAACGGCGCGACCGCGACTTTCGGCACTGCCTGCGAGGAGACCAGCACCGGATAGACGGCGCGGGCAAATGGCCGCCACAAGTAAATGGCAAGCGCCAGCGGCACGCCGACGGCGACGCTCAGCGCGAAGCCGAGAAGAATTTCAAGCGTGGTCACCACGCTTTCCTTGATCAGATGACGGCGTTTGAATCCATCGACAGCACGATTTGCGCTGGGCGCCGGCAATAGGTAGGGCGGAATTGAAAACAGACGCGCAGCGGCTTCCCAGACGGCGATCAACGCGACCATCATGCCGACCGGATAGACGAACGCTCCAATCCGCTCGCGCCGTGCGCGGTCGCGGCGGCGCTGCTGGATGCCGGCCTCGAGGTTCCCAGCGCCCGCCGTGCTCTGCGGCGTCGCAAGCCTGGTGAATCCAATGTTTCGGTCATTGTCGTACTCCTCGTGAGGGCCGGCTCAGTGCTCCCGCAACACGCCGCGCGCCAGGAACAGTTCCAAAATCTGCCGGCTGTACTCGGCGAATTCCGGCGTCTCGCGCATCGCCAGCGTCCGCGGCCGCGGCAGCTTGATGTCGATGATACGGTCGATGCAGCCCGGCCGCGGCGTCATGACGATGACGCGATCGGACAGGAACACGGCTTCGGCGATGCTGTGGGTGATGAACAGCACAGTCATGCGCCGCTCGCTCACCAGCGCCTGCAGATCGAGGACGAGCTGGTCGCGGGTCAAGGCGTCGAGCGCGCCGAACGGCTCGTCCATGAGCAGATGATCGGGATTGTGGATGAGCGCGCGGCAGATCGAGACGCGCTGGCGCATGCCGCCCGACAGCTCGTGCGGAAATTTGTCCTCGAAGCCGCCGAGCCCGACCGACGCCAGAAGTTCGCGGGCGCGCGTCTCGGCCTCCTTGCGGTCCATCTGGCGCGCTTCCGCCTGCAGCATGATGTTGCCGAGCGCGGTGCGCCATTCGAGCAGGACCGGGCTTTGAAAGACGATGCCGATGTCGGTGCGCGGCCGGTCGACGTTGCGGCCGTCGACCCGCACCGCGCCGCTCGACGGCGGCAGCAGGCCGGCGGCGATCATCAACAGCGTGCTCTTGCCGCAGCCGCTCGGGCCGACGTGGGAGATAAACTCGCCGCGCCGCTGCGTGAACGAGATGTCGCTGAGCGCGCGCACTTCGCCATCGCGCGTCGCGTAAACCTTGGATAGATTCTCGATGCGCAAATACGCCTGATCGTCGTCGACGATTTTGTTCACGCTAAGGCGGCCGCTTAAGCTTGTTGCGGCGGAACGTACTCGGCGCCGGTCGGGACGAATTCGTTGGTGTAGAGTTGGCTGGTCGCGAGCGGAGCGGTCACGCCGCCGTATTGCTTGAGCACGTCGATGGTCGAAGTCCAATCGGCATCGGCACCCCAGCCGAGCGGCTTGCCCTTGGTGTTGGGCGTCACCCAGGTCTTCCACGAAAGCTCGAACTCGCGCTTGGTGATCGTCGGGTCGGCGGTCTCCTGGTATTTCTTCACGGCGGCCGCCGCTTCGTCCGGATGCTGCCGCCCGTAGAGAAAACCTTTGATCGTCGGCGGAACGAACGCGCGAATCAGGTCGGGATCGCTCTTGAGCAGGTCCTGATGCACGATGATGCCGTTGCTGACGATGGTCACGCCGTAATCGGCAAACCAGAATATGCGCACCTGCTTTTTGCCGCGGATTTCGATGCTCGGCACATAGCTCGGCACGTAGCCGCCGATGGCATCGACCTTGCCGCTGATGAGCGCCGGCCCGACGCCGGCCGGATCGATGTTGACCATCTGCACTTTCGAGGCGTCGAAGCCGGCGCCCTTGGCAAAGGCGGGCCATTGCTGGAATTGCGCGCTGCCCGCGGTCATCGCGACAGTTTTGCCTTCAAGATCCTTCGGCGTCTTGATCGTGGAATCGGCAAGCACCATGATGGCGGACGGGTTACTGCGGTAAATGCTGCCGACGGTTTTGATTTCCATACCCTTGGCGACGCCGTTGCCGACGACAAAGCCGTCGGAGAAACCGATTTGGGTCGCCTTGCTGGCGACCAGTTGCGCGGTGCTGGCCGAGCCCTTTCCGGCGGTGATGGCGACATCGAGCCCGGCCTCGCGATAAAAGCCCTTCTCCTGCGCGACGAGGAAGCCGAGTTGGGGCCCTGAAAAAGCCAATCGAGCGTCATCTTCACCGGCTTGAGCGGAGCCGCGGCACGGGCCCGTATCGGCGCAAGCGGCAACGCGAGCGCTCCCGCAACCAGCACGGAGTTCTTGAGAAAGCGCCGGCGCGAGATCAGGACGCGCCGAAATGCCTGAGAGTTCATGACGTCACCTCGAGGATTACCGTCCCGGCATCGAGACAGCATACAGACAAGACACTGGAGCTGTCATCACCCGTCTTGTCGCGGCTCCTATGAAGCAACACGCGAGCCGATCAGAACCACCCCTCAGATCCGACCCGCCCAGGGCCAAATTCTAAGGCGAGCGGACCTGATGCCAGGCATCGTGATAGGAACGCGGGATCGGCGGAAAGCCGCGCTATACCCTGATCCGCATACTGCGCAAGGCCTACGGGGCACACGGCGAGGCGAGCATCGACGGCATTGCGCTGCTCCGAGAAGCCGCAGAGACCTCGTTCGCTAACTTGGTGCGTTTGTTGCTATTCCTTGCCGATATCGGCGAGTTCTACCCAGTCGACAAGGCATGGGAGCGCGGTTTCGGCGGGCGTCCGGTGCCTTTTTCAGCGATAGGGGTACCAGAGCTACCGCCAGTTTCGGGCGCGACGGGTCATGATGGAGACGTGGATCTATGTGGCATGCTGCTGGTCCCGCAAAAGCTGGCGGCCGCAAACTGAGCACCCGGCCATGGTCACCGTTCCATAACCTATCAACCCAAGCGAGAGGGTGCGCCTCTTGAATGCGGGGCCGGTTAGCCTCATTTGGCATGTAGATACAACGAATTTTAACGTTGTCTGAGCTTTGGGAAGCAGTATATTTCTACACTGCGCGCTCAAAAGCCGCGTAAGCTGCTTTAGTTGGTGGAGAAGCGACCCGTCATCATGGCGGGTCGTATAGCTTTTGGGTTTAGCTTTCGATGAACCGTTCCAATCGCACCGAGCATATCCGGCTCACCTCACATCCTGAGCCTGGAGCAATTGCGGTTCCCTATCCAATGGGGCGCAGCGACGGCACGGGAGCGCGGGCCGATCATCGGAACGGTATCCCAACCACAGGATCGCAATGTCATCGGCAGCCATGGCGGCTCTTATGCTGTCTACAGGGCGCTTGCAGTTTCCTCAGGGGCCCTCGACCCGATACGCCGTCCCGATCTGACCAACACCTATCCCGCAGCGACGATCGGGCCATTCCAGCAATGGACCGAGCCGCAACGCATCGTTTCGCTCGATCCGTGGGGGCATCTGGTCGCCGAGGACTTCAAGACGGAAATCGCCGAAGGAATTGATATCCGTCCGACGATCGCTATCACCCGTGGGCGGCTCGATTTGCACGAAATGCAGGACGCGCTTGCGGCGGGACGCCTCGCCAACGATGGCGACGTCGTGCACAAGAACGGCAGCGTTTCGGTGGTCAAGGTTGCCATCGATCCGGTTTGGTACCTGCCCGGCATCGCGCTGCGGTTTGCAACCACCGAGCAGGATTTACGCCGCGCGCTGTTTGAACAGACCGCCGGCATGTTCCCCGAACTGGTAACACGACCGGATATGCAGGTCTTTCTGCCGCCGATCGGCGGCACGACGATTTATCTTTTTGGCGACGTCACCAAACTCTCCGACCCGCGAACGCGGATTACATGCCGTGTCCACGACGAGTGCAACGGCTCCGATGTATTCGGTTCGGATATCTGCACTTGCCGTCCTTATTTGATTCACGGCATCGAAGAATGCGCTCGGAGCGCCCAGTCGGGTGGTCTCGGCATCATTATCTATAACCGCAAGGAAGGTCGCGCGCTGGGCGAGGTGACCAAGTTCCTCGTTTACAATGCGCGCAAGCGGCAGGAGGGGGGCGATGCGGCCGCCGCATATTTCGAACGCACTGAATGCGTCGCCGGCGTTCAGGACGCCCGCTTCCAGCAACTCATGCCCGATGTGGTTCATTGGCTCGGCTTGAAGCGGATCGACCGCTTCGTTTCCATGAGCGACATGAAATACGACGCGTTGACGGCCCAGGGCGTCGACATCGTGGAGCGCGTTGCTCTTCCGGACGGGCTCATTCCCGCCGACGCTCATGTCGAGATCGCAGCCAAGAAAGCCGCCGGCTACTACGCGCCCGACCCGCCCAAGCCGCAGGATCTGACGGATTCGGTCGGCCGCCCGCTCGAAAAGTACTGAGACGCGGACTCCGTGCGTGAAATCCAATACGGCCGCTGCGTTTTCTCTTTTGAGCGCCCAGGCGGTCCGCGAACGCGCGCAACGGATGCTGACGATCGGCCTCGACGATAAGCTGCCGCACTTCCAAGTCGATCTTCGGCATCTCGACGAGGCGGTTGACCTCGTCGTCGACACGACGCGTCATAATTATCCGTCGCTCGTCGTGCCATTCCACTCGCGTTGGCGTCACTTTGTCTTCAATGGCGACGATCGTTGGGCTGCGATCGACAAGAACGCGGACTGGCGCGACGCCGCTTCTCGCGCGCGCGCCGCGTTCGATCTCGCCATCGTCAGCGTCCTGCTCGATGCCGGCGCGGGACCACAATGGCGTTACCGCGATCCCACGACGGGACGCAGCGTCGCGCGCTCGGAAGGACTGGCCCTCGCCAGCCTCGACATGTTCGCCAGAGGCATTTTCTCGTCTAATCCGGACGATCCGTTGCGAGCAGACGCCGAGGGCCTGATGCGCCTGTCAGATGCAAGCGTCGGCGACGGCTTGCAGGTCTCCGGGTCCAACCCGCTCGTTGGAATGACCGGCCGCGCCGACTTGCTGCGCCGTCTTGGCGCGCTCGTTGCCGCCAAGACGGAGATCTTTGGCCTTAACGACAAGCCGCGTCCCGGAGGCCTGTTCGATCATCTCGCGGCATTGACGGACAAGCGCGAAATTGCAGCCGCCACGGTTCTCTCGGAATTGCTTCACCACTTCGGTCCGATTTGGCCATCACGGCTCACGTTGGGCAGCGTGCCGCTCGGCGATTGTTGGCGACATCCAACGCTGCGAACGGCTGATGCGACCAGCGAGCTCGTTCCGCTGCACAAGCTTTCGCAGTGGCTGGCCTATTCTCTCATCGAACCGCTGCAGTGGGGCGGCATTTCAGTTTCCGACATCGACGGCCTAACTGGCCTTGCCGAGTATCGAAATGGCGGCCTTTTCATCGATACCGGCGTGTTGGCAATTCGCGATCCCTCGGACGCGGCGCGCCGGCATGATATCGCCGCCCCCCTCGTCGTTGAGTGGCGCGCGTTAACCGTTGCACTTCTCGACAAGCTCGCCGACGCGATGCGCCGCCGGCTGAAAATGAATGAAAGATCGCTTCCACTCGCCAAAGTTCTTGAGGGTGGGACTTGGACGGCCGGACGCATTATCGCAAGCAAGCTCCGCGACGACGGTTCGCCGCCGATCAAAGTCGTCAGCGATGGTACAGTGTTCTAAGCTAGGGCTACAGGAGCTAACCATGGAAGGAGTCACCGTCGTCGACCACCCGCTGGTCCAGCACAAGCTAACGCTGATCCGCAGCAAGAATATCTCGACGAAGTCATTCCGGGAGCTTCTCAAGGAAATTGGCATGCTCCTGTGCTACGAGGTAACCAGAGACCTGCCGCTGACGAAGGTCGAAATCGATACGCCGTTGGCGCGAATGATGTCACCGCGGATCGCCGGTAAGAAACTGGTTTTTGCGCCGATCTTGCGCGCCGGAGTAACATTTGCCGAAGGAATGCTTGACCTCGTGCCGGCCGCGCGCGTTGCCCATATCGGTCTCTATCGCGAACCTGGATCGTTCATCGCGGTTGAGTATTTTTTCAAGGCGCCGGCCGATCTGCACGAGCGGCTTGTCATAGTCGTCGCTCCCGTCGTCGCCACCGCAAATTCCGCCGCGGCAGCAATCGTTCGGCTCAAGGAACGGCGCGCCAAGGACATCCGATTTGTTTGCTTGCTTGCCTCCCCGCAGGGGCTGGAAAGACTGCGTGGGCTGCATCCCGACGTCCAGATATGGACAGCGGCAATAGACGACGGTCTCGACGGTCAAGGATTTCATTATCCCAGGCCTGGGCGACGCCGGCGATCGCGCATTTGGCACTAAGTAAGTTTTTAGACCACTGGTGTGATGCTCTGAATGTTCGCTGTGCTCATCCCTTTCCCTGCTATACCGAGCCATCCTCGCACTCCGTCACCTGTGTGTATCGAAAATCAGAATTCGGCAATAGTGGTGGTGAAATCCACCGAGAACTGGCCGAGAAATGATGGCACCGAGGCTCTCAATAGCCCGATGGATTGGCGCGTCCTTGTTCAGAGAGCGGTGAGTCCTCGATACATTATAGTAGCGCGCGTAGGACTGCGGATTCGACGTAAGTGCCCCTCGCCTAAGGCCACGACATAGTCGGTGCACTCGCGACGGATCGATCCGATCAGCCTTTCGGCAAAGCCGTTCTGCCAAGGCGAACCTGGGGCAATGGGTTTGTCACGGATGCCGATGGCCCGTAATCGACGCGTGACGGCGGCACCGTAGACCCAGTCCCGATCGCGGATCAGGTAGCGCGGAGCCTCATCCCAAGGGAATGCCTGGGTGATCTGGCGTGCAATCCATTCTGCGGTCGGATTTGCTGTGACATTGCTCCAGACGAGCTCTCTGCGATCTAGCCGGACGGTGACGATGGCATAGAGCAGGTCGAAGCCAATAGTTGGAACAACGAACAGGTCCATGGCGGCGATGTCCGGCGCGTGATTACGCAGGAAGGTACGCCATCCCTGGCTGGGCGGTCCGCGGCGCCTGACCATGTACCTGGCAACGCTCGACTGAGCGACCTCAAAGCCGAGCTTGAGCAACTCGCCATGGATGCGTGGCGCGCCCCACAGCGGATTATCCATCCTGATCCGCCCGATCAGCGCCCGCAGGTCTACTTCGATTTGCGGCCGACCTCCCTGCGATCGGGATTTCCAACGCCAGTACCGGCGGAAGCCGGCACGATGCCAACGCACGAGGGTCTCGGCCCGGAGGATCGTGATTACCTTCAAGATCGAAGGAAACCATCGATACAGCTGGATCAAGAACAAGCGATCGTCGTTTGTGAGTTGGACGCGACCTCGCACTTTCCGCCGCAGCACGGCCAGTTGATGCCGGAGCGCGGCATTCTCCGCCACAAGTCGGCTCTTCGACTTGAACGGCCGGGTGAACAGCGTCAGGAAGAAGCATAATAGCGCGACCATCGTCGCCGACGTTAAGCGATTCGATCACCAGATCAACACGCATGGAGTTCTCGGTACACACAGCGTGTGAATATCGGCTTTTGGCGGAGAGGCGAAGCCGCCTCTCCGTAATTTCAGTGTCAACGGATCGCCGCTGCTCGGATTACGTCCCGCCGCAGGTCTTGGTCACGGTGTTGTAGTTGCCGCATTGAGCTTTACCCAGTCCGCGACCAGGTCCTTGGAGCCGGGGAGATAAGGCGACCACGCTTGTCCGGGCACCAAGGATTTGGTCTTCCACACCACGTCGAATTGACCGTCGGCGCGGATTTCGCCGATGAAGACTGGCTTGGTGATGTAGTGATTTGGCAGCATTTCGGAGACGCCGCCGGTCAGATTGGCTTGCTTGATGCCCGGCAAAGCCGCAATCACTTTGTCGGCGTTGGTGGTCTTCGCCTTCTCGACCGCTTTCACCCACATGTTGAAGCCGATGTAATGAGCTTCCATCGGATCGTTGGTGGTGCGCTTCGGATTCTTGGTGAATTCGTGCCACTCCTTGATGAAAGCCTCATTCGCTGGGGTCTTGATCGATTCGAAGTAGTTCCAGGCAGCGAGATGGCCTACCAACGGCTTGGTGTCGAGACCGGCGAGCTCTTCTTCGCCGACCGAGAACGCCATGACCGGAATGTCGGTGGCCTTGATGCCCTGGTTGCCGAGTTCCTTGTAGAACGGTACGTTGGCATCGCCATTGACGGTCGATACCACCGCCGTCTTCTTGCCGGCCGAGCCGAACGCCTTGATCTTCGAGACTTCGGTCTGCCAATCGGAGAAGCCGAACGGGGTGTAGTTGATCATGATGTCCTCGTCGGCCACCCCTTTTTGCTTGAGATAGGCTTCGAGGATTTTGTTGGTGGTGCGCGGATAGACATAGTCGGTGCCTTCCAGCACCCACCGTTTCACCGAACCGCCGTCGGCGCTCATGAGATAGTCCACCGCCGGGATGGCCTGCTGGTTCGGCGCGGCGCCGGTATAGAACACGTTGCGCTCGCCTTCTTCGCCTTCGAATTGAACGGGATAGAACAGGATGTTGTCGAGTTCCTTGAACACCGGCAGCACCGACTTGCGCGACACCGAGGTCCAGCAGCCGAACACGACGGCAACTTTGTCCTGGCTGATCAGTTCGCGCGCCTTTTCGGCGAACAACGGCCAGTTCGAGGCCGGATCGACGACGACCGCTTCGAGCTTCTTGCCCAACACGCCGCCTTTCTTGTTCTGCTCGGCGATGAGCATCAGCATCACGTCTTTCAGCGTCGTTTCGCTGATCGCCATGGTGCCGGAAAGCGAGTGGAGAATTCCGACCTTGATGGTGTCATCGGCCTGTGCGGGCAGCGCTCCCATCAGCCCAAGCGCAACACCGCCGGCTCCGACGAGCCAGCCGCGGCGAGTTAACGTGTAGGTGGTTATCGGTTTGCTGGACATGGATGAGCCTCGCTTTGATTTCGCGAGCGCACGGACGGCGCCCTTTCGCTAGAGGCAACGCAAGCGATGTGCCAGTTTCGAGTAGCGCCAAGGCGCTGAAAGATTTGGGAATTACGATTTGCGGGAAAGCAGCGTTATTTTTTTAGCAGCGCTCCGCCTGCTTTATGGGCAGATCTATCCCAGTCGGTAGGCGAATTAAATTCCTTTTTATCGCTTAAGTATTCTCTTGCCCGTGATCCGGCCTTTTCATTTTCTTATGACACGCCAATCAGACCGCTGAGATTTGGTGAATCCTGTGCTCATCTTCAGAGCAAAAGACTAGACTTCCGCCGCAAATGGAGCGTCACTGTCCGTGCCCTGCGACGCAGTCTGGCTGGCCCCCATTTTATCTTTCGACCTGAGCGGGCTCGGCGCGACTGCCCACAGTTTCTTCGGAAGACTGCGGTTGACCAAAAAGTGGTTATCCCGAAAACTTGCTAATGCTTTTCTCGCAACTGCAGCCGATGTAAAGCAGTCATCGTGACGCATTTTGCCTCTGTGAAAGCGGCCAGCATGACGCATTTTACCTCGTTTTCCGAATTGAGCGCGGCCTGTCTCGACTTGCCGAGCGGGCATCCCGCGGCCAGCGCCGCGGTCGCGCAACGCGAAACGACGCTGACCAAGCCGCCGAGAGCCTAGGCCGGCTCGAGGATCTGGTGGCCTGGCTGGCGTATTGGCAGGGCCATGCGCCGCCGCGCTTGGACCAAGTCGAGATTTTAGTCTTTGCCGGCAATCACGGCGTGACCAGGCGCGGCGTCTCCGCCTATCCCGCCGAGGTGACGGCGCAGATGGTGGCAAATTTCGCCGCAGGCGGCGCCGCGATCAATCAGCTGGCCAAGACTGCGGACGCGAAACTACGCGTCATTCCGCTTGAGCTCGAAACGCCGACCGCGGATTTCACGGAACAGCCGGCGATGACCGAGCAGGAATTTCTCTCTGCGGTCGCGACCGGCTACAACGCAGTGCCGTCGGATTGCGATCTGGTCTGCCTCGGCGAAATGGGCATCGGCAATACGACCGCCGCGTCGGCCATCGCTGCGGCCTTGTTCGGCGGCGGCGGTTCGCGTTGGTCCGGGCGCGGCACCGGTGTCGATGAAGACGGCCTCGCCCGAAAGCGCGCCGTCATCGACCAGGCGACCGCGCGGCATGTCGCGACGCTTCACGATCCGCTTGCCGTCGCCGCGGCCTTCGGCGGCCGCGAGCTAGCCGCCATTCTCGGCGCGACGTTGGCGACGCGACGCCGGCGCATTCCTGTCCTGCTCGATGGCTTCGTCTGCACCGCCGCCGTGGCGCCGCTTGCGAAACTGCGCGCCGACACCCTGGCGCACGCTGTCGCCGGCCACGTCTCGGCGGAAGCGGCTCACGGCCTGCTGTTGCAGGAGCTTGGGCTCAAGCCGCTCGTCGATCTCAATATGCGGCTCGGCGAAGCGTCAGGAGCCGCGGTATCGCTTTCCATCCTGCGCGCGGCTTTGGCCTGTCACATCGGGATGGCGACTTTTGCCGAGGCCGGCGTTTCCGACAAGCCGGCCGATGAGGCGCAGCCGAAAGCGGCTGGCTTAGCAGCCGCTTGGGCCATCGCTGGAGGAACGCACCCGTAATCCGGGCGCGCCGCCTCTCAATTCGCCCATTGGGCGGAACCGCTAGAATTGGAGACCGGTTGCTAAAATAGTCGCTTTTGCAGCAGATATCTTCTCCACAACGGAGAAGCCCAATTCCTCCAGTTTCTTATTTGTGTGACGACCGCCGCTGAATATGCGGTGGCGCCGATCATCATTCGCTATTTCGGCGGCAGTAGCCAAGACGAGCTTTGGCGGCAGCAAAGCGCCGTTTCTGGGATCAATCACCACATAAACCTTTGAGCGGCAGCCGAGCGGCCACCGAGATGGATCGGCTCCTACGTAAGTCATAGCGTCGAGTATGTGTTCTCTTCTTATCGGGCTTGACTTCGGCATGTGTTCCACCCCGAGAAGCCAGCCCAACTAGAGAAAGCATCCCCACATCGAACCACGGACGGTCATAAGGAGAGCATGCTTGAAAACATCCGGTTTTGGCATTGAATTGCGTGATTCGCAGGATCAATGATCGTCCGGATAACAACATTGGACGACCTTAGGATTCGCTTGCGGATCTTCGGCCCTTAGGACGACGACGTGCACACAGGCGTCGCAATGCTTAATTGCCCACTTTGAGGTGGCTTATCCACTGTTGGCTGACCCTTTGCGACTGTCCTCCCAGCGTCGGTGCAAATCGCGATTATAGGTAACGCCGACCTCTTTCGACTATCTCGTCCTCCCACATCGCTACGACCACAGTTCCGCCGTCGTCACTTATCGCCGACCCACCAAAGTGCCGACGGGAGCGAGCGGCGCCGAAATGCTCGAAGGAGGTCGAGAGTGTCCAAGTCTGCTTCATGTGGCGGCCAGCAGATCGACGTTTCAGTGCGGATGCGTCGCAATCCTTTCGCCCACATCGACGGCAATGGCCACCCGGCTTGCAACGTAAAGAACTGGATAGGCCTTTGCCTCTCAAATAGTGCATGCAATTTTCATGAAATGCATGCCTATTTATTGAAAATGTATGCACAAAAACAGTGCAGAAACTGGCTTTTGACCGTGCTATCGATTTAATATGAAAATAATTTCCCTCGAAGGTAGCACCCACACCGAGCGTCTCGCCGACGAAATCGCGGCCGCTATCTTATCCGGTGAGTTTCGGCCGGGCCTCCGACTTGACGAGAAGACGCTGGCCGAGCGCTACGCCGTTTCTCGAACTCCTGTCCGTGAAGCCTTACGCAAACTTGCTTCAACCGGTTTGATCGATATCAAGCCTCGGCGAGGCGCAACGGTTGTCCGGGCAACATCGTCGCAACTGGAAGTGCTTTTTGGCGCCATGGCGGAGATCGAGGCGACCTGCGCGCGTCTGTCAGCCATCAGCATGACGCCTCTTGAGCGGCGGCGCCTGGCGAATTTTCATGAAACCATGGTCACGCTCGTTCAACGGAACGATGGCGAGGGCTTTGCTGCTGCCAACCTTACGCTACATACGCAAATTTATATGGGAGCGCATAATGCCGTCATTGCTGAATTTGCTAGCGGATTACGACGGCGTCTCGCGCCCTTCCGCCGAGCTCAATTTCACACTGAAGGACGTCTTCCCTGCTCTCACCAAGAGCACAAAAAAGTAGTTGACGCAATTCTAGCAGCAGACGCTGCAGCCGCCCACAGCGCGATGTTCCATCACATGGCTCTGGTAGAAGAATCCTTTGAACGCTTGGCGGAAACGCATCTGATCAAAATACAGCGCAACTTCGCATGATTACCGCTATCCGTATCGTCCGACACAACACCCGAGGACGCGAGTTAGGCAATCGATCTGCTAAATGACGGCAATTCACTCATTCTGTTGACGAACAACTCCCGACAAGAAGAGTATCGTGCGCCTCCCGTGCATGACCCTCAGCCGACATAGCTGCTGAGCGGCGCCATTGCTGAAATCGCCTCTCGCCGCAGTACATTTCTAAGCGTAAGGTTCGCTTTAACCCGCACGGAGTTAAGCGCCCGATGAGAAATTTGTTCGCTGCGGCGAAACTGTTGCTCCTCGATATGTCGTCGACTTTCCTTTTTCTCGTGATTTTTCTGCCGACCAGGGATCTGCCCCTGTCGGTCGTCCTCGGCATGGCGCTAGGGGTCGTCCAAATTGGCTGGCAGTTCGCGCGCAAGAAGTCGATCGGCACGATGCAGTGGATAAGTCTCTTCCTGGTGCTCGGTTTCGGCACGGCTACTTTCATCACCGACGATCCGCGCTTTGTGATGGTTAAGCCGAGCCTGATCTACGTTATTGTCGGCCTAGTGATGCTAAAGCCGGGATGGATGAACCGCTATTTGCCGTTGGCTGCTATGGAAGTGGTGCCGGACATCGCCTTCATTTTTGGCTTCGTTTGGGCGGGCCTAATGTTTTTTTCCGCTGCGCTGAATGTCATCATCGTCCAGAACTTCAGCCTCGTAGCCTGGGCGGCGTTCATGTCGGCTTACGCCATAGTCAGCAAGCTCCTGTTGTTCTTGATCCAATACGCTACCATGCGTTACGTCGGTGCTCGCCGCCGTGCTCGATTGTTAGCCGCCCCTGTTTGAGCACGCACCTCGTCCGAGAGCGAGTGCGGTAATGACGTGCATCTCCTTTGCTTCACGAGCGCTAAGCGGCGGGACTGACGCGCGACGGGCTTCCGGTCTGTTTCCAAATAGTGGCGCCGCGTTTCGAGGAGCCCCTGATCTTGAGCGTGGCAAGCTGGTTCAGCGCCAAAGCGGCGCGGCTCGCCATCGCTTGTCTAGCCCGCGGTCACGTCCACCGCGCACCCCGCCATCGAGAACACGCTTCGCAGTCGCTAGGTCGACTTCATGCTCCCATGCGCCGATTACGACGGTGGCAACACAATTGCCGATAAGGTTGCCCAAAGCGCGAGCGATGCCGATGAACCAATCGACCGACAGCACGAGCACGAGCCCGAGCACCGGCACGGCCGGCACCGCGTTTAGCGTCGCCAGTAAGATCACGATCGCCGAGCCGGGGACACCATGGGCGCCCTTGGAAGTCACCAGCGACACCGCTAGCACCAAGAGCAAATCGCCCAGTGACAGCTGAGTGTTGGTTGCCTGCGCGATAAAGACCACCGCGAGAGTGAGATAGATCGAGAAGGCGTCGAGATTGAACGAGTAGCCGGTGGGAATGACGAGACCGACCACGGAGTCCTTCACGCCCATCCGTTCCAGCTTACGCATGATCTGCGGCAGCACCGCATCCGAAGACGCGGTCGCAAGCACGATGGTCAACTCCTCGCGGAAATAGGCGAGAAACTTGAAAATGTTCAAGCCGACCATGCGCAACACACTGCCGAGCACCACCACGACAAACAACAAGACCGACGCATAGAAAATCAAGACACGAGAGAGACCAGCTGCTTGAGCGACCCGACGCCGTAACGGCCGACCGTATAGGCGACCGCGCCAAGCACGCCGAGCGGCGCCACGCGAACGATCAGGCCCATGACCTTGAACAGGACTTTGGAAACGGCCTCCACCAGCGAAGCGACTTGCTTTGCCGGCTCGCCGACCAAAGCCAGGCGCAATGCCGAACAGGACGGCAAAGAACAGCACCTGAAGCACGTCATTGCGCGCCAGGGCGTCGACCGATGTGGTGGGGATAATGTTGAGAATGAAGCTGCCGACGCCGGCACCCTGGAGCTTATGGGCATTGTCAGCATAATTGCTGAGCGCCTTGGCGTCGAGCGTCGACGGATCAATGTTCATGCCGTGGCCCGGCGCAAACAGAAATGCCAGGAGGAGCCCGACGCTGAGTGCCACCGTCGTCATGACCTCGAAATAGATCAGGGCCTTAAGCCCGACGCGGCCGACCTTCTTGAGATCGCCGGCGCCGGCGATGCCATGCACGACCACGCAAAACACGATCGGTGCAACGATCATCGAGATCAATTTGAGAAAGGCGTCGCTGAGAATCTTGAGTGAAATCGCGAAATCCGGAGCCGCCACTCCCAATACAATGCCGAGCGCGAGCGCGCCTAAGACCTGGACGAACAGCGAGCTGTGTAGAGGCGCCGCGCCTACTAGGCCGAACTCCGCTATCTGCTGCGATGGTGGACATTTCAACCCCCGAAGGCGGCCAATACCACTCCGGACGCAAAGATCGTGCCATTGGCAGGGTTTCGCGCCGCGCCAACAACAGTGGCGCGCTCACAGCGCCTCGAACACAATATCCTGGGCGCCATGCCACAATACGTGATTCGCCGAGCGGACGCAGCCTGTCGTGGCCTTCGACGATCGTCAAAAAATGATTTCCCGCAAGCTGGCCGACTTTGCTGGCAAAGCGCACCCCCCCGTAGGCCAATAGAATTTCTGTCTCGCTGATGCCACCGGGATAGAGGATGATCTCGCCGGGCGCGGGATAGCTCGTATGATTCTCGAACGGCAGCCCGAGATTGAGGTCGCCGAGCGGAATCCAGCAACCTTCGCCGCTCCAGCGCACGTGAATGATGCGTTCTTTATAGGGCAGCATGGAGCGGAATTTCGCGCAGGTCTTCGGTGCGCGCTCGGCCTCGAAGCGCGCGATGAATTCAAACCCGCCTGCTTTGATGCGAACACGGTCCATGATCGTCTCCTTGAAATCCGACTAATCCAAATTGACCAAGACATCGAGCAGCACACGAGCCGCGAGATCGGCGTCCTCAGGCGTCACCGTTTCCAGCGGACTGTGGCTGATGCCGCCGTTGCCACAACGAACGAACAGCATGCCGATGTCGGTTAGGCCTGCGAATGACGTGGCGTCGTGGCCGGCGCCGCTAGCGAGATGAAATGGCACAACTCCCGCTCGCGCGATCGCCTGCGCCAGTACCGACTGCATCTCCGGCGCGCAGGGTACCGCCGCGTGCCGCCCGATCTCAATCGTCTCGGCAGTGACGCCGCGCCGGGCGGCAATTCGATCGATCGCGGCGTGAACTTCGGCGATAGCGGCGTCGCGCGCTGCGTCATCGCCGGCGCGCAAGTCTATAGATATTTCGCAACGCCCGGGAATGACGTTGATGGCTCCGCTCGGCACGGCGATCTGGCCCACAGTGCCGACCACCGTCGGTCTCCCGCTGCAGCACCGCTCGACGGCAAGAACGATTTCCGCGGCAGCCGCGGCCGCGTCGTGCCGAAGCGCCATCGGCACAGTACCGGCGTGACCCGCCTCACCGCGGATCGTGACGCGAAACCGCGCCGATCCGGCAATCGAGGTGACAATCCCAACCGGCAGATCGCGCTGCAGCAGCACCGGTCCCTGTTCAATATGGACTTCAAGATAACCGCGCAGTGTCTCCGGCCGGCGCGCCAGCGCTCGGATTGCCGCGAGATCAACGCCCTCACTCCGCAAGACCTCAGCCAAGGTAACGCCGACGGCGTCGGTGCGTCCCAACATGGCCCCGTCGAAGCGGCCGGCGATGGCGGCGCTGCCGAGATAAGGCGCGGAGAACCGTACCCCCTCCTCCTCGGCAAAACCGACCAGATCGAGGTGAAACGGCAAACGCCGTCCGATTCGATGCAGATGCTCAGCGACCACTAATCCGGTCAGTATGCCGAGCCTGCCATCAAACCGGCCGGCATTGGCCACCGTGTCGTAGTGCGATCCGACAATGAGCGCTTTTGCCGCCGCGGTGGCGCTCGCATAGCGGCCGACCACGTTGCCGATAGCGTCGATCCCCGCTTCGAGCCCGGCCGCTCGAAACCAGTCGCATAACTGCGCGGCGACGGCTTTGTGCGGCGGAGACAAATAGGTGCACATCAGACCGTCGGGAAGCTCCGACCATTGCGCGAGCTTGCGCGCCAGATCGAGGATCCTGGCGCCGAAAAATCCGGGAGGCGCGGCCGAGCCGGTGGTGACGGAGGTCTGGTGATTCAACATGCGTTGGGGTCGAACGCTGCGCTTAGCGGTGTGGCGACTTGAACACGCCTCGGTGCATCTGCCATGGTAGGGCGGCTGGGTGTCGTTGTGGAGAATGCACGGTGGGGATCATCGTCACCGACTGGGCGAGCGAGGTCATTGGGGAACTGCATATCCGGACTGCCATAACATGGATCGGACGCTCATTCCATTTCATGCGAGTTGATTCGCACCCCCGACGTTAACGTGCGGCTGGATAAGCGATGTCGCCTGCGGCCATTTCCGACTATCCGCGTGACCTTGCGGGTTACGGCCGCCATCCGCCCGACCCGCGCTGGCCCGGCCAGGCGCGTGTCGCCGTCCAATTCGTGGTGAATTTCGAAGAAGGCGGCGAGCGTTCGATCCTGCATGGCGACGACACTTCGGAGGCGTTTCTCACCGACGTTCTCGGCACGCAAGCCATGGCCGGGCAAGCGCCATATGAACGTGGAATTCATGTTCGAATACGGCTCGCGCGCCGGGTTCTGGCGGCTGTGGCGCCTATTCACGGAGCGCAAGCTTCCGGTGACGGTGTTCGGCGTCGCCAACGCGCTCGCCCGCAATCCGCAGATTGTCGCCGCCATGCGCGAGGCTGGATGGGACATCGCCTGCCATGGTTTGAAGTGGATCGACTATAAGGATTTCTCCTATGCCGACGAAGCGCGCCCATATGCGCGAAGCGATCCGCATCCATACCGAGGCGACCGGAGAGCGGCCGCTGGGATGGTACACCGGCCGCAGCTCCGAACACACATTGAAGCTCGTGCTCGACGACGGCGGCTTTCTCTATTCTTCGGATTCCTATGCGACGATCTGCCTTATTGGGTCAAAGCACCCAATAAGGGCCCGCACCTCATCATTCCCTACTCGCTGGACGCCAACGATATGCGTTTCATCAACGCGCAGGGCTTTCCGGACGGCGAAGCGTTTTTCAGCTATCTGCGAGATACGTTCGACTATCTCTACGCCGAAGGTGCGCAAGCCCCCAAAATGATGTCGATCGGCCTGCACTGCCGTTTGGCGGGCCGGCCGGGCCGCGCCGCCGGTCTGGCCAGGTTTCTTGATCATGTCGGCAAATTCGATCGGGTCTGGGTCGCATCGCGCCTCGACATTGCGCGACATTGGCACCGCGAGCACCTTGCGCTCGCCGACGCTGCGCCGATCATTGCCTGAGGAAACGCGGCCATCATGGCGCAAATTACGCTCGACGAACTCAACCGGATGGACCGTGGCGGCATTTGTCGACGCGCTTGGGCGACGTTTTCGAGCATGCGCCCTGGGTCGCCGAGGCCGCCTATGACGCGCGGCCGTTTGCCGATCTAGAGCGCGCTCTATGAAGCGATGACCGCCGCGGTGCGCGACGCCGATACCGGCCGCCAGATGGCGCTCATCAAGAAAACATCCCGGATCTCGCCGGCAAAGCCGCGCGCGAAGGCGCGATCACGGACAACTCCAAACTACGAGCAGTCGAGCGCCGGGCTCGATCGTCTCTCGGAAGAGGATTACGCCGCCTTTCACCGGCTCAATGACGCCTATCAAGGCGAAATTCGGCATTCCGTTCATCGTCTGCGTGCGCCGGCACGGCAAAGATTCGATCCTGCGCCAATTCGAGCAACGCCTTACGCAACGACATCGCCGAGCGAGCGACGACACGGCGCTCGATGAGATTTTCCGGATCGTTGCGCTGCGCCTCGATCAGCGCGTCGCCGCGCCGGATCGCCTGAAAGTGCATGGCCGGCTGTCAACCCACGTGCTCGACACGCATCGCGGACGGCCGGCGTCGGGCGTTGCGATCGAACTGTTCGAGATCGACTCCTCCGGGATCGTCGCGGCTCATCTTGCGCGCCAATGACCAATGCGGACGGCCGCACCGATCGGCCGCTGATCGCCGAGCAGCCGATCCCGATCGCCCAGTATGAATTACGGTTCAGGGTCGGCGATTATTTTGCGCGAGCAGCGGTGCGTCGACCGTCGATCCGCCGTTTCTCGGCGTGATACCCATCCGGTTCGCGGTCGCCGAGCCCGAAGGCCATTATCACGTGCCGCTGATCGTCACGCCGTGGAGTTATTCGACCTATCGCGGCAGTTGATCGAAGTAAGCCAACGCGCGGCGGCGCCGAACGCATTGTGCGAAGTAAAGAATGTCTGCTGGAGAGTTAGCGCTCTGGATCAAGGATCCGCTTGGCAATCCTGGCGGAGGACGCCGAGCGCGGCATTGTCGTGCAAGGCGGGCCGCATCGTCGAACTGGTACCAGCCGGGCGCAGCCCCGACACGCCGGACGTCGCAAGCTTTCGAGGCCGGCGACGCATGTGGTCCTGCCGGGCCTCATCAACACGCATCATCATTTCTACCAGACGCTGACGCGGGCCGTTCCCGCCGCACTCGATCGTGAACTGTTTCCCTGGCTGCAGGCGCTTTATCCGATCTGGGCGCGCCTGACGCCGGAGGCGCTCGATCTCGGCATGACGGTGGCGATGGCCGAACTGTTGCTGTCCGGCTGCACCACGACAGCGGATCATCATTACGTCTTTCCTGCCGGGCTGGAAGACTCCATCGACATCGAAGTGGCAGCCGCGAAGCGCCTCGGCATTGCGCGTTCTGCTGACGCGCGGCTCGATGAACCTTTCGCAGCGCGACGGCGGGCTGCCGCCGGACAGCGTTGTGCAGGACGAAGACACGATCCTTGCCGACAGCGAACGCGTGGTGGCGCGGTATCACGAAGCCGGCGAAGGCGCGATGGTGCAGATCGCGCTCGCGCCCTGCTCACCGTTTTCGGTGACGACCTCGCTGATGAAGTCGACAGCAGCCTTGGCCGATCGACTTAGACGTGCGCCTCCATACGCATCTCGCCGAGACCGAGGACGAGAATCGTTACTGCCAGGATGTTCATCACTGCCGTCCGCTCGATTATCTGGAGGATTGCGGCTGGCTCAATGATCGGGTCTGGCTCGCTCACGGCATTCATTTCAACGACGGCGAGATCAAACGGCTGGCGCGCGCCGGAACGACGATCTCGCATTGTCCGTGCAGCAACCAGACGCTTGCTTCCGGAACCTGTCCGGTTTGCGCGATGGAACAAGCCGGCGTACGCATCGGCATCGGCGTCGACGGCTCCGCTTCGAATGACGGCTCGAACCTGATGCAGGAGGTGCGCGCCGCCTTCCTACTGCAGAGCAGCCGCTATGGCGTCAACGCGGTCAGTCACCGCGACGCGCTGCGGTGGGCAACCAAAGGCTCGGCGGCTTGCGTCGGACGGACGGATATCGGCGAGATCGCCGTCGGCAAGATTGGCTGATATCGCGCTTTTCAAGCTCGACGAGCTGCGGTTCTCCGGAAGTGGCGATCCGCTGGCCGCGCTCGTTCTATGCGGCGCGCATCGTGCCGATCAGCGTCATGGTCGGGGGACGCTGGATCGTCGAGAATGGCGAAATTCCGCAACTCGACCTGAGCGCGCTCATAGCGCGCCATTCCGCCGCTGCTCATAAGCTTCAGCTCTTCCGTTGAATTTTTCGATAAACTTGCCGACCGGACCTGTGGGAGACCAATCATGCGTCTTTGCGTTGCCTTGACTATCCTAGCAATCGCCTGGCCCGCGCTATGCGCGCCGAACGGCGCAGACGCTCAGGCTAACAGCATTCCTTGTGATGCCTTTGCAAAAAATGCCGACAACTCGTGGACCGTACTAACCACGACTTATATCGAGGGCCCGGACGTTAAGGTTCAGGAGGGCGCCGTTCTCAAGCCCGGTTTCAGCGTCCTCGGCTACGACATAACGGCAATGATCACCAAGGCCTGCCCCAACGCAACGGTGTCGCAGCCATCTGACGCTTCCAGTCAGCAACCGCAACGACAGTCGCCGTCATTGTTCGCGACCTATGCGGACGCCAACGGAGATATCGACGTTAATCAACTGACGTGCGGTCACCTCAACCTTGCATCTTCTGACGAATCCGAACTGTTGCTTGCCTGGTACAGCGGCTGGTACAACGGCTCGGCGAAGGGTCACGGCATCAATCTCGCGCGGGTCAGATACGATATTCACAGTGTGATCGATTATTGCAAAGCCAACCGCGACAAGAGGCTCACCGATGTCATGCGGCTTATGTTGAAGTGAAATAGTGGAGGCGCATGCCCACTTTTATGCGACTGTTAGCTTTTTTTGATTTGCTACGACGAAATAAAGAAGAAGGTCTGCACGATTATGAGGCCTGATTAGTTTTTGAGCATCGCGTCTGCGCACCCGGCGCCCCATTCAAAAATCAAGTGCACTCGTCCGATTCGTTGCAGCCAATTACCGTAACATTGGCTCTGGCATTTTCGTAACGCCGCCATAGCTAATCGCGCAAGGCCCGGGGTACCGGGGAGCGCGAAAACAGCGGGCTCCCCGAAACGAAAATATGGAGTCCACCATGCGCACCACTCTCATTGCCACGATCGTCGCGGCCGGTTCTTTGCTCGCCGTGCAAGCGTCGGCGCTAGCTCAAGGAGCTTCTGCTTATCCAAATACCGATCCCGTGATTTCCGTGCCTCCGCCTGCGTCCGCTCCCGCGCAAATGGCACCACGGCATTTCGGCCGCTCAGGTGTTGACCTCTACAATGAGGTACGCCCAGCACATAATGCGCGCCATCACACACAATAGCATCAGCGGCGGGGCGACCTGAGAAACGTCTTACATATAGGCTTTGCCGTCCCCCAGCCCAGTTAGTAGCGGGGGACCGGTTGACCGGAACTCGATCCGGCGAGCGTGTCCCCCGCGCTATAATACGAGGTCGTGTTAGATCGCCGTAGCGGCGACTTCGACCGGACGCGATTACTTTCCTGGCATCTTCTCGTCGACGCCTTTGATATAGAAGTTCATGCTCGGGATGTGCTCGTCGCTGAGATGGTCGCCGCCCTTGCAGTCGATCGTTTTGCCGTCCTGGTCGCGATAACCGGGCAGCGGAACGGATGTAGAGTGCCGACTTTGATGGCGCCTCGGCATCCATTGCCATTTTCTTTCCGTCGTCGGGCATGTTGGTGTAGGGCGCCATCTCGACCAGCGTCGATTTCAGGCCGCCCCAGGTGTCGGTCGACGTCCAGGTGCCGTCCAGTACATCCTTGGTGCGTTGGTGTAGTACGGCGCCCAGTTATCGACGTTCGCCGTAAGCTGCGCTTTTCGGGCCGATTTGATCATGTCCGACGTCCTGGCCGAACGTAGAATGCCGCGCTGCGCCGCAATCTGCATGCGGCCGGCAAATCGGTGTGCTGCCCTCAGCACGTCGGCAACCTGGTCGCCGAGCGCCTTGGCGGCGTCCGCCTCCCTTGCCGGATCGAACCAGGTATTTGCTCAGATGATCTTGACCTTGATGTTCGGGTTGACGGTCTGGGCGCCAGCATCGTGATGCCGGAGATGACGAATCTGGAACGAGGCGACGTAGCCAAGCACGCCCCGGAATATCGCGAAAAAGAAATCCGGCGCCTCCGGCGACATCATCATCGGCGGCCAGTGGCCGCTTGCGCCACCCAGGCGCGGCGCATCTTGACCTGCTCGGGCCAGACCCTCACTTGCCGGGCATCTTTTGGTGATGCCCTTGACGTAGAAGTTGATGCTGTCGATCTCCTTGTCGGGCATCACTTCGCCCTTCTTTACCACCAGCTTGCCGTCTTGATCAGATGACCGGGCCGGAGAACACCACGAGCTTGCCGGACTTGATCTCATTGATGGTGTCCTCGGCCATCTTCTTGGCGTCGTCGGACATATTTTTCAGCGGCGCCACCAGCGCGTCGTTCTCGGCCATGCCGGCCCAGGTCTGATGCTCGTGCCAGGTGCCGTCGAGCACCGCTCTTGACTTCCTTGATGTAGTACGGACCCCAATTGTCAATCAGCGACGCAAGTTGCGCATGCGGGCCGAACTTCAGCATATCCGCCGCCTCGCCGAAGGCGTGGATATTACGCTGCTCGGCAATCTGCATCGCTGCCGGCGAGTCGGTGTGCTGCACCAGAATGTCGGCGCCTTGATCGACCAGCGTCTTGGCGGCATCGGCCTCCTTGCCGGGATCGACCAGGTATTGATCCAGATGATCTTGACCTTGAAGTCCGGATTGATCGTCTGCGCGCCGAGCATGAAGGCGTTGATGCCCATCACCACTTCCGGGATCGGGAAAGAGACGATATAGCCGATAGTGTTGGTCTTGGTGACCTTCGCCGGCGATCTGGCCCATGACATAGCGGCCCTGGTACCAGCGCAGGTTATAGGTCGACATGTTGGGCGCGGTCTTGTAGCCCGAGATGTGCTCGAACTTCACATTCGGGAACTTGTGCGCGGCCGCTGAAGGTCGGGTCCATGAAGCCGAACGAGGTGGTGAAGATGATGCCGCAGCCGCTGCGCGCCAGCCGCTCGATCACCCGCTCGGAATCCGGCCCTTCCGGAATGTTCTCGACATAAGCTGGTCTCGACCTTGTCGCCGAGCGCCTTTTGCGGCGGCCAGGCGGCCCATGTCGTGCTGCTCGCTGAATAGCCGCCGTCATCGTGCGGGCCGGTATAGACCCAACAGGCCTTCACCTTCGCCGCCTGGGCGCCGCCCGCGGCCGCGAAACGCAGCCGGCCGCGGCCGCGGCAACCAGGACAAATCTACGCGTTGTAACCATCTCGTTCCCCTTGCGACGTCGGTCAGCCGGCGGTCGTCGGCCCAATTGATCTTGCACGACTCATGCCATCACGGCAGAACTTGATGAACCGTGGTGGCGAGAATTCTCTCGCCTGACAAAATTTGGCGCACCTCAATTGTCAGGCATGAAAGTGCGCGCGAGGCAAGCCGGCGCGTGCACTTTCAACAGCGTCGTGGATTGCGCGAGATCAGCACCAGCACGACGATCGTCGTCAGATAAGGCAGCGAGGTGAGGAATTGGGAGGGGATCGGACGCCGATCGCCTGGGATTGAGCTGCAGGATGCTCGACCGCGCCGAACAGACGCGCGCCGGCGGCGACGCCGCCACGGCTGCCACGAGGCGAACACCACCAGCGCCAGCGCGATCCAGCCGCGCCCGGCCGTCATGCCGGGGCCAGAGCGGCGTGTAGGACCAAGGACAGATAGGCGCCCGCCAAGGCCCGCGCAGGCGCCGCCGAACAGTCACCGCCGAGCAGCCGAACCCGCAGCACCGGATAGCCGAGCGAATGGCCGGACTGTGATTTTCGCCGACCGCGCGCAGGATCAGGCCGGCGCGAGTGCGCACAGCAATAGCCAGACCGCGACCAGTCAGCGCGACCGCGAAATAGACGAAGGATCCTCGCCGAAGATCACTCCGACCAGCGGCAGGTCGGTGAGGCACGGGAATATAGAGATGCGGCGCGCCAGGCCCGCGCATCGCCGACGAAGCCCGCGCCGATCAGGCCGGACGAGGCCGCAGACCGAAGATGGTCAGCGCCAGGCCGGCGGCGACCTGATTGGCCGCAAGCCGAGGGTCAGGAACGCGAACACCGCCGACATCGCGGCGCCGGCCAGGATGCCGGCGAGCGACGCCGACGATCGGCATGCCGCTGAGTAGGCGACGGCGAAACCCACGACGGCGCCGACGATCATCATCCCTTCGACGCCGAGATTGAGCACGCCGGCGCGCTCGGCGACGAGTTCGCCGAGCGCCGCGAACAGCAGCGGCGTCGCGGCGGTGACGATGGTGAGCAGGATGTCTTTGCAATTTCATGCGGATCACTGCGTCACTGAGTCGGGCGCCGCAGGCGGACGCAGCCGCAGCGGTAGACGATCGAGCATGTCGGAGGCGAGCACGTAGAACAGCAGCACGCCCTGAAACACCAGCGTGAGATCGGCGGCAATGCATGCGCGATCTGCGCGTCCTCGCCGCCGATGATAGGACAGCGCGAGCAACAGGCCGGCGAAGCAGAATGCCGACCGGATGCAGCCGGCCGAGGAAGGCGACGATGATCGCGGTGAAGCCGTAGCCCGGCGACATCGACGGGCAGCAACTGGCCGATCGGGCCGGCGACCTCGACAGATGCCGGCAAGGCCGGCCAGCGCCGCCGCGAGATCAGCGAAGGCGAGGATGCGATGACGCGTTTGCGATTGAAACCGGCGAAGCGCGCGGCGCGCGGCGCCGAGCCGACGACGCGCAGCTCGAAAGCCGGTCAGCGTCTTGCCGACAGAACCACAGCCGCGAGCGCAACCGCGACCAGCGCGAACACGACGCCGAGATGGAAGCTGCCGCCGTCGATCAACACCGGAAGCGTCGCCGCCGGATCGAAACTGACCGGGACTGCGGAAAATTGTGGCCGGCGGATCGCGCCACGGGCCGCGCACCAGATAGTCGAGCACCAAGTTGGGCGACATAGACCAGCATCAGGCTGGTCAGGATTTCGTTGGCGTTGAAGCGGTTCTTGCAGCAACGCCGGGATCGCGCGCATAGGCCATGCCGCCGAGCACGCCGAGCAGCATCATCGCCGGCAGAATCCACCAGCTCGGCGCCTGCAGCGCGCGAACGTAAATCGGCAGACCGAGCCAGCCGCCGATGCGCGCCGACGGTGAACTGCCCCTCGGCGCCGATGTTCCAGACGTTGGCGCGGTAGCAGAAGCGAGCCCGACCGCGATCAGGATCAGCGGCGTCGCCTTCACAGCGATCGCTTGCAGCGACTACGATCGCGGTCAGCGGATCGACGAAATAGACGATGAGCGCGCGGAGCGGGTCGATCGCCCATCACCGCGAAACGAGAACAGCCGATCAGCGATCGCCAGCGCAATCGCCAGCGACCGGCGACAGCAGATCATCAGCGGCTGCGTCGACGGCCGGCGCGCGCGTCTCAGATCATAAGCCGCATGGCCGGTCGCTCCGTCTTGCGCCGGGCCTTCGCCGACGCCGCCCATCAGCAGCCCGATCTCCTCGCGCGTCGGTCTGCGCGCTGGCAGCGCCGGCGACAGTTCGGCCGCTGTGAGATCACGGCGATGCGGTCGCGATCTCGAACAGTTCGTCGAGGTCCTGGCTGATCACCAGCACCGCGGCGCCGCGCGCGCGCAAGATCGATCAGCGCCTGGCGGATCGTCGCCGCGGCGCCGGCATCGACGCCCCAGGTCGGCTGCTTGACGACCAGCACGCCGGGCTCGCGCAGGATCTCGCGGCCGACGACGAATTTCTGCAGGTTGCCGCCCGACAGAGCTGCGCGCCTGCGGGTCGGCGCCGGCCTTGCGCACGTCGAAGGCGCGCGATGACGCGTTCGCGACTGCGACGCTTGCGCCGGACGCCGTTGACGAAGCCCATTCGCGTCAGGCCGTCCGTGCCGTGCCCGGTCAGGACGACATTCTCGGACAGCGTGAATGCCGGGCACGGCGCCGTGGCCGTGGCGCTCCTCGGGCACGAAGCCGGCGCCAAGCGCGCGCCGTCTGGCTGACGCCGAGCGCGCCCGACCGGCGTCGCCGTCGATGCGCGACCGCCTCCGGCGCCGGCGCCAGGCTGTCGCCGGAAAGCGCGGCGAACAGCTCGGCCTGGCCGTTGCCGGCGACGCCGGCGATGCCGAACACCTCGCCGCCCCGCACCGCAGCGAGACGTGCTTCAGCGAGACGCCATGCAGCGATCGGCGACGGCGCGTCGAGTCGAGCACGATCGCAGCGCGCACCGTGCCGGCCGCGTCGAGCGCCGGCCGCGCGTACTTCGAGCATCTGCGAGCCGACCATCAGCGCGGCCAGCGATCGCGGCGCGTTTCCTGCGCGCGGATCGCAGGTTCGCCACGACCTTGCCGCGGCGCAGGATAGTGGCGCGGTCGCACAGCCGCTTCACCTCGTCCAGCTGTGGCTGATGTAGAGCATCGCCCAGCCTTCGGCCTTGCCAGCCGGTCGCAGGGTCTCGAACAATTTTTCGGCCTCCTGCGGCGTCAGCACCGAGGTCGGTTCGTCCATGATCAGCAGCTTCGGGTCTGCAGCAGGCAGCGCACGATCTCGATGCGCTGGCGCTCGCCCACCGACAGTCGACGACCGGCGCGCTCGGGCTCAGCGCGCAGGCCGTAGGCGCGCGAAATCTCGTCGATCCGTTGCCGCACAGCATCGTGGCGGATCGCCTTGCGGCATGACGCCAGCGCGATATTCTCGGCGACGGTCAGCGTTGTCGAACAGCGAGAAATGCTGGAACACCATGCCGATGCCGAGCCGCGGGCGGCGTCCGGATTGGCGATGGCGATCGGCTGCCCTTCCAGCGGATCTCGCCGTCGCTCGGCTGCAGCAGCGCCGTAGATCATCTTCACCAGCGTCGACTTGCCGGCGCCGTTTTCGCCGAGCAGCGCGTGGATTTGGCGCGGGAAGAGCTCGAGATCGATCCGGTTATTGGCGAGAAAATTGCCGTAAAACTTGGTAATGCCGATGGCCTGCAGCAGCGGGGCTTCGGTAGCTCGACCCTCCTCAGACATGGGATTTAACATATCGGCTACTGTGCCTCCCACGCCTTGCGCATAAAATTTGATTGTGTGCCAAAATGGCCGGGCGTAGAAGCCACTATTGAGAGGCATTGACTGCCTAAATTATCGCCAAGGTGCCCAAGCACTTACGCCGCGGAAGAAATGCCCGGGCGGAACGTCGTCGAGAAAATTGCGCTCGGCGACCAAGAAGCTCCCGGAAAACGTATCATAACCGCGACAGTGTATAAGTGCTGATCCAGGCGGGGCGAGTTTGGAGATGCTGTCGATGCCTGTCGGCAGGCCAGGTCGATCCGAACTTGCTGATGCGTATGACAATTCTCGGTCTGGTGATCCAGCGCGGGCACCTAGCGGAAAGCCTGGTCTCGCTCGAACACGTCGTTCGATTGGCGCCGCAGAATGCGCGCTACCTGTTGAATCTCTCGGCGAGCTCGCGGACGGCCGCGCAGCGAGCTGCGGCTCGCAGCGCTGCGACGAGCTGACCAAGAGCGACGCCGTGATCGACCGGACCGCGTTGCATTTCGCCGCTTGGGAAGGCCCATGACAACTTGGGCCAGCATCGGGAGGCATTCTAGGAACGGCAGAGCGGAATGCTCTCAAGCGGCAGCAGTTGTCAGATTCCCAATTTGTCCGGCGAGCATGTGTGGAGAACGTGAGAGCCGGTGCAGAAAGAAAAGTGTCTCTATTTTGTCACATTGGAAGCAATTCCCGTGGCTCACTTAAAGGGGTAGCCAAAAATTAGGCGACGAAAAGGACGGAACAGTCGCCATTCTTGTGTTGCCGCGGTTGCGTTTCTTCAAGCGAAAGACGTCTCGGATCACCTCCATTTTACTGGCACTTCCAAAGGGTCAGCCCAGTCGAGATTTTCTTCCGCCGAATCTCTTCGATCAATCGGTCAGCCGCACGTCCTAACAAAACAGCAGAATCCTGCTCAAACAAAGTGCTTTTGGTGGAACGGGCGCGGCGTAATCTTCCACTTCAAAGCTTTTTTAGGGGCGACGTAGCGCAGGGGACCACCATGAACTGGCAGGGGGCCGTAATGAAAAACAAAAGTCTGAAGTCGATGGCGAAGCGGCTGCGTTCGCGGCACTTGTCGCGGCCTCGGCCGGCGGCTACTGCCCACGCGGCGGATATGCCGGTGAAGGCGCCGCCGCCGCCAAACCGGTGCCGTTCTTCTTCGTCAACGATACCTCGGTGAGCTTCACTTGGTACTTCAATTCGACCGATCCAGGCGTTGTCCGGCTCGAGCAATTCCGTTCCTGGTGGCGTTGCCGGGCAGAGAAATACCTTCTACCGCGCTTCGGGCAGCAATCGATCACTTCGACGTCTGGGAATACGGCACCAACCTGATCCATGTCGAACTGGACCAATACGGCAACCGAAGGACCCGATTCTGGGGACAGCCTGGTGCTGATGGCTCGCGCGAAGTTCTTCGCCTTTTCGCGCAGCACGATCGGCTGGAACGAACTGACCCACAGCAAGATGTTCAGCAACTTCCTGTTCAATGACATCGGCTTCGAGGTCGGTGGTAACTGCCGGCATGCAGAACAACTACCTCTCGGAGCAAACCACGGTTGCGTGTTCGGTTTGAATTTCGACCTCGCAATTCCGAAGGTTCTCGGAACGATGCTGGTCGGCGTGATGGCCGACAAGGAATTTACCCATAACGCATTTAACGCCTGCGGAGCCACCCGGCTTCGGCGATGCGCAAGGCCCTGCCGCCGGCCTCGGCGGCTGGTACCTGCATCGGCGGCGCCTCGTTCAGCGGCGACCGCGACTTCGAATGGACCTGGAGACTCGAAACCTTCAACTCCATACCGCTGGGCGGGATCTCTCGGTTCGTGGGCGGACTCCGCTCCATGTCATCAACATCCTTAACGTCATCGGCCCGAAAGGCACCGGCATTTCGACCGCGAACTGTCTGGCCGCTCGGTTGCTTCGGCCCTGCCTTGGCGCGTTTCAACAACAACGAGACCAAGACCGAAATCTTCGAAGACGTTCGCTTGAGCTTCGACACATCGAAAGTTGTTCTGGGGCAAGCCGGGCATCTGGGATACCTATGTCGGCTATCGCTACTGGTACAATAAGTTCGGCACCAATCATAATGCGGCCCTGTTCTCGCAGTTGCTCCCGGAACGTCGGTCGAAAGCACGGCCTATGTGGGGACGACCTATCACTTCAAGTGATCGAGTCTGCCAACGTCATCACGGCGAACATGCCCGGCCTCGTGCCGGGCATGTCCGTTTTGGTCGTCATGCGATCGATCGCCGCGTTGCGGTCGACGCGAATATCACCGAAGAAACGCTTGAAAATATCGCAGCGCGTCTGGCATGCTGAGAATGCCGGTCGCTAGAAGAAGGAGCCCCACATCGTGGAGCTTGTGCTCACCGAATGGGTCAGCGCCATCCTGCGCTGGCTGCATGTCGTCGCCGGCATTGCGTGGATCGGCAGCTCATTTTACTTCATCCATCTCGATCTCAGCCTCAAGCCGCGCCCCGGCTTGCCCGACGGCGTGAAGGGCGACGAGTGGCAAGTCCACGGCGGCGGCTTCTATCACATGATGAAATATCTGGTCGCGCCGGCGCAAATGCCGGACAGCCTGACCTGGTTCAAGTGGGAAGCCTATACCACCTGGCTGTCGGGCTTCGCGCTGCTGGTCGTCGTCTATTACCTTGGCGCGGATATGTTCCTGATCGACAAATCGGTGCTCAATCTCACCGCAACGCAGGCAGCGGCCATCGCTTTTGTCAGCCTCGCGGTCTCGTGGCTGGTTTATGAGGCACTGTGCCGATCGCCGCTCGGCCGCCACGAAGTGGCGCTGGCGCTGGTCGGCTACGTCTATCTGGTGGCGCTGACCTACGGATTCACGCACGTCTTCAGCGGTCGCGGCGCCTTCACCCAGATCGGCGCGCTGATCGGCACGATCATGGTGGCGAATGTCTTTGTCATCATCATTCCGTATCAGAAGAAGACGGTCGAGGCGATGCTCGCCGGCAAGGAGCCGGATCCGGCCTGGGGCGAGCTCGGCAAGCAACGCTCGGTCCATAACAATTATCTGACGCTTCCCGTCGTCTTTCTGATGCTCAGCAATCACTATCCGCTGTTTTTCGCCACCAAGTACAACTGGCTGATCGTCGCGATCGTGCTCGCCGATCGGGCCCGGTCATCCGCCACTTCTTCAATTCGCGCCACGAAGGCAAAGGCAGTCCATGGTGGACGTGGGGCGTCGCCGCCGCGGGCATGGCCGCCATCGCGTGGCTGTCGGCGGCCGGACCGAACATCGATACGACGGCGCGCTGCCGCCGCCGCCGAAATTCAAGCAAGTGGCGGATATCGTGATTTCCCGCTGCAGCATGTGCCACGCCGCCGAGCCGGTCTGGGAGGGCATAGCGGCGGCGCCGAAGGGCGTCATGCTCGACAGCGACGAACAAATTCGCGCTGCATGCGCGGCTGATCGACTCGTCGCGGTGCGCTCGCAGGCGATGCCGCCGGGCAATATCACCGAGATGACGCCCAAGGAGCGGCGAGTGCTCGCGTCTTGGCTCGCGTCCGGCGCGCCGGGGAAGTGACCGCTCGATGGCGGACGGCAGTTCGCGTGCGCATCCGCGGCCGGATATTGACCTTTGTGCGCGCTCCGCACGGCCGCCGGCGATGCGACAGCTATCGCTACATCCGAAGACGGCATCGTCCTGGTAACGGACGGCCGGATCGAGCGAGTCGGGCCGGCGGACGAATTGGCGGCGAGGCTGCCGCCGGGATTGCGGTCGATCGCTATGAAGATGCGCTGATTCTGCCGGGCTTTATCGACCCGCACATCCATTATCCGCAGACCCAGGTTATCGCATCCTACGGCGCGCAATTGCTCGAATGGCTGGAGAAATACACCTTCGTCGAAGAACAGAAATTCGCCGATCCCGCGACACGCCGCGCGCAACGCCGAATTCTTCCTCGACGAATTGGCGCGAAACGGCACGACCACGGCGCTGGCCTATTGCTCGGCGCATCCGGCCTCGGCCGAAGCGCTATTTACCGCAGCACAGCGCCGCGGCGTCGGCATGATCGCCGGCACCGCCATCATGAATCGCAACGGCCCGCCGGGGCTGCTCGAACCAGCGCGCGATGCGATCGCGGCAAGCCGCGACCTGATCGAACGCTGGCACGGTAGCGGACGGCAGCGTTACGCCGTGACCCCGCGCTTTGCCATTACCTCGACGGACGAACAGCTCGCCGCGGCGGGTGCATTGCTCGATGAATTTCCCACCGTTCTGTTGCAGACGCATCTGGCGGAAAATCACAACGAGATCGCGACGGTAAAACGTCTTTTTCCCGACGATCCGAGTTACACCGCCGTTTATGCCCGCTTTGGTCTACTCGGCCCCCGCTCGCTGATGGGTCATTGCATTCATCTCGACGATGCCGAAGTGGCGCTCTTGCGCGATACTCGTTCCGTCGCCGTGTTCTGTCCGACATCGAACCTGTTTATCGGCAGCGGATTATTCGACTATGAACGGCTCGCCGGGGCAGGTGTGCGAATTGCGCTTGCCACCGATGTCGGCGGCGGCACGTCCTATTCGATGCTGCGCACCGCGGCCGAAGCCTACAAAGTCATGCAGTTGCAAGGGCAGAATTTGCCGGCGCTCGCTGCCTTCGATCTGATGACACGGGGCAACGCCGCGGCGCTTGGCCTCGACGACGAAATCGGCAGCATCGCGCCGGGTGCATACGCCGATCTCGTGGTGCTCGACGCCCGCGCAACCCCTGCCATGGCGCATCGCATGGAGGTGGCGCGCGATCTCGAAGAGGAGCTATTCGTCCTAATGACGATGGGCGACGACCGCGCGGTGCGGCAGACTTATATTGCGGGA
Organism: uncultured Alphaproteobacteria bacterium; assembly: GCA_963714345.1. Classification (GTDB taxonomy): domain Bacteria; phylum Pseudomonadota; class Alphaproteobacteria; order Rhizobiales; family Xanthobacteraceae; genus BOG-931. The sequence continues at coordinate 84,103 of CAVQOD010000006.1, read as the reverse complement.
AGGCCTATGCTTAAGGCCGGCCATTAGCTGCATCGGCTCCTCCGAAGGGTGCCGAAGCAATGGCATGAATTGTGCAGTACCTGGAGGGCGATGAACCTCAATACCATTACGGAAATCGCACAACCGCGTCGGCGCGCGGAATTGCCGGCTTGGAGCGCCGGCGACGCTTGGCTCGCCGGCGGCACTTGGCTATTTTCCGAGCCGCAAGAGAAGCTCTCCAGGCTTATCGATATCGCTGGCTTGGGCTGGCCGGCTTTGGAAGTGACCGAGCAAGGTCTGCGCATCGCGGCGACCTGCAAAATCGCCGAACTGGACGCGATGACATTCCCGCGAGATTGGCTTGCCGCGCCGCTCGTCAATCAATGCTGCCGCGCCTTTCTGGCATCGTTCAAAATCTGGAACATGGCGACCGTCGGCGGCAATGTCTGCATGGCGCTGCCGGCTGGACCGATGATCTCGCTGACCTCGGCGCTAGACGGCGTGTGCACGATCTGGACGCCCGAAGGCGGCGAGCGGCGGATTGGCGTCATCGAGTTTGTCCTGGCGCCGCAGCGTAATGCATTAGGATCGGGCGAATTGCTTCGGTCCATCGACCTGCCGCTGTCGTCGTTGCGCCGGCGTTCCGCCTTCCGCCAAATCTCGCTGAGCCCGCTCGGACGCTCCGGCGCTCTCCTGATCGGAACCAAATCTCCGAGCGACGGCTCATTCGCCCTGACCGTTACCGCCGCGACGCCGCGTCCGATCCGCTTGGCGTTCGCTTCGCTGCCATCCGCGCCGGCGCTGCGTGAAGCGCTCGATGCCGAGATTCCGCTCGATCGCTATTACGACGATATTCACGGCGCGCCGCCCTGGCGACGGCAGGTAACCGCTCAATTCGCCGAAGAGATTCGCGCCGAACTTGCCGCGGATCGTCCGGGCGTCGTATGAATTTTCTGGTCAACGAAAAAACCCATAACGTCCAGCCCCAGGCCGGACAATGCCTGCGCACGCTTCTGCGCGAACTCGGCTATTTCGGCGTGAAAAAAGGTTGCGACGCCGGGGATTGCGGCGCCTGCACGGTGATGGTCGATGGAGATCCCGTACACGCGTGTCTGTACCCCGCCTATCGCGCCGAGAACCGCGTCGTCACCACCATCGAAGGCCTGGCGCGCGACGGCGAACTGCATCCGGTGCAGCAGGCCTTTTTGCAAGCCCAGGGCTTCCAATGTGGCTTCTGTACGCCGGGCATGATCATGACGGCGGCAAGCCTGAACCAGTCGCAGCATCAGGATTTGCCGTGGGCCTTAAAGGGCAATATTTGTCGCTGCACCGGCTATGGCGCGATCGAGGACGCCATCCACGGGGTGCGCACCGTCGAGCATGCCGCGGCAGGCAACGCGTGCGGCCGCAACGTGGCAGCGCCGGCGGCCAGCGCCGTCATTTCGGGTCTCGCGCGTTACACGCTCGACATCGCGCCGGAGGGGATGCTGCATCTCAAGCTGCTGCGGTCGCCGCACGCCCATGCCCGCATCAAATCGATCCGCAAAGATGCCACCTTGGCGGTGCCAGGCGTGAATGCCGTCCTCACTTTTGAAGATGCGCCGGCGACGCTTTACTCGACCGCAAGGCACGAGGTCGAGACCGCGGACCCGGACGATACCGCCGTGCTCGACACCGTGGTTCGCTTCATCGGCCAGCGCGTTGCGGCGGTCATCGCGGACAGCGAGGCGGCGGCCGAAGCCGGCTGTCGCAAGCTCGACGTCGATTATGAGATCCTGCCGGCAGTGTTCGATCCGGACGAAGCGATGCGCCCGGGCGCGCCGATCATCCACGACAAAGACCGATCGGCGCGCATCCACGATCCGCAGCGAAATATCGTCGCCGAAATTCATGGCCACGTCGGCAATGTCGAGGCCGGATTTGCGCAGGCCGACGTTGTGTACGAAGGCACCTATACGACCCAGCGGGTACAGCACGCCCATCTGGAAACGCATTGCGCCATCGGCTGGCTGGATGAGGCACGCCGGCTCAACATCCGGTCGAGCACCCAGACGCCTTATCTCACGCGCCGGGCGCTGTGCGGCATTTTCGGTCTTGAAGCCGAAAAAGTTCGCGTATTTTGCGAGCGCATGGGCGGCGGCTTCGGCGCCAAGCAGGAAATGCTCGTCGAGGATATCGTGGCGCTCGCCGTGCTCAAGATCGGGCGGCCGATCAGCCTCGAGTTCACGCGCGAGGAACAGTTCATCGCGTCGACGACGCGGCATCCGATGCGGGTCAGCATCAAAGCCGGCGCGCGGCGTGACGGCCGATTGACTGCGCTCGAAATGCGCGTGGTGTCGAATACCGGTGCATACGGCAATCACGGCATGGCTGTTCTCAACCACGCCTGCGGCGAAAGCATCTCGGTCTACAATTGCGCGAACAAGAAGATCGACGCGGTGGCGGTCTATACCAACACTGTGCCCGCCGGCGCCTTTCGCGGCTACGGGCTGCCGCAAACCAACTTTGCCGTAGAATCGGCGATAGACGAGCTGGCGCGCAAGCTCGCGATGGACCCGATCGCATTTCGCGAGCGTAACATCGTTCATCCCGGCGAACCGATGATCTCGACCGGCTCCGCGGAAGGCCACGACGTCAAGTATGGAAGCTATGGCCTCGATCAATGCCTCGCTCTGGTCAAAGATGCGATGGCGCGCGCCGGGGGCAGCGTAACGCCGCCCTCGCATGACTGGCTGGTCGGCCAAGGTATCGCGCTCGGCATGATCGATACCGTGCCGCCGTTCGGTCACTTCGCGGACGCCAGCGTGGCGTTGCGCGACGACGGAAGCTACCAGCTTACTGTCGGAACCGCGGAGTTCGGCAACGGTACCAACACCGTCCACCATCAGATCGCCGGAACCGCGCTCGGCACCACCGTCGAGAAGATCCGCGTGCTGACCTCCGATACCGACAATGGTGGTCACGACACCGGGGCCTATGGCAGCACCGGAACGGTCGTCGCCGGCCGCGCGACCCAGCTCGCATGCGAAGGCTTGCGCGAAAAGATCCTGCAATTTGCCGCCGAGCGGGCCGGCGGCGCGCTCGCGGCGTGGTCGCTCGACGCCGACGTAGTGCGGTGTGGAACGCGGCACGTGGGACTCGCTGAGCTCGCAGTCGCGGCGCGAGCTCAAGGCGCGAGCCTTTCCGCTACGGGCCGATGGAGCGGAACGCCCCGCTCGGTCGCGTTCAACGTGCAGGCCTTCCGCATCGCCGTGAACAAGCGGACCGGCGCGATCAAAATCCTCCGCAGCGTCCATGCCGCCGACGCCGGCCGTGTCATCAACCCAATGCAGTGCCGCGGCCAGGTCGAAGGCGGCGTCGCGCAATCGCTCGGTGCCGTGCTTTATGAGGAAATGGTGATCGATGCCAGCGGGCGAGTGACCAATCCGACATTTCGCAACTATCATTTGCCGCAGTTCGGCGACTTGCCGCGCACGGAAGTGTTGTTCGCTGACACGGCGGACACCATCGGCCCGTACGGCGCCAAGTCGATGAGCGAGAGTCCCTATAATCCGATCGGCGCGGCGATGGGAAACGCGCTGGCCGACGCCACGGGGATTCGTTTCTGCGCGACGCCGTTCAAGCCCGACCGCATTTTCGGTGCGATCGCGGAAAAATTCGGCACTGCCGTCTAGGCCGATCGCATGACCTCGACCGCGAACATCAGCCCCAAACCGCCCGACCACGAAAACTTCCTGCGACGCTCCTTCGATGTCGCCCGGCGTGCCCGCACTCACGGCAATCACCCGTTCGGCGCTATTCTAGTGAACGCTTCCTGCGAGGTTCTGATCGAGACCGAAAATGGCTTCATGCCGAATCGCGATATGACGGGCCACGCCGAGCGCCTGCTTGCCACCCAGGCATCCAAGCAATTCGGCACGGACGCGCTCGCCGGCTGCACGATCTACAGCTCTGCCGAACCGTGTGCGATGTGCGCCGGCGCCATCTACTGGGCGGGCATCGGACGCGTCGTGTTTGGGCTCGGCGAACGGCGGCTCAAGGTTATTACCGGAAATCACGCCGAGAATCCGACGCTCGATCTGCCGTGCCGCACCATATTTGCGGCCGGCCAGCGCTCGGTCGAAGTGATCGGACCGCTGCTGGAAGACGAAGCGGCGGCGCTGCATGATGGCGTCTGGCAAAGCGACTGAACCGAAGGTTGGCGGCATACCCAATGACGACGCGGACCATCGCTTGCGCCCATCTGATCGAGGCGCCGGACCAACCGGTCGCAGCGAACCGGGAAATCCGCATAGCCAATGGATGGGTTGACGCGGTCGATGCAATCGCGAGCACGAATGCGGAACCGCTTTTCGTCATGCCGGCTCTGGTCAATGCCCATGACCATGGCCGCGCGGTGCGCACGAGTTCGCTTGGCGCCTGCTGGCAAGCCGCTGGAAACCTGGCTGCAATACCAGGTGCTCATTCCATCGATCGATCCCTATCTCGTTGCGGTTGTCGCGCTGTCGCGCTCGGCACTGGGCGGAGTCGGGACCGTCATGATGCACCTGACCCGGCCGCAAGCGTTGACCGATCTGCCGACCGAAGCTGCGGCGATCGCGCGCGCGGCGCGCGACGTCGGTGTACGGGTCGGCTTTGCGGTGTCGATGCGCGACCGCAATCCGCTGGTCTACGGCCCGTCCGAGCCGATTCTGGCGACGCTGCCGGAACCGAGCGCGGCGGCAGATCGAAGCCCTCGTGTCGCGAAAGCCGCTGCAACCGCGTGAGTTTCGTCGCGCTGGTCGACGATGTCGCCGCCGCCGCGGCCGGCCCGATGTTTGACGTCCAATACGGCCCCAACGGCGTGCAATGGTGCAGCGACGCGCTGCTTGCGGCGATCGCGGAGGCGTCGCACCGCACCGGCCGCAGAATCCATATGCATCTGTTGGAGACGCGCTATCAGAGGGCGTGGGCGGACGCGACTCATCCCGGCGGCATCGTCAAACATCTCGACGCGCTCGGCCTGTTGTCGCCGCGGCTGACGCTCGCGCATTGCGTCTGGGCGCGCCGCGACGAACTTGAATTGCTGGCCGAGCGCGGCGTCACCATCGCGGTGAACACCAGTTCCAATCTGCATCTGCGCTCCGGCATCGCGCCGGTGGCGGATATGATCGCGGCAGGCTGCCGCATCGCGCTTGGCATCGACGGCAGCGCGCTCGACGACGACGACGATGCGTTGCGCGAATTGCGGCTATGGCATCTGCTGCATGTCGGCAACGGCTTTCAATGTTGCGGTGAACCGCGAGGCAGTTGCTGCGGGCGGCCTTCGTCAACGGCCGCCTTTCGGTGACCAACGTGCTGGACGGCGGCGGCGATCCGGCCCGGCGGAGCCGGCGGATATTTTGCTCCTCGACTGGGCCGCGATCGACGACGATCGGCTGCGCGACGATATCGACCCGCTGCAACTGATGCTGACGCGCGCGACTGCTCGACATATCCGCGAATTGATCGTCGGCGGCCGCACCGTGGTCAAAGACGGCTCGGTCATCGGCGTCGATGCCGAGGCTGCGCGCGCCGAGTTCATCGACCTGTTGCGCGCACGCCATGCAAGACAAAGCGGCGATCGCCGCGGCATTGCCGGCGCTGGAAGGCGCCATCGCCAGGCACTTCGAGCCGAGCATCCCGGCTGCTTTCTGAACGAGGTGTCGGCTTCAGTCATCGCGGCTGCGCAGCAGCCGCGGCGACGGACAGACGAAGGTGCGCCGGCCATTCTTCATCCCGAACAGCGGCCGCGCCAGTTCGGCGACCGCGACGCGCCGGATCCGTGCAATCGAGCACGACCAGATCGGCCGGATTGCCGATGGCGATGCCGTAGTCGCGCAAATTCATCAGTCTTGGCCGGCAGCGTCGTCACCATGTCGAGGCACGACGCCAATTCGGACGTGCCGGCCGATCTGCGCGACATTGGCGTAGAGGTTCGCCATCCGGATCAACGAGCAATCGCCGAACGGCGTGAACGGATTGAGCACGTTGTTGGTCGCGATCGAGCAGACGACGCCGTGCTCGAGCAGCCGATGCGCCGGCGTCAACGCCGCGCGGCACGTCATGATCGTGCCCGCGGCCCATCAGAAAGAGATCGGTCGCCGGCAGCACCGTCACCGCCACGCCGGCATCGGCAAGACGCTTGGCGATCGCGGCGAAGCGCTCGGCGCCGAGCGCCGATAGCTTGGTGACGTGGCCGACCGCGACACGCGCCGCCCCAGCCGCGCGGCCTGCGTCTGGCGGCAGACTTCGTCGAGATCCATCCGCGACCGGATCGATGATCGAAATCGAGATGAAAATCGATGTCGCGGTCGAATCGCTGCGCGATCGCGAAAATGCGCGCGATCTGCCCATGCGGATCGCTGTCGGTATAGGGACAGCCGCCGATGAGCGTCCGCGCCCTGCTCGCATGCCGCGATCAGCAATCTCCTCGGTGCCGGGATCGTTGAGCAACCCTTCCTGCGGAAACACGCAGATTTCGATGTCGATCGCCCAGGCGTAGTCCTGCTTGCAGCCGCCGGATCGCGTGAAATCCCTTCAGGCCGATGCGCGGATCGACCTCGACATGGCGTGCGCATGCGCATGGTGCCTTGCAGGATCGACTTTTCCAAGCGTGCGGCGGCGCGCGCTGATAGACGTCGTCCTCGGTGAAATCGCGCTTGGCCGCCGCCACTTCGGCGATCGCCTCGGCAAGCGTTCCCTGCTGCGATTTGCAGCGGTCGAGAATGCAGGACTTGTCGAGATGAATATGGGTTTCGACAAAGCCGGCGACGACCAGCCTGCCGCCGAGATCTTCCTCGGGCGGCCATCCGCGTCGATGCGCGGACGCGATCTCGACGATACGGCCGCCGGCAATGGCGATATCGACGATGCGCGGCTCGCGCCGGCCGATGCAGGCATTGCGCAGGATCAGGTCGAGAGCCATGCCGTGATCCTTCAGCAGCGAGTTCCAGCCTGCAACGCGTTGCGACGCTTGACGTTAGCTGCGTACCGTAGGTCGCGACCAGTCGTTGCGTCAGATAATCCGCGGCGAGGATCGGCGGATATTTTGGCGCTCGTCCCGACGCGCTGCAGCCCGGCAGGCATTCGATCAAGGCGTCCGGATTGGGATCGAAAAAGAACGCGACCGAATAACGGTCGCGGCCCGGGCGGGCTGGTGACGCGATGCGGCGTCGACACGTAGGTGTCGTTGCTCCAGCGCATCAGGCAATCGCCGATATTGCAGACGAAGGCGCCGGGAATCGGCGGCGCCTTGATCCAGGCGCCGTCGCGCCGGCGCACTTCGAGGCCGCCGACATCGTCCGTGAGCAAAATTGTCAGGCTGCCGTAATCGGTATGCTCGCCGGCGCCGGGAAGATCGTCCTGGCTGGCGTCGCGGGGCGGATAATGCAACAGCCGCAGCGTCGCCATCGGTCGATCGAACTTGTCGGCGAAAAAAGTGGGCGGCAAGCCCAAGTCGGCGGCAATCGCCAGATGCAGATCGAGCCCAAGCCGCCACAGCGCGTTGAAATAGCCGAGCGCGGTTTCGCGAAAGCCCGGCGTCTGCGGCCAGAAATTGACGCCGCGAAAAGGCTTGCCGGCAACGACTTCGGGATCGGAGGCCGGCAGATCGAGACCGATATTGAACGCTTCCTTGAGGTCGGCCTGCGCGAGATTGAGGCTTTCGGTGGCGACACCGACATAGCCGCGATTGTGCCGCGACCGCGTGATCGCCAGTTCGTCTTTCGCGGCCTCGAGGTGCCGCAAAGAACGCCTCCGAGCGCCTGAATATGCCCGATAGGAGAGCATCCGGGACGCCGTGATTGCGGACGTAAAAGAAGCCCACATCGCGGCACGCACGTCCAAGTTCTGCGGCGACCCGCCGCACGGCGGCCGGGTCGCGCGATCCGAGGCCCGGGAGATCGATCACATCCAACATTGTGCTCCTCCGCAGCGTCGGTCCGATGCAAAGGCAGAGGCCGCCACAGCGAAGCCGATGGCATGATGCTTGCTAAAATTCTGACAGCGTTCTGCGGGCCAGTAAACAGGAGGACTGATCCATGGCGCCTTTAACATTCGACCGGCGAACCTTTCTAAAGGCGAGCGCCGCCTCCCTGGTCGCAACCGGATCGGCGGCGCGCATGGCGCCCGCGCCGCCGCAAAAGCCCATCATCGGCATCGTTTATGTCGGTCCCGCGTGACGATTTCGGCTGGAATCAGGCTCACGCCGTCGCGGCCAAGGCTCTCAAAGCCGTCCCGGGCGTCACCGTGGTCGAGGACGAAAACGTCCCCGAGACCGATGCCTGCGCCAAAACCATGGAATCGATGATCAACCTGGACGGCGCCAACATCATTCTGGGCACGTCGTTCGGCTACTTTGACCCCTTTATGATCGACCTGTCCAAAAAATATGCAAAGGTCGAATTCCGCCATGCGGCGCCGCTGTGGACGCCGAAACTGCCGAAAAACCTGGGCAGCTATTTCGGCTACCTCAACCAGGCCCATTATGTCGACGGCGTGGCCGCCGGCCTGTCCACCAAGTCGAACAAGCTCGGCTTCGTGGCGGCCAAACCGATCGCTTCGGTGCTCAGCAACATCAATTCGTTCCTGCTGGGCGCCAAGATCGACCAATCCGAAGGCGACGGTCCAGGTCATCTTTACCGGCGACTGGTCGCTGCCGGTGCGCGAGGCCGAATCGACCAACGCCCTGGTCGACGCCGGCAATGACGTCATCACCTGCCACGTCGACAGCCCGAAGGTCGTCATCACCACCGCCGAGAAGCGCGGCGTCAAGACTTGCGGCCACAACGCCTCGCAGGCGCCGCTGGCGCCCAAAGGGCTTTATCACCGGCGCCGAGTACAAATGGATCACGGTCTACAAGGGCTACGCCGACGACCTCAAGTCCGGCAAACCGCTGCCCAACATGTGGGCCGGCGGCTACCCGGCGGACATGGTGCAGAACACGCCGTTCGGCGCCGGCGCGCGACGACGCGGCGCGCAAAGCCGCGACCGCGGCGATCGCCGCCCTGAAGACATAAGAAAGCCGATCTATGTCGGTCCGCTGAAGGACAACAAAGGCAATCGTGGTCATCAGCAAGACCTACGACAATGACGATCCGGATCTGAACAGCATGAACTATCTGCTCGAAGGCGTCCAAGGCTCCATTACGTGATCGCCATTTGATGTCTGACATCGCGGCGGGCGCCGTAGTCCACCGCGTCCGCCGGACGCACTCCGTCCGATTGACCTCATGGATGTCGGGAGTCCGCAGCAGAGCATGGCCGACATTGCACAGCCGCTGCCCGCGGCGGCGGCATCCGGGCACTGGGGCGATCTTTCGCATCCGCATTCGCCGCGGCGCCGAATACGTCGTCATTCCGCTGCTGGCGATTGCGATCTCGGGGATCGCTGTTCTCGGTGCTTCTTGCTGGCGCTCGGCAAGTCCCCGCTGGAGTTTTTCGAACTCGTCGAGCGTGGCGGGTTCGGCACTGCGTTTTCGATCGAGAATACGCTGCAGACCTCCTCGCCGTCTGATCCTGACGGCGCTATGCGTCGCGTTGCCGGCGCGCATCGGCCTGGTGATCATCGGCGGCGAAGGCGCGCTGGTGCTCGGCGGCTTCGCGTCGGCTGCGATCGCGATCCCGCTGGTCGACTCTCACACGCTCGGTGCTGCTGACGCTTGCCATTATGGCGATCACCAGCGTTATCGTTGGCGGCTTCTGGATCGGGATTGTCGGCTATCTGCGCTACGCGCGCGGCGTCAACGAAACGATCTCGTCGCTGCTGATGACCTATATCGGCATCGCCATCGATGAACTTCTTCGTCGAGGGCGCGCTGCGCGATCTCAGCAATCCGAACAAGCCTTCGACCAAGCCGATCGGCGACGCCTATATGGTCGGAAACATTCCCGGCACCGAGGTGCATTGGGGGCTTCTCGTCGGCTATCGTGCTCGCGGTCCTGCTTTACATTCTGCTGTCGCGCACCACGTTCGGCTTCGCTGTTCGCGTGTCCGGCGGCAACCCCCGCGCCGCTTTGGCGCAGGGCCTTCCGGTCGGCAAGCTGATCGTCATCTGCTGCGCCATCGCCGGCGCTTGCGCCGGTCTCGCCGGCTTCTTCGAGGTGGCGGCAATCCAGGGCCGCGCCAACGCGTCGCTCGCCGCCGGCTATGGCTACACCGGAATTCTGATTGCCTTTCTGGCGCGGCATAACCCGCTGGCGATCATTCCGGTCGCAATCCTGTTCGGCGGCATCGTCGCCTCCGGCGGCCTTATCGAGCGCCGCATGGGTCTGCCCGATGCAACCGTGCTGGTCCTGCAGGGCCTGACCTTCGTCATACTGCTGATGTCGGAAACGCTGTACGGCCGCTTCAAGATTTTCCAGGTTGGCAAGAGCGCGGATCGCACATGACCGAAGCGCTCATCACTCATCGTTCTGGTCGCGCTCATCGGCGGAGCGCTGCGCGTCTCGACGCCGTTCATGTTCGTCGCGCTCGGCGAGTGCCTCACGGAGAAGTCCGGCCGGGTCAATCTCGGCCAGGAAGGCACGCTGGTCCTTGGCGCCATGACGGCCTACGCGATCTCGTATCAGTCCGGCTCGCCATGGCTCGGCGTGCTCGGCTGCCGGCTGCGCCGGTTCGGTGTTGGGCGCCATGCACGGCTATATCTGCAAGCTGCCGCGCGTGAACGACATCGCGGTCGGCATCGCGATGATGCTGTTCGGCACCGGCGTCGCGTTTTTCTTCGGCAAGCCGTACATCCAGCCGTCGGCGCCGCAGCTCGGCTCGTTTTCGCTCGGCGCCTGGACCGGCAATAAGGACATTGCGACCGCACTGCAGATCAACCCGCTGCTCCTCGTCGGCATCGCCGTCGGCGTTCGTGATGGCTTGGGCCTTCGCCAATACCAAATGGGGCCTGATCGTGCGCATGACCGGCGACAGCGCGCCGGCCGCGCGCGCCATGGGCGTGCTCGGTCGACCTCGTGCGCTTTCTCGCCACCACGGTGGGCGGCTTCCTCGCCGGCATCGGCGGCGCGTTCCTGTCGCTCTATTATCCGGGCGCCTGGAACCAGGGCCTGTCGTCGGGCCAGGGACTGATGGCGGTGGCGCTGGTGATTTTCGCGCGCTGGAGCCCGATCCGTTGCGTAGTCGCGGCGCTGCTATTTGGCGCCGCCGGCGCCATCGGCCCGTCGCTGCAATCGGTCGGCATCACCCAGGGCTATTATTTCTTCAACGCCGCCCCCTACATCCTCACGCTGTTCATCATGATCGCTTCGTCGGGATCGAAGCACGCAGCGCGCGACGTGCCGGGCGAGCTGAGCATCACCAGGTGAGATCGCCATGAGTGGTCTCGATGAGCGCGCTCGGCGGACTGAACAAAACTCCCAACGGCGTCGTGCTCGGCCTCGTCCAATTCAGCTGCCGAACGTGAAGACGCCGGACGATCTCGCCGCGCAGACCCAGCGCATCGTCGCGCATGGTCGGCAAGGCGCGGCGCAATATGCCGACCCTCGATCTTGTCGTCTTTCCGGAATACGCGCTGCACGGCCTGTCGATGGACATCAATCCAGCCATCATGTGCTCGCTTGACGGTCCCGAAGTGGCGGCGTTCAAACGGGCCTGTGCCGACAATCAAATCTGGGGCTGCTTCTCCATCATGGAGACCAACCCCGGCGCCTATCCGTTCAATTCCGGCATCATCATCGACGATAACGGGCGTGCTGCGGCTCTATTACCGCAAGATGCATCCGTGGGTACCGGTCGAGCCGTGGGAGCCGGGCGATATCGGAATTCCGGTCATCGACGGGCCGAACGGCGCGAAAATCGCGCTTATCATCTGCCACGACGGCATGTTTCCGGAAATGGCGCGCGAATGCGCCTACAAGGGCGCGGAAATCATGATCCGCACCGCCGGCTATACGGCGCCGATCCGCGATGCCTGGCGGTTCACCAACCAAGCCAACGCGTTCTGCAATCTCATGGTGACGGCAAACGTCTGCATGTGCGGCTCGGACGGCACGTTCAATTCCATGGGCGAAGGCATGATCGTCAATTTCGACGGCACCATCATGGCGCATGGCACCAACGGCCGCGCCGATGAAATCATCACCGCCGAAGTGCGTCCCGATCTGGTCCGCGAAGCGCGCCGTCATTGGTCGGTCGAGAACAACATCTATCAGTTCGGCCACCGCGGATTTACCGCGGTGGCGGCGGCGCCCAGGACTGCCCCTACACTTACATGCAGGACCTCGTTGCCGGCCGTTATCGGCTGCCATGGGAGGCCGAAGTCCAGCACGTCGACGGCACGGCGTGCGGATTTCCGGCACCGACACGGCGCTACGGCGAACGGCTCGATCGCGCGGCGGAGTAACCATGCCAACCATTCCCGGCGATCCCTATCCCTTGGCCGTTCGACGGCGACATCACGCCGCAGAATACCACCATGATCATCATCGACATGCAGACCGACTTCTGCGGCAAGGGCGGCTATGTCGACGCCATGGGCTACGATCTGTCGCTGACCCGCGCGCCGATCGATCCGATCCGCGCCGTGCTCGACGCCATGCGCGCCAAGGGTTACGGCGTCATCCATACCCGCGAGGGCCACCGTCCCGATCTTGGCGACCTGCCGGACAACAAACGCTGGCGCTCGCGGCGCATCGGCGCCGGCATTGGCGACCCCGGCCCCTGCGGCCGCATCCTGGTGCGCGGCGAGCCGGGCTGGGAGATCATTCCGGAACTCGCGCCGGAACCGGACGAGCCGATCATCGATAAGCCGGGCAAGGGTTCATTCTGCGCGACCGATCTGGAACTCATGCTGCAGCACCAAAGGCTGGCGCAACATCGTGCTGACCGGCATTACCACCGACGTCTGCGTGCACACCACCATGCGCGAAGCCAATGACCGCGGCTTCGAATGCCTGCTGCTGGAGGATTGCTGCGCGCGCGACCGACCACGGCAACCACCTCGCCGCGATCAAGATGATCAAAATGCAGGGCGGCGTATTCGGTTCGGTGTCCAATTCGAAGAGCTTTTTGGAGAATCTGCCATGAGCCTCGCTGCCGCCGTTCAGCGAGCCGCAGGCGTCCGCGCCCGCCGATGCGCGCGCCGTCGCTGCGAAACCATCGGGATGACCAAGATTTTCGGCTCGCTGGTCGCGCTCGAAGACGTCTCGATCAAGATCGAGGCCGGAACGGTTCATGCGCTGCTCGGCGAGAACGGCGCCGGCAAATCCACGCTCGTCAAATGCATCATGGGCTTCTACACGGCCGATCGCGGCCAGGTCCTGCTCGACGGCGCGGAAGTGGCGATCCGCAATCCGCGCGACGCACGCGCGCACGGCATCGGCATGGTGTACCAGCATTTCACGCTGGTGCCATCGCTGACCGGCGCGGAGAATCTCGTCATCAGCCGCGCCGACGCGCCGGCCATCATCGACTGGAAAAAGGAGATGGCGCTCGCTCGAGGCGTTTCTCGACCGCATGCCGTTTCGCGTGCCGCTCGACGTTCCGGTGGCCGCCATGGCGGCGGGCGAAAAGCAGAAACTCGAAATCTTGAAGCTGCTCTATCTCGACCAGCGCCTGCTCATCCTCGACGAGCCGACGTCCGTGCTCACGCCGGGCGAGGCAGACGAAATGCTCGGTCTTTTGCGCGGCATGACGCACCGCAAGGAGATCACGGTCATCATGATCACTCACAAATTTCGCGAAGTGACAAGCTTCTGCGACAGCGTGACTGTGCTGCGGCGCGGCCGCAAGGTCGGCGGCGGCGACGTCAAAGACCTTACCACCGAGGCGATGGCGCGCATGATGATCGGCGATACGCAGATACGCGAACGCGCCGTTCGCAACTCGAAACCTCCAGGCGATACGGTTCTGGAGCTTGACGCGATTGTGCGCGAAGGACGACGAGGGCCTGCTGGCGCTCGATCACGTCAATCTGAAAGTTCGCTCCGGGGAGATCGTCGGGATTGCCGGAGTGTCTGGGAACGGCCAGTCGGAACTGGTCGAGGTGCTGTCGGGACAGCGGCCGCGCATGGCTGGCCGCATCATGATCAACGAGCATCCGATTTCGAGCCCGACCGCAACATCCTTCTATCGCCTGAAAATTTTCGGGCTCCCCGAGGAACCGCTCAAGAACGCGACCGTGCCGAAAATGACGGTCGCCGAGAACATGGCGTTTCGCACGTTCGATCGGCCGCCGGCAGCGAAGCTCGGCTGGTGGCTTTCGCCGGGCCCGATGCGCGAGAAGGCGCGCGAACTGATCGCGCGCTATCGGGTGAAGACGCCGTCGCCGGAAACGGCGCTGGCCGATCTGTCCGGCGGCAACGTGCAACGCGCGGTGCTGGCGCGCGAACTTTCCGGCGACGTCGACGTGCTAATCGTCGCCAATCCGTGCTTCGGCCTCGATTTCGCGTCGGTCGCGGAAATCCGCGCGCAGATCATGGAGCAGCGCAACCGCGGCGCGGCCGTGCTGCTGGTCTCGGAAGACCTCGACGAAATTCTTGAGCTAGCCGACCGGGTCGCCGTGATGTCGGGCGGCACGATCAATTACCAGTCGCCCATCGGCGAGACTGATCGCTCGACGATCGGCAAGCATATGGCGGGGCACTGACCGCCAGCCGCTGGTCCGATGACCGCCTTCGAGGCAGTCGCATTCGATTACGACGGCACGCTGTTCGATACGCGCGCCCGCGATCGTTCATTGCATCCGACGCGCTTTCGAGGAATGTGCGGGCCGGCCGATACCCGCGCGCTGACGCCGTTCTGGATACGATCACGCAGCGGGATAGCCTTGCAGGATACGTTCCTGATCCTGGACGAAGCCCTGCGCGGCGAACGGGCCGCGCTGCAAGAACTCGTCAGAACTTACCGGACATTTATCTCGACCGAAGGTACGCCACTGTTAAAGCCCTTTGCCGGAGCCGGAGGAGGTCTTGCAGGAGCTTCACGCACGTGGTGCCAAATGCATCGTTATCAGCAACAAAGGTATTGCAGCAATTCGCCGATCGCTCGATGCAAAGCGGGCTCAGTTCCTTCGTCGACTCTGGTATTGGGCGACGAGCCCGGCATTGCCGAGAAAGCCGGACCCGGCAATCGTGACCGATCATGTCCTGCCCAGATATCGGCCAACTGCGAAGCCGAGCAGATCTTGATGGTCGGCGACACCGAGATCGACATTTTATTTGCGCAGGACCAGCAGCATGTCATGCTGCTGGGCGTCTTATGGATATGGCGAAGCGGAGCGCTGCCGGGCGCTGGCGCCGCGAGCATGAAATCTCCAGCATCGGGCAGTTGCCGTCGCTTGTTCGCCGCGCGTCGAAGCGAGCGGACGCTCCCGGCCGCGTTATGACGTGCCAAAAGCAGGCGCTGCCGTCGCCGGCAACTGCGCGTGCGCGGCTTCGCGCGAGGCCGCCGGCATCAGGCTGACATGGGCCGCCGCAATGCGCCAGCCGACTTCGGTCCGAACCCAAACGTGGCTTTGCCGGCCGGTGATGTTCGACCCGACGCGCTGAAACTCGGTGTTGGCAGTCGCAATATCCCGCCCATAGCTGACGATCACCGTGTTCCTCAGATCGCCGCGTCAGGTCGATCGGGGGCCGGCTGCTGCGGAACGACGCGATCGCCTCGTAGCCATAAAGGTTCTCGGCAATGCCGAAGCGCAACGTCTTGGGACTGTTCCAGAACATGGCGTCGAGCGCGGCGACATCGTTGGCGACCAGGGCGCGTTCGTATTGCATGAACGCCGCGGTGACCTCGGCGACAACTTCAGGAATATTGATCTCAAGCATTTGACAGCGTCCTAACGAGCGATGGGGAATGGCGAGCACTCAGCACGCCTTGTTGTTCCGCGGCGGCGGCCACGCGGAACACGAGATCCTCGCGCCAGGGCGCGGCGACGATCTGGACGCCGAGCGGCAGCGGCCCGGCTTGGACGACCGGCGCGGCACAATGCCGGCAGGCCGGCAAAGGAAAGACGGCTGGGTGAATACGCCGAGATGTCCGGCCGCCGACAGCTTTCTGGCCGCCGAGTTCGATGAACGCCTGACCGATCGGAAATGCCGGATAGGGCGTGGCAGGCGCGAGCACGACGTCGACGTTGCGGAACAGCGCGGTCAGTTCGCTGGCAGTACCAGCGGCGAAAACGCTGCGCGTGGGAGTACCAGGCGCCGGGCACCAGCGCGCCAGCAAGGAAGCGCGCGCGGGTCTTTGGATCGAATTCCGCCGCGCGCGCAATCAGATCGGGCAGATGCAACTCGGCGCCCTCGACCGCTGTGACGATCATCGCTGCGGCGCGCGCCAATCCCGGCCGCCGGCACTTCGATCCGCTGTGATGCGCCCAGCGCTTCGCGCGACGCGTTCGACCGCGGCAAATACCTCGGGGACGCCCTGACTGGCAAAATAGCCGCGCCGCTACCGCGATGCGGATGCCGCCGATGACCCTGCCGCAAGATCGGCATGACAGGCTCCGGCGGGCGCGCGGCGCAGGCCGGGTCGTCCGGATCCGCGTCCCTGGAGCGCATCATAGGCGATGCGCGAGGTCTTCAACCGAACGCGCGAAGGGGCCGCCGACGTCGAGGCTCGACGCGAACAGCCGCATGCCGGCGCGGCTCAACCGGCCGAAGGTCGGCCGCAATCCGAACACGCCGCACAGCGCCGCCGGCACCCGGATCGAGCCATTGGTGTCGGAGCCGAGCGTCAGCGGCACCAGAGATGCGGCAACCGCGGCCGCCGAGCCGCCCGACGAGCCGCCGGCGATACGGCGCGGGATCATGCGGATTTCGGGTGGCGCCGTAATGGCTGTTCTCGGTCGAAAAGCCGTAGGCGTATTCGTCCATGTTGAGTGCACCGACCAGCACCGCGCCCTGCCCGGCCAGCCGGCGCACCAGAGCGGCATCGCGCGATGCCGGCGTGCGATCGCGGTCGATGCGCGAACCGGCGACGGTGGCGATACCCGCGATGTCGTAAAGGTTCTTGACCGCGAACGGCACGCCGGCGAGCGGGCCGGGATCGTGCCCGGCAGCGCGCTTTGCATCTACCGCCGCGGCATCGGCGCAGCGCACGCTCCTCGGCGACCGCCGTGAAGGCATTGATTGCGCATCGTCGCGCGCCGCGATCCGCGCAAGGGCGGCGCGCGCAACCTCGACCGCGCTGCGGTCGCCCGCGCGCACGGCGGCCGCCGTGGCGCAGACTCCGTAGCCAGGACTCATCCGCGCCCCTCTTCGCCCGGGAACGAACACCGCGGCCGCGATCAACTCCTCCGGCAACGCAAAAGCCATCACAGGCCCGGCGACCCGCGCCAGGACAGCGAATGCGCCGATGACGTCGCTCAAGTCTTCGGGCGCGAGCGGCAGTCCCAGCGCTGCCGCAGCCGGCGGCACGTAGACGCGCCGGATCGAATGGCTCGGCCATGGCTCGGCTATTTGGCTTTGCCGATGACGCCTTCGACGTACCAGTCGAAGTTGCCCATCTTGTCGCCGCCCCACGATTGGCCGGCCGGAATGCGGACCACGCCGGTGTTGTCGGTGACGGGACCGGTGAACGGATTAAAACCTTGGCTCGACTCTTGTCGGCCGAGGCGGTGACGAGCGTGCGAACATCGGGCGGCACCGCCGGCCCGAACGGAGCAATCGCCATCATGCCTTGGCCGAGACCCTCCCGCACCATCGCGGGCTTGAAGGTGCCCGCAATCACGCTCTTCGCGGTCTCGGTCATGAACGGTCCCCAGGTGAAGCCGAGACCGGTGATCCAGATATTTCGGCGCCAAGCTGCCGCGGCCTCGATCGACTGGAAGCCGATCGAATAGACGTTGCGGCTTTCGGCGATCTGGATGATGGTAGCCGGCGAATCGACGTGCATGGTCACGACGTCGGCGCCTTGATCGATCAGCGCATTCGCGGCAGCGGCTTCCTTGGCCTTGTCCGACCAGCCTCCGGTCACCACCACGCGCGTCTGCGCCTTGGGATTGACCGAACGCGCGCCCATTTCGAACGCGTTGACGTTGCCGATTGCATAGCCGATCGGCACTCCGACCACGAAGCCGAGCGTGTTCGACTTCGTCATTTTGCCGGCAGCCACGCCCATCGGATACCAGGCGGCCTGTGTCGCGCCGAAGAAATTGCCGAAATTTGGTGCCTGCATCCAGCCGCCGGCGTGCTCGAAGTAGACGTCGGGATGCTTCTTGGCGAGGTCGAAAGCGAATTGCTGATGGCCGAAGCTGGTCGCGAAGATGAGCTTGGCTCCCTGCTGGATCATGCCTTCCATGATGCGCTCGGACTTCGGCGGTCTCGGGCACGTTCTCCGCCTCGATGAGCTTGAGGCCGGGAATATTCCGCTTCATCTCATCGAGACCGTCTTTCATGGACGCGGTTGTAGCCGTAGTCATTGACGCTGCCGACATAGATCGCCCCGACGATGAGTGACGGCTTGTCCTGCGCGCGCGACCGGGCCGACGGCCAGCAGGGCCAGGAGCGCTACGCATGCGGCCGCTGCGATTATGCTGTCGTGTCATCGTTCTCTCCTCTCATGTTGCGGCGGCCCGGCACCGCCGCGAACGTGCATTCGACTGCGTGCTATTCCACCCCGACAAAAGTTCCGACCAAGCGCCGCGGGCGCCGCCGACTGGCGGCCCCATCCCCAGACGATGAGCACCAAGCAGCGTCAGCAGATACGGCGTCATGTTCATCACGAACGGCGAGACGTCGGCGCCCGCGGCCTGAAGCTGCAGCTGCAAGCCCTCGGCGCCGCCGAACAGCAGCGCGCCGGCAATCGCCCAGAGCGGATTCCATTTGGCGAAAATGACGAGCGCGATGGCGATAAAACCGCGACCCGCCGTCATCCCTTCCGCCCAGGTCAGCGTGAGCGCGACCGACATATGGGCGCCGGCAATGCCGCCGAGCGCGCCGGCGAATGCCAGCGCCTGGTATTGCAGCCGTTGCGGCCGCAGCCCGGCTGCATAGGCGGCCGCCGGATTCTCGCCGACGGTACGCAGCCCGAGGCCCCATCGGGTGCGGAAGATCAGCCACCAGGTCAACAGCGACGTCGGCAGCGCGAGATAGACCAGGACGTCGTAGCTCAAGAGCCGCGCGCCGATCCCGCCCGGCGCCAGACCGGGCAAAGCGAGCCGCGGCAAGCCGATGATCAGCGTCGCCGACGAACGGCCGGCCGATCAACGCGCTCACGCCGATGCCGAAGAACATCAGGCTCAGCCGGCAGCGAGCTGATTGGCGTGGCGGCCGACGACCACATAGGCGAAGATCAGGTTGGCCGCGGCGCCGGCAAGTGCGGCCGCCGCGATGCCGAGATATGGCGAGCCCGTCAACGCCGTTGCGGCAAATCCGCTCGCCGCCCCGATCAGCATGATGCCTTCGAGACCAAGATTGACGATCCCGGCGCGCTCGCCGACGATCTCCCCCAGCGTGGCATAGAGCAGCGAGGTCCCGGACATGATCGAGCCCGCAACGACACCGACGATCAATCCCGTGTTCATCGCGCGGCGCTCCCGACGGTTCGCGTGCCCAAGGACAATGAACAGGATGACGGCCATCAGAATATTGATGACGGCGTAAGGCACGCCCTGCGTGATCTGAAGAATGTCGCCGACCGAGCTGATCAGCGCGAACAGAAACGACATCGTCACGATGCCTATCGCGCTGGTCCCGGCAAGCCACGACGACCAGAAAGCCGACGAAGCCGTATCCGGGCGAAATCTCGGCGACCAGGCGGCCCTGTATTGCCGAGACTTCAGCCATCCCGGCGAGCCCGGCGATGCCGCCGGCGACGAACATAACGATCAGAATGTAGCGCACGATCGGGATACCGAGCCGCCGCGCGGCTTCCGGATTGCCGCCGATCGCCCGCATTTCGAGCCCGAACCGGGTCCGCGTCATGACCAGCCAATAAAGCACGAGCGCGGCCAAGCGCATAAACGAGACCGAAATGAACCCGCGAATGAAAAAAAGTCGGCAGCCGCGCGGCTTCGACAAAGACCGGAGATTGCGGATAGGACGCCGGTTTCCGGGCTGCGCCATGGCCCGAAAATGAAATAGCTCACGATCAGCGGCGCCACATAGTTGAGCAGCAAGGTTGAGATCGTCTCGTTGACGAGCCGCAAAGCCCGCAACACGCCCGGCGATCAGCGCCCACAAGCCGCCGCCGATGAAACCGAACACCGTCAGCAGCGGCAAAAGGACATAAGCCGGCTGATGGCTGAAGGCGAGTTCGCCGGCCGTCGCAAGCCACGCGCCCATATAAAGCTGTCCTTCGGCGCCGACATTGATCAGCCCGATACGGGCCGGCAATGTCGCCGCAACCGCGGTCAGCATCAGCGGAATCATGCGGACCAGAAGCTCGGAAAACCCGTAGGCATTGCCGAATACATAGGCGAGTGTATCGGCATAGGCCTTGAGCGGATTCTTGCCGGCCGCGACCAGCAACATCGCAAAAACCGCGAGCGCGATGGCGGTGACAAGCGCGAAGGTTTTGGCGCGTGTCGACGCGCAAGCCCACAGCGCGGTGCCGCCGTCAGGCCGCATCGGACCGCTCCGTCATGCCGACCATGAACGCGCCCACGGTGTCGGCGCGGAAACCTTCCGGGCCGAGCTCGGCCGCGATGGCACCGTGGAACAGCACCAGCAAGCGATCGCTCATCTCGAATAATTCGTCGAGATCCTCCGAAATCAAAAGCACGGCGGCGCCGCGGTCGCGCGAGTCGCGCAACAGCGATCGCAGCATCGTCGTGCTGCGAGCGTCTAGTCCGCGCGTCGGGTAAAGCGCGACGATCAGTTTCGGCTGATGGGCCAGTTCGCGAGCCAGAACGACCCGCTGCAGATTGCCGCCCGACAGGACGGCCGCTCGGGTATTGAGGTTCGGACGCGGAAATCCCAACCGGGCAAAGCTCCGGTTCGTATCCGCGTCAAGCCGTTGCCAATCGACGCCCAGGCCGGCGCGGTATCGCGATCCACTGCCGAGCGCGAGATTTTCGCGTACCGTCAATCCTGCAACGCACGCCAACGACAGCGGATCGTCGGGAATTGTGGCGACGCCTTTGGCGCGCACTGCGGCGATCGACCACCACGATGCATCTTCACCCCACAACGACTTCGTTCCCGTCAGCGGCTGTTGCAGACCGAGGATGAGATCGCCGAGTTCCCGTTGGCCATTGCCTGAAACGCCGGCGATGCCGACTATTTCACCGAAACGCAATTTCATCGAGATGTTCCGGAGCGCGGTCTGGCCATCGGCGTCGGAGGTCGACACGTCGGCCAATGCGAGCGCACACGCGCCGGCACTGTGATGGTCTTCGATGACCGGAAGCGGCAACGTGGCTTGAATCGGTGAATCGCCGAACATAAGCGCCAGCAGGCTTTCCTCGCTCGCCTCGCTTCGGTCGATAACCCCCACGACGCGACCATGCCGCATCACCACGATTCGATCGGCACAGGCGAGGACTTCGCGCAACTTGTGAGTGATCAAAACAACGCCTAATCCCTCCGCCCGCAATTCCGCTATCGTCTTGAACAGGCCCGCGCTCTCTTGCGGCGCCAAAACCTTGGTGGGCTCGTCGAGGATGAGCACGCGTGCACCGGCGACCAGCTGCTTGAGGATTTCCACCTTCTGCTGATCGCCGACCGCAAGCTGGCGCGCGGGGATCCAGGGATCGACCGCGAGCTGGAAACGCTCGGCATAATGGCTCATGCGTTCGAGAATCTCGGCGTGGGGCACTACGATCGGCAAATTTTTCTGAAAGAGAGCCACATTGTCGAACACGCTCAAAGCCGGAATGAGCGTAAAGTTTTGAAATACCATGCCGATGCCGAGCGCACGCGCGTCGCGCGGGGACGCAATCTCCACCCGATTTCCATCGACGTGGATCTCGCCGCTTTCGGGTGCGTCGTAGCCGTAAAGAATTTTGGCGAGCGTACTTTTGCCAGCTCCGTTCTCACCAAGGAGCGCAACGACCTCGCCGCGGCACACGGTGAAATGACTGACGTCGTTGGCGAGGACTGCGCCGAACCGTTTGACGATGCCGCGCGCTTCCAGGAGAGGCGGTTCGCTCGCCATAGTCATGGCTCAAGCTGCTGGCTTTTTGAGCGTCGGCAATCTGCGTCTGGCATTTTCACGGCATGTATTTTGCTTAGTGATAGTAGACGCCGCTGTCATGCGTTTAGGGCATGTTATCATAGGCAACTCGGCTCTGCGTCTCGCGACTTGAGAGAAGCCATTGATAATGCTCATCGAATTGTTCGGCCCCGGTCCTCCAGGCTGTGGTTTAAGCCAGGGTTTTCAAAGCCATGATGCCGAAACATGCACCTTCAGGGAAATGACAAAGCAATATGGCCGTCATAGCCGAACGGAATTTGCGATCGGTCGACCTCAATCTTTTGGTCGTGTTCGATGCGTTGATGGCTGAGCGCAATGTGACCCGGGTCGCGAAGCACAATGGGCTGAGCCAGCCCGCGGTGAGCAAAGCGCTTAATCGGTTGCGATTTTTGTTCGACGATCCGCTCTTCGTGCGGCGCGACCGTGAGCATGGAGCCGACCGCCCGGGCGCGCGAACTTGCCGGCCCGATTCACGGCGCACTGGCGGATATTTCCCGCACTTTGACGTCACCTGCCGAATTCGAGCCGTCCAGCGCGACGGCGACGATAAAGATCGCGACGATCGATCTCTATCACACCAAGCTTTTGCCGCTGCTGGTGCAATATTTACGGCAGCACGCGCCCTTGGTGGATCTGCAGGTACGGACCAACGACTGTTCCCATCTTCACGAACAGCTCGCGGCGGGCGAGATTGATATTGCCTTTGCACCGCTTAGCGGCAAGATCGCCGAGCTTATGTGCCGAGCCTCTCTGGAACGACCGCTTGGTGACACTTGTCGGCGTCAACCATCCGCTGCGCGAGCCGATGTCAATCGAGGCCTACGCTGCGGCCGCGCATCTGGTCGATGCCGGACATGTCCAGATGTCGCCCGATGGCGTTGGCACGAGCGTAGTCGATGCCATTCTGGCAGCGCGCGGTTTGCGCCGACGCATAGCGCTGGTCCTGCCAAACTCGACCGGGATTCCGTTTGTCGTCGCTGCCACCGATCTGATCGCAACATTGCCAAGCCGCATCGTCAAAGGCTTTCTGCCTATGTGCGACGTGCGCATGTTGAAGCCGCCGCTGCCCGACCTCGAAGTGTCTCCGCACATGTTTTGGCATCGTCGTACCGATGCCGATCCGCTGCAAATGTGGCTACGGGCCGCAATTCGACATATTGCGGCGCGCATTTAATTCGACCTGCGGGGTCGGCCGCGACCAGCCCTGGGCATCGGCCTTTCTACGGCGTCGCGCCCCGATCGTCCCGCAGCTCGGAATAGTCCGGCACGTTTTCACGCAGCCGTTCGCCTTGACGGATGACGATGCGATCGGATTGCGGTCGGCAGACGATCTCATTGATGGTGCGTGCGTTGAATACGATGAAATGCGCAGGCGCACCGGGAATGAGGCGGCCATGGCCGGCAAATTTGCCAATCGATGCAGGTATCGCACCCACTAATGCCGGCCCACCGGTGAGCGGATGATCGAGATGCAATATGCGTACGGCCTGGCGGAAGGTGTCGACGACGTCGTGGTCGCCATAGGCGTGAAAGCTATCGCGGCAATTATCGCCGGCAGCGGCCACACGAATGCCGCGGTGGAGCATTTCGCGAACGACTGTGACGCCCCGCCATCGCGGCGTACGCTTCTCCGCCCGATCCTGCAAGTACATGTTGACGGTGGGCAGCGTGACGACGGCAATATCGGCCGCCGCCACAAGATCGAGTGTCCGATCGACATCACTCTCCGATTGCGTCGCCAGGCTGCAGCAATGCCCGCAGACCACGCGGCCTTTGTAACCATGCCGTACCGCAGCACGAGCGACATGGGCAAGCGTTGCCGCGGCTGGATCGAGCGTTTCATCGACATGCAGATCGATGTCGAGATCGTGCCGCGCCGCCAGCGAAAATACGCGGTCCAACAACGCCGCTATATTATCGAGCGGCGCCCCGTGATTGCCAACCGACGCACGCGTGACGCCACCCAGCAGACCGCCACACTGTGCGACGATGGCAGCGACGCGGTCGCCGAATTCATCTTGCACGAGATCGATCGGGCAGAATGCCACCCCTTGCAGCGCGACCTTGTCGCGCCAGTGATCGCGCATCGCGCTTAGGGTCTGCCAGCTTCGTTCTGCAGTGTCGTGATAGGTGTCGATATGCGTGCGGATAGCCGAAACGCCGTGCGCATAGGCACAACGCAAACCGAAGTCCATGCGACGACGCAAATCCGCCGCGGTCCAATTCGGGCGATCTTTAGCCGCGGCGAGGCGGGCCTGATGAAAAGAGCCGTCGAGATTCGGACTGCGCTCGACCGTATGGCCCTTATCGAGATGAGAGTGGATATCGACGAGCGTCGGCCAGATTTGACGGTCGCCGATATCGACGCGTGCAATTCCCTCCTCGCGATCAACTCCGGCGCAATCGAGCCGCGCCAGCTTACCGTCTTCGATCAGCAGATCGACGCCGATTACGCCCTCGCCGTCGCCGCAGCTCGAGCGCGCCAACTTATCGTCCAATAGACACTGGGGCACGCGCGCATTCACGACCCAGTAGCGGCGCGCGGCCGGCCAGGATATATCAGCGAAACGGATCGGCATTTGTGGCGTAGAACTCGATCAGCGAAAAGACTGTCATATCGGTCACCGTCACAGTTAGCCAGCGTGGCCCAGCGTTGAGATTGCGGTGAAGCCCATAATGGTGATCGACGTGGCGGTAAGCAAATTGAACCTACAGCATCGAATGCAGCAACGCCGTTCGGCACACTGCCCAATAAATGGCACTATGCGAGGATCCCGTTTTGCGCTTTAGAAGGGCTTGCAAAGAGTATAATCAGTGCTCGCCAAAAACATGGGCAACCAATTCGCGGCACTATATGTTACCGTCACAATTGAGCACATGCATGCATGGCTCGTTCCCTTAGACCCCAATGGGCCCCACCGCTGCCCGAAGCGGTGGGGTCAATTTTTTGGCGTTTAAATGGTCATATAGCAGCACTCGCTCATGATCCGGCGCGAACTCGCAGGGGAGGCCCGACACCCCTTGCCCTTTCCGGAAATCATTTCCGCGCGTTGCGATGATGCAGCCCGGACAGAACGGGCGTGGCAGCAATGTATAGCCTCTCGCCCGAGCGCGATCGATAAGTGCGTCTTGCCGACGCCCGGCGGACCGAGCAGCAGCACGTTCTCGCCGTTGGCGATCCAGCGTGACGCGGCCAGGTCACGGATCTGCTTCGGATCGATCGACGGCTGTGCCTCGAAGTCGAAGCTCGCCAACTCTCTCACGGCCGGGAAGTGGGCGAGCTTTAGCGCCATCTCGATACGGCGGTGATCCTTGCGTGCGAGCTCACGCTCGCACAGCAGGATAAGCGTCTCACGCGCCGATAGGTCCGCGCGCGCCGCCTCGTCGAGCAAACTGTCGAGTTGGTCGCGGATGCCGGAGAGTTGCAATCGCGCCAGCATGGCCTCGAGCCGGTCGGTCGGTGCTTCGGCTGCCTTCTTGGTGCGCGCCATCAGAACCTCCCACCGATCGCTGCCTCGTATTCGGCAAGAGGACGCAACAACGAAGGCGGCGGCGGCGGAACCGTCGGGGCCTCGATTGATCGGCAGACAGCGGCATCGCCGCCGGCAACACCGTGCAGATGGACCGCATCGATGATCCGCACACGGCGCCCCGCCGATTGCTGATGAACCGCCACCTCACGCACACCGTGGCGTATCCGCACCTCGCCGCCCGCCACCGTCACCGCCACGCGCTCGCCGATCAGCTGCCACGGCACCGAGTAGCTGTTAGTGTCAATCTCGACGGCGCAATCATTGCCGACGATGCGGGTCAGTTCGCGCAGCGATCCGAACGACGGTCGACCGCTGAGCGGCTTCAACCGGTGCGCCTCGTCGCGCGCAAAGCGGGCGATCGGCGCCTCACCGGTCGTGCCGTGGGACGTTGATTAATTCAAATGAACTAGCATGTCTGTTCGGAGCGGCCGGACCGTCGTTGGCAGATATAATCAACAATTTCATTGCGGAAGAAGATGATGACATTATTCGAATTCTCGTTCAAAAATGTCCGTTTCGAGCACAATACGCGCGAAATCCTGATGAATGTCATCGGCCGCTTTCTGCTTAATCTAGCCAGGGCCGACGCCTTTCGGGACAAACCCGTGATTGCGGTGCTCGATGAAGCTCATCAGTTTCTTGGGTGAGTTATCGGACATGAATACGCTAGCGTACGGCTAGAGGCGTTCGGGCTCATTGCCAAGGAAGGTAGAAAGTACGGTCTGACTTGTGTCTTGGCTACGCAGCGTCCGCGGGACGTACCCCCTGACGTGCTTAGTCAACTTGGCACGTTAATTGTTCATCGCTTGACGAACGACGATGATCGCCGCGCGGTCGAACGGGCCTGTGGAGATCTGGACCGGAACGCGGCGCTCTTCATTCCAACGCTTGCTCCAGGGGAGGCCATTATCATAGGACCCGATCTCCCAGCGCCAGTGCCGATATTTTGATTCATCAACCATTGGTGCCTCCTAACTCAAAGGGGCCGGACTATGAAAAATACTGGCGGGCCAGAAACCCCCCACCTGCATAGGCAATGCCGACGAAATGTCAGGGCGCGAGCACAATCGGCGCAAAAGTACTGGCGAGCTTTATCTGGCGATGGCAGATGCGGCCCTATGGAAAGGCTATTGGCAGCGTTCTATGCCCGGAATCCGGATTTAAGCGGCGCGACCGCCGTTGGTTCCTTCGGGCTTGCCGCGAACCCGGGACGAGATCGAGCCGGGCCACCTGGTCGTCGCGCAAGAGACGCTTAGTACGGCTGGTGGGAGGCCATCGTGATCGAACGCGATGGCGACATGCTCACGTTGTGCTGGCGTGACTATCCCAAGCAGCCAAAGGTCGTCCGTCACCGGAACGCTGTTGCATTGCTGCACGTAAGTCCGTGAGCTCCAAACGGAGCCGCGTGTAATTCGACTACGACGGCGGCTTTTATCAGCCGCCGTCACCTTTCTCCCATCAGAACCACCCGATCAATCGAGCCTCGCGACGCGCGACGTGTTGCTGCGCGGACTTGGCCGTTGGCGACAACAATCAATGGAGACCATCATGTCAACGCCCGCTGAATTCTAATCAGACCGCCAAAATTCGCGCCCTCAACGACGAACTGCGGCACAACTTTAGTCGCGGACATGCCGTCATCACTCCGGGTATTGCAGCACTGAGCCCCGCCCCGGTTCGGGTCCGACTGGCTAATTCCGCCAAAACCCCTTGAACCGATCCGGCGCGAGGGCGGCGTAGCGCGTCGTGTCCTGAGTATTCCGATGGCCGAGATAGGCTCGTAGCGACCGCGTGTCGTGGCCAGCGTTGGCCTGCGCATACCCGCGGGCATGGCGGAGCATGCATGGACCTTAATCCCCAGCTTCGCGACCAGCCCAGCCCGTTCAACCATCCTCAAAAAGTCCGGCGCACTCAGCGGCACCACGCTCTGACACGAACACAAACGCGGACTTCACGCTCTCGCGTTGGTGACGGCGCAATGACCGTAGCTCCCGGGCAGTCAGCGGATGCGTCGCGGGCGTGCCGTGCTTAATGCGGCGGACGTGCAGCGCTGCGGTGGCGAAATCGATCTGCTCCCATCGAAGATCGCAAACCTCTGCCGCTCGCAGCCCATGACGAAACGCCAGGAAGATCATCAGTGCGTCGCGGTGACCCTGCCGATTGCCCATCGCTGCCTCGGATGCGGGCTTCCTCGTCGAACTTGACGTTGGGAAGCTTCATGAGGATGTCCGACGCATAGGGTCGCCCGGACGAAATGTACGGCGTGGTTGTGGTTCTTTTCCGCTACGCATTCGGCGTCGAGCTTTGTAACGGCGGGCGAGCGCAGGAAACTCATGCGGAGCACGTGGCATGTTTGCATGGGTTGACCGGCTTCCCAGTTCGGCACGCCTCGTCCCGCTCTGCGGAATCTTATTGCTCTGGCGTATCATCTGACGCAACCACTTTGCAATTAGAGACGGTGCACGCTGCGTTGCGCCCGATTTCAGACCCCGTCACTGCCACGTTGACATACCTGTACGACGCGGCGACCGGCATAATTGCACTATTTTGACTGCTGAACGACGAACCCCGGCTGCGATGGCTGGACCTAAAATCCAAGCTACACAGCTCGATAGCCTGTGGATGAAATCGTGATTTTGCGGAGAGCCATCGCGCTGCTATGCAGGCTGCCGCCCTGTCAGCCCTGAGCGCTCAGTGAGCTGAAAGACGCGCAAGCGTGGGCGTTGCGAAGAATTGGGCGGATTTGGGGTTAAGCGCTTTCAGACTTTCCACCACTACAGTATCGATGTCGCTCGTTCCTGAGCGATTTTGCCCCAGCAATAGTCGCCGCAATCCGCCGCGCCCAGCATCTGCGCCGCGGCCTAACTCCTAGCGTCACACAGATCGAAATCGGAGGGGCGGGCACCGGCGGCGACGTCGACGGCTTCCGCCGTCAGATTTCCACGCGAAATCCCACTTCGATGACCGCGTCGTTGGGAATCCTGAAAAAATCGGGTGCTCGGCTTGCGATCCGATTGAGAAACGAGAAGATCGCGAAGGAAATCGGCCCCATTGCGGAATCGTTCGCGCGGCGAACGATCGTCTCGTGAGCGCAGATAGTAGTTCTTGTGATCCAGATCGGCGTCGAAGCCGAGCATTGTTGCAATTGATCAAGGCTCAATGGGATATCCGGGGTCTGCATGAAGCCGAGCTTGACCTGGATGCGGTAGAAGCCGTGGCCCAAGCCGCTGCACCGCGTGGCGCTCGTGGAACGGCACGCGCGGCCGGTGGTCGGCCACGAAGGTCAACAGCACCACCGTCTCGTGCAGGACGCGATTGTGCTCGATGTGGCGCAGCAGCATCGGCGAAGCGCCGTGCTCGACTTTGGTGAGCCAGACTCCCATGTCCCGGCGCCCTGCCGATCACAGTCTTGTCGGCATATTTGAGGAACTGATCGAGCGGCATCGACATTTCGCGCAGACGCTGTTCGACCTCAAACGCACCTCTTGCGCCACGACAACATCAGAACCGCGATCGCGCCGCCGACAATCACCGGAAACCAGCCGCCCTGCGACAATCTTCATCGAGTTGGAGACCAGGAATGTCGCGTCGATAGTGCCGAAGGCCGCGATGATCGGAATCGCGACGGCGCGGCGGCCAGCGCCACCGCGTAACCGCGACGCGATAGAGCAGGATCGTGGTGACCAGCATGGTTCCGGACACGGCGATGCCGTAGGCGGCCGCCAGATTGTCCGAGGTCTTGAACAGACGCGACCGTCAACAGTGTGCCCGTCATCAACAGCCAATTGGCGGCGGGCACGTAAATCTGACCCTCCTCATCGCTCGACGTGGACACGATCCTCGCCCGCGGACACAGTCCCATCAGCATAGCCTGCCGCGTCAGCGAGAATACGCCGGAGATCAGCGATTGCGAGGCGATGATGGTGGCGACCGCAGCGAGCACCACCATCGGGATCAACGCCCAACCGGGGGCCAATTTGTAGAACGGATTGTCGGCCGCCGTCGGGTCGGCGAGAATCAGCGCGCCCTGGCCGAAATAGTTGAGGATCAGCGCCGGCAGGACCAGCCCGAACCAAGCCCGCCGGATCGCGCTCGGGCCGACATGGCCCATGTCGGCATAGAGCGCCTCGCCGCCGGTCAGCGCCAGGAATACCGCGCCGATGACCGCGAACGAGACGACCGGGTCCGCGATCGAGGAAGCCCACGGCCTCAGATCGGATTGATCGCCTTGATGATAGCCGGCGCCATCCAGATGTTGGTCGCTCCGAGCACTCCGATGACGACGAACCAGACCACCATCACCGGCCCGAACAATCGGCCGATGCTTTCGGTCCCCTTACGCTGGATCACGAACAATCCGATCAGGATCGCCATCGTCACCGGCACGATGAATTTCTGTAATGCCGGCGCGACCAGCTTGAGCCCTTCCATGGCCGAGAGCACCGAAATCGCCGGCGTAATGACGCCGTCACCGTAAAGCAACGCGGCACCCACGACGCCGAGCAGCACGAGAATCGGAAGTTTGGCGCCATCGGCGACTCGGTCGGCGCCGACGAGCGACAGCAGCGCCAGGATGCCACCCTCGCCATCGTTGTCGGCGCGCAACACGAACACGACGTACTTCAGCGACACCATCAGCATCAGCGCCCAGAAGATCAGCGACACGATGCCGAGAACGTCGGCTGCCGTCGGGACCGGATGGCCGATGCCGGTAAGAGCGACCTGAAAGGCGTAAAGCGGGCTTGTGCCAATGTCGCCATAGACGACGCCGAGCGCCGTCAGCGCCAGAAACCAGGGATTGCCGGGACCATGGAAAAATCCGCCCTCGCTGGCCCGAGGCGCCGATTTATTTGCCGGGGAGCTCAAGGGCAAGCGGCCGGCGGCAAGGACTGGGGCGCTCGAGGACCTATCCATTCTTGGACCTTGCCGCGAACGACGCTCGCTACAGCGTCCCGATTTTTACATTCAAGATTTAGGCCAGGAGCGCACTTATGGCGGTGCTGTTCCAGGGGGCGCTGATTACCGTGCGGCGCGTTCGCGGCAAGAACTGCGGAATCTCTTCAGCCCTCTCGCGGGTTATCAACTGTCCGGCAATTGCCAAAGCATAGCCAACTGCTTCGGCGAGAAGACTGGTCGGATGAATTGCTACCGGCACAGAGTTTAGCCATGCGTTGATCGCGAAACTCAAAACACTCGAAGTGGTCCACCCTTTCACTCCGCGGGCGTTGCCGCTATCACTTCACCCGATGACGCAGTCAGCGCGGGTGCCAACGCCGGATAGCGGCTCAGTGCAAACAGGAACATCGCCACGATCGCGTAGGCCACCGCGACGGTCGGCGTCACCGCGATGCCGACCGCCTGACCGTGCATGAAGCCGAAAAACGTCAGCACGGCCCCCGCCAAGCGCAAAGGCCGCGGCGTTGACGAACTTCTTATCGATGACATTCGCGCCGATCGCGGCCAACACCAGTCCGGTGAGAATGGCACCCCCACCCATCGTCTCAAGACCGGGATAGAGCACGCCGACATTGGCGAGCTTGTCGAATGCCGAGCTTCGACGCGTCGGTTCCCGCGACCTGCAGCGCGCCGTCCATCAAGGTTTTAGCCCAGGCCGCGACGTGTGGCGTCAACGCCAGAATAATGGCCGGCGCATGCCCCTTCGGCGTCGTCTGGAAAGCCTGTGCGCCGATCAACATGCCGATGTAAAGCAGGATCGGCGAGATCGCCACGACCGGTACAACGGCCAGCAACAGCGAGATGACACCAAACCACGACAGGATGATCACCATGACGCCGACGGCTGCCGAATAGCCGATGCGGCCGCCCATGCCCTTCCAGCCCGGATGGCCGATATAGACGGCGTTGATGTAGGGATTGCCCATGAGGCAGCCGATCAGGCTTACGATACCATCGGCTGTCAGAACGCGAGTTGTCGGATAGGGATCGCCTCCGGCCTCCGCGCTCTCGACATTGTCCATGGCCTCGACCAAGTCATAGATGCCAAACGGCATCGCCGTGACAAGGATGATGCCAAGATAATTAAAGCCTGAGAAGACCTCATGGAAGGCCGGGATCGGCACGTTGAAGCCGAAATTCGAAAATGCATCGCATGACGCCCTTACCGCTCAACCCTCCGTAATTGAGACCGAACAGGTTCGAGCCCCAGGCGATCAGCATGCCGACCGCGATGGCGACGAGGCCGGCCGGGATGCCTTTCGGATATTGGAAGCCGCCGAGCCAGTTGACATAATGATGCCAAAGCAGGTCAGCCCGATGACCGGCGTCATGTACATTTGCAGCGCCGGCGTCATGGAGATGAAGGTAATCGACACGCCGGCCAGCGTCCCGAGCAGAGCGGCGCGCGGCGTGATCTTGCGGATGATCGGCGCGATAAATCCGCCGATCATGAGAATGAAGCTCTGGAAGAAGACCCACACCAGCCCCGCTTCCCAACCCTGGATCGGATCATTGGTCTTCAGCTTGATCGGCAACATGATCACGAAGGTCACGATGAACATGTGCGGCACGCTGATGCCCGAGGGCAGCGCACATACATCGTTACGGCCGGTTCGCTTCGCCAGCCGGTAGGCAAGAAAAGCGTAATAAAATGTCGACAGGCACATCATCAGACCCATGGCGGGCAGGATGCGGCCGAAGACGATCGGGTCCGGCATTTTCAGCACGAACCGCAACAGGATCGGTGAGCGTCAACATGTTGACGAGAATGTTGGTGCCGAAGCCGAAAAAGGCATTCCAGTCGCCAGGCGCCCATAATCGCGGACGAAACGGCACTTCCGACGTGGCTGCGCTCATCGCAGCCTCCTGTTCAAGCTCCCTTTCGTGCCTTATTAGCCTCGAATTGCGTCGTTCCTCGATCGGCGACCGCCCCGAGCGAATCGACAATCGGCGCCGATGCAGCGACCCAGCCGAAAATCCCGCCCTGCGCCTTGATCATGGCGAGGCCGGCAGCATGGAATTCCGGGAAATAGGAGGCGCAGCAGTCGGAAAGCACGATGCAGCGGAAACCACGGTCGTTGGCTTCGCGGACCGTCGTATTCACGCACACTTCCGTCGTCACGCCGGCAACGAACAAAGTGTCGATGCCGCGGTTGCGCAGCATCAGTTCGAGGTCAGTCTGGTAGAACGCGCCTTTGCCCGGCTTGTCGATCACCGGCTCGCTCTTGAGCGGATAAAGTTCCGGGATGATGTCATGGCCGGGCTCGCCGCGAATAAGGATGCGGCCCATCGGTCCGCTGGCACCGATGCGGTTGGCGGGATCGCCGCGCTCGACCTTGTGCGGCGGCGCGTCCGACATATCGGGTCGATGACCTTCGCGGGTATGGATGACCAACACACCAGCCCGACGCGCTGCAGCGAGCATCGCCCGGCAGGGCGCGACCGAGGCCCGCAAGCGCGACACGTCATTGCCGAGCGCCTCGCCGAAACCGCCCGGCTCCAGAAAATCGCGCTGCATGTCGATGATGATGAGCGCCGCAGTGTCGAGATCTACGACAGCCGCCGCCGGCTCGCCTTCCACCCTCACGCGTGGCATGCCGACCTCCCGCCTCGCTTTGACAATGAAATATGCAAGATCGAGGCCAGCGCCGCCGGCAATTCCCTATGCCGCAATCCCCAATACATGCGCCGCGCTCATTAACTGAAACGCGTTTCAGTGGGAGCACCGGGGATTAATGAGAGTAGATAACCCCATTTTCGAGGTTTCGCGTTGCTCAAACGACTGTGGCCAACGCCTCCCGCGTCAAGGCGCGACCTATTCGGACCGCTGCGCGCTCGTACCGGAGCGTCTGCCGGATGGCAAACTCCACGTAACTTCAAACAGTTGCCAAGGAACGGGTCGTCCGTCGTGACCGGATGCCCAAGGCCGCGCCACAAGGATGGCCGCAGGCTTTTTGGTGTGCAGTCGCCGGGGCGCTCGACCAGGGCGGCCTGCCGATCGCACTCCACGGTCACTGCTGCGGCATTGATGTCTGAGGTGTGAAACGCGTTTTGCCCCGGCGTTCGTTCCAAGCGGCGATCAGGCGCTCGGCGTCCTCGAGCACCTGGGCATCGGTGGCACGCTGGGTAGCCGCCTCTAGGTCGGCCTTGGCCTTCCGGTCAGCTTCCATCTTGCGACGGTTGAAACCCATGGAGAGCATTCGGCCGCAGGGTGGGCGGGCCAGTCAAGCGACGCATATGTTGTCGATAATGTGCGGCCGCTCCACCTACAAGCTGACCTGGGAAGAGATTGTAAGGCTCTATCGACTTACGGCCGACCAGCCGCCTGTCAACACGCGAGCGCGCCACAACGTCTGCCCGACCACAACGATCGACACGATCCTCTCCACGGACCGCAAGCGAACGCTGGTGCCCATGCGCTGGGGCTTGCTAACCCGATGATCCCGATTGCCGTAATTGAGATTCCAATTATCCGAATTATTCGCTGCGTGAGCATGCTCATGTAGAGACCGCCCCAGAAAAACACGGCCCCTGTAATAATCGCCAACCAATCCGATTTATCGAGCATGCTTGGCAATACCACCTGTTAATGTAACATCCCGAGATCCGCGGGGAAATGTGTTATATTTCAAATAGGCGCTGACTTGTGAGCTCAGCGTACGTTCGCGCAACTCGCTTCGCCAATGGGCCACCATGGAGAATAAATCTATGAGGAAGTTGATCCTGGCGGCTGTCTTTACCATGGGTGCCACGTCTGCGTCGTTGGCCGCAGGAGGTGGCGCCTACGATGGATCGGTGGTGGCTAATGCGTACGAATATCTTGCGGCTCACGGCTGCCCCCGCGCCGGATTTGGGCTGACTAACTGCGGCTATGACCGTCCGGTGTCGACTTATAGCTACACCCGCGAAGCTCGGCGCGACGGAAACAAGACAGGCGACGGCACGAGCGTCGGATGGTCACGGTAAAACTGCGCCACCGGTGCCGACGTCTCGGCCGCATCGCAAATGGTGCTGAGCGTGGGAACAGACTGATGACGACCTCCTGGTCGAGGAGCCGGCCGAAAATGTCGTTGTGTGACGTCGTCACAACCCCCAAGCCGACGCCGACCAGCACCGCTCGGGTGTTAGAACCCTCCAAACATATCTCCCTCTGCGTCGCGGAGTGTTAGTTGCGCCGATGCACCGCAAGAACAATCAGCATGGCCAGCAGGGGCGAAATAGCGATCGCCAGAAGCGTCCAGGATATGCCTTCGCCGTTGGAATCCACCCCTATCCCAACGGTAACGCTGAGAAAAATCAATGCGATGAGGAAAGGCAAAAACACGGAATTCTCCCGTGTCTGACGCGTCGCCGTTGGTGCAAAGTTATTACTACCACGCGTTCGTTTGGTGGCGGTAGCGAAGGCCGCATTGTGCTGCCTTCCAGCCGCTCGCGGTCTCAGTCAAATACACGCCGGTGCGAGAGAAGCTCACCGACGGTGAGACCAAACTCACACCCACGTCATTGGTCGAGGAAAGGTGATTTTGCCGGGGCAAGTTCTCGAACTGGCGCGCTGGGTCGACGCCGCATCCTGCTCGCGTGCAAGGAACGGCTGCCCGACTGGGCATTAGCGGTCTCGTCTGTGGTCTCTCCTCCCGTACGAGCGCGGCTCATCGCGATGAGGTCTGCCGGCCGCGATAGGCTGCCAGCGTGCGTGGTGAGAATCCGGTCTGTACTGGACTTCATCCCGCCCCTCCCGATTTTTCAGACCGTCAGTGCCGACGGTCCTCAGTTACTTCCCGCCACTGTGTTCGACTTTCGCCTTCAGTTGCATCAACTCGTCGTTCAGCTTCGCCGTTGTCGACTTGAGCTCAGCGATTTCGGCTTGGGCGGCGGCAATATCGCGATTAGCGGCCGCCATCTTGTTCTGTGTCTCTAGCGTCAGCTTGTTCAGTGCCTGCTGAAGAAACTCGACGTTGGCTTGCAGGCATCCGGTACGACGATCCATCTGCTTTTCGGCGGTGCAGACCTCCAACCCGCGAATATCCTGTGCGGCTGCCGACGAGAGCATCACCAATAACGCCCCAGCATAGAGCATACATTGTCCGGCTGGGAGACCGCGATACCAATGCTGACGCTGTTCACGTGTCATGCCTGAACGGACACCATTTCTACCTCCTCGATGAGGGTGGGATCATCGTCGCCGGCGCGCGAGCTGTTCACGCGCTTCGATACCGGCCACTTCAGCAACAAGTCATTTGGCGCCGGCTTCAATAGTTCGATGCCGGCGGTACCGGTCAGCCACGGCTCAATATCGTCTTGTGCAAGCAGGTTCACTGGCGGCTGATTGAGCGTCAGTCGATAGAGCGCGACGAGTTTTTCCCACGTCAGCTTGTAGGTGGAGCGCCCGCACATGCAATCGACATATAGAGTTCTAGGGGTTGGCGCAGGCAGATTGGAACTTAGTTCCATCTGCGCGGCAAACAAAAACCCTGGTCCCGGCGGCCAGGGCCAAGTTTGGGGAGAATGGACCAAGTAGCCCACGGCTAGATCCACGCACCAACTATACGATTGTCCGCGTTTCAATTCCAGCCCGTCTTTCCTCTTGCATGTCGAGGGACACCCCGACTTATCCACAGACCCCGCATTGACTGTTTGTCAGCCGCGCGCACTAGCTCCCGATCAAGGCCGAGTGAACGTAAGGTGCGCGTCCAGTGAGTTCCATGCGAAGGCTTACTCCGCAAGAGCATTTGGCAAGAGCGAGACTGTTGCGTGACCGCGCAACTCGCTGCGACCTTTCCGCAAGAGAAAGCGGTTCTGCCAGATTTGGGGAATGCTACCGGTTGTTGGCCGCGAACTATGTCGTGTTGGCCAAGCTGGAAGAAGATTTTGTCGCTCGGCAGAGTGATGCACTCACCGAAAGTTCCTTTCGTGAGGCGGCGGAATAGATTGCGCCTCGGTAGCAAAGCGGACGCCGGACATTGACACTGGCGTCCGTTCGGCGACCATTCGGCCATGGGCTTCAACCGCCGCAAGATGGAAGGTGATCGGAAGGCTAAGGCCAACGCCAACGCCGAGGCTGCTGCCAAGCGGGCGACCGATGCCCAGGTGCTCAAGGACGCCGAGCGCCTAATCGCCGCTTGGAACGAACGCCAAGCCCGGCGGATGCCGATGCTGTTCTCACCCACAGTCGGCGCCGCCATCGCTGCGCGGTATTGGTTCCTCTGGGTGCGCTGTCCGGCGTGCCGCACGATTAACGCGATTGATCTTCGCCTGCTCGACCGGCATCGTGACGCTACGGTCACCAGCCTTATCCCGGCTCTGTCTTGCCGCTCCTGCCGACCGAACGCGCCATTCGCCGAACTTGTTCAGCTGTCACGGACCAGCATCGCCGACGCAATGCGGATCGAGCACTCACGTCGGGTACTCGGCGACTAGAAGACGGCGACGCGACTTCCGCTTTTACCCCAACAGCCGACATCCCTTCGCAGGACGGCAAGTGTCGCGATGGGCCAGAAGGCGACCCAGCACCGCAGCGAAAATCCTATTCTCATTGGAAACTTTCGTCGACTGTCGCGGCCCAGGCGCCTCAAAAGCGCTCTCTCCTTAGAACTGCCAGTGCATCCGCGCGGAGAACACATTCACTGGTCCGCGATCCTCGTTGTAGCCGGGATTGACGATGAACTGATAGTCCGCGGTCAGATGCGTCGAGGCCGATAGCGCGTAGCTGTAATAAGTCTCGATGATTTGCTCCGGCCCGGGATGCGGCAGCATGCCGTCGCCAATGAGGATGCCGAGCCCGCCGTCGTTGAGAAATTCCTCGTGGATTTTGGAAATGCCGTTGACCACGCCGGCAATGCCGACGGTGTCGTCTGGCCGACCCCATTGCTTGCCGTTGAGCGATAGGCCGGCCGCGGCCGTGCGATCGATATCGGTGAACTCGTAGGGCTCGATATCGCCGTTCGCCCAGCCGGCGCGAACGAAGGCGCCCAAATCGGACGTTATCTCCTGTTCGAGATTCATGCTGACGCCGCCGCGGCTCTGATATTGGCGGACGGCGGCGATATCGGCTGGACCGCCGGTGATCTGCGCCAATGCGATCGCATCTTCGTAGGTGCCCATGCGGCCGCGGCTGAGAAATCCGGTCACCGCGATCTTGCCGGGATGGCCCCATAGCTCGTAACGGCGCTCGATCTCGCCGACCCATTGGAATTGGTCGAATGTCGGATCGAGTTCGAGATTGTTGGGAAGGATCGACAGATCGAACAAGCCGCCGCGCAGGGTCCAGTCACCCTGGTACCACTCGGCGGCGGCGCCAAGCGTATAGCCCCATGGCTCGGCGGCGTAATCGAAGGTGCCGGTGTCGATGATCGCCCAGTTCAAAAAATCATTGCGCGGATCGTGGGCGTATTTGTTGTTGTCGAAGATGTCGGCGACGCTGAATTTTCCGACCGTTATGACAAGGCGGTTGGCCGTCTGGCTCCCGGCAAACTGATTGATGCCGGCATCAACCTTCTGCGTCTCGCCGCCGAAGATCGATGGTCTGACGGATGAATGCACGCTGCAATCGCGTATAGGGATAGGCAAAGCCGATCTTATAGGCTTCACCGCTCGTGTAACCGGCGACCCCGAGCGTGTTGCCAATGCCGAATCCCTGATCGATTTCCGGATTGAGCCATAGCTCTGCGCCTTGCCACAGGCGAACGCCGGCATACAAGCGTCGCATCCCAGGTTTCGCGACCCTCGCCGCTGCCGGGCAAGCTGTTGGACCCTTCATAGGGAGATCGAAACGCCGGATAACCCTGCCAAGTGAACGTGGTCTGACCGTGAAAATTGACGATGTCCGGGTCCGGTGTCTGCGCCGACACGATTGCCTGAGCCGCGTCGCCACCGAATTGATAATTCAAGCCGGCGCGCAGCTCTTGCAGCGACAAATCGGAATTGAACCGCTGCCCGGCGTTCGCGAATAACACATTGCTGCGGCCGTAGTCGGTGTACAGATATTGGATACTCGCGGTCCAGTGTGGTGCCACCGGCACCTCGACGCCGGCCCCGGCGGCCCATCCCAATCGCCACAAAAATGGCATATCGGTCGTGCCGGTGGCCAGTTGCGTCAGGGTTAGCTGGTCGTAGGTCCAGGCGAAGCCGCCCGTCGCATAAAGCAGCCAGTTGCCCGGAGCATAACCGATGCGACCACGTAGTGTGCCGGACGAAAGCACCGTCTCGCTATAGCTCTCCGGACCGACCGGCGAGGAAAATGTCGAGGTGCCGCCAATGGATATTCCCTCGGGATTTTGAATGCTTGGAAACGACGCGTCGGCCTCGGCACCGATGACAAACCGGTTCGGCAGCATATAGTCGTAGCCCGCTTGCAATCCCGCGAAAAAGCTTCCCGTTCCCTTGAAGACGTCAAATCCCTGAAACATGTCGAGCGAGCCGGCGAGACCCGGCGCCGTCGTCCAATTCGAGCTTCCCCAGGCGTATCCGAGGTGTCCGCCCACATAGAAGCCGGTCCAGTCGTACCCAGACGGAGCCGCTAGCGGTGGCGCTTTCGTCAAGACATCTGCGGCGTTGGCAGCCCTTGTCGATCCACTAACCAAAAGCGCCTGCCACACAAGCCAATACCCAAACCGCCCGCACGTCACGCCCCCAATGCTGCCCCAACGGCCAATTCCACCGCACCAACGCGTCAACGCCTCCGGTCGAGGATCGGCAATGCGACCGCAACCAGCAGGCATCCCAGCAAGATCAAATCGTTTGTGGTTAGGAGCGACTGCATCATGTTGTCGATGGGAAAGCGCCGGCTCAGCCGCCCGACGGCAATCCTGGAATGGGAATGCCGATTGTCTGAACGATCAGGAAAGTATTGAGCACCAGCACGACCGCGGTTCCGACCAGCGCGGCGATCTGGGTGAGCCGGCTATTGGCGAATTGACCCATGATGTCGGCGCGCCGCGTGAACATCAGCAGCGAGATCATCGGCAGCGGCAGCGCGATGCTGAGCACGACCTGGCTGATCACCAGCGCATTCGTCGCGTTCGCACCGAGCGCGACCACGACGAAGGCGGGCACCATGGTCACGACCCGGCGTACCCAGATCGGGATGCGGAACCCGACGAAGCCCTGCATGATCATTTGGCCGGCCATCGTACCGACCGTCGAACTCGATATGCCCGAGGCAATGAGCGAGAGCAGGAAGACCCCGGCCGCGCCGACGCCGAGCAGCGGCGTCAGCGTGTGATAGGCGGTTTCGATCTCGGCAACGTCCGGATGGCCGGCATGGAAGGCGCCCGACGCCATCATCACCATGGCCATGTTGACGAGGCCGGCGACGGCGAGCGCGATGATGACTTCTTGGTTGGAGAAGCGCAGCACCTTGCGCCGCTCG
This sequence comes from uncultured Alphaproteobacteria bacterium, assembly GCA_963714345.1. Lineage (GTDB taxonomy): Bacteria > Pseudomonadota > Alphaproteobacteria > Rhizobiales > Xanthobacteraceae > BOG-931. The sequence continues at coordinate 44,168 of CAVQOD010000006.1, read as the reverse complement.
CTGTCGTCGCGGACCGGCATGCGCGACTGTGTCAGTCCGGAATGCAGATAGACCGCATGCGGCATCACCGTGGCGCCGATGATGCCGACCGAAAGCAGCAACGCCTCGGCATCGGGGATTTGCGGCACGACGGTATGAAAGGCCGCCGAGCCCCAATCGACCGGAGCGATGAACATCTCGACCAGGTAACAAAGCGCGATGAGGCCCACCATGCTGCCGATGATCAGCTCGATCGGCCGAAAGCCAAAGCCTTCGAACATCAGGATGCCGTAGGTGACGATCGCCGTGACGATCATTCCGGCCAGCAGCGGCATCTGAAACAGCAGCGAGAGGCCGATGGCGCCGCCGAGAAACTCAGCGAGGTCGGTCGCCATGGCGGCAATCTCGCTGACGATCCACATCGCCCACACGATCGGGCGCGGAAACTGGTCGCGGCACATCTCCGCCAAATTGCGGCCGGTGACGATGCCGAGCTTGGCCGACAGCGCCTGGAACAGCATGGCGATCACGTTGGCGAGCAGCACGACCCAAAGCAGGCCATAACCGTATTTGGCGCCGGCCTGGATGTTGGTCGCGAAGTTTCCCGGATCCATGTAGGCGATCGAGGCGATGACGGCAGGACCGGCAAAAGCAAGATAGGCACGCAACCCGCCGCGTTGGCCGGCCAGCAACCCTTGCGCTGTGGCGATTGTTCGATCGGTCAATGATCCCCGCGGAGCGACGACGTCGACCATCTATGAACCCTTTACACCAAATTGAAGCCTTGGCTACATTCAAGGGTACGCATTGAAACCTAGATGTCAACGTACAGAGTGTAGCCTTTGCTACATCGCTAAATCGAGTTCGGTTGGCGCGTTTTGCATGGGATTTGTTGATGTCGAACCGGGAAGACAGCGTGGCCGCGCTCTCGAAGGCTAAGCGTGGAGGCGTGGCAGCAGCTCTTCCCGCCGAATCAATGCAGGCGCGTCGGTTCGGCAAAGCGCGTTCGGCTCGATCGGGCGCTTTGCTTGAGGATTATGTCGAACTCATCGCCGATCTCTTGACAGCCAGTGGCGAGGCGCGCCCAACGGACGTGGCACGCCGGCTGAGGCGTTTCCCATGTGACCGCCATCAAGACGATCTCGCGGTTAAAGCGGGCGGGTTTGGCGACAGGTCGGCCCTATCGCGGAATTTTCTTGACTGAGGAGGGACAAAAGCTCGCGCTACGACTGCGGACGCGCCACAGACTTGTGGTCGATTTGTTGCTCGCACTCGGCGTCCCCGCGGAGGCTGCAGAAGCCGACGCAGAGGGCATCGAGCACTACGTTTCGGAAGCGACGTTGCAAGCATTTTCCCGGTTCTTGCTCGCCCGCAAATAGCGATAGCCTACCCTCAAGCACAGCACGCGCACTTGTCCCCCGACCACGCTTCACGGCCCTCCTTCACCAAGAAGTACACGATTGCCAGTGAGCCGACGCCATCAACCCACCACGCGCCGGTAAGCCATTGCGCCGCGAGACTGACGACGACCACGAATGACAGCCATCCGCATGTCACGGCTTCCATGGCGTCGGCGCGGAGCGCACGGCTTCCGATCTTCTCGGCAATGGCGATCTTGCGTCGCGCCAAGTAGCGCATGGCGGGAATGGCGATCAGCGCGACGAGGAAGCCCGGCCAAGAGAATTCCTCGCCGGTTCTGTTCCATAGTTGCCATACGGCCGCTGCCGTAACGTAGGCCGCCAAGGCGAACAGCAACGCGCCGCCGATGCGACTGGCGATGCGTTCGGCGCGCTCGGAAAATTTCTGCCCGTGGCGAAGCTCGACAGACAAGCGCCACATCAGCACGCCAGCCGATGCCAACTCGATTACGCTATCGAGGCCGAAGGCGACCAGCACAAGGCTTCCGGCTGTCACGCCCGGCCGCGATGGCAACGACGGCTTCAACCGTCATCCATCCGATTGTCAGCCATTCAAGCCGCGAATGCCTCACGAATGAGCGGCAGCCGGTCGGATCGCGGCGGCAAGAATAGCGGCGGTGGGGCACAGGAGTTCTGCCATGAGTGAAGGGTATCCCAATAAGCTCCCAATGTCCGCTTGGGGTCATCTTCGACCGATTAGCGATGTCTGCTCGTTGTCCGTTTAGCCCCCAATTGTCGACATATCGCTGCGCCGCTCTGGGTGTAGCGAAGGCCAATAGGAGACATTACTCGATTACTTCGTCGGCTCGGCCAAGCAGGGGCAACGGAACTGTAAGTCCGAGCGCTTTAGCCGTTTTGAGGTTGATTGTTAGTTCAACCTTTGTTGCCTGCTGCACTGGCAGGTCGGCAGCTTTATCGCCTTTGATAATTCGGCCCGCGTAATTACCGGCCAAGCGGAACGTGTCTGTTAGGCTGGCGCCGTAGCTGAATAAACCGCCAGCAGCAGCGAACTCGCGAAATTGATACGCCGCAGGAACCGCACGACGAAGCGCAAGATTGGCTAATTCCTGGAGGTGGCTTGTGAAAAACGCATCCGCGCCGATCGCGAGCGCGCCATCCTGCAAATGAGCGATGTGCTCGAATACTGCATCGAAATCCGAAATGGTACTCGCTTGCAGGAGGTCCAATTGTACTCCAAGTCTGTCAGCAGAAGCCTGCATCACCTTCCTTGAAGATTCGGCAACTGTAGGGTTAGTCGGATTGACGAGAAAGGCTATTCGCCTCGCCTCAGGCACCATCCCGTGCAGAAGCTCCAATCGTTTCGGCTCCACCTCTGCATTGAGCGTTGTTACGCCCGTGACGTTGGCTCCCGGTCGGGCAAGGCTGGTGACAAGTCCAAGCTCTACGGGGTCGGCAGCAATCTCGAAGACGATCGGTATCGTCGTGGTGGCCGCCTTAGCGGCCAGAGCCGCGGGCGTGCTACCGAGGGCAGCGATTACGTTCACTCGACGTTGGACGAGGTCGCCCGCCAAGCCTGGCAGTCGATCGTTGTGTCCGTCGGCCCAGCGATACTCAATCGCCACGTTGCGGCCTTCGATGTAGTCGGTTTCGCTCAAGCCTTGGCGGAATGCGCTCAAACGAGACGTCCAAAGATCGGGCGATGCACTGCCAAGAAGTCCAATTACAGGCATTGCAGGCTGTTGCGCTCGGGTCGCTAAGGGCCAGCCGATCGCCGCACCGCCGACAACTGCTAAAAAATTGCGCCGTCTCATGGCCGCCCCAAGCTCGGGGAGACGGCATCCTATCGGTTCAGGTGAGTGCTTCAATGGGGGCTGAAACCGGCATCAAAACCGCTGCCGCTGCACACAGCTAATGTCGCCTATCGGTTATTCGCTACCGATTGGCGATGTCCGCTCGTTATCCGTTCAGCCCCTAATTGCCGACATATCGCCGGGCCGCCCCAACTGAAGCGAAGGGCCATGAACGAACTCATGCGCTGCAACAAAATCCGGACGATTTCTAAATTGGTTGTTAGGCGTGCAGCGCATCGAGCAAGGCTTTGGCCTCCTTGAGATCGAGCGTGTCGAAGCCTTCGGTGAACCAATTATAGACCGGAGTGAGAAGACCTCGGGCCTCATTCGGCTTACCCTGATCGCGCCAAAGCTTGGCTAGTGCGACGGCGGCACGCAACTCGAACGTTTTGGTCTGCTGATTACGGGCGAGCTCGATCGAGCGCATCAGAGCGGCCTCAGCTGCCGCAAAATCGGGCATAGTAACGCAAAGTAGAATGTCACTGTAGACCCGGTAAAGTTCGGCCTCGACCCAACGCTGGCCCGTGCATTTGCCAAAGGTAATTGCCTCGTTGATTGTCGCGATTGCAGATCGGAGTTGGCCCAATTCAGCTTCCGCCTCGGCATATACCGCTTGCAGCAGCGGAACACACCAAGCGATGCCTTGCTCCCGGAGCATCTCTAGGCCTTTGCGCATCTCAGTCGTACCGGAGCCGAGATCGCCGGCACGGCAGCGCGTATAGCCGCGTGCGAACGCAGCGTAACCGAACCAAAATCGTAACCCGAGTTGGCGGCTCACTGCGTCCAACGACTCTCCGTGCACTAAAAGCTTTGACGGATCGCGACTTAACAGTTCGAGAAGGCAGGCGTGCGTGAAAGCGTAAGCGACGGTTGCCAAATGTTTGGTATCCGGCGCGTAAGCAACGGCATCTTCGACGACGCGATTGGCGCTGTCGATCTTGCCGAGAGGCCAAAGCGTCAAGGCTAGAAAAATCATGCCTGCTACGCCGATATCCTGGCCGTATCGAAAGGCGAGCGGGCGGTGCTCTTCTGCGTTGAAAGAGGCGAGTGCCAGCTCGAGATGTGTCCGAGCATCAATATAGTCGCCGTCATACCAGCGGCTGGCACCGACGATGCGATGTCCGATTAAGACTTCGACCGAACCCGGCTGGCGCTCCGCATCGCGCAGGAATTCAGTGGAGAGCAGACGGATCGGCTCGGGTTCGCCGCGAACGAGGCTGCCGACCCACAGGCCGTAGCGCGCTGGGAATCTGGTCGCGGCGTCTTCGATGCCGGCCGCCAGTTCGGCGGCGCGCGCAAACGCATTCGTAGTTTCAGGAGCACCATAGCCACGCGATTGAATTCAGCGCGTTGCCGTGCGCGATTTGCAACTGGAACCGGAGCAGACGTTCTGCGGGTCCCGATTGCAGGGCTTCAGCGAGTTTGATGGCCTTGCCTAATTGTTCGGTTGCCTCAACGTAAGCCGCACGAAGAAGCGCCCCCTCGCCGGCGCGCTGCCAAGCGGAGATGGCGGGACGAGTCTCGCCGGCCTCGGTCAAATGATAGGCAAGCAACTCCGGCTGTGCCTCCGCAATTTCCTTGAAGAGATCGTTCAAAACGCGCGCTGCAGAACGATGCAGATCGAGGCGCCGGGCTTTCAGCAACGTTTCGTAAGCCGCATCACGCACCAGTGCATGCTTGAAACGGTAACTCGCCTCGGGCGGCAGGCCCTGGGCATGAATGAGGTCAGCTTCGGTCAAACGATCGAGTGCCGTGGCCAAAATCGCATCATTCAGTCCGGCGACAGAGTGAATCAGCCGGTAGCTGAAGTCGCGGCCGAGCACCGCGGCGATTTGCGCGACCTCCTTGGCAGATCCCATCCTGTCGAGACGGGCGGTAAGCGATGCTTGCAAGGTCGACGGAATCTGCTGTGAGCTGCCATGACCGTCACCCTCCAGTAGGAACCTCGTCATCTCTTCGATGAACAGCGGCACGCCGCTGGTGCGGTTGATGAGCACATCCAAGACCTCTCCGCTCAAGGCATGACGCGCCGCTAGTTCCGCCACCATCCGCAGTGCGTCGCTCCGCTCCAGCGGCGCCAGCGTAATCACGGTGTGATGAGAGCGGTGGGGCCAGGGCACCCGGAATTCGGACCGTGCAGTGATGAAAATCATCAGGGGTACCGCGGCACCCTGCTCAGCCAGCACACGCAGAAAGTCGAGCGTGGAGGGATCGATCCAGTGCACATCTTCGACCACAAGCACGATCGGCTGCACGCGGGCGCCGCCGGTTACCCAGCCCGCGAGCGTAGCGATGAGGCGGCGCCGCCGCTCCTCGGGCGCGTCGGGCGGTGGCGCGTAGTCTGCCGGCACCGGCAGTTCCAGCAGCGGCGCCACCAGCGGCACTGACTGCGCAGGATCGAGACCGACAGCGCGGTGCCACGCGGCCAACGCGGCGACGCGGCGCTCTGGAGTGGCCTCTTGCTCTTCCAGCCGCCGTCGGGCGAATTCAATGAACGGATGGTACGGCGTGTTCTGCAACAATTGCGAACATGCAAGCTCGACCCAGGTGTGTGGAAACTCTGCGATCCGGCTCTGGAACTCCTCTGTCACCCGCGATTTGCCAAGTCCGGGCTCGCCGACTAGCAAAACCAGGTGACCATGCCCCGCGCGCGCCCGGTCCCAGCAACTCTTGAGCAACAACAACTCCTCCTCGCGTCCGACCAGCGGCGTGACGGCGCGTCCTACGGCGCCCCGTCTGTGGGCGCCGCTGGCGCGAGTGATCTGAAACAATCTGACGGGTCCGACCACGCCTTTCAGTGTGGGCGCCCCCCGATCAATCGCGATGAAGAGTCCCGAAACTAAGCGGTGAACGTTCTGCGTGATCAGCACCATTCCCGGCTCCGCCGCGGTCTGCACCCGTGCCGCGACATTGGGGACTTCGCCAAATACGTCAGCAGTTTCGTCAAGCACCACTGAGCCTGCATGGATGCCCACTCGGACGGCGAGGTTAGGTCCGTTCCGCGCAGCCAAGGCGTGATTTTGCGTCGCGACAGCCTCCACGATCGCCAAGCCGCTGCGCACCGCACGCTCTGCGTCGTTCTCTTGGGCAAGCGGGTAACCGAAATACACCATCGCTCCGTCACCATATTTCTTGGCGAGGTAGCCGCCGAAACGGCCGACCACCTCTTCGACGCGACGATGGTAATCAGACGCAATGTCGTGCCATTCTTCGGCATCCAGGCGTGATGAAATCTCTGTCGAGCCGACCAGGTCGCAGAACAATACTGTCAGGTGGCGCCGCTCGCCCGCCCGTGGCGTGCGGTCAAATTCGGCCGCAGGCTGCGCCGGCGCCTTGGTTTTTGCACCATTGCGCAGCACCGCGATGGCGTCGAGCAGCTTGCGGCGATGCCCGACGATCGTGACGCCCAAATCGTTGAGATCCTCCGCCGTCAGGCTCGGCAGGACCGTTTCGTCGATCGCGTTGTTGCGGAATGCAGCCTCGTATTGGTCGAGGCCGAGGCTTCGCAGCCAACCCCCGATGTCCATGTCGGCGCCCTACTTGGATCGGGTATCATCGTCGAGTAAATATGACGAGTTCCAGGCCCGCATCGGACCCAAAAGCGGCTGCAGCCGCTGCGCGATCTGGTGAAGTCGGCGTAGCTTGCTCAGCTCAAGTTCTCAGCCGATGCCGCGCCACGGACATTGTAGGCTATCATCGGACGCCAGATGCAATTTCCGAAACAGCTCATTTGTGCATCACATCAAATTTCAAATTTCGCCGGAAATGGCAGTTTAGGGCAACCACGTCGATTCCCCGATGCGCGCTCGCGCAAGGCGTCCCACTACATCCACTGGGCGCAAAATGATGTCACCATTTGGCCGACCACAGCGAAGTACCAGCCATCGCACTAGGTGGCGTCAACTACGTACAAGGCCGCAACGCAAACCGCCACGGCGCCCAGATTTTTCATCTCTGCCTCCTGATGCAGAGAAACTCATTTGGTACAAACAAAGATAAATCGCAAGTGATCGCCACTGCAGTGCCCAGTACGGGCCGCGCGCTGCCGGTCGTGCCGCAGCTGGATACGGTTTTGCGACGACGTCCGCTTGGCCTTCTGAACGCCGACATTTGCTTGCGCCACAATGTTTGACGAAACGGCCACTATCGGAAGTCGGAAGCTTGAGGTTCTAACCGGCCCGACGCATTTCGCGGCAAAGTTTAGCGAGCGGCACTCGGATTCTAAACCGGAAGCGACCACTCTCTGAGGGACAATTGCCGAGAATACCAATACGCGACATACGATCTCCTATCGGTCGTCGAGTCCCGCCTCGCGCAGTCCTTCGACAAATAACTCCATCATCGACGCATTCATCGGTGCAGTTTTTGCGAACCATCTCAACGGAGAAATTGGGCTTCGAGTTCTCGAATTTTTTGCAATGCAGCGCGTGCCTCATTTGTCGCGTGTAATTTTGCAAGCGCAGCCGCGTAAATGGCATAGGCCCAAAGATGAGCATTGGCGGAATGAGTCGCCTGCCTACCGTAAGCTTCCGCCTTTTCCCAGTCCCCTAAATAATAGTAGGCGAAGGCACGCCCCATCATGATCAGCCAAGCCCTCGGATCTTTCGGGCTCCGCTGCAAAGCACTCTCGTACCAGCGAAGCGCTTCAGAAGGTTGACCATTGAAGCTATAGGCATGGCCAATGATCGTGTAGGCGGGCGCGAAACTAGGGTTGATTTCAATTGCGGTCCTGCATTCGTCTATTGCGGACTCGTACTCACGTCGGAAGAGAAACACAAATGCCCTGGCCCAATGTGGCAAGGGATCGCGATCGTCCATGGCGATAGCCTTCGTCGCGGTGTCAAATGCATCATGCAGAGAGGCAGCCGGATTGTCGCTCAAGCCTTGATTGAATATTTGGAGTTGGGCGAACGAAAGTGCCGCATAGCTCGGGCCAAAGGCCGGGTCGATCTCGATCGCTCGGCGAAACTGAACTTGAGCTTCAATGACATCTGTACGGCTGAACCGCCACAGATGCCACAGCCCGCGCAAATGGTAGTCCCAAGCGTGGAGACTGCCCGGTGGCTTTACTCTGGCGCGTTCTTGCTCGGCACGACTAATTTCGGGTTCAATCGTTCCAACCACAGATAAAGTGATATCGTCCTGAACGGCAAAGATGTCTTCCAACCCTCGGTCATAACGTTCAGCCCAAATGTGATTGCCGGTCCTGCCGTCGATGAGTTGCACTGAAATCCGGACAAGATTGCCGACCTTGCGTACACTACCTTCAAGAACGTATTTAACGCCAAAATCCTGTGCGGCTGCTTGCACGTCGACCGCACGCCCCTTGTATGTAAAGGTGGTATTCCGTGCGAGGACAAAGAAATGCCGAATTCGGCTCAGTGCCGTGATTATGTCCTCGGCAAGACCATCGGCGAAGTATTCCTGATCTAAATCGCCGCTGATGTTCAGGAACGGTAGAACAGCAATAGACGGAAGGTCAGATAGGGAAGCCTCTGCATCGTGCATCGGCCGCGCACCCGAGGCCGTTGAAGTTTGGACTTTGTAGACTCGGACCGGTTGAGCGATGTTTTTCACATTTTGCTCACCTAGGTCCACGAACTCGGCGGCTAACTTGGCACGAACATGCTCGTACACACCACCCGAAAGGCAAATGCCACCCGGCTCGGCCAACGCCTCGATGCGGGCGGCGATATTGACACCGTCGCCATAAATGTCCCCTTCATCGATAATGATATCGCCTACGTTGATGCCTATGCGAAGTTGCAGCCGGCGGTTTCCGGGGACATCGGCATTGCGCACAGTGGCGGCTCGCTGGATATCGATAGCGCAGCGCACTGCATCGACCACGCTTGCGAATTCGACAAGCACGCCATCACCCGTAGTTTTGACGATGCGGCCCCGACATTCCGCAATTTTGGGCTCGATGAGCTCTTGCCGATGTGTCTTAAGCGACGCAAGAGTGCCTTCTTCGTCGAGGCCCATTAAGCGACTATAACCAGCGACATCCGCCACCAAGATAGCTGCCAGTCGGCGTTCGACGCGCGCCTCGGCCATAACCGTCGCCTCGACCAACCATGAGTTCCATTTAAGTTTAGGGTTAGGGCTGGGGAGTGTCCATCGCGCACCTATGTCGGTTTGGGTCATTCGCAGCCGACTGGCGATGTCGGCCCGTTGCCCGCTTAGCCCCCAATTGCAGACGTATCGCCGCGCCGCTCTAAGTGTGGCAACGGACCAATAACGCCATATCGCGCGGCAGCAAAACACATCGCGATTCTGTTACAACGTCGGCGTGAGAGGAGCGTCGGTGACAACGTTGGAGCCGGCATTCCGCTTTTGACATTTCAGTGCCTTCAAAGAAGGGGCAGTTCGATCATGCCGACTCAGGATGGTCGGAATTATTCCGGGAGCCCGAGCCTTCGCAGGTTCTCCGCCATGCGATCGGTCGCTCCAAAGGTAAAGACCATCGCCTCCCTGAATTTCGAGATCGTGAAGTCGGGGTAGCTCCGCAGCAATTCTGCGACAGCGGCATTTGCCTCTTCGATCCGCCCTGCGCCCGACAACGCCCCTGCCAGATGCCGATAGAGCCATCGGGCGTTGGGACGCTCCAGCAGCCCGCGCTGGTACATCTCCACAGCCTTATCGTATTCGCCAAGCAATTCGTAACTGGAGCCAAAGCCAACATAGTTATTGAAATTCATCGGATCGAGCGGACTGAGACGAAGCGCACGCTCGAAGTGACCGATTGCCTCGCGAGGCCGTTCTGAATAATTCTCGACCCAGCCAAGTCTGTGCCACGCCCAAGCGGCATTGGGATCGAGCGCTAGTGCGCGCTCAAGCAGGATGCGCGCGGTGCCAAGATTGCGGACGAAAGTGTGCACCGCCCCAAGCACCGCCAGGATGATCGGATCGTCGCCGCCCAGCTCCGCGGCCCGCTCGGCAAGTTCCCTGGCCTTGGCCTGGCTCCCGGCCATATCCTCGACGAAATTGTAAACCGAGCGCTGGGCGTGGCACCAGCCCGCAAGCGAAAGCGCCAATGGATAGTTCGGATCGATCGCCAGCGCCTTTTCCAGAAGCTCAAGCGCCTTGGTGCTTTCCTCCTTCTCGAGTGCCCACACATGGGGCATCGCCCGCATGGTGTAATCGTAGCAGCTCAAGTCCTGCGGCCGCTTGCGCTGAGAGCGTTCGATTTCGGCGATACGAATCGAAGGCTGGATGGCTCCCGCCAGTTGTTCCGTGATCCTATCCTGTAGATCGAATATGTCGTCCATCGTGCCATCGTAGCGTGAAGTCCAGACATGCGAACCAGTCTCGGTCTCGATCAACTGCGCGGTGATGCGCAGGCGGTTGCCGCCTTTCTGTACGCTGCCTTCGAGCACATAGGCGACGCCTAGTTCCCTGCCGATGTCGCGTACGTTCGCGGCACGGCCCTTGTAGGTGAAGGCGGATTGGCGAGCGATGACGAAAAACGAACGGATGCGGGACAACGCCGCCGTGATCGCCTCGACGATACCGTCCGCGAGGTAATCTTGTCCCAGCTCGGCGGATATGTTGTCGAACGGCAGAACGACGATCGATGGCTTATCGGGAAGCGCGAGATGCTCTCGCGAAATCCCGGGCCCACCCGCCAAGCCGCCGCCGGGCCGGATGACGTAAACCCGAACCGGGCTGGCGATGTTCTTGAGCTTCTGGCTGCCCCTATCCTCAAAATTTGCCTCGAGCTTGCCGCGTACCTGCCGGTGTGCGTCTTCAGAAATGCAGACGGCGCCCGGGTCAGCGATACCTTCCAAGCGGGCGGCTATGTTGACACCATCACCGAAAATATCGCCGTCCTCGATGACGATGTCGCCGACGTGAACGCCGACGCGAAATACGATGCGCGTGCTCTGGGATACGTCAGCGTTACGTTCGCCCATCCCACACTGAATGGCGATTGCACAGCGCACGGCATCGACAGCACTGGCAAACTCGATCAATAGTCCATCGCCCGTCGTCTTTACGATGCGGCCGGAATGCTCGGCAATCTTGGTATCAAGGAATTCACGGCGATGCATCTTGAGGCGGGCAAGCGTGCCCTCCTCGTCATCGCCAATGAGCCGGCTGTAACCGGCGACATCGGCAGCAAGGATGGCGGCGAGCCGCCGTTGCACCCGATCCTCAGCCATTCAATGGACCCGCTCCAAGGTATTGATTATTAAGCCTATGACTCTGTGCACTGGAGTGTCCATCTCGGTATGCAAGGCGCGTCCCACCGACTTTTAATATGGGAATTGAGCGGTCTGTCGTCTTCGTCCCGCCAACGCGATAAGGTTGGCGGCTTTAGCAGGAGACGTCCATGGCGAAGTTTAACAGTATTCTAGAGACGATCGGCAACACACCGATAGTGCGGATCAATCGGCTGGCGCCACCCGACGTGAACCTGTTCGTCAAGATCGAGGCGTTCAACCCGCTGGGCTCGGTCAAAGATCGCCTGGCGTTGGGCGTGATCGAGGCTGCCGAGAAGTCGGGTGAGCTCAAACCGGGGCAGACGGTCATCGAGGCGACGAGTGGCAACACCGGCATCGGCCTTGCCATGGTATGCGCCGCCAAGGGCTATCCGTTGGTGGCGGTCATGCCCGAGCAGTTCAGCGTTGAGCGGCGCCGTCTCATGCGTTTCCTCGGCGCTAAGGTTGTGCTGACACCCGCGGCCGGCCGCGCCTATGCCATGGCGGTCAAGGCTGTCGAGCTCGCCAGGACGCACGGCTGGTTCCTAACCCGCCAATTTGAGAACGAGGCTAATCCCGACATCCACTCGCGGACCACTGCGCGGGAAATCATCAACGACTTCAGGGGCCAGAAGCTCGACTTCTGGGTGACCGGCTACGGCACAGGCGGGACGCTGAAAGGGGTCTCTCGGGTACTCGCCAAGGAAATGCCCAACACCAAGATCGTGCTCTGTGAGCCCGAGGATGCCCCACTCCTTCGCAGCGGTCAGAAGCAAAACCGCAATCCAGACGGATCGCCCGCCGGCGCGCATCCTGCCTTCAGGCCGCATCCGATGCAGGGCTGGACGCCGGACTTCATTCCGAAACTGACTGAGGACGCCGTTGACCTGAAGGTCATCGAACGGATCATTCCGATTCCAGGCGCAGATGGAATCAAGTGGAGCAGCGAGCTGGCAAGAAAAGAGGGCATTTTCGTCGGCATCACCGCTGGCGCGACCTTTGCGGGCTCCCTTCAGGTCGCGGCAGAGGCGCCGAAGGGATCGACCATACTCTGCATGCTGCCGGACACCGGCGAGCGTTATCTGAGCACGCCGTTGTTCGCCACTATATCCGCGGAGATGACCGAAGAAGAGATCAAAATCTCACGTTCGACGCCGAGCCACCAGTTTTCAGCTCAAACACAACGAGCGTAACGGTCTGTTGTTTGGCGAGCGCAGCGATTGTGCAGCACAGCAAAAATATGGCGGCGCAGGTCGGCTAATGGAATGGTCCGGCCGTGCTCCTGCCCCGCCAGCGATGGAAACTGGCAAGGGGCGCCAAAGACAAGGAGCACGCCATGTTTCAGAAGATCGATACTTCAATCGCCGTAGTCGGCATCGATATTGGCAAGAACTCATTCCGCATAATGGGCCTTGATCCGCGCGGCACGATCGTGCTGCGTCAGAAGTGGTCGCGCGGCCAGGTAGAGGCGCGACTCGCCAATATGCCGCCTTGCCTGATCGGCATGGAAGCTTGCGTCGGCGCGCATCATCTCAGCCGCCGTCTGAAGGCATTAGGTCACGATGCTCGGTTGATGCCGGCGAAATATGTGCGGCCCTATCGAAGGGCAGAAGAACGACTTCCGTGATGCCGAGGCGATCGCCGAAGCGGTGCAGCGTCCGACGATGAAGTTCGTGGCGACGAAGACCGCCGATCAGCTCGACCTACAGGCGTTGCACCGGGTGCGAGAACGACTGGTCAGCCAGCGTACCGGCATCATCAATCAAATCAGTGCCCTCCTGTTGGAGCGCGGCGTTGCGGTGAGGCAGGATTACGGTTCTTGCGCGTTGAACCTGCCGCGCATCCTGGCTACACCCCCCGATGTCTTGTCGCCCCGCATGGTGGGGGTCATCGAGGATCTGGCCGGCGACTGGCGCCGGCTCGATGAACGGGTCGAGAGGCTTTCGGGCGAGATCGAGGCTGTTGCGCGCCAGGATGCCGGTTGCGAGCGGCTGATGAGCGTGCCTGGCATTGGCCCTATCATCTCTAGCGCGATGGTGGCCGCGGTCGGTACTGGAGATGTGTTCTCCAAAGGCCGCGACTTTGCTGCTTGGCTCGGGCTTGTTCCGAAACAATGTCGACCGGTGACCGCACTATCCTCGGCAAGATATCGAAACGCGGCAATCGCTACCTGCGTGTCCTGTTCGTGCAGGCGGCATGGGTCGTGTTGATCAAGCCCAAGAGCTGGGAGCGCCATGGGCTCAAGCCCTGGATCGAAGCCGCCAAGAAGCGACTGCACCGCAACGTGCTGGCAATTGCGCTCGCCAACAAGTTAGCGCGCATCGCCTGGAGCGTTCTAGCTCATGGCCGGAACTTCGAGGCGAGAAAGATGGATGGGATCGTCACCCAATCTGCCTGATCCCCATTCTGTGCCGACGATCGCAGGACGACGCAAAAAGAGGAGCCCGCGATGACGTAGTCAGAGCCACACGACTTCCCCGCCGAGGTCTGCGAGAGGATGAGAAGAGATGGAGGTTCGGTCTTCCCGGCGCAGGCGAACACTGGTGACCCAAATGGCCCGGTCGAGGCCTGTCCGCTAATGAGATCGCACGCGCGCTGATATCCATGATGGCCCGGAGCGCGATACGCTCCAATCAGAGGCCGGATACATTGATGCAAGACCGCTTACCGCATTCTCGAGGAAGGCTCTTGCAACGCACGGCCGGACCATACATTGGGTCAATCACCACCGATTGACGATGTCCGCGATACGTCAGCTTTGCCCCTAACATCGGAAGGGCACCTCAAATAATCGAAAACGGGGCCACCAACAGAAACATTTCAAGTTAGTGGCAAGTGCAAGACTTTGCTCGGCTATCCCAACTGGCGTTGCAACGATTAGCTTGGCTGAAATGTTTGCAGTTGTACCCCGCCGCCAACGAAGCTCCAGGGCTGGCGATGGCAAGTAGGACACAAAGGCGGAGTATCCGTAAGGTCATGATTGCCTCCTTCAAGGTCCAAGGTCGACAGAAATCGTACTTTCGAGGTTCTGCTTTGCACAGCAACAGCGCGCGGATATTGAGACAAAGTGCTGGGATCGATTGTGGATCACCAGCACCGGATTACCCATTTCCGAGTCATATCCGCTTCGCCCGCGGAAGCGATAGAATTGATGACACTCGGCGACGGTAGAAACGGGCCGATGAGCGACGCTGCGCCTGAAGTGAAAGGGGTCCCCACCACTGAGGAGCCGCTTATTTCTTCCCCTTCGCTTCGATCACAGCGACGCGGCGGCCGTTATCCCATACTTCGATGATGGTACGACCTTTGGCCCGCTCTTTGGCTTTTTTGACCGCATCGGCATCGTCTGCACACTCGACCGCCTTGCCGAGACCAATAATGCGCCCAACCATGTCGAGCTTGTAGAACCGATATAGTGGCACAGCACTTTGTCCCGGGCAGCGACGCCGTTCGCAGTTTCCGACATTCTGCCAAAAGGGACCACCTTCAAAGGACTGGCACCCCCCGTATAGGAACGGATTGGAACTCGAACGGTTCTTTATTTGGTCACTCCGTCAGCCCCGTCTAAAGCTCCTTGCCAATGGCACGGTCAACTGAATAAGGGCCGCCGCCGCGAATAGCGATGATGAAGCATACCGCCCCGATCAGCAGCACATACTCGTATCCGCCGCCAGCGGCTGCATAGCCCTTCGGTAGATGCACGAACAGCAAAGCCACCAGCATCTCGATGGCGAGCGCGGCCGCAAAAAAGCGCGTGAACAGACCGATGATCAAGCAGACGCCACCGACAAACTCGAGGAACATGACGACGTATGCCCACAGTAATGCGGGCTCGATGCCGTTCTTGGCGAATATGTTCGCGGCGACAGCGTCAGCGCCGAGTTTGAATTTTACCGAAACGTGCATCAAGAACATAACGCCGACCACGATGCGCACAAAAGTTGCGGCGATGGGCAGCATTGTCTCGTAAAACCCGGCAAGTCCCGGATACAGCAATTTCGTTTCACCCTGAGCCACGGCACGCTCCCTTCTGTTTTCTTAAATGAGGCGCGTCGGCTCATTACGCCGACGATCATTTGCACCTGCAAATTAAAGCAGTGATTTTAGATTATTGAAATGGGGGTTCGATACTCAAGTTGCGCCGCAACAAATCATCACTGGCGATGTCGCTGATGGGTCAAACGCTGCACATTCAACATGTCCGCTCGTTGTCCGTTTAGCCCCCAATTGCCGACATATCGCCACGCCGTTCTGGGTGTAGCGAGGGGCCAATTTCAGACCAAGTGCATCGCAAGAAAAGTCCGCCTATCCGATCTTATGTCTGGTGCGCGCAAGAATTGACCGCCCTCACCGGTGCGCGCTGCCAAAAGCCAAGCCGATTGCTAGGCCGGACCACGCTGGTTATGCTTTCTAAACATCGAAAGCTGGGAGGACGGCATGATTAGTACGACAATGCGGCGTACTGCGTCCTACGTAACCGGGGCCCTTTTGTCGCTATCGCTTTTGGCTAGCAGCGGACTTGCTCGAGCCGACGAGATCAAAGTGATGGCGTCAGTCGCCCTGAAATCGACACTAGACGACCTTGCGGCAAAATTCGAAAGCGCCGGCGGCGGCAAGGTGAAGATGGTTTACGGCCTTGCGGCGCAGTTGAAGCAGCGCGTCTCCGACGGCGAAGCGGACGACGTTGCCGTCCTGATCCGGTCGATGATGGAAGATCTTCTCAAGCAGGGGAAATTAGCAGCCGGCAGCCTTACCAATGTCGGCGGCACGCCGGTTGCGATCGCCATTCGGGCAGGCGCCCCCAAGCCGGATATTGGGACTGTCGATGCACTGAAACACACGCTGATCGCAGCCAAATCGATTTCATATTCCGACCCGGCGAAAGGCGGCGCGAGCGGTGTCTACTTCGCCAAGGTTATCGATCAGCTCGGCCTGACCGATGAACTCAAGGCGAAGACAATCCTGGTGCCCGGCGCCCAGGCTCCCGAGCTTGTCGCCAAGGGCCAAGCCGAATTGGGCGTGGCGCAAGGTTCGGAAATCGTTCCGGTCGCAGGCGCGGAGATACTCGGACCGTTGCCGGGCAATCTTGGCAGCGTGACACTGTTTACCGCGGGCGTCGCCGCGGCGAGCAAAGCGCCCGATGCCGCCAAGGCGTTCATCAAGTTCATTACCGGACCGGACGCGGCGCCAGTCCTGAAGGCTAAGGGCTTCGACGCCGGGCTGATTACGCAAAATACAGGTCCGTTAAGCCGATCGTTTGATCTCGCGGCACGGCCGGCTTTGGTCAACGCCTGCATATGAAGATGAACTGACTTTCATCTCTTTTTTGGCCGGACAGCATCTCAATTCGTGTTCGCCGAAACAAGTCGGCTCGGTCGCCAGACGCCACAACCACCAAACGGTGAAAGGAATTCAAAAGATGAGGATTGGATTTATCGGTGCCGGCAATGTCGGCCAGACAATGGCGCGTCACTTCATCAACGCGGGCCACCAAGTCGTCATGTCAAATTCCTGAGGTCCCGAAAGCCTGCAGGGCGTTGTCGACGAACTCGGGCCGCAGGCCAAAGCTGGCACCAAGGAGGACGCCGTCCAGAGCGACCTGGTGATCTTGTGTGTCCACTGGCGCCACGCTCAAGTGGTCCTCAAGGGTATAGCTTGGAGCGGCCAAATCCTTGTCGACGCCACCAACGCTCGTATCGGTAATCCGCCGACATCAGCCTTGAAGGCGTGACCAAGTCGCGCGCCGCGTTTGCGAAGACAGGTCGAACGTCAAGCGAACTGGTCGCCGAGTGGGCTCCAGGTGTCCGGGTGGTCAAGTCGATCAGCAACATACCCATGGCGTGGATCAATGACCTTAGCGCCAACAAACCGAAAACGGTCATCTTCACCTCGGGCGATGACATAGAAGCAAAGCGTGTGGTCATCGACCTGCTCAATGAGATGGGGTTCGCTGCGATCGATCTAGGCTCGCTCCGCGAAGGCGGAGCGCTGCACGAAGTCGGTGCGCCCCCCCTCAGGACTAGACCTGCACTTGATGCGGCGGCTCCGCTCACGGATCAGAGTGCTCATGCGGGCGACCCCGCGATGCTGACGCACTATTTTGAAATACGGCAAGGGAACTCAAGACAAAAGCGGTCACCGACCGTAACTTTCATTAGTTACGGCGCTTTAGACGATTTGATTGTCATTTTTATTGCCGTTGTCCGTCGCGTGTCATTCCGTCTCAAACTAGAGCGATGCCAAGTGATCCCTGTCGAGATCCGAGCGCAGCGCTAAGTGCTCATCGATCATACCGAGCATTAGTTTGGTGGTGTTGACCGTGGGCAGATCGTGGCCGGCTTCCAAGTGATCCTCCTGGATCGTGCGCAGCATCTCGTGGCCTTTGGTTTGGGCGGAAATAAACTCGCGATCGAAGGCCCTGCCCGCTCTCATTTGCTTGAGCTTATCAAGAGCTGCAGCGACGCCCGACGGTGGCGCGGGTGGGTTTAAACTCGGATCCATCGATTTGAGAACCGCAGCCACTGTGGTTTGCTCGTCGTGTTCGAATTTGGCGAATTCCCTGACCTTTGGATGAGTGGCTCTCTGCATGGCAATGTCGGCCATCTGCAATGAGGCCCCTCCGACCGCGGCGGTCTTTTCTGCGTGGGTCTTCTCCTCCTCGCCCATCTGCGATTGCGACGCGGTTTGGGCGAGCGCGGGGGACGCGGTTGCTGCGGCGGCCGCAGCGAGAAGGACCATTCTTCGGTTCATGGCTGGAGACTCCTTGGGTTGTGGCGCCAATAACGATAGCGTGTCCGCCATCCGGCAGACGGGCGTGCAACGGCAAGTGCGACTAGATCTCGGCTCCGACGGCCTACGGTCCTACGGCACCGCTGCCTGTGACGCGAGCCGCCTGCCGAAACTGGCAGGCGACACGCGACACATTCGTTACCTCATCGACACGGGCGCATGCGGCCATCAAATCCGCGATACGTTCCCGTCGCCGGGTTGTACGAACGGTAATGGCTCTCGCACCAAGCTGTGTTGCCCGCCGCCGGTCCCTGACCCGGATAAAAATTGTAATATTGCCCAGGAACGTACTGAGGCGGAGTTGCTGACCAAAGATAGTTCGGTCCTGGTGCCGCGGCATTGCCTGCCGCGCCTCCGGCTGCAGGTGGCGTCGGGGGACCGTTTTGCGCCATTGCGATGGAGGTTCCTCCCCAGCAAGAAGAAGTCCAGTGACAATCGCGAGACTTTTGAGGGTGGTCATCCTAAATTCTCCTCTAAAATCTTTGAGCCCCACTCACCGGGCGTGCGAATGGGAAAGACCCCATGAACCGCTTCGTTCCATCTGGCCGGGTGCGACGGACTAGCCTGCGGTGCGCTCCTGGACGTCTATAACTTGTGTGCCTTTGGAGTTCCGAACTCGGTCATGAGGACGAAGTATCTCTTCGTCCACTGGACCCTCGCATATTCTTTGAGATTCCCTGCTTATGACAATTCGGAGCAAACTCGCGTGCAGGCCGCTTAACGCGGCCTCTGGCTTAGCGCACGCGGGTTCCGCGGCCGCTTGCAACTACTGTGACGCGGTCAGGCGCGGCGGTGAGCGATGGAACATCAACAGCTCGATCGCGGCGATCACCGCAACGATCACCCCGACAATGACGGCGGTTCGCATCGCGTCAGTGCTGCCGGAGAACTTGAGTGCCCAGGGCGAGACCAGGATCCACAGGCCAACGATGAGATTGAGCCACTCCTCCCATTCCGCGAAAGCGAATAGGGCGGCAATCGATAGAGCGGCAATGACGCCGCCGCCGGCCCAAGCGTTCCAACTTTCGACCCCGGGTACAAAATGAAGAAGCCACGGGCTAAGGATCAGGAACACGCCGAGGATCAGGTTGGCGACATCACAAGCTGCCGCATTTCTCCACTTTTCCATAGCGCACAAAGCGCCGATGATCCAATCGGCTAGCGCGGAACCACCGGCCACCATTTACGGCCCAACGGTTATTGCGACTTTCGGTTCCGCATTCGCCGTTACTGCTTGGCGGCTGCCAGCTGTGACAATTGCGCCCACCGAGAAAATTTCATTCATCAATGACCCGGCTCGCCAATCTTCCACATTGAAGCCCAAAAGTTCGCGTATCGTTTTTTTGGGTGAGCACCCTACGAGCACTCATGAGTGCGGTAGCAGAGTGACGGCTGGGTTCCTGCAAGGAAAAAAGGAACAAGAACATGCCCAAGGAGGAAATTAGCTCGGACCGCTTCACTGATCCTATGGTGTCGAAGACAACCCAGGCGCAATTTGCCGAAACTGGGAAGAAAATTGGCGAGGCAACACTTCGGGCCCAGAAAGAGTTATTCAAGGCACTCGAGGAGCTGGGCCGGGAACTTGTGTCATGCGCTACGGCCGAGACCGAAATCAGTCTCAAACTATCCAAAAAGCTGACCGAGGCGCATTCGGTTCCTGATGCGTTGGCGGCGTACCAGGAATGGCTTAGCGAGGGAATGAGTACGCGTGCCGAAAATGCCCGTCGGCTCATGACCAACAGTCAGAAGTTCATGGACACCAGCACGCGTCTCCTTTCGAATGGTTGGTCGAGCGTTGGAGTCGGCGCGTAGTTTTTGCGTAGCTGGTTCAATGTGAGGCAGCGGAGCTCGGGCATTTGCGATGGATGCCCGAGGGAGAACTATTGTCCCAAACAGGAAAGACAGTCGTGGACACCTGTTTGCAAGGACGGAAGATTCCGCAGTGCGAGGTAATGAGCGGCGATCTTTGGACCAATTCATCCGAAAGCTTCGCTGGATGGGGACGGAAGCAAAAGCGAAATAGGCGCAATTGGAATCTCGGCACACGATGGCCGCCGGTGCCGTCGTCACGTCGCCACCTGAAACGGATTAGGTTATGAAATAAGCGGGTCGGGAGCTGCGGGTGCCCGGTGCGCTCTGTCGCCCCGGGTGCCCATCGCACGCATTCCCAGAGTACAGTGATAGGTATGCTGGGCGTGTTGGGTTGGCTAGCCCCTTCACAACGCGAACACATGCGAAGCCCTGACCGCAAGGTTGGGGCTTCTGCCGCAATAGGCCGGTGCAGCTCCGGGCGGTTTCGTCAATCGTTTCGGCGGACCTGCCGATGCGAATGTCTGACCCAATGATGGTGAGGATAAACGACTGGTGCCGGCTGCGGATAAGTAACGTAAGTCGGTCCAACTCCGAACAAACCTTCTACCCCGCCGATAGCACCGCCAACTACCGCACCAATGGGACCTGCGGTTTGGTTCCCTACGAAGGCGCCATGTTGGATACCGTCAGGAATGCCTTGCGCCTGGACAGTCAGCGGGATTAGGAGCGAAACGGCGACCACGCCAAACACCATCATCTTGAGGTTCACGCTGCATTCCTTCCTCTGTTGGGATGCGGCCGGATGTCAGGCTATGTAGGCCATCGCACGGCGGGACCATGGCGTCGGCGCGACTAAGCAAAATCGGCTCGTGCTCAAAGCGAGCGGGGAAGTGTCAGTGCGCTCGATTAAATCCGTCGCCTCGTCGACTTTCTGCCCTAGATCCCGGGGCAGCGCCTTACCAAATGTTAAACTGACGGTGTTAAGTCAGAACAAGAATGCGGGTCCAATATCCGTTCGGGCTCAGAATTGAACCGTGCACTCCGCGAACCACACTCGCCATAAAAGAGTACTTTCCTAGCAAGTCGACCAGCTCGATCCGTGGACCAGACCGCGATCTGAGAGGACCAGGGCCAGTGGCCAATGTCTGCTTTGCCCCCGATAGCCACAGAATAACGGACATCGAATGAGGTCCGTTCAGGGCCACGAGCCGACATGGCCCTCCATGCTTCACGCACGCAATTGCGCGAGTACTCCCGCGATGTCGCCCATGCCCCAATGTTCCACAATCCGTCCATCCTGCACGCGGAAAATATCGCAGGAGGAGAAACGTATGGTGCGACCAGTGGGAGCTACACCGAAATACGTCCCCTTGTGCGTGCCAGTGTAAACAAAGCTCGCGGCCACGTGATCTTTGTCGGCGACCATGACCTCGATTGTCACCTTTAAGTCCGGTAAACCCGCTAGTCGTGCCTTAAAAAGCGCAACAGTTCCCTGTTTTGGCGTGACATTCGCGGAGGGCGGTGGTGTTGCAGCACTGACTTGATGATTTACGTAGCTATCGGAGAAAATTGCCGCAAACCCTTCAATATCGTGAGCATTTAGCGTTGCCGCGAAGCGCTCCGCTAAGGATTGCGGAGATGAATTCGATTGCGCCAAGGCCGGTGAGATGAGGCCACCGGCGGCAAGCAGCCCTGCTGCCGTTAGCTGCCTACGATTTTGCATCGCGATCTCCTTGGAGTGATGTTTCTTTCATTGGACAATGGGCGCGTTGCGATCTGGGAGTAGGTTAGGCCATCCGCAAAACTGGCTTGATAGCCGTACCGGCTTCGCTGTCAGCCGCGGCCTGGTTGATGTCGTCAAAGCTGTAGAACTTTAACAGGCGGTCGAATGGAAACCTGCCCTGGCGATGCAACTCGATCAGCTGCGGAATGAATAGCTCTGGCACACTGTCGCCCTGAATAATCCCGCGTATACTTTTGCCTGGAGACATCAGCCCACCCATGTCGAAACTTGCGGTCGTCCCGATTGGAGCGGCGCCCACAATGCCGCAAGTCCCTCGCGTACCGAGCACATCGATTGCCTGACGGACGACCTCCGGGCGACCCGTTGACTCCAGCGTGAAATCGACTCCGCCGTTGGTGATCCCGCGAATTTCAGAAACCGGATCCGCGTCGGCGGTGTTCACTGTGTGCGTGGCTCCCAGTTCCTTCGCGAGCGCAAGCCGGGAATCAACGACATCGACCGCGATGATCGTAGTCGCACCGACGATCCTTGCAGCCATGACGGCGCTGAGTCCGACGCTGCCGGAGCCGAAAGCGGCGAAGCGCGCGCCCGCCCCGATCTTCAAGGCGTTCATCACTGAACCCGCTCCGGTTTGGATGCCGCATCCCAGTGGCCCAAGACGTTCAAGCGGAAAGTCCTTTGGTACCTTGACCACGGTGCGTTCGTTCGCCAGTGCGTAGGTCGCGAACGAAGATTGACCGAAGAAATGATCGTGAACCGGCTCTGACCGGCCATCGCGCATAGAGGTGCTGCCATCCTCTCGCGTGCCGCCGAAGCAAAGCGGATGTCCTCTTTCGCAGTACGCTGGCTGGCCCATCGCGCAGCGCGCACAGTGACCACACGACATGAAACTCAGAACGACGTGATCGCCTGGAGCGACTTTGCGGACTGACGAACCTACGCGCTCGACGATGCCAGCGCCTTCATGCCCGAGAACGATTGGCAAGGGAACGGGATATACTTGGTCGCGTATGACGATATCGGTATGGCACATCCCGGTAGCGACAATCCGGACCAGCACTTCGTCGTCGCGCGGCTGATCGACCGTCAGCGTTTCGATCTGAAAAGGACCGCCCTTGCCGCGCACAACAGCGGCCCTGGTCTGAGCGGATTGCGCGGAAGGTTGGAAGGTCATTTGTGTACCCGTCGCTTGCTATCGTCATACGTCGCAGCCTAGCACGTCAGGCGCCGAAGGCTTCTTATCCGGCCACGGTGGTAGCACGGCGGACGCCGCCCACGGACTAGTCCGCTTTGGGTCACGAACGACCGATCTGCCATGTCCGGTCATGTCGGCTTGTCCCTCAGCCTCAGACCTATTGCTTTCCGGCAGCAAACGAAGCTCAGGGCCAGGAATAGGAACAGACAACCCGACCGTGACCCAATCGAGATTCTCGAAGGCCCTGAGACCAGTTCGTCCCGCGGTGACCCTGGGCTCCTCGCGCTTCTCTCTTCATGCAGGTCAATTCTCTCGATTTCTCGATAGAAAGCAGCCAAAAACTCTTTTTTTACCCCTCGAGAAAGTGACCAAACGCAGCCAATGGCTGGAGCCGGTCGCAGATGATCTTAGTAATCGCCAACATGGGCATAGAAAGGATCATGCCGGGGACACCCCACATGGTGCCGTAGCGGGAGTGGTTGGAAAATGAAGGCGGCGTAATCTCCGGCTTGGATCAACAAGCGATTCCGGCGTTTCAGCGCCGGGTGGAGATCACGCCATGACGAGCCATAGCACGACTTCCTTCCTACTGCAGTCGGAAAGCGGGACAACTGAACAGCTTTTTGACGATTGGTTCGATCCGATCGAGGCTAAGCTTCGAGATCGGACCCGAGACTTCCTGCAAACGATGTTTGAAGCCGAGCTCGAAGAGACGCTGGCACGCTCCCGCTATGTCCGGCGAGCGAGGTCTGCGAGCGATGGCTCGACCGGACCAAGCGTCACCGGTCACCGCCACGGCCGCCGCTCGCGCTCACTGCTTGGGACGTTCGGCCAAGTAACGATCGCAGTGCCGCGGGCGCGGCTGAACACGCCCGACGGCGCGACGACCGAGTGGAAGAGCCGCGCGCTGCGGGCCTACCAGCGCCGTACTCTCGCCGCCGACGCACTGATCGCCAGCTGTTACCTCGCCGGCACCAACACGCGTCGTGTGCGGCGCGCACTTGCCAGCCTGTTCGGCGGAGCGGTGAGCAAGGACACGGTCAGCCGGGTGTGGCGCAAGGTGCAAAGCGACTGGGACGCTTGGAACGCGCGCTCGCTGGCCGACGAGCCGATCGTGCGGCTCATTCTCGACGGTACTGTCGTTCGGGTGCGGCTAGACCGCAAAGCTACGTCAATCTCGCTGCTGGTCATCATCGGCGTGCGTGCCGACGGCCAGAAGATCCTGCTCGCGATCAAGGCCATGGGCGGCGAGAGCACGGACGCCTGGCGCGCGGTGCTCGATGATCTCATCCGGCGTGGCCTGCGGCGGCCTGAGTTCCTCATCGTCGATGGCGCACCCGGGCTTGAGAATGCGATCGCCGCGGTGTGGGACGGCGTGCCGGCGCAGCGCTGCACCGTCCATAAACATCGCAACCTCTTGGCGCACGCGCCCGAGCGTCTGCACGACGAGATCACCACCGACTACAATGACATGATCTACGCGACGACGCGCGAGGAAGTCGAGGCGCGCCGCAAAGCCTTCGTCCGCAAATGGCAACTCAAGCATCGGGCGGTAGCCGACAGCCTGCAAGAAGCCGGCGATCGGTTATTTACCTTCACACGGCTGCCGCCGAGCCAATGGCGCAGCGTTCGCACGACCAATGCCATCGAGCGACTGCACGAGGAGTTCAAGCGTCGGATCAAAACGCAGACCGTGCTGCCATCAGCGGACACCGCGGCCATGCTGTTCTGGGCGTTGCTCGCTTCCGGCCAGATCAACATGCGCAAGGTCGATGGCTGGCAAACGCTCGCGACCAAGCCCATTGATCAACCAATTGACCTCGCCGCCTGAACCGATAACATTATGCCGCTGAAGATTGCGTCACATCGAATTCCAACACAAAGCGCGACGGCACCCCCCACATCCAGAACCAGAAGACGAGTGAGATGACCACGAGAACAGGATTGAGGGTGAATCGTCTGGCCAGGAGCATTGGCGTTACGGTCTCGCCCTCAATCAAATGAAATGTAAAATAAAGCCCTGCTGGAAGTAGCGCTTGCCAAAGTGTGTCATGGGTCAACAGACCGGCGAAAAGAAAGATCAGCAAACCAAAAGCGGTACCGAGGATCGGCACATAGTTCAGCAAAAAGGCCACCGTCCCCCAAAGAATCGGGTCGCCGACCCCGGTGACCAACATCGCCAATGCCATCGCGACACCTACCATCGCGTTCATGATCGTTATCGTGACCAAATACGCGGAGATGTCACGTTCAATATGTTGGGAGATTTCCACAACTTGGCGCTTACTTCTGAAGCGCGGCAGTATCTCAACAAGGCGGTGCAGGAAGACGTCACCAGAGACGAGAAGGAAAAAAAGAAATAGCACGGTCGTGAGGAAGCCGCCGGTAAAGTTTCGGGTGCCAGTGAATAGCTTCGTTAGAAGCGTTGAGCCTAGCGCCGGGGTGGCGGCATTCGGAGATGTTCCCGTTGCTCCAAAATCCTCTACCTGCTGCAAGAATATCTGCACTGTATTGATGGGCGCACGCATAAAACTCAGCCGTTCCTCGAGCCGTGGAATGCCCTCTGGAAGCTTGGCGCTCCAAGTGCGAGCGGGGCCGGAAATGGCGGTGCCCAAGCCTATAATCGTTCCAAATAGGGCAATCATCAGCAGCAGCGACGCAACTGTCCGCGGCAAGTGCAGGCTCACTAATGCACGCAAGGCAGGCTGTAGCAGCAGCTTGAGAACGATAGCAAAGACCAATGGCAACACAATATCACTCGCCACATAGGCCGCTGCCAGAACTGCAAGAACGAATAGACCACCAAGGAATATAACTTTTGGATCTGCTGGCAAAGGCAAGTCCTCCGGCACTTCTGCCGGCAGCACGACTTCGGTCTCCTGGTCGGTAGGCGTGTTCAATGCTACGTCGATGTCTCCCTGTTCGCTATGTTTAACGGCGGCGTTCGCACTCGGATGGTGGGAAGGGAATTGGACGCGCAACCTGGCTGACACTTTTAAGCTGTCCTAGTGCTTATGGGCCGCCGCTCGCCAATACACAGTATTAAACGCGATAGGCTGCAGCCGTATGTGCAATTTTGCTCAGAAATAAAAATTGGACGAAGGTCCCGGTGCGAGATTAAGAAAGGGATATCGTCATACCCGCTGACATGCGGATGCTCAGAATACCATTAACTGGCAAAAGGAGCCTCCAATGAAAATTAAATGGCTTGATAAACCGCAGAAGCATGACTATCCGGCTGCCGCATCGTATCTGAGTTTGTCGATGGACCAACAGGCAGCCAAGACAGCTGCCGAAAAATTGAAAAAAGCCAAGGCGACGGAATTTGCGGCTAAAGACATATTCCGAGCGTCCGGCCTATCATTATTGGGGATCAGCGACAGCCATGTGGAAAAAGATCGCGCTCAGATCACCCGCGATGAAAAGCTGTCTCCATTGTTGCTGTACAGGGACAAAGCGAACGGCAAGTTGGTCATCGCCGACGGTTATCACCGGCTCTGCGCGGTTTACAAGTTTGATGAGGATGCCATGATTCCTTGCAAAATTGTCTGAGCAGAGCGGGCTAATGATGATACCGACGCAGTACGAGCAAGCCGGATCGACGCTGGAGCAGCGCATGCTCCATCCCCCGGCACCGCCGGATTTTTTGGAACCTGCTCATGAATGGCGGCGACTTTTCTCGGAAGCGTGGGGCACATTCCTTCTCGTCGTTGTCGCCGCCGGCGCCGGGGTCGTAGGTGCCATAAGTGGCGGGACGATAACGCTGAGTATGAAGGTCGCGGCGCCGGGCATGATGGTCATGGCCATCATCTACTTCATGGGTGCTGTCGGCGGGGCCCACCTAAATCCGGCGGTCACTTTGGCGTTCGCGGTCCGGCGCAATTTTCCGTGGAATCGGGTACCAGGCTATATCATTGCACAGTTCGTTGGCGGCATCGCCGCGACCTGTTTCCTATATGCAATGTTCGGCGCCGTCGGACTGCTCGGCGCCACCACACCTGGCCCGGGCATCAGCGATTTCAAGGCGCTCATCATGGAAGTGTTATTAACGACTGGCTTGGTCAGCACCATTCTTGGCACTGCCTCCGGTGCGCGGAACATTGGGTCCAACGGCGCACTCGCGATCGGCGGTTATATTGCCCTTGCTGGGCTTTGGGCGGCGCCGATCAGCGGAGCTTCAATGAATCCCGTCCGGTCATTCGCCCCCGACCTGGTCCGCGGCGATATGCGCACCACGTGGATTTACCTCGCGGGCCCGATCATCGGCGCTATGATCGCTGTGGGCTTTGAGTGGGTACTCAAGGGCAAGCCAACTGCCGCCGGCACATCCGCAGCCCAAGGCAGTCCTGAGTAAAGATTAAACACAGGGTCAAGTTTCCCGCGATTGAGATCCGCTACCGGTCTTGGGCTTGGTGTTGGGAACATTCCGACGTTCAATGTTGCGGATAGAACTTTTGTCTCGATTTCGTCAATTTGGTGCAATTCGTTCATTCGGCATCGATCAGCCTGGCCTGAAGCTGATCGATCTTGCCCCGGCAGACCTTGGCTCCGTACCAGCACGAAGGGTGATCTGACCGTCGGTCTACCTGTTCGACCAAGGTAGAGTAATTGCTGCCCGGACAGCAGCTCCGACTGACAGCGATTTCTGTAGTCGCGCCGCTAAGCGGCTAGGTCGGCTGAGGGTCAGTCGCGACCGATCTGCCATGTCCGGGCAATGTCGGCTTCTCCCTCAAGATTGGACGTAATGCTGTCTCCCAGCAAACGACGTTCAGGGCCATAAGGAGACATCACCCATCAGCATTGAGCATTGACCCGGCAACGAGCTGCGGATAAGGGCGATCGGATAAGCAACGAGTAATTTCGGTACGATTACGAACATAGACCTCAGCCCTACGCGCCGGGCGTATTTCCCAAGTTTAGGAGTTGGGCGACGGCCGTTACGATCTGCGCGGGAGCAAAAGGCTTAATGACTAGTATGCTATTGGGCACTCCCTTAGAGGCCCAATGCTGCGCCTCACTGCCGGTCATATAGACGACAGGTAGGTCTGGGCTTATTTCCCGGCCGCGTTTGGCAACATCCCAGCCCGTGAGTTTTCCGGGTGCCAGATTTACGTCTGTGACTAGGGCACGGTAATCTGCCCCGTTAGTGTCAAGCAGTCGAATTGCTTCTTCGCCGCTTTCGGCATTTTCAACGGCAAATCCGTTCTCGACGAGGGCGTCTTGAAGCATTTCACGAACGAGTTGTTCGTCTTCAACGACAAAAATGAGAACTTTGGCTTTTGCCATGACAGCTCCTTCCGAAACGGCGGGAGCTGGACGGGCGTATCGTCTCTCTGACGCTGGCGGCCGTGACAGAGGGCCTGCGGTCTTGAACAACCGATGAAAGGCAGAATGGTTGCTCTATGCGAGAGCAGATAGACAACGGCAAAACGGATGCGATGGAGCACGAACCGACTGTGCCAGCCTACATTTTCACGGACGTCTTGAGCTCGCAATCGACGCATTTTCGCGGACCTCTCGGCACTCGATTTTGGGCCCGAACGGACCTAACACTGCCTTTCATGTGCTTCGAATTCAAAGCGGAGATTTTGTGAGGGCACATTCAAGACGCTACGGGAGAGGGGAATTAGATTTCTTGAGCGTCCGCGTTGTTCCCCGACCGCATTCGTTACACGTATATGAAACATCGAAGAGACCAGGGGTAAAGGCGATCGACGTTGCGTGCACGAACCGCATTTCAACCTTGCAGCTAGGACAGCTTAGCGACGCTGGGACAAATACCTGGCCTACCTCGGGCGACGGCGACAGATAGGTTTGCATGGAACTCTCCTTGCGAGACTTACCCTGCGTTTCCGCCAACGCATGCTCAGTGCAAGGCGCTCAGTTCAGCGCGAACTCGGATAGATCCCTACTTCGGGACGGTCGAGTTCAGGCGACTTGATTGAACGTCCTTTCGGCTCCGGCCTTTAGCGGCTCCGTAGTCGCAAGAGCGACCTTCTGAGCGAGCGCTGCGAGCTGTTTGGTCTGCTCGGTCAGAGCTGTGGTTTGCTTGCGTGCATGCTCGGTCGCAAGTTCCATGAAGTCGGATGGGGACTTCACTCCGTACAACTCCTGGACAAAGTCAAATGCGGCGTTGGTATTAGTGTGAGCAAATTCCATGAATTTGTTGTTGTAATCTCGCGCGCCCTTCAGCGCTTTAGAACAACCAGCTTTCATGAGATCGGCCGCTTCGGCGGTGGCAGCGCTCATTTTCTCGTATGTCTGTTTGGTTTGTTCAGCGCCTTTTTGCGCCATTTCGCCAAAACCGTCACTTGTTTTTTGGAATCCGGTCGGTTTCGCAGTGGTCGTCTTGTGCGTATCCATGAGAACTCTCTCCTTATGTGATGTTTGCTCATCGCGACATGGAGACGCGACGCTGCGAACGCTAGCCCAAAAGATCTTTTAATTGCGTGCGGCGTTGCAGGGGTTTGTCCGTGCCACCGCGCCGGCTAGGCGTTACATCGTAATTAAATCTGACAATGCAATAAGCTGAATGAAAATCAGCGCAAAAGTGATCGCCGTTGCTAGCGGTGGATGTGAGTGCTGTCCTGTAACAATGGGTAGAGGCCATGACGGTTATGGGTCCATTAGAGGCATCATACTGCTCGAAGAGAGGAGGCTGCCACTAAAGCGGCCCAACCATTTAAGGATAATGTGCGGATCGCGAGCGTCTCTTTGTTCTTTTAAGCCGAACAGGGAGGCGTTCCAGGAGAACAGTATAGCGCAGGATGTTCTTAGCGCGGATAAAGGGATCCCATCTGGAACTCCATTAGAGATCACCAAACCGACGCTGCATCCTCCGCAAAAGGCAGTCTGAGCTATTTTGACCATCTCAAACTTATTCACAGCTCAAACATATCTGCACCGGCCAGTACTCGACCGCGATTACGTACTGCACTCGAAGGCCGAAAGCGCCGCCAACCGAAAAGCCCGAAGCTGGCGAGGCGAAGACTGTCGATCTCAACTTAATTATCGCGCGTTAAAGATACCAATGCGGCGACAGACGGACTGGTCAAAATTGACCAAACTCGTTGCGCTCATGGCGGCAAAGTCGTGAGTTCTGACTGGGCGTTCACGCCGAAATCGAGACGGCCTCCGGTTGCCCGCCTCGCCCCCAAAGCACTCTGGCAACCGGAGAGCTTTTTTCCTCAGGGGAATTAGAAGGATCACGATGAGAATCGCGCAGGTGGCTCCGCTCATTGAGAGCGTTCCCCCTCGGCTCTATGGCGGCACGGAGCGGATTGTGTCCTATTTGACCGAAGAGCTCGTTCGGGTTGGCCACGATGTCACGCTGTTTGCGAGTGGAGACTCCATCACCACCGCCGAATTGGATCCCTGTTGTCGCCGCGCGCTTCGAACTCGATCCGAGCGTAAATGACAGCATTCCGTACTTTATGGTGATGATCGATAAGGTGCGTGAGCGTGCCGAGGAATTCGAACTACTTCATTTTCATATTGACCTGTTTCATTTCCCGCTTTTCCGTCCCCTGGCAGGTCGGACCTTGACAACGCTTCACGGGCGGCAGGATTTGGGTGATCTCAAGTCCTTTTATTCCCGCTTTGGCGACATGCCCTTGGTGTCGATCTCCAACGACCAGCGTAAGCCACTGCCGCGCGCTAATTTTGTTGCGACCGTCCAACACGGCTTGCCGGCCAAACTGCATCTCCCGTCTTTCGAGCAAGGCGGGTACCTTGCCTTCCTGGGACGGATTTCGCCAGAAAAGCGTCCGGACCGAGCGATCAGAATAGCGCGCGCTGCGGGGCTGCCGCTGAAAATCGCCGCTAAGGTCGACAAGGCCGACGACGACTATTTCCGTAACGACATATTGCCACTCATCGCCGGCAGCGGTGTAGAATTCGTCGGAGAGATCAACGAACATGAAAAGACAAAATTTCTTGGCGACGCGGCCGCTTTGCTGTTTCCGGTAGATTGGCCGGAGCCGTTTGGCTTGGTGATGATCGAGGCCATGGCGTGCGGCACACCAGTGCTGGCGTTCCGTCGCGGGTCGGTCCCCGAAATCATCGACGAAGGTGTCACCGGCAGGGTGGTCGATAGTGAGGAGGAAGCCATTGCGGCGCTGCCGGCTATCCTGTCCTACGATCGGCGCTGCGTGCGGCGAAGGTTTGAAGAAAGGTTCACCGCCTCGCGAATGGTGGAAGATTATCAAGCCGTTTATCGTGGGTTATTGAGGATGCCGGTATCCAACCGGAAAGCGCAGGGCGCTCGAGCCGCAAGTTGAACCCAACGGCAGCAACGGCCCAACGACCGTTTCGACAGCAGAACAGGTTTGGGGCTCAGTATAGCGCTCCATGGTGCCAACTCGCATACCGGGTGGCTTCCTCGGCATACAGCCGGAAGACCGCTGATTCAGACATGACATAAATCCCTGTTCAGGCGATGCCGTGGTGGCACTTTCCCGAGCCTGAATTTGTACCGTTAGGAAATAGATGTCTGAGCAAAAACGCTCACTATTGGCCGCCAACTGAGGTGGCTTTAAGCATCGCTTGAAGGCCTGCCCCCGACAATGATGCGCGGACCCTACCAAATCTCGTAGTCCTTTCCGTTCGATATTTGGTCTGCCTTATCGACCGCCTCTTCGTCTGTGGCGCACCTAAAGAACGTCGAGCCATTGGCAAGCAGGCCGTCATGCAGCAGGAAAATGCGATATTCGCGCATGCCCAATGTTAAGCCGCACGATGCGACATGTTCCGTGTAATTCCCTACATTCAGCCCAAAGGGCCCCGAAATAGGCCAGCGCGAGCGGGATCGCGGAATTGCCCTCGTAATTCGATGCAATCGTCCCCATGTGTAAATAACGACATCCAATAAGCAGATACTAAGCACTGTGAGCGCGGGGGCATTTGACCCGCGTTACGGAAGGAGATGCCCATGTTTACGGCGGAGCACTTTCGCACGAAAGTGACGGAGAGCGCTAAATCAATCAAAAACAGCGATAATCCTAACGACATTCGCAAATTTCAGCGGTCGATGGAAAGCTTCGGCCAGTTGGCCCGCAACGAGGATTGGCTGGCGGACAATTTCGACAAAATGGTCCATTTCCAACACGTGCTTTCTAAGGATGAGACGGTTGGGAAGCAGGTCGACGGCGAGGCCGTCGGGAAAATGGACGAACATATTTTGTGGTGTCTCGGCGCAGCCTTGATGATGCAGTGGAACACGATCCCAAGGAAGCTGCAACGTGAGCTTTTTGATACAGCTGGTTCGTTGGGTGACGTACTACAAACAGTCACACTCAGAGGCCAGATTGCTCGCTACTTACATCGTCACAAGGACGAAGTGGCGCCCGCAGATGGCATTTCCAAGCCTGAGGTGATGACGAAAGGTAAAGTGTAATGGCGCATAAATTCGGCGTCGGTCAATTAGTTGATCTGGAGCTGATGTCGCTTCGATCGGCGGTTCGCGGCCCCTACGGAATTCCCATCTTATTCCGAACTCCGACCGAGGCCCCGCCGATCCATGCTACCGCATCAAGAGTATAGCGGAGAAGCACGAACGCGTCGCACCTGAAAGCGAACTCACGCTCGCCATGGACGATTACAGATGAGGACAAAATGCCTGAGAAGCCAATCGTGCCTCCCTTGTCCGTGTAAACCACGCGGGATTGACCCATTTCGCTTGTGATTGGAATTGGGCACTGCAAAGCGCTTATGTGACCATCACCTGTGCCGGAACGGTGAGATTGTAAGGATAAGACGGAGACGACCTCTCAAAAATAGATTCGAATCTTTTTGTGGGATCTGTGTCGGGAGGTGAGTTACCTAGCAACGGCAAGAGGGGATTCAAATTTTCATCCGCGTCGATTACTCGATGTTCGATCCGAGTCCGCTGGACCCACAATTCCAGACTTAATGCCGTCTCGCAGCAAACGACGTTCCTGGTCAATTAAGAGACAAACCGCATCGCAACAAAAACTCGTTGGGTCGTGGCCCAACGGCCGTGTTCTTGCAGCATTTTTCGCCATGCGTTTTGGCAGAGGAGCCTGCATCATGCGGCCCTATCGCGCTATCACTACTGTGGAACGCCCTGCGCTCTGGGCATTCGTGCAGATCAATCCCAGTCGCCCGTGCATTTCCGCGGTTTAGAATTGACCTCGACGCGGTCGAAAGCGTGGACCTTTTCTGTGCTATCCTTATTTTAAACCAAGCCAATTATGTCACTCGAAACGTGAGTACCTTGTGAGCGATTTGCCAATAATCCGAGAGCGTCGCGTTACAGTCAGGGCTCTGTTACTTGGCGACCGGATTGAAACCGCGGGGCTCGAACGCAGCGACCTCATATCAAAAATACCATTGGCGTTTCGGGCTGGAGACAATGGTATTGTT
Organism: uncultured Alphaproteobacteria bacterium; assembly: GCA_963714345.1. Taxonomy (GTDB): domain Bacteria; phylum Pseudomonadota; class Alphaproteobacteria; order Rhizobiales; family Xanthobacteraceae; genus BOG-931. The sequence continues at coordinate 10,833 of CAVQOD010000006.1, read as the reverse complement.
GCACTATTCCGATATGGAGTAGTGGTCCTTCTCGGTATGACGCCTCTCGAAGAGGACGAGGTCATTCGTCGATTAGAGGGTCGTATTCACAGTCCGATTGAGCCTCGAGAAGAGGAAACCGTTCTAATCGAAGTCGCGCCAGATAAAGACGAACAACTCACTGCATCGGGGGTCGTCGTTGTAAAGGCGCTGACCAGCGAGCATGCGTTGCTCATTGCGGACGCGCTCGCGACGAGCGTTGTTCTCGCGCACGACGAAAAAGCGGTTGCCACCGTTTTCGATGTAATTCAGCCTATTGCACGTGAATTGGCAGAGCATGGCCGCACACCTGGAGGCCGTCGCGCAATACTTAAGCACATTGGAAACGCTCTGCTTGTTCAAAATCGCATTTCTGGTCTCGTTGCCGTAGCAGAAAAGCCCGACGTTCTCTGGGAGCGGCCGTCTCTAGAGCGCTTTTATGCAGGAACTCGAGGACGAATATGAACTGAAGGAGCGCGCGGATGTCTTGACCCGCAAACTTACCGTAATCTCGGATTCCGCAAAGGCGTTCGCCGACATAATTGATACGGAGCGATCATTGCGGCTTGAGGTAATAATTGTCGTACTTATCGTTCTGGAGATTGTCGTTGCCGGGCTTCAGCTGCTTATTCACTAGCAGCGCCAGTTCCATTTGTGTGGCGAGGTACGCACCGTGAAACTCCAATGCGCGGAGTCATCCACTGAGAGCGAGGCATAGGGTTCGGCGGAATATGCGGCGTTATACGACATCACACCGCTTTGGGGCCGCTGTGGTTCTTCGTTCCGATCTGTGGCTTGTCATACAAGACAACATTCAGCAAGGAATTATGGATTTCCAATTTTCCATTGTATGTGATGTAGCCCAGTTTGCGGAATTTGTTCATGAAATGGCTGACGCGGGATCGAGTGGTGCCGATCATCTCCGCGAGGACTTCCTGACTGAACTTTCCGACAATCGGCTCAGGCGCATCCTCCTTACCGAAATTCGCAAGGAGTAAAAGAGCGCGAGCCAGGCGTTTTTCGCTGGAATTGAACAATTGGTCGATCAGGTCTTCTTCAATTCGACCGTTCCGGTTCAATAAGTCCGCCATGAAGAGTTCTGAGAATTTCGGCTCATTACGCATGGTAGCAATCATAGCTTCCCTGGCGATGCGCGTAATGAGGCATTCATCAATAGCTGTGGCTGTCGTGACACGCAGGGGATGGCCGTTCAAACACCCTTCGCCAAAAAAGTGACTAGCTCCGAGGACGCCAACGACTGCCTCTTTGCCCCGCTGAGAAACTACGGTGAGTTTTATCTTGCCCTTCTGGACGTAATAAACTGCGTCGCCAACTTCACCCTGTGAAAAAATTACCTGACCCTTCTGATATTTCGATATTATTTTTCCGCTGCCCACTTTGGCGAGAAAGGTCGCAGGGTCAAAGGCAGGCGTGCTTTTTTTCGTCAACGCGAGTTTGCTTTCCTTACGCACTGGCGCTCTCCACGGATTTTATTCGCGCCCCACAGGCAGAGAGCAGGCCCTCATATACGGACTATTGAGACTTTTTCAATCCGCCGAAAGCTCAGTACGGCAGTTTTCATCGCCTACAAGTCTGTCGCGCGCTCGTAAAGCCGCTTCGTCCAGATCCGGACAAGATCAAGCAAACCCTGCTTTTCCTGGTCGGTTTCGGCGTGGGAAATTGAGAGTATCGCCTCTCTAGCGTATAGCCAGAACTGGTCTGTTTCCGACATGGAGCGCCCTCGGTACCCCGGCACCCATACCCTCATGCGCTCATGGACGCTCCCGATATGTTCACAATTGCTCACCGGGATCGCCTACCGACAGCAAACATTTTCGGTCGGATCATCAACGTCATTTCGAGCGCGAACCACGTATTTCCGACTTGCCCTCAATTACAGACGTAACACCATCTTGCAGCAAGCGACGTTCAGGCGGCCGCCGACGTTTGTCAGCGATTGCTCCGTTCAAGACGATGTCCGGACGGGTGCATATGGACAACAAATTCCGCTTCGTTGTCGCAGAATTATAGAGAGGTTTAACAGCCATAAATTCCACTGGCTGTAGCCTGTTACGCGCGTCATGCATGGTGCATGCCCGAGCTAAGGGAACGCGCCATGCCAAAATTCGTGATTGAACGGGAAATTGCGGGTGCCGGAAAACTGCCAAAGCAGGAGTTGCAGGCCATTTCGCAGAAGTCATGCAGTGTCTTGCAGAGTATGGGCCCGAAAATTCAATGGGTCGAGAGCTACGTCACCGATGACAAGATTTACTGCATATACGTCGCGCCCGACGAGGAGACTGTGCGTGCGCACGCCCAGAAGGGCGGATTTCCGGCAAACTCAATTGCTCGGGTGCGCTCGGTGATCGATCCGACAACGGCAGAACTCCCCGCGTGAACGAGACCTGCGACAGGTGGCCCTCGCAAGTAAAATCTCGGAGACTTGCGAGGCCCCTATTAGCCATTGCGCCATGGCCAATGAAACATCTGCTAATGGAATGGTCCGGCCACGCTCCGGCCCTCCCAGCGCACGAACTTCGTGCGGAAGTCCCGCCTCTCGAGCCTTTGGCAGTGCGTCAATTGACGGTCGCAAAGTGACGTTGTGGGGCAATCGCTACAGATTGGCGATGTCCGCTCCACCTGATCGCGACCAAACCGCAGACGTCTCGGCACTTCGGTTTAGGGCCACTTCCAAACTCAGGCACTGCAGGAGCGTTCGGCTAACTGGCTACAATCCGTCGCGTGGACGCACGACAACATAGTGGTGGCCCATGCCGAGAAACGAAAATGTCGCAGTCGTCGCCGGAAAGCTTTTCCGAAACTCGGCGAAACGCGAAAGAGGCCCAAGTGAGCAATATTGCTCAGAAATGCGCATTGAGCCGAAGATCACTATGCTGTTGAGGGGCGCCCGACCAACTAGGGAGCCACGACAATGAATCCCATCACCGTATTTCTGACCATCGTCTGCCTCGCCGTGGGCGTGGCATTGGGCGCAACAGGCTACCTTTATTCGGGTATCGCCGTCGTGATCGCCGCGATCATCGTCGCCGCCGCGCTGAAGATGGCCAACACCTGGGAAAAATTCGTCATCCTTCGCGCCGGCAAATTGCGCGGCGTCAAAGGCCCGGGACTCTTCCTCATCATTCCGGTCATCGACCACGTCGTCGCCGTCATCGACGAGCGCATTCAGACCACGGCCTTTAGCGCCGAGGCGGCGCTGACCAAAGATACCGTCCCGGTGAACGTGGACGCGATCATCTTCTGGTTCGTCCATGACGCGCAGAAGGCGGCTTTGAACATCACCAACTACCGTGAAGCCATCGATCGGGTCGCCCAGACGTCGCTTCGCGAAATGATCGGCTCGTCGATGCTGGCGGCGCTGCTATCGGAACGCACTGCCGCCGACGAGCTCTTGCGCGGCGAGATCGGCCGCAAGACCGCCGACTGGGGCATTTCGGTGAAGTCCGTCGAGATCCGCGACGTCGCCATTCCGGTGGCCTTGCAGGACGCGATGTCGCGGCAAGCCCAGGCGGAACGCGAAAAGCAGGCGCGCGTCATTCTCGGATCGGCCGAGGCGGCGATCGCGGGAAAGTTCGTCGAGGCGGCCATGACCTACGCCGATCATCCGGCGGCGCTGCAGCTGCGCGCCATGAACATCATCTACGAGACGACCAAGGAGCGCGGCGCCACCATCCTGATGCCGACATCGATGGTCGACAGCATGAATCCCGTCGTGGCGCTGGCGTTGGCCGGGGGCAGCAACCCGCGGCGCAAACAGCGTCGGGTCCGTGGTCCGCATCGCAGAAGACCAATGGACCGGCGTCATTGCCGCCGGATAAACGCCCGCAATGATTTCCAGTGAATGACATCCGGCTAAGGAATGAGAGCATGTTGGATAACGGTTAAGCCGGCAAATCTATCGCTGCTGAGCGTCCCGGCGTTCTGGCCGATGGCCATGGCGGCGGCGATGTTCGAGCAGGGAACCGAGCTCTACGCGAAGAATCTCAAATTCGCCGATGAAGAGATCAAAATTCATGACGAGCTGAGACCCGTCTCTGGCGACGCCGAACACGGTACGGCTCGATCTGCGGACCATGGTGCTGCGCGACTACGGAAAACCGGGTGGCATTCCGACTCTCATCGATGCGCCTCACGCCGGTCATACCGCCATGATCGCCGACTACCATAAAGGCCAAAGCTTGGTGGAGACGCTGTTGGCAAATGGCATCGGTCATGTTGCGTTGACCGATTGGAAATCGGCGAGGGCCGATATGAAGGATTTGGAGATCGACAACTACCTCGCCGAGGTCGTTGTCGCGATCGATGATCTCGGCGGTCGCGTGAATCTCGTCGGGCTTTGTCAGGGAGGCTGGGTATCCGCCATGGTCGCAGCGCGCTTTCCCGACAAGGTGAATGCGCTGGTGCTCGCGGGCTCGCCGATCGATACTGATGCCGGCAACGGGCCGATTAAACGCATGGCGCACCAGTCGCCCGTCTCGTTCTATCAAGAGCTCGTCGAACTCGGCGGCGGCCTGATGCTGGGTAAATACATGCTGGCGGGCTGGAAGAACATGCATCCGCAGCAACATTACGTCCAAGACCAGATCGATCTTTACGAGCACATCGACGATCCGGCCTTTCTCGCCAAAGAAGAGACGTTCAATAGCTGGTATGAAAATCCGATCGACCTGCCGGGACGTTGGTACCTTCAGGTGATTACCCAACTGTTCAAGGAGAACCGGCTTGCCAAAGGCGAGTTCGTCGGTCTCGGCCGCAAGCTCAATCTGCGTAACATCACCTGTCCGGCTTACCTCCTTGCCGGCGCCGCCGACGATATCACGACGCCCGAACAGGTCCTCGATGCCGCGAAATATCTCGGGACGCCGAAGGATCGCATCGTTTCGGAAACTCGTGCCCGGCGGCCATATCGGGCTGTTCATGGGTGCGCGCACGCTCAAGGAGCATTGGCCGGCGATCGCTCGCTGGATCGCTGCGCAATAAGCTGTGCATCATAGCGGCCGGTCGCTCGGTCAGGCCGCACGTGTTGGCCTAGTGACATGCAGACCATCGTGAACAAGACGTTCAAAGAGATCGCTGTCGGCGACCCGCGTCGGTGCAACGCACCTTGCAAGCCGGCGACGTGCGGGCCTGGGCTGCCGCGTTCGGTGAAGTGGAGATGCTTGCCGGTCCTGGCGCGAGCCAAGGGGCCGCCGGCATCGTGATGGCCATCCTGACCGCGCTCGTCGGTTCGGCACTCCCGGGACCCGGGACCTCGATCCGCACCGCCTCGGTGCAGATCAAGGCCGCGCTGCCGATCGGCGTGGCGATGACGGCGCGACTCGTCGTTCGGGAGAAGCGGTCGGATCAGGGGATCGTCGTGCTGGACGGCCAGTGCACCGACCCTGCGGGTCAGATTTTCGCCACCGCCATGCTGGAAGTTCTGGCGCCGACGACGCGGCAACAATACCACGTGGCGGAGCATCGGCTCGAAGGGCTCGTCGAACGTTGTCAAGGCCTCAAGCCGATGCTGACCGGCGTCGTGCATCCCTGCAGCGCCGATGCTTTGGCTGGCGCAGTGGAGGCCGCCGAGGCCGGGCTGATCCTGCCCGTGCTGTTCGGCCCCGAGGCTGAAATCCGACGGATCGCGGATCAGGCGCGCCTCGACATCGCCAAGTGCCGGATCGTGGCCACGGACGGTGCCGAGGACTCGGCGCTGAAGGCCGCCACCGCCGCCGGCAACGGCGACGTTGCGGCACTGATGAAAGGCAGCCTGCACACCGATGTGCTCTTGCACGCCGTCATGCAGAAGGAAGCAAAACTGCGCACCGGGCGATTGATCAGCCACTGCGTGATGGTATCAGTACCGACCTACGCGCGCCGCTTCATCATCAGCGATGTCGCCCTGAACATCGCACCCGACACCGACCAGAAGCGCGACATCTGCCAGAATGCGATCGGGTTCGCACGCGCGCTTGGTATCGCGCTGCCGAAAGTCGCCGTGCTGGCCGCGGTCGAGATGGTGCAGACCAAAATGCCGGCCACGCTCGATGGTGCAATTCTGGCCAAGATGGCTGATCGGCGGGCAGATCGTCGGCGGCATCGTCGACGGGCCGCTCGACCTCGATGCCGCGGTGGACGTGCAAGCCGCACGGATCAAACATATTTCATCGCCGGTCGCGGGCCTCGCCGATGTGTTGATCGTGCCGAACATCGAGGCCGGCAACATGGTCTATAAGAATCTCGCTTTCATGGCCGATGCGCAGATCGCAGGCCTTGTCGTCGGAGCGCGGGTGCCGGTGATCCTGACGAGCCGCGCCGACACCGCCGCGGCGCGCCGCTTCTCGGCTGCCGCCGCCGTGCTCTACGCCGATGCGCTGACGCGCGATCCCGCCATCCTGCTGGCTGAAACCGCGGAGTGATGGGCCATGAGTGCGGCCAGCGCCAGCGAGGCCATCGTCGTGGTCAATGCGGGCTCCACTAGCCTGAAGTTCGCCGCCTATGCGGTCGATGCGTCCAGGTCGCTGCCGCTGCTCTGCCGCGGCGAGATCGAGAGCATGGAAAGCGATCCGCATTTTGTCGTCAAGAACGCGGCCGGCAAGCAATTGGGCGTGCATGAATGGGGCAAAGGCCGCGCGATCGACCACAAAACAGCGCTGCACTTCGTCATCACCTGGCTCGAAGCCAATCTTGCCGACAGCAAGGTGATAGCCGCCGGCCACCGTATCGTGCTCGGCGGCACCCGCTTCGAGGCGCCGGTGCGGATCGACAGCGACGTGCTGGACTATCTCGACTTCGCTTGTGGTTATGGAACCGTCGCATCAGCCCTACAACGTGCTCGGAGCCCGCGCGCTCGCCGAGGCGTTCCCCGGCCTGCCGCAGGTCGCTTGTTTCGACAGCGCGTTCCATCGGACGATGCCTGAGGTGGCGCAGATCTATGCGTTGCCAAAGGATGTGCGCGATGCCGGGGTGCGGCACTGGGGCTACCACGGCATTTCCTACGAGTACATCAGCCGGCAGGTGCCGAAATTCGCACCGGAGGCGCGGCGCGTCATCGCCGCGCATCTCGGCGGCGGCGCCAGCATGTGCGCCATGCTGGATGGGCGCAGCGTCGACACCACGATGGGGTTCGGCGCCGTGTCCGGCCTGCCGATGGCGACCCGCTCGGGCGACGTGCCGCCGGACGCGTTGTTCTATCTGCTGCGCCGTAAGCTGTTCGATGACGCGTCGCTGGAGAAGATGCTGTACGAGCGCGCGGGCCTGCTCGGCCTGTCCGGCATCAGCGACGACATGCGGGTGTTGCAGGAAAGCACTGATCCGCGCGCGGTCGCGGCGGTGGAGTATTTCGTATACGCGATGACTAAATATGCCGGCGCCTATGCGGCGGTGCTCGGCGGGCTGGACGCTTTCGTGTTCACCGCCGGCATTGGCGAGCACTCCGCCCCGGTCCGCGCGGCGCTGTGCGCCAAGCTTGCGTGGCTCGGCGTGAAGCTGGACGAACGAGCGAACACATCCGGCGAACAGCGCATTTCCGCCCCGGACAGCGGCGTGTCGGTCTGGGTCATCCCCACCAACGAGGAACTGATGATCGCGCAGCACACGGTGGCGCTTATTCGGCCCGTCGCCGCGCTGAACGAAGGACACCGCCATGAAATCCGATAGCGATCAGCCAACGGCTCCCGACATCCAAACAGGAACCGAAGCCGGCGCCGAAGGACGATCTGAAATCCCTGCCTCTGGCGGAAGTGGAGAAAAAATTGGCGTCGTCGCCGGACGGCCTCACGCAGGCCGAGGCGCAGAAGCGGCTGACCCAATACGGGCCCAACGAGATCGAGGAGAAGAAGACCAATCCGCTCCTGAAGTTCCTCGGCTACTTCTGGGGTCCGATCCCGTGGATGATCGAAGCGGCGGTCGTCCTCTCGGCGGTCGCCCGGCATTGGCCGGACTTCGGCATCATCCTCCTTCTGCTTGTTGCCAACGCCGTGGTCGGGTTCTGGGAAGAGCACCAGGCGGGCAACGCCATCGCCGCGCTGAAGGCCAAGCTGGCGATCAACGCCCGGGTGAAGCGCGACGGCAAGTGGATCACCCCGCCGGCGCGCGAGCTGGTGCCGGGCGACGTCATCCGCCTGCGCCTGGGCGACATCGTGCCGGCGGACGCGCGCCTGCTCGACGGCGACCCGGTCGAGGTGGATCAGTCCGCGCTGACGGGCGAGTCGCTGCCCGCCACGCGCAAACCCGGCGAGGCCGTGTTTTCCGGCTCGATCATCCGCCAGGGCGAGATCGGCGCGCTGGTCTACGCCACCGGCGCGAACACCTACTTCGGCAAGACGGCGGAGCTCGTGCAGGAGGCGCACACCGTCAGCCACTTCCAGCGCGCGGTGCTGAAGATCGGCAACTACCTGATCGTCCTCGCGGTGGTCCTGGTGGCGTTGATCATCGCCGTCGCGATCTTCCGCGGCGACCCGATCCTCACCACGCTTGCAGTTCGCGCTGGTGCTGACCGTGGCCGCGATCCCGGTGGCGATGCCGACGGTGCTGTCGGTGACGATGGCGGTCGGCGCCCGCCTGCTCGCGAAGAAGCAGGCGATCGTGAGCCGGCTGGTGGCGATCGAGGAGCTGGCCGGCGTGGACGTGCTCTGCGCCGACAAGACCGGCACGCTGACCCAGAACAAGCTGACGCTGGGCGATCCGTTCACCGTGAACGGATATCCCCGCCGAGCAGGTCATCCTCGATGCCGCGCTGGCGTCGCGCGCGGACGACAACGACACCATCGATCTGGCCGTGCTCGGCGGCCTGAAGAACGAGCAGGCCTTGAAGGGCTACCAGGTGGTCCACTTCCAGCCGTTCGACCCGGTGCACAAACGCACCGAGGCCACCGTCAAGGGCGCCGGACGGAAAGACGTTCAAGGTGACCAAGGGCGCGCCGCAGGTGATCCTGGAGCTGTCGGCCAACGCCGGCAGAGTGAAGGCCGCCGTCGACAAGGCGGTCGACGAGTTCGCGGCGCGCGGCTTTCGCTCCCTGGGCGTGGCGCGGGCCGACGGAGACGGCCATGGCAGTTCCTCGGCGTGCTGCCGCTGTTCGATCCGCCGCGCGAGGACGCCAAGGCGACCATCGCCACCGCGCGGCAGATGGGCGTGAAGGTCAAGATGGTCACCGGCGACGCGCTCGCCATCGCCCGGGAAACCGCCAAGAAGCTGGGGATGGGCACGAACATCCTCGACGCCAGCAGCCTCGGCGACGCCAAGCACCAGGAGACGGCGGCGGTGGCCGAGGCCATCGAGAAGGCCGACGGCTTCGCCCAGGTCTTCCCCGAGCACAAGTTCCACATCGTCGACGTCCTGCAGAAGCGCGGCCACATCGTCGGCATGACCGGCGACGGGGTGAACGACGCCCCCGCGCTGAAGAAGGCCGACTGCGGCATCGCCGTTTCCGGCGCGACCGACGCGGCGCGCGCGGCGGCGTCCATCGTGCTGATGACGCCCGGCCTGTCGGTGATCATCGACGCGATCAAGGAGAGCCGCCAGATCTTCCAGCGCATGAACAGCTACGCGATCTACCGCATCGCCGAGACGCTGCGCGTGCTGCTGTTCATGACGCTGGCGATCCTGGTCTTCAACTTCTATCCCGCTGACCGCGGTGATGATCGTGATGCTGGCGCTGCTCAACGACGGCGCCATCCTGTCCATCGCCTACGACAACGTTCACTACAAGGACGCAGCCCGAGGCCTGGAACATGCGCCTGGTGCTGGGGATCGCCACGGTGCTCGGCGTCATCGGCGTCGTCGCCGCGTTCGGCCTGTTCTATCTCGGCGAGCGCGTCTTCCACCTCGACCGTCGCGCATATCCAGACGCTGATGTATCTGAAGCTCTCCGTGGCCGGGCATCTGACGATCTTCCTGACGCGCACGCGCGGCCCGTTCTGGTCGATCCGCCCGGCGCGGATCCTGTGGATGGCGGTGCTCGGCACGCAGACGCTGGCGACGCTGATCGCGGTCTACGGGCTGTTCATGACGCCGCTCGGCTGGGGCTGGGCGCTGTTCGTCTGGGGCTACGCTCTGGCCTGGTTCCTCGTGAACGACCGCGTGAAGCTGCTCGCCTATCGGATTTTTAATTCTGCTGAAGGCGACTGCAGCAGTGCGGCCAAGCCCGGCTTGCGGCCAGCGCCTTCGGCTGGATGAAAATGAAATCCTTGAAGCAGAATGCCGCACCTAATTTTATCCGCAACAATCGGCACCGCCGCGGCGCTGGCTGTGGCCAATGCAATATCAGCGAAGGTGTTACATGATTGAGGTCCAGATCGTCTCCCCGACGTCCTGAGGCTAACGGTTCCCGCGAAATTGAAAGTGGAAGACTTCGACAGATCGCGCCACAGATCGAAATCCGTCATAAAACGGAGCGGTAGGATCAGATTGCTGATTGATGCGAGCGGATTCACCACTGGAGAGAGCATCGCCGCCTTCGAGCGGCACTTCGGCTTCGTCAAGGCGCACCACGAAAAAGTTGAACGAATTGCGGTCATCGTGGCACATGACTGGCGGCATTGGGTGGTGCGCACGACGTAAGGATGTTAGTGCATCCCCAAGTCGAGAGCTTACGACAAGCGCGATGAAAGCAATGCGCTTCAGTGGATCACCGGGTAGAGAATACCCATCGGCGTATGTTCGCTGTGGGTCAGGAACGGCGGATTTTGGCTTTCCTCGGCACGTCCGCTGTTACCCCGAACGCCGACATTTTCTTGCGCCCCAATATCTGACGAAACGGGCCATCAACAGACATCGGACTTACTGCGCCAGAGCTAGGTCCGCTATTTCACAGG
>CAVQOD010000005.1:0-147111 GCA_963714345.1 uncultured Alphaproteobacteria bacterium | reverse complement strand
CCAAGATCGCGAGCGGTTTTTTGAAACCGTTCGTATTGATCTTTTTTACTCGGCTTTCTTTTCCGCTTTTCGCCGGCTTTTCCCATAGGGACGCTCGCTAATGAGACGTTCGATAGGTGAGACGCTTGCCGACGATGCCTTTAACGGCGCGGTCGGCGCTCACGTCATTGACGCCAAGCCGGACGCGATTGCTATAGCGGAAATCGAACTCCGCGAGATAGCGGTGCAGATGCTTTTCGCCGCAATGCTGATAGATGCCCTTCATGCCGCGCTTGAAGATCGAATAGTAGCCTTCGACGTGTTGGTGTTGATCGTCGCCGCGGACGTATTCTTCGTCGGTATGGTCGACGGTTCGTGCTCGGCAAATCCTTGCCAACGGCGAGGTAGTGCAGCGCCTGTCGGTCATGAGGCGGCTTTCGCGGTGCGACGTTCTGCGCGCACGATCGGCACGATGTCTGCATGCGAGTGCCGTCGATATGGAAACTGCGAGCGCGAGCCGCCGCGCTCGACCAGGGTCAGGACCATGTTCTTGTGCGCCGTAGCCGCTGCTTGCGGCTTGGTGGCCTTCATCGGCCGATGAGGTTTCGTCGACCTCGACGATCTCGCCAGCGCCGCCCATCGGGGTCATGCCGAAGTCGCGCATGGCTTCGCGGATGCGATGCGACATGAACCAGGCGGTTTTCTAGGTGACGCCCAAAGTCCGGTGAAGCTGATTGCGCTAAATGCCCTTCTTACGACGAGCAAAGAGGTGCATCGCCTGAAGCCAAAGATGCAGCGGGACGTGGCTATGCTCGAAAACGGTCCCGACCTTGACGGTGAACGGCTTGCGGCACTCGTAGCACTTGTAGAGCCCGACGCGGGTGCCTTGCCCTGCATCTTGCTGATGCGCTCCGACACCGCCGCAATGCGGGCAAACCGGGCCGTCCGGCCATAGCGGCCTCTACCAAGCGATAGGCGGCTTCTTCGTGTGAAAAATCTTGTGGACAGGATCGAATTGATGACTCTTCCTAATGTAATCAACCTATACATGTTCTGGTTTGTCAAGTATATAATCGCCAGCTTGCTAGGCGGTTTCCGCTAGGCTGCTGCCTACGGCAGGGGCGACATGGTCCAGCGCGTTTCCACGGTTGCCTTTGAGGGCATCGAGGCCCGCGCCGTCGACGTGCAGGTGCAGGTCGCGCCGGGCTTGCCGGCCTTCGCCATTGTCGGCCTGCCGGACAAGGCGGTGTCCGAAGCGCGCGAGCGGGTGCGCTCGGCGCTGATCGCCTCCGGGCTGGCGCTGCCGGCGCGCCGCATCACCGTCAATCTCGCGCCGGCCGACCTGCCCAAGGAAGGCAGCCATTACGACCTGCCGATCGCGCTCGGCCTGATGGCGGCGATCGGCGCCATTCCGCATGATGCGCTGGCCGGCTTTACGGTGCTCGGCGAACTCGGCCTCGACGGCTCGATCGCGCCGGTGGCCGGCGTGCTGCCGGCCGCGATCGGCGCCAATGCGCGCGACGAAGGCCTGATCTGCCCGGCCGCCTGCGGGCCGGAGGCGGCCTGGGCGAGCCCGGACATCGAGATCGTCGCGGCGTCTTCGCTGATCCAGCTCGCCAATCATTTCAAGGGCACGCAGGTGCTGTCGCGGCCGCAGCCGAAAGTCCGCGAAGCGACCGGCCCGGCGCTCGACCTCGCCGACATCAAGGGCCAGGAAAGCGCCAAGCGCGCGCTCGAAGTCGCCGCCGCCGGCGGCCATAATCTGCTGATGATCGGCCCGCCCGGCGCCGGCAAATCGATGCTGGCGGCGCGGCTGCCGTCGATCCTGCCGCCGCTGGCGCCGGCCGAACTTCTGGAAGTCTCCATGGTCGCCTCGGTCGCCGGCGAGATCAAAGGCGGCGCGCTGACCAACCGGCGACCGTTCCGCGCGCCGCATCATTCGGCCAGCATGCCGGCGCTGGTCGGCGGCGGCCTGCGGGCGCGGCCGGGCGAAATTTCGCTCGCTCATCACGGCGTGCTGTTTCTCGACGAATTGCCGGAATTCCACGGCATTATGTAGCAGTCTCACCTCATATCTGTGATTGTTTATCATCGTTTGTGGTGATTTTCGTGTTACAAGCAGATTCCTGACAGGCCGACGTTCCCATAGCCTCGAAATGCGAAACATGCTTCGGTTTTGCGAGAGTTTCGTCAGACGCAACCTGTGATTCGCGGTGCAAGTCGCACACACTTATGACGTGAACGACTAGACACGGACTCCAGTGCGGTTGTATGCGTATACGCATTAATGCGTAGCGAAAAACGCTACGCAAAAAAGAGCGGCCCCGAAGGGCCGCCAAGTTTGGGGCAGATTGTTAGCCGCGCTTGCGACGCGGCTTACGGTGATGGGAGCGTACTTGCTCCCATTTTCCGTTTCTGCACCGAAGGTACTCACGGACTGATACCGTTTTCGCTTCGGCATTCCAGTTTGGTGATTGCACTTTACTATCCTCCTTTCCCGGAGCGCCTTCGCGCCCCGCCCGTTACAGGGCGCTAGGGTCGCTTGGGGCCGGTACTCGGAGGCTTCAGGCACGAATCACCGTTCGGACGCTGGACTCCAGGGGATTCGGGAGTTCAAAGCTTCTTCAAGCTATCCCCGCAGCAAACAGAATTTTGCTGCGACGACTCCTGTGTAAACCTGTGCAAAAGCCGGGAAAATCGAACACGTCGGACAATTTACCGGAAGTTTTTGACGCTGGTTTATTCCGCGATCTGCCATAGGCCGAGACTGCCGGGCGGTCTCATCATCGCGACCAATTTTCTCTTTCGGAATTTCGGAGGCAGGCCCCGACGCGGCGCGACAGAACGCGCATAAAGGGCTTGTCGTCAGGATTGATGCCGCGTCCAGCGGCAACGATCAAAGTCAGGTCGGAAACGGGCAACGGCTTTGGCGATTTGCGAAGCGCATTGAGAACGAGGCGGGACACTTCGCCTTTGAACGCCTGAAAGCGAGGTGGCAGTTTCGGTTGAATGTCGCTGATATCGGCAGTCGGATCGAACACCCGAATTGCCGCGTCTATGTGGCCTATCGTGGCGACGAGTTCACGCATATCGCGCTGCATCGTTTCGATCTGCCCGGCAAGTTCGGCACGCTTTGCCACAAGGCCGCTTAGGACATGATCGTTTTTCATGCTGCGCTCCGTTGCCAATAGCGGCGGAAGTTTCGGCTATGCGGGTGTTTGAGGGCGGCCGATGCGATGGCGTTGTATTGAGCGCCATTCGGGATGCCGCGATGATCTTCACGCCACGCCATTTCAGATGCGTAGCGGTTCAGGTATTGACCGCTGATCCGATGATGCGTTCCAATTTCCGCGCGCCGCAGCCGCGAGAAGTAGGATTCCGCTTGATTGGTGCAGGCACCGTCCTTGCTGAACGCGACCGAATGATTGATCCGCTTCATGTCATAGTGGGCGTGCAACGTGTCCCAGCCGCGTGCTTCGTCGGCATGAATGCCTAGCCGAGCGGGATGCGCTCGCGGATTGCGGGGATGGCGTCGCTTTCCTTGCGGAATATGAAGGGCAGCGTGCGCCCTTTGCGCTCGCGCATGACAACGACGACTTGCCGTTTGCCGGTTTGTTCCTCAGCCAAGCGGCGGTCAACGCGCGCCGCTACTTCGTTTTGTGGTTTGACGTGGCCGCCGAAGTAAGCGCCGTCGATTTCTTTCTCCGAAGCATCCGTGAACGATGCCGTTTGCTGATCGGCCTCAATTGCTTCGCGAAGTTTATGCGCCAGCACGAAGGCTGTTTTGTATTGGCAGCCGAGATCGCGGCTCAATTGAAGCGCGCTATAGCCCTTCGCGCCGTTGGTGAAGATTGCGATGGCGAGCAAGTAATCGCGGATCGGCCGCTTACGGTCGGCGAAGATCGTCCCAGCCGTGACGGAGAATTGGTGCGAGCAGCCCTTGCACTTCCAAACCGGCCGCGTCGCCAGTTTGCGGGCATCAAGGCAACCGCAACGCGGGCAATACGGTTCGCCGCCATTATCGGACCAGCGGATGCGAGCAAATGTGGCCTCGGCTTCCTGGTCCGTCATGCGCGCAACGGCGCTCAGGGAGAGCGTCCGGGCCGCTGCGGAGAGGAGGAAGTTCTGAGCCACGAAAGCACCAAATCCGATGACCAACATCATCACATTTAGTGTATAGCATCAGCCTTGTCAATGGCAAAAACATCATATATGATGATTTTATCCACCGAATAGGGTGAGCTATGGCGGCTAAATCCAAGGACTGGCAGGCCCAGGTCAAGGGCATCCTCAAAGCCGAGCTAAAGCGCCGGAACGTCAGCTATGGCGACCTAGCCGAGAAATTGGCGGCCGTGGGCGTCAAAGACAACGAGCGCAATATCGCCAATAAGATCGCGCGGGGAAGCTTTACGGCCGTTTTTTTCGTCCAGTGCCTCGAAGCTATCGGGTGCCAAACGGTCCATTTGAACGGCTCGTAGGGTGTCAAAATTTCCACTCCCTCCGAGGGTCCGCCAATTGGTGGACCGTGCCTCAATTGAGGGACCCTCCCCGCAGGGTAGGCCAATTGGCCTACCCTCAAAGCAAGAGGCAAATTTGCCTTTTGAGGGTGCGCAAATTTGCGCAGGCTCATCGGTCAGGCTCATCGGTTATGAGCGGAAATCGAACTCTTTTTTTCCACTGTTCAAGTGAAAGCGGATCGACGCCTCGGCGGTAATTGCGGGTGTCCTCCGGCGTCCCAACTAGCGTCACAGTATCGAAGAAGCATTGCCTGAACGTGGTGTGATCAGCGATGCACGCGCCGATAATTGGCGACCCTTCTTGGAGGGTGAGGATGGTCTGTGTCGGATTTGCGCTGGAGCAGAATGCCAGGGTGTTGTGCCCTTGAAGCTTCACAAAAACTGGACCGCGAATTAGGCAGCGTTCGAAGATTTTGCCCGAGAGAGGGTGCCGCTGCGAGCAAATCGGGAAGATAGATTGTCTCGCCCCGAAATTCATTGCGATCGATGTCCACTCGTCGTCGTCGGCCAAGCAGGTAATCAAATCAATGAAAAATTCGCCGATGACCGGGACAAGGATCGCGGCTGAAACGAATGCCAAAACGACGCGAATAAAGCGACGGATACCGGCCATGCGGGAAACCCCTCTTGGCCGGGTTTCATAGCGCGCCCCGCGAGCGCGCGGCAAGCGGTGAGACTGCTACATAATTCCGGAATTCCAACCGCAGGCGCTCGAACTCGCTGCGCCAGCCGCTGGAAACCGGCGAAGTTTCCATCGCGCGCGCCAATCACCGCGTCACCTATCCGGCGCGTTTCATGCTGGTCGCGGCGATGAATCCGTGCCGCTGCGGCCGCGCCGACGAGCCCGGCTTCGCTTGCCGCCGCGGCCTCAATACGCGCTGCGCCGCCGATTATCAGGGGCGGATTTCCGGCCCGCTGCTCGATCGCATCGACCTGCATATCGAAGTGCCGGCGGTCACCGCGGCCGACCTCATCCTGCCGCCCCCGACCGAAGGCAGCCGCGAAATCGCCGAGCGCGTGGCGCTCGCCCGCGAGCGGCAGGCGGCGCGCTATGCCGCGATCGGCCTGCCGCACGTCCGCAGCAATGCCACAGTGTCGGGCGCGGTGCTGGAAGACGTGGCGCGGCCGGATGCCAGCGGGCTGGCGCTGCTGCGCGAGGCCGCCGACGCCATGCGGCTCACCGCCCGCGGCTACCACCGCGTGCTCCGCGTCGCGCGCACGCTCGCCGATCTCGACGGCCTCGACAAAGTCGGCCGCGTGCATCTGGCGGAGGCGTTGTCCTACCGGGCGCTCGCCGACGAGGTCAGGCGGGCGGCGTAAGCCCCGCGCGCCGACGCGATCATCGTGTCGCCCGCGGCGGCATCGTAAGCCTCATCCCGTCCCGTTGCCGTGAGCCCCGCCGCGCATGCCGATGGCGGACAAGAATTCCTGCCGCGTTTCGGCGTGATCGCGAAACACGCCGAGCATGCGGCTCGTGACCATGGTGACGCCGGGCTTGTGCACGCCGCGCGTCGTCATGCATTGATGCGTCGCCTCGGTCACCACGGCGACGCCATGCGGCTTGAGCACGGCGTCGAGGCAGGACGCGATCTCCGCCGTCATCTTTTCCTGGATCTGCAAGCGCCGCGCAAAAACCTCGACCAGCCGCGCCAGTTTGGAAATGCCGACCACGCGACTGCGCGGCAGATAGCCGATATGCACCCGGCCGATGATCGGCGCGAGATGGTGCTCGCAATGCGATTCGAAGCGGATATCGCGCAGCACCACGACCTCGTCGTAGCCGCCGGTCTCTTCGAAGGTGCGCTTGAGATACTCGCGCGGATCGTCGCTGTAGCCGGAGAACCATTCTTCGTAGGCGCGCACCACCCGCGCCGGAGTGGAACGAAGTCCCTCGCGATCCGGATCGTCGCCGGCCCAGCGGATCAGCGTGCGCACCGCCGCTTCGGTCTCCGCGCGTGATGGGCGCTCGGCGGCACGCGGGCCGCCGGCTTTCGCGCGCGAGCGCTTAGAATTCACAACCTTGTCCATCCGATTTCTCCGGCCGGCGCTTTCGATCGCGGCGTCCAACGATCGGCCCCAAACGTCTTGAGGCCGCCGCATGTTAACAAAGCATCAACCCTTCCTCCAATCGCATCCGAAAGCGTCCTTAGCGCCGCCTTTGGCGCAAGCAATAGGCAAGGTTCCAAGGCCAAGATCGTCCACGCCACAGCGCTAAACCGGGGCTGGACGCGGCTTGCCGCCGAGCCGGCCGTCCGTGCCAAGCGGGGACAGGGACCATGCGCAATCGCGCCACTATCGGGAAATCCGCCATCCTCAGCCGCCGGCTCCTCTCGCTCGTCGTCCGCGCGCTTGCCATTACCTCGATGTCGTTTGCGGTGGCCTTCGGCTTTTTGTCGGGCGCCACCGCTCCCGCTGCACATTACGATCCGAATTCGTTCGCCATCGGCGTCGCCGCCCTGTTCGGCGCGGCCTGCGGCGGCATGGGCATTTTGCTTTCGCGCATCCGCCAGATGAAGGCCGAATTGCGCGGGCTTGAGGCGCGTCTCGACGAGGCGGAAGACCGTCATTGGGAATTCAAGGAAGCCCAGGAGCGCGCCCAGAATTTTTTCGAGGCGCAGGGCGACGTTATCGTTCGCCGCGACGGTGATGGCGCGATCACCTACGCCAATGATGCCTTCTGCACGCTCGCCGGGCGTCCGCGCGAGGCGCTGTTAGGCACCGGCTTTGCGCTTCCGGTGGACAGCGCAAGGCGAGACCGCGCTGCTGGCCGACGGCACGCGGGTCTACGACCAGAACATCGCCGCGCCTGACGGCGCGCGCTGGATCGCCTGGCGCGAAGTCACCGTGCGCTCCGATGGGGCGAGCGAGATGCAAAGCGTCGGCCGCGACGTGACCGACCGCGTCATCGCCGAGCGCGCGCTGGCGGATGCGCGCGACCAGGCGGAGGCCGCCAACCGCGCCAAGTCGCGCTTCCTGGCCATGGTCTCGCATGAAATCCGCACCCCCCTTAACGGCATCCTCGGCATGGCCGATCTCCTGGGCGACACGCCGCTTGGGCCGGAGCAGGCGACCTATCTCAAGGCGATGAAATCGTCCGGCGGCACCTTGGTGTCGTTCATCGAGGAATTGCTCGATCTAGCGAAGATCGAGGCCGGCCGGCTCGATCTCGCGCCGCGGCCGTTCGCGCTTGCCGCTTTTGTCGAGGAGGCGGTCGAACTGTTGGGTCCCCGCGCGCAGACCAAAGGTCTCGAAATCTGCAGCTATGTCGACGAGCGTTTGCCCTCGCGGGTGGTCGGCGATGCGGCGCGGCTGCGCCAAGTCATTTTCAACCTGGTCGGCAATGCGATCAAATTCACCGAAACCGGGGGCGTTTCGATCATCGTCGAGCCGGCGGCGCATCCCGACGAAATCGTGATTGCCGTACGCGATACCGGCATCGGCATAGCGCCCGAAGATCAGACCCGCGTGTTCCTCGAATTCGAGCAGGCCGATGTCGGCTCGACCCGCAAATTCGACGGCATCGGCGTCGGTCTTAGCATCGCCAAGCGCATCGCCGAGCACATGGGCGGATCGATCGCCATCGACAGCATGCCAAGTCAAGGTTCGAACTTTCGCGTCACCGTGCCGCTGCCGCGCGCCGGCGACGCCGACGAGCCGCCGGTGGCAGTACCCGACCTTTCCGGCAACGACATTCTCATCGTCGCCCCGGCCGTGGTCGAAGCGTCATTGCTGGCGCGGCGCCTGCAGCGCTGGGGAGCGCGCACAACGATCGTTCCCGACGAGGCGGTCGCGACGGCGCTGCTTCCGGAGCAGCCGTGGAGCGCCGTTTTGGTCGATCATGCGCTCGGTCGCGCCGCGAGCGCGGCGCTGGCGCGCAGCGCCGCGAAAATCCCGCGGCGGATCGTGTTGGTCACGCCGGCGATGCGCAGTGAACTCGCCGCGCTCAAAGAGGCGGGCTTTACCGGCTTTTTGATCAAGCCGGTACGCGCGGTTTCGCTCGCGGCGCGCTTTGCGCCCGACGATGCCTTCGATCACGGCGCCGCGACCGAACCCGTCGAAATACCAAGCATTGCGCCCGCCGGCGGCGGCCTCTCGGTTCTGGTCGCCGAGGACAATGAGATCAATGCGCTTCTCGTCCGTGCCCTTTTGGTCAAGCTCGGCCACCGTCCGACCATGGCCGGCAGCGGCGGCGGCGCCATCGAATGCTGGCTCGCCGCACGCGACGCCGGCGTGCCTTTTGACCGCGTGCTGATGGATTTGCACATGCCGGGCATGGATGGCGTCGAGGCCACGCGCCGCATCCGCTTGCTCGAGGCCGAGGACGACAGTCCGCGCACCCGTATCATCGCGCTGACCGCCAGCGCATCCGCCGAAGACCGCGAGGACAGCATCGCCGCCGGCATGGACGGCTTTCTGGTCAAGCCGCTCGACCGCGAGCGGCTGGCCGCCGCGCTCGCTAAGCCGATAGTGGCCGCCGTAGCGGCGTAACAATTATAACCGCCGCAACGCCACCTCTTCGACCTGATGGCTTTCGCCCTTTTTCAGGATCAGATCGGCGCGCGGCCGCGTCGGCAGAATATTCTCGCGCAGATTGACGAGGTTGATGCTGTCCCAGATCGCCGTTGCGGTGGCGATCGCCTCGTCGTCGGACAGCCGCGCATAGCGGTGGAAGTACGACTTCGGGTCGGCGAAGGCGGTGCCGCGGAGCGTCAGGAACCGGCTGACATACCACGACAGCAGCACCGCTTCCTCGGCGTCGAGATAGATCGAGAAATCGAAAAAGTCCGAGACGAACGGGACGGCGTTGCCGTCCTTCGGCAAGCGGCCGGCCTGCAATACATTGAGACCTTCGACGATCAGAATTTCCGGGCGTTCGATCTCGATCCATTGATTGGGAATGACGTCGTAGATCAGATGCGAATAGACCGGCGCGCGCACCGGGTGCTGGCCGGCTTTGATGTCGGAGAGAAAGCGCAGCAAAGCCGGCAGGTCGTAGCTTTCCGGAAAGCCTTTCTTCTCCATCAGGCCTTCGCGGTCGAGAACGGCATTGGGGTAGAGAAAGCCGTCGGTCGTGATCAGATCGACCTTGGGCACGTTCGGCCAGCGCGCCAACAGCGCTTGCAGCACGCGCGCGGTGGTCGACTTGCCGACGGCGACCGAACCGCCGACGCCGATAATGTAGGGCACCTTGGCGTCTTCGGTGCCGAGAAAGCCCTGCTGGGCGCGAAACAGATTTTGCGTCGCGGCGACATAGAGCGACAATAGCCGCGACAACGGCAGATAAATGTCCTCGACCTCCGACATATCGAGCCGGTCGTGCATCGAGCGCAGCCGGGTCACTTCGGCACGCTTCAATGTCATCGGCGTATCTTCGCGAAGCGTCGCCCAGTCGATGCGTGAGAAGACCCGATAGGGCGAGACGTCGGCTTCGGTGCGTTGCTCCATTCGGTCGGACCTCAGCCGCTCTTGCGCGAAGCCTTCTCGTCGAGGCCCGATTGGCGGGTGCGCGCGCCGAGCTCGGCCTCGACCTCATCGAGCGTGATGCCGCGGGCGTGGAGCACGACCAAAAGGTGATAGAGCACGTCGGCGGCTTCCGCGATCATGCGGTCCTTATCCTCACCGACCGCCGCAATGGCCGCTTCGACGGCTTCCTCGCCCAATTTTTTGGCACAATGGCTCACGCCGCGGTCGAGCAATTTGCGGGTGTAGGAGACGTCCGCGCTCTCGCGGGCGCGGTCGTTAACGCGCCTTTCGAGGTCGTGAAGCGTAAACGTCGGCATAGCCGGCTCCTTATCACCTCTGCGGCAAATATTCTCAAGCCATTCTCATAGCCAGGTCAGGGATCGAGCCGCATCGGCAGCCCGGCGCCGGCCATATAGTCCTTGGCTTGGCGGACCGAATACTCGCCGAAATGAAAGATCGAGGCGGCCAGCACGGCGGTGGCGTGGCCGTCGCGGATGCCGGCGACCAGGTGATCGAGATTGCCGACCCCGCCCGAAGCGATGACCGGCACCGACACCGCATCGGCGACCGCGCGGGTGAGGGCGATATCGTAGCCTTGCCGGGTGCCGTCGCGATCCATCGAGGTCAGCAGGATTTCGCCGGCGCCGAGCGCGACGACTTCGCGCGCATAGCCGACGGCGTCGATGCCGGTCGGGTGGCGGCCGCCATGGGTGAAAATTTCCCAGCGCTCCGGCTCCGCCGGCGGCGATACTTTCTTGGCATCGATCGCGACCACGATGCATTGGTCGCCGAATTTTTCCGCCGCCTCTTTGACGAACTCGCGACGCGACACCGCCGCGGTATTGATCGAGACCTTGTCGGCGCCCGACGCCAGCAGCGCGCGGATGTCGTCGATGGTGCGCACGCCGCCGCCAACGGTGAGCGGCATGAAACAGGCTTCCGCGGTGCGCCGGACCACGTCGAGCATGATGCCGCGATTTTCGTGGCTGGCGGTGATGTCGAGGAAGGTGAGCTCGTCGGCGCCGGCTTCGTCATAGGCGATCGCGGCAGCGACCGGATCGCCGGCATCGCGCAGATTGATGAAATTGACGCCTTTGACGACGCGGCCGTCCTTGACGTCGAGGCAGGGAATGACGCGGACCTTGAACATGTCAGGCCGTCGCCTGCGCGCCGCGCAGCAAGCGAAAGCGCCGCGGCCGCATCGAGCCGGCCGTCATAGAGCGCGCGGCCGACGATGGCGCCTGCAGTTTTTGCGCGCGCGGCTCGAGCAAGGCGCGCACGTCGTCGAGCGAGGCGAGGCCGCCCGAGGCGATCACCGGAATCGAAATTTTATCGGCGAGCGCGATGGTGGCGTCGAGGTTGAGGCCCTTGAGCATGCCGTCGCGCGCGATGTCGGTATAGATGATGGCGGCGACGCCGGCGTCCTCGAAGCGCCGCGCGATTTCGAGCGCCGATCAGCTCCGAGGTCTCCGCCCAGCCTTCGACCGCGACCTTGCCGTCGCGCGCGTCGAGCCCGACCGCGACGCGGCCCGGATGTGCGCGCGCCGCCTCCTTGACCAGCGCCGGATCGCGCACCGCGGCGGTGCCGATGATGACGCGCGCGACGCCCTTGCCGAGCCAGGCCTCGATCGTGGCGCGGTCGCGAATGCCGCCGCCGAGCTGCACCGGGATTTTCACCGCGGCGAGGATGCGCTCGACCGCCGCGCGTTCATCGGCTTGCCGGCAAAGGCGCCGTCGAGATCGACGATGTGGAGATATTCGAAGCCCTGCGCCTCGAAGGCGTGCGCCTGCGCCGCCGGATCGCGGTTGAACACCGTCGCGCGCGCCATGTCGCCTTGCTGCAGGCGCACGGCATTCGCCGTTCTTCAGATCGATGGCGGGAAAAAGAATCACGGCTTCCACTTCAGGAAATTCGCGATCAGCGCCAGCCCGAGCTTCTGGCTCTTCTCCGGGATGAAATTGCGTGCCGACGATATTGTCGCGGCCGACGATCGCGGTCACCGGCGCCGCCGTAGTCGGCTTCGGCCACGAGATCGGCCGCGTTGCGCCGGCATTGAGCTGATAGGAGTGCACGAAATAGGCGTGCCGGCCTTGCGGTCCGAGCGGGAGACCGTCGAGCAGCGGGTGCGGCCGCGCGACGTTGAGCGTGTTCCAGCCCATATGCGGGATTTTCAGGTTCGGATCGGCCGGCGTGATGCGATCGACCTCGCCGGCGATCCAGCCGAGACCTTCGGTGACCTCGTATTCGCGGCCGCGCTCGGCCAGCAGCTGCATGCCGACGCAGATGCCGAAGAACGGCCGGCCCTTGCGGCGCACCGCCTCTTCGAGCGCCTCGACCATGCCGGCCACCGCATCGAGCCCGCGCCGGCAATCGGCAAAGGCGCCGACCCCGGGCAGCACCACGCGATCGGCGCGCGCCACCACGGCCGGATCGCTGCGTCACCACGATCGGCTGATCCAAGCCGGCATCATGCGCCGCGCGCTCGAACGCCTTGGCGGCCGAATGCAGATTGCCGGAGCCGTAATCGACGATGGCGACGCTCACCGCTAGCGCTCCCGGCTCGGGAAACAGGCCGATGACGCCGGGCGTATCGGTCCGCGTGCGACGCCGGCTGCGCCGGCGGCGGCGGCGGCGCTTGCCGCGGCGCGGCGCGCGCTCGAGCGGCGCTGCGTCGCGGACCAGCCGTCGAAAAACCGCCGCTCGGCGTCTTCGAGATCGTCGCCGCTGACGATCGCCGACATTGCTCCAGCGCCGGCGCCGAGCGTGAAGCGCCGCAGCGTGCCGGCCTCGAAGCCCGACCAAAGCGAGATCAGGAGGCCGACGAACGGATCGACGGCAGGCCGACGCGCCGAGCTGCGCAAGGCCGAGTCAAGGCCGCGACAACGACAAGATAGATCACGAACACCAGCCACAGCCGGTGCCACAGCATCCACAGCGGCGCGAGCAGGAAGGCCCACCAATGAAAACCGTCGCGCACAAAGACAAAGCGCTCCGGCTCGGCCGAAGCGTCGGCGCCCCGCAGCGGCGGCTCATGGACGGTATAAACGGACATCGGCTTTGTCTTTCAGAGGCTTTGTCGTCTAGGAGTATTCATGTAGCTTGATCCTATCGGAAAGCCGCTTTCCACTTTTCCGGATCATGCCAGTATTTGAGCATGTCCTTGCCGCAAAACCGGTTCCCGCTTTTGCGGGACATGCTCTAGCCGCCGAGCGTGCCCTTGGTCGACGGCACCTCGTTGGCGGCCCGCGGATCGATGGCGACCGCCGCACGCAGCGCCCGCGCCAGACCCTTGAAGCAGGATTCGGCGATATGATGGTCGTTGCTGCCATACAGCGTGGCGACGTGCAGCGTCACCGCGGCATTGACGGCGAAGGCCTGAAACCATTCCTGCAATCAGCTCGGTATCGAACGGCCCGATCTTGGCGCGCCCGAACTCGACCTTGAACACCAGAAACGGCCGGCCCGAAATGTCGATCGCCACGCGGGTCAGCGCCTCGTCCATCGGCACATGCACGTCGGCATAGCGGGTAATGCCCTTCATGTCGCCGAGCGCCTGCTTGAGCGCCTGGCCGAGCGCGATGCCGACATCCTCGGTGGTGTGGTGGTGGTCGATGTGCAGATCGCCCTTGGCCTTGACGGCGATGTCGATGCGCGAATGCCGCGCCAACAGGTCGAGCATGTGATCGAGGAAGCCGATGCCGGTCGCGATCGACGACGCACCGGTGCCGTCGAGATCGATCGCGACCTCGACGTCGGTTTCCTTGGTCTTGCGCTTCACCGCGCCCTTGCGCATCGCGCTCTCCGCAGCGCGATGGCGCGCCTTTTATCAGGGCTTGGTCCGACCCGCCACCCGCCGCCGGCAGATTTGCATTGGCGGCGGCCAACTCCTAAATCTTCCCCTGACCCAAGATCTCCCTTGACCCGTGGTTTTCCGGCGCATGTCATCATCCGAAATCGGCCAAGCCGCTCTCTGGCACGGCACCACCATCCTGACCGTCCGCAAAGGCGGCCTGGTCGCGGTCGGCGGCGACGGCCAGGTTTCGATCGGCCAGACCATCGTCAAAGCCAATGCCAAGAAGGTGCGCCGGCTCGGCAAAGGCGACGTTATCGGCGGCTTTGCCGGCGCCACCGCCGACGCTTTCACTCTGTTCGAGCGGCTGGAATCCAAGCTCGAACAATATCCCGGCCAGCTCACGCGCGCCGCGGTCGAGCTTGCCAAGGACTGGCGCACCGACCGCTTTTTGCGCCGGCTCGAAGCCATGATGATCGTCGCCGACAAGGACGTCTCGCTGGTGCTCACCGGCACCGGCGACGTGCTGGAGCCCGAAGCCGGCATCGTCGGCATCGGTTCCGGCGGCAATTACGCGCTGGCCGCCGCGCGGCGCGCTCGCCGACGGGCCGCTCGATGCCGAGGCGATCGTGCGCCGCGCGCTCGATATCGCCGCCGAAATCTGCGTCTACACCAACCGCAATGTCACAGTCGAGACGTTGAAAGCGTGACCGACTTTTCCCCCCGCGAAATCGTCTCCGAGCTCGACCGCTTCATCGTCGGCCAGAACGACGCCAAGCGCGCGGTCGCGATCGCGCTGCGCAATCGCTGGCGTCGGCTGCAGCTCGACGACCGGCTGCGTGAAGAGGTGCTGCCGAAGAACATCTTGATGATCGGGCCGACCGGCGTCGGCAAGACCGAAATCGCCCGCCGCCTCGCCAAGCTTGCCGGCGCGCCGTTCCTCAAAGTCGAGGCGACCAAATTCACCGAGGTCGGCTATGTCGGCCGCGACGTCGAGCAGATCGTGCGCGATCTCGTCGAGGTCGCCATCGGCTTGACGCGGGAGCGAAAGCGCAAGGACGTGCAGGCACGCGCGCAGCAAGCCGCCGAGGATCGCGTGCTCGATGCGCTGGTCGGCGCCGGCGCCAGCGCGTCGACCAAGGAGGCATTCCGCAAGAAGCTGCGCACCGGCGAGCTCAACGACAAGGAGATCGAGATCGAGGTGCAGTCTGCCGGCGGCGGCATGCCGTTGTTCGATATTCCCGGCATGCCTGGCGCGCAAATGGGCGCGATCTCGATCGGCGATATTTTCGGCAAGCTCGGCGGCGGCCGCACCAAGACGCGGCGAGTCACGGTGCAGGATTCCCACGACATCCTGATCAACGAGGAATCCGACAAGCTGCTCGATACCGATCAGCTGACCCAGGAAGCGATCAAAGTCGTCGAGAACAACGGCATCGTATTTCTCGACGAGATCGACAAGATCTGCGCGCGCGACGGCCGCGGCGGCGCCGACGTGTCGCGCGAGGGCGTGCAGCGCGATCTGTTGCCGCTGATCGAAGGCACCACGGTCGCCACCAAGCACGGCGCGGTGAAGACCGACCACATTCTGTTCATCGCCTCGGGCGCCTTCCACATTTCGAAGCCGTCCGACCTGTTGCCCGAATTGCAGGGCCGGCTGCCGATCCGCGTCGAGCTCAAGCCGCTCACGCGCGACGACATGCGGCGCGTCCTTACCGAACCGGAGGCCTCGCTGATCAAGCAATATATCGCGCTGATGGCGACCGAGGGCGTGACGCTGGAATTTGCCGAGGATGCGATCGACGCCGTGGCCGACGTCGCCGTGGCGGTGAATTCGAGCGTCGAAAATATCGGCGCGCGGCGGCTGCAGACCGTGATGGAGCGCGTGCTCGACGACGTGTCGTTCGGCGCGCCGGACCGCTCCGGCGAGACGGTGAAGATCGACGCCGCCTATGTGCACAAGCACGTCGGCGATCTCGCCAAGAACGCCGATCTGAGCCGGTTTATCCTGTAACCGCCCCCGCCGCCGCCCGGTCACTGTGACGCGTTGCGGTGCATGGCGCGGGCCGAGATTTGCCGGTAATCTTCCTGCTCCAGTCCGGGAGGGTGGCCATGCTCACGCGTCGCCGCTTGATTGCGGTTTCTGCGGCATCGACATTCGCACCAACGCTGTTTGCACGAGCGCAGCCGAGCGCTTGGCCCAATCGTTCCGTTCGTTTGATCGTGCCGCTGGCGGCCGGCGGACCGACCGATACGGTGGCGCGCGTGCTGGCCGACCAGCTGTCGACGTTGTGGGGCCAGCAGGTCGTCATCGAAAATAAGCCGGGCGGCGGCACCAATGTCGGCAACGAATTCGTCGCCCGCTCCGAGCCCGACGGCTACACCGCGCTCTACGGCACCTCGTCGCTGGCGACAGTCGCCGG
The DNA here is from genome assembly GCA_963714345.1 of uncultured Alphaproteobacteria bacterium. GTDB lineage: Bacteria > Pseudomonadota > Alphaproteobacteria > Rhizobiales > Xanthobacteraceae > BOG-931. The sequence continues at coordinate 130,938 of CAVQOD010000005.1, read as the reverse complement.
TCTCTACCATTCGCTCGATTACGATCCGCAGGTCGATCTCGCGCCGGTATCGCTGGTCGCCAAATTTCCATTCTTCATGGTGGTGCCGAATTCCTTGCCGGCCAAGACCGTCAAGGAATTCATCGCCGACGCGAAAGCGCATCCGGGCAAGCTGATCATGGGTTCCCCCGGCACCGGCAGCGCGCCGCATCTCACCGAGGCGCTGTTCATGCAGATGGCCGGGATCAAGATGACGCACGTGCCTTATCACGGCGCGGCGCCGGCCTTCATCGATCTCATCCCCGGCCGCATCGACTGCTATTTCGGCAGCGGCGAGTTGCTGACCTATTCGCGGTCCGGGCCAAGTGCGTGCGCTGGCGACGACCGGCGCCGTGCGATCGGCGGCGGAGCCGGAATTGCCGACCATCGCCGAAGCCGGCGTCCCCGGCTACGCGGTCGATTCATGGCAGGGCGTTTTCCTGCCGGCCAAGACGCCGGCGCAAATCATCAACAAGATGAGCGCCGACATTACCGCGGTGCTTGCCGTGCCTGCGATCAAAGACAAGCTCGCGCGCACCGCCTATGCGGCCGGCGGCTCGAGCCCGGACGAGCTTCGCAAGTGGCTGGAGGCGGATACCGCGAAATGGAGCGCCGTCATCAAATCGGCCGGGATCAAGATCGACTAGTTTTTGGCGCGCTCTTGCTTGATCTCGCGGATCAACGCCATCCATTTCTCGACCTGGGCGAGGATGCGCGCATCGGTGACGCTGCTGCCGGTCGGAGCCGACCTCATCGGCATGGCGAGATTGTCGGACATGAGCACTCCTGCGAACAACTGCGCTGCAGTACGGCTGCAGAACGAGACGCGTTTCTCGCAGGCGAAATTGACCAATTCTTGCAGCTTGTGTGGCTTTCTCTGCGTTAAGGTTAACGCATGAGCGGGTAAGCGCGATGATTTGCTCTACCTCGCGCGCCGTAGGCGCACGTAAATCGCGCCTTGTCCGCCATGACTGACATGCGCCTCGTCGAAGCCGACAACGAAGTGGCGGAATTCCGGCAGTGCGAGCCATAGCGGCACTTGTCGCCGCAGCACGCCGCGCCCGCCGAGCTCGGACACGCCCGTGACGCCACCGTCGCCGCCGCCTTTGCCGGTCACCACCAGCGCCACCTTGGCATCTTCCGCCTGGGCCTGGCGCAGAAAACGGAGCAGCGCTGAATGCGCTTGCCGCTGCGTCATGCCATGCAGGTCGATGCGCGCGTCGATGGCGTCGCGGCCGCGCGCGACGCGCTGCTTGAGCCGGCGGTCGAATGGCGCGAGCGGAGGGGATTTCGTCACCGGCGCCGGGTCCCGTCGCACCGAGGTTTGTGGCGAGGCGCGTGCTTCTTGATCGGCTTTTTGAAGCGCCTCCCGGCCCGTCGCACGGCCCGGACCGGGGTCTCGTTTGTGCGCTGTTTTTACCGGCTTTAGCGGCTTGATCGAGCGCGCATAACCGACCCACAACGCGTGTTCCTCATCGCTCAAATTGCGGCGGCGGCTCATTTTTTCCGCCGCGACGCACCATTCACCTGAGGCGCAGCAGGAGACACTGGAGCGGCTGCAGCCGCGGGCTTGGCCGGAGCTGGCGTGTTCCCCGCGGGCGGATCGACCGCTGTCGGATCCTCCATCGTGGTGAAGCTCAGGCTGAATTGGCTGGGGCGCTCCGGCGGCAACGGCGTGTCGCGGCCGGCCTCGACCGGATCGAGTTGCCGCGGAATGAGCATGATGAACGCGCCGGCATGCTTGATGCGGCCGGCAATGCGGGCAGCTTCGTCGCCGGCGCCGAAATAAATATCGGCGCGCGCCGGTCCGACGATCGCCGATCCGGTATCTTGCGCGATGACGAGGCGATCGAATTTTGTTTCCGCCTTTTGGTTGGCGATCGGCAACTCAGCCTCGATGAAGAACGGCGTACCGTAGGCGTGCAGCGAGCGATCGATGGCGATGGAGCGCCCCGGCACCAGTTCGACACCCTCCCCGCCGACCGCTTCGTCTTCGGTGGCGAGATCGGTGATGCGGAAGAATACGTAGGACTTGTTTTCACGGCGCACCGCGTTGGCTTGAGCCGGATTGGCCTCCATCCAGGCGCGAATGCTCTGCATCGATACCTGGTCCTTGGTCATGATCTTGTCGTCGACCAGGATGCGGCCGACGGGCGTATAGGGCCAGCCATTGTGCGAGTCATAGTTGACCCGCAGAATGGTGCCGTCTTCCAGCCTGATCCGGGCCGACCCCTGAATTTGCGCGAATAAAACGTCGACCTGATCGTGCAAATAACAGATTTCGAGGTGCCAGCCGTCGAGCGCGCCATCTTCGATTTCGGCACGCGAGTAATACGGCACGATCTTGCGTCGGCCGACGCGGCGACCGACACGAACACCCTTGCTTGGAAACGCATCCTTGCCAAGCCGGCGCCAGCCGGAGACGACGAGGTTGGGCGGCCGACGATAAAGCGGCGCGGTGAACTCGCCGGTCGGCACGCGCGACCCGGCAATGATCGGTTCGTAATAGCCGGTGAGAAAACCGTCGCTATCGCCCAGCCTGTTGATACGGATGGGCCGGAAATTTTCCTCGAAAAACTTCCGCGCGCCGTCCTCATCGAGCGGTACGGCACCACGCGCCAGCCCGCAAATGTCCCGCAGCGCGGAAGGTATCGCCGTCAAATCCTGCTCGCGGCGATGCTTGGCGTCGAGCGTGCGGCAGCTGGTCAGGAATGCAGCAAAGGCAATGGCATGATCGTCAGTGTCCCAGCCCTCCAGATCAGCCCAATCGACCGGTTCATATTGCGTGTTCGGAAATACGATCGGCGAGCGCTCTTGCGCGTGGGCCGTCAGCGCAAAACCAAGCATGCCAATGAACACAACGAAGAGGCGCAAGCCCCGGCCCGACGCCGGCGGCGGCCGCATCGCCGGACTCATTGTCCGGCTTCGGTCGCGACCACTTTCCAGTTCGGATCGCGCGAGGCAATGTCGCGCGCGAAGGTCCACACGTCGGTGACGTCGGTCACCTTTTCGGCGCTGCCGTCGATCACGGTGCCGGCGCGGTCGCGCGTGGCGGAAACCAGCTTTGACACGAATCGGATAGTGATCTGCGCCGTTGACCGATTGCGCAACTCGGCCGCGGTAATGGTCGAAGCGTCGATCGAGACAAAGCGTGTCTCTACGGTCTCGCTGCGACGCTCGCGTTCGGTGATTGCGGCGTCAAAGCCGTCGAACACTTCGCGCGACAACAGACTGCGCAATTGCCGGCGGTCGCCGCCGGCAAAGGCGGTCACGATCATCTCGTAAGCGGTGCGGGCGCCGGTGATGAAATGCTTGGCGTCGAAATTCGGATCGGCGCCGACGATCGCATCGAGACCGGCGGCGATCGTCGACCCAGTCTCGGCGATGTCCTTCCAGCGCTCGGCGGCAGGGGCTGGCGCGGCCTCGACCGGCCGCGGCGATGCTTCCGGGGAACGCGGCGGCAGCGTCACCACCTTGTCGGCGGCCGGGCTGCGCACCGCATCGCGCGCCGAATAGGGATCGTAAGGCGGCCGTTCGCGGCCGGTGCGCTGGCCCAATACGCTGCGCAGGCGCAGGAATATGAAAACCGCCAGCGCCAGGAAGATGATGGTGTAAATGTCGAACACGTCTGGCATTCTTTCAACGGCGCTCGTCGCGGGACGGTATGTTCCAATGACGGCCAAAACCGGCCGACACAGAAGAATTCCGGCTCCCCGTACTATGTAAGCACGCAACGGAAGCCATCCAGTGGCCGCTGATCAAGCTAAAGCGTACCGACGGCAAGATTAGACGATCACGTCTGCTACGCCAACAATGGAAGCGAGGCTCGAGTGACATGCTTTTAGGCAAATCCGCCGGAATCGTCGCCGAACCGCGCGATAAAGCCATGCCGCGGCGACATCGCCGGCATTGTTCGCCCCCCTCCCCCTATGTTAGCCAAGCCGCAGCTAGCTAGAGGCCGGAGGCAAGAATGTCAGCGACCAATGGCGGCCCCGCGCCGCAGACCGGAATGGCGCAAATGCCGCCGCCGCAAATCGGCGTTCTCACGCAATACGTCAAGGATTTTTCATTTGAAAATCCTAACGCGCCGCGCTCGATGGCGCCAAGCGCCCAGCAACCTGCGATCAGCATCAATATCGGGGTCGACGCCGCGCCCCTGACCGAGACTGACATCGAAGTGACGCTACGCCTGGATGGCAAGGCCGAATCCCAAGGCATGGTGATGTTTGGCTTCGAATTGATGTATTCCGGCGTGTTTCGCATCGTCAACGTGCCGCCCGACAGTATGCAGCCGGCGGTCATGATCGAGTGTCCGCGCCTGTTGTTTCCGTTCGCCCGCGAAATCATCGCCACGGCGACACGCAATGGCGGATTCCCGCCGTTGCTGCTGGAACCGATCGATTTCGCCGGGCTATATCGCCAGCGGCTCGGAATGCAGGCCTCGCCGGAGGCGCCGCTCAATCCAAGCTGACGTAATCGCGCCAGATGGCGTTGTCGCCGAGGCTGGCGATGAACTGACGATGCGCCGCCTGCTTCGTCGGCGGTCAGGCGAATGCCAAGCGGCGCCGGACGTTCGCGCAGCACGATGGCCGCGCCGCTTGCCGCCGCAGGCGCCGCCGCCTGTGAAAGAACAAGCTGCGCCTGGCGCGCGCCGATCAATTCGACGTAAACCTCGGCCAGCAGTTCGGCATCGAGCAGGGCGCCGTGCTTGACGCGCCGCGAATTGTCGATCGAATAGCGCAGGCACAGGTCGTCCAGCCGATTGGCGCCGCCCGGATGCTTGCGGCGCGCGATCAGAAGGGTGTCGATTATCCTCTCGCGATTGACCGCGGCTCTCCCGGCGCGCTCCAATTCGGCATTGAGGAAGCCGAGATCGAACATGGCGTTATGGGCGACAAGCTGGGCGTCACCAAGAAAAGCGATGAGATCGTCCACTTTGTGGGCGAACAGGGGCTTATCCTTGAGAAACTCGCCGGCTCAGGCCGTGAATTTTAAAAGCCTGTTCGGGCATGTCGCGTTCGGGATTGAAGTAGCAGTGAAAAGTCTTCCCGGTCGGGAAGCGATTGACGAGCTCGATGCAGCCGATTTCGACCAAACGATCCCCCTGAATGGGATCAAGCCCGGTGGTCTCGGTATCGAAAACGATCTCGCGCATCTCATTCCGCCCAAACGCGAATCACCGGTGCCGTCGCGGCATTGTAGCCACGCGTTGCAAAATGTCTGCAATCTGCGCCCGGGTGTGATCGAAACTCTGTGAACTGTCGAGGATGAAATCGGCGCGACGGCGCTTTTCCGCGTCGGGCATTTGCTGCCTCAAGATGGCGGCGAATTTGTCTTCGGTCATGCCCGGTCGCTGCAAAGCTCGCCGGCGTTGGATCTCGGCCGGCGCCGACACCACGACGACAGCATCGCACCGGCAATCGGCGCCGGTCTCGAACAATAGCGGCACGTCGAGCACCACGACCGCGGCGCCGCGGGCCCGCGCCGCGACGAGGAATTTTTCCCGCGAGGCGAAAACCAGCGGATGGACGATAGCTTCGAGCCGGGCGAGCGCCGCGTTGTCGTCGAGCACCATCGCGGCAAGCTTGCTGCGGTCGATCTTGCCGTCCGTGGCCGAGCCCGGAAAAGCCGTCTCGATCAACGGTACCGCCTCGCCTTCATAAAGTGCATGCACGACGGCATCCGAATCGTGCACCGGCACGCCGGCCGCGGCGAAGAACTTGGCCGCGGTCGATTTCCCCATGCCGAGCGAACCGGTCAGGCACAGCACGAATGGTTCGTCGCCGCTCATTGGCCGAGACACCCTTGCCGGCGGAGAAAATCCAACGCCTGCAGAAGCGGCAAACCCAGCACGGTGAAATAGTCGCCGTCCACCCGCTCGAACAATTGGATGCCGAGACCTTCCAATTGATAGCCGCCAACGCTGGCGGTTGCCGCTTCGCCGGCGGCGTCGAGATAGCGATCGAGGAACCGCTCCGAGAACGAACGCATGGTCAGTCGCGCCACATCGACATGTTCGTACATCACGGTCGTGTCGGTCACGAAGGCGATCGCCGAATGAAGCTCGTGCGTGCGGCCGCAAAGCGCGCGCAATTGTGTCCGCGCCGCCGCTCGATCGGCCGGCTTGGCAAAGCGCGCGGCGCCGAGCGCCAGCACCTGATCGGCGCCGAGCGTCAAGCGGCCCGGATGCAGCTTGGCCACCGCGGCGGCTTTGGCCCGCGCCAAATGCGCGGCGACCGCGTCAGGCGCAGTCGCGGACGCCGATGCCTCCAAGCCGCGCTCATCGAGATCGGCCGGACAAACGTCGATCGGAATCCCGGCGGCCGTCAGCAGCGTCTGCCGCGCTTTGCTGCGCGAGGCCAGCACGAGCGGTTCCTCGGCAAGCCATAGCGGCATCGATGCTGCGCTCACGAAGCTCGCTGCCGGCGGCGCTCACCGAGATGAGCAAGCACCGCAGCGGCGGTTTCTTCGATCGAGCGCCGGGTTACGTCGATCAACGGCCAATTGTGCTTGGCGCACAGCCGGCGCGAAGCGGCTATCTCGTCGGCCACCGACTGGCGGTCGATATACTGATCGTCGTCGCGTTGCACTTTGAGTCCGAGCAGCCGATTTTGCCGGATCTGCACAATCCGTTCCGGAGTGGCAAAAAGCCCGACAATCAGGGGGTGGCTCAAGCGTTCGACGTGCGCCGGCAGCGGAACGCCCGGAACCAACGGCACGTTTGCCGTTTTCACCCCACGGTTAGCGAGATAGATCGAGGTCGGCGTCTTCGACGTTCGCGACACGCCGACCAGTACGACATCGGCCTCTTCCAGGTCGTCGGTCTGCTGGCCGTCGTCGTGCAGCATCGTATAATTGAGCGCATCGATGCGGCGGAAATATTCGGCATTGAGCGTATGCTGAGCGCCGACTTTGTGCGTCGATTCCGCGCCAAGATAGGCCTGGAACAGGTGCAGCACCGGGCCGAGGATCGATAGATACGGCAAGCCAAGCTCGCGACACGTGCCTTCCAGCCGTTTGACCAGGTTTTCTTCGAGCAGCGTGTAGAGAACGATGCCGGGCGATTCCTCGATTTCCGCCAACACCCGATCGAGCTGCTTTTGGGAGCGAACCAGCGGGTGCACGTGCTCGACGGGCATCACCTTCGTATATTGCGCGGCCACCGCCCGTGCGACCGTGATCAGCGTTTCGCCGGTCGCGTCGGACACCAGATGAAGGTGAAAATACCCTGCCGCCTGCGCCATGGATCGATCGGGCTTAAGAGGACAAGCTGTCGATGACTGTGGAGAAGGCCATGGCTTGCCCCGGGGTGCAAGCACAATAGGCGAATAACTCGCTCGGCCATCCACATCCGTGCCGCGCCGAGATGGGAAACTTGTCGTCGCTCGGGGCAACGGTGAAATGTGGACTACCGCTTCAATTCTGCCATGGAGGCGATCGATTTATGCCGAAAATGGTTGAAATTCGGCGATCCGGAGATTTTAGATTGTTACGGGGATATGTGGGTAAGTCGCGGATGAACGATACGATCAAAATGTATGAGTCCAATCAACCGTCCAAGCACTACAACAGACTCTAAGAATTTATTTAGTAGGGAATGGAGGGTGCCGGATATTCTCGTGACCAAACCCCTGATTTCTGTTTTGTCGGGCGAAAGAAGCGCCATTCCGCCGCTGTGGCTGATGCGCCAGGCGGGACGGTATCTTCCCGAATATCGCGCAATTCGAAGCAAGGCCGGCAGCTTTCTCGATCTGTGCTTTAATCCGCCGTTGGCGGCGGAAATAACCTTGCAGCCGATTCGGCGTTTTGGCTTCGATGCGGCCATCCTGTTCTCCGATATTTTGGTGGTGCCACATGCGCTCGGTCAACGCGTGAGTTTCGAGGAAGGCAATGGACCGCGGCTTGATGCGATTGACAACCCTTCGGCGTTACGCCGGCTGTCGCGCGAGATCGATCAGGCCAAGCTTATGCCGGTCTACGAGACGATTGGATTGGTAAAACAGCAATTGCCGCCGGCCGTTGCTTTGCTGGGGTTTTGCGGCGCGCCGTGGACGGTTGCGACATACATGATTGCCGGCAGTGGCAGTGCGGATCAGCTGCCGGCGCGGCAATTTGCTTACCGACATCCCGATGAATTTCTGGAACTGATCGAGATACTGGTCGGGGCTTCGGCGAGTTATTTGATTCGACAGTTCGAGGCTGGTGTCGACGCCGTGCAGATATTCGATACTTGGGCCGGGATTTTATCGCCGGATGAGTTTCGCAAATGGTGTATCGAGCCGTGTGCCCGGATCGTAGCTAAGCTGCGCGAAGCCTTTCCGGCAGCGAAGATCATCGGATTTCCGCGCGGCGCCGGCACCAAGCTAAAGCAGTACGCCGCAGCGGTTGCCGTCGATGCGATTGGGCTCGACTGGATGATCGATCTTGGTTTTGCTCGTGAGCAGATTCAAAAGCTACGGCCGGTTCAAGGCAATCTCGATCCGCTGGCGTTGCTGGTCGGAGGCGCAGCGCTCGATCGTTCGGTCGATGCGATCCTGGACGCTTTCGCGGCTGGCGCGTTTATTTTCAATCTGGGTCATGGTGTGCTGCCGGAAACGCCCATTGCGCATGTCGAGCGGCTAATCGCTCGAGTGCGCGGTGCCGCGTCATAGAATTAATCTGCGGCAGAAAATGGGGAAAGTGGCGGCAATGACGTACCAGTGGGTCAAGGCCTTCCACATCATTGCGGTGATCGCCTGGATGGCGGGCATGCTCTATTTGCCGCGGCTCTTTGTCTATCACTGCACGGCCGAGAAGGGCTCGATTCAATCGGAGACGTTCAAGGTGATGGAACGGCGGCTGTTACGCGCCATCATCAATCCGGCAATGATCGCGACCTGGCTGTTGGGCCTGTGGCTGGCCTGGCACGGACCTGATTCTCGGTATGGATGGTTCGCCTCGGGGTGGCTCGGAACGAAACTTATGCTCGTTCTGGCGCTTACCGTGCTGCACGGATTTTTCGCCCGTTGGGTAAGGGATTTTGCCGCCGATAACAACCGGCATTCTCAACGATTCTATAGGATTATCAATGAGGTACCGACAGTGTTGATGATCGCTATTGTCATTCTGGCGGTGGTGAAACCGTTCTGACGTTTACGCGTTGCTAGTGCAAAGTTCGGTTCGGCACTTGCCTGACGAGCCGTCTTTTCTTATCTTGCGGCTATCCCACCCTACGTAGGCGGATGCAGTTGCGTTCTGGCTCCAGCGAACTGGAGCCGCCGGGTGCATCAGGGTCCGGGGCCCCAAAGCCCCTTCCAACCCAAGACCTGCGATCTTCCCTTCGCCCGCGACGCCGCAAATCTCCATTTCGTCGCCGGCCCGATTTCCATAGGACATTCTGCATATGCGGGAAATGAAACTCCAAGAACTTAAGACCAAGACGCCGGCGGAGCTCGTCTCCTTCGCCGAAGAGCTTGAGGTCGAGAACGCGTCGACCATGCGCAAACAGGAGCTGATGTTCGGCATCCTCAAACAGCTTTCCGCGCGCGAGACCGACATCGTCGGCGAGGGCGTCGTCGAGGTGCTGCCGGACGGCTTTGGCTTTTTGCGCTCGCCGGAAGCGAATTATCTCCCCGGCCCTGACGACATCTACGTCTCGCCCTCGCAAATCCGCCGTTTCGGCCTGCGCACTGGCGACACCATCGACGGCCACATCCGCAGCCCCAAGGAGGGCGAGCGTTACTTCGCGCTGCTCAAGGTCAACTCGCTCAATTTCGAGGACCCGGAAAAGGCGCGGCACAAGGTTAACTTCGACAATTTGACGCCGCTCTATCCGGACGAGTGGCTAAAAATGGAATTCGAGGATCCGACCAAAAAGGATCTCTCGGCGCGGGTCATCGACATCGTGGCGCCGGTCGGCAAGGGCCAGCGCGCGCTGATCGTGTCGCCGCCGCGCACCGGCAAGACCGTGCTTTTGCAAAACATCGCCCACTCGATCACGCACAATCATCCGGAATGTTATCTGATCGTGCTGTTGATCGACGAGCGGCCGGAGGAAGTCACCGACATGCAGCGTTCGGTGAAGGGCGAGGTGGTGTCCTCGACTTTCGACGAGCCGGCGGTGCGCCACGTCCAGGTCGCGGAGATGGTGATCGAGAAGGCCAAGCGCCTGGTCGAGCACGGCCGCGACGTCGTCATCCTGCTCGATTCGATCACCCGGCTCGGCCGCGCCTACAACACCGTGGTGCCATCATCCGGCAAGGTGCTCACCGGCGGCGTCGACGCCAATGCGCTGCAGCGGCCGAAGCGCTTCTTCGGCGCCGCGCGCAATATCGAGGAAGGCGGCTCGCTGACCATCATCGCCACCGCGCTGATCGACACCGGCAGCCGCATGGACGAAGTGATTTTCGAAGAGTTCAAGGGCACCGGCAATTCGGAATTGATCCTCGACCGCAAGGTCGCCGACAAGCGCACCTTCCCGGCCATGGACATCACCCGTTCCGGCACCCGCAAGGAAGAGCTGTTGGTGCCGCCGGATCAGCTCAAGAAGATGTACGTGCTGCGCCGCATCCTCAATCCGATGGGCACGATGGACGCCATCGACTTCCTGCTCGACAAGCTGCGCAACACCAAAAACAACAGCGAGTTCTTCGAACTCGATGAATACCTAACCCAGCGCGGCACGCGGCGGTGGTTCAGTCGCGCGGCGAGATCTTGGCGGCAATTACAGGCGACGCGCGCCGCGTAGCAAGCGCCAGATCGGGATCGACGAAACACATGCCGCCTTTGCCGACGGCGGTTTCGCAGTCGGATGCCGTTGTATAGCCGCACTCGACGACGGCATCTTTGTGGGTGGCATAGCCGCACCACTGCTCGGCCCGCGCGCCGCTCGTGGTCAGCGCGGTCAGGGCAACCGCCAAGACGATTCCGTTTCGCATGATTTCGGTCTCTCTTGCTGGGCCCCAGCCTGCACTAAGCACGAATCATCCACGAATGGATGGCAGCGTCAAGAATGTCGCACCGCATCGATGGCGGCATTGAGGCCGGCGGGATCGCGCACCGGCAGCGAGCAGGTATCGCCAATGCAAACGAAAGCCTGCGGCTCCGCGGCGGCTGCGATCATTTCACGCGCCGGGTGCGAGGCTGGCAGCGTCGCGGCGGCCGCGGCGTGCAGCACGATGCGGTCGAGCGGTGACATCCGGCGCGCGGCGTCAAGCAATGCCTGCGCGCCCGGCCCCTCCCCGGTCACCACGATTTGCGCGGCACGCAGCCGCAGATCGACGGCATTAAGCAGCGCCATGTGCATGTAAAGATTTTCAGCCGCCGCCGGCGCGACGGCGGCGATCAAGCGGTTGGCTTTCTCGCGCCAGCCGTCGTCGCCTGTGAGCAAAGCGAGGCGGATGAGATTCTGCGCCGCGACCGCGTTGTGATTGGGCGTGGCTTCGTCGGTCGTTGCCGCGGGGCGGATGACCAGTCCTTCGGCGTCTGCGGCGGTGAGATAATAGGTTCCGGTCGCTGCATCGGCATAGTCGCGGTCGAGCGCGCGCTGCCACTCCAGCGCTCGATCGAGATAGGCGCTGCTGCCCAGTCGCCTCATACAGCGCCAGCGCAGCGCGGATCATGGCGGCGAAGTCGGAGGCAAGGCCGGGAAATTTGAGCTTGCCGTCACGCCAGGAATGGCCCAGCCGATCGCCGCGGGTCATGTCGCGCGCGATGAAATCGAAAGCGCGTTGCGCCATTTCGATCCAGGACGGCTGTTGCAGTAACAGGCCCGCATTGACCAGCGCGGCGATCATCAGGCCGTTCCAGTCGGCCAGCACCTTGTCATCGAGGCCGGGGCGCACGCGGCTGACTGCGCGCGGCGAGGAGTTTTTCCCGCAACACGCCAAGCCGCGCCTCGTCGGCTTCGCTGCGCGGCTGGGATTTCAGGCGATTGAGGATGGTGTGGCCCTCGAAATTACCCGCGGGCGTGACGTCATAGTGATGGGCAAAAAACTCGCCGTCTTCGAGGCCGAGGTGCCGGATGACCTCGTCGTAGGACCAGACGTAGAATTTGCCCTCCTCGCCTTCGGAGTTGGCGTCGAGCGAGGCCGAGAACGCGCCCTCGCCTGTCGTCATTTCGCGCTTGAGCCAGGCCACGGTTTCTTCGGCGCGCTGGCGATAGAGCATTGTGCCGCTGCGCTGATGGGCGATCGCCAAAAGTTCGAGAAGCTGCGCGTTGTCGTAAAGCATTTTTTCGAAATGCGGCACGAGCCAACGCTCGTCGACCGAATAGCGCGCGAAGCCGCCGCCGAGGTGATCGTAAATGCCGCCCTCGCAGATGTGGTGCAGCGAGATGTCGACGGCTGCAAAATAGCGCGCTTCGCCGCTACGCAGCCCGGCGCGCCAGAGCAATTCGAACAACGCCGCTTGCGGGAATTTCGGCGCGCCGCGCGTGCCGCCGTTGACCGGATCGATGATGCCGCCGAGCTGCCGCGCGGCATTGTCGAGCTCGACGCGGCCGATTGTGGCGGCGCCGGCGGGGTGCGCGGCAGCGGTGAGCCGCTCCATCAGCGCGGCGCGGTTTTGCTCGATTTTCTGCGGCTCGTCGCGAAACAGCCGCGCGATCTCGTGCAGCACATCGACAAAGGCCGGTTTGCCGTAACGCGAGCTGTTGGGAAAATAGGTGCCGCCCCAGATCGGCTCGCCGTCGGGGGTGAGAAACATGGTCAGCGGCCAGCCGCCGTGCTCACCGAGGTGATGCAGCGCCGCCATGTAGATCTGGTCGATATCGGGCCGTTCCTCGCGATCGACTTTGATGTTGACGAACAGATCGTTCATGACGCGCGCCGTGGCGGCGTCCTCAAAGCTTTCATGCGCCATGACGTGGCACCAATGGCAGGCCGCATAACCGACCGACAGCAAGATGGGTTTATGGGCCTGCTTTGCCTGCGCGAGCGCTTCGGGCCCCCACGGCCACCAATCGACCGGGTTGTTCTTGTGCTGAAGCAGATACGGGCTCGTCTCGTTGGCGAGGCGATTGTGGTGGGTTGTCGCTGCTGGTGCTGGCGTTGACATGGGCGCATTTGACATGGCCGCACCGTAGCAAGTAGCCCGCATGGGGCGAAGCGCTAACGCGCCGATGGCGCTCGAAGGCACCCAAAGGTAATCGTGTCTGATCGTTCCACCATTTTTGCTTTGTCCTCCGGACGACCACCGGCGGCAATTGCTGTGGTGCGCATATCGGGTCCGGACGCCGCAGTTGCCCTGGAAAGGCTCACGGGCCGCGTGCCTGAGCCGCGAAGAGCGTCGCTGGTCCGCGTCCGCCATCCGGGAGGCGGCGAGACGATCGATGAGGCGCTCGCGCTGTGGTTTCCGGCGCCGCATAGCGAGACTGGCGAAGATGTCGCGGAACTGCAGCTTCATGGCGGCCAGGCGGTGATTGCCGGGGTGCTCGATGCTCTGGGTGAGATCGAGGGCTGCCGGCTCGCCGAGCCGGGCGAGTTCACGCGGCGGGCGTTTGAGAACGGCCGGCTCGATCTCACGGCCGTCGAGGGGCTTGCCGATCTGATCGGGGCTGAGACCCCGGCGCAGCGGCGGCAGGCGTTTCGGCAGCTCAAGGGTCTGATCGGCGATCGGGCGGAGGCTTGGCGGAGACGATTGATCGAAGCGCTGGCGTTGGTCGAGGCCCGTATCGACTTCTCCGATGAGGCCGATGTGCCGGAGGATTTGATCGGTCCGGCGGTTCATGCTGCGCAGCAATTGCGCAGCGAGATCGCATCGGCGCTGGCCGGGTCCGGGCGCGGGGAGCGCCTGCGGGAGGGCTTCGTCGTCGCCATTGCCGGTCCGCCAAACGCCGGCAAATCGACGCTGCTTAATCGGTTGGCGCGCCGCGACGTGGCGATCGTTTCGCCCTATGCCGGCACCACGCGCGACGTCATCGAGGTCCATCTCGATCTCGACGGCTATCCGGTGACGTTGCTCGACACGGCGGGGATTCGGGACAGTGTCGAGCCGGTCGAGCGGGAAGGGGTTCGTCGCGCCCGTGAGCGTGCTGCCGCCGCCGACTTGGTGCTGTGGGTCACTGACGCATCGGCCGAAGACCCAATCGCCAATTCGACCGGGCGCATGCTGGACGCATCAGCAGTATGGTTAATTCAAAATAAAATAGACCTGGCAAAGCCGTGCACGAGCCGAGCGCAGCAATCCAAATGTGATGAAGTTCAGTTCATTGTTTCAATATCGGCAGCAAGCGGAGCAGGAATTGATTTGCTTGTCGAACGTTTGGCTGGATTTGCCAAAGACTATTTTTCGACGGTCGAAACGGGCATCGTGACCCGCGCGCGCCATCGCCATTTGTTTGAGGAGACGGTTGCCGCGATCGATCGGGCATTGGCCGAGGCGGCGAAACCCGGCGCGCAGGAGGAGTTCATTGCCGAGGAACTGCGCTTGGCTGCGACGGCCCTTGGCCGGCTGACCGGGCGCATCGATGTCGACGATATTCTGGACGTGATCTTTCGCGATTTTTGTATTGGTAAATAATTCGTTAACGAATTCATGCCGACTTATTTCTGGAACTGTGTTTCACGTGAAACGCTCGGCGCGAGGCGCTTTTGACCGGGTGTTTTGCATTCGCTAAAACGGCTCGGATTTTGGAGATTGCGATGGACGGCCGCTTCGATGTGATCGTTGTCGGCGGCGGCCATGCCGGTTGCGAGGCGGCCGCTGCCGCCGCGCGGATGGGCGCCCGCACAGCGCTCGTCACGCAGCGCTTCGCGACGATTGGCGCGATGTCCTGCAATCCGTCGATCGGCGGCCTCGGCAAGGGTCACCTGGTCCGCGAAATAGACGCGCTCGATGGGCTGATGGGCCGGGTCGCCGATGCCGCGGGCATTCAATTTCGCGTCCTCAACCGCCGCAAGGGGCCCGCGGTGCGCGGCCCGCGCGCCCAGGCCGATCGTAAGCTCTACGCCGCAGCAATGCAGCAGGCGATCCGGCAGACCGTCAATCTGACGGTCATCGAGGGCGAGGTCGATGACCTTTTGGTCGAAGACCGAATTGCGGGGGTGCGGCTGTTGGACGGCCGAACCGTATACGCAAGCGCCGTCGTTCTGACGACCGGCACCTTCCTGCGCGGACTCATCCATATCGGCGCGCGGCAGATCGCTGCCGGCCGGGTCGGGGAGGGGCCGGCCATCGGTCTATCGCGGACGCTGGAACGAGCCGGGTTCACGCTTGGACGGCTCAAAACGGGCACGCCGCCACGGCTGGACGGGACCACGATCGACTGGGCGGCGCTGGAAATGCAGCCCGGCGACGATCCGCCGGAACCCTTCTCGGTGCTAACCGCGGGCATCGCCAACCGACAAATTCAGTGCGGAATCACACGCACTACGGCAACGACCCATGAGGTCATTCGCGCCAATGTCCATCGTTCGCCGATGTATTCGGGGCAGGTCAAAAGCCGCGGTCCGCGCTACTGCCCGTCGATTGAGGACAAGATTGTGCGCTTCGGCGAGCGCGATGGGCACCAAATCTTCCTCGAGCCGGAGGGGCTCGACGACACCACGGTCTATCCGAATGGCATCTCGACGTCGTTGCCGGAGGAGGTGCAAGCCGCCCTGGTAGCGACGATACCGGGGCTGGAACGTGCGCGGATCGTGCGGCCCGGTTATGCCATTGAATACGACCATGTCGATCCACGCGAGCTCACGCCGTCGCTGGAGACCAGGCGCCTGCCGGGGCTCTTCCTGGCGGGTCAGATCAACGGCACCACCGGCTACGAGGAGGCCGCGGCTCAGGGCCTGGTGGCCGGTCTCAATGCGGCGGTACTGGCAGGAGGCGGCTCGGCGCCGATCATCTTCGATCGTGCCGAAGGCTATCTCGGCGTCATGATCGACGACCTGGTCAGCCGTGGGGTCAGCGAGCCTTATCGCATGTTCACCTCGCGCGCCGAGTATCGGCTCACGCTACGCGCCGACAATGCGGATCAACGGCTGACGGGCAGGGGAATTGAGCTGGGCTGTGTCGGCGCCGAGCGCGCCGAGCTGCACTGTACGAAGATGGCCGCGCTAGAGGCGGCCCGCGCAATGGCACGGACTGTCACTCTGACACCGACCGAAGCGTCACGTCATGGCCTTTCGCTGCGCAAGGACGGCCAGCGGCGCTCCGCCTTCGAGCTTCTGTCCTATCCCGAAATCACCATCGGCGTTCTGGCCGAGATCTGGCCGAGCTTCGGCGAGCTCGATGCCAAGATCGCAGCGCAAATCGAAACTGACGCAAAATACGACGTCTATCTCAGCCGCCAGGCCGCCGATGTCGAATCCTATCGACGCGACGAAAGCCTCGTGCTCGCCGACGATATCGACTATGCGGGCCTACCCGGTCTTTCCAATGAGGTCCGGCACAAGCTGCAAACGCAGCGGCCGCGGACGATCGGTCACGCCGGCCGAATTGAAGGGATCACGCCCGTGGCCTTGACGCTGCTGGCCGCTCATGTGCGCCGGCAGCACCGCAAGCCCGCAACCAAATCCGCAAGTGGCGGCGCCTGACCTCACGGCGGACCGCGCGCGCGGTCTCGGACTGACGCCTGTTTCACGTGAAACAGCAGCCCGCCTTGATCGTTTTGTCGCGCTCCTGTTGCAGTGGCAGCAACGGATGAACCTGATCGCGGCGTCGACCGAGTTGACGGTTTGGACGCGCCATATCGCCGACTCTTTGCAGCTTCTTGACTTGGCGCCTGGTGCAAAAATCTGGGTCGATCTCGGTTCCGGCGGCGGATTCCCGGGCTTGGCGATTGCCTGTGCGCTGGCGGATACGCCCGGAGCACAGGTCCATCTGGTCGAAAGCATTGGCAAGAAGGCGGCTTTCCTGCGTGAGGCGGTGCGCGAGACTGGTGCGCCAGCGATTGTCCATGCCGAGCGGATTGCGGACTTCGCCAGACGCGCCCCAGACCCAATCGATGTGGTAACGGCCCGCGCCTTCGCTCCACTGGCTAAATTGCTGGCCGAAGCGTCGCCGCTGTTGAAAAAGGGGGCGATAGGGCTGTTTCCTAAGGGACAAGATGTTGCCGCTGAATTGACCGAGGCCGCTAAATGTTGGAAGAGTTCAAACGAGTTTGGTGCCGAGTTGCACCGATCCGAAGGGCCAAATCGTGGTCGTCCGGAGCCTAAGCCACAACGCATGATTGCAATCAAAGCAACTATAAGTTGCCATAGCCCCTAACCAGGTCTGGACCCGCCGCGATGACCGATGCTCCCGAACAACCCCGCGTCGTTCCATTCACTCCGCTCGAGCGCACCGCACAGACGACGAGGCCACCCCGGGTGCTCGCCGTGGCAAACCAGAAGGGCGGTGTCGGCAAGACCACGACCGCGATCAATCTCGGCACGGCGCTCGCCGCGATCGGCGAAGACGTTCTGATCGTCGACCTCG
The DNA here is from genome assembly GCA_963714345.1 of uncultured Alphaproteobacteria bacterium. Lineage (GTDB taxonomy): Bacteria > Pseudomonadota > Alphaproteobacteria > Rhizobiales > Xanthobacteraceae > BOG-931. The sequence continues at coordinate 113,529 of CAVQOD010000005.1, read as the reverse complement.
ATCCCCAGGGCAATGCTTCGACCGGGCTTGGCATCGACCGCCGCAACCGGCGCTACTCGACCTATGACGTGCTGACCGGCGAGGCGTCGTTGCGCGACGCCATTGTCGCAACGGCGGTGCCGCGCCTTCACCTCGCGCCATCGACGCTCGACCTTTCGGGGCTTGAGCTCGAGATCGGGCAGGCGCGTGACCGCGCCTTCCGGCTGCGCAGCGCGCTCAATCCCCTGAACATAATTGGCGGCACCAAATATACTTACGTGCTGGTCGATTGCCCGCCGTCACTCAATTTGTTGACTGTAAACGCCATGGCGGCCGCGAACGCCATCCTGGTGCCGCTGCAATGCGAGTTTTTTGCGCTTGAGGGCTTGTCGCAATTGCTCAAGACCGTGGAGTTGGTGCGCGAACAGCTCAACCCCGATCTGACGATTTACGGCATCGTGCTGACAATGTTCGACGCGCGCAACAATCTCTCGGGACAGGTCGTTGCCGATGTGCGCCAATTCATGGGCGCAAAAGTTTACGACACCGTCATCCCGCGCAACGTGCGCGTCTCGGAAGCGCCGTCCTACGGCAAGCCGGTTCTTGTTTACGATCTCAAATGCAGCGGCAGCGAAGCCTATCTGCGGCTCGCGACCGAAATCATCCAACGAGAAAAAAAGCTTTGCGCCGGATGAGGCCGGTGAATGACTGAGATCTGGGGAAGGCGGCGATGGCGGACGACGCGACGCGATCGCGACTGGGGCGGGGCCTGGCGGCATTGATCGGCGAAGTCGCCGGTGAAAGCGCCTCCGTCGAACGGCCGCGTGGTCAACGCCGCGTGCCCACCGAGCTCGTGCGGCCCAACCCCCGCAATCCGCGGCGTGTTTTCTCCAACACCGAACTCGACGAGCTGGTTGCTTCGCTGCGCGAGCGCGGCATCATCCAGCCGATCGTCGCCCGACCGGTGCGCGGCACGCATGACGCCTACGAGATCATCGCCGGCGAGCGGCGCTGGCGCGCGGCACAGCGCGCCGGACTGCACGAAGTGCCGGTCGTCATCATCGACGCGACCGATGACGAGGCGCTGCAACTTGCCATCATCGAGAACGTACAGCGCGCCAATCTCAATCCGCTCGAAGAAGCGGAAGGTTATCGTGCGCTTATCCGGGATTTCAGTCACAGCCAGGACGATGTCGCCCGGTTGGTCGGCAAAAGCCGCAGTTACGTTGCCAATACGCTCCGACTGCAGACGCTACCCGATCCGGTCAAGGAACATATCCACGCCGGCCGTCTCGACGCCGGCCACGCCCGCGCGTTGGTTGGTCACCACGATGCGGAGCGGCTGGCGGATGAAATCGTTTCTCGCGGTCTCAATGTGCGCCAGGTCGAAGCGCTGACCCGCGAAGCCGGCGGCAAGGGCGCGAAGGCCAACGGCCGAAAATCACTTGCTCGCGCTGAGAAAAACGCCAACCTGGTTGCACTGGAAAAGCGCATCTCCGATGCGCTCGGCCTCTTGGTCAGCATCAATGATCGTGGCCGCGGCGGCGGCGTGCTCAACATCCGCTATCGCAACCTCGATCAGCTCGATGACGTGCTGCGCCGGCTGGAAAAAAAACGCTGAGCTCCGACCAAAAGCGCAATGCCGGTTCGGGACGCGGACACATTAACGCGCAGCATCTCGGCGCTATTCAAATTCATCCACTCTAAAAAAATGGCCGTACAATCGTTTGCCCTTAGGGAAAGGTGCGCCGAACACAGTTCTGGTCTGCCAAATGCTCGGCCGTTCAGACGGCTCAAGGCCAATAGCATCGCTCTCATCGTAAACGAGATCGATGAAATGATTACCGTTGATGACCAAGCCGGCCGACACGTCCCTGGTTTCGATCACTGCGAATTTTGGTCCGCTTGAGGGTGAATTGCTCTCCGCCAGCGCTTCGAAGCGTGTGTGGTTGGCAATCACACACCATAGCCACGGATCGAAGAACGGCGCATTCCAGATGACCACATAACAAATCGGGATGACCGCAATCGCGAGAAGGCTACTCGCCATCCGCCTAAAGTGACGATGCCATAGAGCGATCCCGGCAGAGATCAACAAACCCACGGCGAAGAATGCGAGAGCCAGACCGATGAGCACAAAACTTTCGAAAAGTGGGCGTATTGCACTTTGAAACGAACCGTTGGAGCCATGCGGCCAAAGTAGACCACTGGCACCAAGCGGCAAGAAGTCGATCATCCTTGGACTAAACGCAGACACCGCACTGCATGCGCAGGCAATCCAGATTCGGCGAGTTCCCCATCGATCTGATGGCTGATGCAATAAAGCCGTGGCTCCGCTTCGCTCGATCACTGGCAGGGAATCCTTGGAGCCACCTCTGTCGATCAAGACGGTCGTTAAGCCGCCCCAGTCAACGGCCTCTTTCGTGTCCGGATTGTAGCCCATCGCGACATATTGCGTCGCCCGACAACCGTTGTCAGTTTCGGAGCAAAGTCGCCATTCAATAAGCTAGGCTCACCACGCCAAATTTAATGAGTACACGGCCTAGTCCCGTGCCAACCAAGCTGCTTTGAACGCTTTGCGTTTCGCCGGGTCGTAGAGACTCGGATAATCGTAAGTGAGCGGCTTTGACGGCTCGATATGCAGCGTGGCGAAGACGGGTCCGGCCTGTTCGAGCACGTGCCCAACTTGCTGGGTAAAGACGTCGAGATCGGCAAAGTCGTACACTGCGGCATAGCCCGCCGCGCGCGCCAAAGCGGCAAAATCGACTTTCGGCGACGGGATCGGGTGCCCGCCATTGGCCTCATAAGTCTCATTATGGGCGACCAGGTGGACGAAGTTCTTGGGCGCAACTGCGGCGATCGTGACCAGGCTGCCGAGGTTCATCAAGAGCGAGCCATCGCCCTGCAGAACGACGACGCCCCTGTCGGGCCGGCCGAGCGCCAGGCCAAGCCCGTGTGACGAATCGAGGCCCATTGCGCCGATCGACGTATAATTGAGCACGCGTGGCGCAACTCCGACCCAATCCACCGCCGAGCTATAGGTGGCAACGACCGCCTCATCGGTGATGTGGCGAGCCAGGATCCGGAAACATTCATCGCGCTTCATCATGCCGGACTCCGCCCGACCAGGAATGCGACCGGCACCGACTTAGCATAAGCCCGCTCGATTGCCGGCTGGATTTTTGCCACATCTTCGTCAGCGCTGACGAGGTGATGGGCAATGCCCATGTCGTCCAAAATCGGCTCCATGATGCGCACGCCGTAACGTGACGAGGCGCGCGGCTCTCGGTCAGGCTCGTGCTGCAATAATCCCACCATCATGCAGATCGGTTGCTTGTATTCGACGGCGATGCCGCGGATAGCGTTGATCGAGTCAAGAAACCCGGTGTGCTGAATCAGGATCAACGCGCGTTTGTCGCAATACGACAGTCCGGAGGCGATGCCGATGCACTCGTCTTCCTTGCAAACACGGATGAGCCGGAGTTCCGGGTCATGCGCGATCGGCGCCAGCAATCCAGAACTGGTGGTAATGTCCGGGACCGAGAGGACATATTCGATCCCGGCGGCCTTGATGGCGGCAATGATGCCGCCGCCGTTGAGCGTGCGTGAAGTTGCAGCACCGCTTACCGTCGACGCCGCCATGCTTAGTCTCCCGCTTTACCCTTCGTTTCAGCGTAGACCGGATTAAGTTTTGCCGCAGCAAAAAGCCGGCCCTGAGGCCGGCTTTTCCCTCGCCTCGATTTGAAGCGTGCTATTTGTGATGCTTAGCCGGCTTGGGCGGCGTGCCATCCGTCCAGGCATCGTGAGGCAGCATCGCATCGACGATATAGCCGCCGATTACAGGCACGATGCAGTCGCCAACGCCGTCATACATTTCGCGCGGTGTCAGCGGACGATTGAGCGCAATCGTTCCGACGATCGGATAGACGGCCGCGCAGGCAAAAGTCGTGACGCCATAGGCCGTGCCGAAGCTGACGTGACGGACACCCGGGTTGCCGTGCTTCTTGGTCATCAGATAAGCGGCAACGTCCGTGCCAGCACCGACCCCTACGCCAGCACTCCAAAACAGCCGGGGATCTTGGCCGCGCGTCAGCCATGTCCAGAACGTATTCCAATTGTTGTCCTGCGCCCGCGCAGCCTGCGGCATGAGGCCAAGCGCAAGGGCCAACGCTAGCGCGGCAACCATCGTCCGTTTCATTGTGATGACTCCCCCTCCATACCGCGGCCCAAAATAGGCGCAGTATGGTTAACGCCATGGTGAATGACGCGGTGAGAGCTGTCGAGGGCTGGCTGTGAGAAAGCCCATAATTCTCAGTATCTGTGTTTATTTGGCAACCATTTATCCCCAGGCCGGGGACCCAGGATGGGACCGGATAAAGGCGCGGCAGCCGAAGACGCGGCTGAACCGAGCGGGAGCCGCTGAGGGCCGGCGGCTACTCCGCAGCAGTTCGTCCTGCCCCGCCGGAGCCGAACCGCCGTTCGATGTAATCGATGACGATTTTCTGAAAGTCGGCGGCCACTGTCGGCCCGCGCAGCGTCATGGCTTTCTTGCCATCGATAAAAACGGGTGCAGTCGGCTGCTCGCCGGTGCCCGGTAGCGAAATACCGATATCGGCGTGCTTGGATTCACCGGGGCCGTTGACGATGCAACCCATGACCGCGACGTTGAGGCCCTCGACGCCCGGGTAGCGTGCTTTCCAGCCTGGCATCGAATCGCGGATAAAGCTTTGGATGCTGGCGGCGAGCTCCTGAAAGGTCGTCGACGTCGTCCGGCCACAGCCTGGGCAGGCGGCCACCAGCGGAACAAAGGTCCGCAGCCCGACCGTCTGCAACAATTCCTGCGCCACTTGGACTTCCAAAGTGCGGTCGCCGTTCGGCTCGGGAGTGAGCGAAATGCGGATGGTGTCGCCAATGCCCTGTTGCAACAGCACGCCCATCGCCGCCGATGAAGCGACGATGCCCTTTGAGCCCATGCCGGCTTCGGTGAGACCGAGATGCAGCGCATAATTGCAGCGTCGGGCAAGTTCAGCATAGACCCCGATCAGGTCCTGCACGGCGGATACTTTGGCCGAGAGAATGATTTTTGAACGGGGCAAGCCGATTTCCTCCGCGCGCTCTGCCGACAGCAGCGCGGACTGGATCATGGCTTCCCGCGTCACATCACGGGCATCGACCGGATGGTTGGAGCGGGAATTCTCGTCCATCAGGTGCGTGAGCAACTCCTGATCGAGCGAGCCCCAATTGGCGCCGATGCGGACCGGCTTGTCATACTTGATCGCGGTTTCGACGATGGCCCCGAATTGCCGGTCCTTTTTTTCCTTGAAGCCGACATTGCCGGGATTGATGCGATATTTGTCGAGCGCCTCGGCACAGGCAGGATGATCGGCCAGAAGCTTGTGGCCGATGTAGTGAAAGTCGCCGACGATAGGCACGTCGACGTTCATCTTGAGGAGTTGCTCCTTGATGTGCGGAACGGCGGCGGCCGCCTCATCGCGGTCGACGGTGATGCGCACGATCTCCGAGCCGGCCCGCGCCAGCGCTGCTACTTGTTTCGCCGTCGCTGCTGCATCGGCGGTATCGGTATTGGTCATCGACTGCACCACTACCGGTGCGCCGCCGCCGACGATCACTTTGCCAACCTTCACGGCAACGGTTTGATGCCTTTCAGCCGGGCCGGAAAATTCCATCATAACCAAGTCCTTACAGGGCGTGCGTCGAATTGGGGCCCCTCGCAGTCCGCGACCGGAAGGAGGGATGCCACAGTCATATAGCGTCAACGGGGCCGATTGACGAGGAGGAGGCCGGCGGCGACCAGTGCGACGGCCACGACAAAAGCCGGCGTCAGCGGCTCGTTTAGCACCATGTGACCGGCCGCCACGCCGAACAGAGGGGCGAGGAACGTGAAAACCGATAGCCGGGCGGCCGAATAACGCACGACCAGCGCGAACCAGACGGGAAATGTGACACTCACGACCCACAGCGTCTGATAGGCGAAAGCGCCCAAAGCCAGCGGCGAAGGCATGCCGTGGAGGCGCTCGCCGAACAGAATTGCTCCCGCGGCCAATAGCGGTGCCGAAACGACAAGTTGGTAAAGCAAGGTCTTCTCGGCGCTGACCCGATTGAGCGGAGTCACTTTGATGATCAGAGTCGTTGCTGCCCAGGCCAAAGCGGCGCCGATCAGCATGAGATCGCCGAGCGCCTGATGCGGTGTCGTCGCCGGCGTCGGCAGGCCGAAGGCCACCGCGATGCCGACGAAAGACAACAGCAAGCCGAGCCACTGCGAAGGCCGGAAATAATCGCCGGGCACGAGCCACAGCGAGCCGATCACAACAAAGAACGGCGCCAGATAGAGAAACAGCGTACCGCGAGTCACGGTCGTCCAAACCAGACCGCGATAGATCAGCAGGAATTCGAGCGCGAAAAGCACGCCGGCCAAAAGACCGGCGCCGAGCGTACCGTCGCGCCGAAACAGCGGTATGCCACGCGCCTGTGTCCAAAGGCCGACCAGCACGGCCGCGATCGCCGAACGCGCCGCCGATTGTATCAGCGGTGGAATATCGTGGATCGCAAGCTTGATCGCGACATTGTTAAAGCCCCAGCTCAGACAAAGGCCGATCGTCACCGCAACCGCGATGGTATCGAGCGGGCGGGTCGACGGAGAGGCTGCGGCGGCCGTGCGATTCAATGCCGCAACATCATCGTTTGCGGCAATGCGAGCAGATGCCGGCAATTTCAATCAGCGGACTCTTGGGCGAAAATCCCGCGGCGCGCGATGACGCTTTCAGCGCCTCGGCGGCAGCGCCTCCCGGCGCTTCCCCGACCGCGCCGCAGCTTTCACAGATGAGAAAAACGACAAGATCGCTGCTGTCGTGATTGTGCACGCAAGCCACGTATGCGTTGCGGCTCTCAATGCGATGGACCAGGCCATTCCCGCACAGAAAGTCGAGGGCGCGATAGATGGTGATCGGCGCCGGCCGGTTCTTGTGCGCCAGACGATCGATGATCTCGTAGGCGCCGAGCGGCTTATGGCTCGACAGCAGCGCTTGCAGGACCTGACGACGCATCGGCGTGAGCCGTTGCGCGCGCGCTGTGCATTGCGCCTCTGCGTGAGCAATTGCCGCACTAGCACAGCGTTCGTGGTCGTGATCGGGCGCTGGGAAGATCTGCACGTAGCAAATTCGTCATGGCGCGGTCGTTGTCTCGGTCATGGTCGCGGGCCAACCAAGCCGTCTCGATGCCTGGTTCGGCCGTATCCGCCAGCAATGTAGCGGATCGCGCAAGATCGCGAAAACGTGACGCGCCTCCCTATTTTTATGTTGCGCTGCAACAAGAAGCGCCCCACATTCTCGCCGTCTCGCAACGTTTTGGCTCTATTGTGGGCGTTCCTTCTGCCGGGGCGCCCTCCTGAATTGGGGGATGTCATGCTGAAAGGAAAGTCCGCACTGGTGACCGGTTCGACTTCGGGCATCGGTCTCGCCATAGCGCGCGCGCTGGCGGCGCAGGGGGCCAATGTCACCATCAACGGATTCGGCGACCAGGCCGCGATCGAAAAGGAGCGCTCCGGCATCGAGAACGACTTCAAGGTCAAGGCGATTTATTCCGCCGCCGACATGAGCAAGCCCGCAGAAATCGCCGACATGGTGCATGCCAGCGAAAAGACTTTCGGCTCGCTCGACGTTCTCGTCAACAATGCCGGTATTCAATTCGTCGCACCGATCGAGGAATTTCCGATCGAGAAGTGGGACCAGATCATCGCCATCAATCTGTCGGCGGCGTTTCACGCCATCCGCGCCGCAGTGCCCGGGATGAAATCACGCAAGTGGGGCCGCATCATCAATACGGCCTCAGCGCATTCGCTGGTCGCCTCGCCATTCAAGTGCGCTTATGTCTCGGCCAAACACGGGCTTGCCGGTCTCTCCAAAACCGTCGCGCTTGAAACCGCGACGTTCGGCATCACCTGCAACTGCATCAGTCCTGGCTATGTGTGGACGCCGCTGGTCGAGAAGCAAATTCCCGACACCGCCAAGGCGCGTGGCATGACCGAGGAGCAAGTCAAGCGCGACGTGATCCTGGCGGCGCAGCCGACCAAGGAATTCGTGACCGTCGACGAAGTGGCCGACCTTGCCGTCTATCTCTGTTCAGACGGAGCGAAAGCCATTACCGGCGCCAACCTTTCGATCGACGGCGGCTGGACGGCCGAATAACGCAAGGCATGAGCAATATTCTCAACGCGCTGCTGCCGGGCCGAGCGGCGGCGAAAGCCGCTGCGCCAAAAACCAAACGCATCAACCTGGCGCTGCAAGGCGGTGGTGCCCACGGCGCTTTCACCTGGGGCGTGCTGGAACAGCTACTAAGCGACGAACGGCTGTCGATCGAGGGCATTTCCGGTACGTCCGCCGGCGCGGTCAATGCGGTGATGCTGGCCGACGGGCTGTTGCGCGGCGGCCGCGAGGAGGCACAAAAGCGGCTGGCCGATTTTTGGCGTTCGGCGTCGAGCACCGGCAACCTGCCGGCGCTGCAACGCGCCGTGATGGAGCGGTTACTCTCGTTCACGCCGCTCGAAGGCACTCCGGTGCAGGCCTGGTTCGACACTCTGTCGCGCTACTTTTCGCCTTACGACGCCAATCCGCTGAATCTCAATCCGCTGAAGGATCTGATCGAGCGTTTCGTCGATTTCGAGAAGCTTCGTGCGAGCGACGATTTGAAGCTGTTCATTTCGGCGACCAATGTGCAGACCGGACGCGTGCGCGTGTTCTCGCGCGAAAAAATCACGGCGGAGGCGGTCATGGCCTCGGCCTGTCTGCCAACGATTTTTCGCGCGGTCGAAATCGACGGCGTGCCTTACTGGGACGGCGGCTATCTCGGCAATCCGGTGATTTTTCCGTTTTTCCGCACCACGACCACCGAGGATGTGCTGGTCGTCCAGATCAATCCGCTGGTGCGACAGGCGACACCGACGTCGTCCAGCGAGATCATGAACCGGATCAACGAAATCACCTTCAATTCCTCGCTCATCGACGAATATCGCGCCATCGAGTTCGTCGGCAGGCTGATCGACCAAGGCAAGCTGCCGCGCGGCACCGGGCCGGAGCAATACCGGCGCATCAACGTTCACCGCATCGTGCTCGATCGTTTCGGCACCCATTTTGACGCCTTCAGCAAGCTTTCGACCGATTACGATTTCTTCGACATGCTGCATGTGAGCGGCAAACGCGCTGCCCGTCGTTTTCTCGACGAGCATTTTGACGATATCGGCGTGAAATCCACCGTCGATCTTCGGGCGGAAGCCCAGGCCGAATGGGCGTGATCAACTTCCGGTCCGGCTAAACACACGCCCCGGGGCCCGGCCTGAGAAAATTCACCCCTTGGGATGCTGCCATTGCAAATCAGCCTTGCAGACTTTTCTTGTCTGCAATTTAATAAGGTACCTTATATTGTGCTGCCATCGATTCAGTCAGGCCCATCATGCTTCCGCGCTCGCTCAACAGAGAATTTGCCTTTTCACTCAATGACGTAGCTCGCATGCTCCGGACCTATGCGGATCATAAAGCGAGCCAATTCGGGATTACCCGCGCTCAGTGGGTCGTTCTGGTTCGCCTTGACCGGTTCGAGGGGCTTAAACAATCCGAATTGGCCGAAATGCTCGACCTGCAGCCTATCACGCTGACCCGGCTTCTCGACCGGCTCTGCGAGAGCGGGCTGATCGAGCGCCGCGCGGATCCCAACGACCGTCGTGCCAAGCGGCTTTATCTCACGGCCCAGGCCCGTCCGCTACTGGAGCGGCTGGGCGACCTCGGCGAAGCACTGATGGCGACGGCGCTCGTCGGCGTCGATCGCGATAGCATCGAACGGATGGTCGCGCAGCTCGCCATCGTCAAAGAAAACCTCCGCCACGCGATCCAGAACAAAGCCGCTCCAGGCGCGCCGGAAGAGCAGCGCTATGGCTGAGCGCGCGCTCAAATCGGTCACGCCTGAACGCGACGAAGCACCCGACGTGCGCGAGGCGCCCGCAGCAGTCCCAACGCCGCGCCCAGCAGATCCGCGGCCGGCGACCGGCAAGAAAAAGGTGAGCAAGCTGGGCCGCCGCGGTGGACTGCGTTGGGGCTTGTTTGCCGCTCTGCCGCTCGTTCTTCTCGTTGGGATGTATTGGTACGTCACCGGCGGCAAGGTCATGTCGACCGACGACGCCTATGTGAATACCGAGAAGGTCGGCATCTCGACCGACGTCGCGGGCATCGTGCAAGTCGTAAGCGTCAAGGACAACGAGCGCGTCCGAGCCGGCCAGGTGCTGTATCGGCTCGATCCCCGGCAGTTTCAAATCGCTGTGGCCAACGCCAAGGCCAACTTGGCGCAGACGGCGCTGACCATCGACGCGATGAAGCAGGACTACAAGCGCATGCTGAGCGATGTCGCCGCCCAGCAGGCGATGGTCGTCCTCGATCAAACGAATTACGTTCGCGACACATCGCTGCTGCACAGCGGCACCGTCTCGCAGTCCATCTACGATCAGGCGCAATCGACGCTGGACACCGACAAGAACAAGCTCGAATCGTTGCGTCAGCAGGCGCAAATGCAGCTGGCCAAGCTGGACGGCAATGTCGACATTCCCGTTACTCAGCATCCGCAATATCTCCAAGCGCAAGCGCAGCTCGAAGAGGCGCAACGCCAGCTCGATCACGCCGTCGTTGTTGCGCCGTTCGCCGGGCTGGTCACCGATGTCTCGGCGATCGCCCCGGGCAAATATCTCGCCGCCTCGACGACCGCCTTTTACCTCGTCGATACGGATCACGCTTGGATCGAGGCCAACCCGAAAGAGACCGAGCTTACCTATGTGCGGCCCGGTCAGCCGGTCACCGTCACGATTGACGCCTATCCCGACGTCACCTGGCACGGCACCGTCGAAAGCATCAGCCCGGCGGCGGCTCAGGAATTTTCCCTGCTGCCGGCCCAAAATACCAGCGGCAATTGGGTGAAGGTGGTCCAGCGCGTCCCGATGCGGGTCCGGGTCGACACCACGGAAAAGAACAGCCCGCCGTTGCGCGCCGGCATGAGCGCCGTGGTCGACGTCGATACCGGTCATGCGCGCGGCTTTCCGCATTTTTGGTGAATGTCGTGGTGAGCTCGGTAGCACCGCCGTGAAACCGATGTGCCTAATCGCGGCATGATCACGCTATGCGTGATTCTCGCTACGTTGATGCAAGCGCTCGACACCACCATCGCCAATGTCGCGCTGCCCTACATGCAGGGCAGCGTTTCGGCCAGTCAGGACCAAATCGACTGGGTGCTGACGTCCTACATCGTCGCCGCCGCCATCATGACGCCGCCGACCGGCTTTCTCGCCGGCCGGTTCGGAATAAAGCGGCTTTTCCTCGTCTCCATCGGCGGCTTTACGCTGGCGTCGATGCTTTGCGGCATGGCCCAGTCGCTGGATCAGATCGTGCTGTTCCGCGTCCTGCAGGGCGCCTTCGGCGCCGCATTGGTGCCGCTCTCCCAATCCGTGTTGTTCGGCACTTATCCCCGGGAACGCCAGGGCTTTGCCATGGCGCTCTTCGGCATTGGTGTCATGATCGGTCCGGTGCTGGGTCCGGTGCTGGGCGGCTGGCTGACCGAGAATTACAGTTGGCGCTACGTCTTCTACATCAATCTGCCGATCGGAATTCTCGACCTTCTCGGCATCGTGCTGTTCTTGCCGGAATCTCCGCGCGATCGAGTTAGCAAGCTCGACTGGTTCGGCTTCGGCACCCTGAGCGTCACGCTGGCCGCGCTGCAAATCATGCTCGATCGCGGCGAACAGCAGGATTGGTTCAGTTCGGGCGAGATCATCATCGAGGCGATCGTCGCCGCTTCGGCGTTCTATTTGTTCCTCGTCCACATCTTCACGTCGAAAAATCCGTTCGTGAAGCCGTCGATGTTCCGCGATCGCAACTTCACCGCCGGAATGCTGTTCGTCGTGATCGTCGGCCTGACTTATTACGCATCGATGGCGCTGCAGCCGCCCTATCTTGCAGGAACTGATGAATTATCCGGTCGTCACCGCGGGCCTCATCATGGGACCGCGCGGCGTCGGAACCATGGCCTCGATGCTGATCGTCGGGCGCATGGTCGGCCGTGTCGACACCCGTCTCCTGCTCGGCTTCGGGCTCGGCCTCACGGCGTGGTCGTTCTACCAAATGACCGGCTGGACGCCCGACATCTCGCAGCAGTCAATTATCGCGGTCACCATGGTGCAGGGTTTCGGCCTCGGCTTTCTGTTCGTGCCGCTAAGCGCGGCGACTTTATCGACGCTGCCGGCGCAGTCGCGGACTGAAGGCGCCGGCCTTTACAGCCTGTTCCGCAATATCGGCTCGAGCGTCGGCATTTCGGTGGTCAATGCGCTATTGATCCGCAACACTCAGGCCAATCACGCCAACATCGCGGAGAACGTAACGGCGGTCAATCGCGCCCTGGAAAACCCCAACGTCGCCCATTTCTGGGATCCGCTGACCGCCGCCGGCCGTACGGCACTCGATGCAGTGATTACCGAACAAGCGCAGATCATCGCCTATATCGACGATTATAAGCTCCTGATGATTGCGACGCTGGCCGTGCTCCCGCTGCTGATGGTGTTTCGGCGCCCGGCAGCCCGCACCGTCGCCCATGTTCCGGTGATGGAGTGAAAAGAAAACGGGCGGCCTGCATGGCCGCCCGCTCCAAACAGTTCCAATAGGCAGAAGTCTATTCGCCAGCGGCCGCTTCGCGCGGCTCCTCGCCTTCGGACTTCTGCTTGGCTTCGAGATCCTCGCCGGTCTGCTGATCGACCACTTTCATCGATAGCCGCACCTTGCCGCGGTCGTCGAAGCCGAGCAGCTTGACCTTGACCTTGTCGCCCTCTTTGACGACGTCGCTGGTCTTCTGCACCCGGCGCGACGCCAGCTGACTGATGTGAACCAGGCCGTCCTTGGCGCCGAAGAAGTTCACGAAGGCGCCGAAGTCCATGACCTTGACGACGGTGCCGTCGTAGATGTGACCGACCTCAGGCTCGGATGCGATCGACTTGATCCAATTGATCGCCGCCTTGATCGATTCGGCGTTGGCGGAAGCGACCTTGACCGTACCGTCGTCCTCGACGTTGATCTTGGCGCCGGTTTTTTCGACGATCTCGCGGATCACCTTGCCGCCGGCGCCGATCACTTCGCGGATCTTGTCGACGGGGATCTTGAACGACTCGATGCGCGGGGCGTATTCGCCGAGCTCGGCGCGCGCGGCGGTCAACGCCTTCGCCATTTCGCCGAGGATATGCAGGCGGCCGTCCTTGGCCTGGGCCAAAGCGACCTTCATGATCTCCTCGGTAATGCCGGCGATCTTGATGTCCATTTGCAGCGAGGTGACGCCGCCTTCGGTGCCGGCGACCTTGAAATCCATGTCGCCGAGATGGTCTTCGTCGCCGAGGATGTCGGACAGCACGGCATAGCGCTTGTCTTCGAGAATGAGGCCCATGGCGATGCCGGCGGTCGGGCGCTTGAGCGGCACGCCGGCATCCATCAGTGCCAGCGACGAGCCGCACACCGTCGCCATCGACGACGAGCCGTTCGAACTCGGTGATCTCCGAGACGACGCGAATGGTGTAGGGGAACTCTTCCTTCGACGGCAGCATCGGATGGATCGCCCGCCAGGCGAGCTTGCCGTGGCCGATTTCGCGGCGGCCGGGCGCGCCAGTGCGGCCGGTTTCGCCCACCGAATAGTGCGGGAAGTTGTAGTGCAGCAGGAACGTCTCCTTATAGGTCCCCTGCAGCGCGTCGATGAACTGCTCGTCTTCGGAGGTGCCGAGCGTGGCGACCACCAAAGCCTGGGTCTCGCCGCGGGTGAACAGCGCCGAGCCGTGGGTGCGCGGCAGCACGCCGACTTCCGCCACGATCTGCCGCACGGTTTTCACGTCGCGGCCGTCGATGCGCTTGCCGGTGTCGAGGATGTTCCAGCGCACGATCTTGGCTTCGAGTTCCTTGAACACGCCGGCAACCGCAAGCTTGTTGTATTTCGGTTCGGCGCCTTCGGGGAAAAAGTGCGCCATCACCTTTTGTTTGACCACGGCGACCGCGTCCTGACGATCCTGCTTCTTCACGATCGCATAAGCCGCCCGCAGATCTTTCTCGGCGAGGCCAAGAATTTCCTTTTCCAGCGCCTTGTTGTCGGCGACGGCCAGGTCGCGCGGCTCCTTGGCGGCTTTTTCCGCGAGCTTGATGATGGCGTCGATCACCGGCTGGAAATGCCGGTGGCCGAACATCACGGCGCCGAGCATGATCTCTTCGGACAGCTCTTTGGCTTCCAATTCCACCATCATGACGGCGTCCTGGGTGCCGGCGACGACGAGGTCGAGCTGACTTTCCGGCATCTCATCGAGCGTCGGATTGAGCACGTATTCATTGTTGATGAAGCCGACGCGGGCGCCGCCGATCGGGCCCATGAACGGCGCGCCCGAAAGAGTGAGCGCGGCCGAGGCGGCGACCATCGCGACGATGTCGGGATCGTTCTCCTGATCGTGCGACAGCACGGTCACGGTTACCTGGGTGTCGCAGCGCCAGCCGTCGGCGAACAGCGGACGGACCGGGCGATCGATCAGGCGCGACGTCAGCGTGTCCTTTTCGGTCGGACCGCGCTCGCGTTTGAAATAGCCGCCGGGAATCCGGCCGGCCGCATAGTATTTTTCGGTGTAGTTGACGGTGAGCGGAAGGAAATCGATGCCTTCCTTCGGCTCCTTGGCGGCAACGACGGCGGCAAGCACGCTGGTCTCGCCATACGTGGCGAGCACCGCTCCGTCGGCTTGCCGCGCTATTCTGCCGGTTTCCAGCGTTAGGTTACGGCCACCCCAGTCAAGTTCCACTTTATGAATGTTAAACATTGCGATTGTCTCTCATGGTTTTCGGCAAAGCGCGAAAGCCATAAGCAAGACGGCGAGACGCTGTCGGCGCAGCACCGCTGCAATGCCGTCTCAGCGTCTGGCGATCCTGCCATGGCCTTCGGACCTTCCTTAGATATGAACGGGCGACGGCCCATTCCACGGATCGGCAGCTGTGCTGCCGGTTTCAGTTGGCAGCTCCGCTGCCATTTCCAGATGGCAGCTCAAGCTGCCGGGCAATAGCGGAGCGCATTCTGCGCGCCGCCTACGAACGCGCGGGACTTCCCGCGCGCAAACTTTTAGCGGCGAATACCCAGCCGTTCGATCAACTCCTTGTAACGACCATCATTGGTGCGCCGCAGATAATCGAGAATCTGGCGCCGCTGCGACACGAGCTTAAGCAAGCCGCGCCGCGAATGGTTGTCCTTTACATGGGTCTTGAAGTGTTCCGTCAAATTGTTGATGCGCTCCGAAAGGAGTGCAACCTGGACTTCAGGCGAACCTGTGTCGCCGGATTTGGCGGCGTAAGTCTTGATTACTTCCGCTTTACGCGCGGTCGTTATCGACATCGTCATAACCTCTTTGTCTTGCGGCTCGACCAGCGATGCCGGTTAAATTAAACACGCGGCGGGGAACGATCTCGCCGCGCTCGACCTCGGCAATGGCCAACAGCTGGCCGCCGGAAGCGACCTGGACCATGCCGCGGAAGATGGAGGCGTCCCGTCCGCGCAACAATACGGCTTGGCCCCTAGCGAGCCTCGCCGCGTCTGCCGGGCTCACGGCCAGCGCCGGGATGTCGTCCAGCGCGGTCTCGATCGGCAGAAGCGTATCGGCGAAGTGACCCTCGCCGGCGGCCGCTCTATGGCACAAAGCCTCGATCCGTTCCAGGGGTATCATATCGCCCTCGCCGAACGGCCCGACCCGGCTGCGCCGGAGCGCCGAGACGTGCCCAAATGCGCCCAGCACCCGGCCCAGATCCCGAGCCAATGAGCGTATATAGGTGCCTTTGCCGCATTCGGCGGCCAGCACGGCATGATCCGGATCCGGTATTTCGAGCAATTCGAGCCGATGAATTGTGACGGCGCGGGGCGCCAGCTCCACGGTCTCGCCGTCACGCGCCAGGTCATAGGCCCGCTCGCCCTCGATTTTTACCGCCGAAAAGCGCGGTGGCACTTGTTCGATGGTGCCGGTGAAACGCGGCAGCAAGGCGCCGATCGCCGTCGCATCGGGCCGGCTTTCGCTGGTCGCCACGACGCGGCCCTCGGCATCGTCGGTATCGCGCTCCTCGCCCCAGCAAATGGTAAACAGATAGGTCTTGCGGCTATCGACCACGAACGGCACGGTTTTGGTCGCTTCCCCGAGCGCGATCGGCAGGCAGCCCGACGCCAAGGGATCGAGCGTGCCGGCATGCCCGGCGCGCTTTGCCGAATACAGGTGCTTGATGACCGAGACCGCGTGCGTCGAGGTCATGCCGACCGGCTTGTCGAGCACGACCCAGCCATGGACATCGCGTTTCTGCCGCTTCTTCGGCTTGCCTTCTTGCTCGAATTTCTCGCGGTGGGCGACGTCCGGCGCGCTCATTATTCGTCTTTCTCGCCGCCCAAATTTTTGCTCAGGTCGCGCTGCACCACGGGCGTTCGCAAAAGCTTCTCGATCCGCTCCGCTTCATCAAATCGCTCGTCGACGCGGAATCGAATCTCGGGCGCAAACTTCAGGCTGACGCGCCGGGCGATCTCGCCGCGGACGTAACGCTTGTTGCGATCGAGCGCATCGAGCACGTCCTTCGCGTCGCGGCCGCCGAGCGGCATGACGTAGATCGTGGCGAGCCGCAGATCGGGGCTCATGCGCACTTCCGGAACCGTAATCATATGCGTTTCGATCACCGGATCGTGCACCTCGCCGCGCGTGAGCATGTCGGCGAGTTCATGCCGGATCAGTTCGCCGACGCGGAGCTGGCGTTGTGAGCCGCCCGCAGACTGATCGCGATGCTGGTGTTGGCGTGCCATTTCTTATGACCGTCGCGCGCGGCCTCGGCCTGCGCATTCTTGTTCCCATATGCAGTGCTTTTATCACCGGGATTGTCGGATAAAGCCCGACGATGCAGCCGCGCGCGAACGTGAGTCTCTGGACTCACAGCGTCCGCTGCACGCTCTCCACCCGGTAGCACTCGATGACGTCGCCTGCCTTCATGTCCTGATAATTCTCGAATGCCATGCCGCATTCCTGACCGGCGACGACTTCGCGCGCATCGTCCTTGAAGCGCTTGAGCTGCGACAGCTTGCCCTGATGGACGACCACGTTGTCGCGAATGAGCCGCACATTGGCGCCGCGCTCGACGGTGCCGTCGGTGACCCGGCAGCCGGCGACATTGCCGACTTTGGAGACCTTGAAGACTTCGAGAATAACGGCGTTGCCGAGCATGGTTTCGCGTAGCGTGGGCGCCAGCAATCCCGACATCGCCTTTTTTACGTCGTCGACGAGATTGTAGATGATGTCGTAATAGCGAATTTCGATGCCGGCCTGCTCGGCGGCCTCGCGCGCCTCTTTGTGGGCGCGGACGTTGAAGCCGATGAGGGCCGCGCCCGAGGCCTCGGCCAATGTTACGTCGGATTCGGTGATGCCGCCGGCGCCGGCGAAGATGATGCGTGCGGCCACCTCCTCCGTGGAAAGTTTTTCCAGCGCGCCGACGATCGCTTCTATCGAGCCTTGCACGTCGCCCTTGATGATCAGCGGAAATTCTTTGAGGCCGCTGGTCTTGAGCTGACTCATCATCTGCTCGAGCGAGCCGCGCATGCCGGTCTGCCGCGCCGCCAGTTTTTCGCGTTTCTGGCGGTCGCGATAATCGGCGATCTCGCGGGCGCGGGCCTCAGTGTCGACAACGGCGAGGCGGTCGCTCGCCTCGGGCGTGCCATTGAAGCCCAAAACTTCGACCGGCATCGACGGTCCGGCGGCGACGACGGAATGACCGGTATCCGACATCAGCGCGCGAACGCGGCCCCATTCGGAGCCGGCGACGACGATATCGCCGGGTTTGAGCGTGCCGCGCTGGACGAGGACAGTCGCAACGGGACCGCGGCCGCGGTCAAGCCGCGCCTCGATCACAGTGCCTTCAGCCGGACGATGCGGGTTGGCCTTGAGCTCAAGGACCTCGGCCTGCAGGGCGATCATGTCGAGCAGCTTGTCGAGATTGGTCTTCGCCTTGGCGGAGACTTCAAGCTCCAGCACGTCGCCGCCCAGCGTTTCGACCTGGATTTCGTGCTGCAACAATTCGGTGCGCACCCGCTCCGGCTTGGCATCCGGTTTGTCGATCTTGTTGATGGCGACGATGATCGGCACTTTCGCCGCCTTGGCATGGTGAATGGCCTCGACCGTCTGCGGCATGACGCCGTCATCGGCGGCGACCACCAGCACGACGATATCCGTGATCTTGGCGCCCCGGGCGCGCATCGCCGTGAACGCGGCGTGACCGGGCGTATCGATGAAAGTGACGCGGCCGCCCGACGGCGAGGTCACCTGATAGGCGCCGATATGCTGGGTGATGCCGCCGGCCTCGCCCGCCGCAACCTCGGTCGAGCGAATGGCGTCAAGCAGCGAGGTCTTACCGTGGTCGACGTGGCCCATGATGGTGACCACCGGCGCACGCGGCTGCAGGTTTTCAGGACTATCCGCGGCATCGAACATGCCCTCTTCGACGTCCGACTCGGCAACGCGCCGCACGGTGTGGCCGAGCTCTTCGGCGATCAACTGCGCGGTATCGGCGTCGATCGTATCGGTGATCTTCGCCATGTGACCCTGCTGCATGAGGATGCGGATCACGTCGACGGCGCGTTCGGCCATGCGGTTGGCCAGTTCCTGGATCGTAATCGTCTCGGGAACGGTCACTTCGCGGGCGATTTTCTCCTTCGGCTCGTCGCGGTGGCCGGTCATGCGCTGCACGCGACGACGGAATGAAGCAACCGACCGTTCGCGCACTTCGTCAGCGGAAAGCGCGGTGACTACGGTGAGGCGTCCACGACGCTTCTCGCCGACGCCGCGAGTCGGTTTGGGCGCCGGCGCCGGCCGCGCCGGGGCGCCTCCGGCCCCCCGGCGGGCGGTGCGCGGAGCTTCGTCCTCGTCGGCTTCGAGCGCCGGCCGTGCGCCGGGCTTTGCCGCGGTCGCCACGTCGGCGCCGAAGCGCTTCTTGGCGACCTCGTCGGCCTTGCGTTTGGTTTCCTCGTCGTGTTTGCGGCGAACTTCTTCGTTGAGTTTACGCGCCTCGGCTGCCGCGCGTTCGGCACGATCGGCTTCCTCGCGGGTGCGGCGGACGCGAGCGTCTTCCTCGGCGCGCTCGCGCTCTTCGGTTTCGCGCAGCCGCGCATCGGCAAGTGCATGAGCGCGCGCGTTGCGCTCGTCGTCGGTGAGCGTGCGCAGCACGACGCCCGAGGCTTTTGGGGCAATGGCGGGCGCGGCCGCGGGCGCCGCCGTCGTTGCCGTCACCGTTTTGGCCGGCGGCGCGACAACGCGCTTTGGCGCGGCGCCGCGATCGGGCGCCACTGCGGGTTCGGCCTTGAGTTCGCCCGGACCGGCGATGCGGCGTTTGACCTTCTCGACCACGACGGCCTTGCTGCGGCCATGGCTGAAGCTCTGACGCACCACGCCCTGCTCGACGCCGCCGCGTTTGAGCGTCAGCGTCTTGCTCGGGGTAACGCTCAGCTTCTCACCGCTATTTTTGGTCGTCTCAGTCATTCGTATCCAATTCCATACACACCGATCGCCTCGGCTAGCTCAGCTTGGTACGGCTCCGCCAGCCTTTTGGGCCAAATTACCGGTCCGGAACTGTTCCAAGCGCCGTAAACGCGCCAAAACCGTGTCACTCGAAGGACCGGCAAGCAGGGCTGCATGTATCACATTTGGGCGGCCCAGTGCCAAATCCAATTGGGCCGACGTCAGGCACTGCATCACGGTAATTGACCCGGCTGACGGGCTATGGCGCAGAGCCGCGGCAAGCTTGCCGACCCCGTCCGGCGCGGCCTCAACCGCATGCAGGAGGATGACGACCCTGCTACGCGCCAGCGCCGTCTCCACCTTGGCATAACCGGCGACGACCGAGCCGGCCTTGCCGGCGATCGCGAGCGCGTCGAGCGCCGAGCGTTCCAGCAGCTGCCGGGTGCGGCCCAGTAGGTCAGGGGGAATGCGGACGTCTCGCTTAAATCCGCGCGCGAAGGCTTTGCGTTTGATCGCGTCATCCAGCGCGTCTTGACTGGCGGTGACCCAAACGCCGCGACCCGGCAGCTTATTCTTCAAATCCGGCACCGCCTCGCCATCCGGCCCAACGACAAAGCGGATCAGGTCCGCAACCGGCCGTACCGCGCGCGTAACAACGCAGAACCGTTCCGGGCCGTGCGACTGCGGTCCACCGTCGAGCTCGCTGTCGTTCCCGACTTGGGCGTCGCTCGTGACCTGGTTGTCATGTCGGCTTGGGTCATGTCAGCCTGCGGCTCCGCTCATGGCTGCGCCGGGGCGACCGCCGCCTCTTCGGCGGCGGCGGCCGGCGGCGCCAAATCGGCTTCGGTGACCCAGCCCGCTTTGAGGCGGGCCTGCATGATCAGAGCCTCGGCCTCCTCGCGCGACAGTTCGAAGCCGTCAAGAATGCCAGCCTGACGGACCGCTTCGCCATCCTTGCGCTCGGTCCATCCGGCGAGGTCGTCGGTCGCGCAACCGGCAAGATCCTCGACGTTCTTGATGCCGTTCTCGCCGAAGCGCACCAGCATTGCCGTGGTGACGCCCTCGATGTCCCTGAGGGCGTCTTCGACGCCGAGCTCTGTGCGCTTGGCGTCCAGCTCGGCTTCGATCTTGTCGAGATACTCGCGCGCACGGGTCTGCAATTCGGCGGCAGTGTCGTCGTCGAACCCTTCGATGCCGGCAATCTCCTTGGTGTCGACCATCGCCAGCTCCTCGACCGAATTAAAGCCCTCCGACGCCAGCAATTGTCCGATCACCTCGTCGACGTTGAGCGTGTCGATGAAGATGCGCGTGCGGTTCTCAAATTCCGCCTGGCGCCGTTCGGACTCCTCCTGCTCGGTGAGGATATCGATGTCCCAGCCCGTGAGCTGCGACGCCAGACGGACGTTTTGGCCGCGCCGGCCGATGGCGAGCGAGAGCTGCTGGTCGGGCACCACGACTTCAATGCGCTCGCGCTCTTCGTCGAGCACGACTTTGGCGACTTCCGCGGGCGCCAGCGCGTTGACCACGAACGTGGCGATATCGTGCGACCACGGAATAATATCGATCTTCTCGCCCTGCAGCTCGTTGACCACTGCCTGGACGCGCGAGCCGCGCATGCCGACGCAGGCGCCGACCGGATCGACCGAGGAATCACGCGACACCACCGCGATCTTGGCGCGCGAGCCGGGGTCGCGGGCCACCGCCTTGACCTCGACGATGCCGTCGTAGATCTCCGGCACTTCTTGGGCGAACAGTTTCGCCATGAATTGCGGGTGAGTGCGGGACAGGAAAATCTGCGGCCCGCGCTGCTCGCGACGCACGTCGTAGATGTAGGCGCGGATGCGGTCGCCGTTGCGGAATACTTCGCGCGGCAGCATTTCGTCGCGACGCACGATCGCTTCGCCGCGGCCGAGGTCGACCACCACGTTGCCGTATTCGACGCGTTTGACGATGCCGTTGACGATGTCGCCGATGCGATCCTTGTATTCGTCGTATTGCCGGTCGCGCTCGGCCTCGCGCACTTTCTGCACGATCACCTGCTTCGCCGATTGTGCCGCGATCCGCCCATATTCGAGCGGCGGCAGCGGGTCGGCGATGGTGTCGCCGATCTGCGCAGCGGGATGGCGGCGGCGGGCTTCCTCGAGACTGATCTGCGTTGCCGGATTCTCCACTGCCTCGACCACCAGCATGTGCCGCGATAAATGCAGTTCGCCGCTTTTCGGATCGATCTCCGCGCGCACCTCGGTCTCGCTGCCGTAGCGGGAACGCGCGGCCTTGGCGATGGCGTCTTCCATGGCGCCGAGCACGATGCGCCGGTCGATCGCCTTCTCGCGGGCGACCGCCTCAGCGATCTGTAACAGTTCGAGCTTATTGGCGCTTACGGTCGCCATGGGTTAGTCTCCCTTGCGGTGGTTGTACTTGCTCTTGCGCAGCGATTCGGAAATGAGCGCGTCGGTGAGAACAAGCTTTGCTTCCATCATGTCGTCGATCGGCAGCAGAACTTCGGAATTTGCGTTTGCCGCCGTCTCAGCGCAGCGAATACGCGCGCACTCGCCGTCGGTGCCTATCAATTCGCCGCGGAACCGCCGCCGGCCCTCGATCAGTCCTTGCATTTCCACTTGCGCGAGCTGGCCGGCGTAGCGGTCGAAATCCGAGCGCCGCACCAGCGGTCGATCGATGCCGGGCGACGAAATCTCCAACTGATATGCGCCTTCGATCGGGTCGGCGACATCGAGCACCGGCGATAGTGCACGCGAGGCGGCTTCACAGTCCTCGATCGCCATGGTGCCGTCCGGGCGTTCGGCCATGATCTGGACGGTGCAGCCGGCAAAGCCGGATATGCGTACCCGAACTAGCCGATAGCCGAGGCTAGCGAGCACCGGTTCGGCCAGTGCGGCGACGCGCGCCGCCCGCCCCGGCTCGATGATGAGCCGTGGCTCGTCGGTAAAACTCGTAACCGCAACGTTGGTCGGCCTGTCGTCCATGCTGTTTGGCCATTGATCCTGCAAACGTGCAAAATGCCGTCTGGCCTCAGGTAATAAAAAAGAGCGGGCCCCGGGGGAACCCACTCTCAAAACCGTTCGGTTCATCCGAGCGTTATGAGGTATCCATGACGGATATGAGTATCCATGACGGATAACGGCAAATATAGCGGTTTGTCGTACAGTTGCAAGGGCCGTCAGGGTCTGCGGAGGAGGGCGTCGCCCAGGCCCCGCTCGCTATTCTCAACGCCTCGTATGCCCGATCACCGTTGCCTGATTCCCGATCGCAAGGGTTCCTTCAGGATTGCTGAATTATTCTGCTGCACGGGCACCGCATAATTCGCGAAGAATGGTGGATCGAGGATGGGTGCCGCCATCTCGCTCATTCCGGAACTCGAACACGTGCTTCAGCACGGCTCGCGGCAAAAGCGCGCCGAGGCCTTGCGGCGCGTCACCGCGCTATTTCTTGACGGCGCCAACAGCTACAGCGACGCTCATGTCGAGCTGTTCGACGACGTTTTCGCCCTGCTCATCGACGAAATCGAAGACAAGGCGCGCGCCGAACTATCCTATTGCCTGGCGCCGGTGGGCAACGCGCCGATCAAGGTCCTGCGCATCCTGGCCAATGACGACGATATTGCCATCGCCGGGCCGGTGCTCAAACTGGCGCCGCGCCTGGCCGAGGCCGATCTCGTCGATCTCGCGAAAACCAAGAGCCAGGCCCATCTGCAGGCGATCTCGGCGCGCAGCGGGCTTGGCGAGGCCGTCACCGACGTTCTGGTGCGACGCGGCGATCGTGAAGTTGCCCGCAGCGTCGCCGACAATCGTGGCGCACGCATCTCCGAGACCGGCTTCTTCCGTCTGGTCAAGCGCGCCGAGAGCGACGGCGTGCTTGCCGAGAAAGTCGGGCTGCGGCCGGATATTCCGCCGCAGCTGTTTCGCGAATTGCTGACCCGAGCCACCGCCGTCGTGCATAAGCGGTTGCTCGCTTCGGCGACACCCGAAGTGAAGGCGGAAATTTGCCGCGTCTTGGAAAAAATCTCCAATGAGGTCGGCGCGCGCGTCAGCCCGCGCGACTACCGCGCCGCGCAAAGCGTGGTGCTCGGACTGCATCGGGCGGGTGGCATGAACGAGGCGGCCTTGGCGGCCTTCGCCGGCGATGGCAAATATGAGGAAACGGTCGTTGCCCTCGCGGCGCTTTCCAAGGTGCCGATCGGCGTCGCCGACCGCCTGATGGCGGGCGAACGTCCCGATCCGGTGCTGATCCTGTGTAAGGCCGCCGGTATGGGCTGGCCGACGGTGAGGTCCGTTATCACGTTGCGTGCCGGCGACAAGCCGCCGTCGGGGTTCGGCATCGATTCCGCCTTTGCCAATTACGACCGCCTCTCG
Source organism: uncultured Alphaproteobacteria bacterium (assembly GCA_963714345.1). GTDB lineage: Bacteria > Pseudomonadota > Alphaproteobacteria > Rhizobiales > Xanthobacteraceae > BOG-931. The sequence goes on along the minus strand of CAVQOD010000005.1, from coordinate 89,604 downwards.
GCTTCGACCGCACAGCGTGTGGTGCGATTCTGGCAGGTGAAGCAAAACCAGAAAGATTAGGGGATGTCCTCCAACTTCAAATTCTCCGAAAGATCAGAAAGCAAGACGGCCGGTCGGCGCGCTCGGCTTTGGCGTGATAACGCGTTTCGGTAAAGCCGGGCCAGGGCTTGCGCCAATCGTCGGCACATTCTGCGGTCCACTCGAAAATTTTCGATCGGACGAACCGCTGCAGCGTCCAGCTGGCATAATCGGCGATATCGGTGGCAAAGCGTAACTCGCCGCCTTGCCGTAGGATGCGTCCGAGCTGCGCCACCATTCCGTCTTGCACGAAACGACGTTTCCAGTGCCGCCGTTTCGGCCATGGGTCTGGGTGAATCAGGTCGATCCGCGCCAATGATTTTTCAGGCAGCCAGGAAATCAGACCCACGGCATCGTCGAAATGCAGGCGCACATTGCTCAGATGATTGCTTTCGATGCCGGCGAGCGCTTTGGCCATGCCGTTGCTGAACGGCTCCACGCCGATAAATCCGATATCCGGCCGCTCACGGGCCCGGGCGATCATCGATTCGCCGCCGCCAAATCCGATTTCGAGATCCGCCTCGCAAACGGGAAGCGGAAAGAGCTTGCTGATCTCGGCGGGAGCCGGGTGAGAGAGATCGAGCGCAAGCTTCGGCAATACGCTCGCAAATAGCCGCGCCTGATTGGGGCGCAGCTTGTGCCCTTTGCGCCGTCCGAAAAAGGCGCGCGGCTGTCTTTCGAAACTTTCCACCGCTGTCGTGCTCCGCGCAAGCGGAGCATCCAGTTAACACCGGTCGAGCCGGAATTGCACGGATCGACCCTTAGAGCATGATCCGGAAAAGTGGAAACCGGTTTTCCGAAAAGATCGTGCTCCAACGCAGAATCTAGGCCGTGATCCGATTTAACTTGATCGGATCATGGTCTAGCGTAGCGCGCGTTTGAGCGCGTCAGCGAGGTCGGTTCGCTCCCAGGAAAAGCCGCCGTCCTTTTCCGGAGTGCGGCCGAAATGGCCGTAAGCCGCGGTGCGGCGGTAAATCGGCCGGCTCAGCTTGAGCGCGCGGCGAATATTGGTCGGCCGCAACGGAAATAATTCAGGCAAGATTTTCTGCAACTTGGACTCTTCGACCTTGCCGGTGCCGTGGGTGTCGACCAACAGCGACATCGGATCGGCGACGCCGATCGCATAGGCGATTTGAATGGTGCAGCGCTCGGCGAGGCCTGCGGCAACGACGTTCTTGGCCAGATAGCGCGCGGCATAGGCGGCGGAACGATCGACCTTTGTCGGATCCTTGCCGGAGAATGCGCCGCCACCATGCGGCGCATAGCCGCCGTAGGTGTCGACAATGATTTTTCTGCCCGGTCAGGCCGCAGTCTCCGTCGGGACCGCCGATGACGAAATTGCCCGTGGGATTGACCAGAAAATCACCCGATTTTTTTGGCATCCAGCCTTTGGGCAGAGCCGAAGCAACGGTGTCCTCGATCATGTCCCGCACCATGCTCGGGGAGTATTTCTTGCCGTTTCGGGTCTGCGCGTTGTGTTGTGTCGAGACCACCACTTTGGTGCAGCTGACCGGCTCGCCCTCGACGTATTTCACGGTGACCTGACTTTTAGCGTCGGGCTGCAAATCGAATAAAGCGCCCGAGCGGCGTTTCTCCGACAGCACTTTGAGTATCTTGTGCGCGAAATAGATCGGCGCCGGCATGAACGAGCCCTTGTCGTAAATCTCGCTCTCGGTGCAGGCAAAGCCGAACATCATGCCCTGATCGCCGGCACCTTCCTGATCGCCGTCCTTTTTCTTCTTGGCGTCGACGCCCATTGCGATGTCGGGAGACTGGCCGTGCAGCAGCACCTCGACGTCGGCGCCGTAATACGAGAAGCCGTCCTGGTCGTAACCGATGTCTTTGACCACGCCGCGCGCAATTTCGGCGATCATCTCGCGATTGACCACCGCCTTCTCGCCGTGTTTGTGGAACAGCGGCGCTTGGCCGCGACCTTCGCCCGCGACGATGATCTTATTGGTGGTGCACAACGTCTCGCAGCCAAGCCGCGTATTCACCGCGCTTTCGTCGGCGATGCCGAGCTTGATGTCGTTTTCGATGAAGGCATCGAGCACGGCGTCCGAGATTTGGTCGCAGACTTTGTCGGGATGGCCCTCCGACACCGACTCGCTTGTGAACAGATAGTTGGCGCGTCGCACAGCGAAACACTCCCCTCATAACCGGCCTTAAAGTCACCGGCCTCGGCCTAGCCCGGCACGGCTAAAGCCCGCGTCAGAGCACGTGGTTGTTGCAGTGTAGCCGTGCGCGGTCAAGATGTGGGCCAAGAGTGGGCGGCCGCCTGCGTCATCCAGCGGAAAACCACGTACGCGGCTGCCAACAATCAGGAGGAATTGTTCAGCGCTTGTCGCGCCCGGCGATTTGCTCGACGAGATCAACGATGCGTCGCCGCAGTTTTGAATCGTCGATACGCATAAACGCCTTGGTCAGCGCCAAGCCATCCGAGGTAGCAAGAAAATCGGAGACGTAAGCCGGCGATGGCGCCTCACCCATCCCCTCGTGGCGGCCGATGGTCTGAGCGGCCGGGGCGCCTTCAAAAAAGAAAGCCACCGGAACCTGGAGGATTTGCGAAATTTGTTGCAGCCGGCTGGCGCCGATGCGGTTGGTGCCCTTCTCATATTTTTGGACTTGCTGAAATGTAAGGCCCAGTGCATCGCCGAGTTTCTCCTGGCTCATGCCAAGCATCATTCGGCGCATGCGCACGCGGCTGCCGACATGCTTGTCGGTCGGATTCGGCGCCTTCTTAGCCAACATAGCCATTTCAACTCCTCTGCCCCATTGCCGGTGGCGGGTAGGCAGTAATTCTGTCACACTTGAAACCACTTTTCGCAAGTATCGTCACGCACGAAATTATTGGCTATGCCGCAATCTCATTCAGTGGAAAGATCGACGCATAGCTCTGGCTTCCCGACCACGCGTTTCAGTTGAGCCGGCACGATGGTAAACATCCTGAGGTCGTCGGGGCCACTATTTTTGCGCGCATTCCACAACCTGTCTACGATCCTCATCAGGCTGATACGGTTAACGCCGCCGATCACGGTCTCAAATCCGCCCGCAGTCGCCGGCGCACGACGGCGATCAGCGCCATCAGCATTATAATGAATGCCGGAGCATTGCCGAAGCGGGCATAAATGGGCGCACCGATTGCGCGCGGTAATGGCGAATCAAGTACCCCTTCAGCCCCCAGTGGTAATGAGTTGACGATCCGACCGACTGGATCGACGACAGCCGATATGCCGGTATTGGCCGCACGGGCCAATGGCAGGCCCAGCTCGATGGCGCTCACGCGCGCTTGTTGAAAATGTTGATACGGCCCGGTGGAAATCCCAAACCAGCCGTCGTTGGTCACGTTGACGATCCAGCCTGGCCGTTTGCCGGGCGGCATAACCTCGCCGGGGAAAATCACCTCATAGCAAATGAGCGGCAGCGCGATGGGCGCGCCGGGAACGGCGATGAGCCGATGGCGGTCGCCGGCAAGAAATCCGCCACGTTGCTCCGTCAGTTCCTCGAGACCGAACCGTTCCAGAATGCGCTCGAACGGCAAATATTCGCCAAACGGCACAAGGTGCACCTTGTCGTAGACCGCAGCGATGGAGCCGCTGTGGTCGATGACGTAAATGGAATTGTAAACGCCGGATTGCGCCGGATGGTCGGGATCGGCCAGCCGGATCGCGCCGGTGATCAGAACGGAGCCTTGCTGCAGCAAATTAGTGATCTGCGCCAGCGCATCGGCTTCGCGCGTCAGAAAAAATGGAAAGGACGATTCCGGCCAGATTAGTTGAGTCGTATCGCCCATCCCTTGCGATTGCGCACCGGAGGCGCGATTTGACAGCGCGATATAGCGGTTCATTACTTCCTGTTTGGCCGAATAATTGAAGCGGACATCCTGCTGCAGGTTCGGCTGCATGATGCGCAGGTGCACGCCGTCGACCAGTTGCGTCGGGTTATGAGCCAGACGCCATGCGCCGAAGCCGCCGAGCGCAGCGAGGACGATGAGACCGACCGTCAACGGCGACCACGGCCGTCTGGTTTCGCTCGGATCGTCACCGAGCGTGGCGGGGCTGGCGAACACCGCGATGGCGATGAAGGTAAGGCCCCAAATTCCGAACAGCGAGGCGGCTTGCGCCAAGGCCAGCGGCGCGGTCAGCGCATAGCCAAATGCATTCCACGGGAATCCGGTAAACAGGTGGCCGCGCAGCCATTCCGAAGCCGTGAGCGCCACGCCGAGAGCCAAGATACGCGGCGCCCCGCGCGTCCACAGCATTCGCGCCAAAGCCACGCCGAGCGCGGTATAGACCGCGAGCACCGCCGGCAGTCCGATGACCGCGATGGGCAATAGCCAACCGAAGTCCGGCGCATCGACCAAGAAGGCGTAGCCGATCCAATAAAGGCCGGCCAGAAAGTAACCGAAACCGAACCACCAGCCGATCGCTGCTGCGGCCGCCAGCCCGCCCCAGCGGCTCTCGCCGGCGCCATCGATCAGCCAAACCAAGGTCGGGAAGGTCAGAAACAGGATCGGCCAAGCATCGAAGGGCGCCATTGCCAGCGCCGACAATCCGCCGGCGGCGAACGCGATCAACCGGCGCCGCCAGCCCCAGGACAGCACGATAGCATGGATCAACCGCGTCACGATGCCCGCGGCATATTCGGGTTCGGCCGGCTCGCTTCCTCGCGCGGCGCTGCCGCTCGTGCCGGCGGCGCTCTCGTCAGCGCGGGCAGTTCGCGCGCCGCGGCCGGGCGCCGGTCCTTGCGGAGGTAGATCCGCACCCGCTTGACCCGGCGCGGATCGGCGTCGAGCACCTCGGCTTCGAACGGCTCCGGCCCCGGCACCAGCTCGCCGCGCACCGGCACATGGCCGGCTTTGGTAACCAGATAGCCGCCGAGTGTGTCGACCTCGTGCGCCACCTCGCCGACATCGAATTCTTCACCGACCGCAGCGCGGACGTCGTCGAGACTGGCCCGGCCGGCAGCCAGGAACGAGCCGTCATTCTGGCGCGTCACCGCCGGGCCTTCTGCTTCGTCGTGCTCGTCGGCGATGTCGCCGACGATGAGTTCGACCAAATCCTCGATCGACACCAGCCCATCGCTGCCGCCGTATTCGTCGATGACCAGCGCGAGGTGAATGCGCGTTGCCTGCATTCTGGCGAGCAGATCGAGCGCCGGCATTGACGGTGGCGCATAAAGAATCTCGCGAACGATCTTCGCCGACGTCAACGGCAGTGAAAGATCGATATTTGAAAAATTAAGCTCGCCCGCGTGTGGCTGCGCCGCTTGCCCGGCATTGGCCGGCTCCTGTGCCGCGCGGGCGGCCATAAATGCGATGAGATCGCGGATATGGACCATGCCGGTCGGATCGTCGAGCGTATCGTTATAGACCACGAGCCGGGAATGTCCCGCGACCTCGAAAACTTTGACGAGATCGCCGAGCGCAATGTCCTGTTGCACAGCGACGATATCGGCGCGCGGCACCATGATGCCCTCGATCCGAGTCTCGCGCAGGCCGAGAATATTCTTCAGCATTGCCGCCTCTTCGGGCGAAAAGCCCGATTGCGGCTGTTGCTCGGCGGTGAGGACAAGTTCCAGATCGGCGCGCGTTGAGGCGGCCTTCCAACCGAACAGGATGCGCATCACGCGCGTGAGCCAGCCCTCCGGCCTTTCGCTTGGTTCCGACATCACCATTGGTAGCCCGCGGCGCTCGTTCTCGGCCGGTTCGCTGGGTTGAAGGGATTGAGCCATCGCGGATTTCGGCATCATAGCCGAGGTTGCAAGAATTGACGCCGAATCTCAGGGCTTTTGCGGACGCTTTGCGGCGTGTCTGTCGGTCCGCTTAACGCCAGAGCCGTGCCTCGCTCGCGTTGGTCTGGCTTGTGTTGGTCTTGCTTGAGTTGGTCTTGCCCGAGTTGGCCGATATGGGTCCGGGATAGCGAGCCGGCGGAGGATTTTGCGTTCAGTGCGTTCCATCTCAAGCGCGTCCTTGGGCCGTGCGTGATCGTATCCGACCAGATGCAGAAAGCCATGGACCGCAAGGTGGGCGAGATGATGAGCAAGCGGTTTTCGTTCCGAGCGGGCTTCGCGAGCGATGGTCTCGAAGGCGAGAACGATGTCGCCGAGATGATTGGCGGCCGCGTTTTTCGTCGGGAATGCCAATACGTTCGTCGCTTTATCGACGTCCCGCCAATCCCGGTTAAGTGCGCGAATTGCCGAATCATCGGTCAGAACAATAGCAAGCTCGGCGCCCCTTGTTGACTGCGTGGCGGCCGCACGCGTGACCGCGCGGCGCACCGTCGCTTTCAACTTTCCGGCGTCTTTCCACAATGCGCTGCTGACGATGACGTCGATCGTGAGCGGGGGGCGCGCCGCACGCATCATTCCCGCCGCCCGCGCTTGTTTGCCGCCTCCCGTTCATAGGCTTCGACAATGCGCGCAACCAATTCGTGGCGGATCACGTCGGCGGCGGTAAAGCCGACACGGCCGATGCCTTCGACGCCATCGAGGAGGTGCACTGCATCGGCAAGCCCGGAGGTCTGACCGGACGGCAAGTCGACTTGGCTCGGATCGCCGGTGACCACCATTCGGCTGTTCTCGCCGAGCCGGGTCAGCAGCATTTTCATCTGCATCGCGGTCGTGTTCTGCGCCTCGTCGAGAATGATGGCCGCATTCGACAGCGTGCGGCCGCGCATGAAGGCAAGCGGTGCGATTTCGATTTCGGTCGTCTGTAGCGCGCGTTCGACGATGCGCGCGTCCATCAGGTCGTACAGCGCATCGTAAATCGGCCGCAGATAGGGATCGACCTTCTCGCGCATGTCGCCGGGCAGAAAGCCGAGCCGTTCGCCGGCCTCCACCGCGGGCCGCGATAAGACGATGCGATCGACCTCCTTGCGTTCGAACAGTTGCACGGCATGGGCCACCGCAAGCCAAGTCTTGCCGGTGCCGGCGGGACCGGTCGCGAACACCAAGGCGTGGCGCTTGAGCGCGCGAATATAGCCGTCCTGCGCCGCGGTTCGGGCGCGCACCCGGCGTTTGCGCAGGTTGATCTCTTCGAAATTTTCCTGCGCAGCGGCGGGATCGAAATCAAACAGCGAGCCTTGCGACAGAGCGAGCCGGATAGTGCCGTCAACGTCGCCTTGAAGAAGTTCGTCGCCATGCTTGAGCCTGTCGTAAAGGCTCTGCAGCACGCGGCGGGCCTGCTCGGCGGCGTCGCGGGTGCCCTCGATGGTGACGGCATTGCCGCGTGAATTGGCAACCACGCCCAGCCGGCGTTCGATCAAAGCGAGGTTTTGGCCATATTGCCCGAACAAGGTCGAGGCGAGGCGGTTGTCGTCGAAAGTGAGAGCGATTTGCGTCGCGTTTTCCGGTGCAACAAATACCGATTGATCCGTTTCGCGTGCTGCCAAGTCAGGCTCCTGCGGGAAACAAGGCCGCTTCCGATGCGCGCATTGGTGCTGCGTTAGGCGCGAGCGCACCGAATAGGCTGTTGCTGGCAATTTCGGTGATCGTGACTGTGGCGATGCCGCCGATCAATGCGGCAGGCGCGGTGACTTGCACGGGCTGGAGATAGGGCGAGCGCCCCACCAGCTGGCCGGCGTGGCGGCCAGGTCGTTCGAACAGGACATCGAAGCTGCGGCCGAGACAACGGCCATTAAACGCGGCCTGACTGCGGTCGATCGCCTGTTGCAGGCGCTGCAAGCGCTGCGACTTCGTTGGCTCGTCGATTTGATCGACCATGTCGGCGCCGGGTGTCCCCGGCCGCGGCGAATATTTGAAAGAAAACGCGCCGGAAAAGCCGACCTCGTCGACCAGGCTGAGCGTCGCCTTAAAATCGCTTTCGGTTTCGCCTGGAAACCCGACGATGAAGTCGGAGGTCAGTGCGAGGTCTGGCCGTGCATTGCGTAGACGTTGCACGATGTTGAGGTAGTCCGCGCGGGTGTGACGACGGTTCATCGCCGCGAGAACGCGGTCGGACCCGGACTGGATCGGCAGATGCAGCGCCGGCATGAGCTCGTGCAAATCGCGATGCGCCGCTATTAGATCGTCGCCTATGTCACGCGGATGACTGGTGGTGTAGCGCAGCCGTTCGAGGCCATCGATTTGCGCCACGCGGCGAAGCAATCGGGCCAGCGACCATGGCCGCCGATCCGGTCCTTCGCCGTGATAGGCGTTGACGTTCTGGCCGATCAGCGTGACTTCGCGCACGCCGGCCGCCGCCAAATGTTCGACTTCGGCGAGGATATTCCCGACTTGCCGTGAGATTTCGGCGCCGCGGGTATAGGGCACGACGCAGAAGGTGCAGAACTTATCACAGCCCTCCTGCACCGTGACAAAGGCGCTTACGCCGCGCGCTCGCGTCACGGCCGGGCTCGGTGCGGCGAGGTGCTCGAATTTGTCGTCGACGGGAAACTCGGTATCGACGGCCTTGCCGTCGCGCGCGGCGCGCGCCAAAAGCTCGGGCAGGCGGTGATAGCTTTGCGGGCCGAACACCAGATCGACGGCTGGCTGACGGCGGATGATCTCCTCACCCTCGGCCTGCGCGACGCAGCCCGCGACCGCTATCACCAGATGGCGGCCTTTGGCGGCGGCGGCTTGTTTCGTGCGCCGCACGCGGCCGAGTTCCGAATAGACCTTCTCAGCGGCCTTCTCGCGGATATGGCAGGTGTTGAGGATGACGAGATCGGCGTCGTCGGCGACCGCCGTTTCGACGTAGCCCTGCGGCGCCAAAATGTCCGCCATACGACGCGAATCGTAGACGTTCATCTGGCAACCGAACGATTTGACGTAGAGCTTTCGGGGTCGGTTCATGCCGGGGTGTCGGTTCTAAGCCCTTAAGCTAGAAAGCAAATTCCTCTTCCTCCGCACCATGGCGAAGCGGCCGATCAAGCAAATTCCTTAGCCGGATTCCGGTCAAAAGGGAAATACTCAGTCCATCGGCTGGATATTGGCGTCCTTGATGACTTTCGCCCATTTGGCGACCTCGGATTTCATATAGGCATCGAGCTCGTCGGGCGTAGTGCCGCCGGCGCCGCTGTTGGTCATGCCGAGATCGGCATAGCGCTTTTTGGTGTCCGCGCTGGCCAGAGCTTGCAGCGCTGCGGCGTTGAGCTTGGCGATCACGTCAGGCGGCGTTCCCGCCGGCGCGACGAGGCCGAACCAGGTCTCGGCGGCAAATCCCGGCAATGTTTCCGCCACTGTCGGAACGTCCGGCACCAGCTGCGAGCGCTGCGGGCTGGTGACCGCGATCGCGCGCACCGTGCCGGCCTTGAGCTGGCCCATGATTGCGGAAAGATTGGCGAACATGGCAGGGATTTGCCCGGCGACAAGGTCGTTGATCGCACCGGCTTCGCCGCGATAGGGCACATGCGTCATTTTGATGCCGGCGGCGTATTGAAACATCTCCGAGGCGATGTGCGGCGTGGTGCCGGCGCCGCCGGTACCGAAAATGATCTTGCCAGGCTCGGCCTTGGCTAGCGCAATCACCTCGGCCGTAGTGTGCGCCGGAAATGACGGATTGACGACGAGCACCAGGGGCGATGCTCCGCAATAAGCCACGGCAGCAAAATCTTTGATCGGATCGACCGCGGCTTTCCGATAAAGACGCGGCGCGACTGCGAGCACCGTCTGGCTGGCCAGCATCAGCGTGTAACCGTCGGGCGGCGACTTCACGACGTCCTCGGCGGCGAGGAGCCCGCTGGCGCCCGTGCGGTTCTCGACCAGAACCGACTGGCCGAGAATTTCCGACATCTTCTGCGCCACGATTCTGGCGGCAACATCGGTGCTGCCCCCGGCCGCGAAGCCCACGACCATCTTGATCGGCCGGTCGGGAAAGCCGGTATTTTGCGCGCGCGCTGCGCGGGCGACAAAGCCGAGCGCGAGTACCATTGCCAGCGCAAGCGTCAGCACGCCGCGCCAATATCGCGTGGCTCTCATGGCGGTATCCTCCCCTGTGGCCCGATGTTTGCGGGTCCGTCGCCATTGTAGCGATCTTACAGAAGCGCGTCAGCCAGACCATGATCCGATCAAGTTGAATCGGATCACGGTCTGGATTCTACGTTCGAGCATGATCTTCTCGGAAAACCGGTTCCCACTTTTCCGGATCATGCTCAAAGGTCGCGGCGCAGCACCAGCGCCGTTGCGCCGCCTTCGTAATAACCTTGGCGTCGACCCACTTCGCGGAAACCGGCGCGCCGATAAAGCCTGCCGGCGGGCGCGTTGTGTTCGCCGACTTCCAGGAATACCGAGCGCGCGCCGAGCCCGGCCAAGCGCCGCAAATGCAGGTCGAGCAACGGCCGCGCCAACGCGCGTCCGCGCCATGCCGGCGCAATAGCGACCGAAAGGATTTCGGCTTCGCCGGCGGCGCGGCGCGACAGGATAAAGCCGATCAATTTGCGGCCGCTCGTTACGCGGTGGGCGACAACATTGCTCTCGATCAACAGCCGGTAAATCTCGTCCTCGCCCCAGCCGCGCTGAAACGACGCGGCATGTATGGCGGCGATTGCGGCAGCGTCAGCGGGCCGCGCTTCGGAGAAAGCGGGCTTGCCGCGAGCGAGCAGGCGAGAGACGAAATTCATCATCGGCGCGGTAGCGAGGCGGCATGTTGCGGCTGCGCATCGGGCGCGCGCAGATATTGCGGTTTTGGCGGCGCGGTTTCGTCGGGCAGAACGGCGCCGATTTGCGCAACCCAGCCGATATCGGGCGCGTCGCGGCTGTCGACGGCTACGGGGGCGAGACCGGCGTCAGCCAATGCTTCGGCGACCGCCTGGGCGGCCGAGCCGACGATGCGGGCGGGGGCGTCGGATGCGGCGCGCACCGCGTCGCCCAGCGGCGCCAGCCGCGGCGCAAGCAATGTCCGCCCGCTTGAAGCAAAAACTTGCAGATAAACATGCGCATGCCGCGCATCGATCGCGGCTATAACCGGGTTTTTGCTCTCGACGCCGAGATACGGCGCGGCATAAGCGGACAGCGTCGACACGCCGAAAACCGGGATTTTGATTGCGAGCCCGAGGCCGCGCGCGGCCGCTATGCCGACCCGCAAACCGGTAAAGCTGCCGGGCCCGGTCGTCGTCACGATGCGGTCGAGATCGGCAAACGCCAAACCGGACGCCTTCATGACCCGGGCGATCAGCGGTATCAGTGCTTCGGCGTGGCCGCGGACCATCGGCAGGCTTTCGCTCGCAACGATGCCGCCAAGACCCGCGCCACGTGCCGCGCCAAGAGCGGCGCCATGTGCCGCGCCATGAGCCGCGCCATGAGCCGTGTCGAGCACGGCGGCGGAGCAGGCCGCCAGCGCCGTGTCAATCGCGAGCAAGCGCATGGCGAGTCACTAGATGCCGATGCCCGGCGCGAGACGCCGGGGTCGGTGATTACATCGGGCGAACTTCGGTGACGTCGGGAATGAAATGCCGCAACAAATTCTGGATGCCGTGGCGTAGCGTCGCTGTCGACGACGGGCAGCCCGAGCAGGCGCCCTTCATGTTGAGAAAGACGACGCCGTCCTTGAAACCGCGGAAGGTGATGTCGCCGCCATCGTTGGCGACTGCCGGTCGTACCCGCGTCTCGATCAACTCCTTGATCGTGGCCACGGTCTCGGCGTCGGCGGCGTCAAAAAATTCCTCGCCGTCGCTCTTCTCGGCGCCGCCGGCATTGAGCAGCGGCGCGCCGGACATGTAGTGCTCCATGATGGCGCCGAGGATCATCGGCTTGAGTTGCTGCCACTCACCTGAACTCTTGGTCACGGTGATGAAATCGGAGCCGAAAAACACGCCGCTGACGCCGGGGACATCGAACAGCCGCTCGGCGAGCGGCGACTGCGCCGCGTGTTCGGCGTCGCGCAGGTCCAGCGTATCGTTTTCAAGCACCGGCTGCCCGGGCAGAAATTTCAAGGTCGCCGGATTCGGCGTCGCTTCGGTCTGGATGAACATTGCTCGTCCTCCGTCACTTGCAGCCTGACAGATCTGCAGCCTAACAGATCAGCCGTGCCGTGACTTAATCTAAATCCATCATAATACGTGGCGAATTGCCTTGGAAGTTCAAGGGCCGGTTTTCTGACTACGACCGCACGAAGCCGACCACGTCCTTAACCGCATTCATCGTCTGCCGGGCGATTTGCTGTGCCCGGGCCGCGCCGTCCGCCAGGATGGCGTCGATGGTGACGGGGTCATGGAGCAGCCGCTTCATCTCGGCGCCGATCGGCCCGAGCTTGGCGACCGCGAGATCGGTCAATGCCGTTTTGAACGTGGAGAACTGCGCATTGCCGAACTGCGCCAGCACGCCCGCGCGCGTGGTTCCCGCCAACGCGGCATAAATACCGACTAGGTTGTCGGCTTCGGGACGGGTGGTGAGGCCCTTGTCTTCGCTCGGCAGCGGCTCCGGGTCGGTCTTGGCCCTGCGGATTTTCTGCGCGATGGCATCGGCGTCGTCGCTCAGATTGATGCGGGAATAGTCCGAGGCATCCGATTTCGACATTTTCTTCGATCCATCGCGCAGCGACATTACCCGCGTCGCCTCGCCGGTGATCAGCGGCTCGGGCAGCGGAAACAACGCGTCGCCGTAACCTTTTTGCTGGATCGATTGCGCGAAGTCGTTGTTGAATTTCTGCGCGATGTCGCGCGACAATTCGAGATGCTGTTTCTGGTCCTCGCCGACCGGCACATGGGTGGCGCGATAGACTAGAATATCGGCCGCCATCAGCGTCGGATAAGCGTACAGGCCGACGGAAGCGTTCTCGCGGTCTTTGCCGGCCTTCTCCTTGAATTGCGTCATGCGGTTGAGCCAGCCGAGCCGGGCGACGCAATTGAACACCCAGGCAAGCTCGGCGTGCTCGGCGACCTGGCTTTGATTGAACACGATGTGTTTTTTTGGATCGATGCCGCAGGCGATGAACGCCGCGGCGACCTCGCGAATGGCATGCGGCAGTTCGGTCGGCTCCTGCCAGGTCGTGATGGCGTGCAGGTCGACGACGCAGTAGATGCAATCGTAGCGGTCTTGCAATTCGACGAAGCGCTTGATCGCGCCGAGATAGTTGCCGAGGTGCAGGTTGCCGGTCGGCTGGACGCCGGAAAAAACCAGTTCTTTGAAGCCCATGCCCGGTCTCCGTAACACGACCGACCCAATGCCATGCCTGCGCCTTGCCGTGCAAGGGGCGGCCGCTATAGTGCGCCTCCCGCCGCCAAGGCCATAACAGCTGAACAACGGCAGCCGAACCAATGACCGAAGCCCGTTACGACGTTCTCGGCATAGGCAACGCCATTGTCGATGTCATCGCCCGCGCCGAGGAGGATTTTTTGCTCGTCCAAGGCATGCGCAAGGGCGGCATGACGCTGATCGACGAGGCCCGGGCGCACGCGATCTATGACGCCATGGGTCCCGCGGTGGAAACCTCCGGCGGCTCGGCGGCGAACACGATCGTCGGGCTTGCGTCGCTCGGCGCTCGTAGCCGCCTTCATCGGCAAGACCAAGGACGACCTGCTCGGCCGCGCCTATAGCCACGATATCCGCGCCGCCGGCGTCGGCTTCGCCACCAAACCGGCGGTCGCCGGTCCCTCGACCGGGCGTTGCTACGTGCTGGTGACGCCCGACGGCGAGCGCACCATGAACACCTATCTGGGCGCGGCGCAGGATCTCAGCGCCGCCGATATCGACGCCGATGCCATCGCGGCCAGCGCGATCGTCTATCTCGAAGGCTATTTGTGGGATCCGCAGAACGCCAAGGAGGCGTTTCTCAAAGCGGCAAAGATCGCGCACCAGACCGGCCGCAAGGTGGCGCTGACTTTATCGGATGCGTTCTGCGTCGACCGCTGGCGCGACGAGTTTCTGCAGTTGATGCGCTCGCGCACCGTTGATCTGATTTTTGCCAACGAGGCCGAGCTGCATAGCCTTTATCAAAGCTCGGACTTCGACGCCGCGATTGCGGCACTGCGCGCCGATATCGACGTTGCGGTGGTGACGCGCAGCGAGAAAGGCTGCCTGGTGATCGGCCCCGATGGCGTCGAAGCGGTGCCGGCGTTCCCGGTCGACCGCGTCGTCGACACGACGGGAGCAGGGCGACCTGTTTGCCGCCGGGTTCCTCTGCGGCTTGGCGCGCGGCGCCGACGACCGCACCTGCGGCCGCCTCGGCGCGCTGGCTGCCGCAGAAGTGATCCAGCATATCGGGGCGCGGCCGGAAGCGTCGCTGCAAGACCTCGCGCGCGAGAACGGCCTTTTGGATTGACGTTCTTGCCGCCCCGCTCCGCTCGCCGGGCAAATGAAACCGTCACATCCCCGGTAACCAATTGCTAACCAAAGCTGGTTAACGACTGGTCAACCGTACTTGCGGAGATGCGACCATGGCCGAGAACCCGGACGACAGCGCCGCCGACAACGAGAAGGCGCCTTTGAGCGCCGCCGATGGGAACGGGAGCGAGGCCGTGGGGAGCAACATGGGAGCAATCTGCCGATGGTGGTGGCGCCGAAGCTCGGCGCCGGTGAAGACGAGCCGGTCGACGATGAGATTGGCGAGGGCGCGGCTGCTGCCGAGGCGCCTGCGTCGCCCGCACCTTCGTCGCGCTTTCTCATGTTGGCGGCTTCGGTCGCCTTTGCCGCGGCGTTCGGCTCATTCATCGGATCGGTGTCGGGATCGGGCCTGGTGCGGTTCTTGGATCCGGCGGCGCCGGCTTCGAGCGTGCAGACGACGACAGACGCCGCGCGTGAGACCAAGCTCGAGCTCGCCGAATTGTCCGCCATCAAGACCAGCCTCGACAGCACGAGCCGCAGCACGTCGACCCAGCTGGTGAAACTCTCAGACCGGCTCGACAAACTCGATCAGCGCTCCACGTCGATCGAGACCACGGGCTCGATCGCGACCGCTTCGGCTGTGCCGCCCGCCCCAGCCGCAGCGCCGAAAATCCCCGACCGGATTTTGCAGGATTGGATCGTGCAGGACGTGCAGAATGGCCGCGCGCTGTTACAGAGCCGCTACGGCGGCATGTTCGACGTCGGCGAAGGCAGCATGCTGCCCGGCGTCGGCCGGGTCGACCAGATCAAGCGCCAGGACGGCCAGTGGCTGGTGCTGACCGAGCGCGGCACGATCACGTCGGGGCGGTGAATCCAGGTAATTGCCGCTTATACATCCACGCTGGCCGCCAGCGCATGCTCCTGGATGAACTTGCGGCGCGGCTCGACCATGTCGCCCATCAGCTTGTCGAAGATCGTATTGGCCTCGTCGACCTCCTTGACGCTGACTTGCAGCAGCGTGCGCGCATTGGTGTCGAGCGTGGTTTCCCAGAGCTGATTGGGGTTCATCTCGCCGAGGCCCTTGTAGCGCTGCAGCGCCACGCCCTTGCTGCCGGCGGCCAGTAACCGCCTCGAACAGGCTGACCGGGCCGTGGATGGCGGTTTCCTCGTCCTTGCGGCGTAGGATCGCCGGCGGCTTCGGCCGCGGATAGATCTGCCTGCAGCGAGGGCGCGTATTCGTCGAGCTTGCGGGCATCGGCGGAGCCGAGCAGCGCCTGGTCGATGATGGCGACTTCCTTGACGCCGCGCACGGTGCGCTCGAACTGAAAGCCCTCGCCTTCGATGAACCGGCCGTGTCCAGCCGCGTTCGGTTTCGTCGGCCAACGCATCGAGCCGTCTGGCGATATATTCGGCGGCGGCATTGGCGCTCGCGGATCGCCGGTGACTCTTGGGTGCAGCACGCCGGCGATCGCGGCCTGCTCGATCACCTTGCGGTTATAGCGGCTGTGCAGCCGTTGAGCAGATTGCGGATCGACGCGCGCGTCTTCGACCAGCTTGCGCAGATCGCGGCCGGCGCGCTCCTCGCCGGACGCCAGCCGGAGCATCGCAGTCCTCGAGGCCGGTGTCGATCAGATAATCCTCCAGCGCGCGCTCGTCCTTCAGATATTGCTCGGACTTGCCGCGGGTCACCTTGTAGAGCGGCGGCTGGGCGATGTAGAGATAGCCGCGCTCGATCAGCTCGCGCATCTGCCGGAAGAAGAAGGTCAGCAGCAGCGTGCGGATATGCGCGCCGTCGACGTCGGCGTCGGTCATGATGATGATCTTGTGGTAGCGCAGCTTGTCGACGGTCGAATTCGTCGCGGCCGATGCCGGTGCCGAGCGCGGTGATCAGCGTGCCGATCTGCTCGGAGCCACAGCATCTTGTCGAAGCGCGCGCGCTCGACATTGAGGATCTTGCCGCGCAGCGGCAGCACCGCCTGGAATTCGCGGTTGCGGCCCTGCTTGGCGGAGCCGCCGGCGGAATCGCCCTCGACGATGAACAGTTCGGATTTGGCCGGATCGTGTTCCTGGCAATCGGCGAGCTTGCCGGGCAGCGAGGCGATGTCGAGCGCGCCCTTGCGCGTCAGTTCGCGCGCCTTGCGCGCGGCCTCGCGCGCGGCCGCCGCCTCCACCACCTTGCCGACGATGACCTTGGCTTCCGCGGGATGCTCCTCGAACCAGGCCGCGAGCATGTCGTTGACGACGTTCTCGACCACCGGGCGCACTTCCGAGGACACCAGCTTGTCCTTGGTCTGCGAGGAGAATTTCGGGTCCGGCACCTTGACCGAAAGCACCGCGGTCAAGCCCTCGCGGCAGTCGTCGCCGGTGAGCGCGACCTTTTCCTTGCGCGCCATGCCGCCGGATTCGGCATAGCCGGTGACCTGGCGCGTCAGCGCGCCGCGGAAGCCGGCGAGATGCGTGCCGCCGTCGCGCTGCGGGATGTTGTTGGTGAAGCACAGCACGTTCTCGTGATAGCTGTCGTTCCACCACAGCGCGGCCTTCGACGCCGATGCCGTCGCGCTCGGCCTTGATCATGATCGGGTCCGGCACCAGCGGCGTCTTGTTGCGGTCGAGATATTTGACGAACTCCTCGACGCCGCCCTCGTAGTGCATCTCCTCGCGCTTCTCGACCGCGTGGCGCATGTCGGACAGCACGATGTTGACGCCGGAATTGAGGAACGCGAGTTCGCGCAGGCGATGCTCGAGCGTGGCGAAATCGAATTCCGTCATGGTGAAGGTCTTCGTCGAGGGCAGGAACGTCACCTCGGTGCCGCGCTTGTCGTTGCGCGGCGCCGACCGACCGCGAGCGGCGCCACCGCGTCGCCATCGGCGAATTCGATGAAATGCTCCTTGCCGTCGCGCCAGACCCGCAGCTTGAGCCAGCTCGACAGCGCATTGACGACGGAGACGCCGACGCCGTGCAGGCCGCCGGACACCTTGTAGGAGTTCTGGTCGAATTTTCCGCCGGCATGCAGCTGGGTCATGATGACTTCGGCGGCGGAAATGCCTTCGCCCTTGTGGATGTCGATCGGAATGCCGCGGCCGTCGTCGCGCACGGTGACGGAACCGTCGGGATTGAGCGTACGACGACGTCCGTGGCGTGGCCGGCGAGCGCCTCGTCGATGGCATTGTCGACGACCTCGTAGACCATGTGATGCAGGCCGGAGCCGTCATCGGTGTCGCCGATATACATGCCCGGCCGCTTGCGCACGGCATCGAGGCCCTTGAGCACCTTGATCGATTCCGCGTCGTAATCGGAAGGTGCGGGGATCGGCTTACGGACGGGTTCGGCCATGCGGAAAGCTCTCGAATTGGGGCAAAAAATGCGCGGGTGAATCGGTGAATCTTGTACACGAAAACAGAGTCGCGTACACGGCAAAAAGGACTGCGATTAAGATATTGTCAGATCGTAATTTTTCAAGGTTTTGCCGGGCGCCGAATCGAGCCGCGATTGGGCCTCCGAACGGCCGCACCGGTCAACGTTTTGGAACCAACGATTTCGGCATCATGGCGGGCGGACGTTGTGCTGCCATGAAGCTCAGAGTTCGGGACGCCGCGCTTGCGGCTTGAGAAGGTGCTGGTCGCCGGGCCGGTACTCGGGAACCGGATGCTGGAAGGAGCCAAGCGCGGCCGCCCAAAGTTCCATGCGATCCAAATCCCCGCGCAGCCTTTCGAGAGCTTCGATCAAGTTCCGAACAATCAACTCTTCTGCCGGTTCCGGCATTGTTTTTAGCCTCTGTCACGCATCGGACATTTCCTGCTCCTGGGGTTAAGAGTCTTCTCGCAGTGTCGTTCCCCGTCCGCCAGGCAAGCGATTGGCGCAAATTTCAGCGACAATTTGGAACCCGTTCAGACTGAAGCTCTTTTAGGGTTTCCTCGATCGTGGGGTGCAGTTGCCCGGACCTGACTTCGACAATCGCGGCGCTGTCATCGATCTCGGCGAATAGCGCCGGATCGGCGCCGGTCATCCACGTCTGGCTGCCGAGTTGGGCGAGTTCCGCGTGCAGTGCGCCGCGGCGCGCCGGGTCGAGATGCGCGACAACCTCATCGAGCAGCAGAATCGGGGAATAGCCGGTCATATCCGCGATCAACCGCGCGTGCGCGAGGATGAGGCCGATCAGCAGGGCCTTTTGTTCGCCCGTCGAGGCGTCGGCAGCGGCGATGCCCTTGTCGACATAATCGACCCTCAGATCGGTCAAATGGGGGCCATCGAGCGTGCGGCCGGCGGCAGCATCCTGGGCGCGATTGCCGCGCAGCACGGCACGGTAGCGCTCTTCGATTTCGGCGGCGGGATGATCGGGCAGGAGCTGTTCCATCCAACCGTTGAGGGCGATTGCCGCAGCCGGAAAGGCGGAGGCCTTGCGGTCCGCCAGCCCGGCGGCGAGCCGCTGCACGGTTTCCACCCGCAGTCCGGCGACTGCGACGGCAAGTTCGGCGGTTTCATGTTCGACGGCATCGAGCCAGTGCGCATCGGGCCGCGGTTCCTCCAATAGCCGGTTGCGCGAACGCAACGACCGTTCCAGCGCATTGACGCGGCTGCCATGCTCGGCGTCGACCGCAAGGGCCAGCCGGTCGAGGAAGCGCCGGCGTTCGGATGGCGCGCCGGTAAACAGCGCGTCCATCGCGGGAACGAGCCAGACCACGCGCATGTGGTCGGCAAAAGCCGCGGCTGACGCCACCGGCTCCCGGTCGATCCGGTATTTGCGCTGGCTCGTCGCGTCATCCTCGATGGGGCGCTCGATGCCGGTGCCAAGCGTGGCCAGCCCCAGCGTCCCCTCGATTTCGGCGGCAACGGCCCACGAGCCGTCGCCTTCGCTGAACGCGACCTCGTCGAGCGTCGCTCGCCGCAGTCCGCGGCCGGGCGCAAAAAAGGAAATCCCTTCGATCAGGTTGGTTTTGCCGGCGCCGTTCGGTCCGATCAGCACGATCGTTTTCGCGTCGGCTTCAAGCGAGGCCGCACGGTAATTGCGGAAATTGGTCAGCGTCAGTTTCCGGATCATCAGGTTTTCAGCAATCAGGCATCGAAATTCGATCCCTGTTCCCTGATACCCGATCCCCGTCAAACCCGCATCGGCATCAGCACATAGAGGGCGCCGCGAGGCTCCTTGTCCTGGATCAGGGTCGGCGAGCCCGGATCGGCGAGTTTCAGCACCGCGGCCTCGCTCTCGATCTGTGCAGCAATGTCGAGAAGATAGCGCGAGTTAAACCCGATATCGATCGGATCGGCTTCGTATTCCACCTCGAGTTCCTCGTTGGCGCTGCCGGAATCGGGATTGGTCACCGACAGCAGCAATTTGCCGCCGCTGATCGACAATTTGACGGCGCGACCGCGCTCGCTTGAAACCGTCGAAACGCGATCGACCGCCGCCTCGAATTCCTTCTTGTCGACCACCAGCTCCTTGTCGTTGGCGAGCGGGATGACCCGACTGTAATCGGGGAACGTCCCGTCGATCAGTTTTGAGGTCAGGATGGTCTGGCCGATGGTGAAGCGGATCTTTCCCGGCGAGAGTTCGATTGCCACGTCAGTGTCGCCGTCTTCCATCAGGCGTTGCACCTCGCCGACCGTCTTGCGCGGCACGATGACGCCGGGCATGCCGGCGGCGCCTTTGGGCAGTTCAAGCTCCATCTGCGCCAGGCGATGACCGTCGGTCGCTACCGCGCGCAGGGTCTGCGCCTTGGCCGTGCCGGCGGCGTGCAGGTAGATACCGTTGAGATAATAGCGCGTCTCCTCGGTCGAGATGGCGAATTGGGTCTTGTCGATCAGCCGCTTGAGGTCGGCGGCCTTGAGCGCGAACTTGTGCGTCATTTCGCCGGGAGCGAGATCGGGAAAGTCGCTTTCCGGAAGGGTTTGTAGCGTGAAGCGCGAGCGGCCGGCGCGGATCGAAAGCGCAGCGCGGTCGCCGGAGGATTCGAGAACGATCTGCGCGCCCTCGGGCAGCTTGCGGACGATGTCGAAGAACATGTGCGCCGGCACCGTCGTCGAACCGCCGGGGCCGACTTCTGCGGCGATCGAGTCGGTGACCTCGACGTCGAGGTCGGTGGCCTTGAGCGCCAGCTTGGCGCGGTCGGCGTGCAACAGCACGTTGGCGAGAATGGGAATGGTATTGCGGCGCTCGACCACACGGTGAACGTGGCCCAGGGATTTGAGCAACTCCGAACGCTCGACCGTGACCTTCATCGCAAAATCCGTGGCAGAGGCGAACAACTGCGTGTCCGCCGACATTGGCGGGTACCAAAAGTGGCGTGGTGCGGCGGTTTCGGCAAGGCCGGGTCGCCCCCGATCCGGTCTTTTCCCGTCTTTTCACAGCTTTCGGGAACCGCCCGGAGGCGGGCGATCAATCCTGTAGCTGGCGTTTGAGCGACTCGATCTCCTCCGCGAAGGTGCTGTCGTTGCCAGCCAGATTCTCAATTTTGCGCACCGCGTGCAGGACCGTGGTGTGGTCGCGGCCGCCAAAGCGACGGCCGATTTCGGGCAGCGAGCGTAGCGTCAAGACCTTCGCCAGGTACATCGCTACCTGCCGCGGCCGCACCACATTGGCCGTTCGCCGTGACGACAACAGATCGGCGCGGCTGACATTGTACTGGCGCGCTACGATGCGCTGAATGTCCTCGATCCGCACCCGTTTCGGCTCGGCCGGCCGGATCAAGTCGCGCATTTCGCGCTCGGCCATTTCCAGCGTCACCGGCTGGCCGGTGAGTTTGCTGTGCGCCAACAGCCGGTTGACGGCGCCTTCGAGGTCGCGGCCGTTATGCGTTACCGATTTGGCGATGAAGGCCAATACCGGCGCCGGCACTTCGAAGCCGGGATGATGCATGCGCGCGGCGGTGACCCGGCTCTTGAGGATTTCGAGCCGTAATTCCTCGCCGAGCGAGCCGATCTCCACGACCAGACCGCCGGCGAGCCGCGACCGCACGCGATCGTCCAGGCTTTCGAGATCGGCCGGTGGACGGTCGCTGGCGATCACGACCTGGCGGCCGGCATCGATCAGCGCGTTGAGCGTGTGGCAGAACTCGGCCTGGGTCGAACGGCCCTGCAGAAACTGCAAGTCGTCGATAACCAGCACGTCGATGGCGCGCACCGCCTCCTTGAACGCCAGCGTGGTCTGGCTGCGCAGCGCCGAGACGAAGCCGTACATGAATCTTTCGGCCGTCAGATAGAGCATTTTGCGGTCGCCGCCATTGTTGCCGGCCCAGGTGACCGCCTGCAGCAGATGGGTTTTGCCGAGCCCGACGCGCAGCGTGAGTGTAAAGCGGATTGAACATCAGCGGCTCGCCGCGCCGGCTGGTAGCGACCTGTTTCGCCGCGGCGTGCGCGAGCGTGTTTGAGCGGCCGACAATGAACGATTTCGAACGTCAGACGCGGATCAAGCGGAGAGCCGCCGAGCGCCTCATGAACGGTCATGAGCGGCACGCCTCCGCGCATGTCGCCGTTGACCGCTACGCCGTCGCGCGTCTCGCGCGACGACGTCACCGGCTCCGGCGCCTTGGGTTTAACTGTGGGCAGCTTGATGGTTGCCGAGCGAACGCTCAATTCCAGGCGGGTGACGTCGGGTTCTTCTTCCTGCCATTTGCTCAGCACCCGCTCGCCGTAGTGCGATTGAATCCAGTTTCGCAAGAAACGCGTCGGTACCGACAGTCGCAATACGCCATTGTCCGCAGTTTCGAGGTCCATACGCCCGAACCAACTGGTGAAGACATCGTCACCGAGTTCGGAACGCAATCGCTCCTTGACCCGCCGCCAGCGCTCCTGATCCGTGCCCATGCTCGTCATATCGGTTCGCTTTTCATGAAGAAGGATTCATCGGGTGCGCAGGGAAGATGATCCCACGGAACCCGACATTGCCGAGACGCAACTCACTTATCGAGGGAGGCAGGCTTTGAGCGACAAATGCCGCAGCCTGCGCGATGCCGAACTGTGCTCAGCTACTGGACGCGGCTCTAGGCCAATACCAACTGACGGTCGCAGCGAGACGCGGATTGCGGATTGTCATTATCATGCCCCCACCTCCATCGCTCCCAAGCTCGATGGTTATCACTGGCTCTTTGTGCAGCGCGGCTGCTAGAGTTCTATCTGCGTATTTCCACAAATACGGCGCCTAAACGCAACGCTCGCCGCTCACTACCACTACTTAAGGGCCACGACTGGTCGGAACGCACGCGACCGGACACACCTCACCCGCACCCATTCTTCGATGAGTTATCGCCTAGACCGACTTTTTGAAGACCCTCGGAACCGAAGGGAATTAAAAGGTAGCACGCGTTTTGCGGCCCGCAACAGCAAAAAAAGCCCCGTCAATATTGGACTTTTAGGTGCGACGGCAACAATCCGCGCCGCTTGTGCCGCAACGGTGCAGACAAATCATTGACTCAATCAGATGATT
The DNA here is from genome assembly GCA_963714345.1 of uncultured Alphaproteobacteria bacterium. GTDB lineage: Bacteria > Pseudomonadota > Alphaproteobacteria > Rhizobiales > Xanthobacteraceae > BOG-931. Next base: position 66,907 of record CAVQOD010000005.1, on the reverse strand, counting down.
TGGGGTTCGCCGCAACGCGTAATCGGCCTGTCACATTCCAAATTGCCGACCGGACCAAATAGAATCCGGCACGGTCGGAAACACGCGGACTCAAAGTCCTATTGCCTGCGTGTGCAATAAGTCATTCACAGGCCATCAATTCTTCTGGACAGTTTTTTGGGGTAACCCGCGATCGACACCATCCGAACAAACAAAAGCAATGCGTTAGCCGCACCGCGAACTGCCGAGGCCATCCGGGCCATGATCTTTATGATCTCCCGTGACAATAATGCAACAGCTTGATGGCAGCCCACAAACGAACTGCAAGGAGGGTCGAAAATTATCGAGCGAAGCTGCGAAAAATTATTTTTTTGCGAGCTTGGCGATGCGATGCGCGAGCCTGCGAGACTTTCCGGCGCGCGGCATTGCGATGCACGATGCCTTTCTGCGCGGCGCGAATAAGCGCCGGCTCGGCTTCCGCCATGGCTGCGAGCGCCCGGGAGCTGTCGCCCGCCGTTAACGCCTCTTCGACTTTGCGCATGGCCGAACGGACGTGCGCGCGTCGCGATTTATTGACGACGGTACGCCGCGCAATTTGGCGGGTGGCTTTTTTGGCGGACTTGGTATTGGCCATGGACGTTCGAACGTACACTATTATGAACGAGAGCGCGGCTTATAGGGGGATGCGGCCGCAGCGTCAACGTCGCAAGTTGCCATAGCGGCGGCGCTATACCGACGTTAAGGGACGAAATTTGCCGTTGGCGCCCTGGCCGGCTAGGCGACGCGTTTGGCCCGAACCGCATCGTAGCCCGCGATCACGGCGGTGCGGTCGGCTGCCGGAAAGGCCGCAAGCGGCGGTTCGACCCGCGCCCATTGCGGCTCACGATGAATGTGCGCCAGAAGCGCCTTCACGCCCGGAACCAGTGGCTTGCCGTCGAACAGCTTGCGGATCGCCACCGCCTCGCCAAGCGCGGCCGCATCGCCCGAGCGATAGGCGCGGGCGCAGAGGTCGGCATTGAGATTGGCGGTTGCCGAAATGCAGCCGGCAAAGGGACCGGATCGGGCTTCCGGCAGCGCGGCTTCCGTTGAGGGAAAGACCTTAAAGCGCGGCAGGATGCTGGCAGCTTCGCGTGCATAGGCCATGTCGCCGGAGGAGTCTTTGAGGCCGACGATGCGTTCGCCGAACGTATCGAGGAGACGGCGGATCAGCGCGACGTGCCAGTGCAGGCCCGATTGCGCTGGGAAATGGTAGAGATAAATCGGTATCGGTCGCGCCGTGGTCGCTGCCAAGATCGCGTCGATATAGGCGACGAGCCCGTCATCGGGAACACCCTTGTAATAAAACGGCGGCAGGACCAGCGCGCCGGCAAAGCCAAGCTCGGCGGCATGCTTGGTCAGCGCAACGGCGTCGGCTAAAGCGGCGGCGCCGGTGCCGACCATCATCCGATCGAGCGGCAGTCCGGCTTTGGCGTAGGCGCTCATGACCCGCCGGCGCTGGTCGAGCGAGAACGAGGTTGCTTCGCCGGTGGTGCCCAGCACATTGAGCCCATCACAACCGGTATCGAGGAGGAAGCGCGCCAAGGCGGTCGAGCGTTCGCAGTCAGGCTCGCCCTTGTCGTCAACCGCCGTTGCGACCGCGGCGATCACGCCGTGAAGTGTCTTGGTCATGGTCGATGCCCTTGCCGGACGGACCGGGGCCGCGCGGCTTGCGCCGGCCGCCGATCCAGTAAAGCATGCCGCGGCAATGTTCAATCGAGCGCGATCTAGTGCTCGTTCGCGGCGATTTGGGAATTGAAATGACGGAAGACTTCGATGTCATCATTGTCGGCGCCGGCGCGGCGGGCTGCGTGCTGGCGAGCCGGCTGTCGGCGCGTTCGGCGAGCCGCGTCCTGGTTCTCGAAGCCGGGCGCGACACAGCGCCGGGAGCCGAGCCGGCGGACATCCTCGATTCCTATCCGCGCTCCTATTACAACGATGCCTACTTCTGGCCCGGGCTTAAAGTGCATTGGCGACGCCGGGATAACTCGCCTGCGGTCGGTTTTTCCCAAGGCCGCGTCATGGGCGGCGGTTCGTCGGTGATGGGAATGGTCGCCTATCGCGGCACGCCGGACGATTATGCCGAGTGGCAATCGCTCGGCGCCGCCGGCTGGGGCTGGGACGACGTGCTGCCCTATTACCGCAAGCTTGAAAGCGACCTCGATTTCGACGGCGCGCTGCACGGCAAAGATGGGCCGGTGCCGATCCGCCGCACCAAAGCGGCGGATTGGGCGCCGCTGGCCAAGGCGGTGCATTCGTTTGCCGAGGAACGTCAAATTCCGTTCGTCGCAGACATGAACGCCGATTTTCGCGACGGTTACGGCGGCGTGCCGATGAGCAATTGGCCGCAAAAGCGCGCCTCCGCCGCCATCTGCTACCTCACGGCCGCAGTGCGGCGCCGCAACAATCTGTGCATCGTCACTGAGGCTCTGGTGACCGGGCTGTTGTTCGAGGGCCGTCGGGCGGCTGGCGTCACCGCGAAAATCGGCGGCGAGACCAAGGAATTTCGCGGCCGGGAAATTATCGTCGCGCTGGGCGGCATCCATTCGCCGGCATTTCTCATGCGCGCCGGATTGGGCCCGGCGACGGCGTTGCGCGACATCGGCATCGACGTGCGCGCCGATCTGCCGGGCGTCGGCCAAAACCTTTCCAATCACGCCATCATTTTCATCGGGCTTCTGCAAAAGCCCGGCGCCCGGCAATCCGAGACCATCCGGCCGCATCCGATGACGGCTTTTCGCTATTCCTCCGGCCTGCCGGGCGCGCCGGCGGCCGACATGTACCTTAATGTGCAGTGCAAAACGTCATGGAGCGCGCTCGGCCACCAAGTTGCCAATCTGGCGCCGTCGCTGCTCAAGCCGATGGCGCGCGGGCGCGTGTCGCTGGTCGCCGCCGATCCGGCGATCCAACCGCGCGTCGAATTCAATTTCACCGGCCACGAGCTCGATTTGAAGCGCTTCATGCTGGGCTTCCGCCGCTGCCTCGAGATTTTGGCCCATGACGCCGTACGCGCGATGACGACACTGACATTCCCGGTGAAATTCAACGATAGGCTGCGGCGGCTCAACCGCATTACGCCGGCCAACAAGATCAGAAGCGCGGCCATCGCCGCACTGATCGATACCGTGCCGCCGCTCGCCGCGCCCATCTTTGCGACCTTGGCCGACCGCCGTGTCGATCTCGCCGCGCTGGTTGAAGACGATGCGGCGCTGGCGGATCACATTCGTGAAAATGTCGCCGGCACATTCCATCCAGTCGGGACCTGCCGCATGGGTGCGGCGCAGGATCATAACGCGGTCACCGATCCGGAGGGCCGCGTTCACGGCATCGAGGGTTTGCGGGTCATCGACGCCTCGATCATGCCGACCATACCGCGCGGCAATACCAATATTCCGACCATTATGGTTGCGGAAAAGCTTGCGGACGCGATGTTAAGCCGGATGTAAGCCGGTTTCCGGAGGGCGGGCTTCATCGCGCGGCACAGTGATGTAAATCTGGCCATCGCGAACGGCGACCGGCACCGGCGTGAGCCGCACCGAAGGGTCGCCGGGATGGCATCCGGTCGCCAGATCGAATTCGTAACCGTGCCAAGGGCAGACGATGTGGCGCTGCTTGCCGAACCGCAAGCCCGCGCTCTTCTTGTCGGGCGTGATGATTTCCTCGACCTGATGAAAGATCTTGCCCTGGCAGACCGGCCCGCCGGCGTGCGGACAGACGTTCTCATAAGCCAACACCTTGCTGCCGGTGCGGAAGATGCCAACTTCGATCTCGTCCAAGGCAAAGACCCGGTAGTCGCCATCGGCGATATCGGTCAGCTTGCTCACTGCGATTTCGTCCATTGCTCGATACCCCTTTCACTCGATTCCCGGCGGGCGATGAAACCAGATCGCCACGTCGAACATGTTGAGGTCGGCGGCGCGAATAAGCCCGCAGGCGGTGACAACCGTTTCGGTCGCCGTCACCGCGCCCGGCGCAAACGGCGCCACGTCATGGCCGCGCCGTTCCACCTTGGCCGCGTAAATCTTGACCGCAGCCGTGAGAATCCGCTGCAACGCGTGGTCTGAAATGGCGTCGGGCTGGCCGCGCTTGAGCGCCATGCGCGCGGCGGCGCAGAAATCAGCCGGTTCGCCGCGGCGGCCCGCAGATACGCCTTTCGGCTTGCCGGCGCGCTTGGCGGATTTCACTTTACGCACCGCAGTCAGGCCGTAACCGGCACGCGGACCGCCGGCGTCTTCTTCGTCTTCGGTTTGATCTGCTTATGCTTCGGCACGTCGAGCTTGAACAGCCGCGCTGCGTTGAAGCCCAATATGTTGCGCTTGGCCGCTTCGTCGAGGAACGGCAGCGTCGTGATCGAGCTCGGCAGATCGAAATCCCAATGCGGCCAATCGGACGCGAACAGCAGCTGGGTTTCCGCTTTGATCGCTTTGAAGGTCGCTTCGGTGAGATCCATGTTCGAGCGCTCCAGCGGCTGGCTGGTGAAATACATGTCTTGGATGTATTCGCTCGGCCGCCGCTTGAGCAGCGGCGCTTCGGAGGACCGCATCATGTATTCGGAATCGAGCCGCTGCATCACGAACGGCACCCAGGCAAGTCCGCTCTCGATCCACAGCACTTTGAGCCTCGGGAACCGCTCCGGCAGGCCATTGATGATCCAGTTGGTCAGATGAATGATGTTGTAATAGACGAACGAGATCGAGTGCATCGAGATGAAGCGATTGCATTGCTGCATCGACTGGTCGCCCCAGTGGAAGCCGGAATGGAACGCCAGCGGCTTGCCGGTCGCCTGGATGGCGGAATAAAGCGGCATGTAACTGTCGTGATTGACGGCGCGGAAGCGCGTCGAGGTGACCGAAAAGCCGATGACGCTCGGATTGTCGGCATATCTCTCGACCGCCTTTAAGCTTTCCTCCGGGTGATTGAACGGCAAGTACAGCATTGCCTTGATGCGCCGATCCTGAGGAAGGATTTCCTCGGCCAGCCATTTGTTGAAGGCGTTGCCGATCACGACCTCCATTTCGACTTGCGGATGCATGCCGAGCACCAGCATCGGCGTGGGGAACACGACCATGTAATCGATCCCCATCGAATCCATGGCGCGCTGAACCAGCGTCACCTGCGCATGGGTGCGTCCGCCCGGGACCGCTTCGGCCAAACGCTGCTGGTGCGGAATGCGGCCGAAAACGTCCTGGTGGAGAAACCCCGGTGTCGCGTTGATGAGCCCCGGCGCCGCGCCGCGATCCTTGAATGCGCGCGCCATCTGCCGGTAGACGTCGCTGTCCATGCGGTCGACGACTTCCGACCAGAACGCGGTTTCGGTGACGTGAGCATCGACGTCGACGATGAAATAATCCTCGGCGCGCGCCTCCTTGGCGGCATGAGCGAGAATTTCGCGCGTGTCGGTTTGAACGGTGATTTTCGGCAACTCGCTGACGCGAGGGCCCTTATGTCCGTTCTTGCCGTTTTTCCCGCCTTTCCCGTTTTTCCCTTGGCGCGGCGTCTTGTTCAGCATCGGTTTCCTCCACTCGTGGAGCGTTGTTGGGGCGGCCTGCAATCGCGGACGCCTCTTTACGCAAATGCTATCAGCAATTTTGTCGAAGCGACATGTGGTTGACCCGCCGACGAGGCGAATGCTACGAAATCCCTGAATTGGCGGCTTTTTTTACGGTTCGAAGCGCGCGAAGCAGAGCGTGATAGTCATGAAACTTCCGCCCTTCGCATACGCCTGCCCAACGAGCATTCCCGAAGCGATCGCGTTATTGGCGTCGCATGACGGCGAAGCCAAGCCGCTTGCCGGCGGTCAGTCGCTGGTGCCGATGCTGGCGTTTCGTCTCGCCGCGCCGGCTTTGCTTGTCGATCTGCGCAAACTCGCGGAACTGCGCCAGATCAAGATCGCCGGCAATGCGGTGACGCTCGGCGCCATGGTGCGCTGGCGCGATATTCTCGAACACCCTGAGCTTGGCATAGTCCATCCGCTCCTGGTGCAGGCCGTCGAGCACGTCGCACATTATCAAATCCGTAATCGCGGCACCGTCGGCGGCAGTCTGGCGCATGCGGATCCGGCCGCCGAGTTGCCGGGTATCGCCCTGAGCCTGCGAGGCGAAGATCGCCGTCGTTGGCAAAGCCGGCGACCGCGTCATCGAGGCTAAGGATTTCTTTCGCGGACCTTTGACAACCGCGCTCGGCCCCGACGAGATCATTACCGAGATACGCTTTCCGGCGTGGCCGCGGCAGCGCCGTTTCGGGTTCCACGAATTCGCTCGTCGGCGCGGCGACTTCGCGTTGGCCGGCGCGGCGTTGTTTTACGATGAAGACGGCGGCAAGGCGACGAATGTCCGTGTCGGCGCTATCGGCGTCGCCGATCGGCCGGTGCGCCTTGTGACCGTGGAAAATGCGCTCGACGGCAACCCGATGAATGAAGCGGCGATCGCCAAAGCCGAAACCGCCGCGTCTCAATCCGTTGCCCCGCCCGACGATATTCACGCCACGGGGGCTTATCGCAAAGCGCTGATCGGCGTCATGGTCGAGCGCGCTTTGCGCAGTTCGCTCGCCTGATTTTTTAATTCCAAGATTCGACAGGAGCTGGCCTCATGAGTGTCGCCCGACATCCGCGCCCGAAGGAGCTGGAAGGCGTTTCCCTCGAAGAGATCATGAAGAAATATGTCGGCCGCTTCAAAGACAAGAAGCCGGATTGGGCCGCCTTCGAGGATGCCAAGATCGAAGGCTTTAAACGCGCCCAGCACCGCTTCATCGGCGCCGGCGGCTCCGGCAAGCATGGCGACCAGACGGTCATCCCGGCCGGCAACTTCACGCTTTCGATCATGTATGTCGAGCCCGGCCAGGGCAACGCCGCGCATACCCACGAAGTCGAGGAATGCTTTTTCGTGCTCGACGGCTATCTCGACGTCTTCGTCGAGGACGAAAGCGGCAAGCGGCTGACCACGCGGCTCGGTCCGTGGGAGTGTATCTGTTGCCCGGCCGGTGTCATTCACGGCTACCAGAACGACTCGCTTGCGCCGGTCTATTTCCAGGTGATGCTCGGCCGCGGCAAGCCGGAGACCATGGGCTATGCCGACGACGAGCTTTACCGGCGCAAGGACGCGCACCTGAAGGCGGTATGAATGACGAATTCCCTCGACGACGTGCGCTACGAGCTTGCGCTGGCCAACCGCATCATCGCCCATGAGGGCGTGCTCGACGGTTTCGGACACGTCAGCGTGCGCCATCCTGAGGATCCGAGCCGCTATCTGTTGGCGCGGTCGCGCAGCCCGGAATTGATCGAGCCGGCGGATCTCCTCGAATTCACCCTCGATTCCGAACCGGTGACGCCGCCCAAGGGGGAGATGTACGGCGAACGGGTCATTCACGGCTGCATTTACCAGGCGCGCCCGGACGTGAACGCCGTTTGCCATCATCATTCGCATGCGGTGCTGCCGTTCTGCGTCACCGGAATTGCGCTCGAGCCGGTGTTTCACATGGGTCCGGTCATGGGCCAAGTGGTGCCGATGTGGGACAGCCGCGATGAGTTCGGCGACACCGATCTCATGGTGGTCAAGCCGGAGGAGGGCCGTTCGCTGGCGCGCGCGCTCGGCCCGAATTGGATGGTGCTGATGGCGCGCCACGGCGCGACGGTCGCCGGCCGGACGCTGCGCGAGCTGGTCTTTCGCACCGTCTATTCGCACGCCAATGCGGAAATCCAGTTGCGCGCGATGACGATCGGCAAAATCGGCGCTTTGAACGCGGCCGAGCGGCAGCGCGCCGAACCGCGCCAGTTGCAGCCGCGGCCGATGGCCCGGGCGTGGGAGTATTGGACGACGCGATTGCAAAAGGCCGGCGGGCTGCCGCCGCGGGGCAAATCGCGGACATCCGGGCTGAAATCGAAGAAGGGCCTCAGTAAGAGGCGCGCGAGGCGACGGCGATGACCCCGTTCGAAGCGCTGCTCCCTGCCGCCAGGGTCCTATCCAAAAGTCGGCACGAATAGTTTCTCGATCGGAATGGTCTCTGCGATCAGGCCCTGCTCGACCATGTAACTGATCAGGGCTTCGAGCGTCGGCCGGTTCGGCTCGATGCCGTAGGGCCAGCAATCGCCACCGAACAATTCGTCGATCTCTTCGATATCGTCGGGCAGCCACGGCAGCATGTAGCGGAGCGTGCCGGGGAAGCGCATTTTCTCACGCGCCAAGTCCTTGGCGGCGCCGAAGGCATTGTACAGGCTGGTCGCCACGAAGGGGTGCCGCTCGTAAATGTCGTTGCGGATCACGACCAGGTGCATGATCGGGAAAATCCTGGTGCGGCGGTAATAGTCCTTTTCGCGCGCCCGGTAGTCCGGAAACAGCCGCACCACGTCGGGATGGCGTTTGAGTGCCCGTGGCAGGTTCGAGCCGATGATGGCGTGAATTTCGCCGGCCGCGAGGAGATCGCTTAAGGACTTGCCGCTTTGGTTCGGCGTGATCTTGATCGGCTTAAGAAGCGGCATCACCGAGGGATTGCCATAGGCGCCGGGCTCGTTGACCGCGCCTTGGACCCACTCGATGGTCGAAAGGTCGACGCCGAGATCGTGCTGCATCAGGCCGCGCACGAAGATCGCCGCGGTCTGGGTGTAGAGCGGCACGCCGATGCGCTTGCCGGCGAGGTCTTTTGCCGACGTGATGAATTTTCGGTTAACGACGATAAAGCCGTGGCGAAATACCCGCGAGGCGAACACCGGCAGCCCGACGAACGGCAGCTTCTTCGCCGCGTGGCGGCTGACGAATTCGGAGCTCGACATTTCGCAGGCGTCGAATTCCAGCCGGTTCGACATGCGGTCGAAAATCTCCCGCGGATTGTCGATGGCAATGAAGTTAAGGTCGATGCCGTCAGGTTTGATGTCGCCGGTTTGCAGCGCCAGCATGCGGTCGTAGAGGCCGCAGGCGAAAGTGATCGGCAGGGCAGGCATCGCGGCACCTCGCAGTGAAGCTTTAGGACAGGACGCGCGCACTATCGCACACCGCGATCCGAGTGAAAGCGGCGAGCGCGGCACGCTCGCGATCGACGCCGCGCGAAAAAATTCGCGGCGCGTGACGATTTTTCTTGCAATGCATTTGCGATGCGCCTATGTGCCGCACGCCCAAATTCGCACGTGCCTGTGGCCGTGTGTCGATCGGTAGGCATCCGGACAAGAGGCCGGACAGTCGCCTGAGGTTCGCAAAGTTAAGAGCCTCACTACGTGATCGGCAGCCGGAGGCGAAACCGGCGCACCCCGCGCTCAACGGGGGACGCGGCTTAAAGCAACGACGGAGCGGGCTTTTTTGGTCTCGTTGGCCGTCCAAAGGTCAGCACCGAAGAGGCTTGTCCATCTTGTCTTGCCGGCCGTGCGGAACGGGTTCTCCCGCTCCAATCCAAGGCAGCATCTCGGCGCTAGCGCCGCGCGTCCGCACCGTGTCCCCAACGCACGGTCGGCCGCCAAAGCGCTGCAGCCGCTGACGCCGGTCGTGCGCGCAAAAACGCGTGCGCTCGAACTTCAACGCTGGGCCGGTTAGCTCGGCCCCTTGAACCTGGATGAAGGAGCGACTCCAATGACCGAGCGCATCCACGACTTCCTGCGCCGCCGCCGCGAAGACGGCCTGGACGATGGTCCTTGCCTCGTCGTCGATCTCGACGTCGTCCGCGACAACTATGGTGCCTTTGCCAAGGCGCTGCCCGACAGCCGGGTGTTTTATGCCGTCAAGGCGAACCCGGCGCCGGAACTGCTGTCGCTGTTGGTCTCGCTTGGCTCCTGCTTCGACACCGCCTCGGTCGCCGAGATCGAGATGGTGCTCGCCGCCGGTGCCACGGCCGAGCGCATCTCCTTCGGCAATACGATCAAGAAGGAGCGTGACATCGCGCGCGCTTTCGCGCTCGGCGTCCGTCTGTTCGCGGTCGACTGCAAGGCAGAGGCGGAAAAGATCGGACGCGCCGCCCCCGGCGCCAAGGTCTTCTGCCGCTTTCTGTTCGGCTGTGCCGGCGCCGAATGGCCGCTGTCACGGAAGTTCGGTTGCGATCCGGAGATGGCGGTCGAGGTTCTCGACCATGCGCAAAAGCTGGGGCTGGAGCCTTATGGCGTGTCGTTTCACGTCGGCTCGCAGCAGCGGCGCACCGCGGCGTGGGATGAAGCCTTGAAGTCGGCGGTGGCGATCTTTCGCGCCTGCGCCGACCGCGGCATCAACCTGTCGATGGTCAATCTCGGCGGCGGCTTTCCGACCAAGTACCTGCGTGAAGTGCCGGCGGTCGAGGCCTATGGCCGTTCGATCTTCCGCGCTCTGCGCAAGCATTTCGGCAACGCCATCCCGGAGACCATCATCGAGCCGGGCCGCGGCATGGTCGGCAATGCCGGCGTCATCGAAGCCGAGGTCGTGCTGGTCTCCAACAAGAGCGAGCACGATCATGTGCGTTGGGTCTATCTCGACATCGGTAAATTCGGCGGTTTGGCCGAAACCATGGACGAGTCGATCCGCTACCCGATCAAGACGCCCCGCGACGGCGGCGAGGTCGGTCCCTGCGTGCTCGCCGGCCCGACCTGCGACAGTGCCGACGTGCTGTACGAGAAGCGGCCTTACGATCTGCCGATCAGCCTTGAGATCGGCGACAAGGTCCTGATCGAAGGCACCGGCGCCTATACCGCGACCTACGCAGCGGTGGCCTTCAACGGCTTTCAGCCGCTGCGGACCTTCCACATCTGACCCCTCTTGCTCCCCCCCCACCCCAACCCTCCCCCGTTAGCGGGGGAGGGAGACGATGAACCCTCCCCGTGCGGGGGAGGAAGGGAGGGAGGGAGCGCAGCGCAACGGCTCAACGGGAGCGGATCATGGTGACCATCCGGGAAGAGAAGATCGCTGACATTGCCGCGCGCGAGGCTTTGCTCGACGAAGCCTACGGCCCCGCCCGTTTTGCCAAGGCGTCCGAACGGCTGCGCGAAGGACGCCTGCCGGCGAACGGCTTGTCGCTGGTCGCGGTCGAACACGGCCGGCTCGTCGGTACGGTCCGGCTGTGGAATATCTGCGCCGGGCCGGGGCGGGCTGCGGTGCTGCTCGGGCCATTGGCTGTCCATCCGGCCCATCGCAATCGCGGCATCGGCACCACGCTCGTCCGTCGCGCTATCGCGCGGGCGCGCATTGCCGGCCATGGCGCGATTCTTCTGGTCGGCGACGCGCCGTATTACGGCCGCTTCGGTTTTTCCGCTTCGTCGACCGGCGATCTATGGATGCCCGGCCGTTACGATCGCGACCGGCTTGCTCGCGTTCGAACTTAAGCCCGGCGCTCTCGATGGGGCGCGCGGCCTGATCGGCGCCGCCGGCCCGCTTGCGCCGGCGCCCAATCTGGCCGCTCTGGTGGCGGAAGATCGGCGCGCCGAAAACGCTCGCGTTCGACGCGTTCGCGCGGCCTAGCCGCAAAATACTAAAAAATCGGGGACGCCACGGGCAAAAATCCGCGGCGTCTCTTCCGTTTCCGCATTGCCGCGGATATCACCCCGCTATTGCCGTTGGAGGCTTGCAATATGAGCGAATGGCCTGTTCACGCCCGCATCACTGGCCCGGTTGTCATGATCGGCTTTGGTTCGATCGGCAAAGGCACGCTGCCTTTGATCGAGCGTCATTTCGATTACGACAAATCGCGTTTCGTGGTCATCGATCCCGAAGACAAGGACCGCAAGCTCTTGGACGACCGCGGCATCCGGTTCATCCACCAGGCCGTCACCCGCGATAATTACCGCAAGTTGCTCAAGCCCGCTGCTTACCGACGGCGGCGGCCAGGGCTTTTGCGTCAACCTGTCGGTCGACACGTCCTCGCTCGACATCATGGAATTCTGCCGCCAGATCGGCGTGCTTTATATCGACACCGTGGTCGAGCCCTGGCCGGGGTTCTACTTCGATTCCAAGCTCGGTCCGGAAGCGCGCTCGAATTACGCGCTGCGCGAAACCGTGCTGGCGGCGCGCCGCAAAAACCCCGGCGGCACCACGGCGGTCTCCTGCTGCGGCGCCAATCCCGGCATGGTGTCGTGGTTCGTCAAACAGGCGCTCCTGAACGTTGCCGGCGATATCGGCCTGAAGTTCAAGGAGCCGAAGACGCGCGAAGAATGGGGCAAGCTTGCCAAAAAGGCCGGCATCAAGGGCATCCACATCGCCGAGCGCGATACCCAGCGCGCCGTCAAGCCGAAGCCGATCGAGGTCTTCGTCAATACCTGGTCGGTCGAGGGTTTCCTCTCAGAGGGCATGCAGCCGGCTGAACTCGGCTGGGGCACCCACGAGAAGAAGCTGCCGAAGAACGGCTTTAAGCATAAGACCGGCTGTCAGGCGGCAATCTACCTGACCCAGCCCGGCGCCAATGCGCGGGTGCGCTCGTGGACGCCGACGGCCAAGGCGCAATATGGCTTCCTGGTCACGCATAACGAATCGATCTCGATCGCGGACTACTTCACGCTGCGAGACGGCCGCAAGACCGTCTACCGCCCGACCTGTCACTACGCCTACCACCCCTGCAACGACGCCGTGCTGTCGCTGCATGAGCTGTTCGGCCAGGCCGGCAAACGGCAGCCGGCCATCCACATTCTGGACGAGCACGAGATCGCCGACGGCATCGACGAGCTCGGCGTCCTGCTCTACGGCCACAAGAAGAACGCCTACTGGTACGGTTCGCAGCTTTCGATCGACGAAACCCGCGACATCGCGCCCTATCAGAACGCCACCGGTCTCCAAGTCACCTCCGCCGTGCTCGCCGGCATGGTGTGGGCGATCGAGAATCCGAAGGCCGGCATCGTCGAAGCCGACGAGATGGATTTCCGCCGCTGCCTCGAAGTGCAGACGCCCTATCTCGGGCCGGTGATCGGCGCTTACACCGACTGGACGCCGATTACAGACCGTCCAGGTCTGTTCTCGGAAGACATCGACAAGCGCGATCCCTGGCAGTTCAGCAACGTGCTGGTCGGATGAATGCAACGGGCTCCCCGTGGAGCGCCCGTTCCAAATCTCCGCGCAAATTCACTGCAGGCGCTTCGCCGCCTCCTCGATCATGCTGAGATCGGAATATTTCTTCACGTCAAAGCTCGACTTGATGAAGCCGAGTTCTTTGGTCGTGTCGATGTTCTTCTGCAGCGCCTCGAGGTTCGGCATCAGATTGGGATCGTGATAGGCGTCCTTATGGGTGAACGCCCAGCCGAAAATCGCCGGCGGCCGCTTGACCAAATCGCCGAGGATTTGCATCGCCGCCTCGTGGTTCGCCGGATCCTCGTACCAATGCGCGATGCGCAGCGTATCCTCGAAGAAATCGACCAGCGCGGCGCGGTGCGCGTCGATAAACGGCTTGCGTGCGGTCCACACGATCATGTCGGTGACGCCAATTGCATCGCGTTGCACGAACAGATCGCGCGCGATTTTCTGTAGTTCGGGATCGTAGGAAAACGGCAGCACCGCCGGGATGAGGTCAACCTTCTTTTCCGCCAGCATCGATTTCATGGCGGGGAACGGCGCTTCGACGACGGTGTAGTCGCGATTGGGCTCCAGTCCGTGCTTATGCAGCATCGCCTTCATGGCGACGTCGACCGCGCTGCCCTCGGCATTGGTCGCGAGAACCTTGCCCTTGAGGTCCTCGACTCTTGTGGATCGGGCCGTCCTTGAGCACCATGTATTCCTGCGAATAATAGCCGGGGACGCCGTCCTGGAACTCGTCGCTAACGATGCGCAGGTCGTCGAGCCCGGCATTCTCGATGGCGATGCCGAGCGTCGAATAAGCGAGATTGGTCACTTCGACCTGATTGTTGGCCAGCGCCGTGATCATCGGCGGGGTGCCGACATAGTGCACCGGGTCCATCACGTAGGACTGGCCGAAGTGCTTGGCGAGGTCCTTCTTCTGCAGCCAGATCGACGCCCAGTTGCCCGGCGCAACCCAGGCTTCGCGGATGTGGATAGGCTCGGCTTTGGCCGGTCCGGCGAAACTCGGTACAATGGCCAAGCTACATAGCCCGGCCCACGCAAGCGCCATTACACGTTTGGTGGCACGCATTATTCCCTCCCAAGATGATGTGGGCGCCGTTTAGCCGGCGCCTCATTCTATGAGTTTTACTGCAGCCGCTTGGCCGCTTCGTCGATCAGGCTCAAATCGGAATGCGCCTTGACGTCGAAGGTTGCTTTGACGAAACCGAGATCCTTGGTCATATCGACGTTCTTTTGCAGGGCATCGAGGTTCGGCTTCATATTTGGATCGCGGTAATAGTCGGTTTTGGTGAACAGCCAGCCGAAGCGTTCCGGGGGTTGCTTGGTGAGCTGCGAAGCGATCTGCGCGGCCGCGTCGTGATTTTTCGGGTCGAGATACCAGCGCTCGATGCGCATCGTATCTTCGAGAAAGTCGACCAGCGCGGCGCGGTGCGCGTCGATGAACGGCTTCCTGGCGGTCCAGACAATGAACTGGGATACGCCGATCGCATCATGAACCGTGAACAGAGGGCGCGCGATTTTCTTCAGCTCGGGATCCAATGCAAACGGCAGAACGGTCGGGATCAGATCGACTTTTTTCTCCGCCAGCATCGATTTCATCGCAGGAAACGGCGCTTCGATGATCGTGTAGTCGCGGTTCGCTTCCAGCCCGTGTTTGCGCAGCATGGCGCGCATCGCCACATCAACGCCGCTGCCGGCTGCGTTGGTCGCGACCACTTTGCCCTTGAGGTCTTCCACCTTCTTAATCGGGCCATCGGCGAGAACTTCAAATTCGTCGTCGCGATAGCCCGGAACGCCGTCCTGGAACTCGTCGGCAATCACCCGGACGTCGTCCATGCCCGCATTCTCGATGGCAATAGGGAGGGTTGAATAAGCCAGATCGGCGATCTCCAACTCGTTATTGGCGATGGCCGTGATCATCGGCGGCGTGCCGGCGAAATGGGTGGCCTCGAACGTATAGGACTGTCCGAAATGGCGGGCGAGGTCCTTCTTTTGCAGCCACATGGAAAACCAGTTGGCGACCGGCGCGACCCAGGCGCCGCGAATTTGCAACGGATCGGCCATGCGCCGGCTGGCGCCGAGCAGAAGAAGGATCGAACTCGCCATATCACAATCTTGCCACGCATTGTGTTGCCTCTCCCCGGACCGACGCGGTTTGACCGCAAAATCCCCGGCGGGTCTTGCCGGTTGGGACGATTGTGGGCGCAAAGGGCGACGCGGCGCAAGCTTCCGCTTCTTCGCCTTGCCGCACCGGCGCGACGCTTACGAGTGCTCCGCCGTCTCCTGATGCCACACCAAAAGGTGGCGGCGGACGACTGCCATCGCCTTGATCAGCGCGTAACCGACCACGGCGATCTCGACGATGCCGGCGAAAACGCCGCGCGAATCGGCAAAACGCGAGGCGCTCATCATGGCGCCGCCCAGCCCATAGCCGCCCATCACCATCTCGGCGATGATAGCGACGATGAGCGAAATCGGCAGCGCCACCTGCAGCCCGGTCAGGATTTGCGGCAACGCCGCCGGCAGCTTGACCTGCCACATCACCTCGCGCTCGCTGGCGCCCATATTGAGCGCCGACCAGATCAGCTCCTTGTCGACGCTGGCGATGCCGGCCAGCGTCGCGGTCACCACCGGGAAGATCGCATCGAACACGACGATGGAGATTTTTGAGACGTCATAGACGCCGAGCCACAGAATGATGATCGGCAAAAACGCGATTTTCGGCATTGGAAAGCCGACCGAGATGATCGGGTCGAAGAACCAGCCGTATGAGCCGGTTCCGCGACATCATCGCGCCGAGCGTGATGCCGACGCACCGCGGCGATGACAAAGCCGGTCATTGCGCGGTACGATCGTAAGCCCCAGATTGATCCACAGATCGCCGCCAACGGCGTCGCTATAGATCCGCTCGACGACGGCGGAAAACGGCGGCAACATGAATGCGGTCACCCTGCCGCTGCGGGCGAAAAGCTCCCAGGCGATGAGCACCACCAGAATCGAAAAAACACCGGCGCCGCTGCGAAAGACGACGTCGAGACGCCGCGCCGCGTCGTGCGCTATATCGGCTTCTGCGGCCGCCAACGAGGCGGTATCTTCTATTCCCGCCATTGCAGCAACCATTGCATGAGAAGCTGATAGAGCCGGTCAGCGGCAAATCCGAGGAATGCGACGGTGAGCACCACGGCATACATGCCTTCGTAGGCGCCGGTCGAGCCGAGGTAGCCGATCAGATAGCCGAAACCGCTCTGCGCTACGATCAATTCGGAGCTCACCAACAGAATGAAGGCCAGAGCAAGCGCAGTGCGGATGCCGTTGAGCAGTTCCGGCAGCGCGCTCGGCACCACGACGTCCCACAACAGCCGCAGCCGTCCCGCGCCCATGCTGCGCGCCGACCAGATCAGCGCCTGATCGCTGCCGCGCGCGCCGTTATAGGCGCCGATCGTCACCGGAATCATGCAGCCGAGAAAGATGAGGAGGATTTTGGAGCCGTCGCCGAAGCCGAGCCACAGCACCGTCACCGGAATAAGGGCCGATTTCGGCAGTGGATAGAACAACTCCACCAGCGGATTGACGAATACCTCTAAAAGCCGCCAGCGCGCCATCAATATTCCCAGGCCGCCGCCGACCGCCACGGCCAGAAGCAGCCCCATTGCTGCCCGATAAAGCGAAGCCGCCCCGTTGTCGACGAGTTCGCCGTCGCGAACGAGATCAACCCAGGCGGACGCTATGTGCGTGAGCGGCGGCAGCGCCTGGCTGTCGATGAGATTGAGCCGCGCCGTTATCTCCCAGCCGAGCGCGAGCAGCACCAGCGGCAAGTAGCGGAAACTGGCTTGCGTTATCGCTTGCATCGAACCGGCCTCGGTGGACTCGCGTTGATCAACTTGCCTTGCCTAATTTGCTTTGGTTTCTTGGGCCTTGATCGCCTCGTCGCGCACCAGATTCCAGATTTCGTCGACCTTTTCCACGAATTCCTTGCTGCGCAGGATACTGGGATCGCGCTCGGCGAATTTGGTTTCGACGATTTTCTTGATGCATCCCGGCCGCGCCGACATCACTGCCACGCGCTCGGCGAGATAGACCGCCTCCTGCACGTCGTGGGTGACGAAGATCACGGTCTTCGGGGTACGTTTCCAAATGCTGAGGAGTTCGGTCTGCATCAGCGAGCGCGTCTGCGCGTCGAGCGCACCGAATGGCTCGTCCATCAACAAAATGCTGGGATCGAAGGCAAGCGTGCGCGCGATTGCGGTGCGCTGCCGCATGCCGCCGGAGAGTTGCGAGGGGTAGCTGTCCTCAAATCCTCTCAGGCCAACGAGATCGATGAAGGCTTGCGCCCGCTTTTCCCGCTCAGGGCGCGGCAGACTCTGGCGTTCCAGACCGTAAAGAATATTGGTGCGCACCGTCTTCCACGGAAACAGCGCGAAATGCTGGAACACGATGCCGCGATCGGGCCCCGGCGCGGTGACCGGTTTGCCCTCGACTACGATGCGGCCGGCCTCGATCGGCAGGAACCCGCCTACCAGGTAGAGCAGCGTCGATTTTCCGCAGCCCGAAGGGCCGAGAATCGCCAGGAACTCGCGCGGCCGCACGTCGAGCGATATGTCCGAGAGCGCGAGTACGCTTCGCCCGCGCGGCGGGCGATAGGTGTGGTTCACCCGCTCGATGACGATCTGGCCTTTGCCGTCCATAAACGCCTACGCATCCCGGGCGCCGCCCCGCAGGCGCCGTCTGGCCGCACCCTAACCGGGCCGGCCTGCGGCACCAAGGGCTGCCGCAATCTGCCGGCAGCGGCAGGACCGCGCGTTTGGTAGGTTTCGGCAAAACCGGATATATGTGAGCCTAAAGTGACGGTCTGGAAGCACGGATGGAACGCTCGTTCAAGAAAGAAGTGGATGCGCTGCGGCTCGGCGCCGGCGAGACCTTTCGCGGCGAGGGCATCCTCGCCGTCACCAAGGCGTTGCTGCAATCGGGCGTGAGCTATGTCGGCGGCTATCAGGGCGCGCCGGTTTCGCACCTGCTCGACGTCATGGTCGATGCCGAAGATCTGTTGGCCGATCTCGGCGTGCACGTGGAGACCTGCACCAACGAAGCCGCCGCGGCGGCCATGCTCGGCGCCTCCATCAACTATCCGCTGCGCGGCGCGGTGACGTGGAAATCGATCGTCGGCACCAATGTCGCGGCCGACGCGCTGTCGAATTTGGCTTCGCCCGGCGTGATCGGCGGCGCCCTCATCGTGCTCGGCGAAGATTACGGCGAGGGTGCGAGCGTCATTCAAGAACGCTCCTACGCCTATGCCTTGAAATCCTCGCTCTGGCTGCTCGACCCGCGCCCCGATCTGCCGAGCATCGTTCGCATGGTCGAGAAAGGATTTGAGCTTTCCGAGGCAAGCCATGCGCCGGTGATGCTGGATTTGCGGGTCCGCGCCTGTCATGTCACCGGCGAATTCATCGCCAAGGACAACAAGCGCGGCGTCTATAGCGGTCAGCATCGGATCGAAGGGCCGCCCCGCTTCGAATACGGCCGGCTCGCGCATCCGCCGGTCATCTTCACCCAGGAGCGGCTGAAAATCGAACAGCGGCTACCGGCTGCGCAAAAATTTATTCGCGAGCAAAAACTTAACGAGGTGATCTCCGGCGAGATCGGCGAGATCGGCATCATCGTTCTCGGCGGTCTTACTAACGGGCTTCTTCGCGCGCTGGTGCGGCTCGATCTCGCCGATCTTTATGGCGCCTCACGCGTTCCAATCTATGTACTCAATATCGCCTATCCCCTGGTGCCGGAGGAGGTAAAGGAGTTCTGCGCCGGCAAACGCGCGGTGCTGGTGGTCGAGGAAGGCTCCCCCGACTTTGTCGAGCAACAGGTCAACGTCATTTTGCGCGGCGCCGATATTCAGACCCGCGTGCTTGGCAAGGGCTGTCTGCCGCGCAGCGGCGACTATACGTCGGAGATATTTCTGCGCGGCATCGCCGCTTTCCTGTCGGAGACGCGTCCGGCCGGCGTCGACGCCGACGCCACGGCGGCGCAAGTCACCTCAATGCTCGGACATAAAGCGGCCGCCGCCGCTGCCGTCGGCGATATTCCGCCGCGGCCGCCGAATTTCTGTACCGGGTGTCCGGAGCGGCCGGTCTTTGCCGCGATAAAGCTTGCCCAACGCGAGATCGGGCCGACCCATATCAGCGCCGATATCGGCTGCCATTCGTTCGCGACTTTCGCGCCATTTTCGCTCGGCAATTCCATTCTCGGCTACGGCATGTCGCTGGCAAGCGCCGCCGCGGTCGGTCCGAACATGAAAAAACGGCCGATCTCGATCATGGGTGACGGCGGTTTCTGGCATAACGGGCTCATCACCGGCGTCGCCTCGAACATGTTCAACAAGGGCGACGGCGTTCTGATCGTGATGCAGAACGGTTACGCCTCAGCCACCGGCCAGCAATATCTGCCGTCAAGCACGGCGAACCGCAGCGGCACTCCGACCGGCATCACCATCGAGAAAACGCTGCGCTCGCTTGGCGTCACTTGGCTGCGCACGGTGCGCAGCTACAGCGTGGCGAAGATGGCGGAAACCTTGAAAGAGGCGATGCGCACGGCCGAGCGCGGCCTCAAAGTGATCATCGCCGACGGCGAATGCATGTTGGCGCGCCAGCGCCGCATTCGCGCCGAGGACGCCGAAAAGCTCAATCGCGGCGAGCGCGTGGTGAAGACGCGTTACGGCGTCGATGACGAGATCTGCACCGGGGATCACTCCTGCATCCGCCTCTCCGGATGCCCGTCGTTGACCGTCAAGCCCAACCCCGATCCGCTGCGCTCGGATCCGGTGGCGACGGTGATCGAAAGCTGCGTCGGTTGCGGGCTATGCGGTGAAGTCGCCCACGCCGCGGTGCTTTGTCCCTCGTTCTATCGCGCCGACGTCATCAGCAACCCGAATTGGTGGGACCGCACGCTCAACCGCGTGCGCGGTACTGCGATCGGATGGCTCCGCGGTGCCGGCAAAATGGCTCCCACCCCTCAGGCAGGACAAGGTGGCGGGCTGGCATCGTTCGGTCAGTCCCGAATGCCCTCGCCCCACGCCCGCGCCGCTGCGGCAACAGGGCACGCGCATCGGCGCGCTGCGCCAGACGATCCGTCCTGTCACGATCCTGATCGCCGCGCTGGGTGGCGAAGGCGGCGGCGTGCTGACCGACTGGATCGTCGCCGCGGCGGCGAGTCAAAACTTCCCGGTGCAGTCGACATCGATTCCGGGCGTCGCGCAACGGACCGGCGCGACCACCTATCACATCGAGCTGGTGCCGAGATCGAGGGCCGCATCCGAGCCACGGCCGATCCTGGCGCTAGCGCCGGGCGTCGGCGACGTCGATCTTGTGGTGGCGAGCGAACTGATGGAAGCCGGCCGCGCCATCGCCGGCGGCTTTGTCACGCCCGCGCGCACCACCACGATTGCCTCGATGAGCCGCTCGTACCTTGTCGTCGAGAAGATGGCGATGGCCGACGGCCGCTACGATCACGATCGTCTGGTCGAAGCGATCGAGAAAAATTCGCAAAAGACTCTGTTGCTCGATCTCGAATCGATCGCCCGCGATGCCGGCGCCATGATCAATGCGGTGATGCTGGGCACGATCGCCGGCGCCGAAGCGCTGCCGATTCCCGCCGAAGCGTTCGAGGCGGCGATCCGCGCCGACGGCAAGGCGGTCGCCGCCAATTTGCGCGGCTTCCGGGCCGGGTATGACGCCGCGCGCCGCGGTTCGCAGCGGCGGGCGGAACCGCTCAAGCGTTCCGGCGCGCCGCAAGCTTCGCTCGCTGATCTTGAACGCGAAATCGCGGACATGCCCGAAGCAGCGCGCGCGTTCATGACGGAAGGCGTTCGGCGGCTCGCTGCCTATCAGGATGTCGATTACGCGCGTCTTTATATCGATCGTCTGAAGCCGATCCGCGACGCCGACGTAAGCGCCGCCGCCGCCGGGCGGCTGCTCGCCGCGACGGCGCGGCATCTCGCCGTGCGGATGTCGTACGAGGACGTGATCCGCGTGGCGCAGGCCAAGGTTGATCCGGCGCGTTTCGAGCGTATAGCTCGCGAACTCGGCATCAAGTCGGAGCAGACTTTCACGGTGACAGAATTCCTCAAACCCGGTATCGACGAATTTTGCTCGATCTTGCCGCCGATGCTCGCGCGTGCGGTTCTCAACTTCGCCGAGCGGCATCCCGCGTTTGGCGGCGCGCATTGGGCGATGGCGGTCAATACCGCGTCGGTTTCCGGTTATCTGCGTTTCCACCTGCTCGCCAAGCTGCGTTGGTTTCGCCGCCGTACTCATCGCTTCCGGGAGGAACAACGCGCGATCGAGTCGTGGCTTTCTCTTGTCGCGCGAGCCGCGCCGCTTTCCGCCGAGCTTGCGATCGAGGTCGCCGAATGTGCCCGCCTCATCAAAGGCTATGGCGACACCCATAAACGCGGCAGCGATAATTACCGCCTGATCGCTACGCAAGTGATCGCGCCGGCGCTCGCCGGCGCGATGCCGCCGCGACAGGCCGTCGATGCCGTCGCCAGCGTCCGGACCGCGGCGCTGCTCGATCCTGAGGGCGAAGCGCTGGCAAAATGCCTCGCGGATGTGGCCTCATTGCCGGCCCATGCCTTAGCCGCTGAATAGGTCCGGCCCGTTGGCGACGGCAACAGAGACCTATGCTCATTAGGCGCAAATGAGCATTTTCTGGGTGGTCGCAGACAGCGAAACCGCACCCGTTGGGCATCGTTTGGGGACCCGCGCAACGCCATCGCCGCCGAGATTTACCGCGTGTTAACCGGCTGGTTTAATCCTGTTGCCGCTTCAGATGGCCCCAACGATGCCGAGCTTCAAGTTTTCCATCCGCACGAAGCTCGCGATCTGGGCGGCGCTCGGCGTGCTTCTGGTCGCCGGAATGCTCGCCGAACAGCAGATCGGGGATCGTTCCGCGGCCCGCCTGCGCCAACTCGCCGACAGCGAGCAGCTCACCGCGGTCGAAGCGCTGCGTGCGGCAAAAGATCTGGGTAATATGCGGCTTGAATTGCGCGAGATGCGCCTCGCTATCGCGCCAAGCGAGGTCGACCATGCGCTCGACCGCCTGCGCGCCGATGCCGCGGCGGCGGCAAAGCATATCAAGACAGCGATCGCTTTAAGCGACGCACTCGCCGACAGGGCGCAACTGCAGAAGCTCGATGCGCTAGCTGCCGATTATGTTGGCGTAGCGGCCAAGCTGGCGGCCGCCGCGAGAGATTACGGCGATACCGTCGCACTGGTTCAGGGCGCCGGCACGATCGGCAATGAGATGAACGAGCTGGTCGAGCAATCGACCGCCGAATTGATCGGTGCGGCGGAGCAACGCGAGAACTCAAGCCAGTGCTGAACGCGAACATGTCGGCCGTATCGATCTCGGTATCGGCTTGTTTGTGATCGGCGTTCTCGGCGGGGTCGCGCTGTTCGGCGCGCTTGCCATCATCAAGCCGATCCGTCGTATCGGCGAGGTCCTGCTCGAAATCGCGCACGGCAATAAGGACATCGAGGTTCCTTATACCGATCGCGCCGACGAAGTCGGCGGCACCGCCCGGGCGGCGCAGACGTTCAAGGAAAAGCTCGCCCGCATCGAACAATTGGAAATTGCCGAAAAGGAAACGGCGCGGCGGACGGCCGAACAGCGGCGCGCCGATATTCGTCATGTCGCCAGCACATTCGAGACGACGGTGGCGAGCGTGGTGCGCTCGGTATCAACCTCATCAACCGAGCTCGAAGCCGCCGCCGAGGCGCTCGGCGGAATGGCGGGAGCGACCCGCGATTTGTCCAGCAAAGTGCTTTCCGCATCGGCGCAAGCCGCCGAGAACGTCAGTACTGTTTCGCGCGCCACCGAAGAGCTGATCGTCTCGGTCGGTGAAATCAGCCGCCAGGTCCGGGAGTCAACGCGGATCGCGCGTGAGGCGGTGGCCCAGGCCGAGAAAACGGACAGCCGCATTGCCGAGTTGACGCGTGCGGCGGCACGCATCACCGATGTGGTGAAGCTGATTAACGCGATCGCCGAGCAGACCAACCTGCTGGCGCTCAACGCCACGATTGAGGCGGCCCGCGCCGGCGAATCCGGCAAGGGATTTGCCATCGTCGCGCAAGAGGTCAAGGCGCTGGCGGCGCAGACGGCAAAGGCGACCGGTGAGATCGGCTTGCAGATTGCCGGCGTGCAAGCGGCAACTCAGGACTCAGTCGTCAGCATCAAGGAGATCGGCGACACCATCGGCCGTATTGCCGACATCGCCGGCGTCATCACTGCTGCGGTCGAACTCCAGGAAGCAACCACCCGCGAGATCGCGACAAACGTACGGGCGGCGAGCGGCAGCGCCGCTCATGTCGCCGCCAACATCGCCGAGGTCAACGACAGCGCTGGCGGCATCACCTCGGCCTCGACGCAAATCCTTGCTTCGGCAAAATCGCTGTCGCAGGAAGGCGGCCGCCTTACCGTCGAGATGGAGAAGCTTCTCATCGCCGTTTGCGCGGCGTGATCGGCGCGCACTACACCCTCCATCACCCGCGCTGTTCTGCCGGGCAAAAGAACGTGCCCTCCACCTCCGCGATATCGTCCTGACTGAGCCGGGCCACCTCGACGATGGTGCGTGGCGGGTAGGGTGCGCCGCCCCAAAGCTCTTCCTGAATTTTGTTCACGACCGGTCGGTAGCGATGCATATCGGTGACATAGACTACGAGCCGCACGGCATGATGCAACGTGCCGCCGGCCGCCTCGACGATTGTTTTCATGTTTAAGAAGGCTTGACGAATGCGGGCCTCGGCGCCCTCGACCAGCATGTTCGTCGCGGGATCGATGCCGCGCATGCCGGCCACGAAAACAAAATCGCCTGCGCGTACCGCAAGACTCCAGGCGACCGGTCGGCTTGATGGCCCCGGCTGGAGCAAGAAACTGGATTCTATTCGGCAGGCATGGGACTGATTTTAATGTAATCTTGCCATGCGGCACCATAGCCGCCCTCGGCTGAACCCTTGCCGCCCGCCGCCGCGCTTGGCTATGCTGCCGCGGGCGCGGGCGTAGTTCAGTGGTAGAACGACAGCTTCCCAAGCTGTATGTCGTGGGTTCGATTCCCATCGCCCGCTCCAACCTTCCGATATTGCAGTGCAGTGCGGTTGCGAACGGACGTGCCGGCTTAGTTTGCTCACATGCGGCCGATATTTTTTTCCTTGATCGGCGTGACGCAGGGACTATCGTGACCGGTAAGAGCCTCGAATGGCTCATCTTGGGAAGAGGAAAACCATGGATCCGCAAACCGAAAGGCGTGGCTGGAGCTGGTGGTACCTGCTCCTTATCGTTCAGTTCGTCGCGGTGCTGTGGCCGCCGTTTTACAATTCGGCTGAGCCGTCCTGGGCCGGCATACCGTTCTTCTATTGGTATCAGATGCTCTGGGTCATCATCGGCGCGGTCCTGACCGCGATCGTTTACTTCGCGACCGAAGCCTGAAGCCTTAAAGGCGGCGCGAAGCCCGCGTGATGGCGCGGGCCCATAGGCAAAAAAGCAAGGCTCTGGGGAGGCATGCCGTGGCCGACATAAACTGGACCGCTCTCATCATTTTCGTGCTGTTGTTCGGCTTCATTACGTGGCTCGGGTTCGCGGCTGCGCAATGGCGCAAGGGCGACCTCGATCAGCTCCACGAATGGGGCTTGGGCGGCCGGCGATTCGGCACCGTCGTTACCTGGTTTCTGATCGGTGGCGACCTCTACACCGCCTATACCTTCATTGCGGTTCCCGCGCTCGCCTTTGGCGCCGGCGCCATCGCCTTCTTTGCGGTGCCGTATACGATTATGATCTACCCGATCCTGTTCCTGGTCTTCCCGCGGCTCTGGCATGTCTGCCGCAAACACAACTACATCACGCCGGCCGATTTCGTGCACGGCCGCTTCGGCAACCGCTGGCTCGCCTTGGCGGTGACCATCACCGGCATCGTCGCAACCATGCCGTACATCGCGCTGCAGCTCGTCGGCCTGCAGGTCGTCATCGGCGCCATGGGCGTGTCGGGGACCGGTTATGCCGCCGATCTGCCGTTGATCCTCGCCTTTATCGTCCTTGCGGCGTTCACCTATACCAGCGGCCTGCGGGCGCCGGCGTCGATCGCCATCGTCAAGGACATTCTGATCTATGTGACGGCCTTCGCCGCGGTGATCGTCGTGCCGATAGAGCTGGGCGGATTTGGCAAAATCTTCGCCGCGCTGCCTCCGGCGAAAATGTTGCTGGCGGTTCCGGGCGCCAATACGACGGGCGTGTACGGCGTCTATGCCACGCTCGCGCTTGGATCGGCGCTGGCGCTGTTCCTCTACCCGCATTCGATCACCGGCATATTGGCGGCGTCGAGCGGCCACGCCATCCGCCGCAACGCAGCGATGCTGCCAGGCTATTCCTTCATGCTCGGTCTGTTGGCCCTGGTCGGCTTCTTCGCCATCGCCGCCGGGGTGAGCGCCATGCCGGAATATGCTGCCGGCTTTAAGCAATTCGGCAACAACTTCGCGGTGCCGGCGCTGATCCTGCACAGTTTTCCATCGTGGTTCGTCGGTATCGCTTTCGCGGCAGTCGGCATCGGTGCGCTGGTGCCGGCCGCGATCATGTCGATCGCGGCCGCCAATCTTTATACCCGCAACATCCACCGTGAGTTCATCAACCGGAATCCGACCGATAAGCAGGAAGCGCAGATGGCGAAATGGGTATCGCTGATCGTGAAATTGGGCGCGCTCATAATCATCATCGCGATACCGACGCAATTTGCCATCTACCTCCAGCTCCTCGGCGGTATCCTGATCATCCAGACGCTGCCGTCGGTCATGCTCGGAGTCTACACGCGCTGGTTCAACGACTGGGCGCTGTTGGTCGGCTGGGCGGTGGGAACTCTGACCGGCATCTGGATGTTCGTTGCGGCGAATCTGACGCCGAACTATCCGCTTGCCTTCGCCGGCCACACCTTCCCGGGGTATACGGCGCTTTACACGGTCATACTCAACCTTGTCGTGGCAATCGTGCTGACGCCGTTGTTCAACGCCATGGGCGGTCAGCAGAGCGACGCAACCGTGCCGAGCGATTATCGCGCCTGAGCCGATCATTGCCGTCGTGGCATCGATCGTGGCAGACTCGCGCAGCCGCGCGGGCATCGATCCGCGTCGAATGAAATGCAAGGGAGAATACTATGTCCTGGGTCAAGGTGACCGACATCGCCTATGGGCGCCTGCGGGCTCCCGATCTTGATGTCATGGAGGAGTTTCTGACGCGGTTCGGAATGCGCCGGACCGAGCGGACCAACAGCGCGCTCTACATGCGCGGTACCGATCCCTATCACCACATCCATGTCACCGAGAAAGGCAGCGACTCGAAATTCGTCGGTCTTGCCTATTACGTCGACAGCGAAGACGACCTAAAGCGGCTGGCCAAGGCGCCCGGCGCCACCGGGGTCGAGACTATCGACGAACCCGGCGGCGGCAAGCGCGTGCGGCTGACCGAGCCGAATGGCTATCAGATCGAGGTTGTTTGCGGCATTGCGCCGGTCGATTCCATCCCGGTCAAGCGGCAAAAGCTCAACACCGGTGAGGCGCCGACTGCGCGCGCCGGCGAGTTGATGCGGTTACCCAAAGGGCCGGCGCACGTCAAACGCGTTGGCCATGGCGTTCTGATGACGCCGCGCTTCCGCGAAACCGTCGATTGGTTCCGCGACACACTGGGAATGATCTGCTCCGACGATGTCTATGTCGAGAATCAGGACAATCTGATCGGATCGTTCAATCGCTGCGATCGCGGCGACACTTTCGTCGACCATCACGTCTTCTTCTGCCTGCGTCACGAGAAGACCGGATTGAATCATCTTTCATTCGAGGTGCCCGACATCGACGACGTGTGCATGGGCCACGACTTCCTCAAATCGTTCGGCACCTACGAGCACATGTGGGGCATCGGCCGCCACGTGCTTGGCAGCCAGGTCTACGATTACTGGGCCGATCCGTGGGGCCGCGTGCACGAGCATTGGGCCGACAGCGATCGCCTCAATCTCGCCAATGGTTCGCATCTCATTCCGGCCGACGAAGCGCTGCGCTCGCAATGGGGCGAACGGCCGCCGGAAAAATTCATCAATCACGCCAGCCCCTAACGCGGACGTCCATCCCGCTTATTGCGTGCGCCGGCGGCAATGGACGCCCGGATCGCGGCCGGCGCAATATTACATGTGCGTCACGCGCGCGTGCAGTAGCGCCGCGCGGCCGCCGCGGACTTCCTTGACGCAGCGTGCCAGCGCGGCCGGCACATCGGCCGGATCGCTGACCTCTTCGGAGTGGGCGCCGAACGCTTCGCCGATCTTGGCGAAGTGGACATTCGGCGCAAGTTCGGCCTCGAAGGAGTTGGCCGTCTTGGCTTCGCCTTCGGGAAACACCCGGAGCGTCGATTGCTTCACCGCGTTCCAGCCGGAATTATCCATCACAATGGTCAGAATCGGCAGATTATATTGCTGTGAGACCGCGAGTACCGACGCCGGGTTGCCGAAATAGAAGCCGCCGTCGCCGCAAATCTGCACCGCAAGGCGGTCGGGCGCAGCAAGCTTTGCACCGAGTGCCGCGCCGCCGGACCATCCCAGTCCGCCGCCACCGGCGCGAACTGTCGTATTGGGTATGCGTCGCGGGATCTGCATGAGCACCGCGGCGGCATTGGTGACGCCCTCGTTGAAAATCATGTCCTCGTCGTCGAGCAGCTTGCCGAGTTCCGCCATCAGGTAGTGCGGGTTGATCGCGCCGGCTTTGCCTTTATCGGCCGCGAGCTTGGCGGCGCGCGCGATGCGTTCGTCGCGGGCGGCTTTGATGCGCGTCATCCGCGCCGCCGCCGCTTCCTTAAACCGCGGCGTCGCTTTCGCTTTCAGCTCCGCCAGCACCTGGTCAAGGATGTGGCCGCTGTCGCCTTGCATGCGGATATTGCCGGGGAAGGTCCACATCGGCGAGCCGGGCTTGAGAATATCGATGTCGATATGCGCCCAGAACGTTTTTTCGTCGGCATGCACCGCGCTCGGGAACCACGGCACGTCGACGTCGACGAGCAGTCCCACGTCGGCCTCCGGGATCGCCTTGTCGGGCGAGAAGCCGACAAAGCACGGGCTGTCATGCGAAATATTGTTGGTCATGTTCGCTTCGTAGACGGCGATGCCGGCGAATTGCGCCAGCGCGTCGATCGCGCGTGACCCGTGCGCATGGCGACCGGCATAGCCGGTGATCAGGATCGGATTTTGCGCCGTCAAGCAGCTTATCGGCGAGCGCTGCGACCAGCTTGGGATCGGCGCTCCCGCCCGACGTCGCGGCAAATTGATCGGCGGTATAACGGCGGATTTCGTCCGCCTTCCAATGCTGCGTCAGCGTCTCGCGCTGCATCATCAGATAAACCGGGCCGCGCGGCTCGCTTTGCATGATCGAGGAAGCCCGCCGCAGCGCCTCCTTGACGACCACGCCGGACGGCAGCGTCCATTCCCATTTCAGATAGGGCCGCACCAGGCTCGCCTGGTCGAACGGCTCCTGCACGAAATGCACATAAGTGTCGCGTGACCCGACAAGTTCGTCATTGGCGGTATAGGGCGCTTTGCCGGCCATCAGCAGCACCGGCAGGCGGCTGCGGAACAGGTTGTGCATGCCGTTTGCGGTATTGGCGGTGCCGACATCGACATGGACCAGGACGCCCTGGCCGCGCCCGGTGACGAGCGCGTAACCGCCGGCCATGTGGGCGGCGGTATTCTCATGCGGGCAACGCACGATGCCGGGCATCGCGTCGCCTCGTTTCTTCCGGTGCGCCATCTCATCGATGATCGGGGCGTGATCGGTTCCAAAATTACAGAACAGATAATCGACGCCGATCTCTTTCAAACCTTCGAGCAGATAATAGGCCGTGGCGAAATCGGGAACATTGGACTGCTGGGCTGTCTTGCGCGCGACTGACGTTTCCATGTGTAAGCACTCTTTTCGCGGTGTTTTTGCCGAACTGGGCTTCAGTTTATTACCCTCTCCAGGGTCCCGTCCTTATAGCATTCCGCGGCGCATGCGTACGCGCCGCGCGGAGCATCATTTTCGGCATAAGGACGGGAAATCCCCGAACTCTTGCCACAATGACGGGAGATATCACGGAGGATTGAGCGGGGAGAGGTTAATCCATGAAGTGGCAGGCAGGTTTGGCCGGCGCGCTGGCGTCGGCCCTGGTGACGTGTGCGGCATCGGCCGACGTTCGTATCGTCAGCGATCCGGGCGGCGAGGTGTCCTCTTATATCCAAAAGTTCCATGCAGTGCGCGATTCCGGCGAGCAGGTGGTCATCGACGGGCCCTGCCTTTCGGCCTGCACCTTGCTGACCGGCATTATTCCGCAAAATCGCATCTGCGTCACCCAGCGCGCGGTGTTGGGCTTCCATGCAGCGTCGTACTACGACGACGTGTCGCGGTCGCTGGTGCCGACGCGCCGCGGCAGCCGCTTGGTGATGCAGCTCTACCCGCCGGCAATCCGGTCCTGGATCAATCGGCATGGCGGCCTCACCCCGCAGCTCATAACGCTGCGCGGACGGGAGCTGTCGAGGCTCTATCGCTCCTGTCAGTAAGCCGGCCCGCCGAGGCGGCTCCCCGTCGGACTGACGCCGTTGTCGACGGCCGAGTTCCGGCCTATCTAAGGCGGCGGAACTTGAGCCATGATCCGATTGAGCCATGTCCGATCTCGCTACCCGCTCTCGCGTGTCCGTACCGGCGCTTGCGACCGGCAGCGCCGTCGCGCTGGCGCTGATCGGCACCGTCTTGCTGTGGGCGCATTACGGGACGACGGTCTTCTTCGAGACCATCCGCGTCGGATTTTCCGCGTGTTTCGGCTGACTGGACTTTCCCGATGAACGCGAAACTGAACGCCCAAGCCTCGCGCCTGACGTTATTGCTCGCCGCATTCCTGTGCGGCCTTTTCCTGATCTTCGGCGTCGTTCTTTTCGTCACCGGGCGTTCGTTCTCGCCGATCGGACAGGCGGTCGCCGCCATCGGCGGTCCGTTCAATCTCGAAGACCAGAACGGCAAGCCCTTCACCGACGCCCAGATGAAAGGGCGCCCGTTCCTGGTGTTCTTCGGCTTCACCCATTGCCCGGACATTTGCCCGACCACCTTGTTCGACATGTCGCAGATGATGAAGGCGCTCGGTCCGGACGCCGGTCGCGTCGGCGCTTTGTTCATCACCGTCGATCCGGACCGCGATACGCCCCAAGTGCTCAAGGACTATCTGTCGAATTTCGATTCGCATCTGCGCGGGCTGACCGGCAACCAGGCCCAGATCGATGCCGCGATCAAGGAATACCGGGTCTATGCCAAAAAGGTCCCGCTCGAAAACGGCGACTACACCATGGACCACACCGCCATCGTCTATCTGATGGACAAGGACGGCCGTTTCGTCGCGCCGTTCAACTTGACCCGGACGCCCGAGGCGGAAGCCGCCGATCTGCGGCGCTACTTGTGACGGGTCTGGCCGATAGAGCATGATCCGGAAAAGTGGAAACAGGTTTTCCGAAAAGATCATGCTCCAATGTAGAATTTAGCGGGTAAGCAGCGTCCCGCGTGCGGTCTGCATGATCTTGATCGGTGCTATGGGCACGCCGGGGCCGATCGCGACGATGCGCGGATGGCGCGACTGGTCGAAGGCCAATTCCCGGCGTGGTTCGTTTGCCGGATTTTGGCGCGATGGGTCGCGCGATTTCCGTGACCTCTGGCGGTGCGATCGCGCGGCGCGCGACGTTCGTGCCACGCCATGTTCGGTCTTTTCCCAACGCTGCGGATCGTAAATCAGCTGAAACAGTGCGCGCCACGCGGCGGCCGAGAGCAGCAGCCAGTGCAACGGCGTCAGCATCAGCACCCAAGCCTGGCCAAGCAATCCCCGCCGCCGCAAACCGATCAGGTCGAGCACGATCGTCGAGGCGTAGCCGGAGAACAGGCTGGTGGCAAAGATCGGCGCGGCGTTGTCCATCACCGTGTTCGCCCACGGTGTCGGCAGTGCGTAGAGGGTAAAGCCGAGTCCGGCCATGAATAGCGGATGGATCAGCGCGGCGAGCACGTTGGCGGCAAAGAATATTTGAAAGGCAATCGCGCCGGCCGGCGTTAGCTCCCGAAATAGCCGGCCGGGGCGGCGCATATGCACGAACCAAGTCTGCATCCAGCCCTTGTACCAGCGGCTGCGCTGCTTCAGCCAAGGCACAAAGTGCGCCGGCGCTTCCTCATAGGTCGCCGAAGCTATCGTAGTGGCGCGATAACCCAGGCGGTAAAGACGGATGCCGAGGTCGGCATCTTCGGTGACATTGTACGAATCCCAGCCGCCGGCTTTGCGCAACACGGCGGTGCGAAAATGATTCGATGAGCCGCCGAGCGGAAATGGCAGCTGCAGCGCCGCGAGGCCACGAAGAAAAACGTCGAACTGGCCCGCATAATTAGCGGTGAACATGCCGGCGAGCCAATTATCCGCAGAATTGTCGATCGTCAGACTTGCCTGCACGCAAGCGAGCCGATTGCCGCCTTTGCGAAACCCGTCGATCGCGCGGCGAAGCTGATCGGGCTCGGGCTTGTCCTCGGCGTCGTAGACGACCGTGTAAGCGCCGCGCGCGAACGGCAGCGCAACGTTGAGCGCCTTAGGCTTGGTGCGCGGACCAATGGGCGGCGCGATGATAATTTCGAAGGGCGGCCCGAGATTGAGATCGAGCAGTGCGCGCTGCGTCGCTTGATCGTCGATTTCGAGCACGAATTTCACGTCGAGCTTTTCCGGAGGGTAATCAAGCGCGCGGATGGCGCCGACGAGTTGCTCGACAACCGCCGCCTCCCGCGAAAGTGGGCAGATGATGGTGTAGATCGGCAGTTTGGAGTCGTCGTTGGAAGCGGGACTTGGGGCGGCCGCCTCGGCGAAGCAAGCACTCAACAGCCGTAGCATCGCCGCCGCCAAAAACAGCGCGCAACATAGACCGCTCAATCCTTCGATCACGGGAAGCGGCGCGAGGGCAAGGAAAGCGAGTGCGATGATGACAAGCCCGAGGGTCCTCAGGGTTGCCGCGCCGTGTTCCGCCGGCGCATTCGAGAGCAGCGGTCGATTCAAGCGAAGGCTTTCGGCCGCGCGCCGGCCGAGGGCGCGCTGGGTATGCAGGGCAACGAAATTCCGCAGCCGATCCGACGAGGTGAAGCGGAACGATTGCAACCATTTCGGACGTTGCTCGCGGGGATCGGCAAGTCGGCGCGCGGTGAGACCGCGGGGAGCGATGATCCAGACCAAGCCTCGGCCGTTGCGAACGGGCAGCAATCCGGCCGCTGCGGCTTCGACCATTCGATCGTCGTCTAGCGGGCAATCCTCGCGTGCGATGCCATCGAAACGCTCGTACGAGGAACCGAGCGAGGTCGCCAGGGCCATAAGGTAGGCCTCCTCGGTGATGGCGTCGGCACAAATCAGCACGCGTTCCGCACCGACGCCGATGGCTTTTGCCCGGCGTTCCGCCGCGGCGACGATCCTGCCGGGTAAGAGATGGCGGATACAGTCGAGTTCCGGGCAGCCGCCCGCTTGCTTGATCACCGAGGCATGCCGATGGCCGCGCGGCAGCCTCGTCGGCAAAGCGACGTCTGTCAGCCAATTTTCCGCTTTAGCGCGGCGAACGGCCGCTCGCCCTCTGCCACCGACCGCCACTTTCGGCCCCCACGCAACACACAGCGTCGCCTGCCTCGACTTTTCCTCACGCCCCCGCTAAGCGGGCCGGGAGACCTAACGAGACATGCAAGCGACAAAATCGTGGCTCATGCCACCTAAAATGGCAATATCAAAAAACTTCACGCATTTCCTGCGGCCGTTGGCGCTGGCGGCGCTGATTTGCGCGGTGGTTGCCGCCGGTCCCGGCGCGCGCCCGGCGTGGGGACAAGATGGCGTGGCGTTGCCCCGGGGCGCCGCGGTGCCCGGCTTCTGGGATCCGCGCCGTCGGCCGGAGCGGCCCGATCTGTCGCGCATCCAATCGATCCGTTTCCTGACCGACCTCGATTATCCGCCGTTTGACTATGCCGGCGCCGACGGCAACCCGGCGGGCTTCAACGTCGACCTATCGCGGCTGCTGTGCGACGAAATCGGGGCTACTTGCACCATTCAAGCACGCCGCTTCGATCTGCTGCTCGGCGCGCTCAACGCCAATCAGGGCGACGCGGTGATTGCGTCGATTGCGCCGACCGCGGAGGCCCGCCAACGCGCCGATTTTACCGATCCCTACTATCGCACGCCGGCGCGTTTCGTGGCGCTTGCCAATAGCCCGATCCGCGACGTCGAGCCGGAGCTCGTCGAGGGCAAGAAAATCGCGGTCGTTGCCGGCACGGCGCACGAGGCGTTTCTGAAGGAAATGTTCACGGAAGCCGAGATCAAGCCCTACGCCAATGACGAAGCGGCGCGCGCGGCACTGCGCAACAAGGACGTCGACCTTCTGTTCGGCGACGGCATTTCATTGGCGTTCTGGCTCAACGGCACCGATTCGGCCGGCTGCTGCGCGTTCCGCGGCGGGCCATTTCTCGAAAGCCGCTTTTTCGGCGAAGGGGTCGGCATCGCGGTCAAACGCGGCAACGACTTGCTGCGGCAGGCCTTGAACTGGGCGCTGTTCCGGCAGTGGGAGAAGGGCAGCTACACCGACCTGTGGCTGCGCTATTTTCCGATCAGTCCGTTTTGATCGCTCGCTGGAGCATTTAACTTGGCGTTTGATTGGCGCATTTGGCGCTTAGCGCGTTCCTGCGACGAAGGCACGATTGATGACGAGTGCCGAAGCCCCGACCGCAGCACTTCGCGAATTGGCCGAATTGTCGCACGCCTGGCCGTTCGAGGAGGCGCGCAAGATCGTCGCGCGGCTGAAGCGGAAGCCGAAAGACGAAGTCATTTTCGAGACCGGCTATGGCCCGTCCGGCCTGCCGCATATCGGCACCTTCGGCGAGGTGGCGCGCACCTCGATGGTGCGCCACGCCTTTCGCGTGCTGACCGACGACAAGGTCAAGACCCGGCTGATCGCGTTCTCCGACGACATGGACGGGCTGCGCAAAGTCCCCGACAACGTGCCCAACAAGGAGATGCTGGAGCAGCATCTCGGCAAGCCGCTGACACAAGTGCCCGATCCGTTCGGCACGCATGACAGTTTCGCCGCGCACAACAATGCACGGCTGCGCGCCTTTCTCGATCAATTCGGCTTCGACTACGAGTTCATGTCCGCAACCGCCTGCTACACGTCGGGGCGGTTCGATGCGGCGCTGCTGACGATGCTCCGGCATTTCGAAGCGGTGATGGCGGTCATGCTGCCGTCGCTGCGCGAGGAGCGCGCGCAAACCTATTCGCCGTTCCTGCCGATCGACGAAAAAACCGGCATCGTCTTGCAGGTGCCGGTGGTCGCGCATGACGCCGAGGCGGGCACGATCACCTACGAAAACGAACGGCGAGCGCGTCACGACGCCGGTCACCGGCGGCCGCTGCAAGCTGCAATGGAAGCCGGATTGGGCGATGCGCTGGGTCGCGCTCGGCGTCGACTACGAGATGGCCGGCAAGGACCTGATCGACTCGGTCAAGCTGTCGAGCGAAATCTGCCGCACGCTCGGCGGTGCGCCGCCGGAAGGATTCAACTACGAGCTTTTCTTGGACGAGAACGGCCAGAAGATCTCGAAGTCGAAGGGCAATGGCCTGACCATCGAGGAATGGCTGCGCTATGCCAGCCCGGAGAGCCTGTCGCTGTTCATGTATCGCGAGCCGAAGGCGGCGAAGCGGCTCTATTTCGACGTCATTCCGCGCCACGTCGACGAATATCTGCAATTTCTCGACGCCTATCCGCGGCAAGGCGCCGAAGGAGCAGCTCGGCAATCCGGTCTGGCATATTCACGGCGGCGCGCCGCCGCCGCCCGACAATCCGGTGCCGTTTGCCATGCTGCTGTCGCTGGTCACCGCGTCGAACGCCGCCAATGCCGAGACGCTATGGGGTTTTATCGGCCGCTACCGGCCGGGCGTGACGCAGCAAAGCCATCCGCGGCTGGCGGCGCTGGTCGACTACGCGATCAATTACTATCGCGATTTTGTCGCGCCGACAAAAAAGTACCGCGAGCCGAGCGCGCCTGAGCGTGCGGCGCTGATCGATCTGCGCGATGCCTTGTCGCAATTGCCGGCGGACGCCACTGCCGGAGGCAATCCAAGAGGTTGTTTACGAGGTCGGGCGGCGCGAGCCGTTTCTCGATGCCAAGAAAAAGGGCAAGGACGGCAAGCCGGGCGTTTCGCTCGATTGGTTCAACATGCTCTACCAAGTGCTGCTCGGCCAGGAGCGCGGACCGCGTTTTGGCTCTTTCGTCGCCGCTTACGGCATCAAAAATACCATCGACATGATCGACGGCGCGCTGGCGCGCTCAGCCTGATCACTGGCTCGCCCATAAAATCCGGGCGATCCACAGCACGTCGGAGGTCGAAAGCGTACGGTCGGGATGCTGGACGTTGAGCGATTTCAGCTCGATCGATTTTGCCGTCCGCCGCTTGAGCTCCTTGGCCAGCACCTCGCCGTCTTTGGTCCGCACCACGACGCGGTCGCCGCGGCGGATCGGCGCCGACGGCGACACCAGGATGACGTCGCCGTCGCGGTAGGCCGGCTCCATCGACTGGCCGGAGACTTCGAGCGCATAGGCATGCTCGTCGGTCACCGCCGGGAAGGCAATCTCGTCCCAGCCTTCGCCGGCTGGAAAGCCGCCGTCATCGAAATAGCCGCCGGCGCCGGCCTCGGCAAAACCGAGCAGGGGCACGGCCCGCGCAGCGGTGCCGGGCTCGATCAGCGTGACGAACGTGTCGAACGTCGTGCCGGTGGCAGCCAGGGCCTTGGCGATCGATTCGGTCGAGGGCCAGCGTGCGCGGCCGGCCGGCGTGATGCGCTTCGATTTGTTAAATGTTGTCGGATCGAGCCCGGCGCGACGGGCGAGCCCCGAAGCGGATAGGCCTGCGCGCGCGGCGAGGCGATCGATGGCCGACCAGACCTGCGCGTGGGTGAGCATACAGACCTCTACGGAGGACACCCATGATAGGAATTATTGCCTGAATGCTCAAGGGCCGATAGGGTCCTGCGCCCTAATGAGAGTGCGAACGAGTCTGCGCGTGACAACAATTTACAAGATCTGCGAGCGGACCGCGTGGCGGGACGCGGAGCGGGCGGGGATTTATCGTGGATCGGAGGTCGATAGCGCGCGATGGCTTCATCCATTTCTCGACTGCCGCGCAACTCGCCGCGACGGCGGCAAAGCATTTTGCGGGGCAAACGGATTTGATGCTGGTTGCGATCGACGGCGACGCGCTTGGCGCGGCGCTGAAATGGGAACGCTCGCGCGGCGGCGATCTGTTTCCGCATCTTTATGCCGCGCTGTCGCTCAACGCGGTGCGCTGGGCCCGGCCGTTGCCGGATGAGGTCAACGGGCAGCGTACGCTGCCGGGGCTGGAACCGTGATCGGCCTATTCGACCGCCTGGCACGCCCTTTTTTGCATGCGCTCGAACCGGAAGACGCGCATGGGCTCGCGATCAAGATGCTGAAATTCGCCCCGCTGCCGCGGGCCGCCGCCGACGACAAGCGGCTGGCGATGCGGGCGTTCGGACTTAATTTCCCGAACCCGGTCGGCATCGCTGCCGGCTTCGATAAGAACGCCGAGGTGCCGGATGCGCTGCTGCGGCTCGGCTTCGGCTTCGTCGAAGTCGGCACCATCACGCCACAGCCGCAGGCCGGCAATCCGCGGCCGCGGCTGTTTCGGCTCGATGCCGATAAGGGCGTCATCAATCGGCTCGGCTTTAATTCGCAAGGCGCCGATGCCGTGCTGCGCCGGCTCGCCGCCCGCGCCGCGCCCTCTCTTTCCTCCCCCGCAAGTGGGGCAGGCTGGGTGGGGGTATTGTCGGCATCAATGTCGGCGCCAACAAGGATACGGCCGACCGTATTGCCGACTACGTGGGGCTGATCGAACGCTTCGCCGCAGTCGCGAGCTATGTCACGGTCAATATCTCATCGCCGAATACGCCGGGCTTGCGCGCTATGCAGCAGGCCGTCGTGCTCGACGAGCTTTTGGCGCGCGTCATCGACGCGCGCGAGCGCGTGGCGCGCAATGCCGGGCCGACGCCGGTACTGCTCAAGATCGCGCCCGATCTTTCGCTGCCCGATCTCGACGATATCGTCGGTATCGCGCGCTCGCGCCGCGTCGACGGCATGATGGTCGGCAATACCACGGTGACCCGGCCGAAAAGCCTGCACGACGTCGAGAAGGCGAAAGAAGCGGGCGGGTTATCCGGCCGGCCGCTGCTGCCGCTTGCCAATCGCATGCTGGCGGAGACCTATGTACGGGTCGAAGGCGTTTTCCCGCTGGTCGGCGCCGGCGGCATCGATTCCGGAACGAGCGCGCTTGGCAAGATCCGCGCCGGCGCCAGCCTCGTTCAAGTCTATTCGGGTTTGGTTTTCCGCGGCTTGGGTCTTGTCGCCGAAATCAAAGAGACGCTGCTCGCCACGCTCGAACGAGACGGGCAAACGAGCCTGGTCGATTACGTCGGCGCCGATGCGGCGTCCGTTACCGCCGAGCCGTGGCCGCAGTAACTGGCGCAACCGCTGCGAGACGATTTCAATTGCTGCCTGCTTCTCAATGGGGTCGCTGCCGTCCTAAAACAGCACGCGGACCGAAAAAGGCTGCCGCGTTCAGGAGGGTGGAATGATCGATTGCTACACTTGGATGACCGACAACGGTTACAAGCCGCGCGTGATGCTGGAGGAAACCGGGCTTCCGCATCGCGTCGTTCCGGTCAATCTGCGCGAGAAGGCGCAGATGTCGCCGGAATTCATGAAGATCAGTCCCGGCCACAAAATACCGGCCATTGTCGATAACGACGGGCCCGGCGGCGCACGCGTGACGGTTTGCGAGTCTGGAGCGATCCTCAAATATCTCGCGGAAAAGTCCGGCAAGTTCTACCCGAGTGATGCCGTCGCCCGCGCCAAAGTCGACCAATGGCTGTTCTACGGTTCGGCGACGTTCACGACGTTGGCGCAGCAGTTCGGGCATTGGACGATACGCTCGCCGGTGAAAGCGCCGCCTGCCCAGGAGCACTATGACGCAAACTTGCGCGATATGCTCGGCATCCTCGACCGGCATCTTGCCGCGAACCAATATTTCGGCGGGGACTATTCAATCGCCGACATGACGATGTATTCCGACGTGCATATTCACGGCGTGAACGACATCGGCCTGCAAAATTATCCCAATGTGAAGCGCTGGCACGATGCCATCGCGGCGCGTCCGGCCGTGCAGCGGGCCTGGGGACCGTTCCCTGCATAGAGAGCCGAACTGCGGCCGTTATCGCATCGCGGCGGCGCCCGGCGAAGGCGCCAGAACCGGCTGCAGCGACGGCACCAGTTTTCGCTTTTCGCGGCGCGCCGGGATGGCGCGATAGACTTGCTTGGTCGCCTCGACGATATGCACGCCGGCAAACGGCGCCGACAGCGTGGCGCCGGTGCGCTCCCACGCGACAGCCGATCGCAAAAACCAGCCGCGGGAAATCGGCGGCACATAGAGCGCCTCGCCCCAGCCGGTCGGGGTGAACCAGGTGTCGCGCAACAGCTGCGTGATCTGGGTCCGCGAATAGGGCCGGCCTTGCCCGAACGGCGTCGTATCCATCCGCGCCCACAGCCCGCGCCGATTGGGCACCACGGCCAGAAGCCGGCCGCCGGCGGCCAGTACCCGCCACGCTTCGCGCAACAATTCGGCCGGGTCGGGCGACATTTCCAGCGCATGGACGAGCAGTACGCGATCCACTGCGGAATCCGTCAGCGGCAGCTCATCTTCCTCGACCAAAGCGGCCAAAGCCGGCCGCGTCGACGGCCAGCGCATCACGCCTTGGGCCGCCGGCATCAAAGCCAGGCAGCGCTCGGCTTCCTCACGGAACAGGCCGAGATAGGGTGTGGCGTAGCCTACTCCCAACACGCGCAACGCACGGGTATCGTTCCAGCGCGCGCGAATGCCGCGGCCGACGTAGCGGCGGGCGACGACGCCCAGTTGCTGGCCATAGAAATTTCGCAGGTCGACGACGTCCATGGTGTCAAAATAGCACGTCATTCCGGGGCGCGCTGAAAGCGCGAGCCCGGAATCCATACCCCCTGACCTTGCGGTTAATGGTTCACAGTGCCTACTTGGCCTACTGTGGTTATGGATTCCGGGTTCGCGGGCGAGCGCCCGCGCCCCGGAATGACGGTGAAACATGCCGGCTGAAACCTATCTGTTCCCCTGCTTGACCGATAATTTCGGCGTGCTCATTCACGACCCGGCGAGCGGCGCCACCGCGTCCATCGATGCTCCTGAGGCCGCTCCAGTCGAGGCCGCGTTGAAGAAGACCGGATGGCGGCTTTCCGAGATCTTGGTGACCCATCATCACGGCGACCACACCGCCGGCATCGGCGAGCTTAAAGCGGTGCATAAATGCCGCGTGATCGCGCCCCGCGCGGAGGCGGCCGCGCATCGCCCATGTCGACGAAACGGTGGGCGAGGGCGACACCGTGCGCGTCGGAGCGCTCGAAGGCCGCGTCCTCGAGACGCCGGGTCACACGTCAGGCCACATTTCGTATTTCTTCCCGGCCGACCAAGCTCGCCTTTGTCGGCGACACGCTGTTCTCGATCGGCTGCGGCCGCGTCATCGAAGGCAATGCGGAGATGATGTGGCATTCGCTCCTGAAGTTGCGCGCGCTGCCCGACGACACGCGGTTTTATTGCGGCCATGAATATACCGGGGCCAATATCCGCTTCGCCAAGACCATCGAGCCCAACAACAAGGCGCTTGCCGCGCGCGCCGAGGAAGTGACGAAACTTCTGGCCGCGGGCAAGCCGACGATTCCGGCGACAATCGGGGCGGAAAAGGCGGAGAATCCATTCTTGCGCGCCGATGTGCCTGAAGTGGCGAAATCGGTTGGGCTTGCCGGCAGCCCGGCCTGGAAAGTGTTCGCGGAGATCCGCGAGCGCAAGAACCGCTTTTGACGACGCCTCTTGCTGTGCAGCGCCTGACCGCCGAAGCGATGATCAGGCTTCTCGATCTTGCGCCCCACCCGGAAGGCGGCCACTTCCGCGAAACCTTTCGCGATGCGGCATCAACCGCGATCTATTTCTTGCTGGCAAGCGGCGAACGCTCGCACTGGCATCGCATCGATGCGGTCGAAGTCTGGCATTGGTATGCCGGCGCGCCGC
This sequence comes from uncultured Alphaproteobacteria bacterium, assembly GCA_963714345.1. GTDB lineage: Bacteria > Pseudomonadota > Alphaproteobacteria > Rhizobiales > Xanthobacteraceae > BOG-931. Next base: position 26,714 of record CAVQOD010000005.1, on the reverse strand, counting down.
TTGCGCTTGAAATCGCCGACAAAACCGGACGCATCGCAGCGTCTAACGCTGGGCAGCAATCTTGCCGCCGGCGAACGGCCGCAGGCGATCGTTCCCGCCCATGCCTGGCAGGCGGCGCAATCGCTCGGCGACTGGACGCTCTGCGGCTGCACCGTCGCACCGGGCTTTGACTTCAGCGCCTTTGAGCTGGCGCCACCGGGATGGTCGCCATAGCGGCATGGTCCGTCGTCGCAGCCAAGTAGGAATGCAGCGCCGCCACGACCTGGGCTCCTTCGCCGACCGCGGCGGCGACGCGTTTGATCGATTGCGCGCGCACGTCGCCGATCGCGAACACGCCGCGACGGCTCGTCTCCAGCGCGTGACGATCGCCGCCGGCATCTTCGCCGGTCAGCACGAAGCCCTTGCCGTCGAGCTTAATGCCGGAGCTGGCGAGCCAATCGGTATTCGGCTCCGCGCCGATGAACAAAAACATGTGGCGGATCGGCCGCCGCACTTCTTGGCCGCTTGCGCCATGGCGCCAGCGCACCGCTTCCAGCATGCCGCCGCTGCCATCAAGCCCGCTCACCGCACAGCCGGCCTCGACCTGGACATTGGCGAGGCTCTCGATGCGGTCGACGAGATAGCGCGACATGGTCTCGGAGAGATCCGGCCGGCGCACCAGCATCCGCACCTTGACGCCTTGGCCGGCGAGAAAGACGGCGGCCTGGCCTGCCGAATTGCCGGCGCCGACCAGCGCAACCTCCTGATTGGCGCATAACCTGGCTTCGAGCGGCGTCGCCCAATAATGCACGCTCGATCCTTCGAAGGCGTCGAGATTCTCCACGTTGAGCCGCCGATAGCGCGCGCCGCTGGCAATGACCACCGAGCGCGTTCTGACCTTCTCGCCATTGTGCAGATCCAGAACGAAGTCGCCGGGGGAGCCGTTTTGCCCGGAAAGGGCGCTGACTTCATCCGGAATCGCCATTTCGGCTCCGAACTTTTGCGCCTGATTGTAGGCACGCGCCATCAGTGCGATGCCGGTGATTCCGGTCGGAAAGCCGAGGTAATTCTCGATCCGCGCCGACGCTCCGGCCTGGCCGCCGAACGCGCGGCAATCGAGCACGAGGACGGACAGCCCCTCCGACGCCGCATAAACCGCGGTGGCGAGGCCTGCCGGGCCGGCGCCGACCACGGCAACGTCGTAGCGGCGATCCGGATCGATTGCCCGCACCAGCCCGATGCAACGCGCCAATTCATCCTCGCCGGGATTGCGCAGCAACTGTCCGCCCGGACAGAGCACGATGGGCATTTGTCCGGGATCGACATGAAAGCGCTCAATGAGGGCTTTAGCCTCGGTGTCCGCTTCCGGATTGAGCAATTGGAATGGGTGACCATTGCGGCGCAGAAAACCCTGCAGTCGAAGCACGTCGCTGTTTTCCGCGCGACCAACGATGACTGGCCCGCCGCGGCCCACCTCCAAGATACCGACCCGGCGAAGGATCAGCGCACGCATGATCCGTTCGCCGAGCTCGGCTTCGGCGATCAGCAGCGCGCGCAGCCGGTCGGTCGGAATGATCAACGCGCCCACCGGCTCTTGCGCGGTGGCGTCCGCAAGCGAGGGCCGCCCGGCCAATTGGGCGAGTTCGCCGATAAATTGGCCGGGGCCGTGCGAGACGATCAGCGTGCGACGACCTCCCTGATCGTTCTGGGTTACGTCGACCTTGCCGGCGATGATGACGACGAGGCCGGGTCCGACTTCTCCAGCGGTGAGGAGCTTCTCTCCCGGCGCGAAGGTGCGACATTCGCCGAATCGGCGCATGCGCTCGATCTCCAACGGATCGAGATCGGGGAACATCTGTTCGCGCCGCCGTTCGATGAGCGGCTGGGGTGCTAGCGCCATGTTGTTCCGAAGCTTTGCAACGCTTTCGGATTATATAGGTGGATTTTGGCTAGGCGAAATATTGCCCGCCGTTGGCCGTCAAGGTCGAACCGGTGATCAAGCCGGCATCGTCGGAGGCAAGGAACACGACGCAACGCGCGACCTCTTCCGGCTCGCCCAGCCGGCCGATCGGAATCTGCGGCAGCACGTTCTTTTGCAGTATCTCCTGCGGCATCGCTTTGACCATGTCGGTTGCGATGTAGCCGGGACAGATGACGTTGACGGTGATGCCGACGCGCGCGCCCTCTTGCGCCAGCGCCTTGGTGAAGCCGATTTCGCCGGCCTTGGAGGCCGAATAGTTCACCTGTCCGAATTGCCCCTTTTGACCGTTGATCGAGGAAATATTGATGATGCGGCCGAATTTTCGTTCGCGCATGCCCTCGATCACGTTGCGGCACATGTTGAACAGCGAGCCGAGATTGGTGTTGATCACCGCCGTCCAATGCTCCGGATTCATGCGATGAAGCTGAGCGTCGCGGGTGATGCCGGCATTATTGACCAGCACGTCGATCGGTCCGAGTTCGGCGCCGACCTTTTTGACGCCGGCGGCACAGGCGTCGAAGGACGAGACGTCCCATTTGTAGACGTTGATGCCGGTTTCGGCCTTGAATTTTTGCGCCGCCTCGTCGTTACCGCCGTAATTGGCGGCAACCGTATAGCCGGCGGCGTTGAGCGCCTTGCAAATGGCGGCGCCGATGCCGCGCGTACCCCCAGTGACCAACGCAACGCGGGGCATGATGTCCTCCCTTGTATCCCCGGTGTCTTCCGATCGAGCCGTGTGCCGGGCATCCACGTCTTATTTTGCAGCCAGCTTAAAGACGTCGATGGCCGGGACAAGGCCCGGCCATGACGTGAATCAAATTGCCGACGCGGCTCTAGCGTTCCACGCACATCGCGATGCCCATGCCGCCGCCGATGCACAGCGTGGCAAGCCCCTTCTTCGCATTGCGTTTTTGCATCTCGTAAAGCAGCGTCACCAGTACGCGGGTGCCGGACGCGCCGATCGGGTGGCCGATGGCGATCGCGCCGCCGTTGACGTTGACCTTCCCGGTATCCCAGCCGAGATCCTTGTTCACCGCGCAGGCCTGGGCGGCGAAGGCCTCATTGGCTTCGATCAGGTCGAGATCGCCGACGCTCCAGCCTGCCTTTTTCAGGGCCGCGCGCGAGGCCGGGATCGGGCCGGTGCCCATGATCTTCGGGTCGACGCCGGCTTGCGCCCAGGAGACGATGCGGGCGAGCGGCGTCTTGCCGAGCTTGGCTGCCTCGCTCGCTTTCATCAAAACCACGGCTCCCGCGCCGTCATTGATGCCGGAAGCGTTGCCGGCGGTGACCGTGCCGTCCTTATCGAAAGCCGGCCGCAATTTGCCGATCGATTCCAGTGTGGTGCCATGCTTGGGATACTCGTCGGCATCGACCACGATGTCGCCCTTGCGGCTTTTGATGGTGACCGGCGTGATCTCGTCCTTGAACTTGCCGGCCTTTTGGGCCGCTTCGGCCTTGTTCTGGGATTTGACCGCGAACTCATCCTGTTGCGCCCGTGTGATCTGCCACTGCCGCGCGACGTTCTCCGCGGTGTTGCCCATGTGATAGCCGTTGAAGGCATCCCACAGGCCGTCCTTGATCATCGTATCGATCATCTCGAAATTGCCCATCTTCACGCCGCCGCGCAGGTGGGCGCAGTGCGGAGCCATGCTCATGGACTCTTGCCCGCCGGCGACCACGATCTCGCTGTCGCCGTTGACGATGGCCTGATAGCCAAGGGCCACAGAACGCAGTCCGGACCCGCACAACATATTGACGGCCCAGCCCGGGGTTTCGACCGGAATGCCGGCCGCAATCGAGGCTTGGCGGGCCGGGTTCTGACCCTCCCCGGCGGTCAGGATTTGGCCCATGATGACTTCCGAAACCTGCGGCGCTTCGACGCCGGCGCGGTCGAGCGCCGCTTTGATCGCTGTCTTGCCGAGCTCGTGGGCGGGCAGTGTTGCAAAAGCGCCGTTGAATGCTCCGACCGGTGTGCGCGTCGCGCTGACAATGACGACATCGTCTTTCATGAGGAATTCCTTCCGGGCTGCTGGGCGAATTCAGGTGCGGGACTAGCCGCGGGATCCTTGCCCTAAGTCATAAGGACGCGACAGGCCGTCGACAAGGCGCAAGGGGCAATGTGACCGGCATTGCTGGCGTGCCGCAGCCGCCGGTGCCGCGAGCGCGCCGGGCCATCACAAAAAGGTAGCCCTGCCCCGCGAAAGCGCCTATTTTGGCGGCAAAATTACATGGCTCCATTCATGACCGACACGACGACCAAGGCCGCAGAGCCGGTCACAATCAAAAAATACGCCAACCGGCGCCTCTACAACACCGGGACGAGCACCTATGTGACGCTCGAAGATCTCGCCTCCATGGTCAAGAAAGGCGAGGATTTCGTCGTCTATGACGCCAAGACCGGCGAGGAGATTACCCGGTCGGTGCTCGCTCAGATCATTTTCGAGCAGGAGAACAAGGAAGGGCAGAATCTGCTGCCGATCGCTTTCCTGCGCCAGCTCATCCGTTTCTACGGCGACAGCATGCAGATGCTGGTGCCGCGCTACCTCGAAGTCTCCATCGAGTCGCTGACCCGCGAGCAGGAAAAGTTCCGTAACCAGCTGGCGCAGGCTTTCGGGGTCGGCGCCTTCACCTCGCTTGAGGAGCAAGTGCGGCGGAACATGGAAATGTTCGAACGCGCTTTCGCCATGTTTGCGCCCTTCGCGCGCCGCGAGAGTGCGGCCGCCGAGGCTGCCGCGGAGTCGGGAAAATCGCCGCCGAAATCATCGGGCGACATTGACGACCTCAAGCGTGAGCTTGATGAGATGAAGCGCAAAGTCGATCGGCTGACCGAGAAGGACGGCGAATAAGTCAGAGGGTGGCCGTTTCGAGCGCCTCGGCAAGTTTTGCGAGCCAAGGTCGATCGGTTGCGGCGAGGCCGATCAGCGCGCCTTGCAGATAATCGCAGCCCCACGCCGCTAAGGTCCCAGCGGCCGCTTCGTCCTGCACCCATTCGGCAACGGTCTTGAGTTTAAGTCGTTTGGCGAGGTCGATGAGCGTGCGCACGAAAGCGCGATCGTCATCGGAGCGCATAATGTGTTGCACGAAGGCGCCGTCGATTTTGACGATGTCCACCCCGAGTTTGCGCAAGTTGCGGAACGAGGTGTAACCGGCGCCGAAATCGTCGATGGCGATCCGGCAGCCGAGATCCTTTACGCGGGCAACGAAGCCGCGGGTTTCGTCGATGTCCTGGATCGCCGCGCTTTCCGTGATTTCGACGATGAGACGCTCGGCGACGCCGGCATGGCCGCGCAGCAGCGAAGCCAGTCCCGCCCACCAGTCAGGATCGGTCGTCGAAGCCGGCGAAACATTGAAACTCGTTTGCAGGGTCGGCGCCGCCGCCATTTCATCGACGACGAGTTCGAGGACGCGGAAATCGAGCAAGCGCACCAGACCGAGCCGTTCTGCGACTGGGACGATTTCGTTGGCTGCGATGAGGCTGCCGTCGCTGCGCCGAATGCGCATGAGGCATTCGTAGAAAGCCGGCTGCCGGCCGATCGCTTCGGCCACCGTTTCGTAGGCGAGGAAAATCCGCCGCTCATTGAGCGCGGCAACGATTTCATCGGTCGCGCGCACGTTGTCGCGGCGCATGGCTTCGCGCTCGATATTGGGCCGGTAGGCTTGGAACGAGCCGCGGCGACGGGCCTTGGCGGTATCGAGGCTCTCTTGCGCGCGGGCGAGCACTTCGGCGACGCTGCGGGCATGACGTGGAGCGGTCACGCCGCCGATGGTGACGGTGGCCGAAATCTGGCCGGCGCTGGTTGGCACCATCTCATCGCGAACGCCGGCCAGCATGCGTTCTGCCGCGATCGCCATGTCGTCGGGCGTGCAATCGCGCAGCACGAGACCGAATTTGTTGCCGGAGTAGCGGCCGAGCGTGTCCTTGCCGCGCATCCGGCTGCGCAGCCGCTTGGCGACCGCGGTGATCACCTGATCGGCAATGTCGAAGCCGTATAACTCATTGATGCGCGCCAGATTGTCGATGCCGATGAGCAGAAACCCGCAGGAGGAGCGGAAGCGCAGCGCTTCATCGATCGTATCTTCCAGGACCTCGCTCAAGCAGTGGCGGTTCAATTCGCCGGTCAGGCCGTCATGGCGGGCGAGAAAGGTAAGCTGGCGCTCATGCTCATAGCGCTCATTGACGACGCGCAGCACGCCCTGCGCCCGCGCCGGACGTCCGTCGGGACCGGCAAACCAGCGGCCGGTGTCCTCGACCCATAGCTTGGTGTCGGAGGCGGGATCGGGACAGAGGCGGTATTGAATTTGATAGGCGACGCCGTGGCCGTCGTCGCGCTTGTCGGATTTGGCGACGACGTCGAAGCGAGCCTGCGCATTTTCCGCTTCGAGGAGTTGCGCATAGGCGCGACCGCTCGAAACCGCCGCGATGTCGCCGATCAGCAGAACCTCGCCGGCATTGCCGCTCCACAGCAGTTCGTCACTGTCGATGCGCCAGTCATAGGCGGCTTCGCCGACGGAGGCGAGAATTTGGGCGGCATCGAAATGAGCGCCGCCGCCGGGCGGCGTAGCGCTCGCTAAAGCCGCGCCGGAACTGCCGGAAGGAAATGAATCGCGCGGACCGCTCTCGGTCACGGTCGCCTCATGAGAAATGCACGCTGTCGGCGGATGGAGCGGCAGACGGCGGGTTCGTCGCCACCTTATCGGCAAGACTTTAAACGATTCGGTAAACCGGCACGAAGAATTGCGCCGCGCTCCTGCGGCACGGCGCTTGCGATGTCATGACTAAAGGCCATCGACGTCCCATTTCGGGACAGGAGACGCAGGTGAGCAACGCTCTCGTGGCGCCGCTAGCGACAGATCGCGACTGTGGCCATTCGCGGCGTCCCAATGCGAATTTTATCGCGCACCTGATCGCGACCGCGGCGCAGGCGCCGCAGACCCGCGCCCGCCGCCGGGCCGAACCCGAAGTGGCGGCTGCAGCCTATCGGGCGCTCGGCCAATGGCCGACCGCGGGAGCCGCAGTTTCACGCGCGCTGTAGCAAACCGGTACGGCTCCTAGCGGCTCAGATTTGCCCCGGCCCCTCGAGCTCGATCTGGCGCTGCGCGCTGCGCATGCCGACGATAAAGCCGGCGAGCACGTCAACCAAAGCGATGGCCATCAGCAAAAAGAACGTCGATGTCGCGGCCCGCGGCACCAGCAGGAATTCCACCAGCATGACGATGAACAGCGCTATCGCCAGGATATGATCCATGACGTTTCGCGTCCCAAGCCGCGTCGACTTGATGATTTCGACCCAAAGCAAAAAAATGGCGAACGCAATCAGGATGTCTTCCCAGGTCAGCACCCAGTCCTGCCCGGACATCATGTGCACGGTCGTCACCGGCGAGGCCCACCCCACGCCCGGAGTGAGAAACGCGATCATATTGTAGATGGCGAAGGGCACCAGCAGCAGCGGAAAGCCAAGCACGAACATGACGCAAATCTTTCGTCACACAGCTCGCTCGTCCGAAACCGAATCCAAAAGCAGCCGGCGCGGGCGCGGCCGGAAACTTAAGCTTCCGCCTTCTTGCTCAGGACTTGGCGGCCCCGGTACATCCCGGTCTTGAGATCGATGTGGTGCGGACGGCGCAATTCGCCGGAATCCTTGTCTTCGACGTAAGTCGGAGCCTTCAGCGCGTCGGCCGACCGGCGCATGCCGCGCCTGGACGGCGATGTTTTTCGTTTCGGCACGGCCATGGGATCGCTCTCCTCTCGGTTGGCTCGTCTTGCTCGGAATGCCGGGCTTATAGAAGAATGAACGGTGCCAGGCTAGGGGCCTCTTACGCAAGCGTCGAGGCCGCTGAAATCGGTCGCACGCCGGTCGTATAGGCCGGCCAGCCTGCGCACCAGGACACTGGGTGTGCGGGCGCTGCGCAGCACCGGATTCGGCAGGGTCGCGGCAAGTTCCGCCGCCTGGTAGGCGGAGAGATTGTAGGCCGACTTGCCGAACGCCGAGCGCGCGCCGGCTTCGGCGCCGAACTCGCCGTTCGGGCCCCATTCGGCGATGTTGAGATAGATTTCGAGTATCCGCCGCTTCGGCAGGACCAAGGTCATCCATAGCGCAAGCGGGATCTCAAGCGCCTTACGGACAAAACTGCGCCCCTGCCACAGGAAAAGGTTTTTGGCGGTCTGCTGGGTAATGGTGGAAGCCCCGCGAGATTCGTCCAGGTTATCGTTGGATTGCTCCAAGGCGGCGCGGATCTCGCCGAGGTCGATGCCGGGATTGCGGCAGAAACTGCCGTCCTCGGCGACAATGACGGCGAGCCGCAGCGCCGGTGAGATGCGGCTCAGCGGAACATCGATTTGTTCGACGCGCGCACCGGTCGCGTAGCGCCACAACATCGGCATCGAGACCGGGTCGATGAATCGGTAAAACGGCGCGATCGCGTAGGGGATGAGCACCAGGGCGAGCGGCGACGATTGCCAAAATGACAGCGATGCGTCGCAACGGCATGCTCTTTGCGCGGCTACGGTCAGGCCGCCTCCATTTGCGGCAGCGGCGGCTGGCCGCGGACCAGATCGGCGCCCTTTTCTGCCATCATCAACACACAGGCATTGATATGCGCGGAGACCAGATCGGGCATCGCCGAGGCATCGCAGACGCGCAAGTTTTCAACGCCGTGCACCTTCAGATCGAAATCGAGGACGCCGTCCCGGCCCATCGCGCAGGTGCCGGCGGGATGATGCGCGGTGATGACGGTCTTTTTCAGCCAGTCGTCGATCTCGGCGTCGGTCTTGACGCGCAGCCCCGGACCGACTTCCTCGCCGCGATAGGGCTCGAGCGCTTTGTGGAAGGCAAGCTCGCGCGCCCGCTTAAATCCTTCGCGCAGCGTCGGCAGATCGTTCGGCGCGGTAAAAAAACGATAGACGATACGCGGCGGCACGAATGGATCGGACGAACCGAGCAGCAGTTCGCCGCGGCTATCGGGGTGCAACAGCGTCGGCCGAATGCCGTAGCCGTCCAGAAAAGCCGGACGGATGAGCGGGAACCACAGATGCGGGGCGTGCGAAGTGCCACGGAACATGAACTCGATGTCGGGCACGGCAAGCTCCGGCCGCGTCTTGATGAAGGCATGCAGTCCGCCTGGCACGACGGTGCCCGGCCCGCGGCCGAGCAAATAGGCGCGGACCATGCTCACCGCCATGCGGTCGAAGCGCATTTCGCGGTGGAAGCTGCCCGGCTGCCTGCGGCTGTAGGTCATGTAGGCGCCGAGATGGTCTTGCAGATTTTTGCCGACCGGCAAGTCGGCGACGACGTCGATACCGAAACTACGCAGATGTCCGGCCGGCCCGATGCCGGACAGCATCAAGATTTGCGGGGTGTTGAAAGTGCCGGCTGCGAGGATCACCTCTCGTGTGGCGCCGGCCCGCAAGGTTGAACCCGCCTGGACGTATTCGACACCCGTCGCGCGCGTGCCGTCGAGCGTGACGCGGGTGGTATGTGCGTTGGTCGCGACCGTGAGATTCTTCCGCCCCAGTGCCGGCTTAAGGAACGCTTTGGCGGACGACGAGCGGCGACCGTCGCGAATGGTGAATTGGCCGCGGCCGAAACCCTCCTGCTGCGCGCCGTTATAGTCCGAGGTCAACGGATAACCGCAGGCTTTGGCGGCTTCGAGCCACGCCTCGTAGAGCGGGTCCTGGGTTCGCGCGAATTCGGTGCCGAGCAGTCCGGCGCCGCCGCGCCAGCTGTTCTCGCCGCCCTGCCACGTCTCGCAGCGCCGAAAATAAGGCAGCACGTCGGCGTAGGACCAGCCGCGTGCGCCCTTTTGTGCCCAGCGGTCGTAGTCGCCGGGATTGCCGCGGGTATAGGCCATGACATTGATTGAGGACGAACCGCCCAAAACTTTGCCGCGCATCGCCTCGATGCGCCGGTTGCCGAGGTTCGGCTCAGGATCTGTGTGGTAGCCCCAATCGAACATGCGGCGATCGTGCAGGCGGCCCAGGCCCAGCGGGATGTGAATATAGGGATGCCAATCGCGACCGCCGGCCTCGATGAGCAGAACGCGCGCCGCGGCATCCTCGCTCAACCGGTTGGCAAGAACACAGCCGGCCGAACCGGCGCCGACAATGATGTAGTCGTAGCCTGGCATTTCACTCCCGGATCCTGACGCGCGGCGTTTGGCAGATTTTAGTCGCGCGCGTAACCAATGAGCGGCGTCTTTTTGCGGCCGAGCAGGATCAGGACGACAGCGACAATTCCGATGACGACCCAGGCCGGAAGGTCGAAAACGCGCTGCAGGTAGGGATCCCACGCCCAGGCGGCCTTTAGCTTAAGCCAGCCTTGAACGGCATTGAGGCTGTTCTGGTCGATTATCGCCCACACGTCGACGACCTTGGTGTAGAGAACGTCGTGATTGGCGATGGATTTGGTCCCGTCATAGACCAAGAACACAAAGCCGGCAGCGAGCAGGCAAAGGCCGACAAAGCGAAGCAGGAATCTGATCATGAGACGGGCGGGTTGCGGCTGGGACGCGCGGCTGGTCGTGAGGGTTCCTGAGCAGGCATTACCCTTACCGGCCGGCTAGTTCAATGCGGCCTGCGGCCCGGCGGCTTGGCTGCCTTGAGCATAGGCCGCCGGGTTCGCTAAGGTTCCATCCGCACTAAGCGCCTGAACGCATCAGCAGGGAATTGAAATGGCTTTGAAAAACGGCGGCAAAAACGGCGGCCATTCGAACCGGCCGACCTTTACCGACCAGGAAGCCTTGCTGTTTCACAGCCAGGGCCGGCCAGGAAAGCTCGAAGTCGTCGCCACCAAGCCGATGGCGACGCAGCGTGACCTCTCGCTGGCTTATTCCCCCGGCGTCGCCGTCCCGGTTCTGGCCATCGCCGAAGACGAGTTCAAAGCCTTCGACTACACGACCAAGGGCAATTTTGTCGCGGTCATCACCAACGGCACCGCCATTCTCGGACTCGGCAACCGCGGTGCGCTGGCGGCGAAGCCGGTGATGGAAGGCAAAGCGGTGCTGTTCAAACGCTTCGCCGATATCGATTCCATCGATCTTGAAGTGTCGACCGAAGATCCGGACGAGTTCATCAATTGCGTGAAATTCCTCGGCAAGGGCTGGGGCGGCATCAACCTTGAGGATATCAAGGCCCCGGAATGCTTCATCATCGAGCAAAGGCTGCGCGAGCTTCTCGACATTCCGGTCTTCCATGACGATCAACACGGCACCGCGATCATCGCCGCCGCAGGTCTGATCAACGCCATCGAGCTTACCGGGCGCGAAGTCGCGACCACCAAGCTCGTCTGCAACGGCGCCGGCGCCGCCGGCATCGCCTGTCTCGAACTGTTGCGCGCCATCGGCTTTCGGCCGGAAAACCTCATCCTCTGCGACACCAAGGGCGTCATCTATGAGGGCCGCACCGACGGCATGAACCAGTGGAAGTCGGGTTTTGCGGTCAAGACCAAGGCGCGCACGCTGGCCGAAGCGCTGGCCGGCGCCGATGTGTTTTTCGGTCTCTCGGCCAAGGGCGCTGTGACCAAGGACATGGTGAAGTCGATGGCGGAAAAGCCGATCATCTTCGCCATGGCCAATCCCGATCCCGAAATCACAGTGGAGGAGGTTGCCGAAGTACGCACCGATGCGATCATGGCCACCGGCCGCTCCGACTACCCGAACCAGATCAATAACGTGCTCGGCTTTCCCTACATTTTCCGCGGCGCGCTCGACGTTCGTGCGCGGGCCATCAATATGGAGATGAAAATTGCGGCAGCGCACGCGCTCGCCGCGCTCGCCCGCGAGGACGTTCCCGACGAAGTCGCCGTCGCCTATGGCGCACGGCCGAAATATGGCCCCGATTACATCATCCCGGTGCCGTTCGATCCGCGGCTCATCTCCGACATTCCGCCAGCGGTGGCGAAGGCGGCAATGGATACAAAAGTCGCGCGAAAGCCCATCGCCGACATGGAAGCCTATCGACAGCAATTGCGCACGCGGCTCGATCCGATCGCCGGCGTGCTGCAGGGGGTTTACGAACGGCTGCGCCGCCGCCCGCGGCGCGTGGTCTTCGCCGAGGGCGAAGAGGAACAGGTGATCCGCGCCGCGGCCACCTTCGTGCAACAGGGACTGGGCTCGGCGCTTCTGGTCGGCCGCGAGCGGGCGGTGCGCGAGACCGCGCAGGCGCTCGGCGTCGAGCTCGGCGGCAATATCGAGATCATCAATGCGGCGATCTCGTCGCGCAATGCCGCCTACGCGGCCTATTTGTACGAGCGGCTGCAGCGCCACGGCTTCCTGCAGCGCGATTGTCAGCGCCTGGTGAACCAGGACCGCAACCACTTCGCGTCCTGCATGGTGGCGCTGGGCGACGCCGACGCCCTGGTGACCGGCGTTACCCGCAACTTCTCGGTCGCTCTCGAAGACGTGCGGCGCTGCATCGATCCGAAACCCGGCCATCGCGTCATGGGCATCTCGCTGGTGCTGGCGCGGGGCCGCACGGTCCTGGTCGCCGACACCGCGGTGACCGAGATGCCCACTGCACACGACCTTGCCGACATTTCGGTCGAAGCCGCGCGCGTTGCGCGCTCTCTCGGCTACGATCCAAAGCTCGCTCTGCTGGCCTTTTCCACGTTCGGGCATCCCGCGGGCGAGCGCTCGGAGCGCGTGCAGGAGGCGGTGCGGCTCCTCGACCAGCGCCATGTCGATTTTGAATATGACGGCGACATGGCCGCCGACGTGGCGTTGAACATGGAGCTGCGCGAAGCCTATCCGTTCTGCCGGCTGTCCGGTCCCGCCAATGTGTTGATCATGCCGGCATTTCATTCCGCTTCGATCTCGACGAAAATGTTGATGGAGCTTGGCGGCGCCAACGTCATCGGCCCGATGCTGGTCGGCCTCGATCGTTCGGTGCAGATCGTGTCGCTGTCGGCGAACGACGCCCAGCTGGTCAACATGGCGGCGCTCGCGGCCTATTACGTCAGCGGTTGAGGCCGCCGCACGCGGTTCAACGCATGCAGACGCGCAGGCTCGGTACGTCGGGTCCGGAGGTTTCTCTCGTCGGCCTCGGCACCAATAATTTCGGCGGACGCACCGGCCCGGATGTTTCGCGGCTGGTGATCGAGAAAGCGCTCGATCTCGGCATCACGCTGATCGATACCGCCGATGTCTATGGCAACAAGGGCGGCTCCGAGGAAATTCTAGGGAAGGTTCTCGGCGCCCGGCGTAACGACATCGTGTTGGCGACCAAATTCGGCCTGCCGATGGGCGGCGCCGGCGCATTGCGAGGCGGGGCATCGCGCCGCTACATCGTGCAGGCGGTCGAAGCGAGCCTGCGCCGGCTCAAAACCGATTGGATCGACCTTTACCAGCTGCACCGCGCCGATCCGAAAACGCCGATCGAGGAAACGCTGCGTGCGCTCGACGATCTGGTGAGAGCCGGCAAGATCCGTTTCATCGGCTGTTCCAACCTATCGGCGGCGCAGCTTGAACGAGCGCAGGCGGTGTCGGCGGCGCATGGCTTGTCGTCCTTCGTGACGTGTCAGGACGAATACAATCTGCTCGACCGCGGCATTGAAAAAGACCGCGTCGCCGTCATGCGCAAACACGGTCTCGGTCTGCTGCCGTATTTTCCCCTGGCGAGCGGCTTGTTGACCGGCAAGTACAAAAGCGACGCGCCGATGCCGGCGGGATCGCGTCTGGCCACCAGCGCGCACCATGCCGACGGCCTCCTCACTGCGTACAATTGGCGCATCGTCGAGAACTTGCGCGCATTCGCCGCGCAGCGGGGTCATTCGCTTCTTGAACTGGCCATGAGCTGGCTCGGTAGCCGGCCGTTTATTTCCAGCATCATTGCCGGGGCCACCAAGCCGGAACAGGTCGAAGCGAACGTCGCCGCCATAGGCTGGGCGCTGTCGCCACGGAGCTTGCCGAGATCGACCGCATGACCGCTTGAATTGGCTTGTTGTATTAGCTTGCGAAATTCGAGGTGTCCGATTCACGAGGCCGAAACCTCTCTCGATTAGCTTGCCAGATCATGCCGCATTTCGCGCCGCCCTTCGCCCTTGAGATTGCCGGTCTGGTCAAGCGCTTCGATCGACCCGCGGTTGACGGGTTGAATTTGAATGTCCGTACCGGCGAGTTTTACGCGCTGCTCGGCCCCAACGGCGCCGGCAAGACCACGACCTTGCGCATGATCGCCGGTCTATTGCGGCCCGACGCCGGCAGCATCCGCGTTTGCGGCATCGACGCGCTCGCCGATCCGGTTGCGGCCAAGCGGCTGATGGCGTGGCTGTCCGATGAGCCGATGATCTACGACAAGCTGACGCCGCGAGAGTACCTCGAATTCGTCGCCGGATTGTGGGGCCTGGCGCCTGCGCATGCCGAGCCGCGCGCGCAAGAGCTTCTCGCCTGGCTCGAGCTTGCGCCGCATGCGCAGGAACGCTGCGAAGGCTTTTCCAAGGGCATGCGGCAAAAAGTGGCGCTCGCCGGCGCGCTCATTCACGAGCCGCGGCTGATCATTCTCGACGAACCGCTGACCGGGCTCGACGCCGGCTCCGCGCGCCAGGTCAAGAGCGTTTTGCGCGAACGGGTGCGTGCCGGCGGCACCGTCATCATGACGACGCATATTCTTGAAGTCGCCGAGCGGATGGCCGATCGCATCGGCGTCATCGCTCACGGCAGGCTCATCGCCGAAGGCACCCTCGAAGAGTTGCGGCTCCAGGCTGCCAAAAGCGAATCGCCAGCCGCAGCCCAAAGCGGCGGCGCTAGCCTTGAAGATACCTTCCTCGCGCTGGTCGCCGAGCCGGCGGAAGCGGCGTGAGCGTGGCGCCCGGAACGACACTGTGGTTTGCCCGGCATGAGTGGCGTCTCGCCTGGCGCGACTGGCTTGCCATGATGAGTGGCGGCCGACGCAAGCGCCTGCGCCGCGCCGTCATCGCCATCGCGATCTTCGTCCTGTTCATGCATTTCGTCGCCTATTGGATGGTCGGCCGTTACGCCGATGCCGCCGCCGATAGGACGACTTTTGTCACGATCACCGCAAGCATATTGCTGTCCTGGCTGTTGATGATTTCGCAGGCCATGGAATCGACGACGCGCGCCTTCTACGCACGCTCCGATCTCGATCTCATCCTGGCTTCGCCGGCAGCCGCGGAAAAACTCTTCGCCGTGCGTATTGCCACGGTGGCGTTGTCGATGGCGCTGATGGCGCTGCCGCTGGCGGCGCCGTTCATCGACATATTGGTCGCGCGCGGCGGCTGGCGCTGGCTGGGAGCCTATGGGTTGATCGTAGCCATGGGCGCTACCGCGACGGCGTTGGCGGTCGGTCTTTCCGTCGCGCTGTTTCGCGTCATCGGTGCGAAACGCACACGGTTCGTCGCGCAGGTTGTCGCGGCCGTCATCGGGGCGGCCTTTGTCATCGGCCTGCAAATCGCGGCGATCCTGTCCTCCGGCACCATCTCGCGGGTCTCCGTGCTGCAGTCGCAAGCTGTGCTCGCGCACATGCCCGATTCCGAGAGCGTAATTTGGTGGCCGGCGCGCGCCGTCTTGGGCGACGGCGTGGCGCTCTTCGGCGTGCTTGTCGTAAGTCTGGCTATGCTGGCCGCAGTGATCGCCGTCGTCGCGCCGCGCTTCGGCGCCTACGCCATCTCCGCCGCGAGCGTGGACGGATCACCGGTTGTTCAGGTTCGTCGCGCGACGGCATTCCGAGCGACGTCGCCGCAGCACGCATTGCGATCAAAAGAATGGACGCTGTTGCGGCGCGATCCCTGGCTGGTGTCGCAGACGCTCATGCAGATGCTCTATCTCGTCCCTCCCGCCGTTCTGTTGTGGCGCAGCTTCGATGACGGCAACGGCGCCTACCAGCTCTTGGTACCGGTACTGGTCATGGCGGCGGGTCAACTGGCCGGCGGCCTCGCCTGGCTGGCGATTTCGGGCGAGGATGCGCCCGACCTGGTCGCCTCCGCACCGGTACCGAGCGGCTTTATCGTGCGCGCCAAGATCGAAGCCGTGCTTGGCGTCATCGCCGTGATTTTCGCCCCGCTGGTCGCGGCGCTCGCCATTGTCTCGCCGTGGCACGCGCTGGTCACGGCCATAGGGATTGTCATCGCGGCAGCGGCTGCGACCTCGATCCAGCTCTGGTTTCGCAGCCAGGCCAAGCGCAGCCAATTTCGCCGCCGGCAGGTCTCCTCGCGTTTGGCGACTTTTGCCGAGGCGTTCTCTTCGATCGGCTGGGCCGCCACGGCGGCAGTCGCCGCCGCCAGCCTCACGCTTGCCATCGCACCGGCGTTGCTGGCGCTTGGCGTGGTGGCGGGTACGTGGTTCATGAGCCCGCGCCCGCAGCCGGCCTGATCATGCTCTCGACGCGGCGAACCCTCCTGTGATTTAACAGACGCTCCGATCGAGTTCCGCGTCCGGGGCCGCAAAAATGAAGAACAAGCCGAATTGGGAGTGGCCGAACGGCAAACGCATTGCCGTGGTGTTCAATGTTTGTCTCGAAGCGTGGTCGGACGGCAAGGCGCCCGGTATCAGCCCGATGGGCAATCCGCTGCCAGCTGGCGTGCTCGATACGATGGCGATTTCCTGGGCTGCCTATGGCGTCGAGGTCGGCATCCACCGGCTGATGGAGGCCTTCGCGCGCCACGGCGCCAAGTCAAGCGTCATGACCAACGCGGTCATCGCCGAGCGCTCGCCGTCGACGGTCAAGGCGATTGCCGAGAACGGCCACGAAGTCCTGTCGCATTCCTACGCCATGGACGTGATCCCGGCGCTGCTGTCCGACGAAGACGAGCGCGCCAATATCGCGCGCTGCACCAAGCTCCTCGAACAGGCGTCGGGCGGGAAAATCATCGGCTGGCTGTCGCCGCGCGGCACGTCGAAGCTGTCCACGCCAAAACTCCTCGCCGAGGCCGGCTACCGCTGGTACGGCGACGTGTTCAACGCCGACCTGCCCTACGTCGTCAGCCACGGCAACAAACGCATCGTCGCCATTCCGCTGTCCTACGACGTCAACGACATGCCCTCGATGAAATACGGCCACCCGCCGCGAATGATGCTTGAATCGTACAATGAGGTGATCGAGATCGCGCGCGCCCGCGACGACGAGCTTCGCATCATCGATATCACCAGTCATGCCCATATCTTCGGCCATCATCGCGGCGCCTATTTCTACGAAAAGATCATCGAGCAGGCGGCCTCGTCGCCGGATATCTGGGTCGGCACCCGCGCCCAAATCGCCGATCACGTGCTACGCGTAGCCGCCGCCTGAACTAATAAGAAACCCGCCGGGAGAGGCAATCCGTGATTCCGTTCGAAATGGTCGAGCCGACGTCGCTGCAAGAGGCGATTGGGCTGCTCGATCCGCAACAGCCGACGATCCGTCCCGTCGCCGGCGGCACCGCGCTGATGCTGATGATGAAGGCCGGCGTGTTTGCGCCAAGCCGCCTGGTCTGCCTGCATTGCATCGAGCCGCGCTATTCCCGCATTGCGCTTAACGACGGCGGCGAATTGCAGATCGGCGCCATGGCGACATTGAGCGAGCTCGAACATGACGCCAATGTCGCCTCACGACTACCCGTGCTCAAGCGAGCGCTGCGCCGCTTGTCGAATCCGCGGGTGCGCAACGTCGCCCGCGTCGGCGGCGCGCTGGCGCATGGCGATCCGCATATGGATTTGCCGCCGGTGCTCGCCATGCTCGGCGCCCGCGTGACCATCAACGGTCCAAAGGGTGAGCGCGTATTGCCGCTCGAACAGCTTTACACCGGCTACTACGAGACCGTGTTGGATAAAAACGAGCTCATTACTGGAGCGACGGTGCCGCCGCTCGGTGCGCGCAAGACGGCTTACATGAAAGTCACGTCGCGCTCGGCGGACGACTGGCCGGCACTCGGCGTTGCAGTGTCGTTCAAGCTGCAAAACGGCGCGATCCGCGACCCGATCGTCGTGGTCAGCGCCGCGACCGAAAAACTCACGCGCATGACGGAGACCGAGAAAGTGCTGCACGGCGCGGCGCCGGAGGATGCCGCGCTCAAGCGAGCCGGCGACGCCGCGGCTGCCGAAGCTTCGATCCTCGCCGATGCTCACGGCTCGGCGGCCTACAAGCGCGAATTGCTGCGTGTCTATGTGGGGCGCGCGGTGCGCCAGGCTCTGGCCGAAAACGCGGAGCGGGTTCAGTGAATCAGGTCGGACGAGATATTCCTCGGCTTGAAGTGCGCGCCAAAGTCATCGGACGCGCGGACTATACGCACAATCTGCGTGTGCCGGGCATGCTGTACGGCAAAGTGTTTCGCGCCACGGTACCGCATGGGCGTATCCGCAGCATCGACACGCAAGCGGCGCGGGAGCTGCCCGGGGTGCATCGTGTCGTCACCGGCGAAGATATTCGCAAGCTGATCCCGGATCCCTATTACGGGCCGGCCTTCCACGACCAGCCGATCCTGGCGCTCGACAAAGTGCGTTATGTCGGGGAGCCGGTCGCGGCCGTACTGGCGAGCGATCCGCATGTCGCCGAACAGGCCGCGCAATTGATCGTCGCCGAATATGACGAATTGCCCGCGGTCTATGACGAAGTTGCGGCGATGCAGCCCGACACTCTCGTTCACGACGTGCTGCGGCCCGCCGGCACCTTCGCCGACCTCAAGCACATCCAAGGCCGCAAGGGCACCAATGTCGCGCTCGACTATCATTTGCGGCGCGGCGACGCCGACAAGGCCTTCGCGGCTGCCGATCGCGTCATCGAGCACACCTTCAAGACCCAGCAGTGCCTGCACTTGCCGTTCGAGTCGCATGTGGCGATCGCCGAGCCGGGCGACGACAGATTGACGATCTATACCTCGAACCAGACGCCGTCCTTTGTGCGCATCGAAATCGCCCGGCTGTTCGGCTGGCCGGAAAATCGCGTACGCGTCAAGGTGCCGTATCTGGGCGGCGGGTACGGCTCAAAAGTCTACGTCAAACTGGAAGCGCTCGTATCCGCGCTGGCCATGCTCGTCCGCCGTCCGGTCAAAATCGCGCTGACGATGGAAGAGCAATTCTACATGATTACCAAGCACCCGACGACGTTTCGCATCAAAAGCGGCGTCGACAAAGCAGGGCGCGTGGTGGCGCGCTCCTGCGAGGTGTATTGGAACGGCGGCGCCTATGCCGATATCGGCCCGCGGGTGACGCAGAAATCCGGCTTCACCGCCGCCGGGCCGTACGACATCGACAACGTCAGCATCGATTCCTACGCGCTCTACACCAACCGCACGCCGGCGGGCGCATTGCGGGGGTTTGGCGTGCCGCAACTGGTCTGGGCTTACGAGAGCCACACCGACCTGATCGCACGCGAGCTCGGCATCGATCCGGTGGAATTTCGCCGCAAGAACCTGTTGCGCGACGGCCGGCCGCAGGCGAGCGGCACCGTGTTGCAGGACACAGCTTTGGCCGAGGTGCTCGATGCGCTGGTCGCCCGCGTCGGCTGGAATAAGCCGTTCGACCGCGGCTCCCGGGCGTTGCGCCGCGGCCGCGGCGTCGCCATCGGCTTTAAGGCCTCGATCTCGCCGACCACGTCGGTCGCCATCGTCAACGTCTCCGCCGACGGCAGCATTTATCTCTACAAGAGCACGGTCGATATGGGGCAGGGCTCGGACACCGCCTTTGCGCAGATCGTCGGCGAAGTGCTCGACGTGAAGGCGGAAGACGTGCGCATCGTCGCGCCGGACACCGATATCACGCCGTACGACATGGGCACGCTGGGCTCGCGGTCGCTGTTTCACATGGGCACCGCGGTGCGTCTTGCGGCGGAAGACGCCCGCGCCAAATTGCGCGCGCTCGCCACCGAGGCCGGGCTGCCCGAAGGCACCAATTATCCGCCGGCCGAGATCTTCAAGAAACGTTACGGCATGCAGGCCGGCAACGTCGTCGGCACCGCCAGTTATGTGCCAAGCTACGAGTCGCCCGATCCGCAGACCGGGCTGTCGGATAACGTCACGCCGTTCTGGATGGTTGGCGGCGCCGCCGCCGAGGTCGAGGTCGATACCGAGACGGGCCACGTGCATATTTTGCGGCTCATCAACGCCGCCGATTGCGGCAAGCCGATCAATCCGGGGATTGCACGCACGCAGCTTTCGGGCGCCGCAATTATGCAGCTCGGCTTCACGATGTCCGAAGCTATGCAGATCGACGGCGGCCAGGTCACCAATGCGTCGCTCGCCGATTACAAGATTCCCGGCATCGGCGACATTCCGCCGATGGAGAATGAGCTTGTTGCGGCCGAGCAGCATTCGGGGCCGTTCGGCGCCAAGGGGCTCGGCGAGTTGGGCACGTTCGGCGTGTCGCCGGCGATTGCCAACGCCATTCACGACGCGGTCGGCGTGCGCATCATGGAGTTGCCGATCACGGCCGAGGCGGTGTTGCGCGCGTTGCGCGTCAAGGACGGCCGCCCGCTGGACGAGGAATGACTGGACGAATGATGAGCGCGCGCACCATCAATTTCACGCTCAACGGCGAGGCGGTTTCGACCGCCATCGAGCCGCACCGCAACCTGGTCGAGCTGTTGCAGCGGTTCGATCTGTTCGGCGCCCGCGAAAGCTGCGGCCAGGGCCTGTGTGGCTGTTGCACCGTGCTGGTCGACGATAAGGCGGTGTCCGGCTGCCTTTATTTCGCGGTCTGGGCCGACGGCAAGAGCATCACGACCGTCGAGCATCTCGACGCCGGCGGGGCGCTGTCCAATGTGCAGCAGGCTTTCATCGCCGCCGGTGCTTTCCAATGCGGTTTTTGCACACCCGGCTTTGTGCTGATGGCGCATCAGTTGCTTAAAGAGAATCCCGACCCCAGCGACGACGACATCCGGCATTATTTCTCGGGAAATCTATGCCGCTGCGCCGCCTATCCGGAGATCATCGAAGCGGTGAAGTGCGCGGCGAAAACTACGTGACGTCCGGGAAAAACAGCCGGTAGCGCACGAAATCGTCGGCTTTATCGAATTCGTCGTACAGCCGCCGCGCCGGGTTGCCGGCCCTCGTGTGCCAATAAAGCCGCGACCAGCCATTCGACTTGGCGCGCTCGATCAGATCGGCGATCAGCATGCGCCCGATGCCGCGGCCGCGGAAGGCGGGCGCGACGAACAGATCTTCGAGATAGCAAACTGGCGCGATTGCCCAGGTGGTTTCGTGCAGAACGCTGGTGCTGAATCCGATCACTGCATCATCCACGGTTGCGAGGCGCGCGAATATCGGCGACGCGGGATCGAGAATACGTTGCCAGGTTTGCGCGGTGACCGCTTCCGCAATGCTGGTTTCATAAAATGCATTGTACTGCGACCACAGGGATCGCCACGCCGTCTCATCGGTCGCCGCAGGGTCGCGTAATGTCGGCCGAAGCATCAGGCGGAATTCAACGCTTCGATAAATCGCTGCTTGATCGCGTGACCGTCGCGTAGCGGCAGTACGCGCGGCACGTCCTCCTCCTCAATGCGCGCACTGACAAGGATCGGGCCGTCGCCTGAGTGCAATAAAGCGCGCGCATCCGCCGCCTCTTCGATACGGGAAATCGCGCGCGCGTGCTTGAAGCGGCAGGCCAGCGCGATGGCGACGAGATCGATGCCGGCTTTGGTGGCGCTCGGCTGCATGCCGGTTTCGCCGTAATGGGCGTTATCGAGCACCACGATGACGAGATTATTCGGCTGCTTGACGCCGATGGTGGCGAGGCTGCCGAGACCCATGAGCATGTCACCATCGCCGGTGAGCACGGCGACGCGACGGTCCGGCCGGGCCAAGGCAAGCCCTAGTCCGATCATGGCGGTGCCGCCCATGGCGCCCCAGAGATAGAAGTTGAGCGGATGATCGCCGGCGGCGGCGACATCGTAGGTCGCCGAGCCCAGCCCTGGAACGACCAGAAGGTCGCCGCGGTCGATCAAGAGCTGACGCACAAAGTCGCGCCGGGCCAGCATCATTGGTCCTTTGCGTCCTTTGCGTCATCGCGTCCATATTTTAGCGCCGATCAACCGCTGCGACAGGACAAAAGCGACCTGCAGATTGCCGTTGAACGCCATATCGCAGCCGGCGCCGACGATCTCGTCGACCGCATCGGCATTGTCGATGCGGTAAGTGAGAAAGCCTGCCAGCCGCAACACATCCTCGGTGATGGCGCCCATCGGCACCTGCCACGGATTGAATTCGCCGAACTCGCCGCGCATGGTGACGAGCACGACGCAGCCGAAGCCGCAATTGCGCAGCAGCGAAAACATATTGACGCAGTTGCCGACGCCGCTCGACTGCATGAGCAGCGCCGCACGCTGGCCGCCAAGCGCGGCGCCGGCGACGAGGCCGACGCCTTCCTCTTCCGTCGTCAGGACTACGTCGGCGATATCAGGATCGTCCCGGCAAAGCGCGATGAGGCGGCTGTGGCCGGCGTCGGGGACGTAGCCGACTTGACGAATCCCAACGCGACGGAATTGGGCGTAAATGGAGTCGGGCCAGGACGTTTCGATGTTGGCCGGTGTGTGCAAGTTAGGCTCTCAATCCGTCGGCGGCCATCAGAATGCGCCAAGCCATGGGGCGCCAAATCGGGTTTGCAAATATCGCACTGCCGACTAAGCTGCGCCATCCCCCAGATGCATGAGATTGGAGATGACCGATGGCAACCAGACTTCGCCACATCGCAATCATTGTCCCGGATCCTGAGAAAGCCGCCACGTTTTTCGAACAAGCCTTCGGCATGACGCGTGCCGGCACTGCGCGCCGCGGCGTGTATATGTCCGACGGTGTGATGAACGTCGCCTTGTTGAAAACCGAGGGCGACGAGAAGCCGGGCCTGTACCATTTCGGCATGTGGGTCGACGACCTGGACGAGGCGGAGAACAAGGTTAAGCGGGCCGGCGGCACCTATCTCGCCGGTCGGCCGACTTCAGACTTATCGTTCTACGAAGCGAAATATCGCGACCCCGATGGCGTCGTGTTCGACCTCACCCACACCGGCTGGCGTGGCGCGGTCAAGGAAGTGGTGCCGGCCGCGAGCGAAAACAGTCCGGCGCGATAATCTTCACCTTCGCCACGGCAGCGCTGACGTCTGCTCGACAAACAGCCAGGCACCTTCACCGAGCTCGGTGGGAAAAGCGGCGGCGATGCCCTCCTCGAAGGCGTGCCATTCAAGCCCCGCGTTATCGACGGCTGCTTCCGCCGCGGCGAGAGATCGCACCCGCAACGCATAACCGACCATGAACGGAGGCGCGCCGAACGCCACTTCCGGCAACTTCTCCATCGCCCGCTCGTGAGTGAGGAGATAGATGCCGCCGCGGTCCAGGCCGATGAGCGCGCCGCCGGGCGTGCGCGTCACCCCGCGGCCGGTGAAACGCGCAAAGCGCTGCGCGGCTTCTTCGACATCGGCGACCGCAATCATGACGTCAATAAGAGCGACCGCGCTGTTTGCATGCTCCAGCCATCGCTCCTGCCACACCGCCGGCTCGGTGTGATGCGTCAACATCTGAATTCGCCCCTCCGGCATCGCAGCGGGCT
Organism: uncultured Alphaproteobacteria bacterium; assembly: GCA_963714345.1. GTDB lineage: Bacteria > Pseudomonadota > Alphaproteobacteria > Rhizobiales > Xanthobacteraceae > BOG-931. Next base: position 3,293 of record CAVQOD010000005.1, on the reverse strand, counting down.
CGACGCGCGCAATGGTGAAAGCCGCCGTCGCCGCGCCAGAGGCGGTCTCGACCGGCCGCTGCATGCGCACCAAGTCGCGGACCGCGAAACCATCCGTCGCCAGCCGCCGATGCGCCTTTGCTGCGTCGGCAACGGCGAAGGCTGCAAGGTGCAGTCCCGCGTGACGGCCAAGCGCCGCGTCGAGTTCGCGGCTGAGCGGGGTGTCCGAGGTCTTGAACAGGATTTCGAGATAGCCGCGTGACAGCATCGCGGTGATGTTACCGGTTCCGGTCGGGTGCGCGCCGCCTGCCGCACCGGGATCGACTTGAATTGATATCGGCGTCGGCGCGAAGCCGCAGCGCGCCAGTGCCCGGCGGGCGGCCTCGCCGTCGCGCACGAAATGCCCGACGTGATCGAGAAAGATTTCGTCGCCGGCGGGGAGCCGGCGATCGACAGCGTTAAGCGCGGGTTCGGCTGACAAATCGGTCGCCCTGCGAGTATTCATTCAGAACGCGCAATGCCCGCCTCCTCGACTACCTTGGCCCAGCGCACGATCTCGGACCGCAGAAATTGACGAAGATCGTCGAGCGAGCCGGTGCCGGCCGGGATCATGCCGAAATCCGTTATGCGCGCGCGCACGTCGTCCATGGACATGATGGCATTGAGCTTTGAATTGAGCTTGGCGAGGATCGGTTGCGGCGTTTTTGCCGGCGCGACGACACCCTGCCACGCCGCAGCATCGAAGCCTGGTACGCCGGCGTCGGCAAGCGGTGGAACATTCGGCAGTGCGGCAAGCCGTTCTTTGGTCGTCACCGCCAACGGACGTATTTTTCCCGCATCGATGAGCGGCAGCGCCGGACCGAGATCGCTGAACATCAGCTGGATATAGCCGCCGAGCAGATCGTTGAGCGCAGGCGCCGTGCCGTGGTAGGGCACATGAGTCATCTTGATGCCGGCCATGCTGCAGAACAGCGCCGCGGCCAAATGATGAAACGCGCCGATGCCGCCGGAGCCGTAGCTGAGCGGCCGCTCTTTGGCGAGCTTGATGAGGTCCTCGACGCTCTCCACCGGCAGCGAAGGACTGACAACCAGCACAAACGGCACCCTGGCGATGAGCGCAACCAGCGCCAGGTCCTCGGTCGCGTCGTAAGGGAGCGATTTGTAGAGCGTGGCGTCGATCGCGAGCGAGGAGACGTCCATCATGATCGTGTAGCCGTCGGGCGGCGATTTGGCGACAAAGTTGGTGGCGATAACGGTTCCGGCGCCCGGCCGGTTTTCGACCACAAACGGTGCGCCCAATTCTTGTTCGAGCTTCTGAGCAAGAAGCCGCGCCAGCACGTCGGTGCCTCCGGCCGGCGCAAAGGGCACGATGAATGTGACTTGGTGGTTCGGATAATCCTCCGTGCCGGCAGTCCCGTTTTGCGCCCGGGCGATGTTGACGGCCATTGCCGGAAGCGTGGCCGCCAGCAACGCACGGCGCGACACCGTTATAGCCAGCTTCGTGGTCATCGGCCGGGTTCCTCCCTGTGGCTCGGCCCCTTGGCTATTATCCAGGGTTGGCTGTCACCCAGGCTTGGCGCCTTAACTTGCCGCCTTGACTTGCCGCCTTAACTTGGCGCTTTAACACGCCCGCGGCGCGAACGTCACCAATTTGACGTGAATGCCGAACATACGGGACCCGGCAAATGCTTGGCGCTTTGCATTTCTTGACAGGCACTTACCGTAACGCCATAAGGACGCCGGTCGGCGCGCGTCCGATGCGGCATTAAGCCCGTCGTCCGCTACCATCAGCAGAATCGCCTGAAAGAGGCCGGTCCGGACGCCAATCCGAGCAACGGGATTACGAGGAACTGAGATGTTCGCGGTGATTAAGACGGGCGGCAAGCAGTACCGGGTAGCCGCCGAGGATGTGCTCAAGGTCGACAAGGTCAAGGGCGAACCGGGCGAGATCGTCGAGTTCGGCGAGGTTTTGGTCGTGGGCGGCGACAGCGTGACTTTGGGTGCCCCGACGATCGTAGGCGCCACAGTCGCAGCCGAGGTCCTTGAGCAGGGCCGCGGCGGCAAGATCATCGCATTCAAGAAGCGCCGGCGAAAGAACTCGCGACGCAAGATCGGCCACCGTCAGGAATTTACGCTGCTTCGCATTACCGAAATTCTGACTGACGGCCAGAAGCCGAGCAAAGAGGCAAAGCCGAGGACGAAGCCCAGTCCAAAACGTGCAGCGGCCCCGGATGCCGATGCCGCAACCGCGGCCCCGGAAGGCGAGCCGGACGTTGCCGAAGGCGCCGCGGCAAAATCGCGCAAAGCCTCGGCAAAGAAGCCCGCAAAGTCGAAAGCCAAGGCGCCGGCCAGGGCAAAAAAGCCGGCAAGAAAAGGCAAAAAGAAGTGATGCCGGCAAGTGATCCTGTTGTCACGAATCCGGTATAGATGTTTCTAACTAGCAGGTTCGGAGGCCAATAGTGGCGCACAAGAAAGCAGGCGGCTCCTCACGCAACGGCCGCGATTCGGCCGGTCAGCGATTGGGCCTGAAAATTTTCGGCGGCGCAGACGTGCTCGCCGGTAATATCATCGCGCGGCAGCGCGGCACCAAATGGCATGCGGGCCGCAATGTCGGCGTCGGCAAAGACCATACGTTGTTTGCCTTGACTAACGGCAAAGTCGAGTTCCGTACCAAAACCAAAGGCCGCGTGTTCGTCTCGGTACGTCCGTCGGAGGCAGCGGCGCAGTAATACGGTGGATCATACGAGGTCCGCCGGCATCCAGTCGAACCGGCGGCCCCGAATGGGTTCCGAAAAAGGGGAGACCGGGATGCCGGCTCCCCTTTCGGTTTTTCTGCAGGAGCCCAGGCGATGACTCTAGCAACCCAAACAGCAAAGCCAGTCCTCGCGCAGCAATCGGAAGCAGCACGGCGTACCCGTGCTCGAAACCGAGCGGCTGGTGTTGCGCGCGCCGCGGCGCGGCGACGTCAAAGCCATCGTGCGTCTCGTCAGTGACCGCCGCGTCGCGGAGAATACCGCGCGCATTCCGCATCCATACGGCATCGACGATGCGGAGCGCTTCATTGCGGCGGTCAACCGCCAGGACGGCGAAGCGACTTTCGCGGTTATCCGTGGCGGCGATCTGATCGGCGTCTGTGGCGTCGAGCCGCGCGATAATGCGCCCGAGATCGGCTATTGGCTCGGTGCGCCTGTATTGGGGCCGGGGTTACGCTACCGAGGCGGTCCGCGCGGTGATCGATCATGCCTTCGGCACGGTCGGTCATGTCACGCTGCAAGCGGGCGCCCGAGTCGGCAATCCGGCGTCGCGGCGGGTGC
>CAVQOD010000004.1:0-53929 GCA_963714345.1 uncultured Alphaproteobacteria bacterium | reverse complement strand
ACCGGCGCATGCAAATTTCAGCTCGGCCCAGCGGCAATTTCGGCATCGCCGCTACTCAACGCCACGCTGCCCCCCGATCTGCCGTTCCGCGATGAACACGGCAACCGAATGACGCTCGGCGAGGCTATCGCCGGGAAGCCGGCCCTTGTGGTGTTTGCTGATTACACCTGTCGGACCCTTTGTGGACCGATCCTGGAATTCATCGCGGCGGGGCTTGCAAAACCGGATTCAAGCCGGGCCCGATATCGGCTCCTCGTGATCAGCCTCGATCCGAAGGGACGGCTCGGTGCGGCACGCGCGATGCGCATAGACATATCGATCCCGCCGGTCCGGTCGGGCACGCCGCGATTTTCCTGAGCGGAAGACGCCAATAGATCACGTGCAGCGACCAAGGCTGGACTGCACTACGCCTAAGATGCCGAGCACGATCAATATGCTCATCCGGCCGCGGTCTTTGTCGTCGACGCCAACGGCCGGTGCGGCGCGTACTTCGCCCTCGGTCTCGACGGCGGCGACCTGCGGTTGGCCCTCGTCGACGCCGGCCAGGCGCCATCGGAACATTGCCGATCAGATTCACCTGCTTTGCTACGGCTACGATCCCGCGGAGGGCATCTACACCGAGCGCATCGCCACCATGCTCGGCTATGCCGCCGGCGCGACGTTGTCATTTTGGCCGTCGGCATCTTCGGCATGTTCGTTCGTCAACGGCGGAGGGCGGCGACATGAATATCGCCGAATTCACCACGGCGGCCTCCGATTATGCGGTGAAGGTCGATCGCCTGTTCTATCTGCTCTCGGTCATCTCCGGCCTCGTCGTGCTTTTGGTCACCGGGCTGATCATCGTCTTCTTCGCGCTTTATTACCGCGGCTCGAGCACGCCGCGCGGCGAGGCGCCGGAGCGCAAAAGCCGCGAAATCGAGATCGGCTGGACGGTCGCGACGCTGTTCACTTCCTGTTCCTGTTCTGGTGGGCGGCTTCCGACCAGCTCACCGCGCTGGCGCCGCCGAAAGACGCGCTCGAAATCCATGTCGTCGCCAAGCAATGGATGTGGCGCTTCCAGCACCCGAGCGGCGCCCGCGAGATCGACGAGTTGCACGTGCCCGCGCACACCAATGTCCGGCTGGCGATGACATCGCAGGACGTCATTCACGATCTTTATCTGCCGGCGCTGCGATTGAAGCAGGACATCCTGCCGGACCGCTACACCTACGAATGGTTCAACGCCACCAAGACCGGCATCTTCCATTTCACCTGCGCGGAATTTTGCGGCACCGACCATTCGGTCATGGCCGGACGCTGGTGATCGTGACGCCGGAGGATTATGCGCGCTGGACAGCCGCGCAGCCGCAAGGCGACGATCTCGCCCATCAGGGCGAGGCCCTGTTCCGTTCGCTCGGCTGCTCCGGCTGCCACACGCCGGGCTCGACCGTGCACGCGCCGACCTGCACGGCGTCTACGGCCAGCCGTGCATCTCGCCGACGGCCGCACGCGTGACCGCCGACGAAGCCTATCTGCGCGACTGCATTCTGCTGCCGGACAAGAACCGCGTCGCCGGCTTTCCGCCGATGATGCCGAATTTCACCGGCTCGGTGAGCGAAGGCCAGGTCGTCGAGCTGATCGCCTACCTGAAATCGCTGACCACGCACGGATGCGCGGAGCGCGGGACAAGCCAGGAGCACCGCCATGACCGATGCGACGCTGCCATTCGTGCCGCCGCTCGACAGTCGGCGGCGAGAGCTATCTCGACGAAGGCCACACCGTGATGTCGTGGCTGACGACCACCGATCACAAGCGCATCGCGATCCTCTATGCGCTGTCGATCACGGTGTTCTTCTTCATCGGCGGCGTCGCCATCGGCCTGGTGCGGCTCGAACTGATCAGCCCGACCGGCCTGTTCCTGACCTCCGACGAATACAACCGGCTGTTCACGATCCACGGCATCATCATGGTCTGGTTCTTCCTGGTGCCGTCGATTCCCGGCCACCATGGGAAATTTCCTGCTGCCGATGATGATCGGCGCGCCGGACGTGGCGTTTCCGCGGCTCAATCTGCTGTCGTGGTATCTCTATGTGGTCGGGGCGGCGTTCACGGTCTATGTGCTGCTGTCCGGCGGCGTCGATACCGGCTGGACCTTCTACCCGCCGTTCTCGTCGGACTATTCGCATTCCAATGTGATTCCGGCCGCCGTCGGCGTCTTCATCGTCGGCTTTTCCTCGATCGCGACCGGCGTCAATTTCATCGCCACGATCCATATGCTGCGCTGCGCCGGGCATGACCTGGTTTCGCCTGCCGCTGTTTGTCTGGTCGATGTACGCCGTCAGCATGGTGATGGTGCTGGCGACGCCGGTGCTCGCCATGTCGCTGCTGCTGATTGTCGGCGGAACGATTTTCGGTCTGCCGATTTTCAATCCAGCCGCCGGCGGCGATCCGCTGCTGTTCCAGCACCTGTTCTGGTTCTACAGCCATCCGGCCGTCTACATCATGATCCTGCCGGCGATGGGCGTCGTCTCCGAAGTCTTCGCCTGCTTCGCGCGCCGGCGCGTGTTCGGCTACGGCTTCATGGTGTTCGCGATGCTGATGATCGCCGTGGTCGGCTTCATGGTCTGGGGCCATCACATGTTCGTCGCCGGCCAGTCGCCGCTCGCCAATCTGATCTTTTCGTTCCTGTCGTTCATCGTCGCGGTGCCGTCGGCCATCAAAGTGTTCAACTGGACCGCCACGCTCTACCGCGGCCAGATCGGCTTCGAGGCGCCGATGATCTATGCGCTCGGCTTCCTCGGGCTGTTCACCATCGGCGGGCTGACCGGGCTGTTTCTCGCCTCGGTGCCGATCGATATCGCGACGACCGACACCTATTTCGTCGTCGCGCATTTCCATACCATCATGGTGGGCGGCACGGTTTCGGCGTTCATGGCCGGCATTCATTATTGGTGGCCGAAAGTCACCGGCAAGCTTTACAACGAGTTCTGGGCGCAATTCGCCGCCATCACCATGTTTCTCGGCTTCAACTCACCTTCCTGCCGCAGTTCGTCATGGGCTGGCTCGGCATGCCGCGGCGCTATCACTATTATCCCGAGGTGTTTCAGATCTGGCACGTCCTGTCGAGCGGCGGCGCCGTGATTCTGGCCGTCGCCTATCTGATGCCGCTCGTCTATCTGGCCTGGTCGCTGTTCTACGGCGAAAGGCGCCGGCGACAATCCGTGGCACGCGACCGGGCTGGAATGGCAGACGCCTTCGCCGCCGCCGAAGCAGAATTTCCTGCGGCCGCCGCGCGTCGACGCCGATCCTTACGATTATCACGATTTCGGCCGCGCCGAGGAAACCGGCGGCGAAGCGCGGGCCCGGCCGCAAGGTGACGCGTCATGAGCGAACCACCGGCGCATTGCAGGAGCCTGGCCCGACCTTCGGCTGCAACGCGAAGGCGTCGGCCTCGGCATGTGGATGTTTCTGGCGAGCGAAGTGCTGTTCTTTGGCGGCCTGTTCTGCAGCTACGCGGTCTATCGCAGCTTCAACGTCGAAGCATTCCGCATTGCCGGCGCGCACACCGAGATCTTCTATGGCTCGATCAATACCGTGCTCCTGCTGACCTCCAGCCTGACCATGACGGTCGCGCTGCGCGCCGCCACCGCGCAATTGCGCGACCTGACGCTGTATTGCCTCGCCGTCACCGCCGGCGCTCGGCGTTGCATTTCTCGTTTGCAAGGGTCTCGAATATCGCGACGATCTCAAGGAGCATTTGTTCCCGGGCCCGCATTTTCCCGTTGTCGCCGCCGGCGACGCAGATGTTCTGGGGCTTTTATTGGATCATGACCGGCATTCATGCCGTGCATCTTACCGCCGGCATCCTCATCGTCTTGGTCGTCTTCACGTCTGTTCAAGCGGCGCATCATTCCGGTGCAAGGCTCGACCATGGAGGGCGTGGCGATCTACTGGCACTTCGTCGATTCGGTCTGGATCGTGCTCTATCCCCTGCTCTATCTGGCAGGCCGCTCATGACCAAGGGCCGACCGAGGATCGGCACCGCAATTCCGCGCGCGCCTGCGGCTGTGGAAGGGGCCCGGCCTGACCTGGCTGGCGCTAGTCGCGCTGTTCGCCGTGAGCCTCGGCTCCGCCTATTTGCCGATGGGCCGCGCCAATCTGGCGGTCAATCTGTTGTTTGCAGTCATCATGATCGGGCTTTTGGCCACCTTCCTGATGGATCTGAAGAATGCCCGGACGATCATCAGGATCGTTGCCGCGGCCGGGCTGTTCTGGACGATTTTGATGTTTGCACTGACGTTTAATGACTACCTGTCGCGATCCTATTAGAGAGCGCATCGGTGATGGCAAACGCGCGCGCCAGGGGTGGTGGCAAAGCAAAAGCGGACCGCCGCTCCGCAAAGCCTGACGTCCGCGCCGGCGAAGGCCAGAAAATCACCGAGCGCGAGGTCGAAGATATCGAGGAGCTTTCCGGCCCGCGCACGCCAATCATCTACGAGATCGTTCGCCGTCAGGGCGACGAGGAAATGGTACGCCCCATCATTTCGCTATGGTGGTCCGGCGTCGCCGCCGGGATGTCGCTGAGCTTCTCGCTGTTGGCGCAAGCCATTCTGCAATCGCATCTGCCCGATGCGCCGTGGCGCCCGCTGATCGTCGATCTCGGCTATGCGGTCGGCTTCGTCATGGTGGTCATGTCGCGGCAGCAACTCTTCACCGAGACCACGGTGACCGCGGTGTTGCCGGTGATGGCCGAATTCACCGCGCGCAATCTCCTCAACCTCGGCCGGATGTGGGGCGTCGTACTGCTGTCGAATTTCGCCGGAACCTTGATTGCCGCATTGTTCTGCGCCTTCACGCCGGTGCTGACAGCGGAGCTTTACGGCAGCATGCTGGAGATCAGCCGCCATTTGCTAGGTCACAGCTTTGTTGAAACGTTCTTTCGCGCCATCGCGGCGGGATTTCTGATGGCTGCCATGGTGTGGCTCATTCCCGCCGCCGAGACGGCGCAGTTTTACGTCATCGTGCTCATGGCTTGGTTGATTTCAGCCGGCAGCTTCATGCACATCATCGCGGGGAGCGTCGAGGCTTTTCTGCTGGTCCTCAGTGGTCAGCTGTCCATCCTAGCGATGCTGACGCAATTCATCATCCCGGTACTCGCCGGCAATATAGTCGGCGGCACCGCCCTGTTCGCGCTGATCGCTTATGCGCAGGTCATGAAGGAGATCTGAGCGGGAGCGACTTTTCGATCCGCACTGGGATGGATCTAGTTTTTCCGCATGATGCATAGCGCAATGAGGTCTCAGCTGGTTTTCTCGGATCGTTGACGTCTAGGATGCTACAGCCGTGATGCCAAAAATGCCCTGTATAAAGATACCAGTGACCCACAACTTCTCGAACACACATCTTTAACGCAGGCCGGCCTTGCATGTCGCAGTAGCCGATAACAGCTACGTTCTTGGCATAGGCACCCGCCGGTATTACTGACCACTCCCTGAGGTTGATGCTCCAACATCGCCGATCCGACGAGTTTCCGCTGAGGGTAGCGCAAAGCAGCGCGAGATCCGTTCAGGGCTTTCGTCGCCACGTCCGCTGTTGCCCTTGAAAGCCGACATTTGCTTGCGCCACAGTATCTGACAAAATTGGCCAGTATGAGAAATGGCCCCGCCCTTCATACGCCAAAGGTACATGGAAGCTGTTGCACGAGGCAGGCCGTCTCGACAGACCTGGTGGCGATCCTTGCCGGCTTCAGCGACCGATCCACTTTCGACCGATCGCGACGCTTAGAGACGAGCGGTTGATGGGGCGATGGTAACGTTGTGGAAGGCAGCGATGCGCCAACCGTCCTGTTCCTTTGTCAGGACCAACAGCAAACTCGTGCGGTGAACACCGTCGCTTCCGCTTTGAATGCCGGGAGGTAGTCTCGCATAACCCCTCAATTCCATTTTCACGTCCGCGACGGCCACATCTCATGGAATGGAGTATGTCGATCCCGGCGCGTCGTTCTATGAGACACGCTACCGTGCGCGGGTGGTCCACGTCCAACGATTTTGAAAGATCGTCACTGCGTTGGCGCAGCTCGTCGACCAGCCGCGCGTTCTCAATAGCGATCACCGCCTGGTCGGCAAAAGTCTGCGCCAGTTCGATCTGCTTGTCGGTGAACGGGTGTACAACGATAATCTGCATCGGCGCGCTAGGGCATTCGGATTTGTTCTCCAGCCCATGGAGCCTACACCTGGCGTCGTCGTTTCTTAGGAATCGTTCTCCGGTGTCAGTTCGCCGATCTTGGCATGGAACGACTTCACATCGATGGCGGCCTGTGAAGCTCCATTGCTGCTTCCCGGGCCAAACACATCGGCAGCGCTACCCTCCAGCTGCGCTTTCCACGCTGTGATCTGATTGGGGTGAACATCGAATTGCTCGGCAAGCTGAGCCAACGTCCGATCGCCCTTGACGGCGGCTAGCGCCACCTTCGCCTTGAAAGCCGGTGTGTGGTTCCGGCGCGGTCGTTTCTGCATGATAGCTCCTGATTCGCAGGCCATAGCGTGCCTGCCGTCAGGCAGAAACTTCACTTAGCATCCTGTCCAGATTTCCGGGGCCAGCTCTCTGAAAGAGAGGACGCGCGAAACTTTCATGCGGTGTCGGGACAGAATAGAGAAGCTTGCCAGCGATGATTACGATGCGGGGAATAGGGCGCCGCTGGTTACAACCATGCAACTTAGTTCCTGATCGAATGAGGAGCGTTGTGTTGTCCCGTCCGAACTGGCTGCGGCCCCTGCCCCGGCCGTTGAAGATACCCCGATATCACGACGTTGCGAACGCTTGTCGACGTGCGCACCCTGCTAAGCCATGTGCCGGCGCAGCGCAGGCATTTGGATACCTGGCGCCACGTCGCCAAGTGCCTCAATGATGCCGCCCGCGGTGGCGACATTGCCAGCGCCGTCGTGGCGCTGCAGATGGTGCTGTTTCTTGAGCGGGTGCCCTGTCTACCGCAGTGATGCTTTGCTATCCTGCCTGTCATGCGCAGGGACGGCGAAGACTGGATAGTGCCCTTCGCTTTGGCCATCGGGGCCGGGGTCGCTGCGGCGCTATTTTTGTCCATTGTCGGCGGTTGGCTCATCCGGTGACCGAACGCCCCTTCCCGCCGCCATGGCGCGCGCAATTCTTACGAGTTGTCGCCCATGTCACCGCAGACGAAATGGCCGTTCTTCAGGGTGTAACTTGTACATCGATTGTCGTTTGCGTTGGCGGCGAATGCCTGACTGGCGAGAACCATTGCAACCGCGAAGGCGATACCAGCTATAAGCGCTTTCATGGCAGGTCTCCCAATACGTCCCAGGGCACCTACAATGCCCCCGATGTGCCACTACTTCTGTGACGCCAATCACTAAAGCTGCCTTTTGAGCCCGTTCCCTGGAAAGCACGCCGTCAGCAATGCCTCGCCGCCACTTCCCGCCTCCATGGTGTATCGAGGAAAGGCCCGGCTGCTTCATCGTCAGGGACGGCTTCGATCAAGCCTTGGCCTATGTCTATTACGAGGAGGAGCCCGGCCGGCGATCGACTGCCAAGCTGCTCAGCAAACACGAGGCGTGGCGCATTGCGGCTAAAGTGGCGAAACTGCCGGCCCTCTTGCAGCAGAATCAATCGGGAACGTCAGAAGGGTAGAGAGGTTGGTAAGTCGGCCCGCTAGGGTCGTCCCCCTTAGCGCAGCCACGGCCCCGGACCGTTATAGCAGCCCCTTGAGCCCCGGTTCGGGGCCACTGGGTGGGGCGCTCGGCTGGCCGAAGCGAGAGCATTTGTCACTCTAAGTACGCAACCGCAGGGTAAATCGCGGCCAACATCTTCATCGCCAATGGGAGGAGTGATGGCAGACGTCCGTCCGACCATTAAAGAGCAGTTGACGCTGGCGGCTCGCTGTGAAAAGTGCAGCGGATACGCCTTTCTTGCCCGCTGCCTACCTAACGCCTTTAAGCGCGACGGTTCCGAGATCAGAACCTACGAGTGCGTGGACTGCGGACACAAGATGCAGCGGTTGGCGCCGGGGGAGAAAGCTCGCGCGTAAACTCAACGCCGATGCGGTTTAGGAAGGGGCGCGGCCCTACATCCGGGCTCGTGCCTTGCAGCGCACACCCCCGACACATCACGGACAAGCCTGCAAAATTCGGCGGGCGGGATCGCGCGGCGCATCTCAGCGAATGTTCCCGCGCGAGCAGGAAAGCCTGCGAGAAATGCGCTATCTCCACTCACGCCACGAGCGCCACAGGCGCTGGTATTGGTATTGGTGCTGCCGGTTCGCTGATGTTTCGCTGTACTCTGTGGGAGGTACCGCCCAGTTAGCCGGATTGCTTTGAGTGGACGACACGCCCTTGGGGAAATTAGGTCCTAACTGTGATGCCGATGGGTATGCGGACCCGTGGTTTGAATTATCTTGTGCTTCTGCCACGGTAATCAGTGCGATTGTGACGACGGCGGCAATGGAGAATAATACTAACGGCCGCATAAGACAGTCCGGGCTGGATGCTTCCGGTAGCTAACAAAGAAAAATGGCACGGGTTCCGCCGCGAACAGCACTGGGACTATCTCCCCGGGGAGCATAGTCACAGCAGTCACGCGCGTCACACTACCGGCAGCCGGGGCCACCTCAACAAATGAAAAAGGGGCGCTGCGCAACCGAGCGCGCGCCCCTTCCCGTCCCCTCTAACAAATCGTACAGTATTATGCGGTTGCCGTCCGGGCAGGATTAAGGCCGAGCGAGGCCAAGAAAAAGCCCGGCGAGCATTTTGCCAGCCGGGCCAAGTAGGGATGCCCCAAAGGAGCTAGGGCAACACTCAACAGTTATACGATTGACGCGACTTGGCTGTGACGTAGATCACATGGGCAACGGCAAGCGGCTGCCTTTAACCATGCTTCGATCTCGCCCGCCGCCGCTTTTCGGATTGTGCGATGATGGCTCTACCGGGGCGCTGTCCTTGAAACCTTCATCGCTCCGGGTCAGACAAACTTAGCCCCGGGGCATTCCGGGGCTTTTTTGTTATCCGCGTGAGCGGACTGCGGCTAGATCGTCCGGTCGCCATCTTCGGCAAGCGGCCGGCTGTGGATCACAGTCGAGTGACAAGTGATCTGCGTCACATGGCTGATGCGCGAACGCGTGCAAATTATTTGCGTTTCAGGGATGGCGCGCTTCACAGGATTTCCCCCTAGTCGCGTGCTGAGTGGCCCCGGCCCCCCCGTCACCCCCGACAGCCCCCGCCGGGGCCACACCTGAAACGAGGGCAGCAAAATAAAAGGTCCGGCCTCGGCGGGCGGTGCCTAATGCACAGCCCGATGTTTCATTTAATGGCGGCGGAGACTTTCGAGAACGTAGTATTCAGGGTCGTGCCAATCCCCTGAACGGCGGCGACTATCACAATCGAAACAAACCCTGCGATCAGGGCATATTCGATGGCGGTTGCTCCGGATTCGCTCTTGCAGAACCGGCTGACAATTTGCGCCATGCTCAATCCCGGTTTCATTCGACGTGAACGGGCGTCGGGCACTTTATTCTTGCTTTCTTATGCAGCCTTAAAGAATAACGAGAGTTTTTACCTAGATTGCGCGGCAACCGTCATTTTTGATCCGGCACCTTCGCAATTGGTCGAGCGCCCGCGGCGGTCACGAGCGCTCGTGGGTTGCTCTGAAAGGATATTAGCAGTTGAGAATGGGCCTCAATCACTCTCACTAACCGCCGCTAACAAAACAACTATACCATGTTTTTTTACGACCGCATCTGAAACACTAAGCGTTGGTTAAAATCGCAGTCGGAGAAACGTGCAAAGCGGCTACCAGCCCGCGCCTTCACTCGCCAAGGACGCATCGCCGATGCTCCTCGCGCATCTCATCGGCGATGCTAGTGCGTGACAGCCGCGCGAGCTCGGCTAACGGCGCATTCGGCCGATATGAGCGGCAGGGCAGCGCCGCGATGAGGCTGGTTAAGCCTGGCGATGCTCATGCTCAGCCTGGCCGACCATTCTTTCCCGTGCTGCCGAAAACCACGTCAGGTAACTCAAGGCGGCTCGGCGCGCCTCATGCATTGCGCCGGCCGGTTTGTGATACGCAGTGCCAATCGTGTCGACCGCGAACTTGTACGTCTCGCCCGTGCGCCGGCAGGTCACAAAAATCTCCGGATGCTCATATTTCGTAACTTCGAACATGCGCGAACCCCTCGATGATTCCCAGCATCGAGTGAATTCCGGACCTGAAAGATTAATTTTGCGCTACGGCCGGCTCCGCGATCTTTTGGGCGTCGGGCGCGGCATACATCCGGGCTCACGCCCTCCGCGGTCAACGACCCGACAAGGCTCCATTTATTAGGTGCCGCACATGGTCAGAATAATATTGACCGTCAATGGAGGCCTGCCTCCAAAGCTGTTGGCTATAACGACCACCGTACTCGTATACGTCGAAAACCCAGAAAGCCCCTGCAGCCAAAACGGCAAGCATGATGACGCGCATGGGATAGGACCCTGGCCAAATTGCCCCCAAGCCCACGGCTATTTTATCTGAGTTCTGCTCCAAAAGTTGAGCGCGGCACAAAGGTGCGCGGGCAAGCGGCTGCCGACCCCGGCGTATAATTGACGGAGGGCTGGAATCCGTGGGTGTGACGCCCTTAAGGGAAATTAGGACCGCGGTCCGCTTCGGACGGGAACTCAGATCCTCGTACGGAGGCGACCACAGCACAAATGTATAAAATTCTGTCGGTTGCCCTAGCGTCGCTAGAACGCTCTCGCGCCACACTAAAGAGGCGTCCGGTAATATCTGGCCGGGCATTGTCAGACGACTTAGAGCCCATCCGGTAAGTTTGGATTTATGATGAGGCGTTTGCAGCAAGCCGCCTGAGCATGATGCGGATCATGGCGAGGCGGACGAAGGCGGCGACGGTTATGGCGTAACGCTCGAAGTCACGAGCCAGCCGGCGATTGCGACTGATCCAGGCGAAGGTCCTTTCGACAATCCACCTTTTGGGCAAGACCGCAAATCCAGGAACGTCGGATCGCTTCACGATCTCCAGCTTCCATGCTCCAGTTCGCCAGACGACGAGCGCCATCTTCTCTCCGGCATAGCCACCATCGGCAAAGATGCGGTTGATAAACGGGAACAGTCGTCTTGCCCGACGCAACAGCAGCAAGGCGCCGTCGCGGTCCTGAACATCGGCGGGATGAACGACAACGTTCAACAAGAGGCCCAGCGTGTCGACCAGGATGTGCCGCTTGCGACCCTTGACCTTCTTGCCCGCGTCGTAGCCCGAAGGATCGAGCCAAGACCCCCTTTTTGAGCACCCTTCGCGGTTTGCGAGTCAATAATCGCTACCGTCGGACTTGCGTCACGTCCGGCCTGCTCGCGTGCCGCGACGTAGAGTGCATGGTGGATGCGCTCCAACGTGCCATCCCAGTTCCATAGCTCCAGATAGTCGTGCACCGTGCTCTTCGGCGGCAGGTCTTTTGGTAGAGCCTTCCATTGGCAGCCGGTCCATAGGACGTAGAAGATCCCGTTCAGCACCTCACGCACGTTCACAGAGCGTTTGCGCCCGCCATGGCGTGCAGGCGGGATCATGGGCTCCACAATCGCCCATTCGGCATCAGTCAAATCGCTCGGGTAACGAAGGCCACTGCGGTTGGCAGCTTGGCGGTGTTCGGGCTTCCACATCGGGCGCTCCATCGCGAATTAAGCGCCCATCAATGAATCACATCCGATTTATCAGATTCTAAGAACTTCCCGGATCGGTTCTTAGCCCCGGTCGCCCGGCTGGGGCTTTTTTTGCTCGAGCGGAACTAAAGATCAGAGCGCGAGTTTTGGCTGAGACTGCTCCGGCGGTCCTGTACGTGGCGTTTAGCGTTTACGGCCCCGGTCCAAAGCTGGGGCCGTTTTTCTTTGATGAAAAGTGGCTGCCTAGAGAGACAACAATCCTGACCTAATAATCGGAGGTCATTCAGTATCAATGCCTGCACACTTGGCCTATCGTGAAATGTGATGTCGGAATTTCAACGTCATTGGGGGACGACATGACGACGAACGATGTGGCGCTTTGGATCATTCTCGCATTGCTAATCGCGATAGTCCCGATCGGGTGCATAATGACTCGGCCTAAGAAAAAAGCCATTTCGCCACACGCTTAATGGCGAGCATTCAGCCGTAGCCGGTGCAGACCGGCGCCTGGGCTGCTCTCTTTGATAAAAAATACCCCGCTGCATGGAGGCGACGGGGCAAGGTGTTGCCGTGCAGCCAATCTTCAAAAGCAGTTCCGGGAAGGTTCCGCTCAGATCGTCTTACGGCGGATTTTAGTCTGCACCTGCTGAAATGCTTTGAAAAGAGGTAGCCTGAATGGAAGCAGATGAAACTTTTAATTGATTTTGCCGATTATCGCGGGATGAAGCGTCCACCAAGAACCCGCCCGCGCGCCCGCAGTTCCCTGCAGACAATTGTTGTGGTCGCGGCTTTTCTCGCGCTTGGCCTGTTCGTGAACGAAGAATTTTCGACCAAGCCGCCGCACGCGGCACCGCCGGTGGCGCCACGAGTTGCGCCAAACGTCGGGCCCAGCGACGATGAGATTTACACCGGCTCGATACTTTTTACGCCTCGTGAGGGCAAAATCTGCCGTCAGTTTTTGTTCGATAATCGAACCGGGCGGTTCAGCGACAACGGCAACGTCGATTGTGAGCGTGCCGAAGACAATGGGGCTTCGCCGACTGACCGCCTCTCGGCCATCAGCAGGTCCTTTCACTGAGCCGTTTCTACGTGGCCTCAAAAAAGGACGTCTTAGCGCTGCAAGCCTAATTGTCATGGGGAGTTGCCCAGATAGGACATGGGAGCTCAGTCTTGGAGACTGTGGTTCCCAGTTGAAAACTTACTTCTCCGAGAACGGGCAAGACGCATTTTTGGTGTCTTCCTCGTCATTGATGTGGTTCATTATATTCCGCGTCTGGCGCCTGCGCGAGATGTCTCGGCGGTAGTCCACGGCTGACCTGTGTTCAAATGGCATCGTCATGGCAGAGCTATCGACACCTCAGCGACGGCGAGTAAGCGCCGATCCGTCCCCCGGGACGATGCGTCTGGTTCGCCCGTGCTCGTCCCGATATTGATATATCCAGGACCGTCGTCCCGATCGCAGTGCCCGGATGCCAAACCCCGGCAGCCTGCGTCCCAGAAAAAATCCCTCACTTTGTCCGGGAGGCATCGCATCTTTTGGACGATCGACTTGGTAAATGTACCGCGCTCCGCCCGACTGCGCCTCGCCGTGGGTAGCGGGATTACCTCAGCGCCGGAAGGCAAGGTCGTTGGAGAGACGAGACTGGGAGCGGAATATTCCTGACCGGCCATGAGTTACTCACGAACCGCAAACTGTGGTCGAACCTCATACCTTCGGCGCGTCGGGCACTGCGCGTCAGCGCGAGGGAAATGGTCGTACTCGCCGCGTCGTGCGGCGCGTCAGCGCACGCAACAAGGTATTGAAATTGCTCCGATTGTAGTTGCGATTAATGCTGCAGGAGCCCGCTGTAGCCCGCGCAGGCGCGCCGGCAGATTTTATCGAGCTTTTGGCTAGACGCGACGCTCGCTCCGGCCCTTTACGAATGAGTATTTGAGCACAAAGCGTCCTTCTCGCCCCGGAAGGGGCGCCCCACATGCGCTGCACACGGGCTGATGAGAAAGGGGGACCGAAGTTTCGACACGGGCGACCCAATAATCCGCCCCGCAATTTCGGCAGTTCGAATACGTCGGATGAGGTCTGTTCATCCTTCCCCATCCCGCCGTTACACGTTAGGCCGAAGATCGGCTAACGTATTGAATAATAGGGCCTCGGGCACAGGAACGATGAAGTCGCAGCGTAATCCATCGGATCGAGAGGCGCTGTCGGGGCTAGTCGAGCGGGTCACCTACCAGAGCACCGAGAACGGGTTCCCGAGGTGGCTGGACAGCGCTCTAGGTGCGTTCTGGAGTCGCCGGCATGTGTCATTTGCCGGCGTCCGACGCCACGGTAGTCAGCTGGGCTCGTTCATGTTGGCTTGCGCCGGCTCGAGGCTGAGGCAAAAGCGGCGATCTTCGATCGTTAGGACCGTCGATACTCGTTCCCCGTCCTGACACACTAAGCCCAGATCTGTTGCCGCGCCGATCGCAGATAGCTCGGCAGTGATGGCACTCAACAACTCGTCAGTCTTCATAGCTATCACCCCAACTCAAAATGTGCATATGCGAGTAACTTCGTGACTTGAGGATTGTCGCTCCGCCACTTCGTCGCCTTTGAGACAGTGGCGTGGCAAAGTTGCGATGAGGCATCGAACAGCAGCCTGAGCGCGATAGAAGTCTCGCTGGGCGAGCCCGGCGACAACGCCAACGGCTTTACGCACGCGGTCCACCATGGGTGGGCGCGAAGCGGGCGTTCCGTCATCGAGCGCGGTCGATCACGCTGAGCACTATCTTTAGGCGCGCTACTCGTCGCGGGCGATCCGCTCTTCTTTAGCCGCCATGCCGACCTGATCGCATTGGCCGCGCAGCATCGGCTACCGGCGATCTACGAATGGCGCGAATTCGCTCTCGTTGGCGGCCTGATGAGTTACGGAACGGTTCTGACGGACGCTTATAGGCAAGCTGGTACCTACGTCGCCTGCATCCTCAAGGGCGAAAAGCCGGGCGACCTCCCGTTCGTGTAGCCCATCACCTACCAATTCGTGATCAATCTCAAGACCGCGAAGGCGCTCGGGCTGGATATCACCCCTCCGTTGACTGCGCGCGCCCACGAGGTCATCGAATGAACATTTCGCAATGTATCAACGGACGGTGGCTGGAGTTCGTCATGGGTCCAGGAACGGCGGATTTGGGCTTTCGTCGGCACGTCCGCTGTTACCCCGGACGCCGACATTTGCTTGCGCCGCAATATCTGACGACACAGGCCAATACGCGACTTCAACCGTTATTGGAAATGAGAGAGGCCGCCATCAGTTGGCGGCCTCGTGCTGCACATGTGGACTTCAATCGAATTACTTCAGGGCGGTCGAAACGCTGCTGAAGGTCGTGTTCAGGTTGGTTCCGAGGGTCTGTACGGCGACGATGATTGCCACCGCAATGCCGGCCGCGATCAGACCATACTCAATAGCCGTCGCGCCGGACTGATCCTTGCAGAACTGACTAAGAATTCTAACCATGAGTAGCCCCTGATACCTCTGTTGTCGCCGGGCTGAAATTTGCCACCCCTCTTTTCCGAGTACGTAAAAGTACACATTACGATTTTAATTGAAGCCGCAGGTTGCACGTCTTGTTTTCTGAAATGGTTGCCAATTGGTTAATTGGGAACCGGGTGCAGGCCAGCCGGCGACCCGATTCTTTGGGGGACGGTGGCCTTTCTGCTGAACTATGTGCCGATCCTCGGTACTGCTTTTGGCTTGCTAATCCTTCTTTTCGCTGGTCTGTTGACCCATGACACACTTTGGCAAGCACTGCTTCCTGCGGGGCTTTATTTTGGATTTCATTTGATTGAGGGCGAGACCGTATCGCCGATGCTTCTGGCCAGAAGATTCACGCTCAATCCAGTTCTCGTGATCACCTCACTCGTCTTCTGGCTCTGGATGTAGGGTGTCCCCGGCATGATTCTTTCTATGCCCATGTTGGCGATTATTAAGATCATCTGCGACCGGCTCCAACCATTGGCTGCATTTGGCCACTTTCTTGAGGGATGAAGCAGAGCTTTTGGCTACTTTGGGATCAAGAAATCGAGTGAATTGAGCGGCACGAACGGAGAGGCCCAGGATCGCTGCCAGGCGAACTGGTCTCAGGGGTCTTTGAGAGTCCCGATTGGGTCGAGGTCGGTTTGTCTGTTTCTGGCCATGGGCGTTGGATGCTGCCAGACAGGATTACGTCTGAAATTGGGCGCCAAGCGGAAGTGAGGGATTGCGCTCAAAATGACGTTGATGACCCGAGCCCGACATGAGTAGGCCACTTGGCTGAATGCTCGCAAGGGTTCTCGCTTTACGGGGGATATTACTATTAGGTGAAGGTCACGCTGCAGGGACGGTCCGCTTGCCGAGCACCACCTCCCTTCGCGCGTTCCAATCGGCCGGTAATGGATAGCCGTACGCCGAGCCTACCGGAAAATTTCAGTGTAGCGCCGCGATTTCGACCGCTGCCAGATGGTCGTTCAAGATCTTATCAAGTTCGGATATGACTGCGAAGCCTGTCACCTGAAGCCTCGATGCTGTCCTAAGGAATGTACCGCGGTCGATCTAGGAGGGCGCGCGAGACATGGCACGCCAAATCGCAAGATGGCGGGAGGAACGCATCGCACGACGGCTGCGTAAGAAGGTCGAAATGCTATTTGCGCACCTTAAACGCATTCTCAGGCTCGATCGGCTCCGACTACGAGGACCGAATGGTGTGCACGAGGTGTTCCTCCTCGCAGCAACCGACTTGCCCGACGAGACCGGAGCAGTGAGCGCCGAATGAATTAATTGGAGCTCTGAACTGACGTTACAGCAAGTAGCCGGTTAGGATCACAGTTGGGGGTGCTAATCCGAGCGCAAACAATGTCACTCCGCTGCCAATCGTACTTCCGGCGCGGCGGCGCGCACTTCGGCGTCCACGGTGCTCTCGTATTTGGTAAAATTCTTCTGGAACATGCCGACCAGCTTGCGCGCGATCTCGTCGAACGCCTTTTTGTCCTGCCAGGTCTTCTGCGGATAGAGGATGTGCGGCTCGATGCCCGGCACCGAGGTCGGCACGGCGAAGCCGAAATACGGATCGGTGCGGTAGCTCGCGTTTTTCAGCGAACCGTCGAGCGCGCCGGTGACCAGCGCGCGGGTGACCTTGATCGGCATGCGGCGGCCGACGCCGTAGATGCCGCCGGTCCAGCCGGAATTGACCAGCCAGCAGTCGACCTTGTGCTTGGCGATATAGTCGCGCAGCAGCCGGCCGTATTCCGCGGGCGGCCGCGGCAAAAACGGCGCGCCGAAGCAGGTGGAGAATTCCGGCTCGACGCCGACCAGGCCCTTCTCGGTGCCGGCGACTTTGGCGGTATAGCCGGACAGGAAGTGATACATCGCCTGCGCCGGATTGAGCTTGGCGATCGGCGGCATGACGCCGAAGGCGTCGGCGGTCAGGAAGACGATGTTCTTCGGATGGCCGGCGACGCCGGTGCGCGACGCGCTCGGGATGAATTCCAGGGGATAGGCCGAGCGCGTGTTTTCGGTCTTCTTGTCGCTGTTGTAATCCGGAATACGCGTTTGCCGATCGAACTCGACGTTTTCCAGGACGGCGCCGAAGCGATTGGTGGCGTCCCAGATCTGCGGCTCGGCCTCGGCCGAGAGTTTTATGCATTTGGCGTAGCAGCCGCCCTCGAAATTGAAGATTCCTTCAGGCGACCAGCCGGTTTCGTCGTCGCCGATCAGGATGCGGTTCGGGTCGGTGGAGAGCGTGGTCTTGCCGGTGCCGGAGAGACCGAAGAACAGCGCGCTGTCGCCGTCCTTGCCGACATTGGCCGAGCAATGCATCGGCATCACGCCTTGCGCCGGCAGATAGAAATTGAGCGTCGTGAACACCGACTTCTTCATTTCGCCGGCATAAGAAGACCCGCAGATCAGCACAATCTTGCGGGTGAAATCGATCGCCACCATGGTGTCGGAGCCGTCGCGGCCGCCGTGGCGTTTGGCGTCGGGTTTGAACGACGGCATGTCGACGATGGTCATGTCCGGAACGTAGCTTGCGAGCTCCGACCTATCGGGACGGATCAAAAGCTGGCGGATGAACAGCGAGTGCCAGGCATATTCGGTGAACACCCGCGCCTTGATGCGGTATTTCGCATCGGCGCCCCCGTAAAGATCCTGC
The DNA here is from genome assembly GCA_963714345.1 of uncultured Alphaproteobacteria bacterium. Taxonomy (GTDB): domain Bacteria; phylum Pseudomonadota; class Alphaproteobacteria; order Rhizobiales; family Xanthobacteraceae; genus BOG-931. The sequence continues at coordinate 36,109 of CAVQOD010000004.1, read as the reverse complement.
GCGAATAAAGTCTTGCCCTTGGCGTGGGCAAGGAAGTCCTGGAGCAAATTCTCGAAGTGTTCCTTGCTTTGCTTGCGATTGCCGTCCCACCATACGGTGTTTTCGGTGAGCGCATCGACGACGGTGTGCTTGTCCTTGGGGCTGCGGCCGGTGTGATGGCCGGTTTCGGCGCATAGCGCGCCGCCGGCAACGATGGCGGCCTCGCCGTTGCGAATGGCAAATTCGTAGAGCGGGGCTGCGGACAGATTCCAGTGCACGCCGGCGAGGTTTTTGAAGCCGAATTTATCGGCACCGTAAGCGCCGTTCCTCACTCCCGTCTCTTGCACTTTAGCCTCCAAGAGCACTTTGCGGGCCTCGCCTTGACTACTAAGTCCACCACCTCCGGTAATGGCTGGGCTGGATCGCTTTGAGGGTGGTACAGCGCCATTTTTGCAGAGGCCTGAACTCTTGACGATGGGTCGTAGCTATCACGATTGATCAGAGGGCGCGACATTGGACGCGTTGTCTGCACTACCGATCCACTGCGATGGTAAATCATAACCAATGTCGGTTTTGCGAACCCCGACAGGTTAATGCGTCGGCCGGAGATCCGCTGAGTTTTGCTTTGGACAAGCGGCGGACGCCAGATGCGCGCGGCCTATTAGTTCCCGTGAGAGCGACTTCCCGCGGCCGGTACGAGCGGCGACGTCGACCAACGGCGGCTTGAACAGGCGAGATCTTCTTTTGACGAAGCTAAAAGACGAATGCAGCGAAAACGAAGATAGCCGCGCCTGCAAAGACGCCAAAGACTAGCAGCCCGATAATTTCCTCGCTGTCCATGTCCGGACGATAACTGAGTTGCTTCCTTTTCCTCAGCGGGCCCCTTCCAGCTTTCCGGCGGATGACGACTAAATACGTTGCGGACGATCTGGGGCAGATCATTCCGGTTTTCGCTTTACAGATTGGCCGCACCGCAGCACTTTGCCCGGCCGTCCGCATTTCAGCGGGCCTAGAGCCCATCCGGGAAGTTTGGATTCATGACGAGGCGTTTGCAGCAAGCCGCCGCAGCATGATTCGGATCATGGCGAGGCGGACGAAGGCGGCGACGGTCAAGCGTTACGCTCGAAGTCGCGAGCCAAGCGGCGATTGCGACTGATCCAGGCGAAGGTCCTTTCGACGATCCAGCTCTTTGGCCAAGACCGCGAAGCCATGAGCGTCGCATCGCTTGACGATCTCCAGCTTCCACGCTCCTGTTCGGCAACGACGAGCGCCATCTTCTCCCCGGCATAGCCACCATCAGCAAAGATGCGCTCGATGAACGGGAACGTCGCCTTGCCCGACGCAACAGCAGCAAGGCGCCGTCGCGATCCTGAACATCGGCGGGATGAACGACAACGTTCAACAAGAGGCCCAGCGTGTCGACCAGGATGTGCCGCTTGCGACCCTTGACTTTCTTGCCCGCGTCGTAGCCCGAGGATCGAGCCAAGGCCCCCTTTTTGAGCACCCTTCGCGGTTTGCGAGTCGATAATGGCCATCGTCGGACTGGCTTCACGTCCGGCCTGTTCGCGCGCCGCGACGTAGAGCGCATGGTGGATGCGCTCCAACGTGCCGTCCCAGTTCCATAGCCCAGATAGTCGTGCGCCGTGCTCTTCGGCGGCAGGTCTTTTGGCAGAGCCTTCCATTCACGCCGCAGCAGCACATGAACGCGGCGATAGCCATAGCGGATGCGCGTCTGGCAAATCTCCTTGATCCGTTGTTCGAGGGCAGCCTGTCCGGGACGACGAGACTTGTAGTGGTAGGTGGACGTATCGACCAGGAACACACGGCAAGCTCGCCGGATCGACACATTCCAGTCGCCGCGCATCTCATCAACGAGCTTGCGTCTGCGGACAGGCTTCAGAGCTTTCGGCGGAGCGCGTCCTGAAGCATCTCCTTGTCGAGGCTCAGATCGGCCACAACCTTCCGCAGCTTGCCGTTCTCGTCTTCGAGCTGCTTCAACCGCCGCATCTCGGTCGGCAGCAGCCCGTCATACTTTTTCTTCCAATCGAAGTAGGTGGCCTGGCTGATGCCGGCCTTGCGGCAGATATCCGCCACCGGCATGCCATCAGCACCTTGCTTGAGAATGAACGCCTTCTGGGCGGCAGAAAACCGCGAAGCCTTCATCGCTCTCCGCTCCTTCCAGCCGGGGAATCACCGCGGAAACTCTACCCAAAAACGATCCAGTTTGGCGGCCTCAGAGCAAGCTGGAACAGACTCTCCCTAGTTCGATGCGCTGTTTGGGATTATGCCACCGGAGCAATCGCAGACATTCAACAATGGCGTGCAGAGCCTAGTAGGCAAAAATTAGTTCCTGAATTCAAGGTAAGAAACGCCGTCAGGCCGTCACTTGATTAGATCGGCGCCGTATGATGGCAGAGTGCGAAATGCGAAGTGCGTATTATCGTTCAAAGAGAAGGTCTTGTAACCGTGACGGCCCCAGGCTATTTGCAGTGCTTGCTTGCTGAAAATAGAGATATGGCCATTCCGCGGTCCAACATACCACCAGCCGAGGCCATACTTATCGAAATCCGCCGGCTGGACGAACGTGCTGTACATCACAAGCCCTGGCTCCGCTAAGCATCCAAGGATCTGTGCGATTGCAGCAGTTGGGTGCGGTGTATGCTCGAGCGTCTCGAAGCAGGTCACCAACTCGAATTTCCGTTCCGGAACGTGCGAATACTCCGGCACCATCGGATCGTAGGTCACCGCCACCGGGAAGCCATTTGCACGAAGCGCGGTACAAAACGCATCGCTGCCTCCGCCGTAATCGAGCAACGACGTACGTGCCTTATGTTCTCCCCATATGCGGACGACGAAATCGGCGTTCGAGCGCGGTCGTATATCGCGATAATCGGGATCGATCGCCTCGTACTGGTCATTGTAAATGTGCGCTTTGAATTGGCCGTTGTTCCAGTCGTCGAATACATCGGTGAATAGGAACTCACAGGCCGCGCAGCGGCGGTAATAGATTGGGAGGCCCGAGAGCGGCAGCCGTAAACCGCGCGCCTCCTCGCAGGACTTGTGGAAGTCGACAACCCCGTAGAGTTCCGCCGGTTTGCCGCAGATTTTGCAAGGTGCGGGCGCCGCTGAGACGGATTTGAGACCAATCATGACGGCTCGCCAGTGGTCGGACGAATTATTAGCACGGTGCAAATTACCAAAAGCCAGCGGTTCCGAACAACGCGTTCCGGGGTCAGGGTTATATTCGGCTTTGGTTGGCATCGAGATCGAGAAAGGGGTGTGGCGGCGGATGTTCGAAGCGATGTCCGGCGATCCCGACTTTGAATATTTGATCGTGGATATCACCATCGTGCGCGCCCAGCACGCCAGCGGTACCCAAAAAATGGGGCTTAGCATCAAACCCTTGGACATTCGCGCGGCGGCCTCAGCACTAAGGTACACCTGGCCGTCAGAGGCCTGGGATACCCGTCCGCTTCATCCGACGGCGGCTGCCACCTAGATGGGTTTGTGACATAGCGAGGTGTGCCATGCTGGCGGAAATTTTCATCCTGCGGTTGGAAGCCATCAAACAGGAGCCAAGAGAATTTGGCTCTAAAGAGTGCCCTCGGTTTATGCCCCTTCACGCCGACTGCTTCATTTGCGTTTAAGGACAAGCGCCCTCAGAAATGATCGCGCGAGGCAAGCGAAGGGATGGCCGATTATGTAAAAAGAACATACCAAAACCGGCCGAAAGTTCGATTTGACCGCCGGCACCCGCAATAGATGCGGCTGTCTAGGCCGGCTCGCGGCGCATCACTGCGTCTTGCACGCTCGGCCAGCGGAACTTGCCATCCTCCAGCCGCTTGGCGAACAGGCATACGCCGGTGCCGTCCCATGTATGGACGGCCTCCGCTGTGCAAGACCTAAGATGGCCGACGGCGTTCGGATCGCTTGCGGTCATGTATTCGGCCTCTAGCGTGCGATGCGTAGCCGCACCCGCCTTGATGGAATCCGCGAACCCACACCCCATCAATGGAACGGACTCAAGGTCCTCTGGGACGGACGGGCTTTATCGGTCACGGTCACGACCGTTCTCCATCATTCAACGTCGGTCGTGCAATGCGATCCTTCTTGCTGGCGCTCTTGAGCATCCTGGTCGGTTCACGCAACCGTCCGATGCGCCGCTGGTGTGAAGTTCTCATTCCGCGTCATGATCGCCCACGCGACCTGGCATTTTTATTTGCCATTGCAGTCGCGACTACGTTGGTTGGTTTGCGATCTACTTGCTAATCGCGCCGAGACGATCCTTCCCGCCGCTCGAATGTTGGCGTGGAACATCGTTCTTATTCGTCTTTACAAATGGCTTAACGTATTGAGGCGCTATTAGCTTCACTTCGTGGCCAAGAGCGCCGATCTCGCGCGCCCAATGATGAGCGGTCGCACACGCTTCCATGGCTACAGTGCAGGAAGGAATTTGGCGAAGGACTCCAACAATGCCGATCTGCGGACCTTCTTCTGCAAAACCGACCGACCCGACTCGTCGGTCGCATGTATTTGGAACACGTACTTTGCAATGTCGATACCAACGAACTTTATCTGCGCGCTGAACATCTGGAAGCCCTCCTCAATTTAGCCAGTCTCCTGGCACGCAACCCTTACAGTTGGTGCGGAGGCCGTCCATCCCATCAGTAAATCAGCTTCACCCGATCGGCCCGTTTCGCCCGGAACACATAGACGGCGCCGCAGAACGGATCGGCCTGCATCTGTTCGCGCACCAGCGCCGCCAAGCCCTCGGCGCCTTTGCGGAAGTCGACTGGTCTCGTCGCCACCAGCACCCGCACCCCACCCGTCGGACCAATCACGTGGCGGCCTTCAAAGCGCGCAGCACCGCCGCCACGGTTAGAAATCGCAATCTGGAGAAGGCTGCCAAGCGCCACTGGCGTTGAAATCCCACAGCTCCTGCTTGCGAGCTTGCGAGCGCCGACGAGGTGATCGAATGAGGCGACGCGAGTTCTTGGGATCGCTTGGCGGCGCGGCGGCTGGGTAGCCGCTGGAGGCGAATGTTGAAGGCCGCGCACCGTTGTTCGGCAAGAACGGACGAAGGCGATGGTGACTCGTATTCGAGCACGCCTGCAAGCTCGGCTTCGAGGGTATCGTATCAAGCCACGAGCTATCGAGGTTAAAGAAGGTTTAAGACGACGCGCGTAGCATTTTGAAACCCGTCAGAACCAGGGAAGAAGCAAGATGTCGTGCAGGTCCAAATTCCGGCACATCGCCGCCATATGGCTTTCCTGTGAGATGCTTGGTCTAGCGCCCGCGCTGGCTGGTGAATGCGGAGTCTACGGTTGCGGCGATGGATACGTCGTTCAGCAAACCGGCGGCCACGGGGCCGTTCTTACTCGGTACTGTGACGGCTACGGCGGCGGTCAATGGCCGTTCGAGAAGTGTTCTGTCGGGGTCGTTGATCAGACTCACCCCGCGCCCGCTCAGGTTTTCGCTGTGGTCAAGGCTCCGCCGCCACTTCCGGGCGCGCCGCCGATTGTCACGAAATACAAAAAGCCGATGCCCACCAAATGACAGGACTGCCGCCCAATGCGCCTATTCCCAGACCGGCGCAGCCTAGGCCACTGACAAGTCCGCTTGCCTTCTGACCCCCGTCCGGGGCCAACCGTGCCCTGATGCACCTGCCCCTCTCCGGCGTCATCGCCAGCGTCGCCGTCGCCTGCGGATTGTGCTGTCTCTTGAGCGGGTGCCCTGTCTGCCACAATGATGGTATTGTCCAGTTACTGAGTCCCTGTCAGTTTTTGTGGTTCGGTCGAGTGAATATCGAACGCTGCTGCCTCCTCAAAGGTGAGGCTCTCACCGGTCAGAGTCACTATCCATCCCGATGGCAAGCAGCGTAGAACATCTGTCAGGGCTCTCTCGGGCGTACCAGCGACAGCCCACAATTCGGTGTTGCCGTCTCCCTTCGCAGCTATGATTTGGATAGCGTCCACACTGCAATTATGCGCCCTCAATCTGGGATCGCAACATTTCAGGTCACGTTATACACGTGATCCACTGTGCAAATGCGGTGGCAATCACGCCAACGCCGCTTCCCGCCCCGCTCGGCCTGAATTGACGGTCCCGAGTGTTGGTTCAAACGTCGTATTCCGACCGTAATCGCGCCAGCTGTCTTCGGATTTGAAACTCATTGCCACCCAAATCCGCCCAAATACTTTTCACCTGCTGGTAGATCGCTGCGGAGGATTACCGATGTCGAAAAGGCAGATCGTCTCGATTGTGCAGCTCTGTTTCCTCGCGTCGCTAGTCAGCATTACGCTGTCGGCTAACATGGCGCGCGGAGGTGATTGTCTTGCCGCACCGGGTTTGGCGACGCCGGGCGGCCATTGGTATTTCCGCACGGAAAGAACAACACAGAAAAAGTGTTGGCACTTGAGTGACGCTAGGCAGGTCTCGAATGGGCCAACCTCCGAGACGACACCTCCGACGCTTGAAACGCTAATGGCTGCTTCATCCCAAACGGCGGCGAGAGCGAAGAACGGAGCAACCGAGAAGGACGTTCAAACATTGTATGCACAATTTCTAGAATGGAAACGCCGTACCGGCCGATAGGTCGCCTGGCACTGAGCGATCGAACTCCTCGATGCAACCGCGTGACCAGATCGCACGCACGCCAGCGTACCACACCGTGCGGCGCTGGAATTGGGCCCTCCTCCACGAGCCGGACCAGAAAGGCCCTGTGCATTTTACCGATCTTGGCAGAACCCCCGGTGAAGGAATGTTGATGAGACCGTCCGTCCCTTGCTCGTTGAACCGGATCAGCGAGCCGTTTTCGCGGCGCCATTGTGACGCCCGTCGCAACCCGTAATGTTACCGATTGGTATGTCGCCAGTTCTATGGTGCCTCAGCACCGTCACGACTACGAGTGAACGTACCAGCATCGATGGCCGCCATAGCTGCCAGCAGCGCTGCCTGCGCGGTCTTGCAATCGGCACCCGTCACAAACTCATCCATCCGTTTCGCGCCGTGAATTAGAACAGGAGCCCCGTCAGCGCGCCTGATCTTCGCACGCCATACGTTCGTCTGCCTCTCAAACGCGGTGATTTCAAACTGTTCATACTGCATGGCTCATGCCTCGCCGGGCACGAGCCATACATCCGATGAGTAAGCGGAAGGTTGCGCGAACTGCGTAAAGTTGGCCTCGGAATTGGCGTGCCCCGCGATGAACGCCCCGCCAATAGGCGGCCAGCCCAGCAAGGCGGCTCCGGAATTGGACGAACTGTGTCGCTTGTCACATCCCCGCAGGCGAGATCGAGCCACAGTTATGTAAAGTCATTAAGAAATGGAGGGAGTTATGCGCACCGATACAAGTGCGAGAGCTCTTCGTACCTACTTCAGTACGGAGTGGCGTCATTTCGCAAATTCATGGCCTATAGCCATTATCGCTCTCGGCGTGATTATTTCATTCACCTGGGCGGTTCTGGTGATTTGGCTAGTGTTGGGACTACTTGATCTAGCAACGTGAAGGTTCCGGATAAGCGTGAATGCCAGTCGGCCGTGACGTTAGTTCAGCTTTCCGGTGGAGTAGTTCGGCGCGCACTACTTTGCTATCGTCGAGCGAGGCGCAAACCCAGCCTTACGACGTCCCCCGCGCCGATCTCATTTGAGCCCCAGGCGGGTGCCTCCGCTTGTGGCTCTTCTCTTGCTCAAAGCAAAGTGGAAGTACGGGGCTCGAGATGGCGTTTGTTGACCTCGGGGCGTCCACGCGGTATGCGGCTTTCCCTCCTAATTAGACCGGATTGGGCAGCGTCCAGAACCCAATAAAACCTTGCGTCAAACCTGTGGATTATTAGCAGATTCAGTTTTGACATGGCGCGTTTGTAGCTCAGCATTCGATTATGCAGCGACTCGATTCCGAAAAGACGCTTGATGCCCTCCTCATTCTGGATCGAGTGGACGTTCCTGCTCGGGTTGATTCCATAGTGAACGCGTACCTTGTGGGATGGGATCCTCGGGAGTTTTGTAGCAAACGCAGCGAACTCGCTCATGAGTTCCTCAATGCGGCGCCGTTCACGGAATTGAGTTACCTTATTTGGCGGCGGATAGCTGGCGAGGATGGCGACGATAGTGCCGACGCCCAATTCGCCTTTATGACCCCCAGCGAACGCTTCCTGCCGCCAGTGGAATTTCGGTGAGCCGCTAGCCCTTGTCCATCACCACGGACGAAAGCCTTATTAGCCCTTACTTCGCGAAGATCTTAGTTCGGCGATTCGCTCCCGGACCTCCACCACCTGGTGGCCGTTCGATCGTCGCATGGGCCAATCCAACTACGGGCATACCCGACACTTTCCGATGTCTGTCATCGAGTCCGCTGTGCGGGGCGGAACGGACGCGACCCGGACCTCGAGTTTTGTCCGCCAGCGGCCCCAGACCGCCTCGCCAAATGTCTAGCAAGTGCCCTACTTGGGTCAGGGACCAGAGCTTGGTGGGCCTGTTGCGGCCGCCGCAACAGCAGATATCATTGTGCCGTAGGCCGCGTTCACTCCACCACCCCCAAACGCGCGGTGGCACCGGATGGGACCAGCGCCGGGGAAAAGTCCCGATCATATATTCCCGCGATCGGGGACTCCCTGATCTGGTATCCGAGTGAGTGAGGAGCGTCGCCCGAATTGGCCGCCGTTGTGCGTATAGTGCCCGCCGCAATGATGGAATTGGCAATGGAAGACCACAAACGAAGCTTTGGAGAAAATCTGGCTTACCGAATAGCTGCTCGCCGATTTGAGTCCGCTTTCGAAGCGTGCCAACAGCTTTCTGAGAGTGATCGGCAGCTGTTGTTAAAGGAGACGGCCGAGCGCATTCTCCATTTTCTGCCAAAGACGCCGGCAGCGAAGCAAAGCGCGCCAAAGGTCTTAGGCATTAGAATAAAGCAGCCATGACGCGCGCCGAAGGCGCATTTGCTTTTAGCTGAACGGCAATTGTAAAATATACGCCCTGTCGATCACATGAATGACGACCACATTCAGGAAGCTAGGACAAGAGCCCGGCTTGCTCAGGACGCCTGGACGGCCGCGCGCAAGGCAGCTGCCAGCGAACGTGACGCAAAGCATTCGAACCATTCGCGACGAAGCAGCAGTTGGCGTAACATGTGGATTGCGCTAACCATTGCAGGGGCGGTTCTGTTGTTCCTAAAGCTGCGAATTTTTCAATAGTGGTCCGTTGTCGAGCAAAGAGTGGTCCCGAGAGGTTCAAACGTCCTATTCCGACCGTAATCGCGCCAGCTGTCTTCGGATTTGGAACTTATTGGCCGCCTCAAAGTCCGTCCGCACCGGCCTGAGTGGGCCCGAGGCCCGATTGCCCTCCATCGTTACCGAAATGCCGCGCCGCGGCGAAGGTCGAAACGGGTGAATAGCGGGGATCAATTCTTAATAGAAACGTTGGGTTGGAGAGGACACCACCAGATTGGAAATTTTGACTGCTCTTTTAGCATAGAAATAGCGCACAATGCGCTCAGCGGTGGGGCGCCGAATGGCTATGAATTCCGCCTTCGTCCGGAGTAAATCAGCCCGAACTTGTTCTCCGTCCGAAAGGCGCGACCGATAAATCATCTCAAGCGTGGGCAAATGGAAACCGATTGCCTTTAAAATAACGGCTACCGGGCTTGTCCAGGTGCCCATAAGCAATGATCCAATTTCATCGACGGAAAGATTGGATAGTTGCGCAATTGAGACTATGATCTCGCCGACTTTATTTTCCCTCGCAAACTCCTTCACCGTCTCTTCTGTTATTTCTCGTGATCTAACAACTCGCTCCGCCGATTTGTAGTCAATCGATAAACCGGCCTTGTTTGTCGCTGAGGTCCCGGGATTAGGGAAAATGTCCTCAATTGTGTCGCGCAGCTCTGGATGGGCTGCCATCAACCTTTGCCGTACTATTTCCGAAGCCTTTAACAGAAGGTCCCGAAGATGATGCGGTGGAACGTCCCTTCGTCCAGCGATACATTCTGTGAGCCAATCGTCATTGGCACTTTTTTTACCAAGATCCCAAAACTCGGATCGGATATGGTCGCGCCCGGATTTCCAGCTAGGATACCCAAAACCCTTCTGTCGCCGGTTGCTATCAATTGGCCGCTGATTGTCTCGTTGATCTTATCTCGGGTTGCGATGGCAAGCAGATATTCCTGGCCTTTTAGGGATATGCAACGAGCCAGGGTATCGTCATCGAGTACGTTCGATTGCGAGAGGACCGGCTCCGCGACCTCAATCGCATCATCGAGTGCAAGTGAACGGATAGTTTTGGTGGGAGCGCCGTCGATCGAGGCCAGTCGCTGGGAGAGTTTAACACGAGCAGCGACTTCGACCCTTTTGACGAGCTCATTTAAGACGCCATCGTATAGCTCCAATTGATCAGCAGAATAGTGTCCGACATTCGTCAGAAAAAGCTCAGTTAACTGGTGCAGCATCGCGCCGGCGTCGGCTGAGCGAGTTGTAAGCGCCCTTTCGAGATCAGAGATGAGGTTTGTAGATGTCACGTGACGGTCGCTTCATCGCATTTGCTCTTTGGCAGAGGCGGGCTGGGGTCTATGTCTGCGACATTAGCCTGCAAAAGCCCCGGCAGTATCGACGGGTAATGCAAAGAAATCTCGTGCCTTCAGCATTACGCACCTCAATCCACCAGCCAAGCCAATCGTTTGATAAACTACAGTTCAAATCCTCCGCAATCGCCTCTGCGAATTCGATCGCACCTTGAGGACTGTGGAACTCGTCCCCTTTGAAATCGTATAGCGATCGATCTTTCGTCGTGTAATCAAAGAAGAAGCGCATCAAGCTCCTCCGGATGATAGCTCCGTATGTGGTTTTACTAGTACGAGGACGCTATGGTTGGCTTAAATTAATAAGTAAACATCGACGGATATAAAACAATTTGGACGATCTTTCCTCTCCGACACCCGCGCCCATTTGTCACCTGTCGCGCGCCATGGAAAATTGCCCCCTCGGCGTCACGAGGAATTGCCCCCTCCTTGGCTAGCTGAGGAGAGAGCGAATGAACGAGGAGCGAATCACGGAAAGCCTGTCGTGGCACGATCCACGGGGGCAGGTGATGAAGACGCCGGACGATGTGGCGGAGATGTTGCGCCTGAAGGCGTATGGGTGGGGTGTGAAGCGGATCGCGCGGCAGCTGGGTTGCAGCCATCACACGGTGAAGGACTACGTGGCGGCGGGCGGTGTGAAGCCGTTCAAGTCACCTGAGCGACCGAAGCTGCTGGATGGCCTTGAGGGCTGGCTTCGCGAGAGGTTCATTCGGCATCGCGGCAATGCGGATGTGGTGCGCCAGGACCTGTTGGCCGAGAAAGGCGTGGCTGTCAGCCGGCGAACGCTGCAACGCGCTGTGCAGCCCTATCGCCAGGCGCTGAAGGCTGAGGCGCTGGCGACGACGCGGTTTGAGACGCCCCCGGGCCGACAGCTGCAGATCGACTTTGGCGAGCGACTGGTCGAGATCGGCGACGCGAAGATCAAGGCATTCGTGTTTGTGGCGACGCTCGGGCACTCGCGACGGCTGCATGTGCGTGCGTTCCGGGCCGAGAAGCGGGAGCACTGGTTCGCCGGGCTTGAGAGTGCATTCACGACCTTCAGCGGCGTGCCGGAAGAAGTGCTGATGGACAATCCGCGCGCGCTTGTGGTGCGCCATGACGCGGTGAGCCGGTCGGTTCAGTTCAACGACAAGCTTATGGCTTTTGCGAAACATTGGGGCTTCCGTCCTCGCGCCTGTGCGCCGTATCGGGCGCGCACGAAGGGCAAGACGGAGAGCGGCGTCGGCTATGTGAAGAAGAACGCGATCGCGGGGCATTCCTTTGCGAGCTGGGAGGCGTTCGAGGCGCATCTCGCCGCATGGGAGCGGGAGGTAGCGAACGTGCGTATCCACGGCACGACCGGCGAGGCGCCGATCGCCCGCTTTGCGCGCGACGAGGCGCACCGGTTGAAGCCGCTCAGCGGTCGACCGTCGTTCGGATCGTTGCGCGAACTGACCCGCATCGTCGGCAATGATTGCGCCGTCGAGATCGACACTAACAGCTACTCGGTGCCGTGGCAGCTGATCGGCGAGCGCGTGGCGGTGACGGTCGCGGCCGGCGAGGTGCGGATCCGCCACGGTGTGCGTGAGGTGGCGGTTCATCAAGCAATCGGCGGGGCGCCGTGCTGCGGATCATCGATGCGGTCCATCTGCGACGGTGTTGCCGGCGGCGATGCCGCTGTCTGCCGATCGAGATCGAGGCCCCGACGGTTCCGGCGCCGCCGCCTTCGTTGTTGCGTCCTCTTGCCGAATACGAGGCAGTGATCGGTGGGAGGTTCTGATGGCGCGCACAAAGAAGGCAACCGAAGCACCGACCGACCGGCTCGAGGCCATGCTGGCGCGATTGCAGCTCTCCGGCATCCGCGACCAACTCGACAGTTTGCTCGACGAGGCGGCGCGCGCGGACCTATCGGCGCGTGAGACGCTTATCCTGCTGTGCGAGCGTGAGATCGCACGCAAGGATCACCGCCGTATCGAGATGGCGCTAAAGCTCGCCCACTTCCCGGCCGTGAGAGAGTTGGCGAGCTTCGACTTCGAGGCACAGCCGTCGATCGATCCGAAGCAGATCCGTGACCTGGCCGCGTCACGCTGGATCGCCAACGGCGAGAACGTGCTGCTGCTCGGTCCGCCGGGCGTCGGCAAGACGCACTTATCGATCGCGCTCGGGCGAGAGGCTATCCTGGCCGGATACACGGTGCAGTTCACGACGGCGACGACGTTGGTTGCCGGCCTCGCCAAGGCGCATGGCGAGCGGCGTCTGGACGAGAAGCTGCTGGCGCTGTCGAAGCCAAAGCTGCTGATCGTCGACGAACTCGGATACCTGCCGCTGGAGCCCGACGCGGCGCACTTGTTCTTCCAGCTGGTCAGCCGGCGTTACGAAACCGGCGCCATGCTGATCACCTCGAACCGCAGTGTTGCCGAATGGGGTGTCGTGTTCGCCGATCCCGTAGTCGCGACCGCAATCCTCGACCGGCTCTTGCATCACAGCCACGTGCTGACCATCCGCGGCGACAGCTACCGGCTTCGCGCCAAACGAAAGAGCGGCCTCATTAAGCCGCCCGCCGGTGACGGGGCTCCGGTCGGCTCCGCCTCCCTCCGTCCCCGTCACCGGCGAAACTGACCTTCAACCGAGATCATGAATCCCGATGGGTGGGGCAGTTCTTCATGACGCAAAGGGGGCAGTTCCGGATGGCGTTTGACAATCACCACTTTTGCACTCGTCACATATCACCAAGTGCCGCGTTCGTGCGCTCGGGCCGGCAGCTGCTTGCCTAGTTGTGTCTCAGGTTGAAATTTCGGATTCTAGCCGATTGGATAACCCTATGATGCTGTCATGGGTCAGTTTTATGTGTTCCATGTGCCCGGATCCATTACAGCGATGCAAGTTTTGCCGCAACGGTAGAGAACGAAATGGTGATGCATGCCATTCGCGAGCAGGAGCTCGCGCGCTAAAGCCAGGGAGCACGATTTCCTGTAGTCAGCGGAACGCAACCTTTCTCCTTCAGAAGTCACACCCGTCAAGTTGAGGGTGGCTCGGCCGACGGGAGATCAATTCCCACGTCGCTGTGTGGCACCAGCAGCGGCCGGGTAATCCTCCAAAGAGCAAAAGCCTGCGACAAGGGATCGATACCTGTTTTTTCCCACCATGCGGCTTCATCGCCGTGACGGTGGACCTCGCGGTGATGTCCCCGGCAGAGCGGTACGGTGAACTCGTCGCTGACCTTGCGGCCGAGCACCCGGCTTTGGGCGAAGCGCAGGTGATGGGCGTCGGACGGTTTACGACCGCAGATCAGACAAGCCTGCTGCGCCACGAAGTGCACATGGTCGCGATCGCGGATGCGCCGCGGCTCGGGATGAGAGAGAACCGATTTGTCGACCGACTTGCCGCGGGGCTTCCGTCTTGGTTCCGGCGCGTCGGTTTCCGCAACGGGGGGCTCGATCGGCTCGACTGAAGGCATGGCTTCCGAACCGTCGCCCCGCGGTCGGGCAGCCCTTCGGCGTGATGGATGGCGAAGGCCTTAAGCTTGGCGCCGAACGCCTCCTCGATATGTTTGGCGTCAATTGCATTGAGCTTGTTCTTGTCAGGTAGCCTACGGTGCGCCCACTTGGCCGCCTCGTCCTCGCTGCCGATGGCATTGAGTTCGCCGAGCATCTGGTCGCGCAACTGGCCTGATGCCACGAAGCTGAGCAGAACGGCACTATGCATTGCCGCCCGTGCTTGGTTGACGCGGATGTCGGCTTTGCCCTGCCGCGGCAGCGGCGTGCGGGCGGCGAGATTCGGCGAGCGGCTGTCGAGCCGACCGTTGCCGACCTTGGCGACCCCGGCCATGACCAGAGGCACCCTCACGCCTGACAAGCGGTCGCGAGGTGAAACGTGACTGATCAGATCCGGCGCATCGAGATCGTCCTCGCCGGCAATGCCAACGAGAGTAAAGAGTGCATAGCGCCGGGCATAGGTCAGCGCCGCGCCCATCCGATGCGGGGTGGCGGTGTCGGCGATGGCGCAAACCGGCCAGTCCGAGGCGATCCATTCTCCGGAGGCGTGAGCCAGCACGGTGGTCAGATTGACGATGCCGGCCGTCTGATCGATGGCCGTGGTCTGCACCGTGGCGATCTCGTGCTGGCCCAAAGTCTTGCGCACGATCTCAAGACCGCTTGAAAGTGAGGCATAGCGGAACAGGCGTGCACTGCCCTCCCCGGTGGCCGGTTCGATCGTCCCCACCAGCGATTTCTCCGGGTTGGCAAGCTCGATCTGCGCCTTGGCGAGTGCAGCCGCGAGAGAGGCGATGGAGTTACTCGTACGCTGCATGATTGCCCTCCTCGCCGCCGTTACTGGCCAACAGATCAAAACTGACGGCGCCGGACTTCGAGCGCTTGGCGCGGATGCCATGGCCGGTTGCTTCCTTGGCATCCTCGGGCATGAGCCCCTTCAGCTCGGTCTTGGCGCGTTCATGCTCAAGATGGGCCGATCGGGTCTCGGCAAAGATGCCGGCGAACTCCGCCCAGGCATTGGAAGCGGTCATATCGACCACGCGCACCGCCGCGATCCGCGGCTTTGGTGGCTCAATGCCAAATGGTTTTGGTTCCTCGCCGCTCTCGACACAGCGCCAGAACTTTCGTTCCGCGGTGACAATGAGATGCTGATAGAGCGGATCGGCATGGGCAAAGATCTCGACCCACTTGCCGCCCCCGGTAATCACCGAGAGCACCGCGGTCCTTGCCGCAACCACCCACATATTATGCTGCAGCTGCGGCATATATTTCGTAGCCGCCCCCTCTTCCGAGAACGACCACGGCAGCATGAACTTGGCCTCGAAGACGGCATCACTGCCCGCCACCCGGCCATCCAAAGTCGCCGCCATCCACTTGAGCGCCGGATGGAACACCCTCCTGCTGAACGTCCGTGATCACCTGCCCGGTATTGGCTTCGTACCAGCGCCGGTTCAGGTCCTCGGTCACCAGACCGAGTTGGACGATGAGGTTGCCCGAAAGGTCTTCCGGCTCGGCCTCGCCACGCTTCTCCCGCCACAACCGGACCAGAGCCCCCTCGTCCTCCCCCATGATGATCCGGGCGTCCGAGCCGCCCACAAAGCGGCGTCTATCCTCGCTTGTTCTTTTCCACATGGCATTTTTCATATCGTCCTCCCTCCCGTAGACTGATCCTCGTGATTCCCATATACGCTACTAATAATACCATATGGGATGAAAGAAGCCGTATACAAGAGGCCTCGCGAGAAAAAAGATGCCCCTGCCGCCACCATTGACCAGTGCCCAGATCCGGGCCGCCCGCGCGCTGATCCGCTGGAGCGCCGAAGACCTCGCCAACCATTGCGCTGTCAGTGTCACCACCATCCGCCGCGCCGAGCTCATGCCGAGCGCGACCGCGCTCACCCGCGCGAATGACGCCGTCATCCGCCAGGCCCTCGAACAGGCCGGGGTGGAATTCATCGATGAAAATGGCGGCGGCCCGGGTGTGCGGCTGCGTGCAGCACCGGCGCTGAAGTAGATCCTTCAGCGTCACTCCAATCCGTCACATTAATCTATTGCGGCTTCGGGCGGTCCGGCTGACTGGTCCGGTCGGACGGAGGTTAGCATGTATAAGACGTCGGGTGAAAACGGTGGCGTTGTTCCTGACCAAGTTATCGTCACGACACCAACCGGGCGGATTTTCGACTGCGGTGGATAGAGATTGCCGTTCCAAGATGGCCATTCGTCCTTGAAGGGGTGGTAGCCGGACAATTCTAATTCGTCACGGTGATTGTGCAAGGTTTCAAGCTCGCCGCTTTCACCCTGAAAGATGCTTCTGCTCGATTTCGTATATAGCGGTCGGAAAAGCTCAAGTTCTTTTCGGTCCCTGCGCGAGAGTGGCGCCACGCAGAAATCTCCGGCTAATCGATTCATTTTGAATCGCCGTTCCGCGTCCTCCAGCACCGCGAGGCGGCGGCGCGCGACTTGCTCGGGGCTATGCGCGAACACATCGAAGCGCATCTTCAGATGCGCTTCTGCGGCCTTCTGCGCTTCGGTAAGAGGCGTCTCGTTGTCACGGAGCGAGGTAAACTCCGCCAGTCTGGCGTAATCCTCGGCCACTTCCTTGTTACCATATTTGCTGGGACACGGCACTTGCAGCCGCTGTCGGATCGCGTCAGAGCGCGCCTCCAATTTTTTGATCTTGTCCGCAATGACGGGGATGTTGCGGTTCGGTCCGTTCACTAAGATCCCGCAGCTCAAGCTGGATGTCGCGATAGTCGCTGGCGAGATCCGGATTAACCCGGAACCCGTATTCATCGGTCAGGGTTTTCGCCTTCTTGGCTGCTTTAGGCAGCAGAAATTCTGCGATTTTGAGCGCCGCTTTCCTCCGCGCCCTGGCATCCGCAGTCGCATCCTGGACAATGCCGAACAAGGCGTCGAGCGGCAAGGGAGTCCACTCGCGGGGCACCGAAACCGGCGCCGGCGCAGTAGAGCCTCCTCTTGCTCCTGGCCGGCCCGTCAGAGCCTCGAGCGTCCTCTTTAGCAGAACGCTTTGCGGCGCCACCGCCATCCGCGTATCGGCTGGCAGCTTTGGGTCCCTGACCAGCTTAAGCAGGAACCCCTGGGGGGATAGAACGGGGTGCTCGAGTCCAATCGACAGAATTCTGTCCGTCAGAACCGTGCGCCTGTTCGGCGTATTACGCTTTCGACCACCGCGGTGCTCACCCGGTTTGGAGCCTCTTGGCATCTTTCACTCTTCCAGCTGTCACTTCGTCCGAGGAGCAAGTCTTCACACTATTGCCTCGCGTCGAGCGCTTCGCCCCAGCGCGGCATCTATGCCCGCGGCGGCACTCCGACTCACAAGCGCGGTCCCCGAGCGATTGTTTGTGCCACGCCGAAAAGGCGCAAGCCGATTTAAGCTCGGCCGACATTCATGCGCCGCGCGCTCGGTCCATAATGGCCAAGACCGTCAAGAGGCATCAAACCAGAGGTGCCCCGCCCGCTAGTCCGGCCATCGGTTCCTTCTTGCCGAAAAATTGCTAATGGTTTGCTACTCGTTTGCTACTCGCATGCTATCCATTCGCAATTCGATTGCTACTCGGCCACCCCCTACGCCCGCCGCAAGCCTGTCGCCCACCAAATCCCAGGGCCAAGTGATATGATAACACCCAAAAAGCTTCGATTTTATTGCTTCGTGTACCGAAATATGCCCAGACTACTACTATAGAAAATCTGGGCCTTCATACGCCATATTTGTCTATCAATTTTAACTGACCACTTTGCGCTGGTCGAAACGGCGGTCAAAGACGTGCTCGGCGATGCGGTTCTTCAGCATTTCGATCGAGCCTCCGGCGATCATCCAGCCGCGGGTGCGCCGCATGCAGTATTCGACCAGCGTCTCGCGGCTATAGCCCAGCGCGCCCATGATCTGCACCGCTTCGCTCGCCACCTCAAAGCCCGCCTGATTGCAGGCCGCCTTGGCGATCGCGGTCTCGTAGGCCGACGGCAGGCCGCGGTCGGCGTTGGCGGCGGCGCGATAGAGCAACAATTGCGCGCCGTCGAGCTTGATCGCCATGTCGGCGAATTTCCATTGCAAGCCCTGGAACTCGCAGAGCGGCCGGTCGAACTGCTGGCGCGTCGCGGCGTAATCGCGGGCGGCGTTGAAAGCGTAACGGCCATAGGCCAGCGAACGCGCCGTATTGCCCAGCCGTTCGACATTAAAGCCGGCCATTTGCTTTTTGAAACCGCCGGGCCCGAGCAGCACGTTCTCGGCCGGCACGCGGCAGCCGTCGAAATGCAATTCGCACCATTCCTCGCCGCTCATGAAGGCCGATGGCGCGCCGATGGAGAAACCTGGCGTACCGCGCTCGATCAGCACCGAGCCGATGCCGGAAACTCCAGGACCGAAGCGCACATAAACCAGGAAAATCTGCGCGTCAGGACTGAACGTCGAGAATACTTTGCTGCCGTTGATGACGTAATGCGCGCCGTCCGCCCGGGCACTGGTCTTCAGATCGGTGAGCGCAGAGCCGGCATCGGGTTCGGTCATGCCGAGTGACATCACCATGCGGCCGGCGAGCAATTCGCCGAGCCAGCGCGCTTTTTGCTCCGGCGTGCCGTATTCGGCGAAGGTACGGATCGGACCGAAATTGCCGAACTGCACCACGTCGGCACTGCGCGGGCAAACCGCCGCCACCTGCTCGATGGCGATCACGGCGTCGATCAGGCTGCCGCCCTGCCCGCCGTCGCTCTCCGGCAGCGTTATCCCCATGAGTCCGTGCTCGGCCATCAGCTGCGCGACGTCGAAGGGAAAGCGCGGATCGTGCGCGCGCTTAAGCGCGCCCTCCGCCAGATGCTCGCGCGCCAGCCGGCCCACCGAATTCGGCGAACTGCTTTTGCTCTGCCGTGAAATCGAAATTCATGTCCGGGCCTTTATCCCGTCAGTGGCGCCGAGTCACTCCGCCGTGATTCCGGCTTTCTTGATGATACCCGACCATTTTGCCTCCTCGTTCGCGATATCCGCGGCATAGGCTTCGGAAGTACCGGGCAAAGTGACCTCGCCATCGACGGCGAGTCGATCCCTGACGGTTGCATCGGCCAGAGCGTCATTGAGCGTCGCATTCAACCTGGCCACGATCGCCGACGGCGTACCGGCCGGCACGACGAGACCGTAATGCAGCTCCGCATCGTAGCCCGGCAATCCGGCTTCGGCGACGGTTGGCAGATCGGGAAACAGCGGCGATCTTTTTGCGCCTGTTGTCGCCAGCGCCCGTACCCGACCTTGCCGCACCAGACCGATGACGCTTGCCGTCGGGCAGAACATCAGCGGCACTTGTCCGGCCACCAGATCTATCAGTGCGGGAGCCACGCCCTTGTACGGGATGGGGTTTAACTTGACGCCCGCCATGGCGGCGAACAGCTCGGCCGAAAGGTGCGTGCTGGTCCCGGTGCCGGTCGAGGCGAAGTTGAGCCCTCCCGGCTCGCGCTTTGCCAGCGCGATCAAATCGGCAATCGAATGCGCCGGCACCGACGGATTCACCAGAACGAGGTTGGGACTCGCAGCGATCAGGCCGACCGCGGCAAAATCCTTCTTCGGGTCATAACCGGCGTCGGGATAAAGCGATGGATTGATGGCGAGCGAGCTTGTCGCGATGAGCAGCGTGTAACCGTCCGGCGGCCGCCGGGCGGCGTCCCGGGTGCCGATGGTGCTGCCGGCGCCGCCACGATTTTCGATGACAATTGGCTCGCCAAGGCTCGCGCTCATCTTGGCGGCGACCAGCCGGGCGATCACGTCGTTGCCGCCGCCAGCCGGATAAGGAACGATCAGCGTAATCGGCCGTGTCGGATAGTCGGCCGCGAATGCGGCTACAGACACCACAATGACGGCCGCGACTGCGGCGATTGCTCTCATTCCTCCACTCACTTCGGCTGCAAATGGGCCGACTGGATGACCGCCGCCCACTTGGTTTCCTCGTGGTCGATGACGGCGGCTTGCTCGGCCGGCGTTCCCGGCTCCGGCTCGGCGCCCTCGTTGATGATGCGCTTTCGCACCGCGTCGTCCGCCAGCGCCTCGTTGAGCACCTTGTTCAATTTTTGCACGATCGGCTGCGGCGTGCCGGCCGGCGCCAGCAAGCCGTAGCTCAAGGTCGCGTCGAAGCCCGGCAGCCCGGATTCGGCGAGCGTCGGCAGATTCGGCATCAGCGTCGAATGCTTGGCGGAGGTCACCGCCAGAGCGCGGATATAGCCGCCGTCGAGACCGGCACGCGACGCCGGGATCGGATTGAAGCCGACCTTGACGAAACCGCCCATCATATCCGTGACCAGCGGACCCGAGCCTTTCTCGATGATCTGCTCGACGTTCACGCCGGCCTGCTGCGCAAACAAAATCGAAGCGAGAAAGTTGACGGTGCCGGCGCCAGGCGTAGCGACTTGAAACGGCTCTTTCGAGCTCTTCATCAGCGCGATCAACTCGCCGACATTGTGCACCGGCAAATCCTTGTACACCAACAGCAGCGCCGGCGCCGACGCGATCAAGCCGATCGGCGCCAAATCTTTGCGCGGATCGTAGCCGACGTTTTTGTAGAGGTGCGGGCCGGTGGCGAGCGTCGAGGTATAACCGAGAATGATCGTGTAGCCGTCCGGCGCGGCGTGGGCGACCTCGCGCGTGCCGACCGTGCCGCTGCCGCCGGCATTGCGGTTTTCAATCACGATGCGCTGGCCGAGCGCGGCGCTCATCTTGTCGGAGACCGCGCGGGCCATGATGTCGTTGGTGCCGCCCGGAGGCAGCGGAATGACCAGAACGATCGGCCGGTTCGGGTAATCGTCCGCGGCCTTGAGGCCGGTCGCGCCGAAGGCGGCTATCGCCGCCAAAGCTGCAAGGACGCTGCACAAGCTTTGCCAAGATCGCCTCCCGCTTCATCCCGTGCCGTATTTTCTTGTTGCGGCGGCGCCCGCCGCCGGCCGATATTGCCCAACCCTAACCGGTGGCCTGGCCCGCTGTCATGCCCGTCGTTCAGCCCGGACATATCGAGAGCATCGAAGATTCGCTCCGACGCGTCTCATGCGGCCTGGCTAAGTGACAGCGATCACAACTCGCGGCCGTAATAAAGCGTGACCGTGTGCCTGGCTTCGGCGAAGAACAACCAGCGTTCGATCAACACACCAGCCATTGCAACTGCTGCCGCGAGCAGCCAACAGATCGGCACGGTAACGCCCGACGCCGCAACGGCGGCGATCGCCAGTGCGAGCGGCAAAAGGAAACCCAGGCACAGCGCAATGACGCGCAACTTTTGCGCGTGCTTGCGGGCGATGCGGAAGCCCATTTCCTTGAGCAGATAATTTTCCGATGTATGCGGCGCCTCCAACAGCCGGACTTTGCCGAGGAAGCCGAGGCCGGTGGCGGTCTCCGCGGTGCTGGCGCCCGGATGCGTATCGATGAACCGCCAATAGGCAAGCTTGAGCAGCAATGCCACCATGATCGTCGCGAAAACCAGAAGGCCGGCGCCGGGTAATCGATAGCCGAACAGCGTCGACAGCGCGGCGAGCCATAGCGCGCCCGTCATCGCCGAGAGCGCCAGATAATTCGGCACCACCCAGCCGTTGCTCCAAGCCGGAATCGGTTTGAGCGAACGATAGATGTAGGCGGTGCAGATCACCGTGCCCGCGGCGCAGACCGCGCTCAAGAGACCGCTCAGCGCCCACGGCCCGGTGGTGGTCGCAAACACGACCCAGCCGATGCCGAACGCGACGCTGGGAATATAAGTCGCCACCGAAGCCACGCCCTCGCGCGACAGCCAGGACGAACGCCATTGCGAGAACGCCCGCCACGCCCGCTCCGGATGGCCGAGATGAAGCGTCGAGGACAGGAGCCCGGCGCTGACGACGCCGAGCGCGAGCAGCATCGACACGGCGCCGAACACGGGATCGAGCGGCAGCAGGCCGATGGCGCCGTAAAGCCCAAGCCAGGCCAACAGGCCATAGCCGGCGCCGCACAACGTCGTGAATACGATGACTGAGAGCGCGGGATGCACGACGAAATCAATTCGACAAGAGGCGGTCGATCCAGCCGAGCAAGCCGCCGGCGGTATCGGTGGGCAATGGCTGCAATTGTGCGAGCGGCGCCGAGGGCGGCCGCTTCGGTGCGCCGCGGCCGCGGCGGCAGATATCGGTTGACGGGCTTATAACCCATCTCCGGCATCAGATCGTAGCCGCCGCGCTCGCGCACGAGCTTCGAGACGTCGGAGTTCGGATCGCCGAGATCGCCAAAATGCCGCGCCGAAGTCGGACAAGTCGCGACGCAGGCCGGCACGCGCTCTTCGGCGGCGAGATTTTCGTTGTAGATCCGGTCGATGCACAGTGTGCATTTTTTCATCACGCCGGCGTCGTAGTCGTATTCACGCGCGCCATAGGGACAAGCCCAGGAGCAGAGCTTGCAGCCGATGCACAGATCCTCGTTGACGAGCACGATGCCGTCCTCGGCACGCTTGTAGCTGGCGCCGGTCGGACACACCGTGACGCAGGCCGGCTCGTCGCAATGCAAGCACGATCGCGGAAAGTGCACCGTGCGCCCCTGCCCGTCGTCGCCGCTGGTCTCGTAGCTGTGGATGCGGTTGAACCAGACGCCGAGCGGATCCTCGTCGTAAGGGCGCAGATCGGTGAGCGGCGCGGCGACCCCGCCGCTATTCCACTCCTTGCAGTTCACCGCACAGGCGTGGCAGCCGACGCAAACGTCGAGATCGATCACCAGGCCGAGCCGCTTATCGCTTCTGTGTTCGGGCAACGAAGTCATTGGCTTTTTGCCGTTGGGCGGAATCGCTCGCCATAGCGCAGGATTTCGGGACGTGGCGGCAGCGGCGGCGCGTCGAGCGTCGCGAATTCGGGCTCGCTGCGCTGGTGCTTGCCGGCGGCCTTTTCGATGCGGACGCGCAGGTCGTACCACGCGGCCTGCCCCGTCACCGGGTCGGCATTGGCATAGCGATAGCCGCCCTCCCGCGGCGGCAACAGATCGCGGATGAGATGATTGAGCAAGAAGCCGCGCGTCGCCTCGCCGGCGTTCGCCGCAAGATTCCAGGTGCCGGAGCGCTTGCCGATGGCGTTCCACGTCCACACCGTGTTTGGATTAACGCCGTCCATCAGCTTCGCCATGACGGTGATCGTGCTGTGGGCGCTGGTGACTGTGACCCAATCGCCGTCGGCAATGCCGAGCTTGCGCGCAGTCAAGCTGTTGATGTGCAGCAGATTGTCGCCGTGGATCTGCCGCAGCCAGGCGTTCTGCGATCCCCAAGAATGATACATCGCCATCGGGCGCTGCGTGAGGGCGTGGAATCCGTAATCGGTGGCGTCGTTTTCGCCGAACGGCGCATACCAGATTGGCAGCGGATCGAAATAGGTGTCGACGCGCGCACGATGCCGCGCCGGGATCGGAACGGCACCGTGTCCGCGCGCGGCGAGCCGGAATTTTTGCAGCGTCTCGCTGTAGAGCTCGATGAAGATCGGCTCGGCGCTGGGCAGGAAACCCATCTCGGTCGCCCATTTCAGATAGGCGGCGTTCCACGGCTTGAAGTAATGCGCCTCCTCCGGCATCTCGCTGCGCCAGAAGCACTCATTTTCGATGTAACGCTCCAGCTGCCGCGGATTGACCGCACCGGTGCCGCTGTCGCCGCCATTGGCGCCGCGCCAGCCCGCCAATAGGCCGACGCCGGGACTGCGCTGATGATTGACGATGTAGTCCGGATAGAGACCGGGATATTTCGGCGTGCCGTCGGCATTGATCAGTCCGGGCAGTTGCAGCCGCGCACCGAGCTCGATCAGCACGTCCTGGAACGGGCGTACGTCGCGATCGGGCTTGATCACCGGCTGGCGAATGGCGTCGGCGGCGGCTTCCGCGTCGCTGATCGGGCGATCGAGCAACGAAATGCAATCGTAGCGCTCGAGATAGGTCGTATCGGGCAGGATCAGGTCGGCATAGGCGACCGTCTCCGAATAATAAGCATCGGAATAGATGATATGCGGGATGCGATAGTCGCCGGTATCCGGATTCTTCTCGGCTAGCATCGCCATGGTCTCCGCGGTGTTCATCGCGGAGTTCCAGCCCATATTGGACATGTACAAAAACAGCGTGTCGATCGGATAGGGATCGCCGCGAACGGCATTGGCGATCACCGTGTGCATCATGCCGTGCGCCGCAAGCGGCGCCTCCCAGGAAAACGCCTTGTCGATGCGAAGCGCTTCGCCGTTGGCATCGACCAGCAGATCTTCCGGCCCGCGCGGAAAGCCGAGCGGCGGTCCGGCGAGCGGGGTGTTCGGCGCCGAGCTGCCGGCCGGCTTAACCGCCGGCGGAACGGACTTGGGATACGGCGGCTCATAGCGGAACGCACCGGGCGTATCGATCGCGCCCAACAGCGCCTGCAAGACGTGCAGCGCCCGGCAGGTATGGAAGCCGTTCGAATGCGCCGAAATCCCGCGCATGGCATGAATGCTGATCGGACGGCCGATCATGGTGTCATGCCGCCGGCCAGCCCAATCGGTCCACGGGCGGTCGATCACAACCGGCGTTTCGAATGCGGTATGAGCGAGCTCGGCGGCGATGCGCCTGATCGTTGCTGCGGGAACGCCGATCTCCGCGGCCACCGCGTCCGGCGAATAGCGGTCGTCGAGATAGCGGCGCGGCTAAAAGGGCGAAGGCGGGCACGGCACGGCGGCCGTCGCCGAGCACATATTCGCCGGTCAATGCCGGCGACGCGTTTGGATCGAGCGCGCTGGCGATAGATTTTCGATCGCGGTCATAGATCAGCGGCGAACCTTCGTTGCGCGCGATGAGCCCGTCGTCGGCCGCCGCGGCATCCTGGATGACCAGCCAGCCGGCATTGGTGTAACGAGCGAGAAAGCGCGCGTCGATCTTTCCCGCGCGCAGCAATTCGTGGATCAGCGAGAAGACAAACAAGCCGTCGGTTCCGGGCCGGATGCCGATCCATTCGTCGGCCACCGCCGAGTAGCCGGTGCGGATCGGATTGACCGAGACGATCTTGGCGCCGCGCTTCTTCAGCTTGCCGATGCCGATCTTGATCGGATTGGAATCGTGATCCTCAGCGACGCCGAACAGCATGAAATATTTGGCATGCTCCCAGTCCGGCTCGCCGAACTCCCAGAACGAGCCGCCGATCGTGTACATGCCGCCGGCGGCCATATTGACCGAGCAAAAACCGCCATGCGCGGCGTAATTCGGCGTGCCGAATTGCGTCGCCCACCAGCCGGTCAGCGCCTGCGACTGATCGCGGCCGGTGAAAAACGCGAGTTTCTTCGGGTCGGTCGCGCGAATGTCCTTGAGCCATCCGGCGGCGGTGCCGAGCGCCTCGTCCCATTCGATTTCGCGAAATTCGCCGCTGCCTCGCGGGCCGGTCCGCAGCAACGGCTTGGACAGCCGCGCCGGCGAATAGTGCTGCATGATTCCGGCGGAACCCTTGGCGCACAGCACGCCGTGGTTCACCGGATGGCGGCGATTGCCTTCGATGTAACGAATGCCGCCGTCGCGCAGGCTGACTTTAATGCCGCAGCGGCAGGCGCACATGTAGCAGGTCGTATACTTGATCTCATCGGCGACCGGCGCGTTGTCGGCAACCGGCGGATCACTGTAGCCATTATGCGTCGGCGACATCGATTGCCTGGGTTCGTGCGTAATCGGCCCGCACTCTATTTTTTTCCCCGCTTCGGCGCAAAATAAAATACCCATCATCCAGAAATAGTGATGATGATTTTCCCTATGCGAAGTATTCCGTAGTGCAAATTCTCAAATCATGAGAAAAGCCGGCGCTGCATGCCCGATATTCAAGAACACTTCGGGTCAAACGCGGCTTATAGCGTCGCGCGATCGCCAGCGGCAAGAATGCCAAGTCCGATCGCTCCCGCGAGGCCGCCGAGGATGATGCCGATCGGCATGAACGTGAAAAACACCAGCATGCCGGAATAACCCTCGAAGGAACTGGTGTGAAAGACGCTGGTCCAGACGAAGCCTAGACCCACGCCGATAACGCCGCCCACGATCGCTCCAAGCACGAAGCCGATCAGTCCGAGCATGACCACTTTCATGGGCTGCTCCCAGCGAGAGCTTTTGCGGCGGCGCTATTCGATCTGCGGAATGCCGGCATTGACGATGATGTCGTGATATTTCTTGATCTCGTCGGCAATGAATTTCGCCGCCTGATCCGGCGGCAGATACATCGTCTCCGCGCCCTGCCGCTCGAAACCGGCGTGCACTTGCGGATCGGCAACAGCCTGTTTGAGCGCGGCGTTCAATTTGGTCACGATCGCCGCCGGCGTGCCTTTCGGCGCGAGCAGCGCAAACCAGCCGGACACTTGATACTGCGGCAGGCCGGCCTCCTTGGTGGTTGGCGTGTCGGGCAACACATCGAGCCGGTTCGGGCCGGCGACGGCCAGCGCCTTGGCGCCTTTGGCTTGCAGTGGGGCGGCGACGTTCGGATACCACTGGAAGCCCAGCGGCACCTGGCCCGACATCAGATCCGGCGCGTATTGGCCGATATTGCGATAAGGCACGTGGGTGAGCTTCACGCCGGTGAGCTGGCTGAAATATTCACCGGCCAAATGCTGCGAACTGCCGATGCCGACCGATCCGAAATTAAGTCCGGGATGGGCTTTGCCGTAGGCGATCAGTTCCTGCAAGGTGTTGACCGGCAGCTTGACCGAGGCCACGACCACGATGGTGAAAGACGCGAACGGCGAAATCGTCTCGAAATCCTTCTCCGGATCGTAATCGAGCTGCTTGTACAGCGTGACATTGGCGGCGACCGGCCCCGAGCCGCCGCCGAGGATCGTGTAGCCGTCGGGCGCAGCGCGTGCGACATCGGCGGTGCCGATATTGCCGCCGGCGCCCGGCCTGTTCTCGACGACGATCGGCTGGCCCAAGAGCTTCGACATCTTGTCGAACAAGATGCGGCTGACGACGTCGCTGGCGCTGCCGCCGGCAAAGGGAATGATCGCAGTGATCGGCCGTGACGGATAGTTCTGCGCCGCATCCTCGGCGCGCGCGCTGCCGGCGAAAGTGAGCATTGCCAGCGCGACGGCCGCGCCGAGCAGAAACTGAGTGCCATATTTCTTCACTGCTGAATTCCTTCGAGAGGCGCGCAAAAAACCGGAAGGTCGATTCTGCGGTTGCGGAAGATCCTGGCCACCCTACCTATTCTTAAAGTGCTTCTCCAGCCCTTGCCAGCCTTCGAAGTAATCGTGCTGCAGTTCCGATGACTCGATCGCATAGCGGGTCAGCCGCATGGCGTAACGGCTCTCGAACATGAAGGCCATCGTGTCTTCGAGCTTGTGCGGCTTGAGCTCGGCGCGGCTGGCGCGCTGCCAGGTTTCGGCATCGGGCCCGTGCGCGGTCATGCAATTGTGCAGGCTGCAGCCGCCCGGCAGAAAGCCTTCGGCCTTGGCGTCGTAGGCGCCGTGCAGGAGCCCCATGAACTCGGTCATGACGTTGCGATGATACCAGGGCGGGCGGAACGTATCCTCGCCGACCAGCCAGCGCGGCGGGAAGATGACGAAATCGATATTGGCGGTGCCGGGCACATCCGACGGCGCGGTCAGCACGCTGTAGATCGACGGATCGGGATGATCGAAGCTCACCGTGCCGATGACCATGAAGCGCGCCAGATCGTATTTGTAAGGCGCGAAATTGCCGTGCCAGGCGACGACGTTGAGCGGCGAATGATCCATCTCCGCGGCCCATAGATTGCCTTGAAATTTCGCCACCACGACGCACGGCGTCTTGGTGTCTTCGTAAGCGGCGACGGGACTCAGGAAATCGCGCGGATTGGCGAGTCCGTTGGAGCCGAGCGGACCGAGTTCCGGCAGCCGCAGCGGTTGGCCGTAATTCTCGCAGATATAGCCGCGCGACGGCCCGTCCGGCAGCTCGGCGCGAAAACGAAGCCCGCGCGGGATAACGACGATCTCGCCCGGCGGCGCCTCGATGACGCCGAGCTCGGTGACGAAGCGCGCGCGTCCCTGCTGCGGCACGATGAGCATTTCGCCGTCGGCATTGTAGAAGCAGCGGTCGGTCATCGAGCGGTTGGCGGCGTAGATGTGGATCGCCATGCCGATCTGCGTCGCCACGTCGCCATTGCCGCCGAGCGTCACGATGCCGTCGATGAAGTCGGTCGGCTCGTTTGGAATGGGAACCGGGCTCCAGCGCAATTGCGTCGGCGTGGCGTCGACGTCGTTGAACGGCGCGCTGCGGATGAGCCCGTTGTCGATGCGCGCGTAGGGCCGATGCACGACCGAGGGCTGGATGCGATAGGTCCAGGTGCGGCGGTTTTCCGCGCGCGGCGTCGTGAATGACGTGCCCGAGATCAGCTCGGCATAAAGACCGTGCGGCGGACGCTGCGGCGAATTTCGTCCGACCGGCAAGGCGCCGGGCACGGCTTCGGAAACAAAATGATTGCCGAAGCCGGATTGGTACCGGAATTCGGCATGGGCGCTTTTGCCCTCCGCTTTGCGTAGCTTGGTTTCCTGATTCATCATGAACCTCCCGAGCCCCGCCGCGACGGCGAGTGCCGCAGTCCCCAAAGCCGCCTACCACCGTCTCATGGGCGAAATACTTTGATTTCGCTCGCAATGACGCTCAAAAAATTGGTCTCGGGCGCAACAAATATCCGCTTTCCGCGATCATGGCGCAAGCAGCTTGGAGCGCCCGGTTCCAAAGGCGTGGCCGCCGCCGCAATTCGCCTTGAATGACTCACAATCTGTCCCAAAAGCCGCCCGCTTGGAGCGGCATGAGCGCCGCCAGAGGACGAGGGAAAACCCTTTCTTAACCAAGCTTAGACGGCGCCGTCGCGCGCCGTCACGACACGTTCTGTGAGGGAACGGGATGCGGCCGATACTCGCGTTTGCGATCCTGCTGCTGGGGCTGTCCGGCGCCGCGCCGGAGCCGGATTATTCCCGTTACTTCACCGATTATCCTCATGCCGCAGACGGCGGCGCGGCATCTTCGTTATCGAAATCGAATCGTCGACCGGCAGAACCGACCGGCTTACCGTCGCGTCGCTCGAGCACCCCGTCGCGGTCGAAACGCTAAAACCCGCCGATGCCGATGCGGATGCCGATGGCGACGCGGTCGAAAGCTCAGATACAAGCAACACGGATAGCCACGCTAGCGACCTGTCGCTCAACGATCTTTGCAACGCGCTATTCACTTCGGCACAGGATAACGATTTGCCGGTTCCATTCTTTGCCAATCTGATCTGGCAGGAGAGCCGGCTGCGCGACGACGCCGTCAGCCGCAAAGGCGCCTTGGGCATCGCGCAATTCATGCCGGAGACCGCCGCCGAAACCGGTCTCGACAATCCGTTCGATCCGCTGCAAGCGATCCCGGCTTCGGCGCGGTTCCTGCGCGAGCTTCGCATGCAATTCGGCAATCTCGGCTTTGTCGCCGCCGCCTACAATGCCGGCGCGCACCGCGTCACCGAATGGCTCGAACATCGCGGCAGCCTGCCGGCGAAACGCGCGGCTATGTCGTGCGTGTCACCGGGCTTTCCGTCGACGCTTGGCGCAGCATGGCGGTCAATGACGACGCGCTGACCTTCGTGCAGCACCTGCCCTGCCGCAGCCTGCCCGCCTTCGCCAGCGTGGAACAGGCGCAATCGGAGCAAGTCCAATTGCAGCAGGCGAAGCTCGAAGAGCTCAAGATCGAGAGGCCAAGGCCAAACAGGCGAAGCGGAGCAAGCCAAGCTCGAAAGCCGGCGGCCAAAGCTGCGTCGAAGCCGCAGCGCTCGCATGCGGCCGAGCGCAAAGCGCGGCCGCGGCGATCACGAGCACCGCGACGCGCACGGCGCCACGCGCGGCACGCCGCAAACGCGAGGCCGAGCACCATCCGCACGCCGGCCGCGAAAAGCACAACAGCGCGTAGCCAGGACACGGCCGCCGCTTCAATCCACCGCGGTAGTGGCCGCGGGCCGCGCCTGATGCCGAGCGTCACGATACGCTGCAGCAAATCGGGATAGTCGATGCCGACGTGCTTTGCCGACAGCGCGAATTCCTGGCTTTCGGCAATTTCGGGATTGGGATTGGCTTCGAGAAAATATGGCGTGCCGTCGGCGGCGAGACGGAAATCGATGCGCGCATAACCGTCGAGTTCGAGCGTGCGGTAAATCCGCTTCGCCATGCGCTGGATGCGGGTCGCGAGTTCCGGCGCCAGGTCCTTGGCCGGCCCGTGCCGGATACCGCGGCGTTCCTGATAGTCGGGATCGTGCTTGACCTTCTCGGTGGCGATGAGCCAGTCGCCCTCCGCCATGTTCTGAAATTGCAGCTCCCACACCGGCAGCACGATCAGCCGGTCATTGCCGACGATGCCGACATAGATTTCGCGTCCTTCGATATATTGCTCGGCGATGGCGGTGGTGCCGATGCGCTCATGGATGAAGTTGACGCGTTCGGCGAGCTTCTCGTCGGTGTCGACCACCGAGGCCTGCGAAATGCCGTAGGAGGCGTCCTCGTTGACGCTCTTGACGATCAGCGGCAAAGCGAGCCGCGGCGGGCGTTTGACTTTGCGGCCCTTCGGAAACACGGCGAAGGCCGGCACCGGGATGCGATGATAATGCACCAGCGTCTTCGACAGATCCTTGCCGCGCGCCAGCATCAGGCCGCGCGGATTGCAGCCGGTATAAGGCACGTGCATCAGTTCGAGATAGCTGACGACATTCTGGTCGTAGATCGCCTCGCCGCGGAACTGCTCCAGCAGCGTGAACACCACGTCCGGCTTCCAGGCCTCGATGTCGTCGCGGATCGGCTTTAATTCGTCATGCACGCCGAGCGGGCGAACCTCGTGGCCGGCGGCGCGCAGCGTCGTCACCACGTCGTATTCGGTTTTCCAGACGTTGATTTCCTGCTCGGTATAGCCCTTGCTCGATTCCGGCGGGATCAGGTCCGGGTGAACGAGCAGCAGGACGCGCAGCTTTTTCATAGCGCGATCCATCTTCGCCGCGACGGGCCGAACAATGTGTGCATGGTTTTGGCGGTCAACAGCACGGTGAATTCCATGATCAGTTTGCGCTCGGGACCGACCGCGCGCAGATTGAGCTCGCGGCAGCGCTGGATCATGTCGTCGAGCACGACGTCGAAGGTGAGCTGATATTCGCCGGTCCATTTGGCGACCAGTTCGCGCACCTGGGCGCGGTTGCGCCGGATGAACGACGAAGCCGCTTCGGCGTGGCGATGCCTTGGATCGGCCGAGAACAGCCGCCGCAGATCGCGGTCGTAGGTTTTCGGCGTATCGACGACGTAGAGCGCGCGCTTTTTCCTGTAATAGTCGCCGAGCGTCTGATTGAGCTTGCTGAGCGGATCGACTTTTTCGCGATGCGTCAGCGTCGGCCGCTTGCCGGCGATCTCGGCCATCAGCTCGTCGACATATTCGAGCTTCTTGAGCGCCGGCCAGCCGGCATAGCGCGTTCGCCAATGCGAGCGCGGCCGCAGCCACACCGCGAAAGTCTCGGCGAAATCCTCATCCGGATGGCTTTGCGCGTACCACAGCCGCAAATGCTGGACGTGATTGCGGCTCGCCGGATTGGGCCGGTAATAGCGCGGATAGCGCTTCGACGACGGGCCGAACAACTGCTGCCAGCGGCGGCGGCGATAGAGCTGATAGGCGTGCGTGACGACGTGACCGCATTCGTGGCGGAGAATTCGCATGCATTCGGAGGTGGTGCCGCCCTCGACGTCGAGGATCATCTTCTTCTCGAGCCGCATCAGCCGGGGATGCGCCAGATAGAAAGGGATGGCGATGCCGGGAGTGTTTTCGGGGGAAAACCACTCACTCGAAATCCAGGCATGCGGCCGCACCCGGATGCCATGCTCGGCAAGTTCGTCGTAGAGCGTGCGCAGGCATTTCGCGAGCCAGGTGCCCTCGACCGTCACTTTGAGGTCCTTGAGCCGGACCTTCAGCAACTCGTCGTCGGACAGCTATGCCCAGGGGTACTTCCTGCGAACTTTCCTACGCGGCATGGCGCTTCGAAACCCCAACGAGCCAACCGGCAAATGGTGTCACGGCGGACCGCTGGCGACAACCGCCAAGGCGCGCAGGCTGCAGTTTCCTTGGCCGCGCTCGGCCGGCGTATGGGCACGCCCATCGTCACGCGAAGCGCCGGGACGCGGCAAGTGCAGTCGAGAATCGAGCCGGTTCTGATCGTCGGCGGCGGCCCGGTCGGGCTGGCGCTCGCCGGCGATCTCGGCTGGCGCGGCATTCCCTGCGCGCTGATCGAGCAGTCGGACGGCTCGATCTATCAGCCGCGCATGGACCTTGTCGGCATCCGCACCATGGAGTTCTGCCGGCGCTGGGGGCTGGTGCCCGCGGTCGAAGGCTCGCCCTATCCGCGCGATTACGCGCAGGACAACGTCTATCTGACGAGCCTCACCGGCTACGAACTGGCTCGCGAGCGCTTCCCCGGCATCGGCCAAGCGCCGCCGCCCAAGGAAAGCCCGCAACGGCGCGAGCGCTGCCCGCAGAACATGTTCGATCCGATCCTGCGCGCCTTCGCGGCGTCGCAGCAAAGCGTAACGTTGCGCTACCGCACGAGGCTTGTCTCGTTCACGCAAAATGCCGATCTGGTGACGGCCGTCGTCGAGAACGCCGAAACCGGCGCGCGCGACGAGATTATGCGCGCGTTACATCGTCGGCTGCGACGGCGCGCGCAGCCTGGTGCGTGAAACGCTCGGCATCCGCATGGCGGGTAACCCGGTGTTGACCTACACCACGAACGTCATCTTCCGCTGCCCGCATCTGCTTTCGTTGCACGACAAGGGCAAAGCCTACCGGCACATTTTCATCGGCCCGGAAGGCACCTGGGCGACCATCGTCGCGATCAACGGCCGCGACGAATGGCGCTTCTCGATCATCGGCGGAGCGGAGCAGCGCGAATACACGAACGAAGAAATCGAGGCTGCGATCCGCCGCGCCGTCGGCCGCGACTTCGAATTCGAGATTTTGAGCGTGCTGCCGTGGGTGCGGCGCGAACTGGTCGCCGAGCGCTATCGCAACGGCCGCGGCTTTATCGCCGGCGACGCCGCGCATGTCATGTCGCCGACCGGCGGCTTCGGCATGAATACCGGCATCGGCGACGCGGTCGATCTGTCGTGGAAGCTCGCCGCCATGATCGAGGGCTGGGGCGGCGACGGCCTTCTCGATTCCTACACCGCCGAGCGCCAGCCGGTCGGCGCGCGCAACGTCGCGGAAGCGAGCGGCAATCTGCGGCGGATGCTTTCGGTCGGCCGGCATGCCGATCTGCTCGACACCACGCCGCAAGGCGCGGCGACGCGGGAACGGGTCGGGCGCGAGTTCGGCGAAACCATGCGCCGCGAATGGCACACGCTCGGCATCCATCTCGGCTATCGCTATGAGGGATCGCCGATCTGCTGGCCGGATGGCACGCCGGCGCCGCCCGACGATCCGGGAACCTATGTGCCGACGGCGCGGCCCGGACACCGCGCCCCGCACGCCTTGCTTGCCGACGGCCGCTCGACGCTCGATCTGTTCGGCCGAGGCTTATACGCTGCTTGTCTTCGGCGCGGACGCCACCGAAGCTGCGCCGCTCCTTGAGGCCGCAAAGCAACGCGAGGTGCCGATGGCCTTCGTCGCCATTGCCGAGCCGCAGATCGCAGCGCTTTACCAGCGCAAATTCGTGCTGGTGCGCCCCGACGGCCATGTCGCCTGGCGTGACGACCGCATGCCGGAGGATGCGCTGCGTCTTGTCGATGTCGTGCGCGGCGCGGCCGCGGTTCCTGATCGCCGTCACGGAAAAACCGGCGGTGCAAGCGGCCGATATTTCCATCTAAACTGTAGCCATTATCGAAGAGGAAACCCCATGCAGGCCCCGTCCCGAGAAGATCTCGCCCGCTCCGGCACGCTCGAGGAGCTCTACGGCAAGCTCGCGCAAGTCGGCATCGCGCCGGGCTGGAACAAGAAGGTCGCTTCGCTGTGGCCGGCGCCGAAAAAGAATTTCGCGCCGGCGCATTGGACCTACGAACAGGCGCGCGGCGCGCTCGATGCCGCCGGCCGGCTGATCAATACCGAGCTTGCCGAGCGGCGCAATCTCATCTTGTTCAATCCGGCGTCCGGCGAAAGCTACGGCACGGTGCGCACCATGGTCAGCGCCTACCAGATGATCATGCCGGGCGAATGGGCGCGGGCGCACCGCCATACGCCGAATGCGCTGCGCCTCATTATCGACGCCGAGCCCGGCGTCTATACCGACGTCAACGGCGTCAAGCTCGCCATGGAGCCGGGCGATGTGCTGCTCACGCCGAACTGGTGCAGCCACGGTCACGGCAACGACAGCCGCGCCAGCGCCTATTGGCTCGACTTCCTCGACGTGCCGCTGGTGCAATTGCTCGAGCCGATGTTCTTCGAGCCGGCCGAGGAGGACAAAACCCACGAGGCGTTCGCCGACGCGCCGCCGACCAAGGATTCGCCGTTTGTGTTTCCGCTGAGCGAAACCTCAAACGCCTCGATGCCGCAACGCCCGATCCGACTGGCCCGTTCGGCACCCATGTCGAGCTCGGCAATCCGGCGATGGATACGATCGGACTGTCGATGATGCGGCTTGCCCCGCGCGTTGCAACGGCGCCGTATCGCACGACGGCGAATAATATCTACGCGGTCGTCAAAGGCTCGGGCGCGACGACGGTCGACGGCGAACGCTTCGAATGGCGCCGCGGCGACGTCATCGCCGCACCGGCCTGGCGGCCGCATCACCACGAGGCCGCCGAGGATGCGCTGCTGTTGCGTGTCACCGACGAGCCGGTGATGCAGCGGCTCGGCTTCCATCGCGTCGAAGAGCCAAAAGTAGCGCACTAACGCGCGAGGTGCGCCTTCTCCAGCATGACGTGAATGCCCTTGGCGCCGTTCACCACCTGGGTGACACGCAGATCGGCGGCCAGGCTGCATAGCGTATAGGCGTCCTCGCGCGAAATTCCGGTGCGCGCGCAGATGAGCTTGATCATGTCGCGCAGCGCGATCACCACCGCGTCGTCGAGATCGGGATCGAACGCCATGGTCATGACATGCGTCGGCGTCTCGGCGAGCGGCCATTCGAGCTTCATGTCGTCGCGCACATGGAGTTCGAACGTGCCGACCAGGCCGGTCTCGATCGCGGTGATGCAGACTTCGCCGTCGCCCTGCACGCCGTGGCCGTCGCCGACCGAGAACAGCGCGCCGTCGACATGGATCGGCAGATAGAGCGTCGCGCCGGCGACCAGCTCCTTATTGTCCATGTTGCCGCCGTTGCGCCGCGGCGGCGGCGAAGCCACCGCGCCCCATGCCGGCGGCGGCGCCGCCGCCATGATGCCGAAGAACGGCTTGAGCGGCAGCTCGAGACCCCACGGCAACCGGCCCACCATGCGCGCGCGGTCGAGCGGAATATGGATGAGACGCGCCGTTTCGAAATCGTCCGGCAGCGCACCGGCCAGCGGCCGGATGGCGTTGTAGCCCCAGTCGTAGAACAGCTCGATTGCCTTGATGCGGACTTCGAGCACCTGCCCGGCTTTGGCGCCGCGCACCGCGACCGGCCCGGTGAGGATGTGCGGGCCGTTCAAGCTTCTGCGGCACGCTGGCGTGGATCGCGCGCAGCGCATCCGGCACGGCGAGACCGGAACCTGCGTGCGGCAGCGCCGCGGCCGGGCCGGACACCGTCGAGATGACCACCTCGTCGCCGGGTTCAACGGTGATCAGCGGCTTGAGCGAGGCGTCGAAAAAACCCCAATGCACCGTTTCGGGTCCGGCATCCAAACGATGCGTTCTCATTCGAGCGCCCTCCTTTGAGCATGACCGTGGGGCGGAAAAACGGGTAGCCGCGGTCACCGCGCTATGAAATCATTAGCACCGGCCACCACGCCAGTCTGAACCCAACCGCCATCATGCAATCAGGCATCGGAACTACGGTACGCCGCAAGGAAGATCTGCGTCTTGTCACCGGCCGCGGCTGCTACAGCGACGATTTCAATTTCCCGGATCAGGCTTATGGCGCGGCGGTGCGCTCGCCGCATGCCCATGCACTGATCCGCGGCATTGACGCTACGGAGGCGCGCGCCATGCCCGGCGTGCTCGCGGTGCTTACCGGCGCCG